>NZ_JAHCKL010000001.1 GCF_026125785.1 Hydrogenophaga sp.
CTCCATGACCGTGAAACTGGATCGGCATGCGGACGGCATCTGGGCGTTGCGGCTGAGCCGGCCGCATTGCCTCAATGCGCTGGACGACGACACGGTGCGGGTGCTGCACGACCTGCTGGCCGGCCTGGTGGGTGAACGGGCCTGCCGGGCACTCGTGCTGACGGGCGAGGGGCGCGGCTTCTGTGCCGGCTTTGACCTGTCGCTGGCGGACAGCGCGCCGGGCATCGAACATGGCGAGACGCCCGCATGGATGGCACGCCAGGAGCTGTTCGCCAGCATCCTGCTTCGCATGCGGGAGCTGAGGATGCCGGTGATTGCGGCGGTGAACGGGCCGGCCAATGGCGCGGGCCTGGGCCTGGCGCTGGGGGCGGACCTGCGCATCGCCTCGACCGCCGCCAGTTTCAATGCCGCCTTCATCCGTGTCGGCATGTCGGGCTGCGACATCGGCGTGAGCTATCTGCTGCCGCGCTGCGTGGGCGTGTCCCGCGCCAACGAGCTCATGCTCACAGGACGCATGGTGGGGGCGGAGGAGGCCGAGCGCATCGGTCTGGTCAGCCGTGTCGTGCCGGCCGACGCGTTGTGGACAGCGGCGCGCTCACTGGGCCAGGAGATCGCCGCACACGACAGCTTCGCGGTCTGGATGACCAAGCGCGGCATGTGGGCCAACCTGGAGGCGGGCAGCCTGCACGCCGCGCTGGAGCTGGAGAACCGCACGCAGATACTGGCCCGTACCACGGGCGGGCTGGCGAAGGCCGCGCGCGCCATGAAGAGCCGCCCACGCGGCGGCTGACCTCCTGGCCTGGGCTCAGGGGAACTACCGATGTTTATTTGTTACGCTAGCGTAAGATACGCCAACGTATACAACCGTAAGCAACCATTCTGATCGGAGCCTTCGATGGTGTTGACCGAGGACCAGCGCGCCTTGCAGGACATGGCCAGGCGCTTTTCGCGCGAGCGCCTGCTGCCGCACTACCAGCAACGTGAACGAGAGGGCGTGCTGGACCGCGCGCTGATCGCCGAGATGGGCTCGCTGGGGCTGCTGGGCGTGGATCTGCCAGAACAGTACGGCGGCCTGGGTGTGGACAGTGTGACCACGGGTCTTCTGGCGGAGGAGTTGGCCTACGGCGACTTCAACATCAGTGCCGTGCCGGTGGGCATCTCGTTGAATGCGGCCATTCTGATCCGTCATGCCCAGCCCGAGGTGGTAGAGGCCTGGGTGCCGCGCATGATCCGGGGTGAGGCGATCGTGGCGATCTGCCTGACCGAACCGCGTGGCGGTTCCGATGCGGGCAACCTGCAGCTGAAGGCCCGTCGTGATGGCGACGGTTACGTGATCAACGGCGAGAAGACGTCCATCACTTTTGCGGACCGGGCCGACGCCTACCTGGTGTTTGCACGCACTGGCACGCCCGAGCAGGGCGCCAAGGGCGTGTCTGCTTTTTTCATTCCTGGCGATACACCGGGCCTCTCGGCCACGCATTTCGACGACGTGGGCAGCACCATCGTTGGTCGCGGCTCGGTGTTCTTCGACGATGTGCGCGTGCCGCAGAGCCACCGCCTGGGCGATGAGGGCAAGGGCTTCACGCAGGTGATGCAGGGTTTCGACTACAGCCGTGCGTTGATCGGTCTGCAGTGCTGCGGGGCGGCGCAGGCCTCTCTCGACGAGGCCTGGGCGTATGCGCGCGAGCGCGAGGCCTTCGGCCGTCCGATCGGACAGTTCCAGGGCGTTTCCTTTCCGCTGTCCGAGGGCGAGTCCCAGATTGCCGCGATTCGCCAGCTCTGTCTGCACACCCTGGCGCTGCGCGATGCGGGCCTACCGCACACGGCCGAGGCCGCCATGTGCAAGTGGATGGGGCCGCGCCACGCCTTCGACATCATTCACCAGTGCCTGCTGACCATGGGCCACTATGGCTGGACCAAGGAGACGCCACACCAGCAGCGTCTGCGGGACGTCATGGGCCTGGAGATCGGTGACGGCACGGCCGGCATCATGAAGCTGATCATTGCCCGCGAGAGAATCGGCAAGGCGGCGGTCCAGTACTGAATCACGGCCAGCAAGGAGTTGCCATGAGTTATGCATCGATATTCCGTCCCGGTCTGTTCGAGGGGCAGGTGGTCATCGTCACCGGTGGCGGCAGTGGCCTGGGCCGCTGTACCGCGCACGAGCTGGCCGCGCTGGGTGCGCACGTGGTGATCGTCGGGCGCAACGACGAGAAGCTGCAGAAGGTGCGAGCCGAGATCCTGGAGGATGGTGGGCGCGTGAGCACGCAGGTGTGCGACATCCGGGAGGAGTCGCAGGTCATCGGTGTCATTGACGGCGTGCTGTCCGCACACGGGCGCATCGACGGTCTTGTGAACAACGCGGGGGGGCAGTACCGAGCGCCCATGCACACCATTTCCACCAAAGGATTCGAGGCCGTGGTGCGCAACAACCTGACCGGCGGCTTCATCTTCATGCGCGAGACCTACAACCGCTGGATGGGGCAGAACGGCGGGGCGATCGTCAACATCATTGCGGACATCTGGAACGGTTGGCCCGACTTTGCCCATTCGGCCGCTTCGCGCGGCGGCATGCTCACGCTGAGCGAGACGGCCGCCTGCGAATGGGCGGCGGCCGGCGTGCGGGTGAATACGGTGGCTCCGGGCGGTATCGCGTCCAGCGGCTTTGACACCTATGCGCCCGAGGCCAAGGCCAAGATCCTGGAGTTTCCGCCGCAGGTGCCGCTGCAACGCTTTGGCACCGAGTCCGAAATCTCCGCTGCCATCGTCTACCTGCTGTCGCCCGCGGCGGCCTACATCACAGGCTCGTGCATCCGCGTGGACGGTGGCACGCCCAACGCCCGCAGCACCTGGAAGCTGGAGCCCGCGCGGCACGGGCAGTCTTTCAACGGTTTTCACCGATCCGTGCCGCCCGAGCTGTTGCGCGGAACGGAGCAGGCGGGGTAATGCAAGGCAAAGCGAGAGTGCATGCGACTGATTCTGGTACGGCACGGTCAGCCTGACGAGGCTCACCACGAACGACCGGGCGACCCGCCGCTGACCGACCTGGGGCATGCGCAGTCGCAGGCCGTGGGCGCTTTCTTGGCGCGCGAGGGCGTCACGCATGTGGTGAGCAGCCCCATGCTGCGCGCACGCCAGACGGCCGAGCCCCTGGCCCGGCAACTGGCGATGCAGATGCACGTGTTCGATGGCTGGGCCGAGGTCGACCAGGGCACCGAGCGCTACCGCTCCATCGACACGATACGCGCGCAGGGCGAGGTCGAATGGGCGCGCTTCCTGGACGACCCGATCGGCTACTTTGGTGTCGATCCCGTGGTGTTCCGGGCTGGCATCAGGCAGGCCATGGCCAGCAGCATGGCGCTGGCACCTTCGGGCGTGGTGGCGGTGTTCACCCATGGCATGGTGATCAACACCCTGTTGTCCACCGCGCTGGGCCTGAGCAAGGTCAGCCGGTTCGGCATTGGCCATGGCTCCGTCACGCGTCTGGCCGCGCCCAGCATCGATGCCATCGGCGTGCTCAGCGTCAACGAGCTGGGGCACCAACCCACACAGACCCGATAGCAGAAGCAGACAGACAGATGAACGACCCCTTGCACAACGACGACCTGCTGCGCGAACGCATCCAGCGCTACCTGCAGGAACAGACCGGTCAGGCGGTGGAGATCGGTGCGCTCAAGCGTTTCGCGGTGGGCTTCTCCTGGCGCACGTACCTGGTCCCGGTGAGCGGCCTCAAGGACATGCCCGAAACGCGCGAGCTGATCCTGCGCCTGGGGCCCGACTACGGGCTTTTCGCTCCGTACAGCGCCATGCCGGAATGGCTGGCCATGCGCTCCCTCGAAGGCAGCGAAGTGCCCTTGCCCAAGGCGTATTGGGCAGGGGATGACCCTTCGCTCTTCGGCGCGCCTTTCCTGTTTGGTGAGCGCATGGCCGGCGCGGCGGTGGTGCCGTGGGTGCCCGCGGGCACGCCGCCGTTGGACGAAGGTTACCGGCGCTCGCTGGGAGCCCAGTTCATCGATGCGCTGGCGGCGCTGCACCGCGTGGACTGGCGGCACAAGCCCATCGCCGCCATGGGGGAGGGCATAGACACCACCAACGCCGCGCTGCGCAACGTGGCCTATTGGGAGCAGCGCATCGCGCAGTGGGCCATGCGGCCCTATCCTGCTGCCGACTGGGCTGTGCGCTGGCTCAAGGAGCATTGCCCGGTGGCGCCGCGCGTGTCCATCGTGCACGGTGACTACCGCACCGGAAACTTCCTTGAGGAGAACGGCCGCATCACCGCGATCCTGGATTGGGAGCTTGTGCACCTGGGCGATCCGCACGAGGACCTGGGCTGGGCCAGCCTGCCCATGTACATGGGCGGCAGCAAATTCATCAGCCGGTTGTGTGAACCCGAGTGGTTCTACGAGCGCTACAGCGAGAAAGCGGGTTTCGAGGTCTCCATGGATTCGGTTCGCTACTACCGTGCCTTCTCGTTGCTGAAGCTGGCGGCCACCCACATGGCGGCCGCGCGCTGCTTCGAGGAGGGGCGGTTCAACGACATGCGCATGCCGGCGATGGGCAGCCAGATCGGCACCTGCCTGCGCCAGTTGGAAAAGACCATAGAGGCCAAACCATGAACAACTCCTTTGCCCGCCTGATCGATGGCATGTGCGCCACGTTGCGCGCCGAGGTGCTCTCCCGCCTGGACGACGAGTTCGCGCGCGGCCAGGTGTATGGCGTGATCAACCTGCTCAACACCTTCAAGACGCGCGCCGACTGGTCGCCCGAGTGGCTGGCACTGCAGGTCAAGGCGCAGAGCGAGGCCCTGGCACAGGCCAGTGCAGCCTTGCAGACGGTGGCTCAGGGGGCGCCGCTGCCGGCAGCACGTGAATGGCCGGTACCCGTGCCGGCGGCGGAGCTGCTCGCGCGGCGTGACCAGGGCAACCGCGAGATCGGCACATTGATGAACTGGGTCGCCGACCACCGCGCCAGTCTGCCCGAAGCGGCCGCGCAGGAGGCCGAGCGGGCCTTGCGCCAGGCGATGCGCACCGAGATCGAACTGGAGTTGAAGTACTCGCCGCGCCCGTTGTTCTCGGAAATGTCCAGCGGGCGAGAGGATCCGGCCGTCTGAAAGGGCGTTGCGCCGCGATCAGCAGCGCAAAACGCCCGACGCCACGGCCGACGTCATCAGACGTAGATCGCCTCGATCACCTCGGCGTATTTCTCGTAGATACTCTTGCGCTTGACCTTCATGGTGGCGGTGACTTCACCGTCGTCGTGGTCGAGCTCCTTGACGAAGAGGTGGAACTTGCGCACCTGTTGCACCTGCGGCATGTGGGCATTGGCGGCATCGACTTCGCGCTGCACCAGTTCGCGCACCGTCGGGTTTTCCACCAGGCTGCGGAAGTTGGTGAAGATCAAGCCCTGGTCGGTGGCCCACTTGCTGACGTTCTCGAAATCGATCTGGATCAGCGCCGACACGAAGCGGCGCCGGTCCGCCACGACGATGGCCTCCTTCACGTAGGGTGAGCACTTCATCGCGTTCTCGATCTCCGAGGGCGTGATGTTCTTGCCGCCGGCCGTGATCATGATGTCCTTCTTGCGGTCGATGATGCGCAGTTCCCGTCCGGCCGGACCGTCCTCCCAGCGCGCCACATCTCCGGTGTGCAGCCAGCCTTCGGCGTCGACGGCTTCGCGCGTGGCGTCCTCGTTCTTGTAGTAACCACGGAAGACCACGTCACCGCGGATGAGAATCTCACCATCGTCCGCAAGGCGGACCTCGATGCCGGGGTAGGGGACACCCACGGTCCCGACCGGCGAGAGCTCCGACGGTTGCATGGTCGTGGCGCCCGAGGCTTCTGTGAGCCCGTAGGCCTCACGGATGGGCAGGCCCAGGATGCGGAAGAACTTCAGGATGTCCGGGGCGATGGGCGCACCGGAGGACACCGCCACCTCGCAGCGGCGCAGCCCGATGAAATTGAGCAGCGAACGCAGCACCAGCACGTACCAGAGATTCCAGCGTGCACGCTGCGCCAGGCTCCACGTGGAGCGCGGCTGTACACCGTGCTGGGCCAGATCCTGCATGGCCCGCTCGTAGATCCAGCGCCGCAGCGCACCGGACTCCCGGATCTTGGTCTGCATGGAGGAGTGGAACTTCTCCCAGATGCGGGGCACACCAAAGAAGATCCGGGGAGCGAGTTCCCGCAAGTCTTCCTGGATGGTGCGCAAGCTCTCCGCGAAGTTCACCACCGCTCCCGTGGCCACCGGAATGTGGATGGAGAACATCTGCTCGGCCACGTGGCACAGCGGCAGATACGACACCAGCGAACTGTGCTCGGTGCAGCGAAGGACGGTGTTCAGCCCGCGCGCCGCGCAGCCCAGTCCGCGCCAGGACATCATGGCGGCCTTGGGTTTTCCGGTGGAGCCGGATGTGAACACCATCAGGCCGATGTCGTCCATGCCGGGGCCCTCGGTCGCACGAGCGGCCTCCTGCGGATGGTTTTCCTCGTACGCGCGTCCGAGGGCGACGATGTCGGTGAATTCGTGCAGGCCGTCGCGGTCGTAGTGGCGCAGCCCGCGAGGGTCGATCACGATCACACTGCGCAGGTGAGGCAGGTTGTGGCGTATGCCCAGGACCTTGTCGAGCTGCTCCTGGTCTTCGCAGACGATGATGGGTGCTTCCGACAGGGCCAGCAGGTATTCCACCTCGGGTCCCGGCGAAGTGGGGTAGACGCCGGCGGTGATCGCGCCGACCATGGCGGCGCCCATTTCGGCGTAGACCCACTCCTTGCAGTTTTCACCGAGCACCGCCAGGCACTGCCTGGGCAGCAGGCCCAACTGCAGCAGGCCCAGCCCGAACCAGCGCGACTGGCGCTCGTATTCCGCCCAGGCGATGGGTTGCCAGATGCCATAGAGCTTCTGGCGCAGGGCGGTGTCGTTCGGACGCGTGCGGGCCCAGTGCCTCAGTTGCTGGGGCAAGGGGAGTTGCGCGAGATCGGTGGCTTGGTCAGGCATCGCGGAAGGCAGTGGATGGGACGGGGGCTTGCAGGCGCGTTCAGGAAAGCCAGCGCTTGCGCCGCTTGTAGTGCTTGACGTCACGGAAGCTCACATGTGCTTCGCCGTGCTCGCCGCTGCCGAGGTAGAAGCGCTGCACGTCGGGGTCGTTGACGAGCTTGTCGGTCGGGCCGTTGATGACGATGCGGCCGTTTTCCATGATGTAGCCGTAGTGGGCGACTTTGAGCGCAACGTGGGCGTTCTGCTCGACCACGAGGATGGCCACGTTCTGCTCGCGGTTGAAGCGGGCGATGATGCCGAAGATGTCCTGCACCACCAGCGGCGCCAGGCCCAGGGAGGGTTCGTCCAAGAGGATCAGGCGCGGCCGCCCGATGATGGCGCGCCCGATCGCCAGCATCTGCTGCTCGCCGCCAGACAGGTAGCCGGCCACCTGCTTGCGGCGCTCGGCCAGGCGCGGAAAGTAGTTGAACACCAGCTCGATGTCCAGCGGACCTTTGACCCGGCCGGTCAGGGCGTTGCCCGCGGCGATGAGGTTTTCCTCCACCGTCAGGTCGGCAAAGATGTGCCGACCTTCCCGCACATGGGCCAGGCCCTGGCGGGCCAGGGAATGCGCGGCACTGCCCTCGATGTCCTGCCCATAGAAGCGGATCTGGCCAGCGGCCAGGTGTCCTTTCTCATAGGGCAGGATGCCCGAGGCCGCCTTCAGCGTCGTGCTCTTGCCGGCGCCATTGGAGCCCAGCAATGCCACGATCTTGCCGGCGGGCACCTCGATGGAGAGGCCGCGCAACGCCTGCACGCTGTGGTTGTAGACGACCTCGATGTTCTCGATGGCCAGTGCCGCGTCCGTTGTCATGCCTTGATCCACTCCCCGGCGGGTTCCATGGCCTTCTTGGCCGGGTTGTAGCGGATCACGCGGCCCACCTGCGTTTCATGGCCGCTCATGTCCACCGGCAGACCAATCAGGCCACCCGTATCCCAGTTCTTGATGGATTCCATCGCCGCCTTCATGTTGTCCAGCGTGAGCGGTTTCTTGTCCTTGAGGCAGCGGTCGGCGATCTCCGCGAACACCATCCCGCTGAACCAGGCGGAGATGTAGAAGGGCGAGATGTGGGTGGTGCCCGGGCGCGCCTTGTTCAGGTACTGGCGGATCTCGCGGATCATGGGCACGTCCTCATCGCCGGTGGCGTACAGGCTCACGCCCGTGAGGTTCTGGCCCACCGCGGCCAGGGCGTCGAAGGCGGGTTTGTCCAGGCCCCAGGCGGTGCCGTAGATCTCGACTTCCATGCCGGCTTCCTTCATCTGCCGCGCGAACTCGGGCATCGGCGAATTGATGTAGCCCTGGAAGACGACGATGTTGGGCCGTGCGCGGCGCAGCTTGGCGACTTCGGTCGACACATCGACGCCCACGCCGCCGGGTTTGGTGATGACCTCGGCGACGATGGGCAGGCCCAGCTTGGCCGCGCGGGCCTTGGCGGCGGGAATGCCGTCGATGCCGAACTCGGCCTCGGTGTAGACGTAGGCGATGCGCGGCTTCTCGGCACCCTTCCAGGTGCGGTTGATGTGCTCCATCAGCACCTCATGCAGGCGGCTGTAGGTGGCGCCGGGCACGAAGTTCTGTGGCGTGGCCACGGGGTCGGCCACCGCCGCGGCGAGCGAGGTGGAAGAGGTCATCACGTGCTTGGAGTCCACCGCATCGCGCGTGATCGCCTTCACCAGCGGGGTGCCGTCGCAGTAGAAGAAGTTGGGCTTCTCCGCCGCCATGATCTTCTTGAAGATGGCCACGCCCTGGTCCACCTTGAAACCGCTGTCTTCCATCACGTAGCGCAGGCGGCGGCCCTGCACGCCGCCTTTCTCGTTCTTCCACTGGATGAAGTCATTGAGGCCGTAGTGCATCTGCGTGCCGGCGAACGCGAACACCCCGGTGACGGGCTGGGCGGCGCCGACGACGATGTCGCCTTGCTGCGCGCTGGCCAGAGGCAGATGGCCCAGGACGGGGCTGAGGGCGGCGGCGCCCATCCCCTGGACGACCTGGCGGCGGTTGAGTCGTTTCATGCTTGTCTCCTTGGTGGTTGGTGGGAAGGCGGCCTCAGGTCTTGAAAGGCCATAGGTGGAAGAAGCGCTTGGTGCGGCGCCAGATGGCGGTGATGCCATGCGGCTCGAACACGAGGAAGAGGATGATGAGCAGGCCGAAGACGACCTGGCCCATGGGCAGCACGATGCCCGCCAGGCCCGGCATCCACTGTGCACCGATGTTGGCCAGCAGGCGCAGGGTCTCTGGCACGAAGGTCATGAAGACCGCGCCGAAGATGCTGCCCAGCACGCTGCCCAGGCCGCCGACGATGACCGCGGCGAGGTAGAAGATGGACAGGGTGAGGGTGAAGTACTCCGGCGTGATGGCACCGTAGAAGTAACCCAGCACGCCGCCTGCCACGCCGGCGTAGAAAGCACCGATGGCGAAAGCCAGCAGCTTGGTGCGCAGCAGGTTCACGCCCAGGATCTCGGCCGAGATGTCCCGGTCGCGCACGGCGATGAACGCGCGCCCGATGTAGGTGCGACCCAGGTTGCGGGCCATGATGCCCATGATGAACGCGATCACGAAGATCAGGTAGAAGTGGTCGCGGTCCCCGGTGAGCTTGTAGCCGAACAGCTCGGCTTTGGGGATGCTGGTGCCCTGGATGCCGCCGGTCACCGGCGTCCACTCACGGAAGATGAAGGTCAGCAGGAAGTGGGCGGCCAGCGTGGCGATGGCCAGGTAGATGCCTTTGACCCGCAGGCTGGGCAGCCCCACGATCACGCCGAGCAGGGCCGCGACGCAGCCGGCGATCGGCAGTGTGAGATAGAAAGGTACGCCCAGCTTGCCCAGGTAGGCCACCGTGTAGCAGCCCACGCCAAGAAAGGCCCCGTGGCTGAGCGAGATCAGGCCGGTGTTGCCGGTGGTCAGGTTCAGGCCGAAGGTGGCGATGACGTGGATGCCGATGATGCACGCGATGGCCAGGATGTAGTTGCTGCCCCAGAAAGGCAGGGTGAACAGCGCCACCGCGAACGCCACCATCCACCAGCGCGCCGCGGGAGAGTTCCACAGCCGCTCCTCGGCTCGGAACGTTTCGAAAAAGACACCGGTTCTCACGCGTCAAAGCCTTTCAATGGTGCGGGTGCCGAAGATGCCGTAGGGGCGCACGATGAGGATGAGCAGCACGACGACGTAGGGCACGATGTCGCGCGCCTTGCCGCCGAGATAGCCGGCTGCAAGCGATTCGACCAGGCCGATCATCAGGCTGGCGACGATGGCGCCCAGCACACTGTCCATGCCGCCCAGGATGATGGCGGCGAAAACCCCCAGTGCCGCGGCCGCCAGGGCCGGCGAGAGTCCGGCGGAGCTGGAGATCAGCACGCCCGCGACCGTGCCCACCGAGCCGGCCAGCATCCAGGTCAGGCGCGATGCGAAGTTGATGTTGATGCCCAGCGTGGCCGCCGTGACCGGATCGCTGGCGGTCGCCCGCAAGGCCACGCCAGTGCGCGAGTAGCGGAAGAACAGCAGGAAGGCCGTGATCAGCACCGCTGCGATGGCAAAGTTGCCGAGCACGGTGCCGGGAATCAGGATGTCGCCGATGAACAGCGGCGTGCGAGGCAGCAGGCTGGGCGGCGAGTAGGTGTCGCCGCCCCAGATGGCCTCCACGCCGCCGTGGATGATGGCGGCCATGCCGATGGTGGCCATCATCACCGAGACGCCTGGCTGGCCGGAAAGCGGTCGCAGCACCGAACGTTCCACCACAATGGCGAACAGGGAGATCACGCCCATGGCGATCACGAAGGCAACGACCGGCGGCAGCTCGAAAGTGACCGCGCAGGCGTAGTAGAGGTAGGCGCCCAGCATCATGACCTCGCCCACCGCGAAATTCACCACGCCGGTGCCTTTGTAGACCAGCACGAAACTCAGCGCGATGAGCGCCATGACGCCACCGCTGAGCAGGCCGAGAATGCTGTATTCGATGAATTCGATCATGAGGTCGCCGTGCTGTCCGCACCCAGGTAGGCTTCGATGACTTGAGGGTGGCTGCGCACCTGCGCCGGCGTGCCGGCGGCGATGACCTGGCCGAAGTTGAGCACCACCACGTGGTTGGAGATGTCCATGACCATGCCCATGTCGTGCTCCACCAGCAGCACGGTGACACCCCATTCCTCCTGCACGTCCAGGATGAAGCGCGCCATGTCTTCCGTCTCTTCGCGGTTCATGCCGGCGACCGGCTCGTCCAGCAGCAGAACGCGCGGGCGCATGGCCAGAGCCCGCGCGAGCTCGACGCGTTTCTGAAGACCGTAAGGCAGCACGTCGACCGACTGGTGGCGGATGTGGTCGATCTCCAGGAAGTCGATGACGCGGCGCTCCACTTCTTCCCGCAGCGCCAGCTCCTGCTCGCGCGCGGCGCGTGAGTAGGTCAGCGCCGAGAGCACGTTGCTGGACATGGTGTGGTGGCCGCCGAGCTTGATGTTCTCCAGGACGGACAGGCCGTGGAACAGCGAGATGTTCTGGAACGTGCGCGCCAGGCCCATGCCGGCGCGTGCATTCACGGGCACGCGGGTGATGTCCCGGCCACCCAGAGAGATGCTGCCGCTGTTGGGCGTGTAGAAACCCGAAATGGTGTTGAAGACGCTGGTCTTGCCGGCGCCGTTGGGGCCGATCACCGCCGTGATCTTGCCCGGTTCGGCCGAGAACGACACGTTCTTCAGCGCATGGATGCCCCCGAAGCGCAGGGCGACATCGTTGACCGAAAGCGAGAGGCCCGGGCTGGCCATGCCGACGGTGGCGGGGTCAACGGAACTGGCTATCGCGTGCATCAGGCGCTGTCCTCATCGGGCCCTTGGGCCGCGGTCAGAATGGGTTCTCGAATCTTCGCAACAGGAAGGTACGTTACAGGTATGTACACTACCGTACGATATACATGAGAGTCATCGGTGTTTACCCTGAACGAGGTCAGGCTTGCGGTGTGGAGAAGGCGCTGGCGAGTTCGCGCAACCTGAACTTCTGCACCTTGCCGGTGGGTGTGGCAGGCATGGCCTGCAGCACCTCCAGGCGCTCCGGCCAGTACTGCTTGGCCACCTTGCACTGCAGCATGTGGGTCTGCACGTCCTGCAGGCTGAGGGCATGGCCCGGTCGCAGCGTGACGAAGGCGCAGGCACGTTCGCCCAGACGCGCATCCGGGTAGCCGACGATGGCGGCGGTCTGCACCGCCGGGTGCTTGAGCAGCAGCGACTCGATCTCCACCACCGGCACGTTCTCGCCGCCGCGGATCAGCACGTCCTTGGTGCGGCCGCAGATGCGGATGTAGCCCTCGTCGTCCTGGCGGGCCAGGTCGCCGGAGTCGAACCAGCCCTCGGCATCGAAGGCGACGATGTCGGGGCGGCGGTGGTAGCCCAGGAACATCTGTGCGCCCCGGACCTTGAGCCGGCCGGCCTGGCCCGCGGGTACTTCGCGGCCGTCGTCGTCGGTGATGCGGATGTCCATGCCTTCGAGCGGTCTGCCGTCGGTGGACGCCGATTTCTGCGAGGCGCGCTGCGGTTCGGTCAGGGTGCCGGACAGGACTTCGGTCATGCCCCAGAGCGAACACACGGTGATGCCGACTTGGTCGCGGGCTTTCTCCACCAGCACCGGAGGAATGGGCGCGCCGCCGCAGAGGAAGATGCGCAGCGCGGTCGGTGCGGGGCGCCCTTCGGCCACGGCATCGCAGACGTCGTTGAGGAACGGTGTGGAGCCGGCGAAGTAGCTGACTTTCTCCTCGCGCATGATGTCCACGCCCTTGCGGCCATCCCAGAGGTCCTGCATCACCACGGTACCGCCCTGGCGCAAGCCGATCAGCACGACGGCGACGTGGCCGGTGGTGTGCCCGACCGGGGTCGAGGCCAGGTACACGTCGTCGGCGCCGATGCCGAAGCGTGTGCTCAGCGCGTGCATGCAGGCCATCATGGTATTGCTGCTGTGCATCACGCCCTTGGGCGAGCCGGTCGTGCCCGAGGTGAACATCAGTCCGGCGAGGTCGTCCGGCGCCAGCGGCGTGGCGCCCTCGGGCACCACGATGCCCTGGGTGGCGGGGCCGGCCTGCATGCTCTGTTCGAAACCATCGGGTCCTTCACCATCGACCACCGCGATATGCCGCAGGCCAGGCAGTTGCGCCTTGAGGTCGCGCGCCATGGCTTCATGGTCGAATCCGCGGTAGGTCTTGGGCACCACCAGCAGCTTGCTCTGGGCGGAGTCCAGCATGAAGCCGAGTTCACGCTCTCGGAAGATGGGCATCAGGGGGTTGAGCGCCGCACCCACACGCCCGCAAGCCAGGGCGAGCACCGCGAATTCCCACCAGTTGGGCATCTGCACCGACACCACGTCGCCACGGCCTATGCCCATGCGGTGCATGGCCGCCGCAGCGCGGTTCACGCGGTCGGCCAGCTCCCGGTAGCTGAGGCGAAAGGGTTGCGCGCGGTCGACGCGGTAGCCAACGACCGCCTGCTTGTCGGGGAAGGCCTGCAGATGGCGCGCCAGGAAATCGTCCATGGTCTCGTCCATCCACAGACCCGCCGCACGCATGGCGGGGCCTCGGTTGTTCGGGTCGTACGCGGTGGTCTCCATTGGCCTTCTTCTGGGTTGGGCCTTTGCCCGAACGCGAGCCTGCGCCGGCCTGGGCCTGCGCGGTCACCCGCTCAGGTATCGGCGTTGTTGAGGTAGTCGAGCAGGTTGTGTTTCATGATGTCCAAGGTCAGTGCCGTGGTTTCCAGTTCCGACTCGGCCAATCCCTTGAGGATGAGCTCGTTCATCTGGTGGCTGACCTTGCGCATCTTGGCGATGAGCTGTTTGCTCTGTGGCTCCAGGAACACCCGGTTGACGCGGCGGTCCGTCGCATCAGGCTGGCGGCGCACCAGGCCGGACTTTTCCAGCCGGTCGATCAGGCCGCCGATGGCCACCTTGCCCAGATCCAGTTCTTCTGCGAGCTGGGACTGCGTCATGCCGTCCTCGCGCGAGAGATAGGCCAGCACCCACCACTGAGAGCGCGTGACGCTCAGGGGCTTGAGGCAGCGGTCGAACGCGCTGCGGCGCAGGCGCGAGACGTCGTGGATCAGGAAGCCCAGACGCAATTCCCAGTCGGTGGTGGTGACCTGAGGTGCCATGTGGATCTGAGAGCCTTTTCGGGCTCACCTATAAAGTAAAGAAGCGTACATTCTAGGATCTCTTCATACCGGATCCCAGGTGAAGATGTCGCCCGAGCGATCGAGCGCGAAGAAGTCCGCGCTGAGCATAGGAATGGCCGTGTCCAGCACAGCCTGTGGTGTCCAGCCTTCGCCGCAATGGGCGCTGCGGATGGGGCGGGGCTGGCTGAACAGGTAGATCTCGTTGTTGCGCACGCCGAAGATCTGCCCGCTGACGTGGCGGGCTTCGTCCGCGCACAGCGCCACCACGAAGGGTGCCACCTTCTCGGGCACCAGCTTCTTCAGGCCTTCCACGCGGCGCTTCTGCTCGGGCGTCTCGTTCGGAATCGAGTCGATCATGCGCGTCCAGGCAAATGGCGCCACCGCGTTGGAGCGCACGCCGAACTTCTGCATGTCCAGCGCGATGGACTTGGACAGCGCGGCGATGCCCAGCTTGGCCGCGCTGTAGTTGGCCTGACCGAAGTTGCCGATCAGGCCGGAGGTGGAGGTCATGTGCACGAAGGCGCCGCCGGCCTGTTCCTTGAAGAAGGGCGCTGCCGCGCGGCTGACGTTGAAGCTGCCCTTGAGGTGCACCGCGATCACGTCGTCGAACTCGGGCTCGGACATGCGGTGGAACATCACGTCGCGCAGGATGCCGGCGTTGTTGACCACGATGTCGATGCGGCCGAAGGTGTCCACCGCGGTCTTGACCATGCGCTGAGCCTGCACCCAGTCCGAGACCGAGCCGCCGTCCGCAATGGCCTTGCCGCCCATGGCTTCGATGGCAGCGACCACCTCGGCGGCGGGCTCGCCGCTCTCCGGCTTGCCATCCAGCGTCGCGCCCAGGTCGTTGACGACCACGGAGGCGCCGGCCTCCGCCATGGCCAGTGCGATGCCCCGGCCCACGCCGCGGCCGCCGCCGGTGACCAGCGCGACCTTTCCTTCCAGCAGTTTCTTCATGGATCTTTCTTCCCGTCGGTGAGTACGTATGGGTTTGAGAGGTTCAGGTCCCGGCCTGGCGGTCCCTGGCGAAGCGTTCGAACCAGTCGAAGGCGCCCGGGTTGGCGCAGGCGTCCTTGTTCACCACCTCGGCCAGCGCACGGCCCAGCAGCAGCTTCTTGACCGGCAGTTCCTGCTTCTTGCCCGTGAGGGTGCGGGGGATCTCCCGCACCTGCAGGACGTCGTCGGGCACGAAGCGCGGCGAGAGGTCGTCGCGGATGGCCTGCCGGATGCGCGCACGCAGCGCGTCGTCCAGCGTGACGCCATCGCGCAGCGCGACGAACAAGGGCATGTAGCTGGGCTTGCCCAGGTACTCGATGTCCACCACCAGGCTGTCCAGCACCTCGGGCAGGGCCTCGACCACGCGGTACAGCTCGCTCGTGCCCATGCGATGGCCATGGCGGTTAAGGGTCGCGTCGCTGCGGCCGTACACCACGGCACCGCCCGTGGGCGTGATGCGCAGCCAGTCGCCGTGCCGCCAGACGCCAGGGAACAGGTCGAAGTAGCTGTCGCGGTAGCGGCGGTGTCCGTCGTCGCCCCAGAACATCAGCGGCATGGATGGCATGGGCTGCAGGCAGACCATTTCGCCGACGTCGTCGACGACGGGTTGTCCCTGCTCGTTCCAGGCCTGAATGTCGGCGCCCAGGGCCCGGCCCTGCATCTCGCCGGGCACCGTGGGCAGTTCGGGCGTTCCGGCGAGGAAGGCGCTGGCCAGGTCCGTACCCCCTGAGATGACGGCCCACCAGACATCGTCGCGGACCACCGAGGCGCCCCACTGGTAGGCGTCGGACGGCAGCGGCGAACCGGTGGAGCCCAGGCCGCGCAGCGCCCGGATGCCTGGCAGCGCGCCGGGCTGCACGCCGTTTTTCATGCAGCCCGTGTAGTAGGCGGCGCCAGCGCCGAGGAAGGTGGTGCCGGTGTCGGAGACGAAGCGCCAGAGCGTGTCGGCCTGCGGCAGGGAAGGGTGGCCGTCGTAAAGGCAGATGGTGGTGCCCAGCAGCAGCGCGGACACCTGCAGGTTCCACATCACCCAGCCTGAGCTGCTGTACCAGTGAAAGCGGTCACCGGTTTCGGCGCTCGGCCCCAGGTTCAGATGCAGGTGGTGCAGCTTGAGCATCTCCAGCACCACCCCGCCGTGACCGTGCACGATGGGCTTGGGCATGCCGGTGGTGCCACTGCTGTAGACGATCCACAGAGGGTGGTCGAAAGGCACCGGCTCCACCTCGGTCAGCGGCGCATGGGCCAGGCAGTCCGCCCAGGCGTGGCGCTGGCCTGGCCAGCGTGCGGGCACCGGCTGTGCGGGCGCCGCGCCGGCCTGCGCCAGGTAGGGCACCAGCACCAGGTGTTGCACGCTGGGCAGTTCGCCCAGCAGTTCTTCCAGCAGGCCGACACGTTCGGCGACCTTGCCGCCATAGACCGTGCCGTCGCAACCGATCAGCACCTTCGGTTCGATCTGGCGGAAGCGGTCGCGCACCGTGGCCACGCCCATGTCGGTTGCGCACAGGCTCCAGATGGCGCCCAGCGAGGCGCAGGCCAGCAGGCCGATGGCCGCCTGCGGGATGTTGGGCAGGTAGGCCGCCACCCGGTCGCCGCGCTGCACGCCCATGGCCTGCAGTGCACCGGCCAGCGCGGACACCTGGCGCTCCAGTTCGTCCCAGCTGATCTCCAGCGAGCGGCCCTCCCGTTGCAGGCGCTCATTGCGGAACACGATGGCCGGGACGTCCGAGGACTGCGCGGCCTCGGCATGGCGGAAAACCTGCGTGCGGTAGTTGAGTTGCGCACCCTCGAACCAGCGCGCTCCCGGCATGGCGACCGAGGCCAGGGCCTGACGGGCGGGCGAGGGGGACTGGATGTCGAAGTAGTCCCAGATGGCCTGCCAGAACACGCCCACATCGGCCACCGACCAGCGCCACAAGGCGTCGTAGTCCGACAGCGTCAGACCGTGCCGGGCATTCACCCATTCGCGGAACCCTTGCGTGTTGGCCTTCATCTTGTCTCCGTTGTCGTTGCTCTGGTCCTTGCTTCTGCGCGTCCAATGGGGAAAACCCTAGCGGTTGCGCATGCTTCGGTACTGCCGCATTTGTTGTTCACTAGTGTATCATGTGGTGTAGCAAAGTTCGCAACAAATACCTATCGAGACAACGTCGAACCATGAGCAAGCAACCCGAGCATGGCCTGCTCACCACCGGCCGCTATGTGCCCCGGCTGCGGCTGGAGCGCAGCGAGATTTTTGCCCAGCACCGCTGGATGGCACCGGGTCTCAAGTCCCGGGCGCGTGGCCAGCGGTCCATGGCGAACTGGGACGAAGATGCCGTGACCATGGCGCTGGAGGCGGTGCGTGGATCGGGTGGCTCTGTCGAGGACGCCAGTGGCCTGACCTTGGCCTCCACGTCGCTGCCGTTCGCCGAACGCATCAACGCCGGCATCGTGGCCAGTGCCTTGGGCCTGCCGGCTGCGGCTCAGGTGCGCGACGTGACGTCCAGCGCGCGCGCGGCCACCACCGAACTGTTGAGCGCGCTGACCCTGCCGCAGCCTGGCGTGGGGCCGTGCTGGGTGGCTGCGGCGGAACGCCGGGCGCACCGACCCGCCAGCGTGCTGGAGATGATCAGCGGCGATGGTGCCGCCGCGGTATCCGTGGGCTGGGGCGCCCCGATCGCGACGCTGGTGGGTGCGCACACCGTGCATGCCGATTTCGTCGACCATTTCCGCGAGAGCGGGCAGCGCTACGACTATGGCTGGGAAGAGCGCTGGGTGCGCGAGGAGGGGTACCTCAAGATCGGTGCCGGTGCGATCCGCGACACGCTGAAACGCCATGGTGTCGAGGCGGCCGACGTGGATCATTTCGTGATGCCCGCGGTGCTCGCGCGCGTCAACGACGCCGTGGCCAAGCGCGTTGGCATTCGACCCGAGGCGGTGGCGCCCACGCTGGCCGATGACGTCGGTGACCTGGGCTGTGCCCAGCCCCTGGCGATGCTGGACGAGGTGATGCGCCGCGCTGCGCCTGGCGCGCTGATCGTGCTCACCGCTTTTGGCGGCGGCTGCGACGTGCTGCTGCTGCGTCGCACGGAGGTGCCTTGCCCGGGTTCGGTGCCGGGAGCGGGCAAGCCCGAGACCAGCTACCTCAAGTACCTGTCTTTCACCGGCCAGCTCGACCTGGAATGGGGCATGCGTGCCGAGATGGACAACAAGACCGCACTGACCGCGGCCTGGCGCGACCACGACCGCGTGGCGCGGTTCATGGGAGGCCGCTGCCGGCATTGCGGCACCGTGCAGTTCCCGTCGCTGCGCGTGTGCGTAAACCCGGACTGCAACCAGCAGGACAGCCAGGACCCGGTGAGCCTAGCGCAGGCGCCGGCGCGCGTGCTCTCGCACACCAGCGACTTTCTGGCCTACACGCCACACCCCCCGTTCCAGTTCGGCCATATCGATTTCGACGGCGGTGGGCGCGTGCTGATGGAGTTCACCGACACCGACCAGGACGAACTCAAGCCGGGCCTGGCCGTGCGCATGGTCTACCGCATCAAGGAATACGACAGCAAGCGGGGCTTTCGCCGCTATTTCTGGAAGGCCACGCCGGTGCGCGCGGCCGCTGCCTGAACAAGGAGCACACCGTGGCCAGTGGAATTCGCGACAAGGTCGCCATCGTCGGCATGGGCTGTTCGCGCTTTGGCGAGCGCTGGGATGCCAGTCCCGAGGATTTGATGGTCGAGGCCTTCAATGAGGCGCTGTCCGATGCCAGCATCGGGCCGCGCCAGATCGAGGCCGCGTGGCTGGGCGTGTGCCTGGAAGAAAACAACGTGGGCAAGACCGCCGGGCCGCTGGCCCAGGCTCTGCGGTTGCCCGGCATTGCGGTCACGCGGGTGGAGAACGCCTGCGCCACCGGCACCGAGGCTTTGCGCGGAGCCGCGTACGCGGTGGCATCCGGCGCCTACGACATCGTGCTGGCGCTGGGCGTGGAGAAGCTCAAGGACACCGGATACGGTGGCCTGCCGGTGCGCACGCGCGGCGTGAACAACGATCTCTGGCTGCCCAATAGCACCGCCCCGGGCGCCTTCGCGCAATTGGCATCGGCGTACGCCGCGCGCCACGGCATCGACATGCGCGACCTCAAGCGCGCCATGGCGCATGTGTCGGTCAAGAGCCACGACAACGGCGCGCGCAACCCCAAGGCCCATCTGCGCAACCGCATCACCGAAGACGATGTGCTGCGCGCGGCCACCATCGCCGCGCCTCTGGGGCTGTACGACTGCAGCGGGGTCAGCGACGGCTCGGCCTGCGCGATCGTCACAACGCCTGATATCGCGCGGGCGCTCAAGCCGGGCCAGGAGTTGGTGACCGTCAAGGCGCTGGAGATCTCGGTGAGCAACGGGGAAGAGGCCTCATTCCAGCAATGGGATGGCGCCAGTATCGCCACCGCGCGCCGCTCCGCCGCGCGCGCCTACGATGCCGCGGGCGTGACCGATCCCGGCGCGCAGATCCACATGGCCGAAGTGCACGACTGCTTCTCCATCACCGAGGTGGTGCTGATGGAGGACCTGGGCTTCAGCGCGCCGGGCCGCGCCACGCACGACATCCTGGACGGCGTGTTCGACCATGCGGGCCGCCTGCCGGTGCAGCCCGACGGCGGCCTCAAGTGTTTCGGGCATCCGGTGGGCGCCTCGGGCCTGCGCATGGTCTATGAGATCTATCTGCAACTGCTGGGACGGGCGGGCGAGCGGCAGCTTTCGCGCATCGATCTGGGGCTGGCCCAGAACCTGGGCGGACACCCCCATCAGAATGTGTGTTCGGTGTCCATCGTTGGCCGCCATGGCGCCTAGGGCCTGTTTACCCGCTTTTTCGTTTTACATCGCTCAATCAGGAGACTTTTCATGCGAGGACTGAAGGGAAAGACCGCCATCGTCACGGGTGCCGGCAGCGGCATCGGCCGTGCCATCGCACGCCGCCTGGCGCAGGAAGGCATCGTGGTCGGTGTGTTCGACATCCGTGCGGAGGCTGCCGAGGAGACCGTGGCGGCGATCGCTGCCGAGGGCGGGCGCGGTGTGGCCGTGAGTTGCGACATCACCGACTATGCGCGCGTCACGGCGGCCGTGGCCGAGTTCGAGAAGGCCGCAGGTGCCCCGGCCGACATCCTGGTGAACAACGCCGGCTGGGACACGCCCATGCCCTTCCTCAAGACGGACGAAGCGTTCTGGAAGAAGGTCACCGCCATCAACTGGTTCGGTCCGCTGCACGTCACGCATGCGGTGGCCCAGGGCATGGCCGCGCGCAAGGGTGGCCGCATCATCAACATCGCTTCCGACGCCGGCCGCGTGGGCTCCACCGGCGAGGTGGTGTACTCGGGCTGCAAAGGCGCCACCATCGCTTTTGCGAAAGCGCTGGCGCGCGAGCTGGCGCGCAGCAACGTCACCATCAACACCGTCTGCCCCGGGCCGACCGACACCCCCGCCATGGATGCCTTCGTGGGCACCGGCGAGCAGGGCCAGAAAATCCGCGACGCCATGGTGCGTGGCGTGCCGCTGGGCCGCATCGGCCTGCCCGACGACTACCCTGGCCTCGTGGCTTTCCTCGCCAGCGACGACGCCGCTTTCATGACCGGCCAGACCATCAGCGTCTCGGGCGGCCTTTCCATGCACGGTTGAGAACTGGAGAACAGACGATGAGCAAGACCTACAAGGACATCCTCTATGACGTGCGCGATGGCGTCGTCCACATCACCATCAACCGGCCGGAGGTCTACAACGCCTTCCGCAACCAGACGCTGGAAGAACTGATCGACGCGCTGCGGCGCGCCGACGAGGAGCGCAGCGCCAACGTGATGGTGCTCAGCGGCGCCGGTGACAAGGCTTTCTGCACCGGCGGCGACCAGAAGGTCCACCTGAGCGAGGATGGCCTGTACGGCCCGCGCGGCACGGTGGGCATGCCCATCGAAGAGATGCAGACCGCGCTGCGCGATCTGCGCAAGGTGTCCATTGCCAAGGTACAGGGCTTTGCCATTGGCGGCGGCAATGTGTTCGCCACCATCTGCGACCTGACCATCGCCAGCGAGAAGGCCACCTTCGGCCAGGTGGGCCCCCGCGTGGGCTCGGCCGATCCTGGCTGGGGAACCGCCTACCTGGCGCGTATCGTGGGCGAAAAGAAGGCGCGGGAAATCTGGTTCCTGTGCCGCAAGTACAGCGCCAACGAGGCTGCGGCCATGGGGCTGGTGAACAAGGTGGTGCCGCACGACCAGCTCGATGCCGAAGTGGCGCAATGGTGCAAGGAAATCAACGAGATGAGCCCGACGGCGCTGACCATCGTCAAGCGTTCCTTCGCGGCCGATACCGAGCACATCCGCGGCATCAGCTTCCAGGGTATCCAGACCGTCAAGCACTACTACCAGACCGAAGAGTCCAAGGAGGGTGTGCGCGCGTTCAACGAGCGCCGCAAGCCCGACTTCAAGAAGTACGCAAGTTGAGGTGTATCCTCCTGCGCCGCTTCGCGGCTGGGGCGCGCGGGGCGGCGCTCGACGCCATGAACGATTGATAGGGCACCGATGATTCATACCAACCTGGAAGAGGATGGCGTGCTGCTGGCCGCCATCGACATGCCCGGCCGCACCATGAACGTGTTCTCGTTCGAGCTCATGGACGCGCTCGACGCGCTGATGGCGCGCGTCGAGGACGACGAGGCGGTGCGTGCCGTGGTGCTGACCTCGGGCAAGGCGAGCTTTCTGGCCGGTGCCGACCTGGTCATGGTCAAGGGCTTCTGCGCGGAGGCGCGCTCCGCCACGCACGAGGCCATGTTCGAACGCTGCGGTCGCCTGGGCCGCCAGTTCGTTCGTCTGGAAGCCAGTGCCAAGCCTTGGGTCGCTGCGGTCAACGGGCTGGCCATGGGTGGGGGGCTGGAACTGGCCATGGCCTGCCGTGAACGCCTGGTGGCCGACGACCCGCGCATCCAGCTCGGCCTGCCGGAAATCCGCTGGGGCCTGCTGCCCGGAGCCGGTGGTACGCAGCGCATGCCGCGGCTGCTGGGCTTCGAGCGTGGTCTGGAGATGTTGCTCAGCGGGCGCTCCATGGCGCCTGCGGAGGCGGTCACCAGTGGCCTGTTTGCCGAGGCCGTGCCGGGCGACAAGCTGCTCGACGCTGCCCGTGCCCGGGCGCGTGCCCTGATGGGGCAGGCCCATGATCCCGCGCGCAAGTTCGCACACCTCGGGCAGGCCGACGTCCCCGCGTACAGCGAAGACACCGCGCGCGCCCTGGCGCGCCAGCATGGCGTTGACGCCGAAACCTTTGACCGTTATCCCGCCTACAGCTCGATCATCGACAGCGTGCTCAAGGGGGCGCGACAGCCGCTGGCCGAAGCCACGGCCACCGAGATGAACGAGTTCCTGCGCCTGATGTTCAGCCCGGTGGCTGGCCGCATGGTGCGCACCCTGTTCCTGGAGCGTTTGCGCGCAGAGCGCGAACTGGCTCCGCCGCCGGGTGCACAGCTGACGTCCGTGCGCCATGGCGCGTTCGGTGCCGGCCGGCAGTCCTGGGTGCAAGCCTTGGCCCGGGTAAAGAAACTGGACGTGGCCGAGGACGCCAGTCTGCCCGCCGATACGCTGGTGCTGAACGGTTCGCACCACGTTCTGGCCCGTGTGCTGGGTGACGAGGTGCACGCGGCTGCGCAGGAAACGGTGGCGGTGCTCGCGCCCGCCGGGCCGTATGGACGGGTGATGGAGATCGTGGGGCAGGGGGACGGCGAGGCCGCCAGCCTGCTCGCCGCGCTGGCCCAGCGCCTCTGGGCCTTGCCCTGGCCTTCGGGAGGGCAGGCCAGCGAGCTGCGGGCATTGGCCGGCCAGGATCTGCCGGCGCAGGCCGCGCTGGCGTTGGCCTGGGTGGCCCGCTCTGGCGCTGGCGAGCCCGCGTTCTACGACGTGGCCGCCTGCCTGGCCGGTGTGTCGCCCGGATGGAGCGGCGGGCCCCTGGCCTGGTTCTGGGACGAGCAGGCGCAGGTCGCACTGGACACGCGGGCCCGCGCAAACCTGGAAGCGGTGCGGCCGCGTCTGGCACGCGATTTCGCATGAGCGTTGTGGACCGCGCCCACATCGGCTTCACCACCGAACCCACCGAGGCGGTGGTGGACGCCTGGCGCGTGAAGCTGTTCTGCCAGGCCATCGGCGAGACCGACGCCGTGTACTGGGAGCCCGGCGTGGCGCGCGAGCGTGGCCTGCCCGGCTGCCCGGTCCCCCCCACCTTTCTCAAGGCGCTCGAAGGCGAGCACTTCAGCAGCGCCGCCATCCTGCAGCACCTGCAGGTGCCGGTGCGGCGTGTGCTGCACGCCGAGCAGAGCTTCGACTACTTCGCCGCGCTGTACGTGGGCCAGCGCGTGCGCATCCGCCGCCGCATCAGCGACATTCAGGACAAGAAGGGTGGGGCGCTGACCTTCGTACTGGTGGACACCGACTACCATGTCGGCGAACGCGCCGTGGCCAGCAGCCGCCAGTCCATCCTGGTGCGCAACCCGCAACCCACCCATGAGTGAAACCACATTCCCCGAAACGCTGGAGCTGCGGTGCGGGCCGGTGTCGGCGGTCGACCTGGCGCTGTTCGCCGCCGCCTCGGGCGACCACAACCCCCTGCATCTGGATGCCGAGGTGGCGCGCGCGGCGGGCTTTGAGCGTCCGGTGGTGCACGGCATGCTCAGCATGGCTTTCGCCGGGCGCCTGTTCACCACGCGCTGGGGCCCAGGAGCGCTGGCGCACCTGCAGACCCGCTTCACCGCCGCCGCCAGCCTCGGGGACACCATCACCCTGCGGGCCGATCGGGAAGAAGTGCGCAAGGACGGCACGGCGCGCTACCGCCTGCAGGCCCGCAACCAGGCGGGTACCGCCTTGATCGACGGCCAGGCCCTGGTGCGCGGCCAGCCCCTGCAATGAGCGCGTTACACCTCACCGATGGGTTGCGGCCCGGTATGCGGGTGTTCCAGCCCGGCATGTCCAACGAGTCTGCACTGCTGGTGCGTGAGCTCACGCAAGACCCGGAGCGCGCGGCCGGCGTGACCTTCTGCGGCGTGCAGTTTCCCGGCATCGACAGCTTCGACCCGCTCGCCCTGCATCCGCGGGCGCGCCAGTGGTCCGCCTTCATGACGCCAGGCCTGCGCACCGGCCTGCGAGAAGGTCGCGCCGAGCTGGTGTCCATGGACTACGTGGCGCTGGCTCGTCACCTGCAGACGGGTGAGCCCATGGACCTCGCCATCGCGCACCTGAGCCTGCCCGACGCCGACGGCTGGTGCTCCCCGGGCATGGCCGCCGACTTCCTGCCGCTCGTGTGGCCGCGCGCGCGTCGCCGCGTGGCCCACCTCAATCCGCTGATGCCGAGCCTGCAGAGCAGTTTCCGTGTGCACGTGTCTGAACTCGACGCCCAGGTGATTTCGCCAGAACCCTTGCTCGACTTCAAGGAGCCCACCGCGGGAGAGGTGGAACGGCGCATAGGCGCGCACGTGGCCGGCCTGGTGGACGACGGCGACACCTTGCAGTTCGGCATTGGATCGGTGCCCCTGGCCCTGGCCGATGCCCTCGTCGGCCACCGCCGCCTGCGCTTTCATGGCGGACTCATCAGTGGCGGGGTGCAGAAACTCTGGGAAGCCGGCGCGATGCACGAGCCCTCCGTGGTGACCACCGGCGTGGTGCTCGGCGATGCCGGCTTGCGCGAGTTCGCTGCGCGGCTGAGCCCCCTGCGGCTGACCTCGGTGGACCGCACCCACGACCTGTCCACGCTGGCCGCCATCCCTCGCTTCATGGCCATCAACAGCGCGGTGGAGGTGGATCTTTTCGGCCAGGTGAATGCAGAGCGCATGGCCCAGGGCATCCAGGCTGGCCCTGGTGGCCTGCCTGCCTTCGCGCTGGGCGCGAGGGCTTCGCGCGGCGGGCGTCTGCTGATCTGCCTGGCCGCGAGCGCACGCGGCGGCTCGGTCTCGCGCATCGTGCCCAGCCTGAGCGATTCGGCCCTGTGCACGCTGCCGCGCCACATGGCCGACATCGTCGTCACCGAACACGGCGTGGCCGATGTGCGGGACCTCGACGTGGATCGCCGCGCGCAGGCGTTGATCGAGATCGCCGCGCCTGAGCACCGTGCCGCGCTGTCCGAGGCCTGGTCGGGCATGCGGGGTAAGCTCTGAAAATGCACACACCACCCGAAGGTTTCCATCCAGCCCCCGTGGGCGGCCGGTTCGCCATCCACAACGGACCGCTCTTCGCACGCTGGACGACCGACCAGCGCCTGGTGCTGGGCTTTCGCGTCGAGGAGCGCCACACCAACCCCGGCAACCAGTGCCATGGAGGGATGCTGGGTCTGTTCGCGGACATCTTCATCTCCACCGCGGCGCAGTACCAGACCGACATCCCGCGCCAGTTCCTGCCGACCATCAGCCTGGACCTGGATTTCCTTGCAGGCGCGCCGCTGGGCAGTTGGATCGAGGGCCGGGCCGATGTGCTCAAGGTCACGCGCAACCTCATCTTCTCCCAAGGCCTGATCACCGCCGATGGCGAGCCCGTGGTGCGCGCCAGTGGGGTGTTCAAGCGAGGCCCTCTGTTGCCTGAAAGCGCCAGCGACACCTTCCTCACATTGCCCGGCATGCACCGCAAGTAGGGTAGCGCGCCGGGTAGCGCGTCAGGGCAGCTCGGCGATGCGGATCAGCCGTTTGCCCAGGTTCTCGCCCCGGTACAGACCGGCGATGGCGTCCGGCGCCTGCTCCAGGCCATCGAGCACGTCCTCCAGGTACACCAGGTCACCCGCGCGTATCCACTGCACGAGGTCGCGCCGCGCCACCGGCTGGTGTTGCGGATGGTCGAAGATCACGAAGCCGGCCATGCTGGCGCGTTTGACCAGCAGATGGCGCTCGACCCGTGGACCCTGGGGCCAGGGGCTCCAGCTGGACAGCGCGGCCGTCCCGCAGACCACCACCCGCGCGCCGATGGCGAGATGGCCCATGACCGCGTCGCTGATCGGTCCCGCGGTGTTGTCGAAGTACACGTTCACGCCGCCGGCACAAGCCTGCGCCAGTTGCTCGTTGAAGTCGGGCGCCTTGTAGTCGATGGCGACATCGAAGCCGAAGGTGTCCTTGCACAGCCGCGTCTTGTGCTCACCACCCGCAATGCCCACGGTGCGGCAACCGTGCAAGCGCGCGATCTGCCCGGCGCAGGAGCCTACGGCCCCCGCAGCGGTGGAGACCACCACGGTGTCGCCAGCGCGCGGACGACCCAGTTCCAGCAACCCGTAGTGCGCGGTCACGCCGTTGATGCCCAGCACACCCAGGTACGCCTGCAGGGGCAGGCCCTCGTCGGCCACCACCTGCTCGATGGCGGCAGGCTCCACCACGGCGTAGTCCTGCCAGCCGAAGGACCCTGTCACCCGCGTGCCGACGGGCAGGTCAGGCACGTTGGAGCGGTCGATCCAGCCGGCCGCGAACGAACGCATCACACCGCCGATGGGCACGGGCTGCGAGTAGTTGGCCACGGCGCTGACCCAGCCTCGCATGGCGGGCTCCACCGACAGGTAGGCGTTGCGCACCCGCACCTGGCCGGGCCCCGGCTCCACCGCCGGAGTGCTGGTGAGCTCGAAGTCATCGGCCTGCGGGACCCCTGCGGGGCGGCGTGCGAGCAGTACCTGGCGGTTCCGGGGCGTGGTCATGCGTGTCTCCGATCATGGTTTCTACCAACATGCTAATTGTACTCGTGTGGTAAAGTACGCAGGTGTACGATACAGGTACGAACACTAACGAAACGAAAGACAGAGACATGGCAGGGTTGTGGTTTGGAGACTTCCAGATCGGGCAGGTGTTCGATCACGAGATCCGGCGCACGGTGACCGAGGCGGACAACATGTGGTTCTGCAACGCCACGTACAACCCGGCGGCCATCCACATCGACGCCGAGTACTGCAAGGGCACGGAGTTCGGCCAGCCGCTGGTCAACAGCATCTTCACGCTCGGCCTGGTCATTGGCCTTTCGGTGCAGGACACGACCCTGGGCACCACGGTGGCCAACCTGGGCATGACCGATGTGACCTTTCCCAAGCCGGTGTTTGCGGGTGACACGCTGCGTTCGCGCACCACGGTGCTTGAAACACGGGAGAGCAAGTCACGCCCCAACGCGGGCATCGTGACCTTTTTGCATCAAGGTCTCAACCAGCGCGGCGAGGAAGTGGCGCGCTGCAAGCGCCAGGCGCTCATGCTGCGGCGGGAGGCGTGATGCCGCTGCGCTCCTTCCTGTTCGTGCCGGCCGACAGCGAACGCAAATTGGCCAAGGGCGTGGACAGCGGCGCCGATGCGCTCATTCTCGACCTGGAGGATGCGGTGGCCTGGAGCAACAAGCCCCAAGCGCGCCGCATGGCCAGCGACTGGCTGGGCCGGCAGGCCAGCGCGCACGGCGAGGGCCCGCGCCGTTTCGTGCGCATCAATCCGCTGGATTCCGGCCTCGCGCTCGAAGACCTGGCCGCCGTGGTGCAACCGGGGCTCGATGGCCTGGTGCTGCCCAAGCCGACCTCGGCCCAGGACCTGCTGCGTCTGCACCACATGCTTGAAGCGCTCGAGGTGCGCGCCGGCATGGCGCCCGCAAGCGTGGGTGTGATGCCGGTCATCACCGAGACACCGCAGGCCATGCTGAACATGAACACGTTCAGCACGCCGCAGCCGCGCGTGGTGGCCGTCACCTGGGGCGCCGAGGACCTTTCTGCCGCGATTGGCGCGGTGAGCAACCGCGATGACGACGGCCAGTTCTCGCCGCTCTACGTCTGGGCGCAATCCTTGTGCCTGTGCGTGGCGGCCAGTTCGGGTGCGGTGGCCATTGACACGCTGCACGCCAACTTTCGCGACTCCGAGGGCTTGGCGGCCACCTGCCGCCAAGCACGCCGACGCGGCTTTGGCGGCCGCATCGCCATTCATCCGGACCAGGTGGCCACCATCAACGACGCATTCACCCCGAGCGAGGCCGAACTGGCGCATGCGCGCCGCGTGGTCGAGGCCTTTGCCCTGAACCCGGATGCCGGCACGCTGAGCCTCGACGGCGCGATGCTGGACATGCCGCACCTCAAGCAGGCGCGCAGGACCCTGGGCCTGCCCGCCTGACCAGACCTCATACCGAACAGCAGGAGACAGCCGGATGGACTTTTCGATCAGCGAGGATCACCGGGCCATACGCGAGGGCGTTGGCGCCGTCGCGCGCCGCTTTGGCGACGAGTACTGGCTTGCGCGCGACGAGGACGGCGAGTTTCCGCGTGACTTCCACCGTGCGATGGCGGACGCGGGCTGGCTGGGCATCACCATGCCGGTGGAGTATGGCGGTGCCGGCCTGGGAGTGACCGAGGCGGTGATCATGATGCACGAGGTGGCCAGCCATGGCGGCGGCATGTCTGCCACTTCCACCGTGCACATCAATCTGTTCGGTCCGCACCCCATCGTGGTGTTCGGAACCGATGAACAGCGTCAGCGCTGGCTGCCGCGCCTCATCGCGGGCGAGGACCAATGCTGTTTCGGTTTTACCGAACCGGATGCCGGCCTGAACACCACGGCCATCAAGACCTTCGCCGAAAAGGTGCCGGGCGGTTACCTGGTGCGCGGCCAGAAGGTATGGACCTCCACCGCCCAGGTGGCCAACAAGATCATGCTGCTCACGCGGACCACCCGCCTGGAAGACTGCAAGAAGCCCACCGACGGCATCACCATCTTCTACACCGATCTGGACCGCAGCAAGATCGAGGTCCGCAAGATCCCGAAGATGGGTCGCAAGTCGGTGGATTCCAACGCCATCTTCATCGACGGCCTGTTCATTCCCGAGGCCGACCGCATCGGCGAGGAGGGCAAGGGCTTCAGCTACATCCTGCACAGCCTGAACCCGGAGCGCCTCCTGATTGCCGCCGAGGCCATCGCCATCGGGCAGGATGCGCTGCGGCGCGCCACGCAGTATGCGCGCGAACGCATCGTCTTTGACCGGCCGATCGGCATGAACCAGGGCATCCAGCACCCGCTGGCCGAGCGCTGGATGTCGCTGGAAGCCGCCTGGGCCATGACCATGAAAGGGGCCTGGCTCTACGACAGCCACCAACCCTGTGGCGCCGAAGCCAACACCGCGAAGTTCCTGGGCGCGCGCGCAGGACACGATGCCTGCCTGCAGGCGGTCATGACCCATGGCGGCTTCGGCTACGCCAAGGAATACCACGTCGAGCGGCTGCTGCGCGAGGTGACCATCACGCGCATTGCGCCCATCACCGAGCAGCTCATCCTCTCGTTCATCGCCGAGAAGGTGCTGGACTTGCCCAAGTCCTACTGAACCCGAACCCACCACGCGAGGCCCGACATGATCAAGAGAGACCTGTTCAACGAGGAGCACGAGGCCTTCCGTGACACGGTACGCCGCTTCATCGACAAAGAGATCGCCCCCTACCACGCCCAATGGGAAGCCGACGGCGTCGTGCCGCGCGAACTCTGGCTCAAGGCCGGAGCCGCTGGCATGCTCTGCTGCACCATCCCGGAGGAATACGGCGGGCTGGGGCTGGACTACCTTTTTGATGTGGTGGTGTTCGAGGAGATGGCCCGTTCCGGCTTCACCGGACCGGGCTTCCTGATCCATTGCGACCTGGTGGCCACCTACATCAAGTCCTTCGGCACCGAGGCGCAGAAGAGCCACTGGCTGCCCAAGATGGTGCGTGGAGAAGCCATTGGCTCGCTGGGCATGACCGAACCGCACGCGGGGTCCGACCTCAAGGCCATCCGGACCCGCGCGGTGCGCGATGGCGACGACTTCGTGATCTCCGGCCAGAAGGTCTTCATCTCCAACGGCCAGTTGTGCGACGTGATCGTGCTGGCCACCAAGACCGACTCCAACGCCGGTGCCAAGGGCGTGACCCTGTTCCTCGTGGACACCAGCCTGCCGGGCTTCCGCCGCGGCAAGAACCTGGAGAAACTGGGCATGAAGGGACAGGACACGTCGGAACTGTTCTTCGACGAAGTTCGTGTTCCCGCCTCCGCCATGCTGGGGGGCGAGGGCGAAGGCTTTCAGCTCATGATGACCAAGCTGTCCCAGGAACGCCTGGCGCAGGCGATCCGGTCCGCCACCGTGAGCGAAACGGTGATCGACTACACCGTGGCCTACACCGCAGAACGCAAGGCGTTCAATCAGACCATCGCCGACTTCCAGAACACCCAGTTCAAGCTGGCCGAGCTCAAGACCGAAGCGGTGGTGGGCCGCCAGTTCACCGACAAGTGCATCGAGCTGTTCATGAAAGGCGAGCTGGATGCGGTCGACGCCGCCATGGCCAAGATGTGGCTGAGCAACCTGCACTGCAAGGTGGTCGACGAATGCCTCCAGCTCTTTGGCGGCTGGGGCTACATGTGGGAATACCCGATCGCACGAGCCTATGCCGACGCCCGTATCGTCAAGATCGCGGGCGGATCGATCGAGGTGATGAAGCACATCATCGGTCGCCAACTGGTGGCCGACTACCGCAAAAACAACGCCTGACACTGCCGGCACAATGCCGCAGACGCACTCCACCCCCTTCACGAGGTTTTCCATGTCCCCCATTGGCAAGCAGACCCCATTCCGAGAAGACGTACTCGCTGGCAAACGCATCCTCATCACCGGCGGCGGCACGGGACTGGGCAAGGAGCTCGCGCGCGCCTTCGTCTCCCAGGGCGCAACCGTTTACATCTGTGGCCGTCGCCAGGCCGTGCTGGACGCTGCCGTGGCGGAGCTGATGCAAAGCGCCGCCCATGGCGGCCGTGTGGAGTCCGCCATCTGCGACGTGCGCGATGCCGATCAGATCGAAGCCATGGTAGAGCGGTTCTGGCAAGACGGCCCGCTCACCGGCCTCGTCAACAACGCGGCGGCCAACTTCATTTCCCCGTCCGTGGACATCAGCCCGCGCGGCTTCGCCGCGGTGCGCTCCACCGTCATGGACGGCGCCTTGTTCGCCACCCTGGCCTGCGGCCGGCGCTGGATCGCGCAAGGCCTGCCGGGCTCCGTGGTGAGCATGCTGGTCACCTGGGTCTGGACCGGATCGGCCTACGTGCTGCCCTCCACCATGGCGAAGACGGCGGTGCACGCCATGACCATGTCACTCGCCGTCGAATGGGGGCGCCACAACATCCGCGTCAACGCGGTGGCGCCCGGCCCATTTCCCACCGAGAGCGCCTGGGAAAAGCTGGCTCCCATTCCCAAGGCCAACGTGGGCGCCGCATCTGCCGAGCAGGTTCCGCTGGGCCGCTACGGCCGCATGCCTGAACTCTGCAACCTGCTGACCTTCCTGCAGTCCGACGCCTGCGACTACATCACCGGCGCAAACATCGCCATCGACGGCGGTCACCACCTGGCCGCGCCCAGCACCTTCGCCGAACTCGGCAAGCTCACGCCCGAAGACTGGGCCGAAGCCAAGACCCTGGTGCGCGGCAAGGCCGAACAGGAAAAAGCGCAGCGCAGCGCGGGTTGAGGGGGGCGGGTTGAGCGTACGGCGAGGGGGGCAACGCTCAACGCTCAACGCTCAACGCTCAACGCCTCTGCCGCATGCAGCGTGTTCACCAGCAGCATCGCGCGCGTCATCGGGCCCACACCCCCGGGTACCGGGGTGATCCAGCCGGCCACGTTCTTCACGGCGTCGAAGTCGACGTCGCCGCAGAGCTTGCCCTCGTCATTGCGGTTCATGCCCACGTCGATCACCACGGCACCGGGCTTGACCATGTCGGCCGTGAGCACATTGCGCTTGCCCACTGCGGCCACGATCACGTCGGCCTGCAGCGTCAAGGACTTGAGGTCTTGCGTGGCGCTGTGGCAGATGGTCACCGTGGCGTTCTTCTGCAGCAGCATCAGTGCCATGGGTTTGCCCACGATGTTGCTGCGCCCGATCACCACCGCATGCCTGCCCTTGAGGTCGTAGCCGATGTCTTCCAGCATCTTCATGCAGCCGTACGGGGTGCAGGGCCAGAAGCCGGGTTGTCCCACCATGAGCGCGCCCGCGCTGGCCACGTGAAAACCATCGACATCCTTGGACGGCGAGATGGTCTCGATCACCTTGTGCGCATTCATGTGACGGGGCAGGGGCAACTGGACCAGGATGCCGTGCACGGCAGGGTCCTCGTTGAGGGTGTCGATGCGGGCGAGCAACTCGGCCTCGGTCATGCTGTCCGGGTAGCGCTCCAGCGTGGCTTGCAAGCCGGTCTCGGTGCTGTCGTTGACCTTGTGCCGGGTGTAGACCTGGCTGGCCGGGTCCTCGCCCACCAGGATGATGGAGAGCGCGGGCACGATGCCCCGTGCGCGCAGAGCCTGGGTGCGGCCGGCGACTTCGGCGCGGATTTTCTTGGCGAGGGCATTGCCATCAATCAGTTGGGCGGTCATGGGATGGTGCTCGGGGCTTGCGGAAAAAAGGAAACGCCCGCGAGGGCGGGCGTCGTTGAGGTGGCGGTCGGGCGCTCAGGCCTTGGCGGGTGTCTGGCCGAGGGCGATCTTGAGCAGGTCGGCCACGGTGTTGGCGCCCAACTTCTCCATGATGTTGGCGCGGTGGGCTTCAACCGTCTTGATGCTGATGCCCAGATCGTCGGCGATCTGCTTGTTCAGCCGGCCGGCAACGATGCGTTCGAGCACCTGGGCCTCCCGGCTGGTGAGCTTGGAAAGCAGGGCGTCGCGGCTGACGGCCTGCTGGTGGGTGGCGAAGGCTTCGCGGGCATGTTCGAGCATGCGCTCGACCAGGGCCAGCAACTGGTCTTCCTTGAAGGGCTTCTGGATGAAATCCAGGGCACCTTTCTTCATCGACTCCACCGCCATGGGCACATCGCCGTGCCCGGTGATGAACACGATGGGCAGAGGCGACTGGCGTTCGATCAGCCGCTCCTGGAGTTCCATGCCACTCATGCCGCCCATGCGGATGTCGGCGATCAGGCAGGCCACTTCGCGGGCGTCGTAGCGACTGAGAAAGGCCTCGGCCGATTCGAAGCAGCGGACCCGGTAGTCCTTGCCTTCGAGCAGCCATTGCAGAGAGTCGCGAACGGCTTCGTCGTCATCGACCACGTAGACGCTGCCTTTTTTGGGGATCAAACTCATCTCGCTCTTTCTGTGTCCGTCAGAGGCTTGGCGGCAGGCCCGCTTGCGGCACCCTGGCCTTGGAGCCGGGACACCACGGGGATCCAGAAGCTGAAGCAGCAGCCCACCACCTCTTCACCATTGTAGATGTTCTGAACCTGCATCCTCCCATGGTGCGATTCGACGATGCTGCGGCACAGTTTGAGGCCGATACCCATGCCCTCGCTCTTGGTGCTGTAGAACGCTTCGTAGATGCGTTCAATGAGCTCGTCGGGTACGCCATTGCCCGAGTCGCGCACCGAGAACTCGACCACCTCCTGGCCATCGAGGTGGCGCGGGCCCACGCGCAGTTCCACATACCGTTCGCCCGGCGCCCGCGCAGCCTGCACGATGGCCTCTCCAGCGTTCTTGAGCAGGTTGATGAGCACCTGCTCGATCAGGATGGGGTCCACCATCAAATGGGGCAGGCGCGCCGCGACGTAAGGTGAAAGCCGCACCTGCTGGCGGCGCAGCTCGATGTCGGCCAGTTCGATGGCGTTGTTGACCATCTGGCCCACGTCCGACAGCGTCGGGTTGGGTTCGCTGCGTTTCACGAAGGCGCGGATGCGCTGGATGATCTGGCCCGCGCGCTGGGCCTGGCGGGACGTCTTTTCCAGCGCGCCCAGCAACTCGTCCGGACTGATGCGCTGCTCCTGCAGGCGGGAGATCATGCCATTGCAGTAGTTGGCGATGGCGGTGAGCGGCTGATTGAGTTCATGCGCCACGCTGGAGGCCATCTCGCCCATGGTGATCAGGCGGCTGGCCGTCTGCGCGCGTTCGGCCTGGCGGGACGCCTGTTCCTCGGCGAAGCGGCGCGGCGTGATGTCGCTGGCGATCACCATCTGCGCCAGGCGGCCATCCACCCAGGTCAGGTAGCGGGTGCGGACCTCGAGCCATCGGTCCAGCTCCTCCACGAAGACCTCCGCGTTCTCCGCCCCGGCGTCGGTCAGTGTTTCCGTCGGCATGCCGGCGAACGCGTCCACCGCATCGCCATCGTCCGGGCTGGGGGACGGCTGGTTGCCCGCGAGGTCCACCAGGTGCCGGTGGCCCTGGCCGCGCGTGCCGAACCAGAGCCGGTACATCTTGTTGGCGAACAGCATCTCGTCGCTGCCCAGCGGCGCCACCGACACCGCCGAGTCCAGGCTTTCCAGCACGGTGGTAAAGCGTTCGTACGAGGCGGAAAGCTCTTCCCGGATGCGCTTGGGCTCGGTGATGTCGGTCATCGAGGTCATCCAGCCGGTCTGGTGGCCCCTCGGGTCGATCAGTGGCGAGACGTACATGCGTGCGTCGAAGATGCTGCCGTTGCGCCGGCGCACGCGCACCTCGAAACCTCCCGGCGTGGAGCGCCCTCGCAGCTCGTCCTCCAGTCTGGCAGCGAGTTGGTCGTGGTCTTCTTCCGGCCAGTAGGGAAAGGGTGCCGTGCGGCCCACCAGCTCACCTTCGGTCCAGCCGGTCATGGAACAGAAGGCCGGGTTGACGTAGGTGATGCGGCCCTGCATGTCCAGTGCGCGCATGCCGGTGAGCATGGAGTTTTCCATCGCGCGGCGGAAGTTGGTCTCCGCCATCAGGGCCTGCTGGGCCTGCACGCGCCGCCGGGTATGGCGCCAGGTGCCCAGCAACATCCAGACGGTGAGCACGCTGAGCGCACCGATCACCCAGAAGAAACCGCTGCCCACGATGTCCTGTGAGGTGCGGTAGCCCTGTGCTTTGAGGATCAGGCCGTTGCCCACGGGCGACACCGGTACCGCATGCTCCAGCGGCGGGTTGGACCACGGCAGCAGCCGCAGCACCGATTCCGGTGTCTGCAGGCTGCCCGCGAGCACGCGGTCGCGATCGTCCACCAGCGCGACCGCATACCGCGCCATGATTTCCGGCGGGATGCCAAAGCGCATCAGGCCGTCGATGGCGTACTCGCCCATGATGGTGCCGGAGAAGCGGCCCTGTTCGCTCAGGGGCACGTGCAGCATCAGCGTGGCATTGCGCGCGTCTTCGCCCAGCGGGCGGGAGTAGACCGGCTGGCGCAGGTCCCGCGCCAGTTCGAAGGTGCCGTCCGTCTCGCCCGCCGCCAGCACGCTGCCCACCGGCCGCGTCAGCATCGAAGGGGCGCTCGGCGAGGCGTAGCTGGCCAGCACGTTGCGGCGGCTGTCCACCCAACTGATGGCGAGCAATTCCGGAAACTGACTGACCAGTGACTCGGCCTGGAACTCGAATTCCTCGTTCTCGATCTCCTTGTTGCCGATCTCTCGCGCCAGGCGCATGAGCTGCTCTTGCCGCTCCAGCAGGCGCAGGCGCAGGCGTTGCTGGGCGTACTCCACGTCGCGCGTGACGGCCTCTTGCTCGCGTTCGAGCTCTTCGTACCGCAGGTAGGTGATGGCCACCACGATGGCCGAGAGGAACAGCAATACCGCCAGCAAAGGCCCCAGCGTCGCAAAGCGGTCTTGGCGGGAGGGCGGCAGGCGCCGCCACCAGCGTTTCCACCACACGGCCTGCGGGAACGGGCGTTCGGCGCTGGAGGGTTTGGGCAAGGGGATCATGAAGCGTGCAAGTCTACGTGAGAGCCTGGAAACTCCCTCTGGCATCCGGTTGAAATTTCATTATGAGAAATTGTTAGGCACATATTGAAATGAAAAACGATCTGTGGAAAAATCCGTGACACTGCGGAGAGACCTCCGTAAGCTCGATCGCAACCCAAGGAGACAAGCATGTCAGCCAATGACGCTCGCAACGGCCTCAACGCCGAGGACGTGGACGCCCAGGAAACCCGTGAATGGATGGAGGCCCTGGCCGCCGTGATCGAGAAGGAGGGGCCGGAACGGGCCCATTTCCTGCTGGAGCAACTGCTGGAGCAGGCCCGCCAGAGCAGCATCGACATGCCGTTCTCCGCCAACACCGGCTACGTGAACACCATCGAACCGGAGCAGGAGGCGCATTGCCCCGGCAACATCGCCATCGAGAAGCGCCTGCGTGCCTACATGCGCTGGAACGCCATGGCCATGGTGGTGCGCGCCAACCGCCTGAACCCCGCCGACGGCGGGGACCTGGGGGGGCACATCGGTTCCTTCGCCTCGGTGGCCAGCATGTTCGGCGCCGGCTTCAACCATTTCTGGCACGCCGAGAGCGAGAACCATGGCGGCGACCTGTTGTACATCCAGGGCCACAGTTCGCCTGGCATCTACGCACGGGCTTTCCTGGAGGGCCGCCTGACCGAAGAGCAACTGGACAGCTTCCGCCAGGAAGTGGACGGCAAGGGTCTCTCCAGTTACCCGCATCCCAAGCTGATGCCGGAGTTCTGGCAATTCCCCACCGTGTCCATGGGCCTGGGGCCGCTGATGGCGATCTACCAGGCCCGTTTCCTCAAGTACCTGCATGCGCGTGGCATCGCCAATACCGAGAACCGCAAGGTCTGGGTGTTCTGCGGCGACGGCGAGATGGACGAACCCGAATCGCTGGGCGCCATTGGCCTGGCGGCACGTGAGAACCTGGACAACCTGGTGTTTGTGATCAACTGCAACCTGCAGCGTCTGGACGGTCCGGTGCGCGGCAACGGCAAGATCGTCCAGGAACTGGAGAGCGAGTTCCGCGGCAGCGGCTGGAACGTCATCAAGCTGCTCTGGGGCAATGGTTGGGATACCCTGCTGGCCCGAGACAAGACGGGCAAGCTGCGACAGCTCATGATGGAGACGCTGGACGGCGACTACCAGGCCATGAAGGCCAACGACGGCGCTTTCGTGCGCAAGAACTTCTTCGGCCGCTATCCCGAGACGCTCAAGCTGGTCGAGCATATGACCGACGAGGAGGTGTTCGAGTTGCGCCGCGGTGGCCACGAGCCGGCCAAGGTCTATGCCGCCTTCCACGCGGCCAACGAACACAAGGGCCAGCCCACGGTGCTGCTGGTCAAGACGGTCAAGGGTTATGGCATGGGCAAGGCCGGCGAAGGCAAGAACACCGTGCACCAGACCAAGAAGCTGTCGGACGAGGACATCCGCTATATCCGCGACCGCTTCAACATCCCGATTCCCGACAGCGAGCTGCCCAAGATCCCGTACTACAAGCCGGCCGACGACACGCCGGAGATGAAGTACCTGCATGAGCGACGCAAGGCGCTGGGTGGCTACCTGCCGCACCGCCGCGCGAAGGCTGACGAAAGCTTCACCGTGCCGGCGCTGGAGACCTTCAAGGCGGTGCTGGAGCCGACCGCAGAAGGCCGCGAGATTTCCACCACCCAGGCCTACGTGCGCTTTCTGACGCAGTTGCTGCGTGACCAGGCGCTGGGGCCGCGCGTGGTGCCCATCCTAGTGGACGAGGCCCGTACCTTTGGCATGGAAGGCCTGTTCCGCCAGATCGGTATCTATAACCCCAAGGGCCAGCTCTACACCCCGGTCGACAAGGACCAGGTGATGTACTACAAGGAAGACAAGGCCGGGCAGATCCTCCAGGAAGGCATCAACGAGGCCGGCGGCATGAGTTCCTGGATCGCGGCGGCGACGTCGTACTCGACGAACAACCGCATCATGGTGCCGTTCTACGTGTACTACTCGATGTTCGGTTTCCAGCGCATTGGTGATCTGGCCTGGGCCGCGGGTGACATGCAGGCGCGCGGCTTCCTTTTGGGCGGCACCTCCGGGCGCACCACGCTCAACGGCGAAGGTCTGCAGCACGAGGACGGGCACAGCCACATCCTGGCCGGCACCATTCCGAACTGCATCAGCTACGACCCGACCTTCGCGCATGAAGTGGCGGTGATCCTGCACCACGGCCTCAAGCGCATGGTGGAACGCCAGGAGAACGTTTTCTACTACCTGACGCTGCTCAACGAGAACTACGCCATGCCGGGCCTCCAGCCGGGCACGGAAGAGCAGATCATCAAGGGCATGTACTGCTGCAGGCAGGCGCCTGCGATCAAGGGCAGGTCGGTGCCGACGGTGCAACTGCTGGGCAGTGGCACCATCCTGCGCGAGAGCATTGCCGCGCAGGAATTGCTGGAGAAGGAGTGGGGCGTGAGTGCAAGCGTGTGGAGCTGCCCGAGCTTCAACGAACTGGCGCGCGATGGCCAGGACGTGGACCGCTGGAACCTGTTGCACCCGACCGAGACCCCGCGCGTGTCTTTCGTTGCGCAGCAACTCGGTGCCACCACCGGCCCGGTGGTGGCTTCCACCGACTACATGAAGAACTACGCCGAGCAGATCCGTCCCTTCATACCCAAGGGGCGTGGCTACAAGGTGCTGGGCACCGACGGCTTTGGCCGCAGCGACTTCCGCAGCAAGCTGCGCGAGCACTTCGAGGTGAACCGGCACTACATCGTGGTCGCCGCGCTCAAGGCCCTGAGCGAGGAGGGCACCGTGCCGGTGGCCAAGGTGGCCGAGGCGATCAAGAAGTACGGCATCCAGACCGAGAAGGTGAATCCTCTCTACGCATAACCCGGAGACAAGAACATGGCATTGATCGAAGTGAAGGTCCCGGACATTGGGGATTTCGACGAGGTGGCGGTCATCGAACTGCTGGTGAAGGTGGGCGACGCGGTCAAGGCCGAGCAGTCCCTGATCACCGTGGAATCGGACAAGGCTTCCATGGAGATTCCGTCGTCCCATGGCGGGGTGATCAAGGAACTCAAGGTGGCCCTGGGCGACAAGGTGAAGGAAGGCTCGGTGCTGGTGGTGCTCGATGCCGCCGAGGCTGCGGCAGCCGCGCCCGCGCCTGCGTCTGCACCTGTTTCCGCGCCCCCCGCGGCGGCACCTGCCTCCACCCCGGTACCTGCCGCCACGGTTGCGCCTGCGGCCGGCCCGGTCGAGGTCCGGGTGCCCGACATCGGCGACTTCAAGGATGTGGCCGTCATCGAGGTGCTGGTCAAGCCCGGTGATTCGATCAAGCAGGAACAGAGCCTGATCACCGTGGAGTCCGACAAGGCGTCGATGGAGATTCCGTCTTCCGCCGCTGGCGTGCTCAAGGAACTCAAGGTCAAGGTGGGTGACAAGGTCAACATCGGAGACCTGCTGGCAGTCCTCGAAGGTACGGGAGCCGCGCCAGCCGCCGCCGCACCGGCGACCGCTTCACCAACACCGGTCCCGGCGACCGCGGCGCCGGCGCCTGCCGCTGCGCCCGCCCCGGCAGCGCTCAGCACCGAGCGACCAACGCCCAATGCCCCCATGGGCCTCCCGCATGCCTCGCCCTCGGTGCGCAAGTTCGCCCGCGAGCTCGGCGTGCCGCTGGAAGAGGTCAAGGGCAGTGGCGTCAAGGGGCGCATCACGCAGGAGGATGTGCAAGGCTTCACCAAGGCGGTCATGGCTGGCGCCGTGCAGACCAAAGCACAGGCCGCCAAGGCCCCTGCGGGTGGGGGCGATGGCGCGGGCCTGGGCCTCATTCCCTGGCCCAAGGTGGATTTCGCCAAGTTCGGCCCCATCGAACGCAAGGAGCTGGGGCGCATCAAGAAGATCAGCGGTGCCAACCTGCTGCGCAACGCGGTCATGATCCCGGCCGTCACCAACCACGATGATGCCGACATCACCGAGCTGGAAGCCTTCCGCGTGGCGACCAACAAGGAGAACGAGAAGAGCGGCGTCAAGGTCACCATGCTGGCTTTCCTGATCAAGGCCTGCGTGGCCGCGCTCAAGAAATTTCCCGAATTCAACAGCAGCCTGGACGGTGACGCGCTGGTCTACAAGCAGTACTGGCACATCGGTTTTGCCGCCGATACGCCCAATGGCCTGGTGGTGCCGGTCATCAAGGACGCGGACAAGAAGGGGGTGCTGGCCATCAGCAAGGAGATGTCCGAACTCGCGGCCAAGGCGCGGGAAGGCAAGCTCGGGCCGGCCGACATGAGTGGCGCGACTTTCACCATCTCCAGCCTGGGTGGTATCGGTGGGCGCTACTTCACGCCCATCATCAACGCCCCTGAGGTGGCCATCCTCGGTGTCTGCAAGAGCCAGATGGAGCCTGTGTGGGACGGCAAGGCCTTCCAGCCGCGCCTGATGCTGCCGCTGTCGCTGACCTGGGATCACCGCGTGATCGACGGTGCCGCGGCTGCGCGCTTCAACGCCTACCTGGGGCAGATCCTCGCCGACTTCCGTCGCGTGCTGCTGTAAGGGAGAAGCAGACATGGCCATTGTGGATATCAAGGTGCCCGACATCGGCGACTTCTCGGAGGTCGCCATCATCGAGTTGTTGGTCAAGCCGGGCGACACGGTCAAGGCCGAGCAGAGCCTGATCACGGTCGAGAGCGACAAGGCGTCGATGGAGATCCCTTCGTCGCACGCGGGTGTGGTCAAGGACATCAAGGTCAAGATCGGCGACAAGGTGAGCGAGGGTTCGGTGATCCTGTCCCTCGACGCGGCGCAAGGCGCCACCGCTGCAGCACCGGCAGCCGCCCCGGCAGCACCTGCGCCCGCGCAGGTCAAGGCCGGTCCCGCCGCAAGTCCGGCGCCGGCGGCGGCGAACTACGGCGGCCCAGCCGACCTCGACTGCGACGTGCTCGTGCTCGGTGGTGGTCCGGGCGGCTACAGCGCCGCTTTCCGCGCGGCCGACCTGGGCCTCAAGGTGGTGCTCGTCGAACGCTACGCCACGCTGGGCGGGGTGTGCCTCAACGTCGGCTGCATCCCTTCCAAGGCCTTGCTGCACGTTGCCGCCGTGATGGACGAGGTCAGCCACATGGCCGACCTGGGCGTGGACTTTGGCCAACCCGTGGTCCACATCGACAAGCTGCGCGCTCACAAGGAAAAGGTGATTGGCAAGCTCACCGGCGGCCTGGCGGCCATGGCCAAGATGCGCAAAGTCACTGTGCTGCGCGGCTACGGCAGCTTCGTTGGCCCCAACCACCTGGAGGTGGAGGAGACCGGCGGCACCGGCCAGGAGCGCACGGGCAAGAAGCAGGTGGTGGGCTTCCGCAAGGCCATCATCGCCGCCGGCTCGCAGGCGGTTCGCCTGCCCTTCATGCCGGACGATCCCCGTGTGGTGGACAGCACCGGCGCCCTGGCGCTCAAGGAAGTCCCCAAGCGCATGCTGATCCTCGGCGGCGGCATCATCGGCCTTGAAATGGGCACGGTCTACAGCACGCTGGGTGCTCGCCTGGACGTGGTGGAAATGCTCGATGGTCTGATGCAGGGCGCCGACCGCGACCTGGTGAAGATCTGGCAGAAGATGAACGCCCGCCGCTTCGACAACATCATGCTGAAAACCAAGACGGTGGCGGCGAAGGCCACGCCCGAAGGTATCCAGGTGAGCTTTGCGCCGGCCGAAGAGGGGGGCAAGGCGCCCGAGCCGCAGACCTATGACCTGGTCCTGCAAGCGGTGGGGCGTACACCCAACGGCAAGAAGATTGGTGCGGACAAAGCGGGGGTGTCGGTGACCGACCGTGGGTTCATCGAGGTGGACATCCAGATGCGCACCAACGTGCCGCACATCTTCGCCATCGGCGACATCGTGGGCCAGCCCATGCTGGCACACAAGGCGGTGCACGAGGCGCATGTGGCGGCGGAGGTGATCGCTGGCGAGCTCCAGGACAACAAGGCGTTGGCATCCGCCGCCTTCAACGCGCGCGTGATTCCGAGCGTGGCCTATACCGATCCCGAGGTCGCCTGGGTCGGGTTGACCGAAGACCAGGCCAAGGCGCAGGGCATCAAGGTCAAGAAGGGCTTGTTCCCCTGGAGCGCCTCGGGCCGTGCCATCGCCAACGGCCGGGACGAAGGCGTGACCAAGCTGCTGTTCGATGACTCGCCTGAGGCGCACGGCCATGGCCGCATTCTGGGCGGTGGCATGGTGGGCACGCATGCAGGCGACATGATCGGGGAGATCGCGCTGGCCATTGAGATGGGGGCCGATGCCGTGGATATCGGCAAGACCATCCATCCCCATCCGACGCTGGGCGAGAGCATCGGCATGGCTGCCGAGGTGGCGCACGGCTCCTGCACCGACGTGCCGCCGCAGCGCCGCTAACCAGGCTGCGCCACAGGCAGAAAAGCCGCCAGCCCGCAAGGGCGGCGGCTTTTTCATGCCTTCGGTTTCAGCGTGGAGCGACGCGGCTGGCCAGCGGTGGAGGCCTGTAGTCGGGCAACAGCTTGCACGAGCCGCCATACGTCGCCTCATAGCCCTTGCAGAGCGCCGCGACTTTCTGCGGCGTGGGTTTCTGGCGGTGGTCTATCCAGTCCAGCAATGCCGTGAACAGTGCGGGGTATTGGGCGTCGGCCAGGTAGCTGTGTTCGGATTCGTCGCTGAAGTTCTGTACCAGCCAGTGGCCATTGCCCGCGCGCTCCAACTCGTCGCGGTAGGCAGACTCCAGCTCGACGAACGCTGTGGGATCGTGCACGGCATGCAAGGTGATGATCGGCATGTTCACTCGGCCTTGTGGCGCGCTGTCCTGCGCCAATTCCGCCACCGCGGCGGGGTCGGCCGCGTAGCGCAGGACGCCTGCGTTGAGTGCCGCATCGTCCGCGGAACCTTTGTACACCGCGCGCGTGTTGTCGAACGGGTTGCGCCCGCCCAGGCGCAACTGGGTCAGGTCGCGGAACAACCAGGTGGCCCAATTGAGGTGAGGAATCAGCGAGCGTTCGGGAATCTGGATCACCTTCACCAGCGTAGCCAAGTTGGCTTTCTGCTGTTCGGTGCGCTGAGCTGCCGGCTTGCGCACGCCGGTGCACTCGTCCACGCGGGCGGCGAGTTCTGCCCGGTTGAGGCGGGTGCCCATCGGCAGGCCCTGCCACAAGGGGTACTGCGGTTCGTCGGCGCGCGGGTGGTTCTTGCAGACGTATTGGTAGACCACACGCAGATCCAGACGGAAGTCATAGGCCTTGGTGCCGCCTCCCAGCACGCCGCTGGTGAGCAGGACACCGTCGTAGGGACCTTTGACGGGGCCATGGGGGCCATCGACCGTCGCATAGAGTTCGGCGGCTTTGGATGCCACGCCTGCGCCATAGCTCTGTCCATGCAGCAGCGTTCGCCGCGGTGGCCCGAACTGTCTGACGAACAGGCGGCGCAGGCGCTCGGTGTCTTCCGCCGCCATGCTCACGCCGTAGCCGCCGCGCCGGTAGGTGGCGCCCGCCCAGGCGTACCCGGCCTTGACGGTTACCGCCCAGCGTTGGAGGTCCTCTTCGCTGCGTTCTGGTCTGGCCGGACCCGTGTCGGCCGGCCCTCCGTGCGCATGCATGACCAGTACGCCCGTGCTGGCACGCCACCCGGGAGGCAGTGCCATCCAATAAAAGCCACCCAGGCCATCCTCACCGCTGAAGCAGGATGAGCCCGTTGGCACCTCCGCAGGACAGGGACGGGATTGGGGCACTGACGGACCCTGCGCCAAGACGAAGCTGGCATTCAGCAGCACGGCTGCCGCTGCGGCACGGATGGCCAGCCGGCGGCCGAAGGCATGAAAGGGCATGTCGGTCTCCTGTCGTGGTCGGCGCGTGGCCTGAACGATAGGGCCAGGGGGGCGCTTGCGTCAAATGCCGCAACGCCAAGGCGGGATCAGGGGGCTTTGTCCTTGTCGTTCAATGGCACACGCCGGGCGCCGTTGAAGCGGGAGTTCCAGTAGCTCATGCGCATGTCTTCCATGCGCACCTGGGCACCGGCACGCGGAGAATGGATGAACTTGCCTTCGCCCACGTAGATGCCCACATGGCTGAACGCGCGGCGCATGGTGTTGAAGAACACCAGATCACCTGGCTTGAGTTCGCTGCGGTCTATGGTCTGGGTGGCGGCGGCCTGCTCGTCCGAGCGGCGTGGCAAGACCTTGCCCAGCGACTGTTCGTAGACCGCGCGCACGAAGCCGCTGCAGTCAAAACCCGTATCGGCGCTGTTGCCGCCGTAGCGGTAGGGAATATCGAGGAACGCCAGTGCGTTGATGACCAGGCTGGAAGCCTGTTCGCTCACGGTGTCGCGGGCCTGCTGGATCTGATCGCCCATCCGGGACATCAGGCCCTTCTCCGCCAGAAAGCCGTCGATGTCGTTGAAGCCGCTGTTTCCCGGCGCGGCGTGTGCCACGGCCGAGCAAGTCAGGAGGAGGGCGGGAAGCCAGCGAATCATGGCGCGCAGCGTATCGGGGATGGCGTTCGAAGTCAAGTGAGGATCTTCAATCAACTCCTTGATTTTCCTGGCTTTTCAAGGCGTTGCGACAGTGAGGAATGGTCAACGGCAAACCATGTCTGACCGACGGTAAATTGAACCTCATAGAAGCAGCTGAAGCCTGTTGGACAGCTGGAGATCACCTTGAAATTTTGATCTTTCGATAAAAATTTGAACATCGTTCAATAAAATATCCGGGATTCATTTTTATGTGCCTGGTTGAAAAAGGGTATGCCTATGCGGGTGCAAATCCACGATCTCAAACCTGTCTTGAGCGAGACGGAGATGCTGGCCCTGCGCGAGCACCAGGCTCAACGTCAGCAGCGACAGGCCGCGCAATCCATGCAAAGACGTGGTCTGGTGCTTGAGGCTGCGTGCCGGGTGTTCGCCGAGCGGGGGCTGGACGGTGCCAGCATCCGGGAGATCGCGCGGCGCGCGGGCTACACGGCCGGGGCCATCTACAGCTATTTCGACAGCAAGGAGGCGATCCACGTGGCGCTTCTGGGGGAGTCGCTGGAGCGCCTTCGCTTGGCGATGGAGGCACCTCGCGTGCCGCGTGGTCAGCACCGTGCCGCATTGGAAGCCCGGGCACGTGCCTGGTTCGCCTTCTATGTCGCGCACCCGCAGGATTTGGACCTGGCGCTGTTGCGCACGCATGGACCGGAGGGTGGCGCGCAGTCGCTGCTGGATGCGCGGGTGCTGGAGGCCATGCGTCCGTGCGAGCAGGCGCTGCTGTCGCTGGGCCTCGACCAAGAGGCCGCTGTACAGGAGCGAACCGCCTTGCTGGCCTATGGCCTGGGGTTGCTGGTGCTGCGGCAGGTCGGTTTGCCTGGGGGCGAGCCACAGGCGCAGATCCTGTTCGATCGCTACCTCGCTCAGTTGCTGGAGCGCGTCGGGCCGGCGATGCCCCCGGCAACGCCTGAAGCAGAGCAGGGCGATCTGTTCGATCTTTGACGCCGCTCATGTGCGTGGTGGTGCTAGCGCTGCGAGAATGCCGCACCGATCGCGCTGAACCACACGACGCACAGACCGAAAGATACCGATGCTTCTGGACGCTTCCGAATCCCAATTGGTGCTGGTGGACTACCAGGCCCGCCTGATGCCCGCACTCCACGAAGGCCCGCTGGTGCTGGCCAATGCCCTGCGCCTGGCTCGCCTCGCCGACCTGCTCAAGGTGCCCACCTTGGGAACGGAGCAGAACCCCGACAGGCTGGGCCAGAACCCGCCGGAGCTGCGCGGGTTGTGCCGCAAGACATTGGCCAAGATGCATTTCAGCGCCGTGCCCGAAGGCCTGGCCGATTGGCTCAGGCCCGCTGCGCGCGCCAGTCAAGGCAACGCACGCAGCCTGCCCAAGCACCTGCAGAAGCCCGCCGCCGCAGCCCCCGAACGCGCCAGCATCGTGCTGGCGGGCTGTGAGGCCCACGTCTGCCTGCTGCAGACGGCGCTGGAGTTGCTGGAGCAGGAGTTCGAGGTCTGGGTGGTTACCGACGCCTGCAGTTCGCGCACGGAGCGCAACCGCGATGCCGCTTTTGACCGGCTGGCCGGCGCCGGGGCGGAATTGTTGACCACGGAGATGGTGGCGTTCGAGTGGCTGAGGTCCGCCGAACACCCCGCTTTCAAGGAGGTTCAGGCGCTGATCAAGTAGCCCGCTCGCAGAACAGCGGGTACCCAGACGGGGCTGTGTCAGCCTGTCGCAAGGCTGGTTCTCATAATTATGAATTCAGTTTGATCCCGTTCGTCATTCCACTGCAGGAGACACCCATGACCGCGCCCCAGGCTTACGCCGAGTTCTACCGCCGCTCCATTGAAGACCGTGACGCTTTCTGGACCGAGCAGGCGGCGCTGGTGGATTGGCGCCAACCGTTCAGCCGCGTCTGCAACCACGACAACCCGCCTTTCACCCGCTGGTTCGAGGGTGGCCTGCTCAACCTGTGCCACAACGCCGTGGACCGCCACTTGCAGGACCGTGGGGATCAGGCGGCGCTGATTTTTGTCTCGACGGAGACCGATACCGAGAAGACCTACAGCTTTCGCGAGCTTCATGCCGAAGTGCAGCACATGGCAGCCGTGCTCAAGGCGCAGGGCGTGCGGCGCGGCGACCGGGTGCTGATCTACATGCCCATGATCCCGGAGGCAGCGTTTGCCATGCTGGCCTGCGCGCGCATCGGCGCCATCCATTCGGTGGTGTTTGGTGGCTTCGCCAGCCACTCGTTGGCCAACCGCATCGAGGATGCCGAACCGGTTGCCATCGTCAGCGCGGACGCGGGTTCGCGCGGCGGCAAGGTGGTGCCCTACAAGCCGCTGCTCGACGAGGCCATCCGCCTCTCCAGCCACAAGCCGGCTTCGGTGATTTTGGTCAACCGCGGGCTGGCGCCCATGGACCTGGTGGCCGGTCGCGATCAGGACTATGCCGCGCTGCGGGCGCAGCACCTGAATGCCCAGGTGCCCTGTGAGTGGCTGGCGTCTACCGACATCAGCTACACCATCTACACCAGCGGGACCACGGGCAAACCCAAGGGCGTGCAGCGTGACGTGGGAGGCTACACCGTGGCGCTGGCGGCCAGCATGAAGCACATCTTCATGGGCGAGCCGGGCGAAACCTATTTCTCCACCAGCGACATCGGCTGGGTGGTGGGGCACAGTTACATCGTCTACGGTCCCCTGATCGCGGGCATGGCCACCATCATGTACGAGGGGCTGCCCATCCGGCCCGATGGCGGCATCTGGTGGAGCCTGGTCGAGAAGTACAAGGTGACGGTCATGTTCAGCGCCCCGACGGCGGTGCGGGTGCTCAAGAAGCAGGACCCGGCCTTCCTGGGCAAATACGACCTCTCCAGCCTGCGAGCGCTGTTCCTGGCTGGGGAGCCGCTGGATGAGCCCACCGCGCGCTGGATCAGCGACGGGCTGGGCGTGCCCATCATCGACAACTACTGGCAGACCGAGAGCGGCTGGCCCATTCTGACCATTGCCAACGGCGTGGAGAAGAAGGCCAGCAAGTTTGGCAGTCCGGGTGTGCCCATGTATGGCTATGCCGTCAAACTGCTGCATGAGCACACCGGCGAGGAACTGACCGGGGCCGACGAGAAGGGGGTCGTCGTGATCGAGGGGCCAACGCCACCGGGATTCATGCAGACCGTCTGGCGAGACGACGCGCGTTTCGTCAACACCTATTGGAAGAGCATCCCGGGCAAGCTGGTCTACAGCACCTTCGACTGGGGCGTGCGCGACAAGGACGGCTATTTCTACATCCTGGGCCGTACCGACGACGTCATCAACGTGGCGGGTCATCGGCTGGGTACCCGCGAGATCGAGGAGAGCATTGCCAGCCACCCGAACGTGGCGGAAGTGGCGGTTGTTGGCGTGGCCGACCAGCTCAAGGGCCAGGTGGCGATGGCGTTCGCGGTGGCCAAGGATGCCTCGGCGCTGGACACCGACGCGGGTTGTCTCAAGCTGGAGGGCGAGGTCATGAAGCTCGTCGACGAACAGCTCGGAGCGGTGGCCCGCCCGGCGCGTGTGCGTTTTGTCAGCGTGCTGCCCAAGACGCGCAGCGGCAAGCTGCTGCGCCGCGCCATCCAGGCGGTCTGTGAAGGCCGCGATCCGGGCGACCTGACCACCATGGATGATCCTGCTGCATTGCAGCAGATCAAGGATTTGCTCGCCTGATCTCCGTATGGGCTCCGGGTGGTCGCCGCAGGTCTTTGTAAGTATCATCCATGCTTATATAGACACTAGCGAAGATCGCCATGGAACAAATGATCGAGTCCTCCGGGCAGGTGGAGAAGGTACGGGTGTTCGAACTGGCTGCCGAGCTGTTTGGCGTGCTGGCCACGCCCATGCGTCTGCGAATCCTCAGCGCGCTCTGCGACAAGGAGAAATCCGTCTCGCAACTGTTGCAGGAGATCGACACCACCCAGCCCAACCTGTCGCAGCACCTGAATCTGCTGTACCGGGCTGGCGTACTGGCCAAGCGCAAGGAAGGCACACAGGTCATCTACAGAGTGCAGAGCGAGAAGGCGGTGACGCTGTGCCGTACGGTGTGCACGCAGATCGCGATCGAAATGGATGAGCCCAGTTCGGTGCCTGCTTCCGAGCGTCTGTCGCCGCGGGTTGCATCCTGACGCACATTCGTCACGCAAACTTTCTACCCTGATGGCCTCCGAGGTGGCACAATCCCGGATTGCAGTCAGGTCCTTCCACAGTCACTGTCGCATCCGCCAAACGGTTCAGCCGGGCCGCGGAAGGTTTTCTTAACCAGCTAATGTTTCCCCAAGGGAAACGGAGGTCAGCGAATCCATGAGCGATTCCCAATCGAACGGGGGCAACGTCTACGTTGCCTACAAGAACAACTCGTATCTCTTCGGCGGCAACGCGCCCTACGTGGAAGAGATGTACGAGAACTACCTGGAAAACCCCGGCAGCGTCCCTGACAACTGGCGCGGCTACTTCGATGCGCTGCAGCATGTGCCGGCCGTCGATGGCAGCGACGCGCGCGACGTTCCCCACCAGCCCGTCATCAACGCCTTTGCCGAGCGCGCCAAGCAGGGCGGCACGCAGGTGGTCATGGCCACGGGAGCCGACTCTGAACTGGGTCGCAAGCGTGTTGCCGTCCAGCAACTGATCGCGGCCTATCGCAATGTGGGTGCCCGCTGGGCCGACCTGGATCCGCTCAAGCGCGCCGAGCGCGACCACATTCCCGAGCTCGAACTGTCGTTCTATGGCTTCACCGACGCCGACCTCGAGACGGTATTCAATACCAGCAACACGTTCTTCGGCAGGGAGACCATGTCCCTGCGCGATCTGCTGAACGCGCTGCGCGAGACCTACTGCGGCTCCATTGGGGCCGAGTACATGTACATCACGGACCAGTCGCAAAAGCGCTGGTGGCAGGAACGCCTGGAAGCCACGCGCACCAAGCCGGCGTTCAATGCGGAAAAGAAGAAGCACATCCTGGACCGCCTGACTGCGGCAGAAGGCCTGGAACGTTTCCTCCACACCAAGTACGTGGGGCAGAAGCGTTTCTCGCTCGAAGGTGGTGAGAGCTTCATCGCTTCGATGGACGAGCTGATCAGCCAGGCTGGCCAGATCGGCATTCAGGAGATCGTGATCGGCATGGCCCACCGCGGCCGCCTGAACGTGCTGGTGAATACCTTGGGCAAGATGCCCAAGGACCTGTTCGCCGAGTTCGATCACACGGCCCCTGAGGACCTGCCTGCGGGCGATGTGAAGTACCACCAGGGCTTCAGCTCCGACGTGACCACCCCCGGAGGTCCGGTTCACCTGTCGCTCGCGTTCAACCCCTCGCACCTGGAGATCGTCAATCCGGTGGTGGAAGGCTCTGTGCGTGCCCGCATGGACCGCCGCGGTGATCCGCTGGGCAAGCAGGTCTTGCCGGTGCTGGTGCACGGCGATGCGGCCTTCGCAGGCCAAGGCGTGGTGATGGAGACGTTGGCGCTGGCCGAGACCCGAGGCTATTCCACCGGCGGCACGGTGCACATCGTCATCAACAACCAGATCGGCTTCACGACCTCCGATCCGCGCGACAGCCGCTCCACGCTGTACTGCTCGGACGTGGTCAAGATGATCGAAGCGCCGGTGCTGCACGTCAACGGCGACGACCCCGAGGCGGTGGTGTTCGCCACCCAGCTCGCGCTGGAGTTCCGCACCACGTTCCAGAAGGACGTGGTCGTCGACATCGTCTGCTTCCGCAAACTGGGTCACAACGAGCAGGACACGCCCAGCCTGACCCAGCCGCTGATGTACAAGAAGATCGCGGCTCACCCGGGCACGCGCAAGCTCTATGCCGACAAGTTGGCGGCGCAGGGTCTGGGCGAAACGCTGGGCGACGACATGGTCAAGACCTACCGCGCCGCGCTGGACGCGGGCCGCCACACGGTGGACCCGGTGCTGACCAATTTCAAGAGCAAGTTCGCGGTCGACTGGAGCCCGTATCTGGGCAAGAAATGGTCCGACAACGCCGACTCCGCCATTCCGCTGGCCGAGTGGAAGCGCCTGGCCGACCGCCTCACGACCATACCGGACAACGTCACGCCGCACCAACTGGTCAAGAAGGTGTATGCGGACCGCGCGGCCATGGGCCGTGGCGAGATTCCGGTGGATTGGGGCATGGGCGAACACATGGCGTTCGCCTCGCTGGTGGCCAGCGGCTTCCCGGTGCGCCTCTCGGGCGAAGACTGCGGCCGCGGTACCTTCACGCACCGCCATGCGGTGATCCACGACCAGAACCGGGAGAAGTACGACGAGGGCACCTATGTGCCGCTGCAGAACGTGGCCGACAACCAGGCACCGTTCGTGGTGATCGACTCCATCCTGTCCGAAGAGGCGGTGCTGGGCTTCGAGTATGGCTACGCGTCCAACGACCCGAACACGCTGGTGGTCTGGGAAGCCCAGTTTGGCGACTTTGCCAACGGTGCCCAGGTGGTCATCGACCAGTTCATCGCCTCTGGCGAAGTGAAGTGGGGCCGCGTCAACGGCATCACCCTGATGCTGCCACACGGCTACGAAGGCCAGGGGCCTGAGCACAGCTCGGCCCGCCTGGAGCGCTTCATGCAGCTGGCTGCCGATACCAACATGCAGATCGTGCAACCCACCACCGCGAGCCAGATCTTCCATGTACTGCGCCGCCAGATGATTCGGGGTTTGCGCAAGCCGCTGATCATCTTCACGCCCAAGTCTCTGCTGCGCAACAAGGACGCCACTTCGCCGTTGTCGGAATTCACCAAAGGTGGTTTCCAGACCGTGATCCCGGAACACGACGCGGACGTGGTGAAGAAGGCCGAGAAGGTCAAGCGCATCATCTGCTGCTCGGGCAAGGTCTACTACGACCTGGTCAAGAAGCGTGAGGAGCGCGGTTCGGACGATGTCGCCATTTTGCGCATCGAACAGCTGTATCCCTTCCCGCACAAGAGCTTCGGCGCCGAGATCCGCAAGTACCCGAACGCGACCGACATCGTGTGGTGCCAGGACGAGCCTCAGAACCAGGGAGCCTGGTTCTTCGTGCAGCACTACATCCACGAGAACATGCTCGATGGTCAGCGGCTGGGCTACGCAGGCCGTGCGGCGTCGGCGTCGCCGGCGGTGGGTTACGCCCACCTGCACCAGGAGCAGCAGAAGAACCTGATCGAAGCCGCTTTCGGCAAGCTCAAGGGCTTCATCCTCACCAAGTAATTCGTTGGGCTTCAAGTGGCGGCGCTGGGCATATGACCATGCCAGCGCGCGCTCAACGCCCAGCCTTGAACGCATAACCCAGGAAAAGAAATGGCAATCGTAGAAGTCAAGGTTCCGCAGCTCTCCGAATCGGTGGCCGAGGCCACGCTGCTGACGTGGAAGAAGAAGGCAGGCGAAGCCGTCGCCGCCGATGAAATCCTGATCGAGATCGAGACCGACAAGGTGGTGCTGGAAGTGCCGGCACCGGCGGCCGGCGTGCTGGCTGAAGTGTTGCAAGGCGATGGCGCCACGGTCACGGCCGAGCAACCGATCGCGCGCATCGATACCGAAGCCGTCGCTGGTGCCAGTGCCGCGCCCGCACCGGCCGCAGCGGTGACCGCGCCTGCTGCTGCGCAGGCCGCCGCTGCGTCCCCATCCAAGGCAGGTGTCGCCATGCCGGCTGCAGCCAAACTCATGGCGGACAACAACCTCGCCCCCGGCTCGGTCGCCGGGTCTGGCAAGGATGGCCGCGTGACCAAGGGTGACGTGCTCTCTGCCGTGGCAAGCGGTGGCGCCGCATCCAAGGCTGCGCCCGCTCCCGTGGCCATTCCCACCGGCGCGCCGACCAAGGTGCTGCCGCAGGTGGCGGTCTCCGGCCCCGACCTGGGCAACCGCCCCGAAGAGCGTGTGGCCATGACCCGTCTGCGTGCACGCGTTGCCGAGCGCCTGCTGCAGTCCCAATCCACCAACGCCATCTTGACCACGTTCAACGAAGTGAACATGGCGCCGGTGATGGAGATGCGCAAGAAGTTCCAGGAGAAGTTCGAGAAGGAGCACGGCGTCAAGCTCGGCTTCATGAGCTTCTTCGTCAAGGCCGCGGTGCACGCCCTCAAGAAGTTCCCGATCATCAACGCATCGGTCGATGGCAATGACATCGTCTACCACGGCTATTTCGACATCGGTATCGCCGTGGGTTCGCCCCGCGGCCTGGTGGTGCCCATCCTGCGCAACGCCGACCAGATGAGCTTTGCCGACATCGAGAAGAAGATTGCCGAATTCGGCCAGAAGGCCAAGGAAGGCAAGATCGGCCTGGACGATCTCACCGGCGGTACCTTCTCCATCTCCAACGGCGGCACTTTCGGCTCCATGCTGTCCACGCCCATCATCAACCCGCCGCAATCGGCCATCCTGGGCGTGCACGCGACCAAGGATCGCCCGGTGGTCGAGAACGGACAGATCGTGATTCGTCCGATCAACTACCTCGCCATGTCCTACGACCACCGGATCATTGACGGCCGGGAGGCCGTGCTGGGCCTGGTGGCGATGAAGGAGGCGCTGGAAGACCCGGCGCGCCTGCTGTTCGACATCTGAGTCCACGCTGCACGATGTCACTGGCCGACGAACTCCTCAAACTGGAGCAGCTGCGCGAGCGTGGCAGTCTCAGTGCGGCGGAGTTCGAGCGTGCCAAGGCCCGCTTGCTCAACGAGGCCGGTGGTGAGCCCTTTCCGCCGAAGCTGGCGCAGTCGCTCAATCGCCTGCGCCGGTCTTCATCGGACAAATGGATCGCGGGCGTCTGCGGCGGTATTGCCGCAGCCACGGGCGTGGAGGCCTGGATCTGGCGCCTGCTGCTGGCGCTGCTGTTTTTTGCGGGCGGCACGGGCCTTGTGCTCTACGTCCTGCTGTGGATATTCGTGCCCGCCGAATGAGGCGGGCCACAACACGAGAGTTTCAACATCATGTCTCAAGCATTTGACGTCGTCGTGATCGGTGGCGGTCCCGGTGGCTACATTGCCGCCATTCGCGCAGCCCAACTCGGCTTCAAGGTGGCCTGTGTCGACGAGTGGAAGAATGCGGCTGGCGGCCCGGCGCCCGGTGGTACCTGCACGAACGTGGGCTGCATCCCGAGCAAGGCGCTGCTGCAGTCGTCCGAACACTTCGAGCACGCCAACCTGCACTTCGCCGACCATGGCATCAGCGCGACCAACGTGAAGATCGACGTTGCGAAGATGGTCGGCCGCAAGGACGCGGTGGTGAAGCAGAACAACGACGGCATTCTCTACCTGTTCAAGAAGAACAAGGTGAGTTTCTTCCACGGCCGCGGCTCCTTCGTGAAGGCGGTCGAGGCCGGGTACGAGATCCAGGTCAAGGGCGCTCAGGAAGAACTGCTGGTGGGTCGCCAGATCATCGTGGCCACCGGCTCCAATGCGCGCGCGCTGCCCGGTGTGCCGTTCGACGAGGAACTGGTGCTCTCCAACGACGGTGCTCTGCGCATCGGCGCCGTGCCCAAGAAACTGGTTCTCATCGGCTCCGGTGTGATTGGCCTGGAGATGGGGTCGGTCTGGCGCCGCCTGGGCGCGGAAGTGACCATCCTCGAGGGGCTGCCCACCTTCCTGGGTGCGGTGGACCAGCAGATTGCCAAGGAAGCCAAGAAGGCCTTCGACAAGCAAGGCCTCAAGATCGAACTCGGTGTGAAGGTGGGCGAAGTCAAGACCGCCAAGAAGGGCGTGAGCGTGGCTTACACCAACGCCAAGGGCGAAGCCCAGACCCTGGAGGCCGACAAGCTGATCGTCTCCATTGGCCGTGTGCCCAACACCACGGGCCTTAACGCCGAAGCGGTGGGACTGGCGCTCGACGAGCGCGGCGCGATCGTCGTCGACGACGAATGCCGCACCAGCCTCAAGGGCGTGTGGGCCGTGGGTGATGTGGTGCGGGGCCCCATGCTGGCCCACAAGGCAGAGGAAGAGGGCGTGGCGGTGGCCGAGCGCATCGCGGGCCAGCATGGCCATGTCAACTTCAACACCATTCCCTGGGTCATCTACACCAGCCCTGAAATTGCCTGGGTGGGCCGCACGGAGCAGCAGCTCAAGGAAGCCGGCGTGGCCTACAAGGCGGGCACCTTCCCGTTCCTGGCCAACGGGCGCGCGCGCGCGCTCGGCGACACCACAGGCATGGTGAAGTTCCTGGCCGATGCCACCACCGACGAGATCCTTGGGGTGCACATCGTGGGTCCGATGGCATCGGAGCTGATCGCGGAGGCCGTGGTGGCCATGGAGTTCAAGGCCAGCGCCGAGGACATTGCCCGCATCTGCCATGCGCACCCATCTTTGTCGGAAGCGACCAAGGAAGCGGCGCTCGCGGTGGACAAGCGCACGTTGAACTTCTGATCTGCGCATCTTGAGCGTCCGCAGCGCCTACGAGGCCGCGCTCAAGGAGCGCGGCTACACGTCCGACCCCGCCCAGGAGCGCGCGGTCGCGGCGCTGGAGCGCTGCGCCGCCGATTGGACGGTTTACAAGCAGCGCCGTTCCAACTCATTCAAGAAGCTCTTCGTCAACCCTGAGATCCCTCGCGGGGTCTACATGTACGGCGGGGTTGGGCGCGGAAAGAGCTTCCTGATGGACTGCTTCTTCAATGCCGTTCCTTTGCGGCGCAAGACCCGCCTGCATTTTCACGAGTTCATGCGGGAGGTGCACCGCGAACTGAGAGAGCTGCAGGGCACCGTCAACCCGTTGGATGAGCTCGGTGCCCGCATCGCCAAGCGTTACAAGCTGATCTGCTTCGACGAGTTTCACGTGGCGGATGTGACGGACGCGATGATCCTGCACCGCCTGCTGGACGCACTGTTCAAGGCGGGTGTGGGTTTCGTGACCACCTCCAACTTCCATCCCGATGGCTTGTACCCGGATGGCCTGCACCGCGACCGCATCCTGCCGGCGATCGCCTTGCTCAAGGAGCGCCTGGAGGTGATCAATGTCGACAACGGCACCGACTACCGCCAGCGCACGCTGACCCACATCGAGCTCTATCACTGCCCATTGGGACCCGAGGCGGACGCCGCCATGGCGAAGACCTTCGACCAGCTCGCGGAAATCGGTGACGAGGATCCGGTGATGCACATCGAGGCGCGGCAGATACGGGCCTTGCGCCGGGCCGGCGGCGTGATCTGGTTCGATTTCGCCACCCTTTGTGGCGGGCCACGCTCCCAGAACGACTACCTGGAGATTGCCTCCCAGTTCCACACTGTGCTGCTCTCCAACGTCCCGCAGATGTCGGTGCGCCAGGCTTCGGAGGCTCGGCGATTCACCTGGCTGGTGGACGTGCTGTACGACCGGCGCGTCAAGCTGGTGATGTCCGCCGCCGTGCCACCTGAGCAGTTGTATCTGGAAGGCCCGATGTCACACGAGTTTCCGCGCACGGTCTCGCGCCTGACGGAAATGCAGTCGGCCGAATTCCTGGCGCTGGAACACCGGCTGGTGGATACCGGACTGACCTGAACGCCACCCGCGCAGCGGCGGAGCGTGGGGGCCACGGACCCCGCCGCCGGGCCGCTCCCAAGGCGGGGTCAGCCCCCTTGGGGGGCAGCGACCCGCGCAGCGGCGGAGCGTGGGGGCCACCTACCCCAACGGCTCCAGCTTCACGATGGCCAGCGACAGGTTGTCGCCCATGCCCTTGGCGCGTGTACGGGCCTTCTGGATGAGGAACTCACAGGCTTCGCGCGGGGAGAGCATGGCGATCGTGCTGGAGAGTTCTTCCGGGGTGAAGTAGTGCCAGATGCCGTCGCTGCAGGACATCAGGGCATCGCCAGGGTGAAGCTGGGGCACGACATGGATGTCCACGGGAGGATCGTTTTCCGTGCCCAGGCAACCCATCAGGATGTTGGCGTGTGGATGGTCCAGCGCCTCTTCTTCACTGATCTCGCCCTGGTTCACCAAGGTCTGCACATACGAATGGTCCATGGTGCGGAACACCAGCTTGCCATTGCGGAAGTGGTAGATGCGCGAGTCCCCGGCGTGCACCCAATGGCTGTCGCCGCCCGGATTGATCACGAAGGCTGCAATGGTGCTGTGGGGCTCCTGTTCGGCCGACACAGCGGTGAGCTTGATCACGAGGTGAGACTCCTCGACGATCTGGCGCAGAAGTGCGCCCGCGTCGTCGGTATCAGGGTCGTAGCGCTCGAAAAGCTGGCGGGCCGTGAGCATGACCTGGTCCGAGGCCTTGCGACCGCCACTGCGACCGCCCATACCGTCGGCCAGCACCGCCAGCATGCAACCGCTGTGGCGCGGATGGCTGAGCAACGCGACCTGGTCTTGCTGGTAGTCGCGGTCGCCCCGGTGGATGCCGGTGGAGGCCTGAATGCGGTAGCCTTTGCTCATGTGCGTTGGCGGGCTCGAAGGGTGGGGGAAAAGGTCGTCGCCATGTTATCCATTTATGCCCGGCGCAGGGCCCGGCATATGATCAAACGCCCTTCCAGTCCGCGCGACGGCGCTTCGCCCGTGACATTTGCCCACCATGCTGGGTGCCTGGAGGGCAAGGAGCACGCAAGCTGAGCACGCTGGAGTCCCAAGTCGAGGCGGTTTTTGCCGCACAGGGCCCCCTGTCCCGGGGGCTTGCCGGCCTGCGCGAACGCCCGGGACAGATGGCCATGGCACGTGCGGTGGCGCAGGCCATCGAATCGGGTGGGCATCTGGTCGTGGAAGCGGGAACCGGGGTGGGCAAGACCTTCGCCTATCTGGTACCGATCCTGCTCAGTGGGCGAAGAGCCTTGTTGTCCACCGCGACGCAGGCCTTGCAGGACCAGTTGTTTGCGCGCGATGTCCGCGCCGTCGTCCAGGCGCTGAACCTGCCTGTGCGTGTGGCGCTGCTCAAAGGTCGCGGCAGCTACCTCTGCCTCCACCGCCTGGAGCGGTCGCTGACCGGGGCTCCGTCGCGGGGCTTGCGCGACCCGGCCGTGTCGGCAGGCCTCCTGCAGGTGACGCACTGGGCGCGTACCACGCGCACCGGAGACCTGGCCGAACTCGCGGGCCTGGACGAACGCTCGCCTTTGCGGCCACTGATCTCCTCGACGCGTGACAACTGTCTGGGTGCCGCATGCCCGCGCCATGGCGAATGCCATGTCAACCAGGCAAGGCGCGAGGCACTGGCGGCGGACTGGGTGGTGGTCAACCACCATCTTTTTTTTGCCGACCAGCTCGTGCGCGAGTCGGGCGTGGCCGCATTGCTGCCTTCGGCCGAGGTGGTGGTGTTCGACGAGGCCCATCAGCTCAACGACATTGGCATCGGTTTCCTGGGGCAGCAATTGAGTTCGGGCGCCCTGCGCGAGCTCGCCCGCGACGTGGCCACGCAGGGTGGGCAATGGGCGCGCGGCATGCGCCCCTGGAACCACCTTGCGCTGGCGTTGGAGCAGGCCAGCCGTGCGTTGGCGACGGTGCCCAGGCCACCCGGCCAGCGCAGCCGGTGGTCCGAGGCCACGCCCGAGCGCCTGGACGCGGCGCGCTGGCAGATGGCCACGCGCGAACTCGAGCGTGCCCTGACCGGTGTGCAGGAAGCCCTGCGCGCCACCGCGCAGGCCAGCGCGGACATGGAGCGCCTGGACGCGCGCGCCCAGGTCTTGATGGAGACATGGCGTGGCCTGGTGGCACCCGAGGGGGGCGAGTCGGGGGGCGTTCGCTGGGTGGAGTGGTCGCCTGCTGGCCACGGCTGGCGGCTGCTGCGCTCTCCTGCGGACAGTTCCGCGCTTTTCCGGACCCTGCTGGCGCCCGGCGCCGAACGCCCGCGCAGTTGGGTATTCTCCTCGGCAACGCTGGGGCAGGATGAGGCGCTGAGCTGGTTCACTCGCGGCCTTGGCCTGGATGCGGTGCCGTCGCTGCGCACGCTGCAAGTGCCCAGCCCGTTCGACCATGCCAACCAGTCCGCGCTGCACGTACCGGACACGCTGCCCGACCCGGCCGACGAGGCGCACACGCCCGCATTGGCCGAGGCGGTGGCGCGCTGGGCTTCGCGCCTTGGTGGACGCACGCTGGTGCTGACCACCACCTTGCGCGCGGCGGACCGCTTCGCCAGCCACCTGATGTCACTTGTCGGTGATGGCCGTTGCGGCCCGCTGCAAGTGCTGGCCCAGGGCCGCGGCTCCAGGCGCGCACTGCTGGAGCGCTTTCGGGAGGGCGGGTCGCCCTGCGTTCTGGTGGCTTCATCGTCGTTCTGGGAGGGCGTGGACCTGCCAGGCGACACACTGCAATTGCTGGTGATCGACAAGCTGCCTTTTCCACCACCAGACGACCCGCTGATGGAGGCCCGGTCGCGCCAGTTGGAGGCCCGGGGGTTGAACGCGTTCAACGATGGTTTTTTGCCCGAGGCGGCCATGGCGCTCAAGCAGGGGGCGGGTCGCCTGATCCGTTCGGAGACGGACCGGGGCGTACTGGTGATCGGCGACAGGCGGCTGCTGAGCCGCTCCTATGGGGTGCGCCTGCTGTCGGCGCTGCCGCCGATGCGGCGGCTTCTGGATGAAGCTGAAATGACCGGGATGCTGGACGCGCTGGCGGCTACCAGACTTTCCACCACGGCGAACCGCCCGACTTGAAGCCCTTGCTCAGATACTCGCTTTGCGGGTAGCTGGCCTGCATCACCCGACGCGCATCGTCGCGCAACTGCGTCATGCCCAGGGCATCGTAGGACTGGATCATGATGAAAAGCGCTTCTTCCAGGGCCGGCGCGTCGGTGTAGTCGGTCAGTGCCGATTGCGCCCGGTTGATGGCGGCCACATAGGCGCCACGGCTGTGGTAGTAGCGGGCCACATGCACCTCGTACTGGGCCAGCGAGTTCACGATGTAGGTCATGCGCAGCCGTGCGTCGGGGCTGTAGCGGGAGTCCGGAAAACGGGTGACGAGCTCGCGGAACGATTCGAACGACTCCTTGGCGGCCTTCTGGTCGCGCTCGGAAAGGTCCTGGCGCGCCAGCGAACCAAAGAGGCCGAGGTTGTCGTTGAAGCTCACCAGTCCCTTGAGGTAGAGCGCGTAGTCCATCGCCGGGCTGGTGGGATGCAGCTTCTGGAAGCGATCCAGCGTTGCCAGCGCCTGAGCCTGTTCGCCAGCCTTGTAGTGGGTGTAGGCCTTGTCGATCTGGGCCTGCTGCGCCAGAGGCGTGCCGGCAGCGCGCCCCTCGAGCTTTTCCAGCAGCGTGACGGCTTTGTCGTAGTTGCCGGCGGCACGCTCGTCGCTGGCCTCGCTGTAGATGCGGTTGGGGCTCCAACCGGCGGTTTCGTCCACAGGTTTGGTGCTGCAGGCGCTCAATACCGCGGCGATCGCCAGCACGCAGGGGGAGGCAACCGATAATCTGAATCCACGCATCGACGATGCACCTTTACAACAACGGGATTTGGGGCTTGGCAGCGGAAATTATATCGACGGGGGATGGGCCGGAAGGTTCCGTGCAGCCTCTGCTGGACGAGTTCACGACCGATGCGGAAACCCGCATGTGCATGGTGCCCGCTGAGCTGCACGGTGAGCGTGTCGACCGGGCACTGGCGTCTCTGATCCCCGAGTTCTCTCGCTCCTATCTGCAGCAGCTCCTCGTCGATGGCGCGGTGCTGTTGCGAGGTGTGTTGGTGCGCAAGCCGGCCGCGCGCGTCTCGGCCGGCGATGCGCTGCAGGTGGAGTTGCGTCCCACGCCGCAGGCGCAGGCTTTCGTGCCGCAGGCCATTCCGCTGAACCCGGTGTTCGAGGATGAGCACCTGCTGGTGATCGACAAGTCGGCCGGGCTGGTGGTCCATCCCGCCGCCGGCAACTGGACGGGGACCCTGCTCAACGGGCTGCTGGCTTACCACGCGGGCGCCGCCGCCCTGCCGCGCGCGGGCATCGTGCACCGCCTGGACAAGGACACCTCCGGCCTGATGCTGGTGGCCAAAAGCCGGCAGGCCATGGATGCCCTGGTGCGCGCGATCGCGGCGCGAGAGGTGGATCGGCGCTACCTGGCGCTGGCGCAGGGTGGCTGGGAAGGGCCGAGGCAGCAGGAGGTGGACCAGGCCATCGGCCGCGACGTGCACAACCGCCTTCGAATGTCGGTGGTCCGGCCCGATGGGGGCGTGGGCAAGCCGGCGCAGACCACGGTGCGGCTGCTCGAAACCCAGGCGCAGGCCTGTCTGGTGGCGTGCAAGCTGCACACCGGACGCACGCACCAGATTCGCGTCCACATGGCATGGCTGGGGCATCCGCTGGTGGGAGATGCGCTCTATGGTGGACGTCCGCTGTGGGGCATGCAGCGGCAGGCGCTTCATGCGGCGCGTCTGCAACTGCGCCATCCGGTCCATGGGGGACTGTTGCAGTTCCGCAGCACACCGCCGCACGACATGCTCCAGGCCTTGGCAGACAGTGGGCTCCGCTACAATGAGGCGCTTGTGTCCAGCGGCTTCCAGGACTGACCGCCAGACTTCGCGGGCCCTGCGGCCCGGATCGGCGCAGCCTCCCGCAAATTCCTTGTACTGCCAGACCGGCAGCCGGTTTCTTTCCCTCCGCCCCGTGCTTTGACGTCCGGCGGCAAGCCGGCCCCAGACAGACTGACACCATGAACACCACGGATGCCAAGCGCGTCCTCGAGACGGCCTTGATTTGTGCGCCACAGCCGCTGTCGGTGCGCGAACTCGGCACGCTGTTCGACGACGAAGTGTCCGCAGACACCCTCAAGGGGTTGTTGGCCGACCTGCAGCAGGAATGGACCGGGCGCGGCGTCGAACTGGTGCAGGTGGCTTCTGGCTGGCGTTTCCAGAGCCGCCCTGAGCTCAGGCCTTTCCTGGACCGTCTGCACCCGGAAAAGCCGCCGCGCTACAGCCGAGCCACGATGGAGACTTTGGCCATCATTGCGTATCGCCAGCCCGTCACGCGTGGCGACATGGAAGACATCCGCGGCGTCACCATCAATTCGCTGATCATCAAGCAACTCGAGGACCGTGGCTGGATCGAAGTCATCGGTCACCGCGAGACCGTAGGCCGGCCGGCATTGTTTGCCACCACGCGGCAGTTCCTGGACGATCTGGGGCTGTCCTCACTCGACCAGCTGCCTCCGCTGGAGGGCAGCGACGTGCAGGAGTCTGCCCTGGACCGCCTCGATTTCGAGGCACTGTCGGCCCAGTTGCAGCCGGATGCCGATGCACCCGAACCCATGGATGCTGCCGCAGACACCCTCGAACCCGCCGCCGAGCTCCAGGCGCAGGACAACGCTCCACAGGAAGACCATGAATCCGGCGAACCACCTCCCTCCAACGCAGCCTGACACCGAACCGACGCCGGGCGGGGACGACGCGGAACAGGCCTCTGTGGCGCCACCGGCAGCGCCACCGGCCCAGCTGGCGCAGGCCTTGCGTTTTGACGACGTGGTCAGCGGCGCTTTTGACGCCGAGCAGGCCCAGGATGAGCCTGAGCAACCGGTCAAACGTGTGCTCAGCGCACAACCCGAATCCCCGAAGTTGCACAAGGTGCTGGCGCAAGCCGGCATGGGTTCACGCCTGGAGATGGAGCAGCTCATTCTGGAAGGCCGCATCTCCGTCAATGGCGAGCCTGCCCACATAGGGCAGCGCATCCAGTTCGGAGACACCATCAAGGTCAACGGCAAACCGGTGCGCGTGCGCATGACGCCACCGCCGCCGCGCGTGCTGGCCTACCACAAGCCCGCGGGCGAGGTCGTCACGCACGACGATCCGCAGAACCGGCCCACTGTGTTTCGGCGACTGCCCCGCCTGATGCAGGGCAAGTGGCAGTCGGTCGGGCGGCTCGACCTGAACACCGAGGGCCTCTTGCTGTTCACCAGCTCGGGCGAACTGGCCAACCGGCTCATGCACCCCCGTTTCGGGCTGCAGCGAGAGTACGCCGTTCGCGTGCTCGGCGCCTTGTCGAACGAAGAAAAGCAGCGCCTTCTCGATGGCGTGCAGCTCGAGGATGGTCAGGCCCAGTTCTCCGCCATAGAAGACGGCGGTGGCGAGGGCGCCAACTGCTGGTACCGCGTGACCATTGCCGAAGGCCGCAACCGCGAGGTGCGCCGCATGTTCGAGGCGGTCGGGCATGCGGTGAGCCGGCTTATCCGCATCCGGTATGGCGCCATGATGCTGCCGCGGGGCCTGCGGCGGGGGGCCTGGGTGGAGCTCGATGAGCGGGACATCGGCCGGTTGACCGCGGCTGCCGGGGTGTCCCCGGCCAGCGGGGAGCCGCAGGCGCGGCGAGCCCGGGGCGGTGGCCGCCATCCCAGCCAGCAGCCCTTGCGCCGAGCCCAGGCCGAGCGCGGCCCGGGTGCGCCCGCTGGCGGCGTGCCGCAAGACCGTCGAGGAAAGGGTGGCGGCAAGTTTCAAGGCCGGGGCGGCAAAGGTACAGGGCCCAAAGGGTCGGGCGGTGGCCAGCAGCCGGACCCGATGAAAACCTCGTTTGGCTACATCGGGCAGGATGCGCTGCAGCGCAGCCGGGAGCAGGGGCCGGGCCGGGGGAACGCCTCCGGGGGGCGCCGGCGTTCGGGTGGCGGGCGCCAGGGCGGACGCTGAACGGCTTTCATGAGCTATCCGCACCCTATGACCGTTGTAGAATCAAAGGCTTTGTGAGGTGCCACTCACCTCGCTTGATTGACCCAACAACTTCAGGATATCCATGGCCATCGAACGCACCCTCTCGATCATCAAGCCCGACGCCGTCGCCAAGAACGTGATCGGCCAGATTTACGCCCGCTTCGAAGCCGCCGGCCTGAAGGTCGTGGCAGCCCGCATGGCGCACCTCTCGCGCGGCGAAGCAGAAGCCTTCTATGCCGTCCACAAGGCACGCCCCTTCTTCAAGGACTTGGTGGACTTCATGGTGTCCGGGCCGGTGATGATCCAGGTGCTCGAAGGTGAAGGCGCCATCGCCAAGAACCGCGACCTGATGGGCGCTACCGATCCCAAGAAGGCCGCTCCCGGCACCATCCGCGCCGACTTCGCCGACAGCATCGACGCCAATGCCGTTCATGGCTCCGACGCTCCCGAAACCGCAGCCGCCGAAGTGGCCTTCTTCTTTGCCGGTCTGAACGTGTACCCGCGCTGAGCCAGCGCGCCAGCCATGTCATGACGGCCAATCTGCTCGATTTCGACCTCGAGGGTTTGGCCGCCTTTTGCGAGCAACTGGGCGAAAAGCGGTTTCGCGCCGTCCAGTTGTTCCGCTGGATCCACCAGAAAGGCGCGGCCGATTTCGCCGCCATGACGGATCTCGCGCGCAGCCTGCGCGAGAAACTGCCCGCCGTTTGCACCATCACGGACCTGCCCGTGCTGTCGAGGCAGGACTCGGCCGACGGCACCATCAAGTGGCTGTTCGACGTCGGCGACGGCAATGCTGTCGAGACCGTATTCATTCCCGAGGACGATCGCGGCACGCTGTGCATTTCCTCGCAGGCGGGCTGTGCGGTGGGTTGCCGCTTCTGCTCCACCGGTCACCAGGGCTTTTCCCGCAACCTGAGTACGGGCGAGATCCTCGCGCAGCTTTGGCATGCCGAGCATTTCCTGCGGCGCCACCTCAAGACCGGGGAACGCGTGATCACCAATGTGGTCATGATGGGCATGGGTGAACCTTTGCAGAATTGCGGCGCCCTGGTGCCCGCCTTGCGCGTGATGCTTGATGACCACGGCTATGGCCTGTCGCGGCGCCGCGTGACGGTCTCCACCTCGGGTGTGGTGCCGATGATCGAACGCCTGGCCGCCGATTGCCCGGTGGCTTTGGCGGTGTCCCTGCACGCACCCAGCGATGCGCTGCGCGACGATCTGGTGCCGCTCAACCGCAAGTACCCCATTGCCGAACTGCTGGATGCCTGCCTCGGCTACCTGCCGGCCGCGCCACGTGACTTCATCACCTTCGAGTACTGCATGCTCGACGGCGTGAACGATCAGCCCGAGCACGCCCGTCAACTGCTGACCCTGCTTCAGGGCCATGCGGGGCGCGGGGTGCCTTGCAAGATCAACCTGATTCCGTTCAATCCGTTTCCCGATTCCGGCCTGACCTGTTCGCCGCGCGCCGTGGTGCAGCGGTTTGGCCAGATCCTGAACGAAGGCGGCATCGTGACCACCGTGCGCAAGACACGGGGCGACGACATCGACGCCGCCTGTGGGCAACTGGCCGGAGACGTGCTGGACCGCACCAACGCCGCCAGCCGCATGGCGCAGCGCCGGCATCAGGCTCCGACCCAACCCGTTCGCATCGTCCGCAAGGAAAGGCAGGCATGACGCAGACACTTCGCTCACACGCCCTTGGTGCCCGGCCGGCTCTGGTCTGGCGCACGCTTCTTCTGGTCGCGCTGGCCAAGCTGCTGCTGGTCGCCGGTTGCGCTCAGACGACGTCCAGCGGATTGCCCGCTGCCAACCCGAACCGCTCGGTCGAACCCGTGACGGAGTCGGACGAGCCTGAGTCGCGCAAGCGCGCCCGCATCCGCCTCGAACTGGCCGCAGGGTACTTTGAGCAGGGACAGACCACGGTGGCTCTGGACGAGATCAAGCTCGCGCTGGCGGCCGATCCCACCTATGCCTCCGCCTACATGCTGCGTGGTCTGGTGTATTCGCGCATGAACGAGATGGGCCTGGCCGAAGAGAGCTTTCGCCGTGCGCAGCAACTCAACCCGCGCGATCCCGACGTACTGCACCATTACGGCTTGTTCGCCTGCCAGCAGGGGCGCTATGCGCAGGCCATCGAGATGTTCCAGCAGGCTCTGTTGAGTCCCGTCTATGGCGGGCAGGCCAAGACCTTGATGGCCAAGGGCGTGTGCGAGGTGCGTGCGGGGCAGCTCGCCGAGGCGGAGGGCAGTCTGGCGCGAGCCTACGAACTCGATGCCGGCAATCCCATCACAGCCTACAACCTGGCTTCGCTGCAGCACCGCAGAGGCGAGAACGACAAGGCGCGTTTCGTGATCCGCCGGGTGAACAATTCCGAACTGGCGAATGCGGAAACGCTGTGGCTGGGCATCCGGGTGGAACGCCGGTTGGGGAACACCGAGGCCATGCAGCAGCTGGCCCAACAACTCGGCCGCCGCTACCCGGACTCGAGGGAATGGTCTGCCTACCAGCGAGGTGCATTTGATGAGTGAGGGGCAAGCCATGGTGGAAGCCGCCGGCCGACCGGTGTTGTTGCGCGCAGCGCGCGAGGCCGCGGGTCTGCACATCGCAGCGCTGGCTGCGGCGCTGAAGGTGCCCGTGCGCAAGCTGGAGGCGCTGGAGGCAGGGCGTTACGACGAGTTGCCCGATCTGACCTTCGCGCGTGCTCTGGCCTCCAGTGCCTGCCGCCACCTCAAGATCGACCCAGCTCCGGTGCTGGAGCAGATTCCGCAGAGCGTGATGCCCGAGCTGGGTGATTCGCCCCGCGCCATCAACGCACCATTCAAGGCGGCGAGCGAACCCGCCCAGGCCGGCGCCATGACCTGGCTGTCCCGTCCGGCCCTGCTGGCGGCCATCGCGCTGTTGCTGGGGGCGCTGGTGATCGTCTTTCTGCCGCACATCCAGGATGGTGCGGCATCCGTGACCGATACCGTGACCGCGCCAGTGGAGCCATCAGGAGGACAGGAGAGCGAGGCTGAAGAGCGGACGCCGCTTGCGGTGCCGCTGGAACCTTCGTCCGACGCGGCTTCGGCCCCGGTATCGACCGCGCCTGAGGCGGTGTCCGAGCCTGTCCAGGCGTCCGCGGCAGCCACGCCGCCAGCACCTGCCGGGCAGGCGGCCGCCACCGCATCGGCTCTGGCGGAGCCTGTCGGTGGCGCTCTGGCAGCCGGCGGCAGCTTGCTCAGCATCGCTGCGGCAACCGGTGAATCGTGGGTGGAGGTCACCAACGGTTCGGGCAGTGTGGTGGTGCAGCGCCTGCTCAAGCCGGGCGAAGCCGTTGATTTCTCCACCGCGCCGCCGTACACGGTGGTGCTGGGGCGCGCCGAAGCCGCACGCGTGACCGTGCGCGGCCGCCCATTCGACGTGAATGCGATCGCGCGCAACAACGTGGCGCGTTTCGAGGTGCGGTAAGTGAGCGGAGTGACCATGGACAGTCTTGTACGTTCCGCCGCCCATCCCATCCCGCTGCCTGTGGTGCCGCAGCGCCGGTCCCGACAGGGGGTGGTGGCCTGGGGCAGCCGGCGTGTCACGGTGGGCGGTGATGCACCGGTGCGTGTGCAGTCCATGACCAACACCGATACCGCCGATGCGGTGGCCACCGCGATCCAGGTCAAGGAGCTGGCTTTGGCGGGTTCCGAACTCGTGCGCATCACCGTCAACAACGACGAGGCTGCCAAGGCCGTGCCCTATATCCGCGAGCAACTCGATCGCATGGGGATCGATGTGCCGCTCATCGGCGACTTCCACTACAACGGCCACCGCCTGCTGACCGACCACCCGGCCTGCGCCGAGACCTTGTCCAAGTACCGCATCAACCCTGGCAACGTGGGCCGCGGCGACAAGGGAGATCGCCAATTCGCACAGATGGTCGACATCGCGGCACGCCACGACAAAGCCGTGCGCATCGGTGTGAACTGGGGCAGTCTGGACCAGGACCTGCTGGCGCGGTTGATGGACGAGAACGCCGCGCGCGGCGCACCATGGGATGCACGCCAGGTCATGTACGAGGCGCTGATCACCTCGGCGGTCGAGTCTGCCCGTCGCGCCGAGAGCCTGGGGCTGCGTGGAGAGAACATTGTGCTGTCGTGCAAGGTCAGCGCGGTACAGGACCTGATCGCGCTCTACCAGGCGCTGGCCAGTCGCTGTGACTACGCGTTGCACCTGGGGCTGACGGAAGCCGGTATGGGCACCAAGGGTGCGGTCGCCTCCACGGCCGCGTTGTCTGTGCTGCTGCAGCAGGGCATTGGCGACACCATTCGCGTATCGCTCACACCGCAGCCCGGAGAAGCGCGTACGCAGGAAGTGGTGGTGGCGCTGGAGATCCTTCAGGCACTGGGCCTGCGCGCTTTTGTGCCCTCGGTCACGGCCTGTCCCGGGTGCGGTCGCACCACCAGCACCACCTTCCAGGAGTTGGCCAAGCAGATTGACGACTACCTGCGTGCCTCCATGCCGGTCTGGCGCTCGCGCTACCCCGGCGTAGAGGGCCTGAAGGTCGCGGTGATGGGCTGTATCGTCAACGGTCCCGGCGAAAGCAAACATGCCGACATCGGCATCAGCCTGCCAGGCACGGGCGAGGCGCCGGCCGCACCTGTCTTCATCGATGGCCAGAAAGCCATGACGCTGCGTGGCGCAGACATCGCGCGCGACTTCCAGGGCATCGTCGAGAACTACATCGAGCAGAGGTTTGGCACCGGGCGTTGAGCGTTCAACGCACGACTTCCTCGCTCACCTCACAACGCTCAACCCCGAATCCCAGAAATGACAGAACGACTGAGTGCCGTCAAAGGCATGAACGACATCACGCCTCCCGTGTCTGCGCACTGGGAGTGGCTTGAGGACACGCTGCGCGGCCTGATGCGCCGCTACGGCTACCGCAACCTGCGAACACCCATCGTGGAACCCACGGCGCTGTTTGTGCGCGGGCTCGGCGAGGTGACCGACATCGTGGAGAAGGAGATGTACTCCTTCGAGGACCGCCTCAACGGCGAGCAGCTGACGCTGCGTCCTGAGAACACCGCCGGCGTGGTGCGCGCCGCGCTCGAGCACTCGCTGCTGTACGACGGTGGCAAGCGGCTCTATTACATGGGACCGATGTTTCGCCATGAGCGTCCTCAACGTGGCCGCTACCGGCAGTTCCACCAGTTCGGCGCAGAAGCCCTGGGCTTTGCCGGGCCGGACGTGGATGCCGAGTTGATCGTGCTGGCCTGCGACCTCTGGGCCGAGCTGGGCCTCACCGGCATCGAACTCGAAATCAACAGCCTGGGTCAGCCCGCTGAGCGGCTGGCGCACCGCCAGGCGCTCATCACCTACCTGGAGGGCCACGCAGACCTGCTGGACGAGGATGCCCGCCGCCGGCTGCACAGCAACCCGCTGCGCATCCTGGATACCAAGAACCCTGCCATGCAGGATCTGGTGAATGCCGCGCCGCGTCTCATGGACCACCTGGGCGCCGAGTCGTTGGCGCACTTCGAGCGCCTACGGAGTCTGCTCGACGCCCACGGGATCGCCTATCGCATCAATCCGCGGCTGGTGCGTGGCATGGACTACTACAACCTGTCGGTGTTCGAATTCGTCACCACGCAACTCGGCTCGCAGGGCACGGTGTGCGCGGGCGGTCGCTACGATGGCCTGTTCGAGCAGATGGGCGGCAAGCCCGCACCTGCCGTGGGCTGGGCGCTGGGTATGGAGCGTATCCTGGAGCTGCTCAAGGAGCAGGGGCGCTTGCCTGAGGTCCCGGTTCCAGATGCCTACGCGGTGGTTCCCGATGAAGCCCGCGTGGCCGAGGTCATGCCGGTGCTCCGGCAGCTTCGCCTGCAAGGGGTGAGCGTGCAGATGCACGCGGCCGGCCCCGAGGGCATGGGCAGCATGAAGTCCCAGTTCAAGAAGGCAGACGCCAGCGGCGCTCGCTACGCGCTCATCTTCGGCGAACAGGAGATGCGCGAAGGGACCGTGGCTCTCAAGCCGCTGCGTGGGCCACGTGGCGAGTCCGATGGCGGGCAGAGCTTGCTCAGGATCGACTCGGTTGCCGACTGGGGCTCGCGCCTGCGCTGATACCCGCACCCGGTCTCGCCGGGATGCCCGCCTACAATCCCCCGTTGCGCCTTGGCGCACGAACCGGAGCTGAACACCCATCATGGCCAAACACCTCGACCTTGAAGAGCAGGAACAGCTCGATCAGATCAAACACTTCTGGAACCGTTACGGCAACCTGATCAGTTGGGTGCTGATCGTGGTGCTGGGCGGCTTTGCCGCCTGGAACGGCTGGAACTGGTGGCAGCGCAACCAGGCCGTGAAGGCGGCAGCGCTGTACGACGAAATCGAGCGCGCGGTGATCGCCAAGGACCAGCCACGCATCGAGCGCGCGCTGGCGGACATGCAGTCCGGCTTTGGCAGCACGCTCTATGCCAGTCAAGCCGCGTTGCTGGCTGGCAAGTCGCTGTTCGAGGCGGGCCAGGCCGACAAAGCCCGTGCCGCGCTGAGCTGGGCGGTGGAGAAATCCTCCGACCCCTCGTACCAAGCCGTGGCGCGGCTGCGCCTGGCAGGCCTGGATATCGAGGCCCAGGCCTTTGACCAGGCGCTCAAGACGCTGGAGGCCCCGGTGCCGAAGTCGTTCGAACCGCTGGTGGCCGATCGGCGCGGCGACGTGTACCTGGCCCAAGGCAAGGCCGACGAGGCCCGCACCCAGTACCAGACGGCCTGGCGCACGCTGAGCGACCGCGCCGAATACCGCCGCCTGGTGGAAGTGAAACTTGCCGCGCTGGGCGTCAACACCGCCAGCCTGGCGCCAGCCAAACCTTGACAGCCATGCCGATCCGCCCGACGTCCTTCCGTTCTCTCCTTGCCGGGCACCGTGCGCTGGTCGCGCTGGGCCTGGTTTGCGCGACGCTGCTTACCACGGCCTGTTCCTCCGGGCCCGACAAGCCCAAGCCGGCAGAACTCCAGCCCGTGGCCGCGCTCATGGGCACGCGCCTGATCTGGACTGCGCAGGTTGGTGCAAGCCACGCGGAGCTGGTGCCCGCCGCGGTGGCCGGACGCGTGTTCGCGGCCGGATCCGCGGGCACGGTGGCGGTCCTTGATGCGGGCACGGGCCAGGACATCTGGCGCGTGGACCTCAAGACCCGCATCGCCGCCGGCGTGGGTACGGATGGGGACACCGTGGCCGTGGTCACCCAGGCCAACGAACTCGTGGCCATGGCCGGTGGCCGCGAGTTGTGGCGGGTGCGGCTGCCGGCGCGCACCTTTACGGCGCCGCTGGTGGCGGGCAAGCGGGTTTTCGTCCTCACCGCAGACCGGACGGTGACCGCTTTCGACGGCTCCAACGGTGCCCGTCTGTGGACGCAGACCCGGACCACCGAGCCCCTGGTGCTGAGCCAGGGCGGGGTGTTGATGGCCGTGGGTGACATGCTGGTGGCGGGTCTCTCAGGGCGTCTGGTCGGCATGAATCCGCTCAACGGCGTGGTGCGCTGGGAAGCCCCCATTGCCACCTCGCGCGGCACCAACGAGGTCGAGCGCCTCGTGGACATTGTCGGTCCCGCCAGCCGGATCGGTGCAAGTGTCTGCGTGCGGGCCTACGTTGCCGCCGTGGGCTGCGTGGACACCAGCCGCGGCACGCTGAGCTGGACCCGCGCCGCCCAGGGCGTGGTGGGCGTCCATGGCGACGACAGACTGGTGTTCGGGGTGGAATCCAACGGGCGTTTCCAGGCTTGGCAGCGCTCCAGCGGTGAACCGGCCTGGAACACCGACCGGCTGTTGCACCGTGAACCGAGTGCGCCGCTGGCGCTGGGCCGCGTGGTGGCCGTCGGTGACGCGACCGGGCTGGTGCATCTGATTTCCCGCGAAGATGGCAGCGAGATGACACGTCTGAGCACCGACGGCTCGGCCATTCTTGCGGCGCCGGTTCTGGCGACCGACGCCCTGGTCGTGCAGACCCGCAACGGTGGCGTCTTCGCCTGGCGGCCACAGTGAAACCTGTCATTGCCCTCGTGGGCCGGCCCAATGTGGGCAAGTCCACCTTGTTCAACCGCCTGACCGGTTCGCGCGATGCCATCGTGGCCGACTTCGCCGGCCTCACGCGAGACCGCCACTACGGCAATGGTCGTCTGGGGCGGCGCGAGTTCATCGTCATCGACACCGGCGGCTTCGAACCGGATGCCTCCGAGGGCATCTACCGCGAGATGGCGAAGCAGACACGCCAGGCCGTGGCCGAAGCCGACGTGGTGGTGTTCGTGGTGGATGCCCGCGCCGGCCTGAGCGCCCAGGACCACGACATCGCGCAGTACCTGCGTCGGCTGGGCAAGCCCACCGTTCTGGTGGCCAACAAGGCCGAGGGCATGACCCAGGGCCTGCAACTGGTGGAGTTCTTCGAACTCGGTCTGGGGGAGGTGCTGCCAGTCTCTGGTGCGCACGGCCAGGGCGTGCGCACCATGCTGGAGACCGCACTGGAGCGCATCCCCGGGCTGCCTCCAGAAGACGAGGATGAGCCCGATGCCGAAACCGGGGTGATTCGGCTCGCCGTGGCTGGCCGCCCCAACGTCGGCAAATCGACCCTGATCAACGTCTGGCTGGGGGAAGAGCGGCTGGTGGCCTTTGATCTGCCGGGCACCACCCGCGATGCCATTTCCGTCCCGTTCGAGCGCGCGGGCCAGAAGTTCGAACTCATCGACACCGCCGGCCTGCGGCGCAAGGGGAAAGTGTTCGAGGCCATCGAGAAGTTCTCGGTGGTCAAGACCCTGCAGGCGATCGAGAGCGCCCACGTGGTGTTGCTGTTGCTCGATGCCACCCAGGGCGTGACCGATCAGGATGCCCACATCGCCGGGTACATCCTGGAGAGCGGCCGGGCCGTGGTGCTGGCCATCAACAAGTGGGACGCGGTCGATGCCTACCAGCGCGAGCAGATCGAGCGGCAAATTGAGAACCGCCTAGCCTTTCTCAAGTTCGCGCCCTTGCACCTCATCTCGGCCAAGAAGCGGCAGGGCCTGGGGCCCGTATGGAAGTCCATAGCCCAGGCCCATGCGGCGGCCATGCGCAAGATGCCCACGCCGGTGCTCACGCGACTGCTTCAGGAAGCCACCGCCTTCCAGGCTCCTTCGCGTGGCGGCATGTTCCGTCCCAAGATGCGCTATGCCCACCAGGGCGGCATGAACCCACCGGTGATCGTCATCCACGGCAACTCCCTGGAGCATGTGCCCGATGCCTACCGCCGTTTCCTGGAGGGGCGCTTCCGCAAGGCCTTTGATCTGGTGGGAACTCCGCTGCGCATCGAGTTCCGGACCTCCGCCAATCCCTTCAAGGAATAGGAATTTCAGGTTACAGGTTGTGCGGTGCCTGTGCTGTGGTATGGTCCATTCCTCATTAACTTTCGTTGAACACGGAGCATATCGTGAGCAATAACAAAGGCCAGCTCTTGCAAGACCCTTTCCTGAACCAGCTCCGCCGGGAACATGTGCCCGTGTCGATCTATCTGGTCAACGGCATCAAGTTGCAGGGTCAGATCGAGTCCTTCGACCAGTACGTCGTGCTGCTGCGCAACACGGTTACGCAGATGGTCTACAAGCACGCCATTTCCACCATCGTCCCTGGCCGTCCCGTGCAGTTCTCTGCCGTGAACCAGGACGATGCAGGTTCCTGACCAGGGCCTGAACCACCCCCGGCCCGGGCAGCCCGTCTGCCGGGCCCGCAGTGTCCCGGGCACTGCCAACGCACCGATTTGAATCCACCCACCCCATCGTCCAACGCCACCCCATCGGTCATTCTGGTCGGGGTGGACTTCGGCGTACCCCATTTCGACTCTGGGCTCGAAGAGTTGGGTCTGCTGGCGCAAACGGCGGGTTACCGCGTGGCCGAACGCATGACCTGCAAGCGCCGTGCGCCGGATCCCGCGCTGTTCGTCGGCTCCGGCAAAGCCGACGAGATCAAGATGCTCGCGCAGTCCACCGGTGCCACGGAGGTGCTGTTCGACCAGGCCCTCAGCCCTGCGCAGCAGCGCAACCTCGAACGCCACCTGGGCCTGCCGGTGAACGACCGCACCCTGCTGATTCTGGAGATCTTCGCTCAGCGGGCGCGCAGCCATGAGGGCAAGCTTCAGGTCGAGCTCGCGCGTTTGCAGTACCTCTCCACACGGCTGGTGCGGCGCTGGTCGCACCTGGAGCGCCAGAGTGGCGGCATCGGCATGCGCGGTGGCCCGGGTGAGACGCAGATCGAACTGGATCGCCGCATGATCGCCGAGGCCATCAAGCGCACGAAGGAGCGCCTGGAGAAGGTCAAGAAGCAGCGTGCGACCCAGCGCCGGCAGCGCGAGCGCCGCGACACGTTCTCGATTTCGCTGGTGGGGTACACCAACGCCGGCAAGTCTTCCCTCTTCAACAGCCTGGTGAAAGCGCGTGCCTATGCGGCCGACCAGCTCTTTGCCACGCTGGACACCACCACGCGCCAGCTGTATCTGGGGGAGGCCGGGCGCTCCGTGTCGCTGTCCGACACCGTGGGCTTCATCCGCGACCTGCCGCACGGGCTGGTGGAGGCCTTCGCTGCCACCCTGCAGGAAGCCGCTGACGCCGACCTCCTGCTGCACGTGGTCGATGCGTCCAATCCCGACCATCCAGAACAGATCGCCTCGGTGCAGGCGGTGCTTGGGGATATCGGTGCGGGGCAGGTGCCGCAGATTCTGGTGTTCAACAAGCTCGATGCGGTGGATCCGGCCAACGCGCCGCGGGTCGTGTCCGACACCATGGAACTGGACGGGCATCCGGTACCTCGAATCCACGTCAGTGCCAGGACCGGTGAGGGTATTCCTGCTCTGCGCGCGCTGCTGGCCAGCCATGTGCCGGCGGCGAGCCACGCGGCTGGGGAACCGGCGGCGGCCGGCTTGACCGAAATCAGGAGTGCCGTGCCCTGATTGGGCACAATGTGCGTGTTTTGTATCGAAAAAGAGTTGCCTACCCATGGATGTGAATCTGCACCCTCCCTCATCTGGCGCCCAGGCGGTGCCTCAGCGCAACCGCCGCAAAGGCTGGCGCGGCTGGCTGGGCGCGTTCAATCTCAACGACCCGCGCTGGGGGCGCGGTGACGAGACCCCCCGCGACGATGGGCCGCGCGATACGCAGGAACCCGGACGAGACGACGACGCCCGCAACGGCCAGCGCCCTTCTCGTGGGCAAGGCCCGAACCAGGGTCCCCCGGACCTGGACGAACTCTGGCGCGACCTCAACCGCAAGCTCGGCGGCCTCATGGGCAACAAGGGAGGCGGCAACCGTGGCGGCGGGCTGGGTGGCGGCAATGGCTCCGGCGGTGGCGGCGGCTTCAATCCCACGCCCAAGACAACAGGTATCGGTGTCGGTCTGATTGGTGGCGTGGCCTTGCTGATCTGGCTGGGCACCGGGTTCTTCATCGTGCAGGAAGGCCAGCAGGCCGTGATCACGCAGTTCGGCAAGTACCACAGCACCGTGGGTGCGGGCTTCAACTGGCGCCTGCCGTACCCCGTGCAGCGGCACGAGACGGTGTTCGTGACCCAACTCCGTTCGGTCGACGTGGGCCGTGACAACATCGTGCCCGCCACCGGGTTGCGCGAGTCGTCGATGCTGACCGAGGATGAGAACATCGTCGACATCAAGTTCGTGGTCCAGTACCGCCTGAGCGATGCGCGCGCCTTCCTGTTCGAGAGCCGCGACCCGGATCTCGCGGTGCTCAAGGCCGCCGAGACCGCCGTGCGTGAGGTGGCCGGCAAGATGAAGATGGATGCGGTGCTGGCCGAGGAGCGCGACCAGATCGCGCCGCGCGTGCGTGCGCTGATGCAGACGATCCTGGACCGCTACAAGGTCGGCATCGAGGTGGTGGCGGTCAACCTCCAGCAGGGTGGCGTGCGTCCCCCTGAACAGGTGCAGGTGGCCTTCGACGACGTGCTGCGCGCAGGCCAGGAGCGCGAGCGGGCCAAGAACGAGGCCGAGGCCTACCGCAACGACGTGGTGCCGCGCGCGCGAGGCACGGCGTCGCGTCTGGTCGAGGAGGCCGAAGGTTACCGGGCCCGCATCTCGGCGCAGGCCGAGGGTGATGCGCAGCGCTTCCGCTCTGTGCTGACCGAGTACCAGAAGGCGCCCCAGGTCACGCGCGAGCGCATGTACGTGGACGCCATGCAGGAGATCTACAGCAATGTGACCAAGGTGCTGGTGGACTCCAAGTCGGGGTCCAACCTGCTGTACCTGCCGCTGGACAAGCTGATGCAGATGAGTGCCCAGGCCGGCCCGTCCGCGTCGACCACCGCGCCCAGCGCACCGACGCCCAGCACCAGCACCGTGCCCACGGTTCCCAGCCGCAGCACCGACAGCGGCGCGCGTTCGCGTGAACGCGACGTCCGATGACCCGGTGGCACTGATCCGAGGAATTTGCACATGAACAAACTGGGTTTCATCATCACCTCCTTGATCGTGGCACTGGCCGTGGCCAGTTCCATGCTCTTCGTCGTCGACCAGCGCCAGTTCGGCGTGGTCTACCAACTTGGCCAGATCAAGCAGGTCGTCACCGAGCCGGGTCTCAACTTCAAGTTGCCGCCGCCTTTCCAGAACGTGTCGTACATCGACAAGCGCCTGCTCACACTGGAAAGCCAGGACACCGACCCCACTCTGACGGCGGAAAAGCAGCGTGTCGTGATCGACTGGTACGTGCGCTGGCGCATCAGCGACCCGCAGGCCTACATCCGCAACGTCGGCACCAACGAGCGTGCGGGCGCGCTGCAGCTCAACCGCGTGGTGCGCAACGCGTTCCAGCAGGAAGTCAACAAGCGCACGCTGCGTGAATTGCTGTCCGCGCGGCGCGACGAGCTGATGCGCGACGTGCAGCGCGAGGTCACCGGTGCCATCCAGAATGCCAACCAGCCCTGGGGCATGGAGGTGGTGGATGTGCGGATCAACCGCGTCGACTACGCCGAGTCCATCGTGTCGTCGGTTTACCAGCGCATGGAGGCCGAGCGCAAGCGCGTGGCCAATGAGTTGCGCTCCACCGGCTTTGCCGAAGGTGAGGCCATCCGCGCCGACGCCGAGCGCCAGCGCGAGGTGATTGTCTCCGAGGCCTACCGCGAGGCGCAGCGCATCAAGGGTGAGGGCGATGCCAAGGCGGCAGCTTCCTTTGCCGATGCGTTCGGGCGCGATCCCGCCTTTGCCCAGTTCTACCGCAGCCTGGAGGCCTACAAGGCCAGCTTCGCGGGCAAGGGTGACGTGCTGGTGGTCGATCCCTCGTCCGACTTCTTCAAAGCGCTGCGCAGCAGCAACGTCTCGTCCGGCAACCGCTGACGCGCCCGGACGGCGACGGCCGGCCCGGCGCTGGAGCTTCCTCCCATGCTTGAAACGCTCTGGCCGGCGCTGGCCCTGGTCTTGGTCGTGGAAGGCCTGTTGCCCTTGCTGGCGCCGCGCCTGTGGCGGCGCATGTTCACCGAGATGCTGAGTCTGCGAGACGGCCAGTTGCGCTTCTTCGGTCTGATGAGCGTGATCGGCGGCGTGCTGCTCTGGTGGCTGCTGGTCTGAAACGGGCCCCTGTACTGGGGCCGGTAAAATCGCGTTTTTAACAGCTCCTGAAAAATCCCATGTCAGCCTGGGTCCTTCCGGATCACATCGCCGATGTGCTGCCCTCCGAGGCGCGCCACATCGAAGAACTTCGCAGGAGTTTGCTCGACACCGCGCGCGGCTACGGCTATGAGCTCGTGATGCCGCCGCTGCTGGAGCACCTGGAGTCCTTGCTCACGGGCACCGGTGAAGCCCTGGACTTGCAGACCTTCAAGCTGGTCGACCAGCTCTCCGGCCGCACCCTGGGCCTGCGTGCGGACAGCACGCCCCAGGTTGCCCGCATCGATGCCCACCTGCTCAACCGCCAGGGCGTGGCGCGCCTGTGTTACTGCGGCCCGGTGGTGCATACCCGAGCCGACCGGCCGTTCGCCAGCCGTGAGCCGCTGCAGTTTGGCGCCGAGATCTATGGGCACGCCGGACAGGAGGCCGATCTGGAAGTGATCGAGCTGGCGCAGGCCTGCCTGCACAGTGCCGGTTTGCGCGACCTGCAACTGGACGTGGCCGATGTGCGCGTGATCGATGCCGTGCTTGCCCCGGTGACGCTGTCGGCCGCCGATGAAGCGCGCGTCCACGCCGCGCTCAACGCCAAGGACGTGGCCGGCCTGGAGATGCTCGCGCGCGGCTTGCCTGAACGGGTGCGGCACGACTTGTGTGCGCTGCCCCGCCTGTTCGGCGGTGTGGATGTGCTGGATGAGGCGCAACGCCTGCTGCAGCCCTCCGACGCGCTGCATGCCGCGCTGCAGGGGCTGCGCTGGCTGGCGTCGCATGCCAGCGGCCTGACCGTGTCCATAGACCTGGCCGACCTGCGCGGCTATGCGTACTACACCGGCATGCGCTTTGCTCTGTTTGCCCGTGAGCCGGCTGCCGGTGGAGCAGGGCGCACGCTCGAATTGGCGCGCGGTGGCCGCTACGACGAGGTGGGCGCGGTGTTTGGCCGCAACCGGCCGGCCGTGGGCTTCAGCCTGGACCTGAAGGAGCTGGTGGCGGTGGTCGCGCCGCGCCCGCTCAAGGCCGCCATTCGTGCGCCCTGGGGCATGGATGCTGGCCTGCGCCAGGCCATCGCGCAGTTGCGCATCCAGGGCCACACCGTGGTGTGTGCGCTGCCTGGGCACGAACACGAAGTCGATGAATTCCACTGCGACCGCGAACTGGTCGCCGACCCGCGCGGCCCTGGGCAGTGGACGGTGCAGATCATTCAAACGGAAACCAGCAAATGACGAACAGCAGCAGCGCCGTGACCCCCGGGCGCAACGTGGTGGTGGTGGGCACCCAGTGGGGTGACGAAGGCAAGGGCAAGCTGGTGGACTGGCTGACCGAATCCGCCACCGGCGTGGTGCGCTTCCAGGGCGGCCACAACGCTGGCCACACCCTGGTCATCAACGGCGTCAAGACCGCGCTGCACCTCATTCCCAGCGGCATCATGCGCGCTGGCGTCAAGTGCTACATCGGCAACGGCGTGGTGCTCTCCGTGGGCAAGCTTTTCGAGGAAATCGCCGGGCTGGAAAAGGCGGGCGTGGAGGTGCGTTCGCGCCTGCGTGTGAGCGAGGGCTGTCCTCTCATCCTGCCGTTCCATGCCGCCATCGACATCGCGCGCGAGGCCGCCAAGGTCAAGGCCGGTGCCGAGAAGATCGGCACCACCGGGCGCGGCATCGGCCCCGCCTACGAGGACAAGATCGCGCGCCGCGCATTGCGCGTGCAGGACCTCAAGCACCCCGACCGGTTTGCCGCCAAGCTGCGCGAACTGCTCGAATTGCACAACCACCTGCTCACCAGCTACCTGCACTCGGCCGAGATGGCCTGGGACGAGAAGATCGCGGCCTACATGAAGGACGGCGCGATCCAGTTCGAGCCCGTCTACCAGGAGGCGATGGAGCAGGCCGAGCTGCTCAAGCCCATGATCGCCGACGTCTCGCGCGAACTCAACGAAGCGCACCAGGCCGGGGCCAACCTGCTGTTCGAGGGCGCTCAAGGCACGCTGCTCGACATCGACCACGGCACCTACCCCTTCGTGACCTCCAGCAACTGCGTGGCAGGCAATGCCGCGGCTGGCTCTGGCGTGGGCCCGGGGCTGCTGCACTACGTGCTGGGTATCACCAAGGCCTACTGCACGCGCGTGGGCGGCGGGCCGTTCCCGACCGAGCTGGAGTGGGAAAAGGAAGGTACGCCCGGCTGGCACATGGCGACCGTGGGCGCGGAGAAGGGCGTAACCACCGGCCGCAGCCGCCGCTGCGGCTGGTTCGACGCCGCGCTGCTCAAGCGCTCGGCGCAGGTCAATGGCCTCTCCGGGTTGTGCATCACCAAGCTCGACGTGCTCGACGGCCTGAAGGAGTTGCAACTCTGTACCGGCTACGAACTCGACGGCCAGGTCATCGACATCCTGCCCATGAGCGCGGAAGACATCGCCCGCTGCAAGCCCATCTACGAGACCCTGCCCGGCTGGAGCGAGTCCTCCGTCGGTGTGACGCGCCATGAAAACCTGCCGCCCAACGCGCAGCGCTACCTCAAGCGCATCGAGGAAACAACGGGCGTGCCGATCCACGTGATCTCCACCAGCCCGGACCGCGATCACACCATCCTCCTGGTCAACCCGTACCATGGTTGAACCGGATTCGGACCACGCCTGCTTCGTGCAAAATCCGCTTCACGCCCCCCACCCGGAGTCTGCATGCTGACCGAAGACGGCAAACATCTCTACGTCTCGTACGACGAGTACCACAACCTGATCGAGAAGCTCGCGCTCAAGGTCTACCAGTCGAAGTGGGAGTTCGACACCATCCTCTGCCTGGCGCGCGGCGGCATGCGGCCTGGTGACATCCTCTCCCGCATCTTCGACAAGCCGCTGGCCATCATGTCCACCAGTTCCTACCGCGCCAATGCGGGTACCGAGCAGGGCAACCTGGACATCGCGCGCTACATCACCACCCCCAAGGGCGAGATCGCCGGTCGCGTCCTGCTGGTGGACGATCTGGCCGACTCCGGCCACACGCTCAAGGCCGTGATCGACCTGTTGAAGAACAACTACCCCCCCATCACCGAGCTGCGCAGCGCGGTGATCTGGACCAAGCAGCTTTCCACCTTCACGCCGGACTATTCGGTGGAGTTCCTGCCGACCAATCCCTGGATCCACCAGCCCTTCGAGGGCTATGACAGCATGCGTCCCGCGCAATTGCTGGAGAAGTGGAAGCTCTGAAGCCGCATGACCGACGACGACCTGTCCACCCGGCTGATCCACCATGCCTACCGCCCTCCGGGTGGTTTCGAGGCGGTGGCGCCGGGCGTGTACAAGGCGTCCACCGTCATCTTTCCTGACGTTCACGCGCTGCGCACGTACGACTGGAAAGACAAGAGCGGCTACACCTACGGCCTGCACGGCACGCCGACGACCTTCACGCTCGAACAGCGTATTGCCACCCTGGAGGGTGGTGAGCACTGCCTGCTGGCGCCCAGTGGCCTGGCGGTGATCTCGCTGGTCGACATGGCCTTGCTGCGCAGCGGCGACGAGGTCCTGCTGCCCGACAACGTCTATGGCCCGAGCAAGACCTTCGCGGAGGTCGAGCTGGTGGCCTGGGGCATCACACCCCGTTTCTACGACCCCATGGATCCGCAGGACCTGGCGGCCAAGATCGGCCCGGCCACGCGGCTGGTCTGGCTGGAGGCGGCCGGGTCCGTCACGCTCGAATTCCCGGACGTTCCAGCCCTCGTGGCGCGCGTGCGCGAGGCCAATGCTCAACGTCGCGGTGAGCACGCCATCGTCACCGCCATGGACAACACCTGGGGTGCAGGCATTGCCTTCAATGCCTTCGACCTGGGTGCGGACATTTCGGTCCATGCCTTGACCAAGTACCCCAGCGGCGGTGCCGACGTGCTCATGGGCTCGGTGGTCACCCGCGATCTCGCGCTGCACCGGAAAATCCTGCTCACCCGCATGCGCCTGGGGCTGGGCGTGGGCTCCAACGACGCGGAGCTGGTGCTGCGCGGCCTTTCCAGCATGAGCCTGCGCTACCACGCCCAGGACGCCAGCACCCGGGAACTCGCGGCCTGGATGCAGGCGCAGCCGGACGTGCTGCGTGTGCTGCACCCGGCCTTGCCCGGTTCACCGGGCCACGATGCCTGGCGGCGCGATGCCCGTGGCGCGGCTTGCCTGTTCACGGCGGTGTTCGACGCCGCCATTCCCCGCGAACGCATCGACGCGTTCTGTGACCGCCTGCGCGTGTTCCGCCTGGGCTGGAGCTGGGCCGGACCGATCAGCCTGTGCGCGCCCTACGACCCGCGCTCCCTGCGGGGCCAACCCTGGCCTGGCGTGGGCGGTCTGGTACGCTTTGCCGTGGGCCTGGAAGCTGTGCAGGATCTGCGCGCCGATCTGGCGCAGGCTTTGGACGCGCTGCGGGCCTGACCCCGTTTTCTTCAACGACCGAAAGATCGAATTGGCCACTCCCAACTACGGATACGAAAAGCGCCAGCGCGAGCTTGCCAAGAAGAAAAAGAAGGAAGAGAAGCTCAAGGCCAAGGCCGAGCGCCGCCACACCGAGGGGAACGAACAACCCGGTGGCGACGAGCAGGGCCCTGCCGATGATGCCGGAGCTCCGGCCGGTGACGGCGGCGGCGACGCGGACTGATGCGGTTCAGATCAGCCGCGCACTCGGCCCCATGATCTCCGCGATCACGCGGCGCAGCCACTGGTTGCCGGGGTCCAGGTGGTAGCGTTCGTGCCAGTGCAGCTTGACCAGGTAGCTGGGCAGCTTCACCGGATGCTCGAAGACCCTGATGTGGCCCGCGCGGGCCAGCAACTGGCCCACGGGGCGGTTGACGGTGGCCAGGAACTCGGAGTTGGCCACGATCGCGTCGATGCCCAGCAGATCGGGCACTTCCAGCGCGACCTGCCGTTTCACCTTGCGGGCGGCCAGCACTTCCTCTGCCCGCCGCAGGCCGGTGCCGCTGGCGGTCACCACCACATGGCGCTCGGCATCGTACGCGGCCAGTGAGAGCGTCTTGCGCACCCGGGGGTGGCGGCTGCTGGCGATGCAGACGAAGTCGCGCATCATCAGCCGCTGCTGGTAGACGCCCGCCGGCGGTTCGGGCACATAGCCCACGACCAGATCGACATCACCCGACTCCAGGCCCTTGAGCGCGACATCGGTGATGCGCAGGATGGCCAGCGACACGTTGGGTGCATCCCGTTTGAGCCGTTCCAGCAGATGGGGGAGCACCACCGTCTGCGTGATGTCGGTCATGCAGACGCGGAAGTTGCGGTCCGATGCGGCCGGCTCGAAGGCTGGCCGCGTTCCCAGTGTCTGGTCGAGCAACTGCAACACGCCGCGGATGGGCGTCACCAACTGCTGACCGTAAGGCGTGGGCTCCATGCCCGCCGAGGTGCGCACGAACAGCGGGTCGCCAAAATGCGCGCGCAGCTTGGCCAGTCCCAGGCTGATGCTGGGTTGGCTGATGCCCAGCTCATCGGCCGCGCGCGAGACGCTGCGGGTGCGGTAGACCTCGTGGAATACCTGCAGCAGGCGCATGTTGAGTTCGGTGGGTGACATGGCGATTTCCTGGGCGGGTGACCATTTTATTAAGAATTCTGATGGATGGTATTGGTATAGCCATCTGGATCGAATAGTCCTGTGAACCTACAGTCGCGGCCACGTCAAGGAGACAACAGACATGGCCAAGTGGATGCAATCGAACGACCATGTGTCGTTCTCGGTGGATGCGGGGGTCGCCACGGTGCGGCTGAACAGGCCCGAGCGGCGCAACGCGCTGTCCTTCGAGTTGCTCAAGGAGTACCGCAACGCCTTGCTGGAAGCGGACGACCTCAAGTCCGTGAGCGTGGTGGTGGTGGAAGGCGCTGGCAAGGACTTCTGCGCTGGCTACGACATGAAGGCCTCGTATGCGCGCTACGACGGCGAGTCCGCCGGCGGCGAAAACCCCTACCGCAGCGGCATCGCGTCCTACGACGACGACGCCTGGAAGCTCGAGCGCTACGGTGAAATGCTGCGCACGCCGTTCGATATTCACAAGCCGGTGATCGCCAAGATCCACGGCAACTGCGTGGCCGGCGGTACCGATCTGGCGCTCTACTGCGACATGCTGATCGCCGCCGACGATGCACGCATCGGCTTTCCCGCCACGCGCGCCATGGGTTCGCCACCCAACCACATGTGGATCTACAACGTGGGCCCGCAATGGGCCAAGCGTTTCCTGCTGACCGGCGACGTCGTGCTGGGCAAGGACGCTGCCAAGCTGGGCCTGGTGCTCTCCAGCGCGCCGGCCGAGGAGCTGGATGCCGAGGTGGCCCGCCTGGCCAGCGGCATGGCTTCGCTGGACCCTGAACTGCTGGCCTGCAACAAGCGCATCGTGAATCTGGCGCTGGAGATCGGCGGCGCCACCGTGCTGCAGCGGCTCGCCGCAGAGATGGACGCCCGCGCCCATCTGACCCGCGCCAAGCGCGACTTCGATGCGGATGTGAAAGCGCTGGGCCTCAAGGGCGCATTCCAGAAGCGCGACAAGCCCTTCGGCACCGGCGTCGTCCGGCCGAGTTGGTGATCCTTTCGAAAAACAGAACCATGAACGACAGACATTCCGCCGCGCCCGGCGCGCTGGACGGCATCCGCGTGCTCGACCTCTCCCGTTTCATCGCGGGGCCTTACTGCGCCATGGTGCTCGGCGACATGGGCGCCGAAGTGCTCAAGATCGAGAAACCCGGTAGCGGCGACCCCGCGCGCGGCTACCAGCCGCAGATCGGTGGACGCAGCGCCTATTCGCTGATGTTCAACCGCAACAAGAAGGGGGTGGCGCTGGACCTGCGCAGCGAACAGGGCCTGGCGACCTTGCGCGCCCTGATCGAGAAGGCCGACGTGCTGGTGGAGAACTTCCGCCCCGGCACCATGGAGGAGATGGGTCTGGGCTGGGACGCCGTGCACCACCTCAACCCGCGCCTGGTCATGGTGCGCATCTCCGGATTTGGTCAGGATGGCCCTTGGGCGCATCTGCCGGCTTTCGACGGCATTGCGCAGGCCATGGGCGGCCTGATGGAACTCAACGGACCCGCGGACGGGCCACCCACCGTGTGCGGCACCTACCTGTGCGACTACGCATCGGGCATGTACGCCACCATGGGCACGCTGGCCGCGTTGCGCGCGCGCGATGCGACCGGTCGGGGCCAGGTGGTGGATGTGGCGCTGCTGGACGCCGCCTCGTCCTTCCTGATGTCTGCGCTGCCGGAATACCACCGGCTTGGCCACGAGATGACCCGGCGCGGCAACCGCGACCGCTACTCGGCACCGACCAACGTCTACCGCGCCCGCGACGGTGCCTGGATCTACATCGTCTGCGGTGGCGCCGACTACTTCCCCCGCCTGCTGCGCGCCATGGGGCGCCCCGAACTGCAGCAGGACCCGCGCTTCGCCACCATCCAGTCGCGCCGGGATCACTGGGACGACAGCGAGGCCCTGGTGCGCGAATGGGCCGCCACGCTCGATGCCGAAAACGTGGTCGGCCTGCTGCGCGAGCACGATGTGCCGTGCGGCAAGGTGGCGACCATTCCCGAAGTCGCCAACAACCCGCAACTGCACCACCGTGGCCAGATCGTGCGCATCGACGACCCCGTGTGCGGCGAGATCACCATGCAGGGCGTGACGATCCGGCTGTCTGAAACGCCGCTGACCATTCGCAGCCCCATGCCGGAAGTGGGGCAGCACACCGAAGAGGTGTTGCGCGCATGGCTGGACACCCAGCCGGGCGAGACGCCCGTCGCGCAGGGGGTGCTCGCATGAACCTGGACGACTTCAGGCTGGAGACGCGCGCCTGGCTCGAGGCCCATTGCCCACCCGAGATGCGCCAGCCGGTGGTGGACGATGAGCGTTGCTGGGGTGGCCGCAAGTGGGTGTTCCATTCCGAGGCGCAGCGTGTGTGGCTGCAGCGCATGGCCGAACGCGGCTGGGTCGCGCCGACCTGGCCGCGCGAATACGGGGGTGGCGGGCTCAGCCATGAAGAGGCCAAAGTGCTGCGCGAGGAAATGGACGCGCTGCACTGTCGCCCGCCGATCGAGCGTGTCAGCCAGGGCCTGGGCCTGCTGGGACCGACCATCCTGAGGCTGGGCACGCCCGGCCAGAAGGCCGAGCACCTGCCCGGCATCGCGCGCGGCGAGATCCGCTGGTGCCAGGGCTATTCGGAGCCCAATGCCGGCTCCGACCTGGCGTCCATCCAGACCCGCGCCGTCGATGCGGGCGACCATTTCGTGGTCAACGGCCAGAAGATCTGGACCAGCCACGCCGACAAGTCCGACTGGATCTTCATGCTGGTGCGCACCGATGCGCATGCGCCCAAGCACCGGGGCATCAGCTTCCTGCTGGTGGACATGGCCACGCCGGGCATCCAGACGCGGCCCATCCAGTTGATCTCGGGCAAGTCGGCTTTTTGCGAGACCTTCTTCGACGACGTCATGGTGCCCAAGGAGAACCTGCTGGGCGAACTCAACCAGGGCTGGGAAGTTTCCCGCCTGCTGCTGGCCAACGAGCGCGGCTCGATCGCCGCCACGCGCAGCCTCGCCGCCGAACGTTCCCTGGGCCTGAGCGCCATGGACTGGGTGGGTGCCGGCGAGGGCGGCCGACTGTCCGACGCGGGCCTGCGCGAGGACATCGCGCGCTACGAGGTCGACATGCTGGCCTTCACGGCCGCCGCCGAACGCGCCGGTGACCTGGGTGCAGCCGGCCAGGCCGGCCCCGGCTGGCCGTCCATCCTCAAGCTGAGCTATGCGGAGTTGAACCAGAAGCGCCTGGAGCTGCTCATGGCGGCCGGCGGCACCGAACTGCTGGAGTGGGAGGGCGAGCGCACCCGGGATGGCGAGGAGTGCCGCGCCTGGCTGCGCAGCAAGGCCAACACCATCGAAGGCGGGTCCACCGAGATCCAGCTCAACATCATTGCCAAGCGCGTCCTGGACCTGCCAGGCGCCTGAGGGAGAACAGACAGATGCCACTCATGCTGGACGAGCAGCAGACCATGCTGCGGGAAAGCGTGCGCGACTTCCTCGCGCAGGAGGCGCCGGTATCGCACCTGCGCCAACTCCGTGACCAGCGCCACGCGGACGGCCTTTCGCTGCCGCTGTGGCGGCAGTTCGGCTACATGGGCTATGCGGGCACGCTGCTGCCCGAGTCGCAGGGCGGCCTCGCCCTGGGGCATGCCGATGCGGCCATCATCATGGAAGAACTGGGCCGTCACCTGACGCCGTCACCGTTCTGGTCGACGGCGGTGCTCGGGGTCACCGCCCTGCGGGCGGGCAACCGTGAGGCACAGCAGCATGTGCACCTGCCCGGCATGGGCACGGGCGAGACGGTGGCCGCGCTGGCGCTGGAAGAGCGCGCCAAGCACGACCCTGCCGGGGTGAGCCTGCAGGCGCGCCGCCAGGGGCACCACTTCCTGCTCGACGGCACCAAAACCTTCGTGGTCAATGGGCACATTGCCGACGTGCTGATCGTGGTGGCGCGCACCGGAGCGGCCACCAGCGGTACCGACGGGCTGACCCTGTTCCTGGTCGATCCCAAGGCCCCTGGCGTGCGCATCGAACGCAGCTGGATGGTGGACAGCCACAACGCGGCGCGTGTGCACTTCGAGCAGGTCAGCGTCGCCGAAGAAGCGGTGCTGGGCGAAGTCGACCAGGGCTGGCGCGTGCTGGAACCGGTGCTGCTGGCCGGCCGCGCGGCGGTGGCGGCCGAACTCGTGGGCCTGGGCGACGAGGTGTTCAACCGCACGCTGGGCTATCTGCGCGAGCGGGTGCAGTTCGGCCGGCGCATCGGTGAATTCCAGGCGTTGCAGCACCGCGCGGCCCGCGTGTACGCGCAACTCGAACTGGCGCGCGCAGCCGCCATGAAAGCGGCCTGGGCGCTGGATCAGCAGGACGCGCATCGGTCGCTGTGGGTGTCGGTGGCCAAGGCCAAGGCCGGCTGCGCCGCCACGCTGGCGGTGCAGGAGGCGGTGCAGATGCACGGCGGCATGGGCGTGACGGAGGAACTCGATATCGGCCTCTTCATGAAACGCGCCCGCGTGCTGGACGAAACCCTGGGCGACCACCGTTTCCATGCGCACCAGGTGGCGCTGCACCACGGTTACTGAGGAGGCCAGAGTGACAAGCCCCCTGCAGATTCAGGCCGCGCTGCGCCGGGACACTGGCGGGCCGCTGGCCATCGAGACCGTGACGCTGGAGCCCCCGCGCGTCGGTGAGGTGCTGGTCCGTGTGGTGGCCACCGGCATCTGCCATACCGATGTGGCGGTGCGCGATGGCGAAATGCCCATGCCCGCGCCGGGCATTCTCGGACACGAAGGCGCGGGCGTCGTCGTGGCCGCTGGAGGCGACAGCGCATTCAAGGCAGGTGATCCGGTCATCATGTCCTTCGCGCACTGCGGACAGTGCCGCGCCTGCCTGCTCGGCAGGCCCTCGGACTGCACCCGTTTCTTCGCGCTCAACTTCAACGGGCATCGGCCCGACGGTTCGTGCTGCCATTCGCAGGCGGGCCAACGCATCTTCGGTCACTTCTTCGGTCAATCCTCCTTCGCCACGCACGCCCTGGTGGATGAGCGCTACCTGGTGCCGGTACCGGCGGACCTGCCGCTGGAGAGCCTGGGGCCTTTGGGTTGCGGCATCCAGACCGGCGCGGGCGCGGTGCTGCAGTGGATGAAACCCGTCTGGGGCAGTTCGCTGGCGGTGTTCGGACTGGGCGCGGTTGGCATGTCCGCCCTGATGGCCGCGAAGCTCCAGGGCTGCGACCCGCTGATCGCCGTGGACGTCCAGCCGGCGCGCCTGGCGCTGGCCCTCGAGCTGGGCGCGACGCACGTGCTCGATGCGCGCAGCGGGGATGTCACGGAGCAGATCCGGGCGCTGACCGGCGGCCTGGGGGCCGACCATGTGGTCGAGGCGATAGGCAACCCCAAGCACGTCAATGGCTGCCTGGCCGCGGTGCGTTCGCGCGGCAGCGTCGCGCTGCTCGGCGCCCCGCGCGCGGGCGAGACGGTGGCGCTGGATTCGATCACGCTGATGCGCGGCCTGACGATCAAGTCGGTGGTGGAAGGTGACGCGGTGCCGCGTGTCTTCATTCCCGAGCTGCTCCGCCTGCACCGCGCCGGGCGCTTCCCGTTCGAGAAACTGCTGCGCTTCTACGACTTTTCGCAGATCAACGAAGCCATCGACGCGATGAACCGCGGCGAAGTCATCAAGCCGGTGCTGCGCATGCCTGGAGGTGCGGCATGAGTGACCGCCTGTCCCTCAGAGTGGTGCGACGAGAGCCGCTGGCCGGACGCATCGTGGCCCTGACCTTGGCGAGTGCCGACGGCAACGCCCTGCCGCCTTTCGAGGCAGGGGCGCACATCGACGTCCTCACGCCTTCGGGCCACACGCGCCAGTATTCGTTGTGCAACGCACCGGACACCGCTACGCAGGTGTATCGCATCGCGGTGCAGGAGGAGGCCGAGTCCCGCGGCGGCTCGCGGGCCATGTGCCGCGACGTGCGAGAGGGCGACCTGCTGGAGGTGGGTGCGCCGCGCAACCTCTTTCCGCTCGCGCCGGGTACGCGGCGTGCCATTCTTCTGGCCGGCGGCATAGGCATCACGCCCCTGCTGGCCATGGCCCATGCCTTGCACCAGGCCGGGATCGACTTCGTGCTGCACCACGCCTGCCGCAGCCGCCCAGCGGGCGCGTTCGTCGAAGAACTGCTCGCTGCATCTTTCGCGGAGCGTGTGCGCCTGCATTTTGACGATGAGGGTCCGGCGCTGGATCTCGCGGGCGTGCTTGCGGACCCCTGCGACGGGGACCATCTCTATGTATGCGGCCCGAGCGGCTTCATCCAGTGGGCGCTTGACACGGCGCGGCAACTGCACTGGCCGGATGGCCAGGTGCACCGGGAGTTCTTCGCGCCTGCGGAGCCCGCCGTTGTCGCCGCGGACGGGGCCTTCGAGGTCGAACTCGCGGTCAGCGGGAAAGTGCTGCAGGTGCCGGCCGACCGCAGCATCGCCTCGGTCCTTCTGGCGCACGGCGTGCCGCTGGCCATGTCCTGCGAGCAGGGGGTCTGCGGCACCTGCGTGACCACGCTGCTGGCTGGCGAGGCCGATCACCGCGACAGCTACCTCACCGATGCCGATCGCGAACGCGGCGACACCATCCTGCCCTGCTGCTCGCGCGCGCGCAGTGCTCGGCTGGTGCTGGACCTCTAGACGACCCAACAACCAGGAAACCTGCCATGAGCCTTGACAACTTCGACGACAACCTGGTGGCGAGCCACGCGATCTTCACGCAGGATCCGGCGGCGCAACAGGTGTTCGAGCCCCTGCGCCGCTCGGACCCGCTGCACTACACCGTGACCGACAGCCATCCGCCGTTCTGGGCCGTGACCACCCAGAAAGACATCATGGAAATCGGCCGGCGCAACGACATGTTCCTCAACGCGCCGATGTCCTTTCTGCTGTCCAACGAGGAGCTGGCGCGCCGGCAGGCGGAAACCGGCGGCAAGGCCTATCTGCGCGCCCTCACGCACATGGACGAGCCCGACCACAAGCTGTACCGCAGCGTCACCCAGAGCTGGTTCATGCCGGCCAATCTCAAGCGCCTGGAGGCGACCATCCAGCAAGTCGTCTCCAACCTGCTGGACCGCATGCAGGCCATGGACGGCGAGTGCGACTTCGCGGACGACATCGCGCCCTGGCTGCCGTTGCAGGTCATCATGGGGCTGCTGGGCATACCGCAGGAAGATCACGCCTACCTGCTCAAGCTCACCCAGCATCTGCTGGCCCCGCAGGATCCGGACCAGAAGCGCGAAAACGCCGCGACAGGCGTGTCGGTGATGGCCCAGGTGGTCGCCGACTACCAGACCTTCTTCCGCGAGGTGGTGGCGGACCGCCGCGCCCGCCCCACCGACGACCTGTCCTCGGTGATCGCCAACATGCGCATTGGCGACCAGCCCGCGCCGGAGCTGGAGACCATCTCGTATTTCGTCACCCTGGCCACCGCCGGCCACGACACCACCTACGCCACTCTGGCCGGAGGCCTGCTGGAGCTCACGCGCCACCCCGAGCAGTTCGAGCGTCTGCGCGCGGACCCCGCGCTGGCGGCCAGTGCCGCCGAGGAGATGTTCCGCTGGGTCAGCCCCATCAAGCATTTCGTGCGCACCGCCAATGCCGACGTCACGCTGCGCGACAAGCAGATACGGGCTGGCGACCGCCTGATGCTGTGCTACCCCTCTGCCAACCGCGATGAGGATGTGTTCGAGGACCCGGGTGCGTTTCGCATCGACCGCACGCCCAACCGCCACCTGGCCTTCGGCTCAGGCGTGCACTCCTGCCTGGGGCAGCACCTGGCGCGCATGGAGGTGCGCACCTTTTTCCGCGAGTTCGTGCGCCGCGTCGAGCACATCGAACTCACCGGGCCGTTCGCGTACGTGGCCAGCAACCGCGCCTCGGGTCCGAAGCGCATGCCGGTGCGCTACCGCTTCTTCTGAAGGATGTCCATGCAGACCAAGACGGACGCGAGCGGGGTGCGTTACCCCACGCTGGAATTGCTGATCGACGGCGAGTGGGTCGGTGCGCAGGGGCGCGAGACCGCGCCGGTGGTCAACCCCGCCACCGGGCAGGCTATTGGCCGTGTGCCGCTGGCCAGTCCGGCGGACATCGACCGCGCCGTGCGCGCCGCGCAGCGCGCGTTCCTTTCCTGGCGCCGCGAGACCGCGATCACGCGGGCACGCCTGCTGGGCAAGGTGGCGGACGCGGTTCGCGCGCACACCGACGAGCTCGCGCGCATTCTGACCCTGGAGCAGGGCAAGACCCTGACCGAGTCGGTGGGTGAGATCACCGCCACCGCCGATACCTTCGAATGGATGGCCGAGGAAGGCAAGCGCGCCTACGGCCGCACCGTGCCTTCGCGCATTCCGGGCGCCGAGCAGATCGTCATGCTCGAACCGGTGGGCGTGGTGGCCGCGCTCTCGCCGTGGAACTACCCGGCGGCGCTGGGTGCGCGCAAGGTGGCCACCGCGCTGGCGGCCGGTTGCACCGTGGTGCTCAAGCCGGCCGAGGAGACGCCGGGCATCTGGGTCGCCCTGGCGCACCTTTGCTTCGAGGCTGGCCTGCCGCCGGGTACGCTGAACCTGCTCTACGGCCATCCGGCGGAGGTGTCCTCCCGACTGATCGCCGCGCCCGAGGTACGCAAGATCTCGTTCACCGGCTCGGTGCCGGTGGGCATGCAACTGGCGCAGCAGGCCGCCGCGCTGCTCAAGAAGACGACGATGGAGCTGGGTGGGCATTCCCCCACCTTTGTCTGCGAGGACGCGCCCATCGAGCGCGTCGCGGAACTGGCGGTGGCTTCCAAGTTCCGCAACGCCGGTCAGATCTGTCATTCGCCCACGCGCTTCTTCGTGCACGAGCGGGTGTTCGACCGTTTCGCGGATGCCTTCGCTGAACGCGCCGCCAGCCTTCGCGTGGGCAATGGCCTTGCGCAAGGCGTGCAAATGGGGCCGCTGGCCAACCCGCGTCGCATGGCCGCCATGGCCGCTCTCTGTGAGGACGCGCGAAAGGTGGGGGCCGCCATCCTCACCGGCGGCGAACCGGTGGTGCAAGGGGAGGGCGGCAACTTCTGGCGCCCTACCGTCATCGCGCGGCCGCCGGCCGCGACACGCGCACTGCGCGAGGAGCCCTTCGGTCCCCTGGCGCTGATGGTGCCCTATGCCGATCTCGCCGACGCCGTGGAGCAGGCGAACGCGCTGGACTATGGCCTGGGGGCGTTCGCCTTCACGCCCTCGCTCGCACAGGCGCAGTTCCTGCAGGAGCACGTACGCGCCGGCTGTCTGAGCATCAACACCTTCGCCATCACGCCGCCGGAACTGCCTTTCGGCGGCATCAAGCACAGCGGCCTGGGGCGCGAGATGGGGTCCGAGGGGCTCCTGGACCATTTCGAGACCAAGGCCGTCATCCGGGTTGCGGCGCCTTGAGGTCGCGCGCCCATTCATTTTTTTCCGTTCACCACCAGCACCACACCAAGGAGACTTTTCATGAAGCGCAGACAGTTGATCGCATCCCTGGGCGCCGCCGGCGCCATCACCCTGCTGCCCTCGGGCGCATTCGCTCAGGAGGCCTTCCCCTCCAGCGTGATCCGCATCGTCGTGCCCATCGCGGCCGGCGGCGTGACCGACGCGATGGCCCGCACACTGGCCGACGAGATGAAGAAGCAGCTCACCGTGCCGGTGATCGTGGACAACAAGCCGGGCGGCAACTTCGGCATCGGGCTGCAGGCCGTGGCGTCGGCCAAGCCGGACGGCCACACCATCGGCTGGATCTTCGCCAGCGCCATGACCACGCTGCCCCACCTCTACAAAGGCCTGACCTACAAGCCGTCCGATTTCCAGCCGGTGGGCACCCTGGTCACGTCCCACTTCGTGCTGGCCGTGCCCAAGAGCTCGCCGTACAACAACCTGCGTGAATACGTCGAAGCGATGAAGAAACAGAAGTCGCCGGGCCTGCTGGCGGTCTCCGCCGTGGGCGGCGGGCCGCACCTGCTGATGGAAGGGGTCAGCGCCGCGTCCGGCTTCTCCTTGCAGCCCGTGGCCTATCGGGGCGAGGCGCCCGCGGTGCTGGAACTGGTGGCGGGCCAGGTGCCGGCCTTCGTGGGGGTGATGGCCAGCGTGGCCGAGCACTACAAGACGGGGTCCGTGAAGGTGCTGGCCATTTCCTCGGAGCAGCGCACCGCCGACCTGCCCGATGTGCCCACCTTCAAGGAACAGGGGTTCCCCTCGGGCGTGGTCACGTTCTGGCACGGCCTGTCGGTGCCGGCGGGCACGCCCCGTGCCGTGGTGGACAAGCTCAACGCCATCGTGCGGACCGCCGCGAACAGCCCGGCCTTCCAGGCGCGCCTGAAAGGCCAGGCGGACACCTACCTCGGCCTCTCCACGCCGGAGCAGATGGACAACCTGATCCGGATCGAGTCGCAGCAGAACGAGCAACTGATCAAGGCGCGCAACATCCGCGTGGAGTGACGCCGCCAATGCCAGCGGACCTCATTCGCTGGCGATGAGCGCCCTGGCCGCATCGGCCAGGGCCTGTGGCGAGCGGTCGCGCAGTTCGCAGGGCAGGGCGCTGGCGGACTGGCTGAAGTGGCGCGCGGTCGATTGCGCGTACATCGGGTCGTAGTGCAACCGCAGCAGGTCTCGGACCACGGCTGGCGTCTGGCCTGCTTGCACCTGCGTCTGCCAGGCCGCCACCATGTCCTTGCCGCGCAGCATGGTCAGCGCCTGCAGCCGCTCGCAGAACGCCGCGGGGTCTCTGACGAAGAAGTCGTAGTCTTCCAGCAGCAGCGCCACGCGCTCCTCATCGTCCAGGTGAAGGGCGATGCAGGGACTGGCGTGCATGGCATCGACCAGCGCGTCCGGCACGCGCACCTTGCCGACCTTCTTGCTCTCGCTTTCCACGTAGACCGTGCGTCGCGGGTCCATGCCGCGCAGCGCCTGCCACACTTGCGAGTCGAAGCCTTTCTGGCTGGGCTGGCGCTGGCCCGGAATCTCGCCCAGCACCGAACTGCGGTGGCGTGCCAGGGCCTCCAGGTCCAGCACCTGCGCGCCCTGCGCGGCCAGTGCCTGCAGCAGGCGCGTCTTGCCGCTGCCGGTGGGGCCGCAGACGACGCGAAACCGCAGCCCTTGCACCAGCGCCGGCAGGGACTCGACGACCATGGCGCGCCAGGCCTTGTAGCCGCCTTCGATGAGGGTGACGTGAAAACCGATGGCGCCCAGGATGGTGGCCAATGCGCCGCTGCGCTGGCCACCGCGCCAGCAGTACACCAGCGGCCGCCATTCGCGCGGCTTGTCCAGCACCTCGCGCTCCACATGCCGGGCGATGTTGCGCGCGGCCAGTGCCGCGCCGCGCTTGCGGGCTTCGAAAGGACTGACCTGGCGGTACAGGGTGCCCACCGCGATGCGCTCGGCGTTGTCCAGCGTCGGCCAGTTGACCGCGCCGGGCAGGTGGTCCTCGGCGAACTCGTCCTCGGACCGGGCGTCGATGACGGTGTCGAAGCTGGCCAGCCGGTCTGGCGCGAGTGTGGCGCTCAGGGTGTGGACCGGCATGGTCAGCGCGGCAGCAGCTTGCGCAGTTCGGGCCAGACGTTGTCGCGCATGGTGGGTTGGGCGTCTTCGTTGGGGTGGATGCGGTCGGCCTGGAACAGGGCCTGGGCATCCTTGGTGTCGGCCACGCCATGCAGGAAGAACGGCACCAGCGCGGTCTGCTCGGACTTGGCCACCGAGGCAAACACCTCGCGGAACTCGCGCGCGTAGCGCGCGCCGTAGTTGGGCGGCATCTCCATGCCCAGCAGCAGCACCTTGGCACCGGCCTCGCGCGAGGCCTTGGCCATGGCGGCCAGGTTCTCGCGCGTCATCGACAGCGGCAGTCCGCGCAGCGCGTCGTTGCCGCCGAGTTCGAGCACCACCACCGCCGGCTTGTGCTGTTGCAGCAGCGCGGGCAGGCGGGAGCGGCCGCCCGAGGTGGTGTCGCCGCTGATGCTGGCGTTGACCACACGGGCCTGAACTTTTTCCTTCTTCAGGCGCTCTTCCAGCAGGGCCACCCAGCCGGTGCCGCGTTTGAGGCCGTACTCCGCGCTCAGCGAGTCGCCGACCACCAGCACCAGCGGAGCCGCCTTGGCGGGTGCCTGGGCGAATGCCGTGCCGGCCAGCAGGGCGCCCAGGCCCAGCACGTTAAAGTGACGTCGTTTCAACTCGAGAAGTCCTTCCATGTCCGATGTGATGATTGCGGTCCAGCATGTGTTCAAGACGGTGACCGACTCCACCGGTTCGTTGACCATTTTGCGCGATATCGATTTCACCCTGGCCAAAGGGGAAACCGCCGCCATCGTGGGGGCTTCGGGTTCGGGCAAGAGCACGCTGCTGTCCATCGTCGCGGGTTTGGACACGCCCAGCAGCGGAACGGTTCACATCGACGGGGTGGACCTGTTCGCGATGGACGAGGACCAGCGCGCGGCCTTGCGGGCAAAAAAGGTGGGCTTCGTGTTCCAGAGCTTCCAGTTGCTGGGCAATCTGACGGCGCTGGAGAACGTGATGCTGCCGCTGGAGCTGGCCGGCCGGCGCGATGCGCGCGCCGCCGCCACGCACATGCTGCAGCGCGTGGGCCTGGGCGAGCGCCTATCCAGCTATCCCAAGGTGCTCTCCGGCGGCGAGCAGCAGCGCGTGGCGCTGGCGCGGGCCTTCGTGGTGCAGCCGGCGGTGCTGCTGGCCGACGAACCCACCGGCAGCCTGGACTTTGCCACCGGCGCCAAGATCATGGAGCTGATGTTCGAGCTCAATCGCGAGCAAGGAACCACCCTGGTGCTGGTCACGCACGACCTCGGCATCGCCGAGCGTTGTGAGCGGCGCATCACCATCGTCGCAGGCCAGGTGGCCTAAGGTCGGCGCAGGCGCTCCCAGAGTTCATCCACCCCCTCGGGCAGGCCGCTGCTGGCCTGCGGCTGGCGCGACAGCGTGTCCAGCAGCCGGCCCAGCAGTTCGGCGCGCGGCAGGACCGGGCCGAAGAACAGCACCTGCGCACCGCGCGCCACCAGCAGCGAGGGCAAGGTCTCCACATCCAGTTCGCCCAGCAGTGCGGCCTCGTCCTCGATGTCGAGCCAGCGCCAGCGCCAGGCCGGGTTGGCGGCGGCCAGGGTGTCCATCACCGGACGCCAGTCGCGGCAGGTACCGCACCACTGTGCGCACAGGCAGACGATGGTGAGCTCAGCGTCGCCCAAGCGAGCCCCGCAGTTGCTGCACGTCAAGCGCGCTCACCGGCGCCGCCTGGTTGCCCCATTGCGTGCGCACGAAGGTCAGCACGTCGGCCAGGTCCTGGTCGTTGAGTTCCAGCACGAAGGGCGGCATGCCGAAGGGCCGCGGGTGGCCGGCCGTGGCCGGACCGAAGCCGCCGTTGAGCACGGTCTGCAGGGCGTTCGTGGGCGAGTCCTGCAGCACCGCACGGTTGCCCGCCAGGGGCGGATACACCGCCACGCCTTCGCCCTGTTGGCCATGGCACTGTGCGCAGTACTGCTCGTAGCGCTGGCCGCCCGCGCGCAGTGAGCGCTCCTGGGGCGCCTCGGAGGCCGGGCGCGGCGGGGCTGGGGTGATGGGCAGTTGCCGCAGGTAGGAGGCCATGGCGCGCAGGTCCTGCTCGGACCAGTGTTGCGTGCTGTGTTGTACCACTTCGGCCATCGGGCCGGTGGCGATGGCCTGGCCGGTGCGGCCGGTCCGGAACAGCGCCACGACGTCTTCGGCAGACCAGGTCTGTACGCCGGCCTGCGCCGGGTCGAGCAGCGAAGGGGCGTACCAGTTCTGGGCCGGAATCGGTCCACCGGCCAGGCTGAGCATGTCGCGGTGGCCGCTCAGGGCGTTGCGTGGCACATGGCAGGCGCTGCAATGCCCCAGGCCGTTGACCAGGTAGGCACCGCGCCGGATCTCGTCGTCCGCCCTGGCATCCCGGGCACTGGCCTGCTCGTCTGCGGGCTGGAAGTACAACAGCCGCCAGGCGCGCAGCGCCAGTTGCGTGCCGTAGGGCCAGCGCAGTGCGTGCGGCGGTGCCGCGGCGTCCACTGGCGGCAGGCTTTGCAAGTAGGCAAAGAGGGCGTCGCTGTCCTCGCGAGCGATCTGCGTGGTGTTGTTGATCGGGAACACCGGGTTGAGCCAGCGACCGTCGCGCGACTGCCCGTGGTGGAGCGCGCGCCAGAAGTCGTCGGCCTTCCAGCCGGCCAGGCCGCCGGCACCGGGAGTGAGGTTGCTCCCGTAGACGAGGCCATAGGGCGTGGTGATGGCGCGGCCACCCGCGTAGGGTGTGCCGCCGCGGGCCGTATGACAGCCCTGGCAATTGCCTTGCAGCGCCAGGTAGCGTCCGCGTTGCAGCGTGTGGGCATCGGGCGGCGCCTGGGTGGCGGTGGAGACGATCGCAATGGGTGCCGCGGGCCTGGCCAGCACCACCAGTGCGAGCGCCAGAGCCATGATCAGAAGGCCGAGCGCGCCCAGCCCCCAACGCAAGGCCCGGCTCATGGCCGGCCTCCCGGTGGCAGCGCGCTGCCGCAACGCATGGGCAGCGGGTCCCGTCCCGCGGCGGGCACGGCCTTGACCTGTGCCGGCAGGGGCTGGCTGGCGAGCCAGCCGCTCACGGCGGCCACGTCTTCTGGTGCCAGGCGCTGCGCCACGTCGGCCATGCAATCGGGCGCGTGGGCCTTGCGCAGCCCGGTGCGCCAGGCGCCGAGCTGGGCGTTGAGGTAGTCGCGCGGAAGCCCCAGCAGGCCGGGCGTGGCCGGCAGCACGCCGGTGAGCGCCGCACCGTGGCAGCTTGCGCAGGCCGGCACCTGCCGCCCGGGGTCGCCGCGCAGAACCAGCTGTTCGCCACGCTGGCGCTCGGCAGCCGTCAGCTTGACCGGGGCCGGCGGCGGGTAGGGCACGTTCAGTGCGGCGAAGTGTTCGGCAATCTCCAGCAGATAGGTATCGCTCAAGGGGTCGACCATCTGCGTCATCAGGCGGTAGCTGCGCTGGCCGTCGCGGAAGTTGAGCAACTGGTTGTAGAGGTACCCGGCGGGTTTGCCCGCGATGCGGGGGTAGTAGCCATCGGGTGCGGCGCGCCCCTGCGGACCATGGCAGGCGGTGCAGGCGAGCATGCGCTGCGCCATGGAGTCTTCAAAGGGCGGGGCGGCGCTGCCGGCACCCGCCGCAAGGGTACAGGCCAGGGCGAGGAAGAGCGCGCGCCAGCCCGGGGAACGGACGTGGGTGTTCATGGTGTCCCGATGATCGCAAGGATGCATCTGATGCGCAATGTTCAGATATATTGAAAAACAACCGTATCAGATGATGGAAAACCATGAGCGAGACCACACTGAACCGCTACCAGCAACTGGCCGAGGACATCGCCGACGGCATCCGGGCCGGCGCGCTGCGTCCGGGAGAGCGCCTGCCCTCGGTGCGCCAGACCTGTGCGCAGCGTGGGGTGAGCCCGTCCACGGTGTTCCAGGCCTACGCACGGCTGGAGTCCCAGGGGCTGGTGGAGGCGCGCCCACGCTCCGGCTACTACGTGCGTGCGACCCGGCGCGCGCCCAGGGCGGAGCCCCAGGCCGCACCGCCTCGCGACGAGGCCACGCCGGTGGCGGTGAGCGAACTGGTGTTCGATTTGCTGGAGTCCACGCGCGATGGGGACGTGGTGCCGCTGGGATCGGCTTTTCCCGCCGCCCACCTGTTTCCGTTCGACACCCTGGCGCGCTGCGGTGCGCGCGCGATGCGCCGGTTGGCGCCCGCCCGCATCACCGGCGCGCTGACGGCCGGGGACGAAGGGCTGCGCCATGGCCTGCGCCGGCGTTACGCGCTGCAAGGCATTGCGCTGGCCGAGAACGAACTGATCGTCACCCACGGCGCGATGGAGGCGCTGAACCTGTGCCTGCAGGCGGTCACCCAGCCGGGCGATCTCGTGGTGGTGGAGTCGCCCACCTTCTACGCCGCGCTGCATGCGTTGGAGCGCCTGCACCTGCGGGCGGTGGAGGTGGCCACGGATCCCCGCGATGGCGTGGACCTTGATGCGCTGGCCGGGCTGCTCAGCCGCCAACGCGTGGCGGCGTGCTGGTTCATGCCCAGTTTCCAGAACCCGCTGGGTGCCCTGATGCCGCCGCTGCGCAAGCAAGCGCTGGTGGAGCTGCTGGCGCGGCACCGTGTACCGCTGATCGAGGACGACGTCTACGGCGAGCTGCACGATGGCGCGCGCCGCCCGCCACCGGCCAAGGCCTTCGACCGGGAAGGCGGCGTTCTGCACTGTTCGTCGTTCTCCAAATGCCTGGCGCCCGGTTACCGCGTGGGCTGGGCGGCGGCGGGACGGTACGCTCCCGCGGTGACGCGGCTGAAGATGATGAGTTCGTTGGCCACCGCGCTGCCGCCCCAACTGGCGTTGGCGGACTACCTGGACCACGGGGGCTACGACCGCCATCTGCGCCGCCTGCGCGAGGCGCTCGCGGCGCAGCGCCAGCGCGCCCTGCGGCTGGTGGAGCGCTGCTTTCCCCCCGGTACGCGCGTCACGCGGCCACAGGGCGGTTACTTCCTCTGGCTGGAGTTGCCGAAGGGCGTGGACGCACTCGCCCTGCATCAGCGTGCGATGGCCGAAGGCATCAGCACCGCGCCCGGGGCGCTGTTTTCCGCCGACCGCCGTTTCACCCACCACCTGCGCCTCAACGTCGGCCACCCCGGCGACCGCCGCTTCGATGCGGCGCTGCGCCGCCTGGGTGAGCTGGCGCACGCGGGCTAGGGACTGTCCACCCCATTCGCTCTTGGAGAAATAGGGTGAACAGGCCCTAACAGGCTGTTGAAATTCTCCTCGTAAACACGCTTCTTTGAGAGCGGTGAGTACACAACGCGGCTGGAGGATGTGCCGGTAGCGCGGGTTTGAAGTCAGCCCTTTAGACTTCAAGGCCATGCACAACACTGTGGATGAGTTCGAGCGCCTCCGACCGCGCTTGTTTGCCATTGGCTACCGCATGCTCTCTTCGGTGCAGGAGGCAGAGGACTTAGTTCAGGACGCGTGGCTGCGGTGGTACGAGCACGGTGGGCAATCGCAGTCGAATGTGCGCAACATCGAAGCATGGTTGGTCACCATGACGACCCGAATGGCTATTGATCGCCTTCGCGCTGCCCGCGTACGACGCGAGTCTTACCCCGGCTTCTGGTTGCCGGAACCGTTACCCGAGAACAGCCCCGCAACGCCCCAAGAGGTCAGTGAACTTGCTGACGACGTGTCAGTAGCCTTTCTTGTACTGCTTGACCGCCTCTCCCCGGATGCCCGTGCTGCGTTCTTGCTGCGCGAGGTATTCGATGCGGACTTCGAGCAGGTGGCGGAGGTGCTCGGCAAGTCTGAAGCCGCAGCCCGTCAAGTGGTGCATCGTGCTCGACGTGAACTTGAAAAGGGCCGAGAAACATCGAGCGCTACCTACGGGCATACCGCGCGGCACGAGGAGCAACAACAGGTGCTGCGCAGTTTCGCGGAAGCACTGTCCCGTGGCGACTTCACGGCGTTGCAGGCGCTCTTCCATGAGAAAGCCGAGTTGCTGAGCGATGGCGGCGGGATAGTTCCCAGCTTCGGTCAAGTGATCTTGGGTGCCCATCGGCTGGCGGCCTTCTACTTCGCTTGGCATCGCAAGTATGGGAGCGCGATGAGGGTGGAGCTTGCGCGGCTCAACCACCAATGGGCGCTGCTGAGATACATCGATGGACGCCTTGAGTCGGCTCAGTCATTCGAGGTTGAGGACGGACGCATCCATCGGGTTCATGTTCAGCGCAACCCGCACAAGCTGACGCAACTACCCGAGCGAATTTAAGGCTGTCGTAGCAGCTTGTCACAACGCGGGTGCCTGAATCGTCTTGAAGGTGATGTGCCGGTTGCCGCCGGTCGTCGCATCTTCAACTCGAAAGGAAACCGTCATGAACCGCGCAAACTGGTTTGCAGTGTCCCCGGATGGGGCTAAAGCCGTCGGAGGTCTGCATCACTACGTGCTTAACAACACCAACCTGCCGAGCACCCTGATTCACCTTGTCTTCCTCCGCGTCTCGCAGATCAACGGCTGCGCCCATTGCATCGACATTCACACCCGAGACCTCATCAAAGAAGGCGTTTCGGTCGATAAGGCGGTTCTGGTACCCGTCTGGCACGAGGCGGAGTATTTGTTCTCAGACCAGGAGCGAGCGGCGTTGGCTTGGTCGGAGGAAGTCACCCTGGTAAGTGAGACACACGCTTCGGACGCCGCCTACGCAGCGGCAGCGGCCGCTTTCAACGAGAAGGACTTGGTCGATCTGACGCTCACCATCGCGGCAATGAACGCCATTAACCGCCTCGGTGTCAGCTTCCGGTTGAAGCCAAAGGCCCGAGCCTGAGACGGACTGCTGCCGTAGCATGGGAGGATGTGCTCCAACTACCGCGCGGTAACTGCTGCGGATCGCCTTCTGACCTTCTTCGGGGTCGAACGTGGTCAGGACGATCCGTCGACCGACGTGTTTCCCTCGGGCCTGGCACCGATGATCATGCTGGCCCCGAGGGCTCCAAAACGCCGGGCCATCTGATGGCCCTTACGGACGCCATTGGACGGGCCAGCCGCGCAGCAATGACACCCATGCCAGCACGCCGGACCCTGATGCACGTTTGTTCAGGAAGAGTCACAACACGGCCAGCCATGCTGGCGTTTCAAGGGCACGTGCTGATGGAGAACCGCTCGGGCCTGGTGGTGGTGGCCGTGGTCACGCATGCCAATGGCATGGGCGAGCGCGCGGCGGCGTTGGCGATGGTGGAGACGGTGCCTGGGAAGCATCCCAAGACAGTGGCCGCCGACAAGGCGTATGACACGCGCGACTTCGTGCAAGGTTGTCGCCAGCAATCTCGTTCGAATGGCCCGAATGCCGGGCTTGGCGCTGCAGGAAGGGTCGCGATGAGGGCCGCAAAGGCCACTCAAGCGCAGCGCCGCGCTCTACCAAGCCACATTGCATCAGGTTCTCAGCGCGGCCGTCACCAAATCCAGACCCCCTGCCGCCTAATCTGCACATCGCAGGCGGCCTCCAGGGCCGGTTTTCAACAGCCTGCTAGGCCGATAATCGCCACATGTCGTCTTCCCCCAAAGTGCTGTTCGGCTTCCATGCCGTGGGCGTGCGTCTGAAGACCGCGCCGCAATCCATCATCGAGATCTACCACGACCCTTCGCGGCGCGATGCGCGCATGCGGCAGTTCCTGGACCGCGCGCGCGAGGCCAACGCCAGGCTGATCGAGGCCGACAGCCTGCGCATCACCAAGCTGGCGGGCAGCCATGGGCACCAGGGCGTGGCCGCGCGCGTGCAGGCCATCGAACAGGCGCGCTCGCTTGACGACCTGCTGGAGCAACTGGAGGCGGCAGGCCAGGCGCCCTTGTTGCTGGTGCTGGACGGCATCACCGACCCGCACAACCTGGGCGCCTGCCTGCGCGTGGCCGATGGCGCGGGCGCACACGCCGTGATCGCGCCCAAGGACCATGCCGCCGGCATCAACGCCACGGTGGCCAAGGTGGCCAGCGGCGCGGCCGAGACCATGCCGTATTTCATGGTGACCAACCTCGCGCGCACGCTGGGCGAGCTCAAGGAGCGCCATATCTGGGTCATCGGCACCAGCGACGACGCGCCCAGGACGCTGTACCAGGTCGACCTCAAGGGCCCGGTGGCGCTGGTGCTGGGCGCTGAGGGCGCGGGTATGCGCCAGCTCACCCGCAAGACCTGCGACGAGCTCGTGAGCATTCCCATGCGGGGTGCGGTGGAGAGCCTCAACGTCTCGGTGGCCAGCGGCGTCTGCCTGTACGAGGCGTTGCGCCAGCGCGCCTGAAACCCATGCGCGAGTTGGTGCGCCAGTGGGTTCTTGAGGCGCGCCATATTGCGGTGCTCACCGGCGCGGGCATGAGCGCCGAGTCGGGTGTGCCCACCTTCCGGGACGCGCAGACCGGCCTGTGGGCGCGTTTCGATCCGCAGCAACTGGCCACGGAGGCCGCCTTCCGTGCCCACCCGCAGCGGGTGTGGGACTGGTACCAGCACCGGCGCGAGATGGTCGCCGCAGTGGAGCCAAACGCCGGCCACCATGCGCTGGCCGGCTTCGCAGCGCGCCATCCCGGGCGCCTGACGCTCATCACCCAGAACGTTGACGGCCTGCACCAGCGTGCCGGCCTCAGCGGGACGCTGGCCTTGCATGGCAGCCTCACAGAGGACCGCTGGCTCGATGCGCCGCGGGCCTGCTGCCGTCCCGAAACCGCTGTCGCGGGGCATCCACCACACTGCGGCACCTGTGGCAACCTGCGCCGGCCGGCGGTGGTGTGGTTCGGTGAGCACCTGCCTCAGGCCGAGCTCGATGCGGCCGAACAGGCGGCGCGACGCTGCGACCTGATGCTGGTGGTGGGCACCTCGGGCGAGGTCTATCCGGCCGCAGGGCTGGCGTTCACGGCGCATCAGCAAGGCGCGCGCGTGGTCATCGTCAACCCCGCCGCGACACCCCTGGACGCGGTGGCCCAGGCCTGCCTGCGGGAACCCGCTGCAGTGTGCCTGCCGTGGCTGCTGGCCTGAGCGCTGCGTACCCTGCCCACCGGTGTGGCGCAGGGGGTGGTGGTGGTGAACCTGTGCTCAGGCGACCTCAGACCCAGCCCAGCGCCCCCAGCAGCGCGCCCGCGCCGATCATCCACAGCAGGTGGATGCGCGTGCGCCACACCAGCAGCGTGGCGCAGACCGTGACCATCCACAAGGGCCAGTCGCGCGCAGGGTGTTCGTGCGAACCGGTGAGCAGCCAGCCGGTGGCGATCAACAGGGCGATCACGATGGGTGCCATGCCCGTCTTGAAGGCGCGCACCGCGCGCAGCTCGCGGTTGCGGTGCGCCCAGCGTGTGGCGGTGTAGGTCAGCACCGAAGAGGGCAGCAGGATGGCCACCATGGTGACCAGCACGCCGAACAGGGCCAGTGCCCAGGCACTCCAGCCGGCCGCAGGCCCTCCGCCCGCGTTGAGGCCCACGTTCCAGCCCAGCAGGGCCACGAACAGGACGTTGGGCCCTGGGGCGGCCTGCGAAAGCGCGATCGATGAGGTGAACTGCGATTCGCTGAGCCAGCCGTTCTGGTAGACGAGGTAGCGGTGCATGTCCGGCGCGGTGGTGATGGCGCCGCCCACCGCCAGCAGGGAAAGCGAGGCGAAGTGGGTGAAGAGTTCGAGCCAGTTTGCAGCAGTGGGTGCCATCATGGGTCACTCGCTTGCGCGCCGCGCGTCCAACTGGCCCAGTACGCGGTAGGCCCAGAGGCAGGCGCCGCCACCTATGCCCAGCAGCACCCAAAGCAGCGGCCAGCGCAGCAGGGCGATGGCGATGAAGGTGAGTACGGCCAGGCCTACGCACACCGGCAGGCCCATGGCGTTGCGGTCCAGTGCGGCGATGAGCTTGATGCCGGTGGCGGTGATCAGCCCCGCGGCCACGGCACCCATGCCGCGCAGCGCGTTCTGCGCCACCGCGCTGTCGGCCACGCTGCCGTAGAGCACCGCCATCAGCAAGACCACCGCCATCGGCGCGGCGAGCATGCCGCCCAGAGCGGCCAGCGCGCCGGGCAGGCCGAAGTAGCGGCCGCCGATCATCATGGAGAGGTTGACCACGTTGGGGCCGGGCATGATCTGCGCGACGGCCCAGTCTTCCACGAACTGTTCGCGCGTCATCCAGCGTTTTTTCTCCACCAGTTCGCGCTGCACCACCGCGAGCACGCCACCAAAGCCTTGCAGGGCCAGCCAGGTGAAAGAGAGAAAGAGGTCGGTCTTGGACCGGGGGTGCTGGAGTGGTTCTTCGGGTTCGGTGGCGGGCATGGCCGCGATTATCCGCCGCCGTTCACAGGGTCAGCTCCCAGTTCTCGCCGACGAGGTCGTGGCCGTAGCCGTGGTAGGCCTCGCTGTGCACGAGCTGGAAGCCGCGCCGGGCGTAGATGGCGCGCGCGGCCAGCAGGTTGGCGTTGGTCCAGAGCACCATCTTGCGGTAGCCCTTGGCGCGGGCGAAGGCCAGGCATTCGTCCGTCAGGCGCGCGCCCAGGCCCAGGCCACGCGCGGCGGGGCTCAGTATGAGCAGGCGCAGTTGCGCCTCGGTCTCGCTCTTGCGCACCACGAAGACCGAGCCCACGCGCTCGCCGTCGAGTTCGGCGATCCAGCCGCGCTCCCAGGCCGGGTCGTGCGCCCGGATCATGCCGGCCACGATTTCTGCCACCAGGGCCTCGAACTCGCTGTTCCAGCCGTATTCGCGGGCATAGATCTCGCCGTGCTGCTGCACCACCCAACCCATGTCGCCCGGGCGCGGGTCGCGCAGCACGGCTGTGCGGGAGATGCCGCGCGCGCCGGGGTCCAGCAGCGCCTGTGCGCGTTCCAGCGCCGCCACGAGGGCATGCCGCTCGTGCTCTGCCAGCGGCTGCAGCAGGCGGGCGGCTTCCTCCCGCGAGCGCTGCTGCAGCGGTTCGAACACCGCCCGCCCGGCCGGCGTGAGCGCCAGGGCGATCTGGCGCGCATCGGCCTGCGAACGCTCGCGCGACACCCAGCCGGCCGTGCCGAAGCGGCGCAGGATGCGGCTGAGGTAGCCGGCGTCCAGAGAGAGGCGGCGCGTGAGTTCGCTGGCCGTGCAGGGCGCGTGGTGGGCCAGTTCGTACAACACCCGCACGTCGGTCAGTGAGAAGTCGCTGCCCAGGTACGGGTCCAGCAGGCCGGTGCGCTGGGTGTAGAAGCGGTTGAAGGCACGCAGGGCGCGCACCTGCAGAGGGTTCACTTCGGGCAGCGGGGTGGGGGGCGTCATGCCCCGGATTGTGCCTATATATTTGACTTTGGCAACTAAAAATCAGGACCAAGTCATATGGATGCGGGCTTCAGACGCTCATCCCACCCGACACCTCGATGACCGCACCGTTGACGTAGCTGGCCTCGTCGCTCGCCAGAAAGGCATAGACGTTGGCGATCTCCTCGGGCCGGCCCAGGCGGCGCAAGGGCACGCGGTGTTCCATTTCGGCGATCACCTTGTCCGGGATGGTGGAGAGGATGGGGGTGGTGATGAAGCCCGGCGCCACCGCATTGACCCGCACGCCTTTGGGCCCGAGCTCGCGGCTCCAGGTCTTGGTGAAACCGATCACGCCGAACTTGCTGGCGGCGTAGTTGGTCTGGCCGAAGTTGCCGTAGATGCCGACCACCGAAGAAGCGTTGAGAATCACGCCGCTGCCGCGCGACGTCATGTGGTCGGCCACGGCTTGCGCGCAATGGAAGACGCCGCGCAGGTTGACGTCGATCACGCGGTCGAACTGCTCCAGCGTCATCTTCTGCAGCCGCGCGTCCTGCGTGATGCCGGCGTTGTTCACCAGCACGTCGATGCGCCCCAGACGTTCCAGCACCTGTGCCACCACCGCGTCCACCATGGGCCGCTGCGTCACGTCCATCACGAAGCCCAGCGCCTGCGCACCCAGCGCCTGGCACTGCGCCACCGCCGCATCCACCCCGGCCTGCTTCACGTCGCAGACCACCACGGTGGCCCCTTCCTGCGCGAACTTCAGTGCCGTGGCCAGCCCGATGCCCTGCGCGGCGCCGGTGATGAGAGAGACCTTTCCGTCGAGTCGTTTCATGGTGAGTTGAAGATGTGATTGCAAAAAGAGAATGGCGCTCCTATCCCAGCGCTACGGGCACGCCAGAGGGGAGAACCGCGCGGCAGCGCGGGGGCCGGCCTCACCACACCGGCTGGTGCATGCGGATGGCGTCCTTGTCGGCCTGGCTCAGCACGAAACCCTTGCCATAGGTGGCCGCAAGGCTGGCGCAGCGCTGCTCGAAGGCGTCGATGCCGGTGCCATAGATGAACTGCATGGCCCCCCCTGTCCAGGCCGGGAAGCCGATGCCGAAGATGGAGCCCACGTTGGCGTCGTGCACGCTCGTGAGCACGCCCTCGGCGAAGCAGCGCGCCGTCTCCACCGACTGGCGGTAGAGCAGTCGGTCCTTGACGTCCTGAAGGTCCCAGGCCAGCCTGGGTTTCTCGAAGCGCGCCTTGAGTTCGGGCCACAGGCGTTTGCGGCCGCCGGCGGGGTAGTCGTAGAAGCCGCCACCCCCAGCGCGTCCGGGACGGCGGAACTCCTTGACCATGCGTTCGACCAGGATTTCTCCGGGCGAGGCTTCGTAGGTCTTGCCCTCGCGCAGGAAGTCCGCGCGGGTCTGCTCCAGCACGTGCACCGAGAGCGAGAGCGCGGTCTCGTCGAGCACCGCCAGAGGCCCCACGGGCATGCCGATCTGCAGCGCGGCGTTTTCGATCACCGGCGCGGGGATGCCCTCCCACAGCATGGCCGCGCCCTCCATGACGTAGGTGCCGAAGGTGCGGCTGGTGTAGAAGCCGCGCGAGTCGTTCACCACGATCGGCAGCTTGCCCAGTGCCATCACGTAGTCGTAGGCGCGGGCGATGGTCTCGTCGTCGGTCTGCTTGCCGCGGATGATCTCCACCAGCTTCATCTTCTCCACAGGGCTGAAGAAATGGATGCCGACGAAGCGCTGCGGACGGGCGCTGGCTTGGGCGAGGCCCGAGATGGGCAGGGTGGAGGTGTTGCTGGCGAAGAAGCCGCCGGGCGCCAGCATGGGTTCCGCTTCCCGGGTGACGGTGGCCTTGAGTTCGCGGTTCTCGAACACGGCCTCGATGATCAGGTCGCAGCCCTTGAGGTCGGCGGCAAACTCGGTGGCGGTGATGCGGTCGAGCAGGACCTTCTGCTCGACCGGAGTCATCTGGCCCTTTTCGACGCGCGGGTCGGTGATCTTCAGGCTGTACGCCTTGCCGCGCTGCGCGTTCTCCAGGCTCACGTCCTCCAGCACGGTGCTGATGCCGCGGCTGGCTTGCACATAGGCGATGCCCGCGCCCATCATGCCGGCGCCCAGCACGCCCACGCGCTTGGGCACATAGCGCTGTATGCCCTTGGGTCGGGAGTGGCCGCTGCGGATGGCGTTCATGTTGAAGAAGAACGTGTTGATCATGTTCTTCGCCACGGGACTGACGATGAGACCCGCCAGGTACCGGCTTTCGATGCGCAGCGCGGTGTCGTAGTCCACCAGCGCGCCTTCGACCATGGCCGCCAGGGCCGCCTCCGGCGCAGGATAGAGACCGCGTGTCTTCTGCTTGAGCATCGCGGGTGCGACGGCCAGCATGCCGGCGATCTTGGGGCTGGACGGCGTGCCGCCGGGCATGCGGTAGTCTTTCTGGTCCCAGGGGTGGCGTGGTCTGGGGTTGGCCGCGATCCAGGCCAGCGCGGCGGCGCGCAGCGCGCCTTGCACGTCGCCCTCCGCCGACACCAGCTCATGCACCAGGCCCAGCTCCAGGGCCTCGCGCGGATGGAACAGCTTGCCTTCCAGCAGGTAGGGCTGCGCGCCCATGATGCCGAGCAGGCGCGTCATCTTGGTGATGCCGGTGGCGCCCGGAATGAGCCCGAGCGTGATTTCCGGCAAGCCAAGCTGGATCTTGGGGTTGTCCACCGAGACGCGGTAGTGGCCCACCAGCGCCACCTCCCAGCCGCCCCCCAGGGCCGCGCCGTTGATGCAGCTCACCACCGGCACGCCCAGGGTCTCCAGGGTGCGGAAGTTCTTCTTGGTCTGTTCGATCTCGGCGAACACGCGGTGCACGTCGGTGGCCTTCAGGCGCATGGTGCCCTTGAGGTCCGCGCCCGCGAAGAAGGTGGACTTGGCCGATGCCAGAACGATGCCTTTGATGTCGGCGCAGTCCCGCATCACCTGGGCGGTGGCTTCGGTGAGGTCGGACTGCCAGTCCGCGCACATGGTGTTGACGGGGGAGTCGGGCTCGTCGAAGGTGAGGGTGGCGATGCCGTCGGCGAGTTCGTAGCGGATGGTTTTCATGTGGCTTGGATTCCTGTCCTGGAGGTCACCGTGTGCCCCGAGCGCGGCCCGCCCTGGGCCTGCCGAAGGATCGAAGGGTAGGGCAGTGCATCGCGCGTGGGCTTCGACCGGCTCAGACGCGTTCAACGATCGTCGCGATGCCCATGCCGCCACCCACGCAGAGCGTGGCCAGGCCATAGCGCAACTGCCTGCGGTGCAGTTCGTCCACCAGCGTGCCGAGGATCATTGCGCCGGTGGCGCCCAGCGGATGGCCCATGGCAATGGCACCGCCATTGACGTTGACCTTCTCGTGCGGCACGCCCATCTCGCGCATGAACTTCATGGGCACGGCGGCGAAGGCTTCGTTGACCTCGAACAGATCGATCTGGTGGATGGCGAGACCGGCCTTCTCCAGGGCCTTGCGCGTGGCCGGCATCGGGCCGGTGAGCATGATGGTGGGGTCGGCGCCGCTGAGGGCAGCCGAGACGATGCGCGCACGCGGCGTGAGGCCGTGCGCGTGGCCCGCGGCCTCGCTGCCGATCAGCATCGCGGCGGCACCGTCCACGATGCCCGAGGAATTGCCCGCGTGGTGCACATGGTGGATGGTCTCGACCTGCGGGTAGCGCTGCATCGCGACGGCGTCAAAGCCCATGCCGCCGAGCTGCTCGAAGGCGGGTTTGAGCGAACCCAGGCCTTCCAGCGTGGTCTGCGGCTTGATGAACTCGTCTTCCTCCAGGATGGTCTGGCCCAGCCAGTCGGTGACGGGGACCACCGAGCCTTTGAAGTACCCCGCCGCCCGCGCCGCGGCCGCGCGCTTCTGGGACTCCAGCGCATAGCGGTCGACGTCCTCGCGGCCAAAGCCTTCGAGGGTGGCTATCAGGTCTGCGCCAATGCCCTGCGGCACGAACAGCGTCTGGCTGTTGGTCTGCGGGTCCTGCGCCCAGGCGCCGCCGTCCGAGCCGATGGGCACGCGGCTCATGCTCTCCACGCCGCCGGCCACCACGAGGTCCTCCCAGCCGCTGCGCACCTTCATGGCCGCCATGTTCACCGCTTCCAGGCCGGAGGCGCAGAAGCGGTTGAGCTGCACGCCCGCGCAGCGCCAATCCCAGCCTGCCTTGAGCGCCGCCACCTTGGCGATCACCGAACCCTGCTCGCCGACCGGAGAGACCACGCCCATGACCACATCGTCCACCGCTGCGGTGTCGAAACCATTGCGCTGCTGCAGATGGGTGAGCACCCCGGCGAGCAGGTCGACCGGCTTGACCTCGTGCAGGCTGCCGTCTTTCTTGCCCTTGCCGCGTGGCGTGCGCACGGCGTCGTAGATGAAGGCTTCGCTCATGGTGTCTCCAGGGAGAATGCGTTTGGCGCGGGCCAGTATAGACTTTTGCCAAGCAGATGCTTTGTCAAATTCCGCTGAGCCAGTCTGAAAGGTGACACCTCCATGATCGAACGCACGCTTTTCAATCAGGACCACGAGACTTTCCGGGACAGCTTCCGGCGGTTCGTCGACAAAGAGATCGCGCCTCACCATGAGGCATGGGAAGAGCAGGGCTATGTGGACCGTGAAGTCTGGCGCAAGGCCGGGCGCAATGGTTTCCTGTGCATGACCATGCCCGAGGACCTGGGCGGCGCCGGAGCGGACAAGCGCTATTCGGTGGCGCAGATGGAAGAGATCGCGCGGGCGGGCGTCAGCGGCATTGGCTTTGGCTTGCACAGCGAGATCGTGGCGCCCTACATCCTGCACTACGGCACCGAGGCCCAGAAGCGGAAGTACCTGCCGATGATGGCCAGCGGCGAGATGGTGGGCGCGATCGCGATGAGCGAGCCCGGTGCGGGCAGCGATCTGCAAGGCGTGAAGAGCACGGCCATCCGCCAGGCCGACGGCAGCTACCTGCTCAACGGCAGCAAGACCTTCATCACCAACGGCTGGCACGCCGACCTCGTGATCGTGGTGGCCAAGACCGACCCCGCGGCCGGGGCCAAGGGCACCAGCCTGCTGCTGGTGGAGCGCGGCATGCCCGGCTTCGACAAGGGCAAGCGCCTCAAGAAGCTGGGCATGAAGGCGCAGGACACCTCGGAGCTGTTTTTCAACAACGTGATGGTGCCAGCGGAGAACCTGCTGGGGGGCGCTGCCATGGAAGGCCGAGGCTTCATCTGCCTCATGGAGCAACTGCCCTGGGAGCGCCTGCAGATCGCGGTAGGCGCGGTGGCCTCCGCGCAGGCGGCGATCGACTGGACGGTGCAATACACCCGGGAGCGCCAGGTGTTCGGACAGGCTGTGGCGGCCTTTCAGAACACGCGCTACACGTTGGCCGAGCTGCAGACCGAGGTGCAGATCGCGCGGGTGTTCGTGGACAAGTGCTGTGAGCTCATTGCCGAAGACCGGCTCGATACCGCCACCGCCAGCATGGCCAAGTACTGGTGCTCGGACCTGCAGTGCAAGGTGATGGACGAATGCCTGCAACTGCACGGCGGCTACGGCTACATGTGGGAATACCCGATCACGCGTGCTTACGCCGACGCGCGCGTGCAGCGCATCTACGGCGGCACCAACGAGATCATGAAAGAGGTGATCTCACGCGGCATGGGCCTGGGCGGGCGTTGAGCAGCCAGGCAACGCCTGCCGCTGCCGCGTGAGTCAGAGCGCCAGGCGCAAAGCCAGCGGCACCCCTTCGGGCGCCTCGTAGTCCGCCAGCAGCCAGGCCCGCGCGGGGTCGCTGGCGGCGTCCTGCAGCAACTCGCGCAGGAAGCGGATGGAGGGCGCGTCCAATGCCGCGAAAGGCTGGTCGATCAGCGTCAGCGGCGTACCCGCCGCAAAGGCCGCCGTCAACCAGACCTTGCGCCGGCTGCCCGTGGACAACATGTACATGGGCTTGGCCAGATGAGGCTGCAGGCCAAAGCCCTCGACCAGTTCGTGCAAGGTATCGGCGTTGAACGCGGGGTAGTGATGGCCCAGGCTGTCCAGATACGCCCGCGCCGCGAGCGCATCGTGCGCCTCGGTCTGTGGGTCGATCCAGAACACGCGTTGCCGGTAGTCGGCATGCCGCCCATCCTGGCGAATCCCCTCCACCTCCAGCACGCCCGCAGACGGCTGAAGCGCACCCGCGATCAACGCCAGCAAAGTGCTTTTGCCACTGCCCTCGTCACCCTGCACCAGGCTGACCCCGGGCGGCACATCGAAAGACAGCCCCTCGAACAAAGCCCGCCCCGGCCAACCGAACCGCAGGCCACGCACATGCAGGACAGGATCCACCGGATCAACGTTCACTGGGTCCTCCAAAACGAAAGGGAACGGGCGAGGCAAAGGCCAAGCCCCGACCGAAGCTCACGCCCCAGAGGCGACAAGGGTCCGGCTCCGCCGGCCCGAGCCGCCGCCCCCCTCCCAGCGCCGAAGGCGCGCCAGAGAGGGGGGAGCGCCGAAGGCGCGCGGGGGGAGCCACCTTCAGTACCCGATGGAATACCGCATGCCCCGGTGGTTCAACACCGCGCTGCGCGGGCCGATGGTCTCCAGGCTGAGGCCGGGTGCGATCTCCTGGCCTTCCTGTACGACTTTGCCGTTGACGATGAGCATGCGGATGGCCGCGTCCTTGGAGTAGGTGACGCCGCTGACGTTGACCGCGGGCAACTGGGCGCGCGCTTCGGCAGAGAGTTGTCCGAAGCCGGGTACCGGCGCGGCGTCACCTGGTGCGGTGGCGGACGGTGGCTGTTTGGCTGCCGTCGACATCGGTGCCGAGGCCGCTGGCGCTGGCGCGGCCGCAGTCGCTGCTGCCGTTGCCGTGGTCGAGGTGCTGGCAGGTGCGGGCGTTTTCGCCGCGGCTTTGGGTGGGGGCGCTGCCGCGGGCGGGGATGCGGGTGGTGCAAGGATGGGTTGCACCGGCTCCGAGGGTGTGGTGGCCGGGGCCGTCGCGATGGGCGCGGCTGGGGCTGGCTTGGGGGCGGGCGCTGTGGCGACAGGTGGCGCGGCCTGGGGCGAGGCGGGCGGCGGTGGCTGCTGCCACCATCCCGAGGTCAGCAGCACCAGCACGAGCGCCAGCAGCAACAAGAGCAGAAGGCCGGCTGCGAGCCGGGCAGGTACCTTGGGATGGCTTCGCGCACGCCGGGGCGCGGGGGCTTCGTCGACCGGTGGAGGTGCGACCTGGCTGTGCAGACCCGGTACGTGGCCGCGTTCACGTTCGGCGTCGGCTCGCTGCAGGGCGTCGAGGATGTAGGACATGGTCGCGGGTCGGTAACTCAAGAGCCGGGATGGGACAGGCGAGGCTCGTCCACCCCGCTGGCCAGGTTCACCTGCATGAAGGTGATGGGGCCGGCCAGCCCGGCGGCATCGATGCCGTTGGCGCGCTGGAAGGCCTGGATGCGGGCGGTGAGGTTGTTGGCGGTGGCGGGCACCTTGCCGATGGCCTGCAGGCCGGCGATGCGGCTGCCCAGCCAATCGCCGGCCGCGCCGCTGCGGCCATCCACCAGCCGGCCGGTCTGGCCGGGCGGCGTGCGCCAGAGGGTGGCGAAGTCGCCGCGCCAGATGTCGGCCAGTGCGCTGAGCGGCATCAGCCAGCGCTCGCCACGCGACTGCAGGGTGGCTGTCTCGCCGTTGAGCGCGGTCACCAGCACCAGGCCGCTGCCCTGGCCGGGCAGGCGCAGCGTGAGGATGCCGGGGCGATCAAGCTGGCGCATGCCGTGCAAGGTCATGCGGTCGGTGCGGTAGCACTGCAGGCCCTCGCGCTGCGCGCTGGCGCAGGGCGATTCACCTTCCAGTGCCTGTCCCCACAGCGGGCCCAGCTCGCGCCAGGCGGCGTTTTCGTTTGCGTGCAGTGCGCCCAACGGTGGCGGGCCGGGTGGCGGAGGACTTGCGGCCGCGCCATCGACGGGAGGCGGTGCCTCGGTCGACGAGGCCGTGGCCACGGGGGCACTGGCGGGCGCGGCAGGCGTCACGGCCGCAGGCACAGCCGCGGTCGGGCGTTCGGCCGCGGGTTGCGCGGCGACCGGGCGTGGCGTGTTGCGCTGCCAGAGCCAGAAGGCCGCGCCAGCCAGGACCGCGCCGGCCAGCAGCCCGGCACCCAACATGCCCAATGACGTCGCGCGCGCCTTGGCCTGCGCCGCTGCGCGCCGCCGCCGTTGGGGGGATGCTGGCGCATCGGTCTCGAACACCTCCTGCGCGGCCTTGTCGACCACGGCGCGTTCCACGCGGGCCTGGTGGGTGGCATAGGCGCCCAGCAGGGCGCGGTCGCACAGCAGGTTGATGCGGCGTGGTACGCCGCGCGTGAGCTCATGGATGCGCTGCAACGCCTGCGTGGAGAAGGGCAGAGGACCCCGCAGGCCAGCCACTTGCAAGCGGTGCTGGATGTACTGACGGGTCTCGGCCTCGTCGAGTGTGCCCAGGTGGAAACGGGCCACCACGCGCTGCGCGAGCTGTTCCAGTTCGGGGCGGGCCAGCACATTGCGCAACTCGGGCTGCCCGATCAGGATGATTTGCAGGAGCTTGCGTTCGCTCGTCTCCAGGTTGGTCAGCAGGCGCAGTTGTTCCAGCACATGCGGCGTGAGGTTCTGTGCCTCGTCGATGATGAGCACATTGCGCTCGCCGCGTGCATGGCTCTGCAGCAGGTAGTCGTTGAGAGGGTCGAGGTAGTCCTTGATGGTCGCAGGCCCGATGCCTTCGTGCCGCACCTCGACGTGAAACTCGCGGCATATCGTCTTGAGCAGATCGCCGACCGTGAGCTTGGGATTGAAGATGTACGCCACCCGGCACTGCTCTGGAATCTGCTCCAGAAAACAGCGACAGATGGTGGTTTTGCCAGCGCCGATCTCCCCGCTGAGCAGGACGAAGCCGCCCCCTCCGCGGATGCCGTAGAGCAGGTGCGCCAGGGCTTCGCGGTGGCGCTCGCTCATGAAGAGGTAGCGCGGGTCCGGCGCGATGGAAAACGGGTCCTGCTTCAACCCGAAGTATTCGGCGTACATGCCCCAGAGCATAACGGGGCCGTCTGGGCCGGGCAACGCCGCGCGGCCGCACGCGGCGGCCGGCGTTCAGAGTGGCGGCGGCCTCAGGCCGCCAGTGCCATCGCGTGCTGGTTGGCGGACTTGCCCGATGACGACGGGGCGGCGGAGGCGGAGCATTCGATGTCACCGGAGAGCTGGCCGCCTTCCTCGATCACCACCTTGCCGTAGCGGATCTTGCCCGTGACCTTGCCACTGGCGTGGATCACCAGTTTCTGGCGCACGGTCAGGTTGCCGTCGAAAGTGCCGCGGATCTCCGCGATGTCGATTTCCGCTGAGCCTTTGAACGCACCCTGCTGGGCGATCTGGATCACGCGCGAATCCATGGTGGCCTCCACCAGGCCTTCGACGACCAGCGTGTCGCAGTCGGTGATTTCCACGCCCTTGAGCTTGATGTTGGGACCGACCGTGAGCTTGCTGCCGCCTTCGGGGGGCGTCGTGCCTGCGCTGGCGGGGGTGCCTGCATCCGGCAGGCTGAGGTCCACCTCGGGCTGTGTGGCCGCCGCGCTGGCTGCGGTCTGCTGTGCCGTGGACTGGCTGCTGCCGCTCTGGCCATAGCGAGGCGTGGCCATGCCTGAGCCCAGGGTCTTGGGTTGATCGATATCGCGCTTGCCAAAGTGCAGTGCCATGCCAGCTCCTTCTCTTATGGTGAATGAAGCGGTCATGCTAAGCGCCGGGCTCCTTACATTCAGGTCCGTCCCGTAAGAGGGGTTACGAGATGAACCGTACATGCGGTTTCATTTTTCCGAGGCGTTGCGCTTGCGGGCCTCCATCTCGCGCACCAGGGCCCGCGCCTCGTCGCCCTCGGGAATGGCGCGGCCGCTGTCGCGCCATTGCACCGCGTCCTTGAAACCCGCTTCCTGCGCATGGCGCCGGAACCAGAGCCCTTCGGGGTTGTGGCGCGTGATGCCATCGAACAGCGTGGCCATGGTCTGCGTCTGCTCCAGGCCCATGGTGAGCAGCACCTGGTTGACCACCATCTTGTGCATGGCCAGGTGCGAGCGTGGCACGCCGGCGATGCGCTGCGCCAGCCGCAGGGTGGTGCTCTCCAATTGGTCGATGGGCACGGCCTCATTGGCCAGCCCCCATTCGGCGGCGGTTCGGCCGTCGATCACGTCGCCCGTGAACATCAGTTGCTTGGCGCGCGTCGGTCCCAGGCGGAAGGTCCACATGGCGGTGGTGGGGCAGCCCCAGACCCGTGTGGGCATGTAGCCAATGCGCGCGTCCTCGGCCATCACCAGGAGGTCGCAACACAGCGCGATGTCGCTGCCGCCGGCCACCGCCGCACCATGCACCTTGGCGATGGTGGGCTTGGGGCTGCGCCACAAGGCCATGAAGTCCTCGGTGTTGCGCTTCATGAAGGCGTAGTCGACCATCGGGTCCCAGGGTTTGCGCTCCTGTTGGCAGGGGTGGTCGATCTCACCCTGCCCGAACTGCGAGAGGTCGTAGCCGCCGCAGAAGCCTTTGCCCGCGCCTTCGACCACGATCACGTGCACCTCGTCCTGGGCGTTGGCCCATTCCACCGCGGCGCGCAGTTCGCGCGGGGTTTCGTCGTTGATGGCGTTGAGGCGTTCGGGTCGGTTGAGCAGCAGGCGAGCGATGCGGGGGTGGGTGCTGTCCTGCTCGATGCGCAGGGTGCTGAAGCTGGGCATGTGGCGTCTCCTTGTGTGATTTCGATGATAGGGATGCGATCTGGCACAACGCGCCGCCAAGGCGACAGGTGCCGTCTCCGTGGGTTCGTCGAAATAGTTGCGTGCACAACAATTGGCGTATATAGTTGCGCGCACAATCAAATGCAAAAAGCCATGAACAACGCACCATTGCCAGACGCAGTTCCCGTGCTCATCGCAGGGGGCGGCCCGGTGGGCCTCACGATGTCGGCACTTCTGTCTCGCTACGGTATTGCCAATCTGGTGATCGAGGCCGACGAAGGCTATTGCTCCGGCAGCCGCGCCATCTGCATGTCGCGGCGTTCACAGGAGATCCTCGGCTGGGTGGGCGCGGACCAGCCGCTGGTGGACAAGGGCCTGAGCTGGGTGGGCGGCCGCAGCCATTGGCGCGACACCGAAGTGCTGCACTTCCAGATGCCCAGCGAGCCCACGCAGCGCTTTGCGCCCATGGTCAACATCCAGCAGTTCTACGTGGAGGAATATGCCCACCAGGCCGCGCAGGCCCAGGGCGGTCTGGCCCAGGTGAACTGGCGCAGCCGCGTGAGCGCAGTCCGGCAGAACGCGCAGGGTGTGACGGTGGTTGTGCAGACGCCCGATGGGGAGCGCACGGTTCGAGCGGACTGGCTGGTGGCGTGCGACGGTGGACGCAGCACGGTGCGCGAACAGCTGGGCCTGCAGCTCGAAGGCATGCAGTACGAGGGGCGGTACGTGATCGTGGACATCGAGCAGAAGACGCGGCGCGCGGTGGAGCGGCTGGCCTGGTTCGACCCGCCCTCCAACCCCGGCTCCACCATCCTGATGCACCGCCAGCCCGACGATGTCTGGCGCATCGACTACCAGATCCGCGACGACGAAGATCCCGAGGAGGCGGTCAAGCCGGAAAACGTGCTGCCACGGGTGCAGAGCCACCTCCGCATGATCGGCGAGGAAGAGCCCTGGAAGCCCTTGTGGATCTCGATCTACAACGCCAAATGCCTGACGCTGCCGGACTACCGCCACGGCCGTGTGTTCTTCGCCGGGGACGCGGCCCACCTCGTGCCCATCTTTGGCGTGCGAGGCCTGAACTCCGGCCTGGACGATGCGGGCAACCTGGCCTGGAAGCTGGCGCGCGTGATCCAGGGCCGGGCGCCGGATGCCTTGCTGGACTCTTACTCGGTCGAGCGCGTGCACGCCACGCACGAGAACATTGCCTACGGTGCCAAGAGCACCGAGTTCATGGCACCGCCCAATTTCGCCTACCGCCTCCTGCGCGAGGCCACGCTGCGTCTCGCGGTGGATGACCCCGGCGTGCGCCCGCTCATCAATCCGCGCCAGTCCTCTGCCATCCGCTACGAAGGCTCACCCTTGAACGTGGCCGAAGCGTCGGCCTGGACGAACGACCAGGCCGCGCCGGGCGCACCAGCGCCCGAGGCGTTGCTTCAGGGGCCGCAGGGCGCGTTTCACCTGAGCAGCCGCTTTGGGCAGCGTTTCGTGGTCCTGGCCTTTGGCGATGCGGCTGCGCTCGCGCCGCCGCGTCCGGATCTGGATCTGATCGCCATCACGCCGGCTGTGGATGCGCAAGGGCAGGCCTGGCAGCGCTACGGCTTGTCCCGTGCCGATGCGACCGCCTGGGTGCTGGTGCGGCCGGATGGCTATGTGATGGGCCGGTGGCAAGGCCTGGATGCGGCGCCGCTGCGCGCTGCTTTGCAAGACAAGGGAGTGTTCGCATGACCGATGCCGATCTCGACCAGTGCTACAGCGCCGTCTGCGAGGCGCTCACCCGCGTGGGTGAGGCGCAGGCGCCGCTGTTCCTTTCCATGCTGTGCCTGTCGCTCATTACCCGCCAGGACCGGGCCGATGGGGTGCTGCCGCTGATCGCGGACGCGCAGACCCGTTGCGGGCTGGGCGAACGATGAGCGCCGACCTGCCGCTGCTGCAGGACTTCCTCACCTACCGCCTGCACAAGCTGAACAAACTGACCGACCGGCACAGCATCGACGCCTACGCCGGTGAACTCGGGCTGGGCGTGGGCGAGGCGCGCTGCCTGGCGGCCATCGGCCAGTTCGCGCCGCTGTCCGTCAACGACCTAGCTGCCCGTGCCAACCTGGACAAGGCCCAGGCCAGCCGGGCGGCGCAGATGCTGGTGGAGCGCGGCCTGGTGCTCAAGTCCGCCAGCGACGTCGACGCGCGCGGCGTGGTGCTCACGCCCACGCGCAGCGGCAAGCTGCTCTGGCGGCGTGTGATGAAACTCATCGAACGGCGCAACGCCGACATTTTTGGCTGCCTGTCCGACAGTGAGCAGAGACAGCTCGAAACATTTTTTGACCGCCTGATCGAACACGCCCAGCGCAGGGAGGCTGGCGACTGAAGCGGCGCTGGCGTCAAGGCCTTTGGGTGCGCAAAGGCGGGGTACCCCGGTAAAATCGTCGGTTTTGCAGCCGCCCGGGCGCCGGGTCCGCGCCCTCCCCATGAACGCCCCCATCGACGTCTCCTTCTTCGCGCGCGCCGCCAAGCCCATCACCAGCTACCGGCCCTACTGGGCCCGGCGCTTTGGCGTGGCGCCGTTTCTGCCCATGAGCCGGGCGGAAATGGAGCAGCTTGGCTGGGACAGCTGCGACATCATCCTGGTGACGGGCGACGCCTATGTGGACCACCCCAGCTTCGGCATGGCGGTGATCGGGCGTGTGCTGGAAGCGCAGGGGTTCCGCGTCGGCATCATCGCCCAGCCGGACTGGACCAGCGCCGAGGCCTTCCGTGCGCTGGGCCGGCCCAACCTGTTCTGGGGTGTGACGGCCGGCAACATGGACTCCATGATCAACCGCTACACGGCCGATCGCAAGATCCGCAGCGACGACGCCTATACGCCGGGCGACGTGGGCGGCAAGCGGCCCGATCGAGCCGCCATCGTCTACAGCCAGCGCTGCCGGGAGGCATACAAGGATGTGCCCATCGTGCTGGGCGGCATCGAAGGCAGCCTGCGCCGCATTGCCCATTACGACTACTGGAGCGACAAGGTGCGCCGCTCCATCGTCGTGGACAGCAAATGCGACATCCTGCTCTATGGCAATGCCGAGCGTGCGCTGGTCGAGGTGGCGCACCGCCTGGCCGCGCGCGAGCCCGTGGAGCAGATCACCGATGTGCGCGGCACCGCCTTCGTGCGCCGACCCGGCGATCCGACGGCAGCGGACTGGGTGGAAATCGACTCCACCGAGGTGGACACGCCCGGCCGCGTGGAGCAGCACGTCAACCCTTACCTGACGACGAGCGAGCAGGCGCAATCGCAAGGCGCCTCATGCTCGAAAGAGGAGACCGCCGTTGGCGGGCTTGACGTTGGCGCGGCGGGGTCTTCGACGGACCCGGCCCGAACCGGCATGGGGGCCGCGATCCAGCCGCTGAAGTTCGTGCCCAACCCCGCAGTGCAGGGCAGGGGCCGGCTCAAGGTGCCACCGCGTGAGCGCACGGTGATCCGCCTGCCCAGCTACGAACAGGTGAAGAGCGACCCGGTGCTCTACGCCCACGCCAACCGCGTGCTGCACCTGGAGACCAATCCCGGCAACGCGCGCGCGCTGGTGCAGGCGCATGGGGAGGGCGCCACCGCGCGCGACGTGTGGATCAATCCGCCCCCGATTCCGCTGACCACGGCCGAGATGGACCATGTGTTCGACCTGCCGTACGCGCGCAGCCCGCATCCCGCGTACGCGGACGAACACGGCCGCCATGATGGTGCGACCAAGATCCCTGCCTGGGAGATGATCCGCTTCAGCGTGAACATCATGCGCGGCTGCTTTGGCGGCTGCACCTTCTGCTCCATCACCGAGCACGAGGGACGCATCATCCAGAGCCGCTCCGAGGAATCCATCATCAAGGAACTCGAGGACATCCGCGACAAGGTGGAGGGCTTCACCGGCGTGGTCTCCGACCTGGGCGGGCCCACGGCCAACATGTACCGCCTGGGCTGCAAGTCGCCCGAGATCGAGGCCGCCTGCCGCAAGCCCAGCTGTGTGTACCCAGGCATCTGCGCCAACCTGCACACCGACCATGGACCGCTGGTCCGCATCTACCGCCGTGCCCGCGAACTGCGCGGCATCAAGAAGGTGCTGATCGGTTCCGGCCTGCGCTACGACCTGGCCGTCAAGAGCCCGGAGTACGTGAAGGAACTGGTGCAGCACCACGTGGGCGGGTACCTCAAGATCGCACCCGAGCACACCGAGAACGGTCCTCTGACCAAGATGATGAAGCCCGGCATGGGCAGCTACGAGCGCTTCCGCCAGATGTTCGAGAAGTACAGCGAGGAAGCGGGCAAGAAGCAGTACCTGATTCCTTATTTCATTGCGGCGCACCCCGGCACCAGCGACGAAGACATGATGAATCTGGCGCTGTGGCTGAAGAAGAACGGCTTTCGCGCCGACCAGGTGCAGACCTTCTACCCCAGCCCCATGGCCACGGCCACGGCCATGTACCACTCGGGCCTGAACCCGCTGCGTGGCATCCACCGCGACGAGCGCGGCGAGAAGGTGGACATCGTGCGCGGCGAGAAGCGCCGCCGCCTGCACAAGGCCTTCCTGCGCTACCACGACCCGAACAACTGGCCGCTGCTGCGCGAAGCGCTCAAGGCCATGGGCCGCGCCGATCTCATCGGCAACGGCAAGCACCACCTCATCCCCACGTTCCAGCCCCTCTCCGACGGGGGCTACCAGAGCGCGCGGCGCAAGAACAGCACCCCGCCGAAGGGTCGCATGCTGACGCAGCACACCGGACTGCCGCCGCGCGCCACGGGCGGTGGCACCCGGCCAGGCTCGCCCGTGGGAGGCGGCAAGCGCAAGCCGCGCTGAGCACCGAACCCCAGGTCAGGCCGGCGGCGGGCTGCCCATGAACGCTGGCCAGAACAGCCAGGCCAGCAAGGCGGCGAAGTTCAGCGCCACCGTGACCCAGTAGACCAGCTGAAAAGGCATCTTGCGGGTCTTGTGCCGCAGGATCTGCTGGGCGAACCAGGCACCGGGCCAGCCACCCGCCAGCGCCAGCATGTGCAGACGGTCCTCGCGGATGCGCGGTGCTTCCTGGATGGCCGCGTGCTTGTCGCGCCAGTACACGTAGAAGGTGACCGCGTTCAGGATGAACACGCCGGTGAGGATGACCCAGGGAAAGCGCCCGAGGCCAATGCCGACCAGCCACAGCAGCAGCCAGAAGGCGATCAGGCCGACGCCGGTCCACAGTGGCATCTGCTCACGCCGTTTCTCGCGTGCGGTGCGCGAGCGCTGCGCAGGCCGGCTGCGGGGCAGTATCTCGGCCTCGGGCGGTGGCGGCGGCACCTGGCTCTGAAGGTCCGAGGCGAACGCATTGCGCACCGGTTCGACCGAGAGCGCACGCGGCCCTTTGCCACCGACGTGGATCTCCTCGAAGCTCACCTCCATGCCTTCGGCGGGCGGGTTGTGGCCGCTGAAGTCCCGGGTGTGGAAAAAAATCTCGGCGGCCGTCTGCGGGCTGCGGATGAAGCCAAACGCACGCTCGCGGTCCCAGCGCACCACGGTTCCCTGTTTTCTCATGGCGGTTCCAAAGATGAAGAGCCGGCTGGCTGCGATGTTAGCCCGAACCCGTCCGGGCCAAACCGTGGATGTGTGGGGTGAATGGGGCGCTACAGTGCGGCATGAGCGATGAACCGCAGATCGAAATCCCGCCGTCCTTCGTGGCCTTGTACCTGGCACCCGGGCGGCAGAAAGCCAGCCTGCCGCGCGCCGAGTTGGGCGCGCGCTATGAACTGTGCGAGGACATGGCGCAGATGCTGACCGAGACCGCCCGCAACATGGTGTTCAGCCTGGGCATCACCGAAGCCGACGTGCTGGAGCGCTGCCTGCAGGGCCTGCAGGCGCCGCCGGCCGTGGTCAGCGAGGCAGAGTCCACCTGGGTGGTCTGGCGCCTGGCCGAGCTGCTGGACTGGCCGCCGCCGACTCAGGCCTGATCGGTGCGCAACCACATCAGCGCCGCGACCGCGCTCAGCCCCAGGGCGCTGGAGAGCCACAGGGCGCCCGCGCCCCAGCGCTCGATGCAGGCGCCGAAGACCAGCGGCGCGAAGGCCTGCGCCACGCGCGAGGGGGCCACGATCAGGCCCTGCCGCCGGCCGTAGCCCTGCGGCCCGAACAGCGCCAGCGGCAGCGTGCCCTTGGCAATGGTGAGGATGCCGTTGCCCGCGCCGTGCAGGATGGCAAAGACGGGACCCGCCACGGGGCCGAACAGCATCCAGCAGGCCACGCCCAGCGGGTGCCCCAGGGTGGCTGCCCGTGCCGCCAGCAGCGGATGCAGATGGCGCAGCAGGCCGAACTCCAGCAGGCGCCCGGCGACCTGCGCCGGCCCCACGAGGGCGCCGATGGCGACCGCGCCCGCCAGCGTGGCGCCGCTGGCCACCAGCAGTTGTGGCAGGTGCGCGGCCATGGCGGTGGAGACGAACCAGGTGGCCGCAAACACATAGGCCAGTACCCAGGCGGCGTGACGCGGTGGCTGCTTCGCGGGTGCGGCGCTGGTGGCGTCTGAGGCCGTTGGTAGCGGAGGAACTGCCTGCGGCAGCACCACCGGCGCGCGCGGGATCGAGAGATTCAGCGGCAGGCCCAGCAGCAGGTGCAGCGCGGCCCATGCCAGGCAGGCGCCGCGCCAGCCGAATTCGGCCTCCCACCAACCACTCAATGGCCAGCCCACGGTACTGGCCAGTCCCGCGATGAGCGTGATGCCGGTGATGGAGGCGCGCGCCTGCGGGCCACGCAGGCGCACCAGCGCGGCGAACGCACCCTCGTAGAGGCCCGCGCCCATGGCCACCCCCATCAGCAGCCAGCCCAGCAACAGGCCGGCCAGGCTCGCGGCCTGCGACAGCGTGGCCAGCCCCAGTGCGAACAGCAGGCTGGTCCCTGTGAGCACCGGCCGTCCGCCCCAGCGGTCGATGGCCTTGCCCGCGAACGGACCGACCGCGGCCGAGACGATCAGCGCCATGCTGAAGGCCATCCAGACCTGCGTGATGGGTAGGTTCAGGCCTTGTGCCATGGGTCTGGCCAGCAGGGCGGGGAGGTAGTACGAGGAGGCCCAGGCCAGCGTCTGCGCGCTGCCCAGGCGCAGGACGAGGGGCCAGTGTCTGCTCGCGCGCATGCTCGGGTTCTGCGCGGTGGCGCGTGTCTCAGGTGATGTCGAAGGCGTGGAAGCCGAAGCGGCCCTGTCGCAGGTCGGCGAAGTAGTGCTCCAGGGTTTCCTTGACGGTGCGGAAGGCGATGTCGTCCCAGGGGATCTCGGACTCGGTGAACAGGCGGGCCTCGATGGTTTCGTGACCCGGATCGAAGCGGTCGCTCAGCAGGCGCGCGCGGTAGTAGATATGGACCTGTCCGACGCGGGCGACGTTCATGAGGGTGAAGATGTCGCCCAGCTCGAACTGCGCACCGGCTTCCTCGTCGGTCTCGCGTGCGGCGCCCTCGGCGGTGGTTTCGCCCAGTTCCATGAAGCCTGCCGGCAGCGTCCACTTGCCCCAGCGTGGCTCGATGTTGCGCTTGCACAGCAAGACGTACTGGCCCGCGTCACCCCAGGCGGGCACGGTGCCGACGACGTTGAGCGGGTTGTCGTAGTGCACCGTGTGGCAGACCGGGCAGACGGCTCGCGGCCGGGTGTCTCCGTCGTCGGGCAGGCGGAGGTCCACGGCGGCGCCGCAGTTGCGGCAGTGTTTGGCGGGCGTGCGCAGCATCGAACCAGCGTAGCGGCAGGGCGTGACCAAAAAAATGCCGGGCCAGGGCCCGGCATGTTCGGTTCGAGGCGATCAGGCCTTCTTGCCGTGCTTGGCGATCAGGGCCTTGGCGGTCTCCAGCAGTTCCTTGCCGTTGAAGCCGCGCTTGTCCATGTCCTGCACCCATTCCACCTCGACCAGGCGCGCCTTGCGCTTGAACTCCTGGGCCTCGGCCTGCGGGATGGTGTAGATGGTGTTGCCTTGCTTGACGGCAGCCTCGCGGCCGGGGCCGTCGCCGGCCTGCTGCACCTTGCCCAGCCAGCCGGAGGTCTCGATGCCGGAGTTCTTGTCGATGATGGCCTTCAGGTCCGGCGGCAGCGAGGCGTACTTGTTGCGGTTCATCGCCATCACGAAGGTGGTGGTGTAGAGCGCGCCGCCAGCGGGTTCGAACTCGCTGTGGAACTTGGTGAGTTCGTGCACCTTGACCGAGGGCACGACTTCCCAGGGGATCACGCAGCCGTCGATCACGCCCTTGGACAGCGCGTCGGGGATCTGCGGCAGCGGCATGCCCACGGGCGTGGCGCCCAGATAGCCCAGCATCTTGGTGATCTGGCGGGTCGGGCCGCGCACCTTGGAGCCACGCAGGTCCTCGGCCGTCTTGATCAGCTTGCTGCGCATGTGGAACATGCCGGGGCCGTGCACCTGCAGGGCAATGGGGTGCGTGTCCTTGAACTCGTCCTTGGCAACGGTCTGCACGTACTCCCAGTAGGCCTTGGAGGTCGCTTCGGCGTTGTTCATCATGAACGGCAGCTCGAACACCTCGATGCGCGGGAAGCGGCCGGGGGTGTTGCCCGGCAAGGTCCAGACGATGTCCACCACGCCGTCGCGCGCCTGGTCGTACAACTGGGCCGGGGAACCACCGAGCTGCATGGCGGGGTAGCCTTCGAACTTGATGCGCCCGCCCGAGTCCTTCTCGACCTTGTCCATCCAGGCCTTGTGCATGTTGAGCCACACGTTGGACTGCGGAGCCATGAAGGTGTGGAACTTGAGCGTGACGCTTTGCTGGGCGAAGCCGGAGAGGGCGGGGGCGCCGAGCGCCACGGCGGCACCGGACTGGAGCAGGGTTCTGCGCTGGATCATGATGAAAGTCTCCTGAGAGGGCTGAGAAAAAGTCGAGCGAGATTAGCTGTGCGACGGGGTATTTCCCAGAGGTCTAACCCTTGGTTGGTGCCTCGGCGCGTGAAGAAAGTCAGGCCACCTTCACCGTGATCGGCGTGAGGCCCTCGACGCCACCGTTCAAGGTGTCGCCCCGGACCACCGCGCCCACGCCTTCGGGGGTACCGGTGTAGATGAGATCGCCGGGCTGCAGTTCCCAGGCATGCGAGAGATGCTCGATCGTCTCGGCCACATTCCAGATCAGCTTGGCGACGTTGCTGCGCTGGCGGTCGCTGCCATTGACCTGCAGCCAGATGGGCGCGTTGTGGATGTCACCGGCCTGTGCCGCCAGCGTGATGGGGCCGATGGGCGCGGACTTGTCGTAGGCCTTGCCGATGCACCAGGGACGACCCTGCTTCTTCATGTCGGTCTGCAGGTCTCGGCGCGTCATGTCCAGCCCGACGGCGTAGCCGTAGATGTGGCGGGCGGCGTCTGCGGCGCGGATGTCGCGCCCGCCGGTGCCGATGGCCACCACGAGTTCGATTTCGTGATGCAGGTTGGACGTGAGCGAAGGGTAGGGGATGGTCGCGGTCTGCCCCGCTTCGGCGACGACGATGGCATCGGCCGGCTTGAGAAAGAAGAAGGGCGGCTCACGGCCGGTGAAGCCCATTTCCTTGGCGTGGTCCTCGTAGTTGCGGCCCACGCAGTAGATGCGGTGCACGGGAAAGCGCTCGGGGCGGCCCAGCACGGGGACGCTGACAACGGGGGCAGGGGCGAATGCGTAGGTGGTCATGGTGGCGGGGAGTGCAGGCGCTTGGGCCGGGGGAAGTCAGTGTACTCAGTGTTGGGCGGCTGGCAGCCGCACGACCAGGCCGTCGTGCTCGGGCTTCAGCGCGATCTGGCAGGAGAGCCGGCTGCCCGCGGTGGGCGGCGTGGCGGCGAAGTCGAGCATGTCGGTCTCGTCGGCCACGGGCGGCGGCAGGCGCTCGGCCCATGGCGCCTCCACGATCACATGGCAGGTCGCGCAGGTCAGTGTGCCGCCGCAATCGGCGTCGATGCCGGCCACGTCGGCGTCCACCGCCGCCTTCATGAGGCTCTGGCCGGGCTCGGTCTGTATGTCCTGGGTGCCGCCGTCTTGGCGGATGAAGCGGATGGTGATCATGGTGGGGGGTCAGGTTCGGCTGAAGTACTCGCGGCGTTCGAAATCGACTTTGTCCTCGGCGGCGGCGTAGCGGTCGATTTCGTGTTGCTTGATGCGGCAGAAGTAGCGCACGAAGTCCGCGCCCAGCCCCGCGCACAGGGCGTCGTCGCCCTGCAGCGCGGCCAGGCCCTCGGCCAGCGTGGCGGGGATTTTCTCGCCTTCGCCCGCGTAAGGCGCTTCGCAGGCGGGCGGTGGCGTCAGCGCCCCTGCCAGCCCATCCAGCCCCGCATGGATCTGCGCGGCCATGTAGAGGTAGGGGTTGGCCGCTGGCTCGCCCACGCGGTTCTCGATGCGTGTGGCGCTGTCGCCGGCCGCGCCCACCACGCGCAGCATCGCGCCCCGGTTGTCCTGGCCCCACAGCACCGCCTGGGGCGCGAGCGCGTTGGGCCGGAAGCGGGCGAAGCCGTTGATGGTGGGTGTGCACAGCACCGTCATGGCGCGCGCGTGCGCCAGCAGGCCGGCCAGCCAGTGCGCGCCGATGTCGGACAGTGTGTGCCGTGCGTCAGCGGGCGTGCTGCCCGGTGCAGGGGCCTCGCGCACGAAGGCGTTGCGACCGCTGGGCGTGTGCACCAGCGACTGGTGCAGGTGCCAGCCGCTGGACATGATGTGGGGAAACGGCGGGCGGCACATGAAGGTGGCGTGGTAGCCCGCGCGCCGCAGCGCCTGGCGCACCGCGTTACGGAACAGCACCATCTGGTCGGCGGCGGTGAGCGCGTCGGTGGCGTCAAACACCGCCTCCACCTGGCTCGGGCCCAACTCGATCTCCAGCGACTGCAGCGGCAGGCCCAGGGCCTGGGCGGTGCGCTGCACGATGCGCAGGGGCTCGTCCGCCAGGTCGGACATGGCCTCGGACTGCAGGTTGTAGCCGGGGTGGATCATCTCCACCGCGGGCGGCAGGCCAGGCCAGGCGGCGAGTTCGGGGTCCAGTTGCGGGCGGGTGTCGGTGATGCGGTAGATGTGAAACTCGACCTCCAGCCCGGTCTTCATGCCGTGGCCAGTCTGCGCCAGACGGGCCAGGGCATCCTGCAGCACACGGCGCGTGTCCAGCGGCACCGGAGCCCCATGGGCGAACCAGGGCTGGCAGCGCAGCCAGCCGGTTCGCACCAGGCCGGGCAGGACGACGAAGCTGCATGGGTCGGGCAGCAGCACCAGATTGGCCGCGCCGGCAAAACCTGGCAGGTCCGCCGCGGCGCCGGGTTCGAACACCTTCCAGGCCGTGCGGTCGGCGGTGTCCTTGAGCATCAGCGTGCCCACCATGCCCACGCCGTCGCGCAGCGCGCGGATGGCCGCTGCGGCGGTGAGGGTCTTGCCGCGCAGCAGACCATGCGTGTCGCACCAGCCAAAGCGCACCAGTTCGGTGCCACTGGCCTCGATGTCCCGGGCCAGATCCAGGCAGGCCTGCTCGCGCACGGCGTCGTGCAGGCCGCAGCGTTCGGCAAAAGTCATCCAGACACCTCTGTCCTCCCGGCGCCCACTTCTGTCGGGCTTGAGCCCGGCTTCTTGGGGTCTGAGTCCGTCTCCGCGCTGGCCGGGGCAGTCTCCGCTCGGACGGCGTGCATCTCCGCTCGCCCTGAGTTCATCTCAGCTCGGACGGAGTTCATCTCCGCTCGCCCTGGGTTCTTCTCCGTTCGCCCTGAGTTCATCTCCGTTCGGACGGAGCTTATCTCCGCTCGGATGGAGCTCATCTCCGTTCGCCCTGAGCTTGTCGAAGGGTTGGCCTGGACCTGTGGAGGGGCTTCGACAGGCTCAGCCCGAACGGAGGGTACCTCAGCCCGAACGGGAGGAACCTCAGCCCGAACGGTGGGTGCCTCAGCCCGAACGGGGAATGCCTCAGCTCGGGCGGAGAGTGCCTCAGCCCGGGCGGGAGCTGGCTCAGTCTGAGTGGGAACCGACTCGGCCCGGGTGAGGGCGTCGCCACCGTACCAGGGCGCGCCCTCTCGCTTGCTGCGCACCGAGTCCTGCCACCAGGCGTGCCAGTCGCCGGCCGGGGCGATGCCGTCGACCGTGTCCGGTCCCCTTATGGCGTCGAACAGCCCGGGGTCGCCGATGCCGGGCGGCATGCCGCCGTTTTCCACTGTGTCGATGGCCTGCTGGAGCAGGCGGCGGTTGGCCATGATGACCTTGTCGGTGGTGCCCAGGTGCTCGCGCGTGCGGTCCTGGATGGCGCCCATGCTTTCGCAGGCCCATTGGTCGTGCACGTTGATGTCGTCCTCACCCATGCCCAGGTAGGTGCGGCTCTGCTGCTCCTCGGGGTTGAAGCCCCAGTGGTTGTGTTTGCCGGACTTGGGGATGTAGTCGGGCAGGGTCACGGCCTGCAGCCGCTGTTGGCGCATGGCCTCCTTGTCCACCGGGCCGTCGAAGCTGGTGAAGAACGCATACCAGTAGTTGCGGGTGTCATCGACCGGCACGTGCATCTGCGTGATGGTCATGGTCTCTGACAAGGGAATCACGAAGGTCTGCGGGAACACCGCGTTGGTGACGCGCACATGGGTGAGCTCGTCGGTCATCGGCCGCAGCGCGGTGAGCTGCAGGCCATAGGCCTTGGCTTCGAAGGAGATCTGCGGCTGGCCGAACTCGCGCATCACCCGGGTCATCGGCCAGCGCTCGCCACCGACCTCGCCCACGCTGGCGCCGCGAAACTGCTTGCCGTAGCTGTCGTCGAGCGAGGCGTCGTTGAAGAAGCGGTGCAGGTAGGAAGCGTGCGCCGGGTCGATGCCGACCTCGAACGACTGCAGCCAGTTGCAATGCCACAGGCCCTTGAACGCGAAGGTGTGCGTGGCCGGCGCGGTGAAACAATCCAGCGCTGGCAGAGGTGGCGGCACCGCGCCTTGCGGGCCGAACCAGCCAAACAGCACGCCCGAGCGCTCCTGCAGAGGGTAGCTGCGCTGGCGGATGCGGGTGCACAAGGTGCTGCCGGGAGGTTCGGCGGGTGTTTCGATGCACTGCCCCGTGGCGTCGAATTTCCAGCCATGGAAGGGACAGCGCAGGCCATCGCCCTCGTTGCGGCCGTACGCGAGGTCGGCGCCCCGGTGCGGGCAGTCGCGGTCCAGCAGGCCGTAGCCGCCCTGGGCATCGCGGAACAGCACGAAGTCCTGGCCCAGCACACGCACCGGTTTGACCGGCCGCACCGCCATGCGCGGGTCCAGCGCAGGGTCGAATTCGTCGAGCAGGGCCACCGGCTGCCAATAGCGGCGCAGCAGCTCTCCGCCCGGGGTGCCTGGGCCGACCTGGGTCAGGCGCTGGTTGAGTTCGGCTTTCATCGTGAGGCTCCAGGGTGGTTGCGCCGTGACCGGCAAAACGGTATCCCATTTTTTTGATTCAGTGTACATTCTGGCGGCATGAGCTTGCAAGAAACCGTGTTGATGCAGTTGCGCGACCAGATCCTGAGCGGCGGCTTCGCTCCGGGTGAGCGGCTGGCTGAACAGCAGTTGGCCGAGCGGCTGGGCGCCTCGCGCACACCGGTGCGCGCCGCGCTGGTGACGCTGGAGCAGGAGGGGTTGGTCGAGGCCAACGAGACCGGCAAGTACCTGGTGCGCCAGTTCACGGCGCAGGAAGTGATCGATGCCATCGCCGTGCGTGGCCACCTGGAGGGCATGGCGGCGCGGCTGGTGGCCGAGCACGGGGTGTCGCGCCAGTTGCAGGGCCAGTTGCAGGCCTGCCTGGACGAGGGCGACCGCCTGCTGGCGGACGACCCTCTGACCATGGAGAGCTACGCCGACTACGCTTTGATGAACGACCGCTTCCACGCGCTGCTGCTGGAGGCCAGTGGCAACCGTGCCCTGCAGCGCGCGGTGGCGCTCAACGACAAGCTGCCGTTCGCGCCGGCCTCGGCCATGCTGCCGATGCAGGGGACGATGGCCCAGGACCGCGACTGGATGATCTACGCCCACCGGCAGCACCACATGCTGTTCGACGCCCTGCGCCGTGGTGAAAGTGCGCGCGCCCAGGCCCTGGCGGTGGAGCACACCGAGGTGGCGCAGATGAACATGCGGCTGGCGCTGGAGCGCCGCGCGGAGTCCGAGCGTGTGCTGCCGGGTATCCGCCTGGTGGTGGGCTGAACGCGCGGCGGACGCCCATCCCGGGGGGTGTATCGTGCGGGGATGAGTCCCGAAACCGAACAGGACGCGTCCGGCCGCGCCACCTTGGCGCTGCGTCGCGTGGCCATCGACACCTACGGTGAGAACGTGGCCTACCTGCACCGCGACTGCGAGGTCTACCGCGCCGAAGGCTTTCAGGCGCTGGCCAAGGTGGAGGTGCGGGCCAATGGCCGGGCCATCCTGGCCACGCTCAACGTGGTGGACGACCCGGCCATCGTGCAGAACTGCGAGCTCGGGCTGTCTGAGGACGCGTTCGAACAGCTGGGCGTCGCCGATGGCCACCCGGTGTCGGTGGCGCAGGCCGAACCGCCCGAGTCGATTCCGGCGCTGTTCCGCAAGGTGGGCGGCGAGCGCCTGGGGCGCGAGGACTTTGCCGCCATCGTGCGCGACATCGCTCAGCGGCGCTATTCCAAGATCGAGCTCACCGCCTTCGTGGTGGCCTGCAACCGAGGCGAACTGGACCGCGAGGAGGTGTATTTCCTGACCGAGGCCATGGTGCAGAGCGGCCGCAGGCTGGACTGGCACGAGCCCCTGGTGGTGGACAAGCACTGCATCGGCGGCATTCCCGGCAACCGCACCTCCATGCTGGTGGTGCCCATCGTCTCGGCTTATGGCCTGGTGTTTCCCAAGACCTCCTCGCGCGCCATCACGTCCCCGGCGGGCACGGCCGACACCATGGCGGTTCTGGCCAATGTGGAGCTGCCCTTCGAACAGCTCACCGGCATCGTGCGCGAGCACCGGGGCTGTCTGGCCTGGGGCGGCACGGCGGACCTGTCGCCGGCCGACGACGTGCTGATCGCCGTGGAGCGGCCGTTGTCCATCGACTCGCCGGGGCAGATGGTCGCCTCCATCCTCTCCAAGAAAATCGCCGCCGGTGCCACCCATCTGGTGCTGGACATCCCCATCGGCCCCACCGCCAAGGTGCGCTCCATGCCAGAGGCGCAGCGTCTGCGCCGCCTGTTCGAGTACGTGGCGCAGCGCATGAACCTCTCGCTGGACGTGGTCATCACCGACGGCCGGCAGCCCATCGGGCGCGGCGTGGGCCCGGTGCTGGAGGCGCGCGATGTGATGCAGGTGCTGGAGAACGATCCGCAGGCCTGCGACGACTTGCGGCAGAAGTCGCTGCGTCTGGCCGGCAGGCTCATCGAGTGCAGCCCCGATGTGCGCGGCGGCGATGGCTACGGCATCGCGCGCGACATCCTCGAATCCGGCCGGGCGTTGACCCAGATGCGCGCCATCGTGCAGGCGCAGGGCGCGCGGGGTTTCGACCACCACCACCCGCCGCTGGGCGCGCTGGTGCAGGAGGTGCGGGCGCCGGTGGCGGGTGTGGTCACCGGTATCGACAACCTTCAGATCGCGCAGGTGGCGCGCCTGGCCGGTGCGCCCAAGGTGCCGGGCGCTGGCGTCGACCTGCAGGTGCGGTTGGGCGAAACCGTGGCCGCGGGTGGGGTGCTCTACCGCGTTCATGCCAACTACCCGGCCGACATGGCTTTTGCCCGCCAGGCCAGCGAACGCCTGAGCGGGATCACTTTGGGCACCTCCGCGCAGGTGCCTCACGTCTTCGTGGAGTTCTGATGCCGGACAGCGTTCTAGGCGGGCCAGCGTGCCTGTTGCATTTCGATGACGAGGCGGCCATCGCCCGGGCCACGGCCGAGGCCGCGGGCCTGGCGCCGGCCCAGGTGGAGCGCCACCGCTTCCCCGATGGCGAGCTGCGCCTGCGCCTGCCGGCGGCACTGCCGCCGCGCGTGGTGCTCTGGCGAGGGTTGCATCAGCCCAATGAAAAGCTGGTGGAGCTGCTGATTGCCGCGCGCGCCGCGCGCGAGCTCGGCGCGCGTCACCTCACACTGGTGGCGCCCTACCTGGCCTACATGCGGCAGGACATGGCTTTCAACCCCGGCGAGGCGGTCAGCCAGCGCATCGTCGGCGGTTTTCTGGGCACCCTGTTCGACGCGGTCATCACCATGGACCCGCACCTGCACCGCATCGAACGTCTGGACGAGGCCATTCCGCTGCGGCACGCCATCGCGCTCAGCGGCGCACCGCTGCTGGCCGATTTCATCGCCGGCCGGCGGCCGCAGGCCCTGCTCATCGGGCCCGATGAAGAGTCGCTCCAATGGGTGGCGCAGGCCGCGCAGCGCCACGGCTGGGACCATGCGGTGTGCCGCAAGACGCGGCATGGCGATCACGAGGTCGACATCGCGCTGCCCGTGGGTCTGGACGTACACGGCAGGGCGGTCGTGCTGATGGACGACGTGGCCAGCTCTGGCCAGACCCTGGTGCGCGCCGCGCAGCTGCTGCGCGCTGCGGGTGCGGCGTCCATCGATGTCGCGGTCACCCACGCGCTGTTCGCCGAGGGCGCGGTGCGCCGCGTGCGCGAGGCCGGGGTGCGCGAGATCTGGAGCACCGACTGCATCGCCCATGCGAGCAACGCGGTCAGCATCGTCCCCACCGTGGCGGGGACATTGCGCGAGCTCGCAGCGCGGCCGGACTGAGCTGCGCACAATGGCGGCGTCTGCGGCGGCCGACAACCGGCCGCCTTCTTCCGCCATCTCCCCATCATGACCACCTTGTTCGATCCCATCACCGTTGGCAGCCTGGCGCTGCCCAACCGCATCGTCATGGCGCCGCTGACGCGCAACCGCGCGCCGCGCGCCGTGCCCACGGCCATGACGGCCACCTACTACCGCCAGCGCGCCAGTGCCGGCCTGCTCATCACCGAAGCCACCGCCATCAGCCACCAAGGCCAGGGTTATGCCGATGTGCCCGGCCTGTACGCGCCCGAGCAGATCGCGGGCTGGAAGCAGGTCACCCGGGCCGTGCACGAGGCGGGCGGTCGCATCGTGGTCCAGCTCTGGCACGTGGGCCGCGTCTCGCACAACGACCTGCAGCCGGGCGGCGGTGCGCCGGTGGCGCCTTCGGCCATTCGGGCCAACACCAAGACCGTGCTGATCCGCGACGGCGTGCCCACCTTCGTGGAAACCTCGCAGCCGCGCGCGCTCGAACTCGCCGAATTGCCCGGCATCGTGGACGACTACCGGCGCGCTGCGCTGGCGGCCGTCGAGGCGGGCTTCGACGGGGTGGAAATCCATGCCGCCAATGGCTACTTGATCGACCAGTTCCTCAAGACCGGCAGCAACCAGCGCACCGACGCCTACGGCGGCGCCATCGCCAACCGCGCACGCCTGCTGGTGGAGGTGACCCGCGCCGTGGTCGAGGCCATCGGCGGTGCACGCACCGGCATCCGCCTCTCACCCGTGACGCCGGCCAACGACGTGGTGGACAGCGACCCGCAGCCCTTGTTCGACCATGTGATGCGGCAGCTCGCGCCGCTGGGCCTGGCCTATGTGCACGTCATCGAGGGGGCTACCGGCGGCCCGCGCGAGATCCCGGAGCGGCCCTTTGATTTCGCCGCCATGCGTGCCAGCTACCGTGCCGACGGCGGCAAGGGCGCCTGGATGGTCAACAACGGCTATGACCTGGCGCTGGCGCAACAGGCTCTGGACGAGGGGGCGGACCTGGTCGCTTTCGGCAAGGCCTTCATCGCCAACCCCGACCTCGTGGCCCGCCTGCGCCAGGGCGGGCCCTTCAACACGCCCGACCGCGCCACCTTCTACGGCGGTGGCGAGCACGGCTACACCGACTACCCGGCGCTCAGCGCCTGAGGCGCCGCACGAGGCGTTATCCTCAAACGCATGAAGCTCTACTCCTACTTCCGCTCGTCCGCCTCGTTCCGCGTGCGCATCGCGCTGGGCCTCAAGGGCCTCGCCTACGAGTACGTGCCGGTGCACATCGCGCGCGGCGACCACAAGCTGCCCGCTTTTGGCGAGGTGTCTGGCGAGGGCCTCGTGCCCGTGCTGGAACTCGACGATGGCACGCGCCTGACGCAGTCCATGGCCATCATCGAGTACCTCGACGAGATGCATCCCGCGCCGGCGCTGGTGCCAGCAGACCCGATCGCCCGCGCGCACGTGCGGGCGCTGTCGCAGATCGTGGCCTGCGAAATCCACCCCATCAACAACCTGCGCGTGCTCAAGTACCTGACCAAGGAACTGCACGTGGAGGAAGAGCCCAAGAACGTGTGGTACCGCCACTGGGTGCGCACGGGGCTGGAAGCCTTCGAGCGTCAGCTCGCGCAGTTGCCTGCCTCGCGTTACTGCTTCGGTGACACGCCCACGCTGGCCGACTGCTGCCTGGTGCCGCAGATCTTCAATGGGCAGCGCTTCAACGCCAACTTCGACGGCCTCACGCGCACCATGGCGGCGTTCGACGCCTGCATGCAGCTCGAGGCGTTCCAGAAGGCGCAGCCCTCGGCCTGTCCCGACGCCGAGTGACCATGGGCCTGCCGGCCGACTGGATCGTGCCCGACTGGCCCGCGCCCGCGGGTGTGCACGCGCTGTTCACCACCCGGGCCGGCGGTGTGTCCGCGCCCCCGTTCGACAGCTTCAACCTGGGCGACCACGTGCGTGACGATCCGAGCGCGGTGGCCGCCAACCGCGCGCGCCTGGGGGCGGTGCTGGGCGGCGCACGCCCGGTGTTCCTGCAACAGGTGCATGGCACGGCGCTGGCAACGCTGTCGGCCGCCACCGTCGATGGCACCGTGGCCGATGCCTGCGTGTCCACGCAGCCGGGTGTCGCGTGCACCATCATGGTGGCGGACTGCCTGCCAGTGCTGCTGGCCCACCGCAGTGGCATGATGGTGGCCGCCGCGCACGCCGGCTGGCGTGGCTTGGCGAGCGGGGTGCTGGAGACCGCGGTGAATGGTCTCGTGGCGGCGGTGCAGGCCCAGGAAGCGGGCCTGCCGCCCGAGGCCATCGTGCGGGACGCGATGGCCTGGCTCGGTCCTTGCATTGGTCCGGATGCGTTCGAAGTCGGTCCCGAGGTGCGGGACGCCTTCACCGGTGCCATGTCCGAGGCCGGGGTGCATTTCGCGCCGCGCGGGACGGGAGGAAACGGTTCTGCGATCAAGTATCTGGCGAATCTGCCGGGCCTGGCCCGCCAGCGCCTGCGTGCACTTGGCCTGCACGCGATCCATGGCAACGACGGCACACCACCCTGGTGCACCGTCGGGCAGCCTTCAAGGTTCTTTTCCCACCGGCGCGATGCCGCTGTTCTGGGCAGCACCGGGCGCATGGCCGCCTGCATCTGGCTCGGCTGAATCAGGCCCCTCGGCCTGCCCGCGCGCAGCCCGCAGTTCCGCCGCCTCCCGGGCCTTGAGCGCTTTGCGCCGCTGCGGGGTGAGCATCAGGTAAACCACCAGTGCCACCGGCAGCAAACCGTAAAGAAAAAAGGTCACAATGGCTCCGAGCACCGACCCATTTGTGTTGGTGGCTTCCGCCACCGACATCATGAGTACGACGTACATCCAACCGATCACCACCAGATACACAAGCCCATCCTTGCCGTTCAGAGACATCGCGCGTCAGCTTGCTGGAAGCTGGCGCATCGATACTAGGGAAAACCCGGAAAACCTTTCCGCCAGGCCCATCATAGGCCGCAGACAACATTCTCGGAGACCAGCATGACCACGGGTAACACCCCTCCCACCGACTGGCTCGACGCCGCCCAGCAGTTCCAGAAGAACCTCATCGCCCAATGGACCCAACTGGCCCAGGCCGTGCCTGGCGCGGCCGCTGCCGGTCCAGCCAACCCGTTTGGCATGCCCGTGCCCACGGCCATGCCCCTGGCCGGGATGATGCCCGGTCTCTCGGGCGCGGACCTGTTCAGCGGTGCGGCCGGCCAGGCCGTGAGCTTCGACCCGGCGCGCCTGCTGGAGATCCAGAACGCCTACCTCAAGGACATGGCGGCGCTGTGGAACCAGGGCCCCAACGTCAAGCCTGAGGGGGATCGCCGCTTTGCCTCCGAGGCCTGGGCTGGCAACCCGGTGGCGGCTTTTGCAGCCGCCTCCTACCTGCTCAATGCACGCACCCTGATGGCCATGGCCGACGCCGTGCAGGGCGATGCCAAGACCCGCAGCCGGGTGCGCTTCGCGGTGCAGCAGTGGATCGACGCCAGCGCGCCCAGCAATTTCCTGGCCTTCAATGCCGAGGCCCAGAAGAAGGCCATCGAGACCCAGGGCGAGAGCATCGCCAAGGGGGTGGCCAACCTGCTGCACGACATGAAGCAGGGCCATGTGTCCATGACCGACGAAAGCGTGTTCGAGGTCGGCCGCAACGTGGCCACCACCGAGGGTGCGGTGGTGTTCGAGAACGAGCTGTTCCAGCTCATCGAGTACAAGCCGCTCACCGCCAAGGTCTATGAACGGCCTTTCCTGCTGGTGCCGCCTTGCATCAACAAGTTCTACATCCTGGACCTGCAGCCGGAGAACTCGCTGATCCGCTACTGCGTGGAACAAGGTCACCGCACCTTCGTGGTGAGCTGGCGCAACCCGGACGAGTCGCTGGCGAAGAAGACCTGGGACGACTACATCGAGCACGCCATCATCAAGGCCATCGGCGTGACGCGCGAGATATCTGGCTCGGCCACCATCAACGCCCTGGGCTTCTGCGTGGGCGGCACCATGCTGGGCACGGCGCTGGCGGTGCTCGCCGCGCGCGGCGAAGAGCCGGTGAGCAGCGCCACCTTCCTCACCACGCTGCTGGACTTCACCGACACCGGCATTCTGGACGTCTTCATCGACGAGAACTTCGTGAAGTACCGCGAGATGCAGTTCAGCGAAGGCGGCCTGATGCCCGGGCGCGACCTGGCCACCACTTTCAGCTTCCTGCGGCCCAACGACCTGGTCTGGAACTACGTGGTCGGCAACTACCTCAAGGGCGAAACGCCGCCGCCTTTCGATCTGCTGTACTGGAATTCCGACAGCACCAACCTGCCCGGACCGTACTACGCCTGGTACCTGCGGCAGATGTACCTGGAGAACAACCTGGTCAAGCCGGGCAAGGTCAAGGTGTGCGGCCAGAAGGTGGACTTCCGGCAGGTCAAGCTGCCGGTCTACATCTACGGCTCGCGCGAGGACCACATCGTGCCCATCGGTGGTGCTTATGCGAGCACCCAGCTCTTTCCCGGCAAGAAGCGCTTCGTCATGGGGGCCTCGGGCCACATCGCCGGTGTGATCAACCCGGCCAGCAAGAACAAGCGCAGCCACTGGATCGGCCCGGCCGGCAAGTTCCCGGCCAAGGTCGACGACTGGATCGCCAGTGCCACCGAACACCCGGGCAGCTGGTGGACCGACTGGGCGGCCTGGCTCAAGCCCCACGCGGGCAAGCAGATCGCCGCCCCCAAGACCTATGGCAAGGGCAAGACCTACACCGCGATCGAACCCGCGCCCGGGCGCTACGTGAAAGCCAAGGCCTAGCCGGTTGGGCGTGGGGCGTAAGGCGTGAATGCCTCTCTCCCCCAACGCTCAACGCTCAACGCTCAACGCAAAACCCCACCAAGGAGACCCTCATGGAAGACATCGTCATCGTCGCCGCCACCCGCACGGCCGTCGGCAAATTCGGCGGCTCGCTCGCCAAGACCCCGGCCACGGAGCTGGGCAGCATCGTCATCAAGGAACTGCTCGCGCGCACCGGCCTGCCGGCCGATGCCATCGGCGAGGTGATCATGGGCCAGGTGCTGGCCGCAGGCGTGGGCCAGAACCCGGCGCGCCAGGCCATGATGAAGGCCGGCCTGGCCAAGGAAACCCCCGCGCTCACCATCAACGCCGTCTGCGGATCGGGCCTCAAGGCCGTGATGCTGGCCGCGCAGGCCGTGGCCTGGGGCGACAGCGAGATCGTGATCGCTGGCGGCCAGGAGAACATGAGCGCCGCGCCGCACGTGCTCAACGGCAGCCGGGACGGCCAGCGCATGGGCGACTGGAAGATGGTCGACTCCATGATCGTCGACGGCCTGTGGGACGTCTACAACCAGTACCACATGGGCATCACCGCGGAGAACGTGGCCAAGGCGCACGGCATCAGCCGCGAGATGCAGGACGAACTGGCTCTGGGCAGCCAGCAGAAGGCCACCGCGGCGCAGGAAGCCGGCCGCTTCAAGGACGAAATCGTCGGCGTGAGCATCCCGCAGCGCAAGGGCGACCCGGTGGTGTTCGACGCGGACGAGTACATCAACAAGAAAACCAGCGCCGAAGCCCTGGCTGGGCTGCGCCCCGCGTTCGACAAGGCCGGCACCGTGACCGCCGGCAATGCTTCTGGCATCAACGACGGCGCTGCCGCCGTGGTGGTGATGAGCGCGAAGAAGGCCGCTTCGCTGGGCCTCAAGCCGCTGGCGCGCATTGCCGCCTTTGGCACCAGTGGCCTGGATCCCGCCACCATGGGCATGGGGCCGGTGCCGGCCTCTAAGAAGGCGCTGGCGCGGGCCGGCTGGAAGGTTGCTGACGTGGACCTCTTCGAACTCAACGAGGCTTTCGCGGCCCAGGCCTGCGCCGTGAACAAGGCGCTGGAGATCGACCCCGCGCGCGTCAACGTCAACGGTGGCGCCATCGCCATCGGCCACCCCATTGGCGCCTCCGGTTGCCGTGTGCTGGTGAGCCTGTTGCACGAGATGCAGCGCCGCGACGCGAAGAAAGGCCTGGCCGCGCTGTGCATCGGTGGCGGCATGGGGGTTTCCCTCGCGGTCGAACGCTGAAATAGCGGGTTTAATCAAACGGTTCTTTTCACCCTTACAACGCTTCAGAGGAGCACACACATGAGTCAGAAACTTGCCTACGTCACGGGGGGCATGGGAGGCATCGGCACCGCGATCTGCCAGCGCCTGCACCGCGAGGGCTTCAAGGTCGTCGCCGGCTGCGGTCCCACCCGCGACTACAAGAAGTGGCTGGATGAGCAGAAGGCGCTGGGCTACACCTTCCACGCCTCGGTGGGCAACGTGGGCGACTGGGACTCCACCGTGGAAGCCTTCACCAAGACCAAGGCCGAGCACGGCACCATCGACGTGCTGGTGAACAACGCCGGCATCACCCGTGACCGCATGTTCCTCAAGATGTCGCGCGAAGACTGGGACGCGGTGATCGAGACCAACCTGAACTCCATGTTCAACGTGACCAAGCAGGTCGTGGCCGACATGGTGGAAAAAGGCTGGGGCCGCATCATCAACATTTCCTCGGTCAACGGCGAGAAGGGCCAGGCCGGCCAGACCAACTACTCCGCCGCCAAGGCCGGCATGCACGGCTTCTCCATGGCGCTGGCGCAGGAACTGGCCACCAAGGGCGTGACGGTCAATACCGTGAGCCCGGGCTACATCGGCACCGACATGGTCAAGGCCATCCGCCCCGATGTGCTGGAGAAGATCGTTGCCACCGTGCCGGTCAAGCGCCTGGGCGAGCCCAGCGAGATCGCGTCCATCATCGCCTGGCTCGCCAGCGAGGAGGGCGGTTACGCCACCGGCGCGGACTTCTCCGTCAACGGGGGCCTGCACATGGGGTGATGGCGCGCCCCGTGGCAACGCCGCACACAGGCCCATTCAACCCGCTCCGGCGGGTTTTTTGTTGTTCGTCCTTTGAGGAGAGGGTGGTGGTGTAAATTCGAACGGCATTTCCACACCATTCTTTTTTTGGCGCCCGCGGCGCAGGGACCTCCGGCAGATGCCCCACAGCATTTCACTGATCAACACCATCGCCGCCGGCCTGGGCCTTGCGCTCGTGCTGGGTTTCGTGGCGAGCAAGCTGCGGCTGCCCGCCTTGGTCGGGTACCTGCTGGCGGGTGTGATCATTGGTCCCTTCACGCCGGGTTTCGTGGCGGATGCCGGCATCGCCGCGCAACTCGCGGAGATCGGTGTGATGCTGCTGATGTTCGGCGTGGGTCTGCATTTTTCGCTGGACGACCTGCTTTCGGTGCGCAAGATCGCGCTGCCCGGTGCCGTGGTACAGATGGCGGTGGCCACGCTCATGGGCATGGCCATGGCCATGTGGTGGTGGGACTGGAGCCTGGGGGCCGCGCTGGTGTTCGGTGTCTCGCTCTCGGTGGCCAGCACGGTGGTGCTGCTGCGTGCCCTGGAAAGCCTGGGTATCCTGGATTCCTACACCGGGCGCATCGCGGTGGGCTGGCTGGTGGTGGAAGACCTGGCCATGGTGCTGGTGCTGGTGCTGCTGCCACCGCTGGCGGGATTCCTCGGCGGCAAGGGCTCGGACGCCGACCTGGACTCCATCTGGCAGGCCCTGGGCTGGACGCTGCTGCAGGTGGGCGGCTTCGTCGTCCTGATGCTGGTGGTGGGCCGTCGCGTATTCCCCTGGCTGCTCTGGCAGGTCACGCGCACCGGTTCGCGTGAACTGTTCACCCTGTGCGTGGTAGCGGCCGCGGTGAGCATCGCGTTCGCGGCGGCGGCGCTGTTTGGCGTGTCGTTCGCGCTGGGGGCGTTCTTTGCGGGCATGGTGCTGCGTGAGTCCGAATTCAGCCACCGCGCGGCGGAAGAGTCGCTGCCCTTGCGGGACGCCTTCGCCGTGCTTTTCTTCGTCTCGGTCGGCATGCTGTTCAACCCCGCTGTGCTGCTGGAGCGGCCGCTGCAGGTGCTGGGCGTGGTGGCCATCATCATTGTCGGCAAGTCCATGGCCGCTGCCGCCTTGGTGCTGGCCCTGCGCTATCCGCTCAACACCGCGCTCACCGTCTCCGCCAGCCTGGCCCAGATCGGCGAGTTTTCTTTCATCCTGGTCGGCCTGGGCCTCTCCCTGGGGCTGCTCGCACCCGAAGGCCAGAGCCTCGTGCTGGCCGGCGCGCTCATCTCCATCGCGCTCAACCCGCTGGTGTTCAAGGCCATCACGCCGCTGCAGGAATGGCTGCGCCGGAACTCTGAATTCGCCCGCCGCCTGGAGCAGCGCGACGACCCGCTGGCCGAGTTGCCCATGAGCACAGACGAAAAGTTCCTCTCCCAGCAGGTCGTGCTGGTGGGCTATGGCCGCGTGGGACGCCGCATTGCCGCAGCCCTGGACGAACATGGCATGCCTTACGTGGTGGCTGAGCAGAACCGGGAACTGGTCGAGCGCCTGCGCGAGAAGGGCATGGCCGCTGTCTATGGCGACGCGGCCGACCCCGCTGTGCTGATCCAGGCCCACATCGCCCGTGCCGGCATGCTGGTGATCGCCACACCCGACTCCCTCAACGTGCGCCAGATGATCGACACCGCACGCACCCTCAACCCCGCCATCCACACCGTGGTGCGCACCCACAGCGAAGACGAAGCCGCCATGCTGGAAAAGGAAATCGCCGGCAAGGTCTTCCTGGGAGAAGAAGAGCTGGCGCAGTCCATGACCCGGTACGTGATGGAGCATGCGCGGGTTTCAAGCGGACGGATGCCGCTGTGAGCGCTTGGACACCTCCGCCCACTCGGGTGTCCATGGTGATGCCCATCCGGAGGGCGCTCTCATGATCAAGGCTGGCCAGGCTCCAGAACCCGCCCCCATGACCGGCGGGCAAGCGGCGTTGCCGGGCGGGGCCGGCCCGCGGTCGCGCCTGGGCATCGGCATCGCGGGACCGGCTGTCCCTCTCGCCCGACAGGCGTTGCTGACCCTGCTGTTCGTCGCCGCCTTTTTCGCGGTGAACGGCTACGTCTTCGGCTCGGCGGATCACGCCATCCATTTCGCTTTCATTGAACGGGCATTGAACCCCGGTTTTCTGGCTGGCGATCCGCTGGTCGACCTGGCGGCATTTCACCCGTCGTTCCTCTGGCCGGTGATGGCCGCACTGACACGTCTGGCGCCACTGGAATGGGTCTATTTCGCGCTTCAGGTCGTGTGCACGGCGCTCATGTTTTCAGGTGTTGCCGCGCTCGCGCGTGCGCTGTCTCCCCGTCAGGTCGCTGGTCTCGCCGGCCTCCTGGCGGCCAGCATGGTGCTGTTCGTCCGATTCTCCGGTGCGGGCCTGGCCAGCTTCGACGTCATGGTGCTGAACCGCAGCCTCACGCTGGGGCCGCTCCTCTTCGCACTGGCGTTGGCCGTGCAGGCGCGGTACCGCGCGGCGTTCCTGCTGGTTGGCTTGATGTTCAACATCCATCCGACCACGGCAGCCCATGCCGCGATCCTGGTCTGGTTCGCTGCGGTCCTCGGTCCCGATCGATGGCGCCATGCGCTGAGGGATCCTTTGTGGTTCCTGGTCGGCGCCGCGCCCCTGCTGCTTCTGATGGCGACCACAGGGGGCGCCGGCGGCGTTCCGATGAATGCGGCGAAGGACTGGCTGGACGCACAACGGCTGTTGCTCTGGTTTCACCACTTCCCGTCGCTTTGGCCGCGCAGCTATTGGCTGGCCCTGCTGCCTCCCCTGATGGCAATCGCCGTCAGCCAGCGCGAGAAGCCGCAGCGCGCCGTCGTGGGCTTCCTGGTTGGCATCGTGGTGGCATGCGTTGCCGGTTACGTCGGCGTGGAGCTTCTGGGTGTCCCCACGGCGCTTCACCTTCATCTGCAGGAAGCGTTGCGGTTCCTGCCCTACGTTGCGGCAGCGTCTTTGGCGGCATGGGCGGCCGGTTCGTGGCACACGACGTCGCGGGGGCGGATTCTCGCGGTTGTCGCCGTGAGCGCGTTGGCGCTGGACCAGGCACTGACGTACCCCAAGACCTATTCGACCGTCTCGACCCTTTCTTTCTGGGTGCTGCTCGGCGTGCTCGTGTTCGGCATCCTGCGCCCTCGACCGAGGCGGGAGGCTGCACCCGCACCGCAACCGCCACTGCGGTGGGTCGCCGCCGGCCTGCTGGTCGCCTCGGTGGCCGGGCACTTCTACCGCGACTTGCCAACCGGTTGGTCGTATGCGTCCTACCCCGAGAGCCGCATCGCGCAGTGGTCGCAGGCCAACCTGCCCGCAGATGCGGTGGTGGCGATCCCGCCTTACTACTACCTGGGCCACACCCCGTTGGTCAACTTCCGCTGGGCGGCCAGGAGGCAGGTGCTGGCGACGCTGAAGGACGGCGGCGAGACCACTTTCAGCCTGTCGTACTTCGAGGCATGGCGCCAGCGCATGGAGGACCAGATCGGGCACCCGCTGGACTTCGCTATTCCCGTGGACTTCGGGCAGCACAGGAACGACTGGATCAAGCAGGTCGTGGCCGACTACGGAACGGCCGACGCGGCGCGGTTCGGCATGCTGGCTACCCGGTACGGCGTCACGCACGCCATTACCGAATTGGGCGCGGCCATGCAGCCCGACCTGCCGCTGGTGTACGAGGATGACCGCTACCGGATGTACAAAGTCGGGGCGCCGCTGTAGGGGCAGGGCAGGATATTGAAGCCGATGATGGAAAAAAACCGATCCGCAGAATCTCTCAGTCCCTGGCGCCTGTCGGTCGCGCCGATGATGGACTGGACCGATCGTCATTGCCGTTATCTGCACCGCCTGCTGTCGAAGCACACGCTGCTCTACACCGAGATGGTGACCACCGGGGCGTTGATGCATGGCAGTGTCCAGCGTCACCTGCGGTTCAATGCAGAGGAGCATCCGGTGGCGCTGCAATTGGGAGGCAGCGAGCCGCAGGATCTGGCGCAGGCCGCCCGGCTGGGGGAGCAGTGGGGTTACGACGAAATCAACCTCAACTGCGGCTGTCCGAGCGAGCGGGTGCAGCGGGGGGCTTTTGGTGCCTGCCTGATGGCCGAGCCCCGGACCGTGGCCGATGGCGTGAAGGCCATGCGGGATGCGGTGTCGATTCCGGTGACGGTCAAGCACCGAATCGGCATAGACCGGGTGGAAAGCTACGACTTCGTGCGCGACTTCGTGGGCGCGGTGAGCGAGGCCGGTTGCGAGGTGTTCATCGTGCATGCGCGCAACGCCTGGCTGCAGGGCCTCTCTCCCAAGGAGAACCGCGAGATTCCGCCGCTGCGCTACGAGCTGGCCTACCGCCTCAAGCGCGATTTTCCCGCGCTCACCATCGCGGTGAACGGCGGCGTCACGACCGACACACAGATCGCGGAACACCTCTCGCACGTCGATGGCGTGATGGTGGGCCGGGAGGCGTACCACAACCCCTGGCTGCTCACGGGCTGGGACGCGGCGTTCTTCGGCGCCGTGTCGCCAGCGGTGACGCGCGAATGGGTGGAGGACCAGATGGTGCGCTACATGGAGCGCGCCTTCCTGGAGGACGGCTGTCCCTGGTATGCCATCGCGCGCCACATGCTGGGCCTGCGCCATGGCCTGCGCGGAGCCCGGCGCTGGCGCCAGATCTGGAGCGATCACCGCCTCAAGCCATTGCCGCCGCGCGAGGTGTGGGCCATGGCGCAGGCCCACGTGGGCCTGGAGGCGGGGGAGGTGCAGGGCGCCTGAGTCAGAGCCCGACGGCGCGCAGGTCGACCCGCCCGTGGTGCATGGGTGGGCACCAGAAATAGGCGCCGGTATCGGGTTCGGTGAAGCTGTACAGCGCGTCGACGATGCCGTCCTCGGCGCCGGACATGCGCCGCAGCAGGGCCTCGAACGCCTGGAAGGAGTGGCCAAAAGCGGTGAAGACCAAGCCGCCTTCGTTGCCTTCGGCCCAGGGCATGGAGCGGCGCAGCACGAAGGCGGCGGGTTCGAAGTCCTCCTGTGCGGTGCGCTTGACGTGGGCGGATGGCGGGGCGTCTTCCAGTTCTTCGTTGCTGTCGCGTTCCCGGCCTATCGTGCGGTCCTGCTGTTCGCGGCTCATGGCTTCGAAGCGGCCCAGGTGGTGGCGCCAGCGTTGCACGGCCACGAAGCTGCTGCCCGCCAGCAGGCCCGCGCTCGCGGGCAGCAGGGCAGCGGTCAGCGCTTCGTCGCCTTGCGGGTTCTCGGTGCCGTCTTCGTACCCTGTGAGGTCCCGGTTGCTGCGGTGGGCGAAGGCGTCGGTGATGATCTGCACGTCGAACGCGGGCGCGAGCAGCGCCTGCAGGTGACGGCTGCGGATCAGGAGCTCGCCACGGTCGGTGCCGCGCAGCCAGAGCCACAGGTCGGCGGGCGTGGCGGGCAGTTTGGTGCGCGCGCCTTCGACGCCGCGAAAGCTCTTGAGCCCAGGTACCTGGGCGCCAAGTTCACGCACCAGGGAGGCGCCCAGACCCAGCACGGTGGCTTCGCCATCGGCCATGCCGGCGAGCTGGCGCAGCACCGCTCGGGGGTCGGCGCCCATGCGAAGCTGGCAGGTGAGGTAGCGCGCCTGGACGGGCACGGGCTGCAGGATGCCGGATTGGGCCAGCGGAGCGATGGACATGGATGGGCGCGGGGCGGGCGTGCTCAGGCGGCGGCTTCCAGGCCGTTGTGGAAGTGCTCGCGCATGCGCTGCGCCGTCAGCGCCGGGTCGCGTTGCAGCAGGGCTTCCACGATGGCGCGGTGCTCGGCCAGAGACTCTTCGATGCGCCCACTCTTGAGCAGGGAGTTGTGCCGGTTGAGCTTCATGACCTTGCGCAGGTCCGCCACCATTTGCTGGCGCCAGCGGTTGTGGGCGAGTTCGAGCAGGCGCAGGTGGAATTGTTCGTTCAGGGCGAAGAAGCGGTCGCGCTCGCTCACCGCGCCTTCCAGCTCGGCATGCAGGGTCTGCAGATCGGCCAGGTCTTCGTCGCTGGCGCGCGCGGCCACCACGCCGGCGGCATCGGATTCGAGCAGGGCGAGCAGGTGGTAGACGTCGGCCAGGTCCTTTTCGGAGACCTCCGTGACGTAGGCGCCACGCCGCACCTTCATGGTCACCAGGCCTTCGGCGGCCAGCACCTTGAGCGCTTCGCGCAGCGGGGTGCGGCTGATGCCGTATTCCTCGGCGATCTTGAGTTCGTCGATCCAGCTGCCGGGCTCCAGCTCGCGGCGGAAGATGCGCTGGCGCAGCAGCTCGGCAACTTCCTCGTACAGGGCGCGGGGCGAAAGCGACACGGCGGACATGGGCGGTGGGGTGACTCGGTCTGGCGTTGGAAAGCCCCGGATTGTAAGACAGCAGCCGCATTCTGCATCAATAATTATGAATGATGTAAACTGCGCGGTGTTTTGAACCATCTGACGCGCCCCTGCCATGAGCCAGAAACAGCCCGAATTCAAACCCGCCAACCTCGAAGCCTGGACGCAGGCGGCCCGCAAGTCCGCACCCGGTGGCAACCTGGAGGCGCTGGACTGGGTGACGCCCGATGGCATCCGCGTGAAGCCGCTGTACACAGCGGAGGACACCGCCGGGCTGCCGCACGCCAACACCTTGCCCGGCTTTGAGCCCTTCCTGCGCGGCCCGCAGGCCACCATGTACGCCGTGCGCCCCTGGACCATCCGGCAGTACGCCGGCTTCTCCACCGCCGAGGAGTCCAACGCCTTCTACCGCAAGGCGCTGGCTGCGGGTGGGCAGGGCGTGAGCGTGGCCTTTGACCTAGCCACGCACCGGGGCTACGACAGCGACCATCCCCGCGTGACCGGCGACGTGGGCAAGGCCGGTGTGGCGATCGACAGCGTGGAGGACATGAAGATCCTGTTCGACCAGATCCCGCTGGACAAGGTCAGCGTGTCCATGACCATGAACGGCGCGGTGTTGCCGGTGCTCGCTGGCTATGTGGTTGCGGCGGAGGAGCAGGGCGTCTCGCAGGAACAGCTCAGCGGCACCATCCAGAACGACATCCTCAAGGAGTTCATGGTTCGCAACACCTATATCTATCCGCCTGCGCCGTCGATGAAGATCATCGGCGACATCATCGAGTACACCGCGAAGAACATGCCCCGGTTCAACTCGATCTCGATCTCCGGCTACCACATGCAGGAAGCGGGCGCGAACCAGGCGCTGGAGATGGCCTTCACGCTGGCCGATGGCAAGGAATACGTGAAGACGGCGATCGCCAAGGGCATGGACGTGGACGATTTCGCGGGCCGCCTGTCCTTCTTCTGGGCGGTGGGCATGAACTTCTACCTGGAGATCGCCAAGATGCGCGCGGCGCGCCTGCTGTGGTGCCGCATCATGAAGGGCTTCAACGCCAAGAACCCCAAGAGCCTGATGCTGCGCACGCACAGCCAGACTTCGGGCTGGTCGCTCACCGAGCAGGATCCCTACAACAACGTGGTGCGCACCACCATCGAAGCCATGGCGGCGGTGTTCGGCGGCACGCAGTCGCTGCACACCAATTCGTTCGACGAAGCGATCGCGCTGCCCACCGAGTTCAGCGCCCGCATCGCTCGCAACACGCAGCTCATCATCCAGGAAGAGACGCACATCACGAACGTGGTCGACCCCTGGGCCGGCTCGTACATGATGGAGACGCTGACGCAGCAGATGGCCGACGAGGCCTGGAAGATCATCGAGGAAGTCGACGCGATGGGCGGCATGACCAAGGCGGTGGACAGCGGCTGGGCCAAGCTCAAGATCGAGGCGGCGGCGGCCGAGAAGCAGGCCCGCATCGACTCGGGCAAGGACGTCATCGTCGGCGTCAACAAATACAAGCTCCAGAAGGAAGACCCGATCGAGATCCTCGAGGTCGACAACGTCAAGGTGCGTGAATCACAGATCGCCCGCCTTCAAGACATCAAGGCCCGGCGCGACAATGCCGCCGTGCAGGCCGCCCTGCAGGCACTTACCGGCGCCGCCGAAAGCGGCCAGGGCAACCTGCTGGACCTGTCCATCAAGGCCATCCGCCTGCGCGCCACGGTGGGCGAGGTCAGTGATGCGCTGGAGAAGGTGTTCGGGCGCCATCGCGCCGATACGCAAAAGGTGACCGGTGTGTATGCAGCTGCCTACGATTCCGCCGAGGGCTGGGAAGCCCTCAAGAAAGAGATCGACGCTTTCGCCGAGGCCCAGGGCCGCCGACCGCGGGTGATGATCAGCAAGCTCGGCCAGGACGGCCACGACCGGGGCGCCAAGGTGGTGGCCACGGCTTTTGCCGACCTGGGCTTCGACGTGGACATGGGGCCGCTGTTCCAGACGCCCGAGGAATGCGCGCGCCAGGCGATCGAGAACGATGTGCACGCCGTGGGGGTCTCCACCCTGGCCGCCGGTCACAAGACGCTGGTGCCGGCGATCATCGCGGAACTGAAGAAGCAGGGCGCCGACGACATCATCGTCTTCGTCGGTGGCGTGATTCCCCGCCAGGACTACGACTTTCTCTACGAGGCGGGCGTCAAGGGCATCTACGGCCCCGGCACCCCGATCCCGGCCAGCGCCAAGGACGTGCTGGAGCAGATCAAGCAGGCCCAGGCGTGAGCATGCGTTCACACGGGCCAGGCTCGAGCCCCATTCCGCTCGGCCTGAGCCCCATACCGTTCGGGCTGAGCCTGTCGAAGCCCTCACCCCGTTCGTTCGCGTGAAACCCTTCCACGTTTACCTGCTGCGCTGCCGCGACGGCTCCTACTACGCCGGACACACCGACGAGTTGGAGTCCCGCCTGCTGCAGCACCAGACCGGCACCACGGGCTACACCGCCACGCGCAAACCGGTGGAGCTGGTCTGGCACGGCGAATTCGAGACCCGTGAGACGGCGCTGGCCTTTGAGCAGCGGCTCAAGGGTTGGTCGCGGGCGAAGAAGGAAGCACTGATCGCAGGGGACTGGGAGCGGGTTCAGGTTCTGGCGCGATCGGGACAGGGTGTGGGTGGGCTTCGACAGGCTCAGCCCGAACGGTATGGGGCTCGGTCCGAACCGAACGGGACTGAGCCCGAACGGAATGGGACTGAGCCAGAGCGGAATGGGGCTGAGCCCGCGCGGAGTGGGACTGAACCCGAGCGGAATGGGACTGAGTCCCCCTCCGTTCGCCCTGAGCTTGTCGAAGGGCTCACCCACGCCATCGCCGGCGGCACCCCCATGGCGCAGCGCCGCGCCATGGCCAAGGCGATCACGCTGCTCGAATCCACCCGAGCCGACCACCGCGCCCAGGGCGACGAACTGCTGACGGCGCTGCTGCCGCACACCGGACGGGCCTTCCGCCTGGGCATCAGTGGTGTGCCGGGTGTGGGCAAGAGCACCTTCATCGAAGCGCTGGGCCTGCATCTCATCGGCCTGGGGCACCGCGTTGCAGTGCTGACCATCGATCCTTCCAGCACCGTGTCCGGTGGCTCCATCCTGGGTGACAAGACCCGTATGGAGAAGCTCTCGGTGCAGGAGCAGGCCTACATCCGGCCCAGCCCGTCCAGCGGCACGCTGGGCGGCGTGGCCGAGAAAACGCGCGAGGCCATGCTGGTCTGTGAGGCCGCGGGCTACGACATCGTCATCGTCGAGACCGTGGGCGTGGGCCAGAGCGAGACGGCCGTCAACGGCATGACCGACATGTTCGTGCTGCTGCAACTGCCCAACGCTGGCGACGACCTGCAGGCGATCAAGAAGGGTGTGATGGAGCTGGCCGATCTGGTGGTGATCAACAAAGCGGACATCGATCCCGATGCAGCCACCCGCGCACGCGCTCAAATCACCTCGTCTTTGCGCCTGCTGGGCCAGCAGGGTCGGCCCGAGCACGCCCTGCACGACGAGACGCTCTGGCATCCGCGCGTGATCCAGCTCAGTGCCTTGCTGGGGCAAGGGGTGGATGCCTTCTGGACCGAGGTCAGCACCTTCCGCGCGCTGCAGACCCGCAACGGCCGCCTGGCGGAGCGCCGCCGGCAACAGGCGCGCGCCTGGATGTGGGAGCGCATCGAGGCCGGCCTGAGACAGCGTTTTCGAGAACACCCGGCGGTGCGCGCCACCCTGGAAGAGACCACCGGGCGCGTGCTGGAAGGCACGCTGCCCGCCAGCACGGCAGCGCGCCAGCTGCTCGGGCTGTTCCACTGATTTTTCTGGAGCAAGAAACCATGCAAGACATCCTGCAACAACTCGAAGAGAAGCGCGCCGCCGCGCGCCTGGGCGGTGGCGAGAAGCGCATTGCTGCCCAGCACGCCAAGGGCAAACTGACCGCGCGCGAGCGACTGGAGGTGCTGCTTGATGAGGGCACGTTCGAAGAATGGGACATGTTCGTCGAGCACCGCTGCACCGACTTCGGCATGCAGGACAACAAGATCCCCGGCGACGGTGTGGTGACCGGCTACGGCATGATCAATGGCCGCCTGGTGTTCGTGTTCAGCCAGGACTTCACGGTGTTTGGCGGAGCGCTTTCAGAGGCCCACGCCGAGAAGATCTGCAAGATCATGGACCAGGCGATGAAGGTCGGCGCGCCGGTGATCGGCCTCAACGACTCCGGTGGCGCACGCATCCAGGAAGGCGTGGCCTCTCTGGGCGGTTACGCAGAGGTGTTCCAGCGCAACGTGATGGCCAGCGGCGTGATTCCGCAGATCAGCATGATCATGGGGCCGTCGGCCGGTGGCGCGGTGTACTCGCCGGCCATGACCGATTTCATCTTCATGGTCAAGGACTCGAGCTACATGTTCGTGACCGGTCCAGAGGTGGTGAAGACGGTGACGCACGAGGAGGTCACCGCCGAGGAACTGGGTGGTGCCACCACCCACACCACCCGCAGTGGCGTGGCCGATCTGGCCTTCGAGAACGACGTGGAGGCGCTGCTGATGCTGCGCCGGCTGTACAACTACCTGCCGCTGAACAACCGCGAGAAGGCGCCGGTGCGCCCCAGCGGCGACCCGATCGACCGCGCCGAACTCAGCCTGGACACGCTGGTGCCGGAGAACCCGAACAAGCCGTACGACATGAAAGAGCTGATCCTCAAGACGGTCGATGACGGCGACTTCTTCGAGATCCAGCCCGACTACGCCAAGAACATCATCGTGGGCTTTGCGCGCATGGATGGCCAGACGGTGGGCATCGTGGCCAACCAGCCGCTGGTGCTCGCCGGCTGCCTGGACATCAAGAGCTCCATCAAGGCGGCGCGCTTCGTGCGTTTCTGCGATGCCTTCAACATCCCGGTCGTCACCTTCGTGGACGTGCCGGGCTTCATGCCCGGCACCAGCCAAGAGTACGGCGGGATCATCAAGCACGGCGCCAAGCTGCTCTACGCCTATGCCGAGTGCACGGTGCCCAAGATCACCGTGATCACGCGCAAGGCCTATGGCGGCGCGTACGACGTGATGAGCTCCAAGCACCTGCGCGGCGACGTCAACTTTGCCTGGCCCAACGCGGAGATCGCGGTCATGGGTGCCAAGGGCGCCGTGGAGATCATCTTCCGCGAAGAGAAGAAGGATCCGGCCAAGCTCGCGCAACGCGAGGCCGAGTACAAGGCCCGTTTCGCCAACCCCTTCGTGGCCGGCGCACGCGGTTTCATCGACGACGTCATCCTGCCGCACGAGACACGCAAGCGTATCTGCCGTTCGCTGGTGATGCTGAAAGACAAGAAGCTGGAGAACCCGTGGCGCAAGCACGGAAACATCCCTCTGTGACCAAGACCGCCGTTCGCCCCGAGCTTGTCGAGGGGCCTTGCAAAAATTGATGACCGGTCGGCGCAGGGCTTCGACAGGCTCGGCCCGAACGGTTGGAAGAAGGAAGCCACCATGTTCACCAAGATACTGATTGCCAACCGCGGCGAGATCGCCTGCCGCGTGATCGCCACCGCCAAGAAGATGGGCATCGCCACTGTGGCGGTGTATTCAGAGGCCGACAAGGAGGCTCGCCACGTGCAGTTGGCCGATGAGGCCGTTCTGCTGGGGCCGGCGCCCTCGCGCGAGTCCTACCTGGTGGCCGACAAGATCATCGAGGCGGCCAGGAAGACCGGCGCGCAGGCCATTCACCCGGGCTATGGTTTTCTTTCGGAGAACGAGGCCTTTGCCAAGCGCGTGGAAGACGAGGGCATGGCCTTCATCGGGCCCCGCCACTTCAGCATCGCCGCCATGGGCGACAAGATCGCCTCCAAGAAGCTGGCCAAGGAGGCGAACGTCAACACCATCCCGGGATGGAACGACGCCATCGAGTCGGCCGAGCGTGCAGTAGAGATTGCGCGCGACATCGGCTACCCCGTGATGATCAAGGCCAGCGCGGGCGGCGGCGGCAAGGGCCTGCGCGTGGCCTTCAACGACAAGGAAGCGCTGGAGGGGTTCACCTCCTGCCGCAACGAGGCGCGCAACAGCTTTGGCGACGACCGCATCTTCATCGAGAAGTTCGTCGAGCAGCCACGCCACATCGAGATCCAGGTGCTGGGCGACAGCCACGGCAACGTGATCTACCTGAACGAGCGCGAGTGCTCGATCCAGCGCCGGCACCAGAAGGTGATCGAGGAGGCGCCGTCGCCCTTCATCAGCGATGCCACGCGCAAAGCCATGGGCGAACAGGCGGTGGCCCTGGCCAAGGCGGTGAAGTACCAGAGCGCGGGCACCGTGGAGTTCGTGGTCGGCAAGGACCAGGATTTCTACTTCCTGGAGATGAACACCCGCCTGCAGGTGGAGCACCCGGTGACCGAGTGCATCACCGGCCTGGATCTGGTGGAGCTCATGATTCGCGTGGCCGCGGGCGAGAAATTGCCTCTGGCACAGGCCGATGTCCAGCGCAATGGCTGGGCGATCGAGTGCCGCATCAACGCCGAGGACCCGTTCCGCAACTTCCTGCCCAGCACGGGCCGGCTGGTGCGCTTTGCGCCGCCCGCCCAGAGCATGTTCCAGTCCAATACCCAGGACCTCTTTGGCGTGCGCGTGGACACCGGGGTGCAGGACGGCGGCGAGATCCCGATGTTCTACGACTCGATGATTGCCAAGCTCATCGTGCACGGCAAGGACCGCGCGGAGGCGATCCAGAAGATGCGCGAGGCCCTCAACGGCTTCGTCATCAGGGGTATCAGCAGCAACATTCCGTTCCAGGCCGCGCTGCTGGCGCACCCCAGGTTCGTGGCGGGTGACTTCAACACGGGCTTCATCGCCGAGCACTACGCCCAGGGCTTTCGCGCCGAAGACGTGCCGCACGCGGACCCCGACTTCATGGTTGCGCTGGCGGCCTTCGTGCGCCGCAAGTCGCGTGAACGTGCCGCGGGCCTGTCGGGCCAGCTCCCGGGCTATGGGGTCAAGGTGGGGCACGATTACACGGTGATCGTGCTCAGCGCCGATGGCCGGCACCGCCACAGCCGCGTGCACGTGGACGAGGTGGTGGGGCAGATCGGCTCGGCCGTGGTCACCGTGGCTGGCAAGCGCTATGCCCTGAACAGCCCCTCGCGTCTGAACGACGTCTGCATCGTGGGTGAGTGCAACGGCCAGCCGTTCACCGCCCAGATCGAGCGCGGCACGCCGCGCAACCCGCTGGCCCTGGTGGTGCAGCACAACGGCACGCGCATGGAGACCATGGTGGTCTCGCCGCGCATGGCCGAACTGCATGCACTCATGCCTTTCAAGGCGCCGGCCGACATGAGCAAATACGTGCTCTCGCCCATGCCCGGCCTGCTGGTGGACGTGGCGGTGCAGCCGGGCCAGAAGGTGCAGGCCGGTGAACGGGTGGCCGTGATCGAAGCCATGAAGATGGAGAACGTGCTGTTCGCCGCGGCCGATGGCGTGGTCTCCAAGGTGCTCGCGGCCAAGGGCGATTCGCTGGTGGTTGATCAGCCCATCGTCGAGTTCGGCTGAGGCATGCTGCGCCACCGTCGGACACATGCGCGCCTGCGCTGGCCAGGGAACGGGCCAAAATGCGCTACCCTTCGCCACAGGCAACTACGAGGGGTGTCTATGCGGCATGGTCTGGCTTTTGCCCTGGGGTGTTTGCGCGATCCGCGCCGCATGGGTGCGATCGCGCCGGCCTCCCGGGCACTGGCCCGGGCCATTGCCAACGAGGTCCAGCGCGAGCGGCCCGCCGTGCTGATCGAGGTGGGGGCCGGCACCGGCGCCATCACCCGCGCGCTGGCGGCCTCGCCTCTGGTGCCGGAGCGGTTCGTGGTGATCGAGCGCAACGCCGACTTCGCCCGCCTGCTGCGTTCGGCGTTCCCGACGCTGGAGGTGCTCAACCACTGCGCTTCCCAGGTCCATTCCCTGGCGATCGAAAGCCGTTCGCCGGTCACCCTGGTGTCCTCGCTGCCACTGCTGTCCATGCCCAGGGAAGAGGCGCAGCGCTGTATCGACGCCATGCTCTGCGTCATAGGCCGCCAGCCGGGCTCGCGGCTGATCCAGTACACCTATGCGGCGCCCCATCAGCGCCCTTTTCATCACATCCCGCCGGGCTGGCGCTGGCGCCGCGCCGCCTCGGTCTGGGCCAACCTGCCACCGGCCACCGTCTGGTCGCTGGAATGTCCGGCGGGTCTCATCAACGGAGTTCACTGATCCATGCCTTCTTCGCTACAACGCCCCTTCAAGGTCCTGGGCATCCAGCAGATCGCCATCGGCGGCCCCGACAAGCAGCGCCTGCAGAAGCTCTGGGTGGACATGCTCGGCCTGGAGGTCACGGGAACCTTTCGCAGCGAACGCGAGAACGTCGACGAGGACATCTGCGCCATGGGCCGCGGTCCCTTCAAGGTCGAGGTCGACCTGATGCAGCCGCTGGATCCGGAGAAGAAGCCGGCCGTGCACACCACGCCGCTCAACCACGTCGGCCTGTGGATAGACCGCCTGCCCGAAGCGGTCGAATGGCTGACCGCGCAGGGTGTGCGCTTCGCGCCCGGTGGCATCCGCAAGGGCGCGGCCGGCTTCGACATCTGCTTCCTGCACCCCAAGGCGAACGATGAGTTTCCCATCGCTGGCGAGGGCGTGCTGGTCGAGCTGGTGCAGGCCCCGCCCGAGGTGGTCCAGGCTTTCGAACGCCTGGCAGCCTGAGCGTTCCCGGCGCCTTGAGCGCCGGAGCAGGGCACCTTTTCCCGTTCTTTTCCGCCCCATGCGTCGCATGGGGTGCGCGTACGCTCATGGCTCCTGGGGCTCTTGGCGCTTGCGCGGGCTCCGCAACCACCGCAGGAGCCTGCCATGCAAGCGTCCGCCCGCCCGTTCCGTTCCGATGGTTCGCCCGTCTCTGTCTGGCCCGCAGGCGGAGCGGCGCAGCTCTGGCCCAGCGCCTTGCTGGAGCGCTTCTGCCTGCGCATGGCCACCCAGGGCATGTGCGTGAGTCCGGCGCTGATGCAGTGTGACCGGCGCTACGCGCTGGAACAGATTTCGCACGGCCACAACATGGCCGACGACACGCTGCGGGCCTTGGCGGTGGAGCTGTTCCGCCATTTCGTGGTGCAGCGATCGGGCGTGAGCGGCGTGCATTGAGCCGCCGCTTTTTCGTGTCCTTCTTCTTGTTGGAGCGTGGCTGGCATGGCTTCTTCGCGACTTCTTTCACCGGGTATCTGGCTGATGCGGCGCCTGCGGCTGAGCCGCAAGCTGATGGTGCTGACCCTGGCGGCCGTCTGGCCGGTCAAGGCCGTGTGGGCGCTGGAGGCTGAGAGCGCGTGGTCCATGGGCATCACCGGTGGCGGCCTGGCGTTGCTGGTCTACCTCATGCTGTCCTTCCACGCCAGTTTCATGGCCGACCTGCACCAGGTGCGCCAGGCCATGGCGTCGACCGCGGACGGCAACTTGCGCGCCTCGTTGGTGGTCAACGGGCGTGACGAGCTTGCTGACCTGGGGCACCTGGTGGTTCGCATGGCGGGCAACCTGTCGGCCATGGTGGCGCAAGTGCGCAGCAATTCCGCTCTGGTGGCCCATGCGGGCAAGAGCCTGGCCGTGGGCAACCGTGACCTCGCCGACCGCACCGAACAGCAGGCCGCCAATCTGGAGCAGACGGCGGCCAGCGTGCAACAGCTCTCCGGAGCCGTGCGGCAGAACGCGCAGACCGCCGGCGAGTCCGACCAGCAGGCCGCGCAGGTGCGCACCGCTGCGGAAATGGGCGCCCAGACCATGAGCGACGCCGTGGCTTCGGTCGAGGGCATCCAGGCCGGCGCTCAGCAGATGAACGAGATCATCGGCGTGATCGACAGCATTGCCTTCCAGACCAACATCCTGGCGCTCAACGCGGCGGTGGAGGCCGCTCGCGCCGGCGAGCAGGGCAGGGGCTTCGCGGTGGTGGCCAATGAAGTGCGCACGCTCGCGCAGCGCTCGGCGGGGTCAGCGCGCGAGATCCGTGCGCTCATCGAAGCGTCTCGCTCGCAGGTGGAAACCAGCGTGGCACGCATGCGCACGGCCGGCAGCAGCATGGGCCAGATCGTCAACGGCGTGCGCGGCGTGGCCGCCAACATGTCGCTCATCTCGGCTTCCAGCGCGGAGCAGAGCACTGGCCTGCACGAAATTTCCACTGCGGTCACCCAACTCGACGAGATCACCCAGCGCAATGCGCAGATGGTCGAGCGTGCGGTGGCGCAGGCGGAGCGGCTCGAACAGCGCGCCGCGCACCTGGCTCGGGCGGTCTCGTCCTTCATGCTTCAGCAAGGCACGGCCGAAGAAGCCATGGTGCTGGTGGACCAGGCCCTGGCGCTGAGGCAACAGCGTGGGCGCGACGGCTTCCTGCAGGCGCTGACCGACCCTTCAGGCGCCTTCCACGACCGCGACATGTACGTTTTTGCGCTGGACGCGGATGGTGTCTACCGCGCCTTCGGTGGCAAGCCCGAGAAGGTGGGCAGCCGCGTGCAGGAGATCGCCGGCGTGGACGGCGCGGCCCTGCTCACGGCCATCGTCGAGCAGGCCGAGACCGGTCCGGGTTGGGTGGAGTACGACATTGCCAACCCCGTCACCGGCGCGATCCAGGGCAAGATGTCCTACGTGGTGAAGGTCGACGAGTTCTACGTTGGCTGCGGGGTTTACAAGACCGTGACCGCCTGAGGCGAAGCCTCAGGATTCCGGCGCCTCGCGCCGCGCCCGCGCGCGGGCCAGCGCGGCCTCGATCACGGCGCGTTTGCGGTCCAGTTGGGCCGCGTCGGTGATCTGGGAATGCGCCGCCAGATCGGCCAGCTTTTCGCGTGCCTTGACCTCCAGCCGTGCCTCGTGTTCCTGCTTCTCGCGCACCAGGCGCACCTGGCGCGCGGCGTAGCGCTCGCGCCCCTGCCGCGCCTGCGCGTCCGTCCAGGCTTGCCAGCCCGTTCGCTCACCGCTGACGATGTCCAGCGAGATGCAGTCCACCGGGCAGACCGGCAGGCAGAGTTCGCAGCCGGTGCAATAGGGCTCCACCACGGTGTGCATGCGTTTGTGGGTTCCGACGATGGCATCGGTGGGGCAGGCCTTGATGCACAGCGTGCAGCCTATGCACCAGTCTTCGTCGATGACGGCCACGGTCACCGGGCCTTCGATGCCGCACTGGGGGTCCAGTGGGCGAGCCGGCTGGCCCGTGAGGGCGGCCAGGCGCTGCACGCCCTCGGCCCCTCCGGGGGGACAGCGGTTGATGGTGGTTTCCCCGGCGGCAATGGCCTGCGCGTAGCTCGCGCAGTCGGGGTAGCCGCAGCGCGTGCACTGGGTCTGCGGCAGCGCCGCGTCGATGCGCCGGGCCAGTTCGTTCATGCGGGCGACTATACCGGGCACTTCCGTGCCGGCCATGACCGGTTCAGGTCCGCGCGAGCGCCTTGCGGGCCGGGGCCTTCTTCTGCGGCGCGACGGCCTTTTTCACCGGCGCCGCGGCCGCCGTCTTGCGGGCGGCAGACGGCTTCTTGCCTTCGGTGGGTGGCTGGTGGGCCAGGATGAAGCTCTTGACCACCGGGTGCACCATCTCGCGCCAGCGGCGGCCACTGAAAATGCCATAGTGGCCCGCACCCTTGGCTTCGTAGTGCATGCGGTGGGCCTTGGGGATGCCGGTGCACAGGTCGTGCGCGGCGGCGGTCTGGCCGGCGCCCGAGATGTCGTCGAGCTCGCCTTCGATGGTGAGCAGGGCGGTGCGGGTGATGTCCTGGGGCCGAACGCGTTCGACCTCGCCATCCTCGTTCTTCACGTCCCAGGTGCCATTGACGAGGCGGAAGGCCTGAAACACGGTCTCGATGGTCTCCAGGTAGTAGTCGGCGTCCATGTCCAGCACCGCGTTGTACTCGTCGTAGAACTTGCGGTGGGCCTCGGCGCTTTCGTTGTCGCCCTTGATCAGGTCCTTGAAGTAGTCGTAGTGGCTGCTCGCGTGGCGGTCCGGGTTCATGGCCACGAAGCCGGTGTGTTGCAGGAAGCCCGGGTAGACCCGGCGGCCGGCGCCCGGGAAGCTCTCGGGGACGCGGTAGATGACGTTGTTCTCGAACCACTCATGGCTGCGTTGCGTGGCGAGGTTGTTGACGGCGGTGGGCGACTTGCGCGCGTCGATGGGGCCACCCATCATCGTCATGGACAGCGGAGGGGTTTCGCCACGGCTGGCCATGAGAGACACCGCGGCCAGCACCGGCACCGTGGGCTGGCACACGCTCATTACATGGCAGTTGCCATACTTCTCTTGCAGGTAGCGGACGAATTCCTGCACGTAATTGACATAGTCGTCGAGGTGGAACTCGCCTTCCGACAGGGGGACCAGGCGGGCGTTCTTCCAGTCGGTGATGTAGACCTTGTGGTCCTTGAGCATGGTGCGCACCGTATCGCGCAGCAGCGTGGCGTAATGGCCCGAGAGCGGCGCCACGATCAACACCACCGGCTGGCCCTTGAGCTTGGCCAGCGTCTCGGTGTCGTCCGAGAAGCGCTTGAAGCGGCGCAATTCGCAGAAGGGTTTGTCGATTTCCACGCGCTCGTGGATGGCCACCTCCACGCCATCGACATCGACGGTGGGAATGCCGAAGCTGGGCTTTTCATAGTCCTTGCCCAGGCGGTGCAACAGGTCGTAGCCGGCCGAGATGCGCTGCGCCAGCGGATGCTGGGCGAAAGGGAGAACAGGGTTGTTGTAAAGCTTGGCGGCCACTTCGGCCAGGTCCGCAAAGGGCTCCATGATGGAGCGCTGCGTTTCATAGATCTGGTACAGCATGGGGATGCGAGGATCGTTATGTTGCAGTGCAATATAGCAGCATGCGATTACCCCTGTTCAGGTGTAAACACCTAGGAAGTCACGGAGTTGTCCGATGCGCGACGCGGGACTTTGCAGCGCCGGGACTGCGATAGCATCGGCGCGCAACCCGCCCACCCCACACCCTCGCCATGATGTCTGTCCTCACCCTGAAGGGTTCCCGTGTTCTGCTCACCGGCGCCAGCGGCTTCATCGGCGGCGCGCTCAAGGACCGCCTGCTGTCCGACGGGGTGCAGGTGCATGCGGTGTCGCGCTCGGCGCGTACCTCTGACGAGCCCGGATTGCACTGGCACCAGGCCGATCTGGCCGACGAGCGCGCCGTCCAGCAGCTGTTTGCCGATGTCCGGCCAGACGGCGTGTTCCACCTGGCCAGTGAGGTGACCGGTGGTCGCGAGACCGGTCTGGTGGTGCCCACGCTCAAAGGCAACCTGCTGGGCGCGGTCCACATTCTGTCTGCCGCCACGGAGCAGGGCTGTCGGCGGGTGGTGCTCGCGGGCTCCCTGGAAGAGCCCGATGGCAGCGAAGCCGCGACGGCTGTGCCTTGTTCCCCCTATGCGGCGGCGAAGTGGGCCGCCAGCGGCTACGCGCGCATGTTCCACGCGCTGTACCAGACACCGGCGGTGCTGGCCCGGCTGTTCATGGTCTACGGCCCGGGCCAGCACGACTTCCGCAAGCTCGTGCCCTATGTGAGCCGCGCCCTGGCGCAAGGTGTGTCGCCTCAGCTCTCCAGCGGCCATCGGCCCGTGGACTGGGTCTTTGTCGACGACGTCGTGGAGGGCCTGGTCCGGATGGCGCAGACGCCCGGTATCGACGGCCAGACGGTGGACCTGGGCAGCGGGGAATTGCACACCATCCGGGAGGTGGTGACCCTGCTGTGCGAGTTGAGCGCGCCTTGTCCGGCGCCGGCCTTCGGTGCCTTGCCCGACCGTCCGCTGGAGCAGGTCAAGGTGGCCGATACCGATCAGACCCAGCGACAGCTGGGTTGGCGTCCTTGCACTCCGCTGCGCCAGGGGCTGCAGCGCACCGTGGACTGGGTCCGGGCGTTGCCGGCGTGACCACCGGTGGCGTGGAACTTCCCCGGCGCGGGCCCGCTCCATCGAGCGCCCCTCTCCTGAAGCCCTTCTCATGCAAAGACGTACGATCCTCGTGGCCGGCGGCGGTGTTGCCGCTGCCACAGCCACCGCTCTCGGAGCCTATATGACCGCTTCCGCCCAGCCTTCCCCGAACACCCGCGCCGCCAGTGACCTGGCCGGCCTGCAGGCCTTGCCCCACACCGAACGCCTGCCCGTGATGTTCGTGGGCCACGGCAGTCCGATGAACGCGATCGAGGACAACGACTGGCGGCGTACCTGGCAGGCGCTGGGCAGGGAACTGCGCCAGCGCGGCACGCAACCCAGCCTGATCCTGTGCATATCTGCCCACTGGATCACGCAGGGTTGGCACCTCACGGCCATGGGCCAGCCCCCGACCATCCACGACTTCGGCGGCTTTCCGCAGGCGCTGTTCGACCAGCAATACCCCGCGCCAGGCGCGCCCGCCGTGGCCCGCGCCATCAGTGCCGACGTGCACCAGCCCGGCGGCGACCGGCCCCTGGGCCTGGATGAGCGCGAATGGGGGCTGGACCACGGCACCTGGTCGGTGCTCAAGCCCATGTTTCCCGAGGCCGACATCCCGGTGATCCAACTCAGCATGGACTACAGCCGCCCGCCGGCCGAGCATTTCGCGCTGGGCCGGGAACTGGCCCGCCTGCGCGAGCGCGGCGTGTTGATCGTCGGCAGCGGCAACGTGGTGCACAACCTGCGCGCAGTGCGCCGCGACGTGCCCAACAACCAGGCCTACGACTGGGCTATCGAGTTCGACCGCACGGTGGCGGAGCACATCGGAGCAGGGCGCCTGGCCTCGCTGGTGGATTTCCAGCAGCAGGGCGCGGTGGCCCAGCTCTCCCACCCCACCTGGGACCACTACCTGCCGCTGCTGTACGCGGCAGGCGCGGTGCACGAGCAGGAGGCGCCGCGCTACTTCAACGAAGGCTTCCAGGCGGCGTCGATCTCGATGCGCTCCGTGCTCTGGGGCTGAGCGTCCAGGGTCTTGCTACGCTGGTGCCCCAAGAGAGGCTGAATCCGTAATGGATATCGGCGGTTTCCTTGGCGCCTGGCTGGGCGGTGTCGCCATGGCTGACAGCGGCAACCACCTGTGGATATGGTGAGCCGACGCCGTGCTTGCGTTGGGCGCGGCACTGGTGAACCTGCCCATCCGCGAGGCGCGTTCGACATTGAGCCGGTCGGCTGCCTGAGACCCTGGACCGGTCGGTCAACTGAACAACCGGGGCGCCTCTTCAACTTGTTTTGATCCACGCTTGCACGTCAGCCCGATTCTGAGTATGATGCTCATCATGCGAAAAGCCACCAGCGTCCGAACCGCCGCCAAAGAGGCCTCGCACGAGCGCATCGTGCAGGCCGCCGCCCGCGCCATCCGGCGCAGCGGGTACGACGGCACCGGGGTCGCCGACATCATGAAAGAGGCGGGTCTGACACACGGCGCCTTCTACGCCCACTTCGAGTCCCGCGAAGCCATGCTGGCCGAAGCGGCGGACCGCGCCGGTGCCGAGTCCAACGCCTATGCAGCCCAAGTCATTGCCTCGGCTCCGCCGGAGCAGGCCGTGCAGGCGCTGATGCACACATACCTTTCCAAGGAGCACCAGGTGGGCATCGAGACCGGCTGCCCGATTTCGGCCCTGGGTTCCGAGATGCCTCGGCAGTCGCCGGAAGTGCGCCGGGCCGCCACGCGCCACATCAAGGAAATGATCGATCTGGTCGCCCGCCAGTCGCCCGATTGGGGAGAGCCCGCAGCCCATGAGCGCGCACTGGTGTCGGTGGCCACCATGGTGGGTACGCTGATCCTGGCCCGGGCCGTCGACGACCCGGCTTTGTCGGACGCGCTGTGTAGCGCGACCTTGAAGCGCCTGGACTCTTCAGGTGCCTGATGGCCGGCGCTTTTTTTTATCAGTTTATATGATGATCATCATGCAAAGCAGGTCGGCAGACCGGTGCGTCGGACCTGTGCCAGGCCCTCTTTTGACTCTTTTGAACAAGGAACAGGCATGAAGGCCTTCGTTGTAGACCGCTACGGGAAAAAGGCGCCGCTGCGCGCTGCCGACATGCCAGAGCCGGCGGTGCGTGATGATGACGTACTGATCGAAGTGCACGCCACCGCGGTGAACCTGCTGGACTCGAAGATCCGGAGCGGCGAGTTCAAGCTCATCCTGCCATACCGCACACCGTTCGCGCTGGGCCACGATGTGGCGGGCGTGGTGATCGGCGTCGGAAGCCGGGTGCGCCAGTTCAAGGTGGGCGACGAAGTCTACGCCAGGCCCGACGACTTGCGCATCGGCACGTTTGCCGAACGCATTGCCGTGCGGGAAGCCTCGGTGGCGCTCAAGCCGCGCAACCTGAGCATGGTGGAGGCTGCCTCCATTCCGCTGGTGGGCCTCACGGCCTGGCAGGCACTGGTGGATATCGCCCGGCTCAGGAAGGGCCAGAAGGTTTTCATCCAGGCGGGCTCCGGCGGTGTGGGCACTTTCGCCATCCAGCTGGCCAAGCACCTGGGCGCGACGGTCGCCACCACCACCAGCGCGGGCAACACCGTGCTGGTCAAGGGCCTGGGCGCGGACGTGACCATCGACTACCGGACCGAAGCCTTCGAAGACCGCCTGAGCGGCTACGACGTCGTGCTGCACAGCCAGGACAGCAAGGCCCTGGCGAAATCCCTGGGTGTGCTCAAGCCCGGTGGCCAGTTGGTCTCTATTTCCGGGCCGGCCGACCCCGAGTTTGCAGAAGCCATCAAAGCTCCCTGGCTGGTCAGGCAGGTGATCCGTGGGCTTAGCCTAGGCCCCCGCCGGCGGGCGCAACGCCTCAAGGTCCGCTTCGCCTTTCTGTTCATGAAGGCCAGCGGCAGCCAACTGCGACAGATCACGTCCCTGATCGAATCGGGGGCCATCCGCCCCGTGGTCGACAAGGTCTTCCCCTTCGATGCCGCCAACGACGCCCTGGCCCACGTCGAAAGCGGCCGCGCCAAAGGCAAGGTGGTCATCCAGGTGCGATGAACCACCGCCTCTGAACGTTCTTTCCGAACCTTTTGCACGCCTACAAGTATGACCACCGTCATACGACACCCCCAACCCACCCAGGAGTCATCCATGCAGATCGAAAATTCCGTTGTTCTGATCACCGGTGCCAACCGTGGCATCGGCCTTGCCTTTTCTCGCGAACTGCTCGCCCGCGGTGCCCGCAAGGTCTACGCCGCGGCCCGCGACCCCGCCACCGTGACCCTGCCCGGGGTGCACGCCCTGCAGCTGGACGTCACCCAGCCCGATCAGATCGCCGCCGCGGTCCGGCAGGCCGGCGATGTGACCCTGGTCATCAACAACGCCGGCATCGCCCAGCCCGGCGGCTTTCTGGCCGAGAACAGCGAGGCGGTGACGCGGCGTATCTTCGAGACCAACTTCTACGGCATGCTGAACGTGAGCAAGGCCTTTGCGCCCGTGCTCAAGGCCAACGGCGGCGGCGCGCTGCTTAACGTTCTGTCGGTGGCCTCTTGGGTCAACGGCAGTGAGTTGGCCGCCTACTCGGCGAGCAAATCGGCCGCCTGGGCGCTGACCAACTCGCTGCGCCACGAACTGGTGGCTCAGAAGACCCAGGTGCTGGGTCTGCACATGGCTTACGTCGACACCGACCTGACGCGGGGCTTCGATGTGCCCAAGACCAGCCCCGAAACCATCGTGCAACGCGCGCTGGACGCGCTGGCGGCAGGTGCCGAGGAAGTGCTGGCCGATGCGCTCACCGAGCAGGTGAAGCAGGGCGTGACGGCGCCGCGTCCGTTCTACCTTCCACAGTAGGGCACGGCCAGACGTGCAGCGCGCCAGGCGGCGAGGGCGTTCAGACCACCTGCGCGATGGCGCGGCAGACGTAGTCGATGTTCTTGCTGTTGAGCGCGGCCACGCACATGCGGCCGGTGTCCGTGCCGTAGACGCCGAACTCGCTGCGCAGGCGCACCATCTGGTCCTTGCTCAGGCCGGAGTAGCTGAACATGCCGATCTGGCTGGTGATGAAGCCCATGTCCTGCTTCACACCGGCGGCCTTGAGGCCATCCACCAGCTTCTGGCGCATGGCCTTGATGCGCACCCGCATCTCGCCCAGTTCCTTTTCCCACAGGGCCCGCAGCTCCGGGTTGTTCAGCACCGCAGCCACCACCGCGCCGCCGTGCGTGGGTGGGTTGGAGTAGTTGGTGCGGATCACGATCTTGAGCTGGGACAGCACGCGGGCCGCCTCATCGGCGTTGTCGCACAGCACGGACAGGGCGCCCACGCGCTCGCCATACAGGCTGAAGCTCTTGGAGAAGGAGGTGGAGACGAAGAAGGTCAGGCCGGCGGCGACGAACTTGCCGATCACCGCGCCGTCTTCGGCGATCCCGTGGCCAAAGCCCTGGTAGGCCATGTCCAGGAAGGGGGTGAGGCCGCGTGCCTTGACCACCGCGACCACCTGGTCCCATTGCGCGGGCGTGATGTCGTAGCCGGTCGGGTTGTGGCAGCAGGCGTGCAGGACCACGATGGTGCCGGCCGGTGCCGCGTTCAGACTGGCCAGCATGCCGTCGAAGTTGACGCCGCGGCGCGCGGCGTCGTAGTAAGCGTAGGTGTCGACCTTGAAGCCGGCGTTGGTGAACAGCGCACGGTGGTTTTCCCAACTCGGGTCGCTGATCAGCACGGTTGCCTCGGGCTTGAGCTTCTTGAGGAAATCCGCACCGATCTTCAGGCCGCCGGTGCCGCCCAGGGCCTGCACTGTGGCCACGCGGCCGGACTTCACGGGCTCGGCCTCGGCGCCGAAGACCAGGCTCTTGACGGCCGCGTCGTAGGCGGCGATGCCGTCAATGGGCAGGTAGCCGCGCGCCGAGGGCTTGTCCATCAGCGCCTTTTCGGCGGCCTGCACGCATTGCAGCAGCGGCAGCTTGCCGTTGTCGTCGAAGTACACGCCGACACCAAGGTTGACTTTCTGGGGATTGGCGTCGGCGGCGAACTGCTCGTTCAGACCCAGAATCGGGTCGCGGGGGGCCATCTCGACGGCGGAGAAAAGAGACATGCTGGGGTTCCTGGGGGTTGGTGGCGGAAGCACCCGGCATTTTACCGTTTGCCCCTTTGCGCTTCTGGCTGTGGCGGGCCGCGCAAACCTGTACGAAGGAAATGCGCCAGAGCGTGAGCTTGTGCATGCCGATCCTCAGTTTGCGCAGACCGTTACGCAGCTTGAGAGGGGTTTTGTATGCGGGCTGGGGTATAGTCAAAAAGACTGTTAACTTTTACTAACATATCCCCGCTTCAAGAGGTAACGAGCCATGCAAAGACAAGCTTCAGGAACCATGCGCGCCACCGTTTCCCGCCTGGCGCTGGCGGCCTCGGTGCTGGCCGTGGCCGGCTGCGCCGGTTTCAGCAGCCCGAGCTATCCGCCTGCCCCGGCCGTGGCCGCTGCCTCGAAGGACTACAACTATGTGATCGGCCCGGGTGATGTGCTCAACATCAACGTCTGGCGCAACCCTGAGCTGTCTTCCACCGTGCCGGTGCGTCCGGACGGCAAGGTGTCTGCGCCTCTGGTGGATGAACTGGTTGCGCAAGGCAAGACTTCGCAGGAAGTGGCCCGCGACATCGAGAAGGCTCTGGGCAAGTTCGTCCGCGATCCGGTGGTGACGGTGATCGTCACGACCTTTGTCGGCCCCTATGCCGAGCAGGTGCGTGTGGTGGGTGAGGCGGCCAAGCCGCAGTTCCTGCCGTTCAAGCAGAAGATGACGGTGATGGACGTGATGATCGCCGTGGGCGGTCTGACCGACTTCGCCGACGGCAACAAGGCCACGATCGTGCGCGCCGCCGAAGGCAACAAGCGCTACAGCGTGCGTCTGCGCGACCTCATCAAGGGTGGCGACATTTCCGCCAACGTGGAGATGCTGCCCGGTGACGTGCTGATCATCCCGCAGGGCTGGTTCTGACGCTGGCGCCTCGGGCGCTCAACGGCTGGCGGCAACGCCGGCCGGACGTTTCGCATTCTTCTAACGGTTGCTTGCATGCACGACCTCATCAATCAAATCACGACCTACCTGAGGGGCATGTGGAAGTACCGCCGCCTCGGGGTGCTGGTGGCCTGGCTGGTGGCCGCGGTGGCTTCCGTGGGCGTGATGCTCATCCCCGACCGCTACGAAGCCTCGGCGCGGGTCTATGTGGACACCCAGTCCATCTTGCGCCCGCTGATGGCCGGCCTGGCGGTGCAGCCGGATGTGGAGCAGCAGGTGGCCATGCTCAGCCGCACGCTCATCAACCGCCCGACGGTGGAGAAGCTGGTGCGCATGGCCGACCTGGACATGGCGGCCAAGTCCAAGGAAGAGCAGGAACGGCTGATTTCCCAGGTGGCCAGTTCGGTGTCCATCGAGGCGGGTGGCCGTGACAACCTCTACCGCCTGTCCTACCGGGGTGAAAGCCCCGACATGGCGCTGCGCGTGGTGGGCTCGCTGCTGACCATCTTCGTTGAATCGGGCATGGGCAGCACCAAGAGCGATTCCGAGAGCGCGCGCCGTTTCATCGAAGAGCAGATCAAGAACTACGAGGCCAAGCTGACCGAGGCCGAGACCCGTCTCAAGGAGTTCCGGCTGCGCAACCTGGACATGCAGGCCCAGGGCGGTCCGGATTCGGCGGCCCGCATGGCGGAACTGTCCAACACCCTGAACCAGGCTCGCCTGGAGCTGCGCGAAGCCGAGAGTGCCCGCGAGGCCGCGGCCCGTCAGCTTGAGGCGGTGCGCACGGCCCAGCGCAATTCGCCGCAGCCCAGCGCCGTGATCGCCACGCCCGAGGTGGACCAGCGCATCGCCGACCTCAAGCGCAGCCTGGACAGCCTGCTGCAGCGGTATACCGACCAGCACCCCGACGTTGTCAACACCCGTCGCCTGATCCGGGATCTGGAAGAGCAGAAGCGCCGCGAAGTGGCCGAGCTCCAGCGCCAGGCCGCCGCGAACCCGGGCACGCCGCTGGTGTCGCAGAACCCGGCGATCCAGGAACTGGTGCGCATCCATTCGGCTTCCGAGGTTCAAGTCGCCTCATTGCGTGCCCGCGTCGGTGAATACGAATCCCGCGTGGCACGGGCCCGTGAGCAGCTCAAGGTGGCTCCCCAGATGGAGGCCGAGCTGGCCCAGCTCAACCGCGACTACGAAGTTCACCGCAAGAACTACGAAGACCTGGTGGTGCGCCGCGAGACCATCAACATGAGCGGCGAGCTGGAGAGCTCCACCGGCCTGGCCGACTTCCGCGTGATCGACCCGCCACGTGCGGGCAACAAGCCGGTGGCACCCAACCGGGTGCTGATGCTGCCGCTGGTGCTGATCCTGGGCATAGGCGCCGGCGTGGGCATCACCTTCCTGATGAGCCAGATCCGCCCGGTGTTCTTCAACGCCAACGCCTTGCGCAACGCGACCGACCTGCCGCTGCTGGGCGTGGTGACACTGGTCAGGAACGACGCGACACGCCAGCGTGAGCGGAGCAGTCTCCTGCGTTTCAGTGCATCCCTGGGTGCGCTGGTGTTGGTGGTCCTGGTTGGCATGGCGGTGCTGTCGTACCGGTCCGGCCTTGTGAAGTGATTGGAAACCATGAGCAGCCTGATTGAAAAAGCAGCCCTTCGCCTGGAACAACTGCGCCAGGCCGGTGTGGACACTGCTGCCCTGGAGAATCCGAAGCCACTGGCCCAGGCCGCGGCGGCGCAGGTGGCGAGCCCTGCGGTGGCGGCACCGCCTCCCGCCGTCACGGCACCGGAGCCGGCATCCGCACCCGTTCCCGTTCCCGTTCCTGAGCCGGTGTCCAAGCTGGTGAACATCGACCTCGCAGCGCTCACCACCGCCGGGTACGTGACGCCCAACGCGCCTCGCTCCGCCATCGCCGACCAGTACCGTGTGATCAAGCGTCCGCTGCTGGCCAATGCCACCGGCAAGGGCGCCTCGGTGGTGCCCCATGGCAACCGCATCATGATCACCAGCGCGATGCCTGGTGAGGGCAAGAGCTTCACCGCCATCAACCTGGCGATGAGCATGGCCATGGAACTGGACTACCGCGTGCTGCTGGTCGACGCCGACGTGGCCCGTCCCTCGCTGATGAAGTCCTTCGGGCTGCCAGCGGGCCCGGGCCTTCTGGACCTGCTGCTTGACGACAAGATGGAGATGTCGGATGTGCTGCTGCGCACCAACGTCGACAAGCTCAGCCTGCTGCCCAGCGGCACACCGCACCCGCGCGCCACGGAATTGCTGGCCAGCGATGCCATGACCGGCCTCATCGAGGAAATGGGCCAGCGCTACCCCGACCGCATCATCATCTTCGATTCCCCGCCACTGCTGCTGACCACCGAGGCGCGTGTGCTGGCCACGCACATGGGCCAGGTGGTGGTGGTGGTGCAGGCCGAAAAGACCCTGCAGTCCCAGGTGCGCCATGCCATGACCACCATCGAGTCCTGCCCCATCAAGCTGGTGCTGCTCAACCAGGCCCGCGGTGGCGACCAGGAAGCCTACGGCTACGGCTATGGCTATGGGTATGGCTACGGCCAGGGAGGCAGCCAGGAATCCGGTGCGAGCGCACCAGCCGGCACGGCGGCCTGAGCATGACCAGGGAGGCCCGCTTGAAGAACAACCCCAAACACCTGCCCACGCCTCGCGCCGTGGCCATGGCCTGCCTGGCGGCGCTGTCGCCGGTCCTGGTCACCCCGGTGTGGGCGCAGCTGGTGGATCCCAGTGAGATGCGCGACGAAACCGCGATGGGCGAGGGTGGTCCGCGTCCTTCGGTCTGGATCGAGCCGCGTATTTCCACCGGTGTGCTGATCACCAACAACGGCAATCTTTCGGCGACCTCTCCCCAGAGTGAACAGATCCTGGAGGTCACGCCGGGCGTGCGCGCCGTGTTCAACCGGCCGCGCGCCAAGGGCTTTTTCGACTACTCGCTGAGCACGCAGTACCGCCTGCAGAACACCAGCGGCGATGCGCTGCGGCACCTGCTCAACACCGCGATGACCTTCGAGGCGGTGGATGACCGCGTGTTCGTCGACGTCTCCGGCGTGGTGGCCGATGAGTCGATCTCCGCCTTTGGCACGCTCGCACCGGGTTACAGCAACGCGAACACCTCGCGTACGTCGAGTTTCCGGGTCTCGCCCTATCTGCGCGGCGTGCTGGCCGGGGCGGTCAACTACGAGCTGCGCGTTGGTATGGAGAAAGCCTCCACAGCGACAGGTTCACGCTCGGACGTGACCGTGCAGGACGCCTCTGCGCGTCTGCGCAGCGACATGACCGGGCGCATGTTGGGGTGGTCGCTGGATGCGCAGACCGTATCGACCGAGTACACGTTGGGGCGACGCACCCGTTCCGATCAGGTGCTTGGCGGGCTGAACTACGCGCCGAGCAGCCTTCTCATGCTGACGGCACAGGCGGGTGTGGAATCCAACGACGTGCTTTCGGCCAGCCGGGAGAACTACAGCATCACGGGTCTGAGCCTCGACTGGAGGCCATCCAACCGCACGCGCCTGGTGGCGGGTGTGCAGAAGCGTTATTTCGGTACCGGTTACAACGTGCTGTTCGAACACCGCACGGCGCGCACAGTCTGGCGTTTCAGCGACACGCGCGATGCCGTCAACAACCCGCTGGATCCAGGCGGGGCCACGCTCGGGACCGTCTACAGCCTGCTTGACAGTCTGTACACCGCGCAAGAGCCCGATCCGGTGCGTCGAGCCCAACTGGTGCAGGCCGAACTGCTGCGCCTGGGCCTGCCGGCCGATGCGAATTCGATCAACAACTTCCTGTCCTCGTCGGCCACACTGGTGCGCTCGCAGCAGCTCTCGCTGGCGCTGGTGGGGGTCCGCAATGGCGTCACCTTCACGCTGCTGCGCGGCAACTCGCGCCGCCTGGGACCCTCTGCCAACCTGGGCGATGATTTCGATGTCAGCGAAAGCATCCGCCAGCGTTCCTGGAGCGTCAACTATTCGCACCGCCTCACGCCGCTGACCACCTTTGCCGCCGGGGTGGGCCGGCAGACCAACGAGGGCTCGGTGGCCGGCCTGAGCAATACGCTGACGACCTTCACCGTGGGCGCTACCACGCGCCTGGCCGCGCGCACCAGCGGCACGGTGCAGCTGCAGCGTTCCATCTATGACCAGGTGGGGGCACCGTACCGCGAGGTCGCCATCTCGGCCAACATCACGCACCGGTTCTGATTCATGTACGAAGCGTTTTACGGGTTGAGCAGCAAGCCCTTCCAGCTCAACCCCGATCCCCGTTTTTATTACAGCAGCAAGCCGCACCGCCGGGCGCGTTCGTACCTCGTGTACGGCGTCATGCGAGGCGAGGGCTTCATCGTCATCACCGGTGAGGTCGGCGCGGGCAAGACGACCATCGTCCGCGACCTGCTGGACAGCCTGGAGAACGGCTCCGTGGTGGCCGCCCACCTGGTGAGCACGCAGCTCGGTGCGGACGACGCGCTCAAGCTGGTCTGCGCTGCATTCGGCGTGGCCGTGCGCGGCACCAGCAAAGCCGACATGCTGATGGCGCTGGAGGCCTTCTTCATCACCCAGACCACGCAAGGCAAGCGTTGCCTGCTCATCGTGGACGAGGCCCAGAACCTGCAGCCCCTGGCCGTCGAAGAGCTGCGCATGCTCTCCAACTTCCAGTTTGGCGAACAGGCGCTGCTGCAGACCTTCCTGGTGGGGCAGCCGGAATTCCGCAACATCCTGCAGAGCCCGGGCATGCTGCAGTTGCGCCAGCGTGTCACCGCGCGCTGCCACCTGGGGCCGCTGGACGAAGAGGACACGCGCGCCTACATCGAGCACCGCCTCAAGTGCGCCGGTGCGGTGGACAAGCCCAGCTTCGATGCCGGCGTGTTCGCCGGCATCTACCAGTTCAGTGGCGGCATTCCTCGCCGTATCAACACCGTCTGCGACCGCCTGCTGCTGCAGGGTTTTCTCGCCGAGACGCCGCACCTCACGGTGGAAGCGCTCAATGAGGTGATCGCTGAAATGCAGGCCGAATCCGCCGTGACCACATCTGGTCCGCAGGAGGTCGAGGACCGCTGGGCGGACCTGCCCAGGGCGGCCGAAGGCACGTCGCCGCGCCCCTCGCTGGTCGATGGCATCGGCCCCGAGGAGATCGAGCTGGATGTCAACCTGGTCGAAGGCATCAGCGAGGAGCTCACCCGTGTCTCGGCCGAACAGCTCAGTACGCGCCTGCTGCGCATGGAGCGCAGCGTGCTGCGCCAGGAACGCGTGAGCCTGGAGATCCTGAGCGCGCTCAAGAAAATCGTGGCCGCCACCCGCAAGCCACGCAACGGCAACGGTGGTGGCTGATCCGGAGGACGCCGCATGAGCAAGAACCCGCCCATCATCAATGCCCTGACCATCGACGTGGAAGACTACTTCCAGGTCTCGGCGTTTGCGCCCTACATCGATCGCGCCCACTGGGACCAGCGCGAGTGCCGCGTCGAGCACAACATCGACCGCATCCTGCGCCTGCTGGCGGAGAACGGCACCAAGGCCACTTTCTTCACGCTGGGATGGGTGGCCGAGCGCTACCCCGAGATGGTGCGCCGCATCGTGCGCGAGGGCCACGAACTGGCCAGCCATGGCTATGGCCACCAGCGCGTGAGCGATCTCGACGAGGCCGCTTTCTACGACGACATCCACCGCGCCAAAGGCATTCTGGAAGACCTGGGCGGCCAGCCCGTGCTGGGCTACCGTGCACCCAGCTTCTCTATTGGCGCTGACAACCTCTGGGCGCTGGACACGCTGCTGCGCGCGGGCTACCGCTACAGCTCCAGCATCTACCCGGTGCAGCACGATCACTACGGCATGCCGGATGCGCCGCGCTTTGCCTACGCCGCACGCGACGGCTTGCTGGAGGTGCCGCCGACCACGCTGCGCCTGTTCAACCGCAACCTGCCTTCCAGTGGCGGCGGCTACTTCCGACTGCTGCCCTATGGCCTGTCGCGCTGGATGCTGCGCCAGGTGAACGAACGCGACGCCCAGTCCGCCATCTTCTACTTCCACCCCTGGGAGATCGACCCTCAGCAGCCGCGCGTGCCCGGCATCGACCTCAAGACGCGCTTTCGCCACTACGTCAACATCGGTCGCACCGAACAGCGCCTGGCGCGCCTGATCCGGGACTTCCGTTGGGGCCGCATGGACCGCATCTTCCTGCCCGAGCGCGCGCAGGAGGTGCCCGTTGTCTGAGAACGCCACCACCGGTTTGCGCATCCTTCGCCTTGACAGCCGCCGGCCTGAGGAGGTCGCGCGCTGGGATGCCTTCGTCTTCGCCCATCCGCAGGCCACGTTCTTCCACCGCGCCGGCTGGCAGAAGATCATCGGCGAGGTGTTCCGGCACGCCACCTATTTCCTCTACGCCGAGCAGGATGGGCAGATCCAGGGCGTGCTGCCGCTGGCGCACGTCAACAGCCGCCTGTTCGGCAACGCACTCACCGGGCTGCCTTTCGCCGTCTACGGTGGCGTCGCCGCGCTCACACCCGAAGCGGCCGACGCCCTGGAGGCCGAGGCACAGCGCCTGGCCATCGAACTGGGTACCGACCACCTGGAACTGCGCCACATCGAGCGCCGCCACGAGGATTGGCCGGTGCAGGAGCTCTATGTCACCTTCCGCAAGGCCATCCTGCCCAAGGAAGAAGACAACATGCTGGCCATTCCGCGCAAGCAGCGCGCCATGGTGCGCAAGGGCATCAAGAATGGCCTGACCTCCCAGATCGACCCGGGCGTGGACCGCTTCTTCGCCCTGTATGCGGACAACGTGCACCGGCATGGCACGCCGGCCATGCCACGGCGCTACTTCCAGGCGCTGCGCGACACCTTTGGCGCCGACTGCGAGGTGCTCACGGTCTGCTCCGCCGAAGGGCGGCCGCTTTCCAGCGTGCTCAGCTTCTACTTCCGTGACGAGGTGCTGCCGTACTACGCGGGCGACGACGAGGCCGCGCGCGACCTCGCCGCCAACGACTTCAAGTACTGGGAACTCATGCGGCTGGCCTGTGCGCGCGGCATCAAGGTGTTCGACTATGGGCGCAGCAAGGAGGGCACCGGCCCCTATGCGTTCAAGAAAAACTGGGGTTTCGAGCCCACGCAGTTGCATTACGAGTACCGCCTGTACAAGCGCGACAGCATTCCGCAGAACAACCCCGCCAACGCCAAGTACCGGTTGCTGATCGCTACCTGGCGGCGCATGCCGCTGAGCCTGGCGAACTGGCTCGGGCCCTTCATCGTGCGTAACCTCGGCTGAGGCGCAACAGAGGCCCCGCATGGCGAACCTGCTCTACCTCGTGCACCGCCTGCCTTATCCGCCCAACAAGGGCGACAAGGTGCGCTCCTACCATCTTCTGCGGCACCTGCTGCAGCAGCACCGCGTGTTCCTGGGGACCTTTGTCGACGACCCGGAGGATGAGCAGCACATTGCCACGCTGAGCCGTATCTGTCCGGACCTGCACGTCGAACGCCTGGCACCCCGCACCGCGAAACTGATGAGCGCCACCGGCCTGCTGCGTGGCGAAGCCCTCACGCTGGCCTACTACCGCAGCGCCGGCATGCAGCGCTGGGTGGCGCAGGTCGCGCGGGAACATGCGCTGGACGCCAGCGTGGTGTTCTCCGGCGCCATGGCGCAGTACGCGCAAGGCCTGCTGCCCCGTGTGCCCATGCTGGTGGACTTCGTGGACGTGGATTCCGAGAAGTGGACGCAGTACGCGCCGGCGCACCGCTGGCCCATGTCGGCCGTCTACCGCCGGGAGGGTGAACGCCTGCTGGCTTATGAGCGCGAGGTTGCCGCGCAGGCCCGCCGTTCCTTCTTCGTCACCCCCAACGAGACCGCGCTGTTTCTCGCGCGCGCACCGGAATGCGAAGGCCGCGTGCAGTCGCTGAGCAATGGCGTGGACGCCGATTTCTTCGCCCCCGATCCGGCCTGCGCGAACCCGTTCGCGGCCGGTGAACAGGCGGTGGTGTTCACCGGTGCCATGGACTACTGGCCCAACGTGGACGGCGTGAGCTGGTTCGCGCAGGACATGCTGGCCGGCCTGCGCCAGCGCTGGCCGAAGGCGCGCTTCTACATCGTGGGCCGCAGCCCCACGCCGCAGGTGCAGGCGCTGGCTGGAGAACACGTGGTGGTGACCGGCACCGTGCCCGACGTGCGGCCCTACCTGCAGCATGCCGCCGCGGTGGTGGCGCCGCTGCGGGTGGCGCGTGGTATCCAGAACAAGATCCTTGAAGCCATGGCCATGGGGCAGGCGGTGGTCACCGTGCCCTCGTGCGCCGAGGCCATTGGTGCCAGTGCGCAGCAAGGCTTGCTGCAGGCGTCCGACCCCGGGGAGTTCCTGGATGCGCTGCAGCCCTTGCTGGCGTCGCCCGCGCACGCTGCCGAGCTCGGCCGCGAAGCGCGTGGTTTCGTGCTGCGCCGGTTCAGCTGGCAGGCCCATCTGAGCGGCATCGACGCTTGTCTCGACACCTTGCCTACCGCCGAAGAAGGAGCGCATTGACATGTGTGGCATCTCCGGTCTGTTCGACACCGTGGGCCAGCGCGATTTCGACCGCGCCCTGGCTTCGCGCATCAACAACATCCAGGCCCACCGGGGACCGGACGAAGACGATCTGCATTTCGAGCCGGGCCTGGCGCTGGGCCACCGGCGGCTTTCGGTGATCGACCTCGCCACGGGCCAGCAGCCGCTGTTCAGCGTCGATGGCAGCGTGGGTATCGTCTTCAACGGAGAGATCTACAACTACCAGGAATTGGTGCCTGAGCTCAAGGCGCTGGGCCAGGTGTTCCGCACGCGCAGCGACACCGAGGTGATCGTCAACGCCTGGCGCGCCTGGGGGCCGGACTGTGTGCACCGCCTGCGCGGCATGTTCGCCTTCGCGCTGTGGGACCGGCCGCAGCAGACCCTGTTCCTCGCGCGCGACCGCATGGGTGTGAAGCCCATGCACTACGCCTGGCTGCCGGACGGCAGCTTCATCTTCGGCTCCGAACTCAAGGTGGTCACCGCGCACCCCGGCTTTTCGCGCGAGATCGACCCCCTGGCGGTGGAGGAGTACTTTGCCTTCGGCTACGTGCCCGACCCGCGCTGCATCTACCGCAACGCCCACAAGCTGCCGGCCGCGCACACGCTGACGCTGCGCCGCGGTGCGCAGAGCCGGCCGCAGCCTGTGCCCTATTGGGACGTGCATTTCACCAACGACAACCCGATTGGCCAGGCCGACGCCGAGGCCGAACTGCGCGATCGGGTGCGCGAATCGGTGCGGCTGCGCATGATCGCCGACGTGCCCCTGGGCGCCTTTCTCTCCGGCGGCGTGGACTCCAGCGCCGTGGTGGCCAGCATGGCCGGCCTGTCCGAGCGGCCGGTGCAGACCTGCGCCATCGGCTTCGACGACCCGCGCTTCAACGAGTCCGAGTTCGCGCGCCAGGTCGCGGAACGCTACGGCACCGACCATCGGCTGGAGATCGTGCGCAGCGACGACTTCGACCTGATCGACACCCTGGCCTGGCTGTACGACGAACCCTACGCCGACAGCTCCGCCATTCCCACCTACCGGGTCTGCGAAATGGCGCGCAAGCACGTGACCGTGGCGCTGTCTGGCGACGGGGGAGACGAAAGTCTGGGCGGGTACCGTCGTTACCGGCTTCACCTGGGGGAGGAGGCGGTGCGCGGCCGCCTGCCACAAGGCCTGCGCCGTGCACTCTTCGGCCCACTCGGACGGCTCTATCCCAAGGCCGACTGGGCACCGCGCATGTTCCGCGCCAAGACCACCTTCCAGGCCATGGCCATGGACAGCGTGCAGGCCTACCACCACAGCATGTCGCACCTGCGCGAGGACCAGCGCCAGCGCCTGTTCACGTCGGCTTTCCGGCAGCAACTGGGTGGCTACGGTGCCATCGAGGTGTTCCGCCAGCACGCTGCGAACGCCCGCACCGAGGACCCGCTGGCCCTCATCCAGTATCTGGACTACAAGACCTGGCTGGTGGGGGACATCAACACCAAGGTGGACCGTGCCAGCATGGCGCACTCGCTGGAGGTGCGCGAGCCGCTGATGGACCACCGTCTCATCGAATGGCTGGCGACGCTGCCCAGCAGCCTGAAGATCCAGGGTGGCGAGGGCAAGGCGGTGTTCAAGAAGGCGTTCGAGCCGCTGCTGCCGCACGACGTGCTGTACCGACCCAAGATGGGCTTCTCGGTGCCGCTGGCCAAATGGCTGCGCGGGCCGCTGCAGCAGCGCCTGCGGGAGTCGGTGCTCAGCCAGCGCATGCTCGACACCGGCTATTTCCACCGCGAGGTGCTGCAGTCGCTAGTCCAGCAGCACCTGAGCGGCCAGTCCGACCATTCGACCTCGCTGTGGATGCTCATCATGTTCGATGCTTTCCTGCGCCAGGTCGAGCGTCCCGCGTCGTCATGAGTTCCACGCGCCGCCGCCGCATCGTCCACGTTGTCTACAGCTTTTCCGTCGGTGGGCTGGAGAACGTCGTCGTCCAGCTCATCAACCGCCTGCCGGCCGAGGATTTCGAGCACGTGGTGCTCTCGCTGACCACCATCAGCGACTTCAGGAACCGCATCACCCGGCCGGACGTGCGCTTCATCGAGCTGCACAAACCGCCCGGCCACGCCATCCCGCTGTACCCGCGCATCGTGCGGCTGCTGCGGGAGCTGCGGCCCGATGTGGTGCACACCTGCAACCTGGCCGCCCTGGAGATCACGCCGCTGGCGTGGCTGGCGCGGGTGCCGGTGCGTGTGCATGCGGAACACGGCTGGGACGCGCACGACCCGCAAGGCCGCAACCCGCGCTACCAGCGCCTGCGGCGCCTGTACAAACCTTTCGTGAGCCACTATGTCGCGGTGTCGCAGGACCTCGACGACTATCTGGATCGGGCCATCCATGTGCCTGCCCGGCGCCGCAGCCTGATCGCCAACGGTGTGGATACCCAGACTTTTTCGCCCGCCGAGCACGTCGCGCAGACGGTGCCCGGCTGCCCCTTCCAACCCGGCCTGCATTGGTTGCTGGGCACGGTGGGCCGGCTGCAGACGGTCAAGAACCAGCCGTTGCTGGCGCGCGCCTTCGTGCGCCTGCTGCGCGAGCACCCCGAGGCGCAGCACCATGTGCGCCTGGTGGTGGTGGGGGAAGGGCCGCTGCGCGCCGAAGTCGAACGCATCCTGGAGGAGGCCGGCGTTTCGCACCTGGCCTGGCTGGCGGGTTCGCGCAACGACGTGGCCGACATCCTGCGCATGCTGGACTGTTTCGTGTTGCCTTCCCAGGCCGAGGGCACTTCCTGCACGCTGCAGGAGGCCATGGCCTGCGGCCTGCCGGTGGTGGCCACCGCGGTGGGAGGTACGCCCGACCTGGTGGAGCAGGGCGTGACCGGCTACCTGGTGCCTTCCGAGGACGAGGCCGCCATGGCCGATGCCATCTGGTCCCTGCATCAGGATCCGGCGAAAACCAGTCTTTTTGCACGGACGGCCCGTGATCGAGCCTTGAAAAATTTCGCGCTGGATGCGATGGTCGAAGCTTACGTTCCGCTGTTCTCCGGTGGCCGTCCGATGGCGGCTGCCTGAGCAGCGCTTTGCCCCTTTCCATGCGCATCCTCTACCACCACCGCACCGCTTCGAAGGACGGCCAGGCCGTCCACATCGAGGAAATGATCGAAGCCCTGCGCAGCGAAGGCCATGAGGTGCGCGTGGTCGCGCCCGGTGGCGAAGACGACGGGGCCGGGCAGGGCGATGCCGGTCGCATGGGCGGTGGCGTGGGCTGGGTGCACCGGCTCAAGGCGATGATGCCCAAGGCCGTCTACGAACTGATGGAACTGGCCTACAGCCTGGTGGCCTACCGCAAGCTCATGGCGGCGGCGCGCGAGTTCCGGCCGGATGTGATCTATGAGCGCTACAACCTCTACCTGCTCAGCGGCCTGATGGCGAAGAAACGCCTGGGTGTGCCGCTGCTGCTGGAAGTGAACTCACCCCTGGTGCAGGAGCGCTCGCGCCACAGCGGTGGCCTGGCCCTGCCGGGCCTGGCGCGCTGGGCCGAAGGCGCGGCCTGGCGCGGCGCCGACCGCGTGTTGCCCGTGACCGACGTGCTGGCCGACCACGTTCGGGCCTATGGCGTGCCCGAGGCACGCATCCAGGTGATTCCCAACGGCATCAACCGGGCTCATTTCGCACAGGCGCCCGCACCCGACGAGGCCAAGGCCCGCCTGGGCCTGCAGGGCCGCCTGGTGCTCGGCTTCACCGGCTTCGTGCGCGACTGGCATGGCGTGGACCGCATCGTGGACTGGATGGCCACGCCCGACGCGCCGGCCCATACCCATCTGCTGGTGGTGGGCGACGGCCCCGTGCGCGCATCGCTGGAACAGCAGGCCAGCCGGCTGGGCCTGGGGGGGCGGGTGGCGTTCACGGGCGTCATCCACCGCGACCAGGTGCCGGCGCACGTGGCCGCATTCGACGTCGCCTTGCAGCCTGCGGTGACGGCCTATGCGTCTCCGCTCAAGCTCATGGAATACCTGGTGCTGGGCAAGGCCATCGTGGCCCCCGGCACCCGCAACCTGCGTGAGGTGCTGACGCACGACGTCAACGCGCTGCTGTTCGAGGAATCCAACCCGGCAGGGCTGGAGCAGGTGCTGACGCGCCTGTGTGCCGACGCCGCCCTGCGCGCGCGTCTGGCCCAGGGCGCGGCCGACACCATCGATCGACTGAACCTGACCTGGGTGGGCAACGCGCGGCGCGTGGTGGAGCTGGCGAGGGCGGCCGCATGAAGGTGTTGCTGTTCTCCTCGCTCTACCCCAGCGCGGCGCGGCCCATCCACGGCATCTTCGTGGAGACGCGCCTGCGCGAGCTGGTCAAGACGGGCGAGGTCCAGGCCCGCGTGGTGGCACCCGTGCCCTGGTTTCCGCTGCGGCACCGCCGCTTCGGCGAATACGCCCAGTTCGCCGCCACGCCGCGTTTCGAGCACCGCAACGGGCTGGACGTGCACCACCCGCGCTACCTGCTGCTCCCCAAGGTGGGCATGAACCTCGCGCCCTATGCAATGGCGCTGGGCGCGCTGCCCACGCTGCGCCGCCTGCAGCGCGAGGGTTTTGATTTCGACCTCATCGACGCCCACTACTACTACCCCGACGGCGTGGCCGCCGGGCTGCTGTCGCGCTGGCTGGGCAAGCCCTTCGTCGTGACCGCGCGCGGCACCGACCTGAACCTGATTCCCAAGTACCCCTTTCCGCGCAAGCTGATCCTGCGCACCGCGCAGGAGGCCAGTGCGTCCATTGGCGTGTGCCAGGCGCTCATGACCACGCTCAAGGAGCTGGGCGCCGAGGAAAGCAAGCTCAATACCCTGCGCAACGGCGTGGACCTGGAGCGCTTCGTGCCCGAGCCGCGCCAGGCCGCGCGCGAGCGCCTGGGTCTGGAGCCCGGCGGCACCTACCTGCTGTCGGTGGGCCACCTGATCGAGCGCAAGGGCCATCACCTGGCCATCGACGCGCTGCCCGAGCTGCCTCACGTCCAGCTGCTGGTGGCCGGCGCCGGTCCCGAACTGGCGCGCCTGCAGGCTCAGGCCGCACGCCTGGGGGTGAAGGAGCGTGTGCGTTTCGTCGGCGTGGTGCCGCAGACCGAACTGAAGTGGTGGTACAGCGCGGCCGACGCGCTCGCCCTGTGCTCCAGCCGCGAGGGCTGGGCCAACGTGCTGCTGGAAGCCATGGCCTGCGGCACGCCCGTGATCGCCTCCAACATCTGGGGCACGCCCGAGGTGGTGAGCACGTCCTCGGCCGGCTTGCTCATGGACGAGCGCAGCGGCGCTGGTGTGGCCCGGGCCTGGCGCCAGCTCTTCGATCACTACCCCGCGCGCGAGGCCACGCGGGCACACGCCGAGCAGTTCTCCTGGACCGCCACCACCGAAGGCCAGTTGCGTCTGTTCCGGGGCATTCTCGCCAGGCAGGGCCATGCCGGCGCGGCCGCCGCCCCCATGGCCATCCACACCGGGAAGGACTGAGGGGTGCGCGGAATCCTGCTGCTGTCGGTGTATATGGCGTTCCTCTACATGGGATTCCATACGCCGTTCATCCTGGTCATGGGTTATGTGTGGGCAGACATCTTCACGCCGCAGCGCATCGCCTATTCGATCATGCCGTCCATACCGGTGTCGATGATTCTCGGCCTGTGCGTGTTCTTGTCGCTGTTCCGCCTGCCCAAGGACCCTGACATCCGGTTGCGCGCCGCGACGCTGGTCACGGCCATGTTCGGTGTCTGGATGACCATAACGCTGCTGTGGGCAGCGGTGCCTGCTGCGGCGATGTACAAGTGGGACTGGGCCGTCAAGGCCGTGCTGTTCTCATGCCTGATCCCGTTCTTCCTGCGTTCTCGCATGCACATCGAGGCCATGCTCTGGACCATCGTGGTCGCGGGGATCGCGCACTGCATCCCGTTCGGCGTGAAGGTCCTGGTGTCGGGCGGAGGCTATGGCAAACCCCTGGGGCTGATCATGTACAACGCCGGACTGGGCGAGGGCAGTACCCTGGCCATGTTCGCCGTATTCCTGATCCCGATGTGCCTGTACCTCTACAAGTGGCAGACACTGCTGCCGGAGGGCAAATGGGTCAAGCCGATGCTGATCTTCTTCATCATCATGGCCTTGCTCACCGCCGTCGGCACCTATGCTCGCACCGGTCTTGTCTGTATCGGCGTGCTGGGCATGCTTCTGATCCTGCGCAGTCGCCACAAGGTCGCCTACCTGGTCATCGTGGGCGTTGCGGGTTTCCTGCTGTCGCTCATCACATCGGACGAATGGGCCGGTCGCATGGGCACGATCGGCGATGACACGGAAGGCTCGGCCATGGCCCGTGTGGCCGTGTGGTTCTGGACGTTGGAGTACGTCGCCACCCACCCGCTGGGGGGCAGTTTCGATGTCTACCGCATCAGCCAGACTGCTCTGCGGCTCTCAGACGGTTCCGTGATCATGGAGACGGGCCGCGCATTCCACAGCATCTACTTTGAGATCCTCGGCGAAACCGGCATTCCCGGGATGGCGATGTACCTGACGATCGTGCTGCTGACGCGCAATGCGTTTGCCCGCATCGCCAGACGCAAGTCCGCGCCCGAGGACGCATGGATCAACGACGCGGCGCGCTACCTGCTGTTCTCGCTGTACATCCTGATGGCGGGCGGGGCTTTCGTCGCCGTCGGCTTCCAGCCGTACTTCTACTACCTGGCGGCCTTGTCGGTGGGATTGATCAACATCAACGGCAAACTGCAGAAGGCCGCATGAAGAACCACTGCGGCGAGAGGCCTTCCCATGCTCAATAACCTGGCCATCATCTTCACCAACGGTCTGCTGGTGTACATCCTCTACCGCGCGTACCGGCGCGAACGGGCGAGGGATCGCGACGACCGCTCAGGGAGACTCTGACCCCATGTCCCGCGCCGCGCTTCTCGCCCTGATCGACCGTTTCTCGTGCCGCAGCCCCAGGAACATCCTGCTGGTGGTGTTCCTGGTCAACTCCCTGGCCATCGGGTGGTTCATTCAGTTCGCTCTGGGGGAGCCTGTGTCCACGCCCGCCCTGGCATTGGCGTTCCTCAGGCTCCAGCAGGCCGGGACCGACTCCTGGGAGCCCATGCTGATGGCGATCGAGTACCTTCGCCAGCACGAAGGCATGCAGCTCTACCGCAAGCTGTTCTTCGAAGATCAGGTCAAGTTCCAGTATCCGTTGACCAGCCTGCTGCCGCTGGACGTTTTCCAGCAGATCAGCGGTTTTTCGCGCGAGCGACTGTACCCGTTGCTCAACGCCTCATCCTGGGTCTCTGTGCTGCTGATGGGCGTCGTCAGCTGGCTGCTCTTTTCTCTGCGGCCACTGCCGGATCGCACGCCTGAGTGGGGGCATGGCCGCGGTGCCAGTATCGGGTTCCTGCTGTTGATCATGGCGATCACCTTGACCTTCTACCCGCTGAGCAAGGCCTGGATGCTCGGTCAGATACAGACCTGGATCACGCTGCTGGTGGCGCTGACGCTGCTGGCGTGGATGTATGGCAAACCGGTGGTTGCCGGTGTCCTGCTGGGCCTGTGCTGCGCTATCAAGCCACAGTGGGCCGTCATCCTGGTCTGGGGATTGTTGCGCCGCGAGTGGTCTTTCGTCATCGCGGGTACGGTGACGTTTGCGCTGCTCGCCCTGTGGGCCGTGCTGCTTTATGGCCTGCAAAATTTCTTCGACTACGTTGCCGTTCTGTCCTATATCGGCCAACGTGGTGAGGCCTTCTTCCAGAACCAGTCCATCAACGGGTTGATGAACCGTCTGCTGTTCAATGGCAGCAACTTCAAGTGGTCAGCCCATACCTTTCCGCCCTTCAACCCCGTGGTCTATGCCACCACGCTCGTCTCCTCCATAGCGATACTGGGAGCGACGCTTCTGCTGCGGCGCAAGGAGAAGGCCAACGTGCTCGATCTCGGCTTCGTCGTGCTGGGGGTCTCCATGGCCTCGCCCATCGCCTGGGAACACCACTACGCCATCCTGCTGCCCATTTATGCGTTGATGCTCACGGCCGTCATTGACGAGCGCGGTGGCGATGGGCGGTGGCTCCTGGCGCTGGGCGTGTCCTTCTTCCTGGTCAGCCAGAACCTGGGGTTCCTGAACTATTTCCGTGACAGCCTCCTGAACGTCTTCCAGTCCTACCGCCTGCTGGGGGCATTCATCGCGCTGTACCTGCTGTACCGCCTCAATGCAGCACCACGCCAGCCGCCGGCATGAATCCGGGGGGGCGAGGGTCAACCACCGCTGGAGATCGCCATGAGCCATGAAGTCTGTGTCGCCATGTGCGTCTACAACGCCGCCGCCACGTTGCCCCAGGCCCTGGACTCCCTGAAGGCACAGACCTGGCAGGGGTTCGATCTGGTCGTGGTCGACGACGGCAGTACCGATGCCAGCGCGGACATCCTGGAGGCGTACCGGACCGTGTTCCCGGGTATGACCATCGTGCGACAGAAGAACGGTGGAATCGGCATGGCGCGCCGCGCCGCGGTTGCGCAAGGAGGCCATCCCTGGCTGGCGTTCATCGACGCCGACGATATCTGGCATCCCGCCAAGCTCGAATGCCAACTGCGCGTTGCCCATGGCGACCCCACGCCAGACGCGGTCGTGTGCGGACACGTGGAGTTCGTTGACGAGTCCGAGCTGACCGGGCGGCTGGACCGACTGCCTTCGCAGCACGATGCGGTCGAATGGATGGATGATCTGGCGGACCGGCTGCTTACGCGCAATTTCGACTTCCACCCGGCCTCGGTGTTGTGGCGCCGGGCCGCGCTGGAAGCGGTTGGAGGCTATGCTGCCGACCGCAATGGCGAGGATTTCCAGCCTTTTCTGTCATTGGGGCTTTCGGGGGCCCGTCTGGCCAAGGTGTCGGGCGCGCTGTACATGGCTCGCGTCAATCCGGGTTCGCTCTCGCGCTCCACCACCAACCACTATGTTGGCGCGATGGCGCGCATCGCGGCGATTGACCGACTCCTCCAGGGCAAGGTGGGCGAGCTCGATGGAACACCCGACGACGGGGCCCGTGCGCGGCTGCTGATCGCGCGGCAGCGCTTCCTGCGCTGGGCCCTGCACGGCCTGCGGGTGGGTTACCCCCGTCGCGAGATGCATGCGATGGCCTGGCCGCTGATTGGCCAACTGGTTTCGTACCGTGTTCGCGCCGTGGAGATATTGAAAACCCTGGCCAGGCGCTAGCAGATCCGGCTGTCTCAGTGGCCTCGCATGAGGCGCGAGAGCAGGGGCGTTCGCCTGAGTGCCATTTCGAGTTCATGGCGCAGGGGGGCATTGACCAGCCAGATCGTTAGCAGCCATGTCAGGGGCCCGATGAAGGCGATGACCAGGATCTGCCAGCCGGCATGCAGGTGGCCGGTGAAGTGGTGCGTGGCCAGGGCAACGCCCGCGCACGCTGCCGTGACCAGGAGGCTCTTGGACTGAGCCGCCAGGAAAGTGCGCCGCTGGAAGTGAAGGATGCGCTTGAGCAGGAACACGTGTATCGGGTACATCACCAGGCTGGAGAGCACCAGCACCCAGGCGAAGGAGCGCAGCGTGCCGTCGTACAGCAGCACCACGCCCAGGGCCTTGAGGCCGATGTCCAGCACGGTGGGCAGCGAGGTCAGGTAAGGCCGGCCGATGGCCATGTAGGCCGCGTTGTTGAACAGGAAAGGCGCCACGGCCGCGAACATCAGGCAGATCTGCTGCACGATGGGCACGCATTCCAGCCATTGGTCGCCGTAGAGGAACTGGATGATGGGTGCGGCGTAGATGTAGGTCGCGGCCAGCGCGGGCCACATCACCACCGTGATGTAGGCCACCGCGCGCGACAAGGGTGTGGAGAGATCCTCGCCCGCGTGGTGGGTCTTGGAGAGGTAGGGCAGCACCGCGTAGTTCACCGTCGGGCCGAGCAACTGGTTGAGCATGTTCGGCGTGGAGATGGAGCGGCTCATGATGCCCACGTCGTAAGGGCCGCTGAGTTTGCCCAGCAGCAGGTCGGGAATGGCGCTGTTCACCGTGTTCAGGCCATTGCCCAGCACCGCACCGGCGCCGAAGTTGACCACCTTCTTCCAGCCGCGCAGCCGGGGCAGCCAGGGCGCGACCTTGGGCCGGAACGGCACGAAGGCCAACGCGGTGGCCAGGATGTTGGCCAGGTTGGCCCACGCCATCGACATGTAGCCGAAGTCGTGGTAGGCCAGCGTGATGGCGGTGATGGCGTAGGCCGAGGTGCCGGCCACGTAGGCATAGGCCTGCTCCTTGGCGCGGTAGTCGCGCGTGAGCAGGCTGTTGGTGATGGCGCCAAAAGGGATGAAGATGAAGCCCAGGGCCAGCACGCGCATCACCTGCCGGATGCCGGGTTGGGCGAAGAATTCGGCGACCCAGCCGCTGACCAGGAACATCACCAGCGCAATCGTCCATGAGGTGGCGATCAGCACGCCGAAGGCGGCTCCGACGCTGTCGCGTGTGAGTTCCTTCTCGCGCTGCAGGTAGCTGGCGACGCCGAAGTCGCGAAAGATGTGGGCCATGGACACCATGACCGCGGTCATCGAGTAGATGCCGATTTCGTCAGGGCTGAGCAGGCGCGCCAGTACCACGGTGACGAGCAACTGCACGGCGGTCGCGCCGTTGGACGAGAGGAAGGTGATGAACAGCGAGGCGCGCAGGTTGGCCATGTCAGCTCATCGGATGGCTTCGTGCAGGCGCGGCAGGATGTACTGTGTCTTGACGCGGTACAGGCTGTTGACGAATCGCACGTAGCCGATGAAGTGGAAGAACGCGATGGCGTCGAAGTCGCGCTCGGGCGTCGAGTACTTGGGACAGGGCAGCACGCGCGTGCGGGCCGCGTTGGCCACCAGGTAGTTGGAGGTCACCTGCTCGGTCCCCCATTCAGCCCAGCGGCCCTGGGTCACCCGGGCCATCTTTTCCGAAAACTCGAACATCTGCTCGCGCATGGCGGGGTTGGATGGGAAACCCGTGAAGCCACTGCAGCCACGGGTGTAGAGCGGCAGGCTCAGGCCGGCATCGGCCATGTTCTGCTCGGCCAGCACCTGGATGTGCGGGTGTACCCGCTGGCGGGCGTTGTGCGAGGTCTGGGCGAGGGTGAGCAGCGGCTGGTCCGGTATTTCGCCGATCACGAAACCTTGACGCTGTGTCACCGCGTCCATGACTTCCGGCAGTTCGGCCACGGTGAGGGTGTCGGCATCGAGCTGCACCACATAGGTTTCCGGGGAGTAGCTGGCGATGGCCGCCAGCCGTTCCCAGGTGCCGCCCTTGGGGATCCGCGGGTGCTGGAACTCTTCGGCGCGGCGCAGTTCGGCGAAGGGGATGTGTTGCTTGAAGATCGCGCGCTCGGCATCGCCGATGCTGGGGTCGCACACGATGGCGATGCGCTGCGGCCGCGTCACGCGGTAGAAGGACTTGATGGCCACCAGGTAGGGCACCACATCGCGCTGGTGCACCATGGACAGCGCCATGAAGGGGCTGCTGCCGGGCTGCAACGGCGGCGTCTGCAGCACCTGGCTGGCCACTTGCTGGTACCGCTTCTTCTGGTAGTCGGTGACGAGGCGGCGCCGGATTCTCTCGATGATGGAGGCCATGGTCTGGGGCAGGGGTGTGTGCCGCGATCTTGAAGTGTGGTTTGCCGTCACCGCCTGCAGGGCGGTCACTCGTACCGCCCCCGCGCTGACATGGATGAGAGCCTGTCGATGCTATACAGGAAGCGGGGGTCTGGTGGTTGCGCGCCACGCGAATGTGTGAATGAAGTCACCCATGCCCGTTTTGCGGTGCCTTTGGCGTGGACAAAGCGTCTGTGCGGCGAAGGTACGACATTACACTTTGACACGCGCCGGGATTCTACCGAGCGCAGATGCCGGGAAACCTTGCATCGGCCCTGGTCCGGGGCTCGAATGGATGTCGGAGGGGCCTCATGCCAGGGGTGTTCAGGGAATCATCAACATGCTGACCGTAGATCTCGGCGCCACGGGTGCGCGGCCCCCGCGCCTGCTTTTCATTGGGGCGCATTGCGACGACATCGAGATCGGTTGCGGCGGCACCGTGATCGAGTTGTTGCGGCGGTATCCGGACGCCAGCGTGCATTGGGTCGTGCTCAGTTCGGGGGCGCAGCGCCGGCAGGAAGCCAGCCGTGCAGCCCAGGCCCTGCTGCGCGGCGTGCGTGACAAAGTTGTCAGCATCCAGGATTTTCGCGGGTCGTATTTCCCATCGGAGCAGCCCGCCATCAAGGACTATTTTGAGACACTCAAGGCCTTCCAGCCCGATGTGGTGTTCACGCATTTCCGCGACGACCTGCACCAGGACCACCGCATCACCGGCGAGCTGACCTGGAACACGTTTCGGGACCACCTGATTCTGGAGTACGAGATTCCCAAATTCGACGGAGGGCTCGGGTCGCCCTCGGTGTTCGTGCCCATCAGCCAGGCGGCGCGCAAGCGCAAGGTCGATCTGCTGATGCGCACCTTCAAGACCCAGCTTGGCCGCTCCTGGTTCACCCGGGAAACCTTCGACGCTATCATGCGGCTGCGTGGCATCGAGTGCAACGCGCCCAGTGGTTACGCAGAAGCCTTCTATTCCCGCAAGCTGGTGTTGTCCACCTGACCCGAAGAGTCCCCGTCGCGCCGCCATCGTCCGAACCAGATCCTTCCACCGCCATGAGCCAGACCGCTACCCCTGAACGCCCCGCCACCTCCAGCCGCGTTGCCGCGGCCACCGCCCTGAGCACCCAGGCCTGCTGCCGTTTCTGTGGTGCGCCGCTCAAGCACCGCTTCGTGGACCTGGGCATGTCGCCGCTGTGCCAGACCCACATCGAGCCGCACCAGCTCAACCACATGGAGCCGTTCTATCCGCTGTGCGCCTGGGTCTGCGACCAGTGCTTCCTGGTCCAGCTGGAGGAGTACGTGGCGCCCTCGGACATCTTTTCCGACTACGCCTATTTCTCGTCGTACTCGGACAGCTGGGTCGAGCATGCACGCCGCTACACCGAGCAGATGATCAGCCGCTTCGGCTTCGGTGCCCAGTCCCGGGTGATGGAGATCGCCAGCAACGACGGCTACCTGCTGCAGCACTTCGTGCGCGCCGGCGTGCCCTGCCGAGGCATCGAGCCCGCGGCCAACGTGGCCGAGGTCGCGGTGGGCAAGGGCATCCCCACGTCGGTCTGCTTCTTTGGCCGGGAGACGGCGCGCGCCATCGCAGGCGAGCACGGCCAGGCCAGCCTGCTGCTGGGCAACAACGTGTTGGCGCACGTGCCCGACATCAACGATTTCGTCGGTGGCATGAAGATCCTGCTCGCTCCGGTTGGCGTCATCACCATGGAGTTCCCCCATCTGCAGCAGTTGATGGAGCAGAACCAGTTCGACACCATCTACCACGAACACTTCTCCTACCTGTCGTTCACCACGGTGGAGCGCATCTTCGCGCACCACGGCCTGACGCTGTTCGACGTGGAAGAACTGCCCACGCACGGTGGGTCCCTGCGCATCTACGGCCGCCACAGCGACGATGCCTCCAAGCCGGTGGGCGAGCGTGTGACCGCGTTGCGCGAGCGCGAACGGGCCAAGGGGTACACCAGGCTGGAGACCTATGCCGACTTCGCCGAGCGCGTGCGTGAGACCAAGCGCAAGCTGCTGGCCTTCCTGATCGAGGCCAAGCGCGCGGGCAAGACCATTGCCGGCTATGGCGCACCAGGCAAAGGCAACACCCTGCTGAACTACTGCGGTATCCGCCAGGATTTCCTGGACTACACGGTGGACCGCAACCCGCACAAGTACGGGCGTTTCACGCCGGGCACGCACATTCCCATCCTGCACCCCGACGCCATCCGCGAGACGCGGCCCGACTACCTGCTGCTGCTGCCCTGGAACCTGAAGGACGAGATCATGCAGCAGACGGCCTACATCCGCGAATGGGGCGGCAAGTTCGTGATTCCGATTCCCGAGGTGACGGTGCTCTGAGAGGCACCATCCGGGGCAACATCAACCACATGAGGCAAAGATGAAGGTATTCGTGACGGGCGTGAATGGGTACATCGGCGCGGTGCTTGGGCCGTACCTGGCGCAGCGCGGGTTGCAGGTGCTGGGGCTGGACACGGGGTTCTACCGGGACGGCTGGCTCTACAGCAACGACGCACAGATGGGCATGAGCCCGCAGACCATCAACAAGGACCTGCGCAGCATCGAGGTGTCCGATCTGGAAGGCTGCGATGCCGTGGCGCACCTGGCCGAGCTCTCCAACGACCCGCTGGGCCAGAACAACCCCGCGGTGACGCACCAGATCAACCACAAAGGGTCCGTCGCATTGGCCGAGAAAGCGCGCCAGGCCGGCATCCGCCGCTTTGTCTACACCTCGTCCTGCAGCGTCTACGGTGCGGGCACCGGGGACTTCCTGGACGAGACCGCCGCCGTCAACCCGCAGACCGCCTACGCCGAGTGCAAGGTGCTGGTCGAGCGCGACGTCGGCAAGATGGCGGGCGACGACTTCTGCCCGGTGTTTCTGCGCAATGCCACGGCCTACGGCCCTTCGCCGCGCATGCGCTTCGACATCGTGATCAACGACCTGTGCGCGCTGGCCTGGACCACCAAGAAGATCGCCATGATCAGCGACGGCAGCCCCTGGCGGCCGGTGGTGCACGTGGAGGACATCTGCGAGGCGATCTACCGCTCGCTGGTGGCACCGGAGGACGCGGTGCGCGGCAAGGTGTTCAACGTCGGGCAGAACGCCGACAACTACCGCATCCGCGAGCTCGCCACCATCGTGGCGGAGACCTTTCCCGGCTGCGAGGTCAGCGTGGGCCCGCCCAGCGGCGATACGCGCAGCTACCGCGTCAACTTCGACCGCATCCACAGCCAGTTGCCAGGCTTCACCTGCCGCTTCGATGCGCGCGCCGGCGCCGAGCAACTGCGTGGCGTTTTCGAGCGCATCCAGATGTCGCCCGAGACCTATGCCTTCCGCGCCTTTACCCGGCTCAAGCAGCTCAAGTACCTGCAGTCCACCGGCCAGATCGACGGCGACTTCTACTGGGTCAAGGCATGAAATTCACCCCCGCGCCGCTGGCCGGTGCCTTCGTTGTCGACATTGACGCCAACGAGGACGAGCGCGGCCTGTTCGCCCGCACCTGGTGCGAGCAGGAGTTCGCGGCGCAGGGATTGGACAGCCGGTTGCGGCAGGCCAGCTTCTCGCGCAACCGGCGCCGCGGCACGGTGCGCGGCATGCACCTGCAACTGCCGCCTTCGCGCGAGGCCAAGCTGGTGCGCTGTGTGCGTGGCCGCATCCTGGACGTGATCGTGGACCTGCGTCCGGATTCGGCCACCTTCGGCCAGCACTTCGGCGTCGAGCTGTCGGCGCAGAATGCGCGGGCGCTCTACATTCCGCCGCTCATGGCGCATGGCTTCCAGACGCTGGAGGACGACAGCGACGTGGCCTACCAGATGACGGACCTGTACGCGCCCGGCCTGGGCTACGGCCTGCGCTGGGACGACCCGGCCCTGGGCATCGACTGGCCCATCCGCGAAGACGTGACCATCCTGGCGCGCGACCGCGACTGCCCGGACTTCGACCCAGCGGCTTACCGCCGGGTGCTGCAGAGCGCAGCGACATGAGCCACGAACTGTTTCCGGGCATCCGGAGCGCCGCGGACTGCGTCGGCTGGGCCGACGAGGCCTGGGCGCTGATGCAGCGCCTGTACCCGGTGTGCCGCAGCATCACCGGCGACGGGGTCCGCGAGACCTTGGCCGTTGTGGGTGAGCGCATCGCGCTGCAGTTGCACGAGGTGCCCTCGGGCCTGCCGGTCTTCGACTGGACCGTGCCGCAGGAATGGAATGTGCGCGAGGCCTGGATCAAGGACCCCGCGGGCCAGAAGGTGGTGGACCTGCGCGACCACAGCCTGCACCTCATGAGCTACAGCACGCCGGTGCATGCGCGCATGCCGCTGTCCGAACTGCGCGCGCACCTGCACAGCCTGCCGGACCACCCGGATTGGATCCCGTACCGCACCAGCTACTACCGCGAGGCCTGGGGTTTCTGCCTGCCGCACCGGCAGCTCCAGGCGTTGCCCGAAGGGGAGTACGAGGTCTTCATCGACAGCACGCTGGCCCCGGGGCATCTCAGCTACGCCGAATGCGTGGTACCGGGCCGCAGCGAACAGGAGTTCCTGGTCTTCACGCACATCTGCCACCCCGGCCTGTGCAACGACAACCTGACCGGCATTGCCGTGGCCACCGCGCTGGCCGCCGCACTGGCCCAGGGCCCCACGCCGCGCCTGACCTACCGCTTCGTGTTCGCGCCCGGGACCATCGGCTCCATCACCTGGCTGGCGCGCAACGAGGCGCGGCTGGGCGCGGTGCGCGATGGCCTGGTCATCGGCCTGCTGGGAGACCGGGGGCCGCTGACCTACAAGCGCAGCCGGCGCGAGGACGCCGGCATCGACCGTCTGGCCGAGCACCTGCTGCCACAACTGGCTCCCGGTACACGGCTGATTCCGTTCTCGCCCTATGGCTACGACGAGCGCCAGCTCTGCTCGCCCGGCTTCAACCTGCCGGTAGGTCGACTGACGCGCACACCCAACAACGAATACCCGCAGTACCACAGCTCGGCCGACGACTTCGATCTCATCGACCGCCAGGCGCTGGCCGAGTCCATGGCGGCCTGTGCCACGCTGCTGCGCGCGGCCGACCGCGAAGGACGCTACCTCAACCTGAACCCGAAGTGCGAGCCCATGCTGGGCAAGCGAGGCCTCTACCGCCCCACCGGCGGCGGGCATCCGGGCGAGTTCGAGCACGCGCTGCTGTGGGTGCTCAACCAGTCGGACGGCGGGCGCAGCCTGCTGCAGATCGCGCAGCGCTCCGGGCTTGCCTTTGACACCGTCGCGGACGCCGCACAGGCGCTCGAAGAGGTGGGGCTGCTCAGACTGCATGAAGATTGAAGAACCAGGAGTCGAACAATGAAAGTGGTGCTGTTTTGTGGTGGGCTGGGAACGCGCTTGCGCGAGCATTCGGACACCGTGCCCAAGCCTCTGGTCAACATCGGGACACGGCCGATCATCTGGCACCTGATGCGCTACTACGCGCACTTCGGGCACCGCGAGTTCATTCTCTGCCTGGGCTACCGGGGCGACATGATCCGCGAGTACTTCCTGAACTACAACGAATGCCTGTCCAACGACTTCGTGCTCTCCGAAGGAGGCAAGAAGATCGAGCTGCTGTCCAGCGACATCGACGACTGGCGCATCACCTTCGTGGACACCGGCCTGCATGCCAACATCGGCCAGCGTCTGATGCGGGCACGCAAGCACCTGGGCGATGACGAGATGTTCATGGCCAACTACGCCGACGCGCTGACCGACCTGCCGCTGGACCGCCACCTGGCGGAGTTCCAGCAGAGCGACGCCATCGTGAGCATGCTCGGGGTGTCCTCGGCGCAGTCCTTCCATGGCGTGAGCGGCGAGGACAACGGCACCGTGACCGCATTCGGCCCCATGCACGAGGCCGACTTCTGGATCAACGCCGGGTATTTCTGCATGCGCCGCGAGATTTTCGACCACATAGAAGAAGGCGATGAACTCGTGGAGAAGCCTTTCCAGCGCCTGATCCAGGCGCGCAAGCTGCGCGTGCACCGCTACAACGGCTTCTGGCAGCAGATGGACACCTTCAAGGACAAGATCACGTACGACCGCATGGAAGGCCGTGGCGACTGCCCCTGGAAGGTGTGGCAACGCTGAAGAGCCATTCGCGCCGGCCGCCACACGAAGCGGTCGGTCTGTCAGGACGAGACACCAGACATGGCCCAACCCAACTACCGCAGCAGAGTCAGTATCGGTCTGCCCGTCTTCAATGGCGAGAAATACCTGCCGCAGACCATCGAATCGCTGCTGGCGCAGACCTTCGACGACTTTGAACTGATCATCTCGGACAACGCCTCCACCGATCGCACCGCGGAGATCTGCCGCGCATACGCCGAGCGCGACGCCAGGGTGCGGTACCACCGCAACGAAGCCAACATAGGCTTGTACCGGAACTTCAACCGCGTATTCCAGTTGTCTTCCAGCGCGTACTTCAAGTGGGCGGCGGCAGACGACATCTGTGGGGCCAGACTCATCGAGCGCTGTGTGGAGGTGCTGGACGCCGACCCGCAGGCGGTGCTCGTCTATGCGAAGACGGTATTTATCGACGAGCAGCAGCGTGAACTGGTGGTGGACTATCCGGGGTGGCACCTGCCATCACCCGATCCGGTCGAGCGAATGGCGTTTGCCATCCAGGCCGGCCACTGGGTAACAGCCTGCGAAGGTTTGATCCGCTCCTCCGCGCTGAGACAGACCCCGCTGTTTCCGACCTACTATGGAGGCGACCGTGCCCTGCTGTGCAGGCTTGCCCTGTTCGGCACGTTTCAGGAGTTGCCCGAACGACTGGCCTTTAAGCGCTTGCATGCCAGCAATTCGACAGGCCATGCCTCCGATGCCGACTGGTTCCCGGACAAGGCGGCCTACCAGTCCTGGACGCTGTACCGCGACTACCTGAAGATCATCGCGGGTTCGCCTTTTTCGCTGAGCCAGAAAACGCGGCTGCTGAAGGCGGCTGCACGGCGCATGTACTGGAGCAAGTCCAGCCTGCGGCAGGAGATGCGCCAGTACGTCAGGAATGTCCTGCGATCCGGCGATTCCTGAGCGGGCCCTCCCAAAAAAAATCAGCCCCTCGCGCAGGACGGGAGGGGCTGTTCGAGCGCGGCGAGGTGGCCTTACTTGGGAACGATCGCGAACTGCGGCTCGTAGCGGAACTCCTCGTCGAGCGCAGGCGTCATGCCCTTCCACTTGGTATAGGCTGCAGCGGCATTGGACACACCGGCGTTGGCCGCTGCAGCGAGGGTTCCACGTGCGATGGCCGCGTAGGCCTGCGGGTCGCCGGGGTAGGCCTCCTCATTCATCGGCACCTGGCTGCAGGCGCGTCCGACCATGCTGGAGAAGTTGGCCGCGAACAGCGCACTCCAGGTACTGAAGTACTGCATGTTGTTCGGGTTGGCGATCAACATATCAGCCACCGCGCCTTTGCTCGCACAGAAGCCGTTAGCGTCGTTCATGAAGCGGCCCACGTTGAACTTGCTGATCACGTTGAGCACATCGCGGGCCTTGGGCTCGTTGTTCTCGGCCAGGCGGGCGAAGATCATGCCCATGAAGTCGTTCTGCCAGGGAATGGTCGCAGCGGGTTCGTCGAAAAGGCCGAGTGCGCCCAGGGGCGACATTTCCGTGCTGCTCGCTGTGCGCGTCGCGTACCAGTTGATGTTGTTGGCCAGCATGGCCTTGTAGAAGGCGCGCTGCGGGTGTGAATCTGGCACTATGAAGGCCGCCTCGCTCAATGAGCGCATGGCCCAGGCTTGGCCACGCATCTGTTCCTGGTTGACCAGGCCCAGGGCGCCGCCTCGCGTGCCTGCTTCGTTGATGGCCAAGTTCCAACTGGCCCAGAACAAGGTCTCATCGAGATAGTAGGCATCGCCCGTGATCAGGTAGGGAATGTAGGCGAACGATGGCTGGTGAGCGCGGTCGGCCGTCCATTCGGTCGAGCCGCTACCCTCGGGCACACGGGGGTTGGACCGGTCAGGGTAGCCGAGTGTGATGTTGGGATATCGCTGCACGTCCAGAGGCTGGTCGGTGTTCTCGTCTCTGTAGTGGATGGGCACGCCGCCCGCCGCATCGGCATTGGCCATCATGCTGGCGCGGGCCCGATCATCCTGCGTGATCAGATACAGCGCCGTCCAGCGCGGCAGCGGCCCAATATCCGGACGGCCACCGGTCATCGGGAAATAGGTCGTCACCAAGGCCGAGCCCATGGGCTTGGTGTTGGAGGCTGCCAGGGCCGCGGCCTCGTCCGCAAGGACCGAGCTTGGCACGTTCAGTCCCAGGTTGTAGTTCCAGGCCACCTTGGTATCCAGGAAGTAGGGCATGTTGTGGCGCAGGCGGTACTGCGGCGCGGTGCCGGTCCAGACCACCTTGTGCCAGCGTGCGTGGTGGTTGTGCGTCAACTTGGGCTGGGTGTGCACCGTCTGACCATTCTGTTTGATGGTCATGTCGTAGGTGATGTTGGAGGGGCTGGCCTTGAAGGTCCAGTTGTTCTCCATCACCACGTCGGTGCGGATGCGCGCGCCACCTTCGTAGATGCGGGTGTGCAGGCGGGCCGTGAGGTGCGGATGGACCTCATTGGTGCTGGCGTTGCGCAGCGGCGCGACCACGGTGTACTCGGTGGCCACGCTGCCGGCGAGACGGCGCCCCTTGTTCTGCGCGATCTGCTGCACCAGCAGGTCTTGCGGCCGGGCCACCAGCGTGGCGGTCACGGTATTGCCGCTGTAGATCTTGGCCTCGATCTCCATGTTCCAGGCCGGCGAAGCGGGCACGTTGGGCGTGCTGGTGGTCTTGGCCGCGGAGTAGAGATTGACCAGGCGGGCCTGATTGGCCTGCAGGTTGCTCACCTGGGCGCTGAGCACCGCGAAGCGGACCGAACCGTCCACGTGCGAATTGACCTCGTCCATCTGCAAGGGCACCGAGGCGCCCGTGCTGTCGCGGGCGACCAGGCCCTGCGACGCGGCGAGCTGTCCGGCCTTGAATGGCTGGCCGAACGTGATGGGCAGCGACGCCTGGGCCGTGCCGGAAGAGACCTCGACGCAGGTGATGGCGGCGCTGTCGCAAGCCAGGCCACCTGTGCCGGCTGCGGGTGCCGGGGCGGGAGCAGGTGCCGGAGCGGGGGCAGGTGCCGGAGCGGGGGCAGGTGCCGGAGCGGGGGCAGGTGCCGGAGCGGGTGCAGGTGCCGGAGCGGGTGCAGGTGCCGGGGCGGGTGCAGGCGCCGGAGCGGGTGCAGGTGCCGGGGCGGGTGCCGGGGCGGGTGCCGGGGCGGGTGCCGGGGCGGGTGCAGGGGCGGGAGTCGACGGGCGCGAAGGGCGCGGTGCTGGTGCAGGGGCCGGCGCAGGAGCTGGTGCAGGCGCCGGAGCGGGAGACGTCGACGGAGCCGGGGCGGGCGCCGGTGCGGGCGCTGGTGTCCCGGCGATGCCGTCGGTACCTGCGAGCACGGTGTCGCCACCGCCGCCACCGCCGCAGCCGGCGAGGGCGGTCATCAGGAAGAGGGCTGAGAGCCACCGGCGATCCACGGAGAGTCCGTTCTGGGCGTGCGTCTTGGAATTCATGGGTTTAAAAGTAACGCTAATGTGTTGAGATCTGGGTGGTTCAGTGACTCTGGAAGGTCTCTTTTGAATGCCTTTTTCGCATGCTTCGCGGGCTCATTGCAATTCCAGTGGCTTGGGTGCCCTGACTGTTCTTCGCCCATCGTGGAAATAACTGTAGCCAGCACGTTTGTGCGGAAATTTCTTTCCCGACGGGGCGGGCCAATAGTGCGACATGCGGTCAATGGAGAAAGGGAATTGAAAAAAGGAGAGGGCGAGTTTGTAAGCGACGTAGCAAATTGATACAAACTCGTCCGCCAATAGATTGGGTCAATTCCCGGGTTCAGCTCTCACAACACGAGGGACTGCGAAGTGGACTGCGCTGGCCATTTTGCAGTGCGGAAACCTTCGAGTGGTTTGAGGTTCCGGACACTGCGTCCGGCCTCCCGTCTCACCAGCAAGGGCCGTGCCGGAGGCCCTCTGCTCTTCATGTTCCCTGGGCACCACTGCGCCCGGGGGTATTCTCTCTGACCGGTGTGACCGAGATGTTCGGGAGTGTTACGAGTTGAATATTTGTGCGGAAAGCACGGGCCTCGCGGGCGTTCGTGCGCCGCAGCAGGGCTTCTCTGGTAGGGTCCGACCTCGCACTTTCACAGGCCTGTCAGATGGGGCTGAGAGAGTGGGCCCGGTGAGCGGCCGGGGCGGCTTGCCAACGCAGGGACTGCAACGCAGCCCATGGGATCCTCAGGGGGGCCAGACAGATCCGCAAATCAGACAATGTCCCATATTTCAATTAAGGCATGATGAGCGCAATCGATTTCCCATTGGTGGTGGATTTGGACGGCACGTTGACGCCGACCGATACCCTGGTTGAATCGATCATCAAATTGATCAAGCAATCGCCATTGAATTTGCTGAGGCTGCCATTTCAATTGATGAGAGGCCGCTCGGAATTCAAATCCTGGGTTGCCAGCCGAGTTGGTATTTCGGCGGAAGTTTTGCCGTATCGCGAATCGCTATTGGCCTATTTAAAGGAAGAAAAGGCCAAAGGACGGCGAATTGTCCTGGCAACGGCTGCACACCGTTCGATTGCGGACGGAGTGGCTGCGCACCTGGGCCTGTTCGACCATGTCATGGCCTCCGACGATGGCGGCGCGAACCTCAAGGGCCCGGCCAAGCTGGCCGCGATTCAGAAAGAGGTGGGGGGCGATTTCGTTTACGCGGGAGACAGTTCCGCGGATATTCCGGTCTGGAAAGGCGCCCGTGCCGCGGTGCTGGTCAATGTGTCGGCCGGGGTGGCGGCCGATGTCCGGAAAAGCGTGCCGGTGGAGCGTGAAATATCTCGCGAAAAAACCGGATTGGCGGTCTGGCTGAAAGCCTTGCGCGTGCACCAATGGATGAAGAACCTGCTGTTGTTCGTCCCCATGTTGACTGCCTTTTCCTTTTCCGATCCCACGGATATCGTCCATATCCTGGTGGCGTTCGTGGCCTTTTCGCTGACCGCATCGGCCACCTATGTGGTCAATGATCTCTGGGATCTGGAGAGCGACCGCGCGCATCCCCGGAAAAGCCAGCGTCCTTTTGCGAGCGCCCGGCTGCCGATCCAGAACGGCCTGGCGGTGGCGGCGGTGTTCCTGGTGGCCGCTTTTGCCATGGCGCTGTCCATGTCCCTGGGCCTGTTCCTGATCCTGCTGGTGTACCTGGTTCTTACCAGTGCTTACAGCTGGGTCCTCAAGGAATACGTCCTGATGGATGTGATCATGCTCTCGGTGCTCTACACGCTGCGCATCGTCGCGGGTGCCATCGCCATCGAGGAAACCACCAGTTCCTGGCTGCTGGCGTTCTCGGTCTTTGTCTTCCTGAGCCTGGCGCTGGTCAAACGCTGCGCGGAACTGGTAACCCTGGAGCAGGCTGGCAAGCTCACCACCAAGGGGCGCGACTACCGGGTGACCGATCTGGTGGTGCTCTGGCCGCTGGGGGTGGGCGCGGCGCTCTCGGCGGTGGTCGTGTTCGGGCTGTTCATCAGCGCGCCGGAGACCCAGGGGCGCTACCTCAGCCCGCAACTGCTCTGGTTCACCGCGCTGGGCCTCATTTATTGGCTGTCGCGCCTGTGGGTGAAGACCTCACGCGGTGAGATGCACGACGACCCGGTGGTCTACGCGCTGAAGGACCGGGGCAGTCGCCTGACCGTGATCGGCATGGTGGTGGTGATGCTGATTGCTCGTTTCTTCCCGGTGCCGGGTTTTCTCTGAGCCCGGCGCGACCCATGATGCTGTCCGCGCCTCCTGGGGCCCCCGCGGCGCACCGGCGCCTGGTGGCCGCGTGCTGCCTGGTCTACTTCACCCTGGCGTATGCGCTGGCGGTGCAGTGGTTCCACCGTGGCTACTTCGACGTATTCAACATATTTTTTGACGCCGACCCCAACACCAACCTGGCGTCTTTCGCCCATGGCTGGTGGGGAGGCCGCAACGCGCCCACCCACCCGCTGCTGGAACTTGTTTCCCTGCCGGCACTGTGGGTGGGGGGGCTGGCGAGCCTGGCTGGCGCTGGAGCCGAGGCCGTTTCGCGCGTGCGCGAATACGTGGGATTGGCCTATACACCGGCGTGCGCTGCCCTGTCCATCGCGGTGTTTCACCGCACGCTGTCGCGCCTGCATCTGGCGCCGCGCGATGCGCTGCTGGCCACGGCGGTGTTCGCGCTGAGCTTCTCCAGCCTGCTGTTCGCCGTGGTGGTGGAGAGCTACGCGTTCTCCGGGCTGCTGATCGCGGTGCTGCTCCACTGGTACGTGGTGTGCCGGCAGGCGGGGCGAGGGCACCACGGCGTGTGGTTCCTGCTGGCCGTGGCCCTGGCGGGCGTGACGATCACCAACGTGGCGGTGGCCGGCATCGCCTACCTGTTCTTCCTGCGCTGCGTGGAGCAGCGCTCCTGGCCCGCCGCCCTGTGGCGCAGCGCGCTCTATGGTGCGACGGCCTTGCTGCTGGTGCTGTCCGTATACGCGGGCCTGTTGCAACTGCTGGGGGTGCAAGCCGGTGTGGAGGGCGGTGCGCGCTGGGTGGGGCAGCATGCCTCGTCCTCGGTCTACCGTTATGTCGCCAACATGATCAACCTGCTGTGCGCCGGCTTCTCCACCTACGTGGTGGTGCTGCCGTTCTACTGGGAGGGCAAGATCAGCGTGGCGCGCGGTGCCCGCGACTGGCCGCTGATCGCCGCCATCCTGGTGCTGGCGCTGGTGCTCGCGCTTTCGGTACGCAGGCGGATGCCGCGCATGGGGTGGGGCGAACTGCCCTGGCTGCTGGGCGCCATGCTGGCTTTCCATGCCTTGCTCCACGGTTTCTTCGGCTACGAGATGCTGCTCTACAGCCTGCACTGGCTCGCACCATTGACGCTCATGCTGGTGCCCGTCATGGTGCATCACCGGCGCATCACGCTGGCGCTGCTGCCCGTCATGGTGCTGGCCAACCTGCACTTCATGCTGGGGGTGGGCGAGCTCATGCGCGCGGCCTGAGCGAGCGTGTCGAATGCAACGCCAAGGGCGTTTTCGATGGCGTGATGGCCTGGCGCCGTGGCTATCATGTTCCGATTTGTGCGGCAGTTTTCCTGAGAAACCAAGATCATGAAAGTCACAGTGGTAGGGACGGGTTACGTGGGGCTGGTCAGCGGGGCCTGCCTGTCGGAGGTGGGCAACGATGTGCTGTGTCTGGACCTCAATCCGGACAAGATCCGCATCCTCGAGGAAGGTGGCATCCCCATCTACGAACCGGGCCTGCAGGAAATGGTCCGCCGCAACGTGCAGGCGGGCCGCCTGCGCTTTACCACGGACATCGACCGCGCGGTGCACCACGGCACCATCCAGTTCATCGCGGTCGGTACGCCGCCCGACGAAGACGGTTCGGCCGACATGCGCTACGTGCTGGCCGCGGCCCGCAACATCGGCCAGCGGATGACCGACTACAAGGTGGTGGTCGACAAGAGCACGGTGCCCGTGGGCACCGCCGACCGCGTCAACGAGGCGATCGGCGAGGAGTTGCGCAAGCGCGGCGTGCAGACGCCGTACTCGGTGGTGTCCAACCCCGAGTTCCTCAAGGAAGGTGCCGCGGTGGACGACTTCATGCGGCCGGACCGCATCATCGTGGGTGCCAGCGACGAGCAGGCCATCCACCTCATGCGCGCGCTGTACTCGCCCTTCCAGCGCAACCATGAGCGCCTCATCGTCACCGACGTGCGCAGCGCCGAACTCACCAAGTACGCGGCCAACGCCATGCTGGCCACGCGCATCAGCTTCATGAACGAACTGGCCAACCTGGCCGAGAAGCTGGGCGCGGACATCGAGATGGTCCGCCAGGGCATTGGTTCCGACCCGCGCATTGGCTATCACTTCCTGTACCCCGGCTGCGGCTACGGTGGCTCCTGCTTTCCCAAGGACGTCAAGGCCCTGATCAAGACCGCGGCAGACGAAGCCGACATCGACCTGCAGGTGCTCACGGCGGTGGAAGCCGCCAACGACGCACAGAAGCATGTGCTGGGCCGCAAGATCCAGTCGCGGCTGGGGCAGGATCTCAAGGGCCGCCATTTCGCGGTCTGGGGCCTGGCTTTCAAACCCAATACCGACGACATGCGCGAGGCACCCAGCCTCGCTCTGCTCGATGACCTCCTGGGCGCGGGTGCCACGGTCACCGCCTACGACCCGGTGGCCATGCACGAGGCGCAGCGCGTGGTGGCCGGGCGCGACGGCGTGAGCTACGCCAAGACGCCCAACGAGGCGCTGGAGGGCGCGGACGCGCTGGTGATCGTGACCGAGTGGAAGGAGTTCCGCAGTCCGGACTTCGACCTCATCAAGGCCAAGCTCAAGCAGCCTCTGATCGTGGATGGGCGCAACCTCTACGATCCCGCCTTCGTGCGCGGCCAGGGCTTCGAGTACCTGCCCATCGGGCGTTAGGCGTTCCTCTGTACGCAGCACGGCTGCTGATCCCCGCACTGGCAGGCCCGGCCTGCCTGGTTCTGGCCGCGCTTCACCCCTTGTGGCCCGGTGCGCTGGCGGCGGCCCTGTGCGCGCTGGTGGCCCTGAGCGCATGGCGTGCGCAGCGCATGGGCGGGTGGCTGATGGCCTTGCTGCCGGTGGCCAGCCTGGCGCCCAGCACCGGATGGTGGCTGGTGAATGAGTTCGATCTGCTGGTGCTCGCGGTGCTGGCGGGCGGTTATGCGCGCTGGTACGCCGAGCAGAGCGCCTGGCGGGTGCCGCCTCCCTGGCCCGCAGGCGAGGCGCCCGCGCAGACCGGCCGTGGCGACCTCTGGCTGCGCGTGGCGCTGGCAGGCGGTGCGCTGATCGGCCTGGTGGTGGGTTGGCGCGATGCGGGCGTTGGCCCAGGCAGCCTGGCGTCCGCCTGGCGGCAGGGCGATCTGGTGCCTCAGGCGCTGTACGCCGACTACGGCAGTGCCCTCAACCCGCTGCGCGTTTCCCTCAGCCTGCTGTGGGCCTTGCTGCTGGTGCCGCTGTGGCTGCGCGGTCCGGCGCGCTGGCAGCGGCAGCAGGCCCATCAGCTCGTGATCGGGATGGCCGCCGGATTGGCACTGGTGTGTCTGCTGGTGTCCTGGGAAAGGTTCCGCTACGTGGGCCTGTTCAATTTCTCCGACGCCTACCGCACGGTGGCAGCCTTCTGGGAAATGCACGTAGGCGGCGGCGCCATCGACGCCTACCTGGCCCTCACCGTGCCACTGGCTTTCTGGGCCGTATGGCTGGCGCCAACGGGTTGGCGGTGGTGGGGCGCGGCCGCGTTGGCGGTGTGGAGTTCGTACACGGTCCTGACCACGTACTCGCGTGGCCTGTACCTCGCCGTGGCCATCGCGCTGCTGGCCATGGCGGCGCTGGCCTGGCATTTCCGCATCCGGCCTGCCCTGGGCGTGCGCCGGCGTGCCTGGGCCCTGGGCGTGTTGGTGCTTGCGCTGGCGGCGGAATCGGTCTGGGTCCTGGGAGGGCAGTCCTTCATGTCCAACCGGCTGGCCAAGTCGGAATCCGACCTGACCGCGCGGGTAGACCATTGGCGCGCCGGGCTGTCCTTGCTGCGTTCCCCGAGCGACATCCTGCTCGGCCTGGGCGCGGGCCGCCTGCCGGCGCACTACAGCGCGCGCGTGCCCGGTGGCGAGTTCCCCGGCACCGTGCGCTGGACCCGTGAACCCGACGGCGGTGGCCAGGTGACGCTGTACGCCCCTCGCACGCGCCAGGACCTGGCGTATGAGTTCGGTCTCACGCAGCGCGTCGACCTCGAGCGGCAGGGCAGCTACCGCCTGCGGCTTCGCCTGGAGACCGATGCGCCCATGGTGCTGCTGGCCAGCGTCTGCGAGCGGCACCTGCTCTACGAATTCCGATGCCAATGGAAACACGTGCGCCTGGCTGAGCCGGTGCACGACCCCGACATGTGGCAGGAGATCGAACTCTCGGGCCAGCGCTTCACCCCGGCGGGTGCCGCGGTGTCGTGGCGTGAAGGCATGTTCGGCCTCTCGGCCCTGAGCGCAGGGGGTGCTGCGCGGCTGCGCGCGGTGGAGCTGATCGACCCGCAGGGGCGGCAGGTGCTGCGCAACAGCGAGTTCGCCGACGGCCTGCGCCATTGGTTCCCGGTTGCGCAGGGGGCGTTCAAGCCCTGGCACATGGACAACCTGTACCTGGAGGTGCTGGTCGAGCGGGGTGTGCTCGGCGTGCTGTTGTTCGGAACGCTGGCGGGCCTGGCGGTGCAAGGGGCCTTGCGTGGACTGCGGCGGCGCGAGCCGCTGGCCTTGGCGCTGGCGGGCTCGCTGGTCGCCATGGGCGCGCTCGGCATGCTGATCAGTGTGACGGAAATGCCGCGCATCGCGCTGCTGCTGTGGCTTGTCCTGTTGACAACGTCACGCTTGGGTCGCCTGTCGCCGTGCCCACCGCCCGTAACGGGGTGTAATCAAGGGATGCCGGCGGTATCCTCGACAGAGGAGCCTGGGCGAGAGCGATCGGAGACCTGATCGCAGGGAAGAGAAGTTTGATCAAGCTATTCAATCACTATTTCGACCGACGCACGCTGGCGCAGATGGTCCTGGACCTGCTGCTCATCACCGCGGCCTTCATGGTCACCATGGTGGTGCTGACGCCGACGGCGGAACTCAGCTCGGCCAAGGTCGGCCAGGGCATGGTGCGCGCACTGCTCATGAGCGCGGGCTTCCTGGCCATCAACTCGGCGCTGGGCCTGTACGAGCGCGGCAACGTCTTCAACAACACGCAGCTTGTCGCGCGGGTGGTGGTGTCGTTCCTGATGATGGGCCTCATCGTCGTGGGCGTGCTGCTGGTGCTGCCCATGGAGGCGTTCTACGGCCACACCTGGGCGGTGGTGATCGTGATGATGGCCACCGGCCTGCTGCTGCTGGTGCAGGTGCTCACGGGCGAGTTTCTGCCCAAGTCGCTCACGCGCCGCCGGGTGCTCGTCTACGGCACGGGCACCAAGGCCAAGGCGGTAGGGGAGTCCCTGCGCAGCCGCTCCTCCAGCGCCGAGCTCTGCGGCTACTTCGCCAGCCCCAACGAGCGGGAGCACCTGGTGACCAACTGGGGCGTGCTCACCCCTGGCGAGACGTTGACACAGGTGGTTGCCGACAAACGCGTCGATGAAATCGTCATCGCGCTCTCCGAGCGCCGTGGTGGCAGCATGCCCATGCGCGAACTGCTGGACTGCAAGCTCAGCGGCGTGCGCGTGACCGACATCGCCACCTATTTCGAGCAGAACCTCGGCCAGATCCGGCTGGATGCGGTATCGGCAGGCTGGCTCATCTTCGGCGAAGGTTTCGACCAGGGTTTCATCCGAACCTCGGTCAAGCGCCTGTTCGACATCGCCGGGGCCTCGGTGCTGATCCTGCTCACGCTGCCGGTCATGCTGATTGCCGCCATCTTCGTCAAGCTCGAAAGCGCCGGGCCGATCCTGTACAAGCAGGAGCGCGTGGGCCTGGGCAACAAGCCCTTCAACGTGGTGAAGTTTCGCAGCATGCGCACCGATGCCGAGAAAGACGGCGTGCCTCGTTGGGCGACAGCCGGCGACAGCCGCGTGACCCGTGTGGGCAAGGTGATCCGCAAGCTGCGCATCGACGAACTGCCCCAGCTCTTCAGCGTGCTCAACGGCGACATGAGCCTGGTCGGGCCGCGCCCCGAGCGCGCTTTCTTCGTCGAGAAACTCACGCAGGAAATTCCCTTCTACGCCGTGCGCCACAGCGTCAAGCCGGGCGTGACCGGCTGGGCGCAGGTGCGCTACCAGTACGGATCTACGGTGGAGGACACCGCGCAGAAGCTGCAGTACGACCTCTACTACGTCAAGAACCACTCGCTGTTCCTCGACCTCGTGGTGATCTTCGAGACCATCGGTGTGGTTCTCACCGGCAAGGGCGCCCAGTAGCTCGGGTTGTCCTGAGGCAGCCGCCATGAAACGCCGCGCCTGCCTGACCTCGCTGCTCTGTGCATGGCCTGCGCTCGGACTGTTGCCCCCGGCCCGGGCGGGGCTGCCTGACACCATCGTGCGCTACAAGGCCTCCGTGCTTGCTGTGGGCACCTACCGTGCCACCGACAGCCCACGCTTTCAGTTGCGCGGCAGTGGTTTCCTGGTGGAAGACGGCAGCCTCTTGATCACCAATGCGCACGTGTTGCCCGAAGGGGGGAATGCGGTTGATCTTTCCGCCCTGGTGGCGCAGGTGCGAACCGGCACGGACGCCTGGGAGCCACGCGCGCTCACGCTGGTTGGCATCGACGCCACGCACGACCTGGCGCTGCTGCGCATGAGTGGCCCCCCTGGGCTGCCCATGCCCATGGGCGATTCCAACCGTGTGCGCGAAGGAGACAACCTGGCTTTCATGGGTTTTCCCATTGGCGGCCTGCTGGGCTACTCCACGGTCACGCACCGCGCCACGGTGTCCAGTGTGGCGGGTACCCTGCCTTCGGCCAACGGTGTCGAACGCCCGAGAGCGCGCGCCGCGCGCGCTGCCGCATTCGACGTCTTCCAGCTCGATGCCACCGCCTATCCTGGCAACAGCGGCGGCCCGTTGTTCGACCCCGACAGCGGGCACGTGCTCGGTGTGATGAACATGGTGCTGATCAAGGGGCCGCGCGAATCCGCGCTCAGCCACCCCTCGGGCATTTCCTACGCGATTCCCGGGCGCTTCGTGCAGGAGCTGCTGGCCCGTCACCGCTGACACGCGGCCTCAAGGCGGCAGCGTGTGCAGGGGAATGTCCTGCGTGCGGGCGAGTTGCTCCAACTGCTGGCGAGAGCGCCCTTGGAAGAAGCGGGCCATGCTTGCATGGGTCGCTGGTTCGAACAGGCCTTGGAAGCCCTCTACCACGCAGCCCGCGGCCTTGCACAGCGCGGCCGCGAAATGCGGCTCCAACGCAGCCACCGCCACCCGGCCGTCGCGGCACGGGTAGACGCGGTAGCCCGCATGCGCACCGCCCACCGCACCGTCAGGTTGCGTGAGCCCCCAGGCGCGGGGCAGGGCCAGCCAGGCGGCAGCGTCCGACAGCGCCACCTCCCTGTGAATGCCGCGTCCACCGGTTTTCTGGGCCAACACCGCTTGCAGCACCGCTTCGCTCGCCATCAGCGCGCCCGCCATGTCTGCAAACAGCGTGGCCGGCAGGTCCAGGCCGGTGACCAACCCCGCATCGGCGAGGTAGGTCAGGTCATGGCCAGGCTCCTCGGCACGCGGGCCCGGTGCGCCCACGATGCCGATCAGCGACAGCGTCGGATAGCGCGCACGCAGTGCCTTCCAGCCCAGGCCCAGCTTGAGCAGGGCCGATGGCCGGAACGAGGTCAGGAGCACATCGGTGCGCGCCAGCTCTCGGTGCAAGGCGGCCTGTCCACGCGCCGACTTCAAGTCCCAGCTCACGACGCGGATGCCCTGATGCAGCGTGGCGTACGCCGTCGCGTTGTACTGCCCCATCGGATCACCGGGCGGCGGCTCCGCCTTCAGGCAAGTCGCCCCCAGTGCACGCAGCCGCCACAGCGCCGCCGGCCCCGGCAGGTTCAGCGCCAGGCTGAGCACACGAACCCCACGCAGGGGCCGGGGGGCGCGGGCAAAGGGCAATGGCGCAGAGCCGTTGGACGCAGTCATGGAGCGACACCAGCAGTAGAGGTGCCCGCAATGTACCCGCGCCGCCAAGAAACGCACGCAAACCGGCGACAGAAAGGCGCTCTCCGGGAGACCACAGCACACCACAACCCAGAGATGCCGAGGGTCCGGTTCCACAGCTAGCCCAAGCCACCCCAGCGAGCGAAGCGAGGCGTCCCAACCCAGAGATGCCGAGGGTCCGGCTTGGCCGGCCCAAGGCATCGTCCCCCCTCCCAGCGCCGAAGGCGCGCCAGAGAGGGGGGAAGCCGCGCAGCGGCGCAGGGGGGTGTCTCCTCTACCCCCCGAAGTCCAGCGGCAGCCCCACGTAGTTCTCGGCGATGGTGCGCTGGCCGGCTTCTGAGTTGATGAGGTAGTCCAGCTCGGCCTGCTGCAGCTTGGCGACGATGGGGCCGTCTTCCGGGAAGTTGTGCATGATGCCGGTGAACCACCAGGAGAAGCGCTCGGCACGCCAGATGCGCGCCAGGCAACGCTCGGAGTAGCCGTCGATGCCGGCCTCGCTGCGCTCCTGGTAGTACTCGATGAGCGCGTTGGAGAGGTACTTCACGTCGGTGGCCGCCAGGTTCAGTCCCTTGGCGCCGGTGGGGGGCACGATGTGGCCGGCGTCACCGGCAAGGAACATGCGGCCAAAGCGCAGCGGCTCGGTGACAAAGCTGCGCAGCGGTGCAATGCTCTTTTCCAGACTCGGTCCGGTCACCAGCTTCTCGGCGGCTTCGGGGTCCAGGCGCAGGCGCAGTTCGTTCCAGAAGGCATCGTCCGACCAGGCCTCGACCTTGTCCGTCAGCGGCACCTGCAGGTAGTAGCGGCTGCGCGTGTGGCTGCGCTGCGAACACAGCGCGAATCCTCGCTCGCTGCGCACATAGATCAGTTCATGGTGGACCGGCGGCGTGTCGGACAGCAGGCCCAGCCAGCCAAAGGGATAGACCTTCTCGAATTCCCTGATCGCGCTGCGCGGCGCGCTGGCGCGGCAGACGCCGTGGAAGCCGTCGCAACCCGCGATGAAGTCGCACTCCAGGGTGTGCGTCTGTCCGTCCTTCTCGTAGGTTACGCGTGGGCGCTGGGTGTCGAAGTCGTGCACCTGCACATTGGCGGCCTCATAGACCGTGGTGCGGCCGGATTTTGCGCGCGCTTCCATGAGGTCCCGCGTGAGCTCGGTCTGGCCGTAGACCATGACGCTCTTGCCGCCTGTGAGGCCTTGCAGGTCGATGCGGTGGCGCTGGCCGTTGAACAGCATGTCGAAGCCTCCGTGCACCAGGCCTTCCTTGTGCATGCGCTCGTTCACGCCGACCTCGTCCATCAGGTCGGTGGTGACCTGTTCCAGTACGCCGGCGCGGATGCGGCCCAGCACATAGTCACCGGTCTGGCGTTCGAGAATGACGTTGTCGATGCCGGCCTTGTGCAGCAACTGGCCGAGCAGCAGGCCCGAAGGGCCGGCACCGATGATGGCAACCTGGGTTCGCATGGGATGTGTCTCCTGAGGAAAGGGGGAGGGCGCGACGCAGGTACGCACGCCTTGAGCAGTCAGCGTGCAGAATAGGTGTGCGGGTATCCATCGACAAGGCTGGCGGCACGTCGTTGCGCGATCATCGGACCACTTGCGCGATGACCGCGCAATATGCCATCTGCCGGCATAATCCGGCCATGAACAACGGCACCCCGGCGGGCATCGCCAAGGCGGATCTGATCGAAGGCATGGCCAAGGGCATGGCCGTGCTGGAGAGTTTCGACACCGAACGGCAACGGCTCAACGCCACCCAGGCGGCGGAGCGCGCGGGCCTCACGCGCGCGGCCGCACGGCGCCATCTGCTCACGCTGGCCTACCTGGGTTACCTGGAAACCGACGGCAGCCATTACTGGCTGTCGCCCAAGGTGCTGCGTTTCTCCGGCAGCTACCTGGCATCGGCCCGTCTGCCGCGCCTGCTGCAGCCGACGCTGAACCGCCTGGCTGCGCTCACGCGCGAATCGTTTTCGGCTGCGGTGCTCGATGGCGATGAGGTGGTGATCGTGGCGCGCAGTGTGTCCATCGGCGGTCAGCGGCTCATGGCCTACGGCCTGCACCTGGGCGCGCGGCTGCCCGCGCACGCCACTTCCACCGGTCGCGTACTGCTGGCGGCCATGCCGCGCTCGGCTTTCAGTGCCTGGCTCAAGGGGCGTGAGTTGCCGAGGCTCACCCCACGGACCACCGTGGACCTGAAAAGCTTCAAGGCGATCATCGCCCGCGTGCGGGAAGACGATCTGTCCATCGCGCAGGAAGAGCACGAGCTGGGTGTGCACGCACTGGCCGTTCCTCTGCGCAATATGCAGGGCCGCACGGTGGCCGCGCTCAACGTGGTGGCGTCACCCGAACGCCTGGAGACGACCCGCCTGCACCAGGATCTGCTGCCCTTGCTGCTGGACGCCGCGCGCGAACTGCGGCCCTTGCTCTGAGTGGGCGCCTCAGACGCCGAGGTACTGCTCCAGCAGCGCCGGCGTCTGCAGCAGTTCTTCGGAACTGCCCTCGAAGACCACCTCGCCCTTGACTAGGATCACGTTGCGATCGGTGATCTGGGTGACGTGCTTCCAGTTCTTGTCCACGATGACGCTGCTGATGCCGCTTTCCCGGATCAGGCCGCAGATGCGCCAGATCTCGCGCGCGATCAGCGGTGCCAGACCCTCGGTGGCCTCGTCCAGGATCAGCAGGTCCGGGTTGGTCATGAGCGCGCGGCCGATGGTGAGCATCTGCTGTTCGCCGCCACTGAGCTGCTGGCCGCCGTGGCCCAGGCGTTCGGCCAGGCGGGGAAAGGTCTCCAGCACGCGTTCGTAGGTCCAGTCGCGTTGGCCTTGCGTGCCGGCACGTGCCGACATGAGCAGATTTTCCTTCACGCTCAGATTGCCGAAGATGCCGCGGCCCTCGGGCACGTAGGCCACGCCCTGGCGGGCGATCTCGAAGGTCGGGGCGCCAGTCATGTCGCGGCCCTTGACGTGTACCTGGCCACCGCTGGGCTTGACGATGCCCATGAGCGACTTCAGCAGGGTCGTCTTGCCCATGCCGTTGCGGCCCATGAGCCCGATGGTCTGCCCCTTGTCCACGGTGAAGTCCACGCCGCGCAGGATATGGCTGACGCCGTAGTGGGTGTGCAGGCCGCGCGCTTCGATCAGGGCGGTCATGCGTGTTCCTCTCCGAGGTAGGCGGCTTGAACACCCGAGTCGGCCCGCACCTCCGCAGGCGTGCCGCTGGCGATCACCTGGCCGTTGACCATCACGGTCAACTGGTCGGCCAGGGTGAACACGGCGTCCATGTCGTGCTCGACCAGCATCATGGCGTGGTCTTTCTTGAGCCGCTGCAGCAGCGCGACCATGCTTTCGGCTTCGGCCTGGCCCATGCCCGCGAGGGGTTCGTCCAGCAGCAGCACGGTGGGTTCGGTGGCCAGCGTCATGGCGATCTCGAGTTGACGCTGCTCGCCATGGCTGATGGTGCCGGCCACGGTGCGCGCGCGTGCGGCCAGGCCCGCGAGCTCGATGGCCCGTTCGCAACGCTGGTTGACCGTGGCCAGGGCATTGGCGGACGTGAGCCAGTGCAAGGGGTTCCAGGGCGCATGGCGTTCGCGTGACTGCGCGGCCAGGCGCACGTTGTCCCAGACGGTGAAGGGCGGGAAGATGTTGGTCTTCTGATAGCTGCGCCCCAGGCCCAGGCGGGAGATGCTCTCTGGGCTGTGGCCGGCGATCTCCGTGCCATTGAGCGTGATCTGGCCGGAGGTGGGCGGCAGATCGCCGGAGAGCAGGTTGGTCAGGGTGGATTTGCCCGCGCCATTCGGGCCAATGACCGCGTGGATGCGGTCTCGGAACAGGTCGACCGAGACACCGTTGACCGCGGCCAGGCCACCGAAGCGCTTGGTGAGCTGGCGCGCGCAGAGCAGCAGATCGCTCATGCGCCGTCGCCTTTCTGCCGGCCGCTGGCCAGGCCCAGCAGGCCGCGCGGCGCGAACACCACCACCAGCACGATGAAGCTGCCCATCAGCAACTGCCAGTGTTTGGTGAGGTCCTTGAAGAAGTGCATCACGTACTCGAACGCGAAAGCCCCGACGATGGCCCCGGCGAAGTTGCCCATGCCACCGAGGATGACCATCATGATGGCGTGCGCGCTCATGTGAAAACCCATGAGCTCGGGATTGACGAAGCCGGTCTGTGCCGCCCAGAGGTAGCCGGCCACGCCGGCCAGTGTGCCGGCCAGCGTGAAGGCCGCCAGCTTGTAGCCGAAGGTGCCGTAGCCCACGGCCCGCATGCGGTGTTCGTTGACGCGGATCCCGGCCAGCACGCGGCCAAACGGCGAGAACAGCAGGCGGCGCAGCAACAGGTAGACGATGACCAACACGGCCAGCGTGAAATAGTAGAAAACCGTCTTGCTCTCCAGGTCGAACAGCGTGGCGTCGGGACGGAAGTAGACGTACACGCCGTCGGATCCGCCCAGGGCCTTGTTGTCGAAGAACAGGTAGAACACCATCTGCGCAAAGGCCATGGTGACCATGATGAAGTAGATACCCCGCGTGCGCACCACGAAAAAGCCGATGACCAGCGCGGCCAGGCCCGCGGCGAGGGCGGCCAGCGGCAGCGACCACCACAGGCTGATGGCCTTGTCGGCCGGCGTGAGGAAGGCCAGGGCATAGCCGGCCAGGCCGAAGTAGGCGGCGTGGCCGAGGGACACCAGACCCGTCACGCCCTGCAGCAGGTCCAGGCTCATGGCAAAGATCGCCAGGATCATCATCTGCGAGAGCATCTGCAGGTAAAAGTCCGATCCCGTGAGCGGGATCAGTGGAAAGGCGGCCAGCGCCAGCGCGCCCAGCAGCAGCACGACTTGCATGCTGCGCGGCAGCTTCTCCAGTTGGGCTTTGGGGGCACTCATTGCTTGAACAGGCCTTCGGGTTTGTAGAGCAGCACGACGGCCATCAGCATGTAGACCGCCATGCCGGCGATCTGTGGCAGCAGCACCTTGCCGAAGGTATCGACCAGGCCCACCAGCAGCGCAGCCACCAGCGCGCCCCGCACCGAGCCAATGCCGCCGATCACCACCACCACGAAACACATGATCAGCACCGAGCTGCCCATGCCGGGATAGACGCTGGAGATGGGCGCGGCGATCATGCCGGCCACGGCCGCCAGCCCCACGCCCAGGGCGAACACGATGCCGTGGATCAGCCGGATGTTGATGCCCAGGGACTCGGTCATCTCCCGGTTGAAGGCCCCGGCGCGGATCTTCATGCCCAGGCGCGTCCTGGAAATCAGCAGGTACAGGCCCAGCGCGAGCAGCAGGCACACACCCGACATCACCAGCCGGTACACCGGGTAGGACAGGTTCTCGGTGAGCGGAATGGACCAGTTCAGCATCTCCGGCACCTGCACCGCGTGCACGTCGTCCCCCCACAGGATGGAGCGCAGTTCTTCGAAGATGTAGATCAGGCCGAAGGTGAGCAGCACCTGGTCGAGGTGGTCGCGGTGGTAGAAGTGGCGGAACAGCAGCCATTCCAGCAGCCAGCCGAAGACCACCGCGAGGACCGCACCGAGCACGATGGCCAGGGCCAGGCTGTCAAGCTGGCCGACAAGGAACCAGGCCAGGTAGGCGCCCAACATGTAGAAGCTGCCGTGAGCCAGGTTGACCACGCCCATGATCCCGAAGATCAGCGTGAGCCCGGCGGCCAGCATGAACAGCAGCAGCCCGTACTGCAGGCTGTTGAGCAGCTGGATCAGGAGGTTGGCGAAATCCATGGAGAGCAGCGGGGCGAGCAAAAAACAGACCAGCGCCCTGGGGCGCCGGTCGGCAGGAAGTTCGGTTCGGTTCTGCGAGGAGGCCGGGCAGCCAGAGCGTTAGCCCATGCGGCAGCCGGTGGCGGGGTCGGCCACCGCCTTGGCGGCCACGCCGATCACCTTGTTCTCCTTGTTCTCCACTTTGCGCAGGTACATGTCCTGGATCGGGTTGTGCGCCTTGCTCATCGTCCACTTGCCGCGCGGGCTGTCGATGGTGGCGCCCTCCATGGCGCCGTAAAGCGCCGCCTTGTTGCTGAGGTCGCCCTTCACCGCATTGGCGCCCTTGACCAGCAGCAAGCCGGTGTCGTAGCCCTGCACCGCGTACACATCGGGCTGCAGACGGAAGGTCTTGGCGTAGTCCAGGCGGAACTGCTTGTTGCGCGGCGTGTCCAGCGAGTCGCTGTAGTGCATGGTGGTCAGTACGCCATTGGCGGCGTCACCCGCGGCGTCCAGCACGCCTTCGGTCAGGAAGCCGGAACCATAGAGCTGGATGTTGCGGTTCAGGCCAGCGGCAGCGTAGTCGCGCAGGAACTTGGCGGCGCCACCGCCAGCGAAGAAGCAGGCCACGGCATCGGGCTTGAGCGAGGCAATCTCGGTCAGCAGGGCCTGGAACTCCACGTTGGGGAAGGGCAGGCCCAGCTTCTTGACGATGGTGCCGCCCGCGGCGGTGTAGCTCTGCTCGAAACCTTCATAGGCTTCGTCGCCGGCCGCATAGTTCCATGTGATCCACACGGCCTTCTTGTGTCCGCGGTCCACCATGGCCTTGCCCAGTGCCAGCGTGGGCTGCGAGTTGGTGAACGAGGTGCGGAACACGTTGGGGGCGCACTGGGCGCGCGTGGCGACGTGCACGCCGGCGTTGGGAATCAGGTTGAGCACGCCGGTGTCGCGCGCCACCTTGTGGATGCCCATCTGCACACCCGAGTGCACCGTGCCGATCAGCACGTCGACCTTGTCGCGCTGCACCAGGCGGGTGGCGTTCTCGATGCCCTTGGCCGGGTTGGACTCGTCGTCCACCTTGAAGAATTCGATCTCACGGCCTCCGAGCTTGCCGCCTTGTTCGTTGACGGCCATGCGAAAGCCGTTCTCGATGGCGACACCAAGCTGGGCAAAGGTGCCGGTGTAGGGCAGCATGAAGCCCACGCGGACCTTGTCCGATTGCGCACGCACGATCTGCGGCAACAGCAGGCCTGTGGAGGCGGCGCCGATCACGGCGGCGCTGCGGGTCAGAACGAGACGGCGGGTGGTCATGGTGGGATCTCCTGTGGGGGTTGCCGGAATGCGTTTCACTGTAGGGGCGGGGGTAGGGGTTGACGATCCTGAATTACCCGTACTTCAGATTTGAATCATTCATGCCTGAATGGTCTGCGCCGCCGGCCGCACCAGACTCAGCCAGTCGCGGCACCAGGCGCTGGCTTGCTCGGCGGCGTCGGTGCCCATGGAGGCGTCGTGCCGGAAGACGTCGCCCAGGCGCTGCGCACCCAGGTCGCTCAGGCGTTCGTCAAAGCGCAGGCCGCCGTTGCAGAACGTCTGGGGGTAGGCGCTGTCGCCCAGCGCGACGACGCCGTAGCGCACATGCCCGAGGTAGCGGGGCGCGCTGTCGAGCGACTCATAGAGCGCGCGGGCGTTTTCAGGCACGTCACCCGCCCCGTGGGTGGACGTACAGATGAGGAATAGTGCATCTTCGTCAAATACGCGGGTGTCCAGGCCGTCCATGGGACGAACTTCGATCACCGGTATCAGATCGGTGCCATCCATCGCTATGGCCTGCGCGGCGTGCAGCGCGTTGTCGGTCACGGAGCCAACGAGGATGATGAGGCGATCGGGCGTGGTCATGGCGAGATGCGTGCAATATATTTCATGCTTTCGCGCGAAAGAACCGGGTAAACCCTCGGTTGACCTCGACGGATCATGAAGGATGGCTCATAAGTGGTCTTACCAATGAATGTTTGGGTATATGGCCTATATCATCGGCCACGACCATACCATTCAGGAGACGCCCACCATGATCAACCGTCGACAAATCATCTCCATGGCCGCGCTGGCCCCGCTGGCTTCTCAGGTGTCCGCGCAGGACAACTGGCCGCAGCGTCCCATCCGCATCGTCAATCCAGGCGCGCCTGGCGGCACCAATGACACGCTCACGCGCTACCTGGCGGAGCCGCTGAGCAAGATTCTGGGGCAGCCGATCGTCATCGACAGCAAGGCCGGAGCCGGCGGCGCCATCGGCACCCAGTTCGTGGCCCGCGAACCGGCCGACGGCTACACCTTCCTCACGCACCACAACGGTTTCATCACGTCGCCGCTGGTGCGCAACTCATCCGGTTACGAGGTCAAGGACCTGGTGCCTGCCTCGCTGCAGGGTACCTCTCCCATGATCCTCATGGCACATCCGTCCATGCCGGCCACGCTGGCCGAGTTCGTGGCCTACGCGCGCTCCAACCCGGGCAAGCTGGAATGGGGTACGGCATCGCTGGGCGGGGTCGGCCATCTGGCCACCGAAGTGTTCCACGACATGGCGGGCATCAAGGACATGGTGCGCGTCGCGTTCTCGGGCTCCGCGCCGGCCGTGCAGGCACTGCTGGGCGGCCAGGTGAAGTACCTGCTGTCCACGCCGTCGGCCTCCACCGCTGGCCTGGTGAAGGAGGGTCGGCTGCGCTTCCTGGGCGTGAGCTACCCGAACCGGGTGCCTACCTTGCCCGACGTTCCGGCCATTGCCGAGGTCGTGCCCGGTTTCTCCGCCAGCGTGTGGTTCGGCCTGCTGGCGCGCGCCGGTACGCCGCAAGCCATTCTCGACAAGTTCTCGCAAGCCGTCTCCACGGTCCTGGCCCAGCCGGATGTCGTGGACAAGTACATGGCCGTCAATGTGGTGGCCAAGGGCGGGCAGGGCGACCTGGCCGAGATCCTCAAGCGCGAGCAGGCGCTGTGGTCCAAGGTGGTGAAGGACAAGAACATCCGCCTGGATTGATCCCCTGGACCGATTGAAACTGCCACAAGCAAGGAAACAGGATTTATGTACAAGCTCAATCGCCGTCGCATGACGGTGCTCGGCGCCGCACTGCTGGCCGCGCTGCCCCTGATGTCTCATGCCCAGGGCAAGGAGCCGGTGAAGATCGGCCTGGTGTCTTCCAAGTCCGGCGTGTTCGCCGAGCAGGGCGAGGAAGTGATCCGGGGCATCCGCTTCGCCATCGAGGAGGCCAACGCGCAAGGTGGCGTGGATGGCCGCAAGGTGGAGGTGGCCGAGGCCGACGACGAAGGCACGCCCGATGCAGGCCGCCGCGTGGCCGAACGCCTGGCCCGCGACGGGCACAACCTCCTGATCGGCACCATCCCTTCGTCGATCTCGCTGGCCATCGCGCAGAACCTGGACCGCTGGGACGCCGCCTATTTCTCGGTGATCTCCAAGTCGGACCGGCTCACCGGGGACACCTGCAAGCCGCGCAGCTTCCGCACCAACCACTCCGACGCGATGGACATCGCGATGATCAACGAGTGGGCCAAGACCATACCGGGCAACACCTTTGCCGTGCTCGGCGCGGACTACATCTGGGGCCGCGATTCGGGTGAGTCTTTCAAGAAGGCCATTGAATCCCAGGGCAAGAAGGTCGCGCTGAGCCTGTTCGCCCCCATGGGGACCAAGGATTTCGCCCCTTACATCGCGCAACTCAAGGCCGCCAATGTGGACGCCATCTGGGTCGCCGAAGTCGGGCGCGACCAGATCGCCTTTCTCAAGCAGGCGGAGGAGTTCGGCCTGATCCCCAAGACCCGGCTGATCGGGCATTCGCTGATCCAGCCGCTGACCATCCGCGCCACCGGCAAGGCGCTGGAAAACGTGCCCGGCAACACGACCTACTCGCCGGACATCAAGACCGCGCGCAACAAGGCCTTTGTCGATGCCTGGAAGGCCAAGTTCAACCGCCTGCCCACGGACAACGAAGGCTCCGCCTACAACGGTGCCCAGGTCATCTTCGACGGCGTGCGGCTTGCGAAGAGCGTGAAGCCCGAGGACGTGAGCAAGGCACTGCGGGGCGCGCAGCTCGATACCGTCTACGGCAAGGTCACCATGCGCGCGGCCGACAACCAACTGGTGCTGCCGACCTACGTGGCGCGCGCCAAGATGGTCGATGGTTCGTTGCGGCAGGTGCTGGAGCAGGAGTACCCGACGTCCATCGTGCCGGCGCCCTCACCACTGTGCAAGATGTGAGCGGGCCCGCGGCGGGCCGGATGCCGCTGCGCGGGACCTGGCCTGCCCGGAGGGACTCGAACCCCCGACCTGCTGCTTAGAAGGCAGCTGCTCTATCCGGTTGAGCTACGGGCAGTCTGTGCACACCACGAGCGATGCAGGAGACGAAAAAGGCCCACGCTGTGGGCCTTTTCGTTGTGTGGACATGGTCGGAGCGGCGGGATTCGAACTCGCGACCCTCTGCTCCCAAAGCAGATGCGCTACCAGGCTGCGCTACGCTCCGACTAAGCCGTGCATTGTACCCGCTGTAGAGGCACTTTCGCTCAGCGCTTCTGGTATTGCGTGTTGCCAAAGAGCACGTCGCGCGATTGGCCGTCCGTCAAGGGCTTGCGCGCGTCGGCCAGCACCGCCACGCCGCGTTGCACGGCCGGGCGAGCCGCGATGGTGTCGAACCATGCTTTCAGGCGCGGGTAGTCGGCCCAGTCGATGCCCTGGTTCTGCCAACTGCGCAGCCAGGGGAAGATGGCGATGTCGGCCACGCTGTACTGGTTGCCGGCGATGAACTTCTGCGTTGCGAGTTGGCGGTCCATCACGCCGTAGAGGCGCTTGGCCTCATTCGTGTAGCGGTTGACCGCGTACTCGATCTTCTCTGGTGCATAGATGCGGAAGTGATGCGCCTGGCCCAGCATGGGCCCCACGCCGCCCATCTGGAACATCAGCCATTCAAGTACCTTCCACCTGGCCCGCTCGCCACGCGGCAGGAACTTGCCGCTTCTGGCGGCAAGGTAGAGCAGGATGGCTCCCGACTCGAACAGGCTGATGGGCTTGCCATCGGGTCCATCGGAGTCGACCAGCGCGGGGATCTTGTTGTTCGGGCTGATCTTCAGAAACGCCGGGTCGAACTGGTCGCCACGGCCGATGTTGATGGGGTGGACCTGCCAGTCGCGGCCGAGTCGCAGGCCGCATTCCTCCAGCATGATGTGCACCTTGTGGCCATTGGGCGTGGGCCAGGAGTAAACGTCGATCATGGGCGGATTCTGTACCAGAACCCGATCAGCAGCCGCGCGTGATGGGCATCTCCACTTCGGTCTTGACGGCCATGTGGCGGGCCAGCTCCAGCTTGGCGATCGCCTGGCGGTGGACCTCGTCCGGCCCGTCGGCCAGGCGCAGGGTGCGCTGGCCCGCGTAGGCGTAGGCCAGCGGAAAGTCGCCGCTGACGCCGCCGCCGCCGTGCGCCTGGATGGCCATGTCAATGACGTCGCAGGCCATGTTGGGTGCCACCACCTTGATCATCGCGATCTCGGCCTTGGCCACCTTGTTGCCGACCGTGTCCATCATGTAGGCGGCCTTGAGCGTGAGCAGGCGCGCCATTTCGATGCGGCAGCGCGCGTCGGCGATGCGTTCATGCCAGACCGATTGCGCCGACACCGGCTTGCCGAAGGCCACGCGGCTGTTCAGGCGCTGGCACATCAACTCCATGGCACGTTCTGCCGCGCCAATGGAGCGCATGCAGTGGTGAATGCGCCCCGGGCCCAGTCGCCCTTGCGCGATCTCGAAGCCGCGGCCTTCGCCGAGCAGGATGTTGGCGGCCGGCACGCGCACGTTTTCCAGCAGCACCTCCATGTGGCCATGCGGCGCATCGTCATAGCCGAATACGGAGAGCGGTCGAAGGACGCGGATGCCGGGCGCATCGGCGGGCACCACGATCATCGACTGCTGGGAATGGCGCGGCGCCTCCGGGTCGGTCTTGCCCATCACGATGTAGACCGCGCAACGTGGGTCACCCGCGCCGGAAGACCACCACTTGCGGCCGTTGATCACGTAGCTGTCGCCATCGCGCTCGATGCGGCATTGGATGTTGGTGGCGTCGGAGGAGGCCACCTCGGGCTCGGTCATGAGGAAGGCCGAGCGGATATCGCCGCGCAGCAGCGGTTCGAGCCAGCGGTCCTTGAGGGCCTCGCTGGCATACCGCTCCAGCGTCTCCATGTTGCCCGTGTCGGGGGCGGAGCAGTTGAACACCTCGGCGGCGAAGGGCACCCGGCCCATGATCTCGCACAGGGGCGCGTACTCCAGGTTGGACAGCCCTTGCGGCGCGCGTGCGCTGCGGGGCAGGAACAGGTTCCACAGGCCGGCCTCGCGTGCCTTGGGCTTGAGCTCCTCCACGATCCGGGTCGGTACCCAGGCGTTTCCCTTCGCGCGGTTGGCCGCGATCTCTTCGTAGAAGCGTGCCTCGTTGGGGTAGATGTGCAGGTCCATGAACGCCAGCAGGCGTTCCCGCAGGTCCTTGACCTTGTCGGTGTAGTCGAAATTCATGAGGTTTCCTTGGAGAAGATTCAGGCAGCGCTGGCAAACCGCCAGGCCATCTCGGCCAGGGGACGGGCGCCGGCGCCAGAACTCACGGCCTGCGCACTGGAGGCCGTGCCTGCCTCCACCCGCTTGGCAATGCCTTGCAGGATGGCGGCGAGGCGGAACATGTTGTAGGCCAGGTAGAAATTCCAATCGGCCTTGAGCTGCGCGGGTTCGGCGAAACCGGTGCGCTCGCAGTAACGTGCGATGTAGTCGTCCTCCGCCGGTATGCCCAATGCCGCCAGGTCCAGGCCACCGATGCCCCGGAAAGCGCCGGGCGGAATGTGCCAGGACATGCAGTGGTAGCTGAAGTCGGCCAGCGGATGGCCCAGGGTGGACAGCTCCCAGTCCAGCACCGCGAGCACGCGCGGCTCGGTGGGGTGGAACATGAGGTTGTCCAGCCGGTAGTCGCCATGGACCACCGAGAGCAGCGACTCGTCGCGCGCCATGTCGGGAATGTGGCGGGGCAGCCAGTCCATGAGGCGGTCCATCGCCTCGATGGGCTGCGTGATAGAGGCCTGGTACTGCTTGCTCCAGCGGCCGATCTGGCGTTCGAAGTAGTTGCCCGGCTTGCCGTAGCCCTCCAGGCCGATGTCCAGCGGTTTCACCCGGTGCAGCGCGGCCATCACGCGGTTCATCTCATCGTAGATCGCACCGCGCTCCTGCATCGTCATGCCGGGCAGCGACTGGTCCCAGAGCACGCGGCCTTCCACGCACTCCATGACATAGAAAGCCCGGCCGATCACCGACTCGTCCTCGCACAGCACGTGCATGCGCGCCACCGGCACGCCGGTGCCGTGCAGCGCGCCCATCACGCGGAACTCCCGCTCGATCGCGTGCGCCGACGGCAGCAGCCGGGCCACCGGGCCGGGTTTGGCGCGCATCACATACGCGCGTTGCGGCGTGATGAGTTTGTAGGTCGGGTTGGACTGGCCGCCCTTGAACATCTGTACCGTCAGCGGGCCGACAAAGCCTTCGAGGTTCTCCTGTAGCCAGGCAGCCAGCGCCGCTTCATCGATGGCGTGTTGCGGCGCGACGGGGCGGGTGCCGGTGAAGTTCTGCGGATGGCTCATGGCGTGTCATGGCCCGGGGCAGGGGCTGCAAGGTGTACCACCGGCTGCGGAGTGCGGCTTGTACCGCCTGCGTTCAGCCTTCGCTTTCGGCGATGCGCATGAGCAAGTCGCGGTTGCGCACCACCAGGCCACCCTGCTCGATGCGGATGGCGTTCTCGCGTTCCATGGACTTGAGTTCCTGGTTGACGCGCTGACGCGACGCTCCCAGCAACTGCGCCAGTTCCTCCTGCGCGAGCTGCAGGCCGATGCGGACCTCGTTGCCATCGGACAGGCAAGGGACACCATAGCTGCGCACCAGATGCAGCAACTGCTTGGCCAGCCGCGCGCGCAGCGGCAGGGTGTTGAGGTCCTCGACCAGCCCGAACAGCGTGCGGATGCGGCGCGCCTGCAGACGCATCAGCGCCTCGTAGAGCTCCACGTGCATGCTGAGGATCTTCTGGAAGTCGGTGCGTGCGACACACAACATGGTGGTCGCACCATGGGCGTAGGCGTCGTGCGTGCGCTGGTCGCCGTCGAACATCGCCACATCGCCGAACCACACGCCCGGCTCCACGTAGGTCAGCGTGATCTGCTTGCCCGAGAGCGACGTCGAACTCACCCGCACCGCACCCTTGGCCACGGCCGACCATTCCGACGGCGGATCGCCGCGGGCAACGATCAGGTCGCCGTCCTTGAATCGCTTGACGTAGGCGCATCGGAGTATGTCGTGACGCAGGGAAGGGGAGAGGCTGGTGAACCAGCGACCGTTGTTGATCGCCTCGCGTTCTTCCATTGTCAGAATCGGTTCGTCCATGGACTGTCTTTTGAGTGACTGGAAAGGCCGACATTGTCGCCACTGGGACGTGGCGGGTGGATCGGGGTATGCGCGTGGGTGTTCAGCGGTAGTTCGCCGCACGCTTCTCCATGAAGGCGGCGATGCCTTCGCCCGCGTTGGGGTGGTGCAGGTTGCGCACGAAGTGGTCGCGTTCGGCGATCAGTTGGTCGTGCAGGCTGGCATGCACGGACTCGTTGGCCAACTCCTTGATGCTGCAGATCGCGTTGGGGGCGCGCGCGTTGAGCCGCTCGCACAGCGCCAGCGCATCGGTCAGCGCCTGGCCGGCAACGCTGACCTGGTTGATCACACCCAGTTGCGCAAGCCGAGGCGCGTCGATGCGGTCCCCGCACATCAGCAGTTGCAGGGCAGTGGCGCGGGGCAGGGCGCGCAGCAGGCTCCAGGTGGCACCGCCGTCCGGCGAGAGGCCGACGTTGCTGTAAGCCATGACAAACACGCTGTTCTGTGCAGCCACCACCATGTCGCAGGCCAGCGCGAGCGAAAACCCGGCACCGGCACAGGAGCCCTCCACCGCAGCCACCACGGGCTTTGGAAAGGCGCGGATGGTTTCTATCCAGTTGTGCAGGCCCTCGATGCTCTCGGCCTGAACCTCGGGCGGCTTCTGGCGGTTGCCCTGCAGCCGCTGCAGATTACCGCCGGCACAGAAATGGCTGCCTTCACCGGTGATGACCACGCTGCGCACCTCGGCGCTGCCATCGGCCACGGTGAGGGCCTCCACCCCCGCCGCATAGATGTCCGGGCTCAGCGCATTGCGCTGTTCAGGGTTGCTGATGGTCAGCACCATGGTCTGTCCATGGCTGTGGCTCTTGAGGCTGGCGGTCATGGGATGCGTTCCGTGGGTCAATGCGAGAAACTGGCTGGGAAAGGAGAGATCCATCCAGGGAGAGATACCGAGGAACCGGCTTTGCCAAGTCCCAAGGGGCGACGGAGGCCTTCTTTACCCCTCTTCGTGCGTGAGGCTCAGCCCGAGCGCACCGCGCCGGCGCAGCCACGGCGAGGGGCGGTACCGCGGGTCGCCGTACACGGTTTGCAGGTTGAACAGGATCTCCAGCACGTTGGTGGGACCGATGCGGTCGCCCATGGCCAGCGGTCCGGCCGGATAGCCCAGACCCAGTGTGACGGCCACATCCAGATCGGCGGGGGAGCAGACCCCTTGCTGGCACATGTCGGCCGCGATGTTGACGATGGTGGCCACCACGCGCTGCGTCACAAACCCGCCGCTGTCGCGGATCACGCTGACGGCCTTGCCGTCGCGCGCGAACAGGGCATGGGCGGCGTCGCGCATGTCGGGACGGGTGGCGGGGTTGGTGGCCAGCACGCGGCGCTTGGTCGCTGCGTCCTCCAGCATCATGTCGATGCCCACGGTGCGAGTGGCGTCCAGTCGCTCCACCGCCGCCAGCGTGGTGACGTCCAGGCCCAGGGGTGCGACCAGGATCAGCGCAGCAGGCGAGGGTGTGGCGGCGGTCTCGATGCGGGCGCCGAGGTCCTTGAGCAACTGATAGAGCTCCTGGCGCCTTGCCGCCTTGGGCGAAACCCATACCGGCGGCAGCTCGGTCACGGTGGGGGCGGCAGGCTCGGCGGGCACCTGGGCCGCTCCCTTCTCGTACACATAGAAACCTTCGCCCACCTTCTTGCCGACCACCCCGCCGGCCAGACGCTGGGCCGTGATCACGCTGGGCCGATAGCGCGGCTCCTCGTAGTACTGGTGGTAGATGGACTCCATGACCGGATGGGAAACGTCCAGCGCGGTCAGGTCCATCAGCTCAAACGGCCCCAGGCGAAAACCCATCTGGTCCTTGAGGATCCGGTCGATGGTGGCGAAGTCTGCGACCGACTCCCCCGCCACGCGCAGCGCTTCGGTGCCGTAACCGCGTCCGGCGTGGTTGACGATGAAGCCGGGCGTATCCTGCGCGGCCACCGGTGTGTGGCCGAACTGCCGCGCGTACCCGGTCAGGCGCTCGCAGACCTCGGGCGAGGTCTTCAGGCCGGCAATCACTTCCACCACCTTCATCAAGGGCACCGGGTTGAAGAAGTGGTAGCCCGCAAGTTGCCCTGGGCGCTTGAGGGTCGCAGCGATGGCCGTCACCGACAGCGACGATGTGTTGGTGGCCAGCACGGCTCCGGGGGCCACGATGGCTTCCAGGTCGCCGAACAGGCGCTGCTTCACATCCAGGCGCTCCACCACCGCTTCCACCACCAGGTCACAGACAGCGAGATCGGCGAGTGCCTGGGCCAGATGCACGCGGCCCAGGCAGTCCTGCATCTGCTCTGCGCTCATGCGGTTCTTGCCGACCAGGGTCTGCCAGGCGGACTGCAAGGCCTCCCTGGCGGCCTCGGCGGCACCTGGCTGCAAGTCGAAAAGCCAGACCTGGCTGCCGGCCTGTGCCGCCATCTGGGCAATGCCACGGCCCATGGCGCCAGTACCAACAATGCCTGCATGAAGGAAATTGGGTTGCATAAGTGTGTTGTATTTGGGAATGGAGGGTCTGTCGGCTATGACAAAATGACCCAACGAAAGAACGAAGGATTTCCAACGTGCGCCAGACATGGACAGCCTGTATTCTGCTATCAACTGCCATGGGCAGTTCGGCAGTGACTTTGGGTCGACACGCTGGCGCAGCCCTCATAGGGCAACCGCTGGACGTGCGCGTGCAACTGCTGCTGGCGCCTGGTGAAGACGCGGGTACCACCTGTGTGTCTACCGACGTGTTCTACGGTGACAGCCAGGTTTCGCCCAGCATGGTGCGCAGCGCGACCCAGGCCACCACCTCTCCTGAAGCCCAGGCCTCGGTGCGCATCCAGGCCAGTGTGCCGGTCAACGAACCCATCGTGACGCTGTATGTGCGCGCGGGTTGCACCAACGCCTTTACACGCAGGTATGTGCTGCTGGCCGACCCCGCGTCCGAGCCGGTGACCCCGACCGCTGCCGCCTCGGCGGCGCCACTGGCCGGCACTGTGCCGCTTCCCTTGCCTGCTGCAGCGTCGGAGCCGACGCCGCGAGCCACTCCCCGCACCGAAACACCCGTGCGCAAACCGGCAGGCAGCCCGCCGGCCCGCCGCGCCGACACCCCCGCCGCCGCGCCGCGTGGGACGTCCAGCGTGGTCCGCCGTGCAGCGCCCGCAGCGCCCGCAGCCGCCACGCCGCGCCTGCGACTGGACCCTATCGATCTCGATCCCGGCGTCGAACGCGATCCGAACCTGAAGCTCTCGCCTTGGTTGCTCAGCGAACCTAACGCGTCCGAAGAGGCCCGCGCGGAGGCGCTGCAGCGCTGGGCCGCCATCAACGCATCGCCGGAAGACATCCTGCGCGACGCCCGGCGCCTCAGCGCGCTGGAGGGCGAGACGGCCGAACTGCGCAATGCCCGCGCCCAGGACCAGGCCAGTCTGGCCGAACTGCGGGCAGAACTGGCGCAGGCGCGCGACGAGCGCTTCCGAAACCCGCTGATCTACCTGCTCGGCGCCTTGCTGCTGCTGGCCCTGCTGGCTCTGGCATGGCTCTGGCGCCGCCGATCGGCCACTCCGGTGGCGGGCCAGCCTCGTGCCTGGTGGTCTTCTCACCCCGATGACAAGGCGGTGCTGGCGCACCTGGAGACACCCCCGACAGCCAGAAAGACCGTGCCGGCGGCGCTTCAGACCAAGCCCCGTCCTGCGACGGCAGCGTCAGGGGCCAAGGATGTGGATTTCCAGTTCGAGCCCGATTCGAGCTTTGGCGGGGGGAGCAAGGCAGGCAGCCCGACCAGTGCGAACCCGGGCTTCCGTTCGTCCGTAGCGCCCGAAACTGTGCCGCCGCTGAGCGCACGCGACAAGCGCGAGTTTTCCTCCAGTGCCATCGGCGTTTCGCGCTCCATCGCTACGGAGGAACTGTTTGACGTGCAGCAGCAGGCCGATTTCTTCGTCTCCCTGGGGGAGGACAACCAGGCGATCGAGGTGCTGCGCAACCATCTGGCGGAGAGCCTGGAGCCCAGTCCGCTGGCCTACCTGGATCTTTTCAAGCTCTACCACAGGCTCGGTCGTCGTCACGACTACGACCAATTGCGCGACGAGTTCAACCAGGTTTTCAATGCCGGGGCGCCGCCGTTCGATCACTACGCCGATGCAGGACGTGGCCTGGAGGCCTACGAAACCGCCTTCAGCCGCATCCAGACCCTTTGGCCTGAGCCGCGCGTGCTCGACCTGATCGAGCAATCGATTTTCCGGGACGCGAACGACGACGAGGTGGAGGTATTTGACCTGGAGGCCTACCGCGAATTGCTGTTGCTGCACGCCATCGCCAAAGATCTGGTCAAGCGCGAGGCGGAGCCGGTCGATCGGCAGGACCCCGATTTCAGCCACACCGCCTCGCAGCCGCTCAAGGCCGCAGGCCGCCTGCTGCCTGGGGGGCGCTCAGACGCCCGAGAAGCCGTTGTCGCTCGGCAGGACAGGCCTACCGAACCGATGTCGCTTGACGATCTTCTGCCGATGTCGGACCACGTCGGCCTGGACATCAACCTCGACGACATCTCGGAGTTTTCTGCCTTTGAAGCGTCCTTGCCCGAAGTGGATGTGGCGATTGAGCCTACCGCGAACAGGGCGCAGTCGGAGGCCGCGGGTGCGCCCAGCAACCTGATCGACTTCGAGCTGCAGGATTTCATGCCGCCGGCGGACGAAGGGGGCAGCCAGGAGCCCACCAGCAAGCCCTGAGCCGAGCCAGAGCCCAGTGGAGGCTTGCCTCAGCGTCTGACCTGCAGGGCTCCAGGGTTGACGATGTTGGTCGGCGTGCCCTTGATGAAATTCACCACATTGTCGAAAGCAGCGGCGAAGTACATCTCGTAGCTGTCCTGCTCCACATAACCGATGTGGGGCGTGCAGATGCAGTTCTCCAGGCGCAGCAACGCATGGCCCTGAAGGATGGGTTCTGACTCGAACACATCAATGGCCGCCATGCCGGGATGGCCCCGGTTGAGTGCCGCGATGAGCGCTTCGGGCTCGATGAGTTCGGCGCGCGAGGTGTTCACCAGCAAAGCCGTGGTCTTCATGCGCGCCAGGTCTTCGGCCTTCACGCAGCCCTGGCTCTTTTCGCCCAGCCGCAGGTGCAGCGAAAGCACGTCGGATTCTTCAAAGAGAACCTGCTTGTTTTCCACGGTCTCATATCCCTCTGCAGCAGCGCGCGCACGCGCCTCTTCACTGCCCCAGATCAGCACGCGCATGCCAAAAGCGCGGCCATACCCTGCCACGATCTGGCCAATGCGGCCGTAGCTCCAGACCCCGAGCGTGCGACCCCGCAGCACCATGCCCAGTCCAAAGTTGGCCGGCATGGCAGCGGCCTTGAGCCCAGCCTGTTGCCACGCACCGTGTTTGAGATGCGAAACGTACTGCGGAATGCGCCGCATGGCGGCCAGTACCAGGCCCCAGGTGAGCTCGGCCGTGGCGACTGGGGAGCCCACCCCTTCGGCAACAGCAATGCCACGTTCGGTACATGCCCGCACATCCAGGTGACTGCCAACTCGCCCGGTCTGGGCGATCAGCTTGAGCCGGGGAAGCTTCTCGATAAGCTGGCGCGTGATCTGGGTGCGTTCACGGATCAAGACCAGCACATCCGCGTCGCGCAGCCGCACGGAAAGCTGTCCCACGCCTTTGACGGTGTTGGTGAACACCTTGGCGGGGTAAGGCTCGAGCTTTTCCGCACACCGCAGCTTGCGCACCGCGTCTTGGTAGTCGTCCAGGATCACAATGTTCATGGACGCTATTGTGCCCTCTCACTTTTCGAGGGCCCGGTTTCGGCGCCGTGGCCATGCCACGGCGCACACGCCGTCTCAGGCCACGCGCGCAGCCACCTGGGTTTCCTGATCGGCCAGGCGATCAAGTTCGGCACAGACGTCGCTGATGCGGCCCGAGATCACGAGCCGTACCGCCCCCGCACGTGCCGGCAGAGGGTCGACCTGGCGCAGTACGCGGACCCGACAAGACGGGTGGGCCACGGCGCCTGCAGGCGAAACCGCTTGTGAAGCGTTCGTGATGGCCCCGCTCGGGGTGTCAGCGGTCTTCCGACCTAGCCAGCCTGCGCGGGCAAAGCGCCGCATGGCCCGCGTGGTGAAAGGTTCATTGGCCGCTGGCGCCTGCCGTACGGCAGGGGCGGGCAGCCAGCAATCGATCAGTTGCAGAGGCGCGCGCCAGGTGTTGCTGTTGAAACGGATTCCCATGTGAAACTCCTTGGTGGGGTTGAACACAGGCAGGATTGCGTGAAAGCCGCCAGCGCAGGGATGTGTCCGCATGCGGGCTCCGTGCCCACGGACCAAACGCCCGCCACCTGCTGAGGCGACACCGGCCAGGCCGGTCAAAGTTGGAAACTGTTGCGTATCAGGCCGACGGCCAGCCCCTCGATCTCGAAAGGCTCGCCGGGTTCGACCACGATGGTCTTGTAATCAGGGTTTTCAGCGTGCAGCTCGATGAAATGCTGGCGTCGCATGAAGCGTTTGACGGTGACATCGTCGCCGAGTCTGGCGACCACGATCTGGCCGTTCTTGGCCTCCTTGGTGGCTTGCACGGCGAGCAGATCACCATCCATGATGCCGGCATCCCGCATGGACATGCCACGCACTTTGAGCAGGTAGTCGGGGGTACGCTGAAACAGGCTGCGTTCCAGATGGTAGGTCTGGTCCACGTGTTCCTGCGCCAGGATGGGCGAACCTGCCGCAACCCTGCCGATCAAGGGAAGGGCGAGCTGCGCGAGGCCGGGCAGGGTAAGCTGATGGGCTCGAGAATCGTTGATGGTGCGAAGGTCTTCGCTGCGAAGCCGGATACCGCGAGAGGTGCCGCTGACCAGTTCGATCACGCCCTTGCGTGCCAATGCCTGCAGGTGCTCTTCGGCGGCATTGGCAGACTTGAAGCCGAGCTCGCTGGCGATCTCGGCCCGGGTGGGTGGAGCTCCCGTGCGCGCAATGGCCGTCTGGATCAGCGTCAGGATCTGCTGTTGGCGGGCGGTGAGCTTCGGTGCGGAAGAGGGCAGGTCGGACATGGAAACCTCTTGAAACACGGGGCGGTGGAATGGGCTGGTGTGCAGGGCAGATGCTGCCTGGGGCGGGGACTGTTTTTGCATCCAGTATCTGTATTTTTAACCAGTTTGGAAATCTTGGCAAGTGATACAGGCAAATGAAGACGGCCGGGTGGTGATTCTGGGGACGGGCGGGACCATTGCCGGGCGCGCAACGCAGACGGGCGACAACGTCGGCTATGTGGCCGCGCAGGTGTCAGTGGGTGCACTGGTGGATGCGGTACCCCTGCTGCAGGACCTCTCCTTGGATGTGGAGCAGGTGGCTCAGGTGGACAGCAAGGACATGGATCTGTCTGTCTGGCAGGCTCTGGCGAGTCAACTTGCCGCTCACCTGGCTCGGCCGGAAGTGCGGGCGGTGGTGGTGACCCACGGCACCGATACCATCGAAGAGACCGCCTTCGTGTTGCAGATGCTGTTGGCGCCTCGCAAACCGGTGGTGCTGACCTGTGCCATGCGTCCATCGAGCGCACTTGTGCCGGACGGTCCGCAGAACCTCAGCGATGCGGTGGCTCTGGCGTGTGATGGATCCCTCGCTGGGGTGACCATGGTCTGTGCAGGCATGGTGCACGCAGCCCGCGATGTCGCCAAGGTGCATACCTACCGCCTGGACGCCTTTGATTCCGGAGACGAGGGGCCTCTGGCCGCTGTCGAAGAAGGGCGGATTCGCCTATTCCGCGTGCCCGCGTTGGGGCAGCCGCTCCATGATGGTGGCTTACTGGCCTCTTTTTTGGCCGCGACAGCATTGCCGCGCGTGGAGTTGGTGTTCAGCCACGCTGACGCTGATGGCGGCCTGGTTCGTGCCCTGCTCGCACAGGCGGACGGTGATCGGCCGTTGCGTGGCATCGTTGTAGCGGGCACCGGCAATGGCACCGTGCACAAGGATCTGGTGGCCGCCCTGGAAGCGGCGCGCGGACAAGGTGTGCGCGTGTGCCTGACCAGCCGCTGCGCACGCGGCCATGTGGTGACCCATCCCGGTCTGAGTTTCGATGAGGTGAGCGACCTGTCGCCTGTCAAGGCTCGCCTGGCGTTGGCGCTTGAGTTGCTCGGAAGCGGCTGAACGTGTTTGCAGCGCTCGGCGCCCATCCCTGGGCCTATCCCATGCTGGAGGTGGTGCACCTTCTGGGCGTTGCGTTGTTGTTGGGCAACCTGATCCTGCTAGAAGTCCGCGTCTTCGGTTGGGGTGCGGCGCTGCCGGTGGCACCGCTGGCTCGCTTGAGTTTGAGCCTTGCGGCAGCCGGCTTTGCTCTCGCCGCCACATCAGGTTTGCTGATGTTCGGCACGCAGTCTGGGGAACTGTTGGCGAACCGGGTGTTCACAGCCAAGATGGTGCTGATCATGCTCGCGGGGTGCAACGCGGGCCTGTTCCATGCAAGGGGATCGCTGCAGTCCCAGGACCGCATCGCCCGCGCCTTGCTGTTGCTGTCGTCGACTCTCTGGCTGCTGGTCTTGACCTGCGGCCGATGGATTGGCTACGTTTAGGAGGCCTCATGCAAAGACGTGAACTCGTGCGCCTGGGCGCACTGCTCGGACTCCCCGGCTGGATGGGCCGTGCCCAAGCGCACCATGGCTGGAGCAGTTTCGACCAGGACCGGCCTGTCTACGTGGAGGGGCGCGTCGTTGAAGCGAAATGGCGCAATCCGCATGCCGAACTGGTGATCGAATTGCCCCAGCCCCTGGTCCTGCCCGCCGATCTCGCGCAACGCCCGTTACCCGCTCAAACAGCAGGCGTTGACGGTCCTGGCTTGCTGGCCCGCACGGTGCTGCCGCAACGACGAGACCGCCGCTGGGAGATCGAACTGGCACCCCTGTTTCGCCTCGGTCAATGGCAGGTGCCGGAGATCAAGGCCGGGGCGATGGTGGCTGTCGTCGGGTTCACCTTCAAGGACGAAAAAGGCGGGACCATTGTGCGTGCCGAATACCTGTTTCTGGATGGCAGGACCTACGGTTTGCGATCCGGCCCAGCCTGAAGCCCTTGAGCCACGGGCGTGTCACGGGGCTTTCGTGGGATAATTCGCCTTTGTGACTCGAATCAGCAAGAACGAGAAAGGCAATCTGGTTATGACACCGCGAACTATGGAGCGCACTACCACGGCCTCATGAGGCCTGCAGATCGCGCCTGCCTGTTCCCCTGTTCTCGACCCATCCAAGCGCGGCCTCTGCCGCGCTTTTTTGTTTTCCGGACGACCCTACCATGTTGCACATTACGCTCCCCGACGGCTCCCAGCGCGAATTCCCCGGCCCGGTTACCGTGGCCGAAGTCGCCGCGTCCATTGGCTCCGGTCTGGCCAAGGCTGCATTGGCCGGCAAGATCGGTGACAAGGTGGTAGACACCAGCTACCGGATTACCGAAGACAGCCCCTTGTCCATCGTGACCGCCAAGGATGCCGATGGCCTGGAGGTCATCCGCCATTCGACCGCCCACCTGTTGGCCTACGCGGTGAAGGATCTGTACCCGGACGCACAGGTGACGATCGGGCCGGTGATCGAGAACGGCTTCTACTACGACTTTTCGTACAAGCGTCCCTTTACGCCAGAGGACTTGGCCGCCATCGAGAAGCGCATGGCCGAACTGGCCGCGAAAGATGAGCCCGTGGTGCGCCGGGTCTTGCCGCGGGACGAAGCGGTGTCCTATTTCAAGGGCCTGGGCGAGCACTACAAGGCCGAGATCATTGCCAGTATCCCGAGCAATGAAGAGGTGTCTCTTTACCGCGAGGGTGCCTTCGAAGACCTTTGCCGTGGTCCTCACGTGCCCAGCACGGGCAAGCTCAGGCACTTCAAGCTCATGAAGGTGGCAGGAGCGTACTGGCGCGGTGACCATCGCAACGAAATGCTTCAGCGCATCTACGGCACGGCCTGGGCCAGCAAGGAAGACCTCCAGCAATACCTGACGATGCTGGAGGAAGCCGAGAAACGCGATCACCGCAAACTGGGGCGCGAGCTGGACCTGTTCCATATGGAGGAAACCGCGCCGGGCCTTGTGTTCTGGCACCCGAAAGGCTGGACGGTATGGCAGGTGGTGGAGCAGTACATGCGAGCCGTCTACCGCGACAACGGTTACCAGGAAGTCAAAGGTCCGCAGATCCTGGACAAGAGCCTCTGGGAGAAGACCGGCCATTGGGACAACTACCGCGACAACATGTTCACGACGGAATCGGAGAAGCGCGAATACGCGCTCAAGCCGATGAATTGCCCCGGTCATGTGCTGATCTTCAAACAGGGCATCAAGAGCTACCGGGACCTGCCTCTGCGCTACGGCGAGTTCGGCCAATGTCATCGCAACGAACCCAGCGGGGCGTTGCACGGCATCATGCGGGTGCGAGGGTTCACGCAGGACGATGGACACATTTTTTGCACCGAAGACCAGATCCTTGAAGAATGCATTGCCTACACGGCTCTGCTGCAGAAGGTCTATGCCGACTTTGGCTTCAAGGACATCATCTACAAGGTGGCGACGCGTCCCGAGAAGCGTGTGGGCTCCGACGCTTTGTGGGACAAGGCCGAGTTCGCGGTGATGGAGGCTTTGCGCCGTTCGGGTTGCGAATTCATCGTCTCGCCGGGCGATGGCGCCTTCTACGGCCCGAAGATCGAGTACACGCTCAAGGATGCGATCGGCCGGCAGTGGCAATGCGGCACCATGCAAGTGGATTTCAATACCGCCGAACGCCTGGGTGGTGAGTACGTGACGGAGACGAGCGAGCGCGCCCATCCCGTGATGCTGCACCGGGCCATCGTGGGCAGCCTGGAGCGTTTCATCGGTATTCTGATCGAGCAGCATGCCGGGGCATTGCCCGCCTGGCTGGCGCCGGAGCAGGTGGCGGTGCTCAACATCACCGACTCACAGGCTGATTACTGTCGTGAAATCGCAAAAACGTTGCAGAATCAAGGGCTTAGGGTCACGATCGACCTGCGCAACGAGAAAATTACGTATAAAATACGGGAGCACGCGTTGCAAAAGCTGCCTTTCATTCTGGTCGTGGGCGACAAGGAGAAGGCCGCTGGCGCCGTGGCTGTGCGGGCCCGAGGCAACAAGGATCTCGGGGTCATGCCGTTGGAAGCCTTTTCCAAACTGATTGCGGCAGACGTTTCATCCAAGGTTTGATGCACTCAAGCGCCAGGATCGAAGCCCGTGCGGCTGTGGTGTCCCCGCATGCGATCTGGCGGCCCCGGTGCTGCCTCTTTTTTGACCAGCCCACGCAAAGGAACTCACCATAGCTACCAACTTTCGCGACCGCCGCCAGCGTGAGGAGCGCGCACACCGACTGAACCGGGAAATCATGGCCCCCGAGGTCCGCCTGAACGGACCGGAGAACGAACCTCTGGGCATCGTGAGTCTGCAGGAAGCGTTGCGCATGGCTGGTGAACTGGATGTGGACCTGGTCGAGATTGCGGCCAATGCAGTTCCTCCCGTGTGTCGCCTGATGGATTACGGCAAGTTCAAGTACCAGGAGCAGAAGAAGGCTGCGGAGGCCAAGGCCAAGCAAACGGTCATCGAGATCAAGGAAGTGAAGTTCCGTCCTGGAACGGATGATGGCGACTACAACATCAAGATGCGCAACATCCGCCGGTTCCTGGAAGATGGCGACAAGTGCAAGATCACGTTGCGGTTCCGTGGCCGCGAGATCACCCACCAGGAGCTCGGGTTGGCGTTGCTCAACCGGATTCGCGACGATCTGGGCGACACCATTTTGGTGGAGCAGTTTCCCAAGCTCGAGGGGCGGCAGATGATCATGATGATTGCGCCCGGTCGCAAGAAGGCGGGGGGCGGAGCGGCCAAGGCTGCAGAAGCTTCGGCGCCGGTGGAAGGGCAACCGGCTGCCTGAACGGGGGATGGTTTCGGTGAGAGGATTGGACTGCCAGGGTCGTCTCCTGGTGGTCTGAGGCGTGGGCCGAAAGGCTTGCGCCGAATGGGAAGCTCGAAAGGGCTTTCTTAAAAGTGGCTCGGGGCCAACAAGTCTGCGGAAGGTTCGCAGCGCCTCACGAGCACAAATGAAAAGGAGCATGCAAATGCCCAAAATGAAGACCAAGAGCAGCGCGAAGAAACGTTTTCGCGTTCGTCCCGGTGGCACCGTCAAACGCGGTCAAGCCTTCAAGCGTCACATCCTGACCAAGAAGACCACCAAGAACAAGCGCCACCTGCGCGGTGCGGTGAATGTGCATGAGACCAACATGGGTCACATGGCGCAGATGCTGCCCGGCACGGGCATTTGATCAACGACGAACAAGGAGTAACTCATGCCTCGCGTCAAACGTGGTGTCACGGCTCGCGCCCGACACAAGAAAGTCCTGGCTCTGGCCAAAGGTTTCCGCGGCCGCCGCGGCAATGTCTTTCGCATCGCCAAGCAGGCGGTGATGAAGGCCGGGCAGTACGCCTACCGTGATCGCCGCACCAAGAAGCGCGTGTTCCGTCAACTGTGGATCGCCCGTATCAATGCTGGTGCTCGCGCCTGCGGATTGACCTACAGCCAGTTCGCCAATGGCCTGAAGAAGGCTCAGATCGAAATCGACCGCAAGGTCCTGGCTGATCTGGCGGTGAACGATCCTGCTGCCTTTGGCAGCATCGTGGAGCAAGTCAAAGCCAAGCTGGCCGCTTGATTCACGGCCGGGAGAGCGCCGCGGGCTCCGTGGCGTTTTCGCCTGTCGCTCAAAGGGGTTGAAGCTTGAGGGATTCCCTCGCTGGCTTCAATCCCTTTTTTGTTTTCATCGATCGCATCACACACATGAACGAGTTGGACGCATTGGTCGAGGGTGCCCGCGCTGCCTTTGAAAAGGCCCAGGCTCCGGCGGACCTGGAGAACGCCAAAGCCCAATACCTGGGGAAGTCAGGCCGCATCACCGAACTGATGAAGGGCATGGCTGCACTTTCCGTGGAGGATAAGAAAACCCGGGGTGCAGCGGTCAACCTCGCCAAGCAGGCGATCGAGGCGGCTCTGACTGAGCGGCGGCAGGCGCTGGCCGAAGCCGAATTGCTGGCCCAACTCAAGGCCGAATCGCTCGACATCACATTACCGGGTCGGCAGCGCGGAGCGGGAGGACTTCACCCTGTGAGTCTGACGCTGGAGCGTATCGAGGCCATCTTTGGATCCATGGGGTTCGAGGTGGCCGAAGGGCCTGAGATCGAGTCCGACTGGTTCAATTTCACGGCATTGAATACGCCCGAGGACCATCCGGCGCGATCCATGCACGACACCTTTTACGTGGAAGGGGGCAGCGAGAAGGCGCCCAATCTTCTGCGTACCCACACCAGCCCGATGCAAATACGGCATGCCGTGCAGCATGTCAAGCGCCACCGTGCCGCGCTGGATGCCGGGCAGGGCATGCCAGAGATCAGGGTCATTGCGCCAGGGCGTACCTACCGCGTGGACAGCGACGCGACCCATTCACCGATGTTCCACCAGTGCGAGGGCTTGTGGATCGGCGAGAACGTGAGTTTCAAGGACCTCAAGTTCGTCTTCACCGATTTCTGCCGCACCTTCTTCGAGTCCGACGATCTGGTGCTGCGTTTCCGTCCGAGTTTTTTCCCCTTTACCGAGCCCAGCGCAGAGGTCGACATCCAGTTTCAGCAAGGCCCTCTGGCAGGTCGCTGGCTGGAAGTGGCTGGTTCCGGTCAGGTGCACCCGAACGTGGTGCGCAACATGGGACTGGACCCCGAGCGCTACATCGGCTTTGCTTTCGGCATGGGGCCAGATCGTCTGACCATGCTGCGGTACGGTGTCAACGACCTGAGGCTTTTCTTTGACGGCGACGTCCGCTTCCTCTCGCAATTCCGCTGAGACTTCGACATGCAATTTCCCGAATCCTGGTTGCGTGCCTTTTGCAACCCGCCCTTGAACAGCCAGCAACTGGCCGACACCCTGACCATGGCCGGCCTGGAGGTGGAAGAGCTCCATCCCGTCGCACCGCCTTTCGACAAGGTCGTCGTAGGCGAAATCCTGTCGGCCGAACAGCACCCCAATGCGGATCGCCTGCGCGTCTGTCGGGTGAATGTGGGGCAGGGGGAGCCCCTGCAGATCGTCTGTGGTGCGCCCAACGCCCGCCATGGCATCAAGGTGCCGTGTGCCCTGGTGGGCGCGGAATTGCCACCGGGTGAGGATGGCAAGCCGTTTCGTATCCAGTTGGGCAAGTTGCGTGGCGTGGAGAGTCAGGGCATGTTGTGCTCCGCGCGTGAACTCAAATTGGCAGAGGACCACGGTGGTCTTCTCGAGCTTGCAACCGATGCCGTGGTGGGGCGTGACATCCGCGAACAATTGGCGCTGGATGACATGCTGTTCACGCTCAAGCTCACGCCCAACCTGGCGCACTGCCTGAGCGTCTACGGCATTGCTCGCGAGGTGGCTGCACTGACGGGAGCGCCCCTGATCGAACCCGTCTTCACACCGGTTGCCGCTGGCCTGAAGGACCGCCTTCCCGTGAAGGTGTTGGCACCGGACCTGTGCGGTCGTTTTTCTGGCCGCATTGTGCGCGGCGTGAACACCCGGGCCGCCACGCCGGCCTGGATGGTCGATCGGCTGGCGCGTTGTGGACAGCGCAGCGTGACCGCGCTGGTGGACATTTCCAACTACGTCATGTTCGAGTTGGGTCGGCCTTCGCACATCTTTGACCTGGACAAGATCCATGGAGGCTTGGAGGTGCGCTGGGGGCGCATGGGCGAGACGCTCAAGCTGTTGAACGGCAACACCATCGCGCTGGATGAGCAAGTCGGGGTGATTGCTGACGGTGAGGCGGTGGAGTCGCTCGCGGGCATCATGGGCGGCGACGCCACGGCGGTGTCCGATGAGACGCGCAACATCTATATCGAAGCGGCTTTCTGGTGGCCGAAGGCGGTTGCGGGTCGCTCGCGTCGTTACAACTTCTCCACCGATGCAGGCCACCGGTTCGAGCGAGGTGTGGACCCGTCGAGTACCGTGGAACACATCGAGCGCATCACGCAGTTGGTGTTGGACATCTGTGGCGGCGAAGCCGCTGTGATGGACGACCACGTGGTTAGCCTGCCCCAGGTCCAGGCCGTGACGCTGCGCGTGGCGCGTGCGGCCAAGGTGACGGGCATGCCGCTGACGCAGGCGCAATGCGCAGGCGCGCTTCGTCGCCTGGGCCTGCCGGTTGCCGAGGGTGAGGGGACCGTGACCGTCACGCCGCCGCCGTTCCGCTTCGACCTGCAGATCGAGGAGGACTTGATCGAAGAGGTGGCACGTGTGATGGGCTACGACCAGTTGCCCGACACCCCGCCGCTGGCGCCCATCACCGCCCGCATTCGCCCGGAGGCCCGCCGCGGGCCTTTTGCGGTTCGCCGCCAGCTCGCGCAGCTGGGTTATCAGGAAACCATCAACTTCAGCTTTGTGGAGGCGCGTTGGGAACACGAACTGGCTGGCAACGCCCAGCCGATCCGCTTGCTCAACCCGATCGCCAGCCAGATGAGCGTGATGCGTTCATCCTTGCTGGGCAGCCTGATCTCGGTGCTCAAGTTCAATCTGGACCGCCGTGCCGACCGGGTACGGTTGTTCGAAGTGGGGCGCGTGTTTCTGCGTGACGCCTCAGTGAGCGACAGTGACACCACGGTGGCGGGCTTTTACCAGCCCATGCGCGTGGCCGGTCTGTGCCATGGCGGCGTCAGTGTGCTGCAGTGGGGCAGTGCCGAACGATCGGTGGATTTTTTTGACGTGAAGGGTGATGTACAGGCGTTGCTGTCTCCGCGCAACGCGGAGTTCCGTGTGGCCGAACATCCCGCGATGCATCCGGGGCGTTGTGCGGCCGTCTGGGTGGAGGGGCATTGCATCGGCCATGTGGGCGAGCTGCATCCTCGCTGGCGCCATGCCTACGATCTGTCCCAGGCCCCGGTGATGTTCGAGCTGGATCTCGATGCCGTGCTGGCCCGCCCTGTGCCCAGCTACCAGCCGGTCAGCCGGCACCAGCCTGTCGAACGTGACCTCGCCATTGTCGTGAAGGAGGCCGTCACGCACGCCGCCGTGGTCGAAGCGATTCGTGCACCGGCCAATCCTTGGCTGCGTGAGGTGGTGCTGTTCGACGTCTACCGCCCCAAGAAGCTTCCTGCAGGGCAGGCGCAGGCTGCGGGTGCATTGGCGGAAGATGAAAAGAGTCTTGCGGTGCGACTGGTGCTCAACCGCGACGACGCTACACTGACCGAGGAGGACATCGACGCCGCCGTCAAAGCGGCGGTGGCGTCCGTTGAGCAGCGCCTCGCAGGCCGTCTGCGCGCCTGATCAGCAACAAGAATGGATGGAGAAGCCCGAATGGAACTCGCCGTTGAAAGCCTGGAAACTCCGGCATTGACCAAGGCCCAGCTTGCCGAACTGCTGTTTGACCAGATCGGTTTGAACAAGCGCGAATCCAAGGACATGATCGATGCCTTCTTTGATCTCATTACCGACAGCCTTGTCAATGGCAACGATGTGAAGATCTCCGGCTTCGGCAATTTCCAGATCCGTACCAAGGCCCCGCGGCCGGGGCGCAACCCGCGTACGGGAGAACCCGTGGCCATCGAGGCCCGTCGGGTGGTGACTTTCCACGCCAGCCCCAAGCTCAAGGAGCAGGTGCAGGCCGCCGTCATTGGCGGTTGACGCGCGCTCTGAGGGCGATTTCGACGGGCGTCGGTCGCACGGGGCCGAGTCCGTTGTGGAGGCATGCGGCACCGACCGCCATGCCGTTTGCAACATTTCACACGGAATTTGTCGCTCCCGCCACCGCGCCGAGCGAACTTAGAGTAGATTTCAAGGTTCAGTTCGTACTGCCTTGATTTTCATGGAGAAATCCCTTCCGCCCATACCGGCCAAACGTTACTTCACCATTGGTGAGGTGGGGGAGTTGTGCGGCGTGAAGCCGCACGTGCTCCGGTACTGGGAGCAGGAGTTCACTCAGTTGCGGCCCATGAAGCGCCGGGGCAACCGGCGCTACTACCAGCACCACGAGGTGCTCATGATCCGGCGCATCCGTGAGCTGCTGTACGACCAGGGCTTCACCATCAGCGGGGCGCGCAACAAGTTGCAGGAACTGGTGCAGGCTGAACGTGACCGTCGCCGCAACGAGGAAGGTGGGGTAATCGACGTCATCGATCTCGACGAAATGGTGCACGGCAGCGACGTGGTGGTGCCCTTCATCGAGGCCGATGTGCCAGAGCTTCGCGAATCGGGTTCTTTGCTGCTCGATGTGCGTCGGGAACTGCTTGAAATACGCGAACTTCTTCGTCCTGTGGTCTGAACGAAGCGATTTGCCAGCTATAATCAAAGGCTTGTCGGCGTGTAGCGCAGCCTGGTAGCGCACTTGCATGGGGTGCAAGGGGTCGCGAGTTCGAATCCCGCCACGCCGACCACCAAAGACAACGGGTTAGCTTCTTGTGAAGCTAACCCGTTTTTCTTTCTGCAATTCCTGGAACCAGTCGGCAAGCCGACGCGTGGAAAACCGTCGGCTCGCGCGCAGCCAGTGGTGGTGCTCAGCGGGACAAGGCTTCGAAGGCCCGCGCCGTGATGTCCTCCACCGAGCCCATGCCGCTGATCGCCCGGTACTTCGGTGCCGCGGCCGGGTCTAGGCGAGCCCAGTTGCTGTAGTAGTCCACCAGAGGTCGGGTTTGCGCGCTGTAGACCTCAAGGCGCTTCTTCACGGTCTCTTCCTTGTCGTCGTCGCGCTGGATCAGCGGCTCGCCGGTCACGTCGTCCACGCCGGCCACCTTGGGTGGGTTGAACTTGACGTGGTAGGTGCGGCCTGAGGCCGGGTGCGAGCGACGGCCACTCATGCGCTCGATGATGGCGTCGAAAGGGACGTCGATTTCCAGCACGTAGTCCAGCTTCACGCCTGCGGCCTTCATGGCGTCGGCCTGAGGGATGGTGCGCGGAAATCCATCGAAGAGGAAACCGCTGGCACAGTCGGGCTGGGCGATGCGCTCCTTCACCAGGTTGATGATGAGGTCGTCACTCACCAGTCCGCCGGATTCCATCACTGCCTTGGCCTGTTGGCCCAGTGGCGTTCCGGCCTTGACCGCGGCGCGCAACATATCGCCCGTGGATATCTGGGGAATGCCGTACTTCTGGCAAATGAACGTGGCTTGCGTTCCCTTGCCGGCACCCGGTGCGCCCAACAGAATCAGTCTCATCGTTGTCCTTGTACAGAGTTTTGAATGGCTTGGCCGCCGGTCTCCGGAGGCGAGCCCGGGTCTGCCGACCGGGGCAACCGTTCGAGGATAGCACGGGCACTCCTGAGCCTGGCTTACAGCGGTCCAGGCCAAGGACCGGCGAAAAACCGCTGATTCAGTCAGGCGCCAGCAACCAGCAGCTTGCGCACGCGCTCCAGATCCAAGGGGGTGTCCACGCCAGGGCCGGGAGTGAGAGGTGTGACGTGAACCGCAATGCGCTGTCCATGCCACAGCACACGAAGCTGCTCCAGGGATTCCGTGACCTCCAAGGGGGCTGGCTCCAGCTCAGGGAAGCCGCGCAGGAAGCCGGCGCGATAGGCGTACAGGCCCACATGGCGCAATGGCGCCGGGCTGGGGAGTTTCGCTGGCACACGACCAGAAGAAAGGTCTGCCATGCCGTCGCGCCACCAGGGCATCGGTGCGCGGCTGAAGTACAGCGCCGTGCCCATCCGATCCACCACGACCTTCACCACGTTGGGGTTGAGGAATTCTTCCACTCTGTCGATGGCATGGGCGGCGGTACTCATGGCGCAATCGCTTCGTCGGACGAGTTCGGTCGCCACGGCGTCGACCAGCGACGGTTCGATCAAGGGTTCATCCCCTTGCACGTTGACCACGACCTCGTCGCCATCCAGTCCCAGCAGTTCGCAGGCTTCGGCCAGCCTGTCGCTGCCCGAGACGTGGTCCGCGCGGGTGAGTACGGCCTCCACCCCATGGCTGGCACAGGCCTTGAGTACCCGCTGGTCGTCGCAGGCCACCACGCACCGGCGAGCGGCACTCAGCTGTGCGCGCTGGGCCACACGAACCACCATCGGCAGTCCGGCGATGTCGGCCAGAGGCTTGTCGGGCAGCCGGCTGGATGCCAACCGGGCGGGGATCAGCACCGTGAAGCCGGCTCCGGATGTCTCCGACTTGCTCATCCCAGCGGCGCGGGTGCGGAGGGTCGGGCGGCTTCCTCTTCGGTCAAGGGACGCGCCTCGTGTTCAAGCAGGATGGGAATGCCATCGCGCACGGGGTAGGCCAGGCGCGCGCTGCGCGAGAGGAGTTCCTGACGCTCTCGGTCGTAGAGCAGTGGGCCCTTGGTGACAGGGCAGACCAGCAGTTCGAGCAGTTTGGCATCCATGACGGGGATGATAGTCGCCGCTGGACGTCTTCAGCGGGGTGAGTGGCCGGCTGCGGCCAACCGGGCGTCGACGGCGGACAGGAACGAGGGGTCGGGCGTGAGTGTCAGCGGTACTGCCCAGGCTTGTGCAGCCGGGTGGCTCTTGAGCAGTGGAAACAGCTTGACGGCATCCTTCTCTGTGCAGACCAGGGTCGGAGGGGTCGCCTGGAGGAGCGCTTCGTAGGCCTCGTCCCCGGCATGGTCGGGCAGGGGGAGGGTGGCGGACAGCGTCAAGCCCCTCTCGCGCAACATGTCGAAGAACGGCTCCGGCCGGGCGATGCCAGCCACCGCAGCCAGCGGCTGGCCTGCAAGGCTCGCGAGTTCGATGTGTTCATCATCTGGACCAAAGGCCTTGTTGGCCAGACGCCGTACCGCGTCGAACACGGGCAGGTTCGCGCAGCCGGGCAGTTCGACAGGCGCGGCGTGCTCGCGCCGCTGACGCAGCACCAGGTCTGGCATGCCGAGGGCTGTGCGTTGGCCCGGCCATGGTTCGCGCAGCAATCCCGCGGGCAGCAGCCAGCCGTTGCCCACGCCCCGTTCGTCGAAGACAGCCACGGTCAAATCCCGTCCGAGCGCCAAGTGCTGCATGCCGTCGTCGCACACCAGGATGTCCACCTCAGGGTGCCGTGTCCGCAACGCTCGGGCCGCATCGACCCGCCGGCGTGCGACGCAGACCGGCACTCCGGTGCGCCGGTGAATCAGCAGCGGCTCGTCGCCCACCCGGGAGGCGGGCGTCTGCGTGTCGACATGCACGACCTCTTCACCGCGCCGGCCGTGGCCGCGCGAGACCACGCCAGGTTGCCAACCGCGGGCCTGAAGATGCGACACCAGGGCCATGGTGCACGGCGTCTTGCCCGCGCCACCCACCACCACGTTGCCGACGACGATGACCGGTACGTCCAGATGGTGTACGCGCAGCAGGCCCATGCGGTAGAGGTGTCGACGCACGGCAAGCGCCACGCCGAAGATCCACGAGAGAGGCCAGAGCAGGCGGGCCATGGGTCCCCGGTGCTGGGCCATGCGCAGCCAGGCGGCCTGTCTGCGGGCGGGAGGGAGACCCTCGCTCATGTGGGGCGGATGGGCCGGTCAGGCTTTCTCAGGGTTTGCCGCGGGCAGTGGTCGAACTGCCGCCCGTCTGCTGCGTGGCGAACGTGATCTGCACGAGTCCGGCACGGCGGGCGGCATCCATGACGTTGATGACCGCCTGATGGGTCGCGGCGGCGTCGGCGCTGATGACGATCACGGTTTCCCGGTTTCCCTGGGATGCCGTCGCGAGCACCCGCGCCAGCGCATCCACGCCAGCGCCATCCAGCAACTGGCGGTTGATGGAATAGCGGCCATCGCTGCCCACGGCCACGATGATCTCGCGCGGGTTCTGTTTGGGGGCCTGGGCGTCTGCCACGGGGAGATTCACCTGCAATTCGGTGAATTTGCTGTAGGTGGTCGTCAGCACCAGGAAGATCAGCACCACAAGCAGGATGTCGATGAAGGGAATCAGGTTGATTTCCGGTTCATCGCGCGAGCCCGGTCGGAAGTTCATAGCGGTGTCCTGCGCAGGTTCAGCAGGTGACGGGTAAAGCGCTCGGCGGCCACTTCCATGCTCAGCAGGTAGTCGTCCACGCGGGCGCGGAAATAGCGCCAGAAGATCAGCGCGGGAATGGCGATGATGAGGCCAAAGGCCGTGTTGTAAAGCGCGATCGAGATGCCGTGCGCGAGCTGGGCCGGATTGCCCATGCCGGGCACCGCGCCGACGCCTTCGGCCGCCTGCGCGCCGAAGATCTCGATCATGCCGATCACCGTGCCCAGCAGCCCCAGCAGCGGGGCGGCCGAGGCAATGGTGGCGAGTGCACCGAGGTAGCGCTGCAGGCGGGCGGCGGCCAGCCGTCCTGCGCCCTCCAGATTGGCGCGCAGATCCTCCTCGCTGGCGCGGGGGTTGCTGTTGAAGGTGCGAAAGCCGGTGGCGAGCACCGACCCCAGCACAGAGTTCTGTTCGAGTTGCGTGACCACCTCCGGGCCCGGAATGCCGTTGCGCGAGACCATGATGGCTTCCTCAAGCAACTTCGGCGGCATGATCTTGCTGGCCTTGAGGCTGACGAAGCGCTCGATGATCAGCGCGAGGCCAAGAATGGAACAGATGATCAGGGGCCAGATCGGCCAGCCAGCGGCTTGTATGATGGAAAACAACTCTGGGCTCCAGTCGACTGCCCCGGCCGGGGCGCTTGCGATCGGACGATTATGTCTCAGGGGCCGCAGCCGCCCTGCGACGCCGTTCTGCCCGTAGAGTCCGGTTGTCGGCCAGACGCCGTCGGTTGCTGCAGCCAGGCTTCATGCACAGAAACTGTGGATAACTTTGTGAAAAAGCCTCTGGACTCCTGCTGCGATCGCCCATTTCATGCGGCCTGCGACGGATCGATGACAAAACGGGCAGCTCAAAGCGCTTTGAAATCAAGGCCTTGGACGGCAGGCCTGGATTTTTGTGGGGATGCGTTGTCCGAAGCAAGCAACGGCGCGGCTTGTGGACACATTTGGCGGGAAAAGCCTTGTGATTGAATCATTTCTGGATGGCGAGGCCCCATTGGCGCGCCGTGTATGGGCGGTTGGCCCGCTCATGCGAGCCATAGCGGACACCTTGGCCGCGCGTTTCAATCCCATCGCGGTCCGGGGAGAGCTTTCCGGCTTTTCGCGCGCGGCCAGCGGGCATTGTTACTTCACCCTCAAGGACGATACCGGTCAGGTGCGCTGCGCCCTGTTCCGCCGTGCCGCTGATCAACTCGACTTTGTCCCGCGCGACGGCCAGCTTGTCGAGGCGCGGGGCAAGCTCGATGTGTACGGCCCCCGGGGCGATTTGCAGCTCATTGTGGACAGCCTCAAGCCAGCCGGGCAGGGCGCGTTGTTCGAGCAATTCCTGCGGCTCAAGGCACAGCTCGAAGCCGAAGGCCTGTTCGAGGCGGCACGCAAGCGGCCGTTGCCGGCCCAGCCACGCAGCATCGGCGTGGTGACTTCGCTGGGGGCGGCGGCCTTGCGTGACGTGGTCACCGCCTTGCGCAGGCGCGTGCCTCACATTCCGGTTGTGGTCTATCCGGCCTCCGTCCAAGGCCAGCAGGCACCGGCAGAACTTTGCTCGGCTTTGCAGACGGCGTACGCACGCCACGCCAGAGAGGGGGAGAGCGAGGTCCTGCTGCTGGTGCGTGGTGGCGGTTCTCTGGAAGACCTCTGGTCCTTCAATGATCCTCAAGTGGTACGGACTATTGCGCAGGCACCGATGCCGGTGATCTGCGGTGTCGGTCATGAAACCGATTTCACTCTGGCCGACTTCGTGGCAGACCTGCGTGCGCCTACGCCGACGGCCGCGGCAGAACTCTGCGCGCCGGCGCGCGAGCAGCGTCTGGGCGAACTGGCGTACCTGCAGGAGCAATTGGCTTCCTCGGTGGGGGCTGCGCTGGACCGCCAGGGGCAGCGCCTGGACCGCCTGGCGCAGCGGCTGGGCCGGCCTTCCGCCCGGTTGCACGATGGGCAGCAACAGCTCATGCGCTTGCAGCATCGCCTGCAGAACGGCGTACGGCTTTCGGCCCAGCAACAGGGTGCACGTCTGCAGGCGCTGCAAACGGCCCTGCCGGTGGCGCTGCATCGGGTCCTGGAGCGCCAGGACACACGCCTGCAGCGTTGTGAGGTCGCCCTGGCCATGCTGGATCCTCGCCTGGTGCTGCAGCGCGGCTATGCGTTTCTGACCAACGAGCAAGGCCTGGCGCTGACCCGCGCGGCACAGGCCTTACCCGGGCAAGCCGTGCGAGCCACGCTGGCCGATGGTGAACTGGGGTTGCACGTGGACCCCGCCTGAACGGACATCGGCGTCGCTGAAGAAACCACAATGGTCTTGCCGTTGAGCCGGCGTGCCTACAATGCCGTTCTGTTGCCCCGCCGCCCACGCTCAAATGGGCCAGGCACGCTTCTGAACACCCACAACACCAGAGGACCCCCATGGAACATACCCTGCCCCCCCTGCCGTACGCCCTGGACGCACTGGCCCCGCACTACAGCCGCGAAACCCTGGAGTTTCACCATGGCAAGCACCACAACGCCTATGTGGTCAACCTCAACAACCTGCAGAAAGGCACCGAGTTCGAGAGCATGGACCTCGAGTCCATCGTCAAGAAGTCCAGTGGCGGCATCTACAACAACGCGGCACAGATCTGGAACCACACCTTCTTCTGGAATTGCATGAAGCCCAACGGCGGCGGTGAACCGTCTGGCAAGCTGGCCGAGGCCATCAACGCCAAGTGGGGCAGCTACGCCGCCTTCAAGGAGGCTTTCGTGAAGTCCGCAGTGGGCAACTTCGGCTCCGGCTGGACCTGGCTCGTGAAGAAGGCCGACGGCACCGTGGATATCGTCAACATGGGTGCGGCCGGTACGCCGCTGACCACCGGCGACAAGGCCCTGCTGACCGTCGACGTGTGGGAGCACGCGTACTACATCGACTACCGCAACCTGCGTCCCAAGTTCGTCGAGACCTTCCTCGACAAGCTGGTGAACTGGTCGTTTGCCGAGGCGAATTTCGCCTGAGGCATCGCGCATGCCAGTACCAGGGCTCGAAGGGTGACCTTCGGGCCTTTTTTTCGTCCACGTCAGTCCAAAGCGCAGTTTTTTTTGCGTGCATTTTGCATCGTGAGAATGAGCTTCCGAAAACGGCCGCCCGGACCGAACAGAGAAAGCACAATCACTCTGGTACCGTTTTTTGCAGCTTGCCGGCGGATGCGCCGGCCCGGCTTGCGGCACCCCCAACAACTCTGGAGATAAGCAATGAGCAGCAGCCAGCCACCCACCATCATCTATACCCTGACCGACGAAGCCCCGCTGCTGGCCACCAGTGCGTTCCTGCCCGTGATCCGCACCTTTGCGGCACCGGCCGGTATCAACGTGGCCACCAGCGACATTTCGGTCGCGGGCCGCATTCTGGGCAGTTTCCCCGAGTACCTCACGGAAGAGCAGCGCGTGCCGGATAACCTGGCCGAGCTGGGCAAACTCACACTCAAACCCGAAGCGAACATCATCAAGCTGCCCAACATCAGCGCCTCGGTGGCCCAACTGCTGGCCGCCATCAAGGAGCTGCAGGCCAAGGGCTACAAGATCCCCGACTACCCTGAGAACCCCAAGGACGACAAGGAGAAGGAGATCAAGGCGCGCTATGGCAAGTGCATCGGCAGTGCGGTGAACCCGGTGCTGCGCGAGGGCAACTCCGACCGCCGTGCGCCCAAGGCGGTGAAGGAATACGCCCGCAAGAACCCGCACAGCATGGCCGAGTGGAGCCAAGCCTCGCGCTCGCATGTCTCGCACATGCACGCCGGGGACTTTTACCATGGCGAGAAGTCCATGACGCTGGACCGCGCGCGCGACGTGAAGATGGAGCTCATCACCAAGTCGGGCAAGACCATCGTGCTCAAACCCAAGGTCTCTTTGCTGGACCGCGAGGTGATCGACAGCATGTTCATGAGCAAGAAGGCCTTGCTGGCCTTCTACGAAAAGGAAATCGAGGACGCACGCAAGACCGGCGTGATGTTCTCGCTGCACGTCAAGGCGACCATGATGAAGGTCTCGCACCCCATCGTGTTCGGCCACTGCGTCAAGATCTTCTACAAGGAAGCTTTCGAGAAGCACGGCAAGCTGTTCGACGAGCTGGGCATCAACGTCAACAACGGCATGGTCGATCTCTACAACAAGATCGCCACCTTGCCGCAGAGCAAGCAGGACGAGATCAAGCGCGATCTCCACGCCTGCCACGAGCACCGTCCAGAGCTGGCCATGGTGGACTCCGCCAAGGGCATTACCAATTTCCACTCGCCCAACGACATCATCGTCGACGCGTCCATGCCGGCCATGATCCGAAATGGCGGAAAGATGTGGGGGGCCGACGGGCGTCTCAAGGACGTCAAGGCCGTGATGCCCGAGTCGACCTTCGCCCGCATCTACCAGGAGATCATCAACTTCTGCAAATGGCATGGCGCCTTCGATCCCCGGACCATGGGCACCGTGCCCAACGTGGGCCTGATGGCCCAGCAGGCCGAGGAATACGGCTCGCACGACAAGACCTTCGAGATCCCCGAGGACGGCGTGGCCAACATCACCGATCTGGCCACCGGCGAGGTGCTGATGAGCCAGAACGTGGAGCAGGGCGACATCTGGCGCATGTGCCAGGTCAAGGACGCCGCCATCCGTGACTGGGTCAAGCTGGCCGTCAACCGTGCGCGCAACTCCGGCATGCCCGTGGTGTTCTGGCTCGACGCCTATCGCCCGCACGAGGCGCAGCTCATCACCAAGGTCAAGATGTACCTTCATGAGCACGACACCACCGGCCTGGACATCCAGATCATGAGCCAGGTGCGCGCCATGCGCTACACGCTGGAACGCGTGATCCGAGGCCTGGACACCATCAGCGCTACCGGCAACATCCTGCGCGACTACCTGACCGACCTGTTCCCCATCATGGAGCTGGGGACCTCGGCCAAGATGCTGTCCATCGTGCCGCTGATGGCCGGTGGCGGCATGTACGAGACCGGCGCTGGCGGCTCTGCGCCCAAGCACGTCCAGCAACTAGTGGAGGAAAACCACCTTCGCTGGGATTCGCTGGGCGAATTCCTGGCACTGGCGGTGTCGTTCGAGGATCTGGGCATCAAGACCGGCAACAGCAAGGCCAAGCTGCTCGCAAAGACCTTGGACGCGGCCACTGGCAAGCTGCTGGACAACAACAAGAGCCCTTCGCCTAAGACGGGGCAGCTCGACAACCGCGGCAGCCAGTTCTACCTGGCGCTCTACTGGGCCCAGGAACTGGCTGCTCAAACCGAAGATGCCGAACTGGCCGCCAAGTTCGCGCCACTGGCCAAGCGCCTGGCGGACGGCGAAAAAGCGATCGTGGCTGAGCTGACCGAAGTGCAAGGCAAGCCGGTCGACATTGGCGGCTACTACAAGCCGGACTTCGCGAAGCTGGAGACCGTGATGCGCCCGAGCAAGACCTTCAACGAGGCGCTGGCGTCCGTGAAAGTCTGAGGCGATCGGCCATCGCATGAAAAGCCGTACCTGCACGGGTACGGCTTTTTTTCTTTTATTTGCTGAAAGGCGGACCGCTCAGGCGTGAGCCAGCCTTGAGGTTGCGCTTGGCAAACCAGCCCTGGTGCATCTCCAGCACGTAGCGCACCGGCTTGGCCGAGCAGTGGGAGTCCAGCGACTTGGGCTGCATGTCCGCCAGATTGACGATGGTGCCGTCATCTGCGACGAAAGCCGCCGTCAGAGGCAGCAGCGTGTTCTTCATCCAGAAGCACTGGCCGGCTGCCTGCTCGAAGACGAAGAGCATGCCTTCGTTGGCCGGCATTTCCTGCCGGTGCATGAGCCCGATGGCACGTTGCTCGGGCGTCGCGGCGACCTGGGCATGGATCAGGTGCATGCCTGCCGAAAGTTGCACACGGGGCAACTGAAGTTGTGCGGCCTCTTGAGACCAGGCGGTGCTGCTGAGGAAGGCGAAGAGCAGGCAGGCAATCAGGCGTTTCATGATGGGCTCACTGGTAAAGGCACAGGCACTTGTCGTAAGCGGGATTGTCCGGCACGGCGAGGGCGCTTGGGATTGGGTCTAGAATTTTCGCGCTTGTTCCCTTGCTTTCGCCGCGCAGATCTACCCCCATGTACCAGCATATCCAGGTGCCCGCCCAGGGCCAGAAAATCACCGTCAACCCGGACCTGTCGCTCCATGTGCCCGACCAGCCGATCGTGCCCTACATCGAGGGCGATGGCGTGGGGGTGGATGTCACCCCCGTGATGCTCAAGGTGGTGGACGCTGCAGTTGAAAAGGCCTACGGCGGCAAACGCAGGATCCACTGGATGGAGGTGTACGCCAGCGAGAAGGCCACCCGGATCTACGGGCCGGATGTATGGCTTCCCTCGGAGACGCTGGATGCGCTGCGCGAATACGTGGTGTCCATCAAAGGTCCCTTGACGACACCGGTTGGCGGCGGCATCCGCTCCCTGAACGTGACTTTGCGCCAGGAACTCGACCTGTACGTCTGCCAGCGCCCGGTGCAGTACTTCAAGGGCGTGCCGTCGCCGTTGAAGGAGCCGGAGAAGACCAACATGGTGATCTTTCGGGAGAACTCCGAGGACATCTACGCCGGCATCGAGTTCGAGGCGGAGTCGGAGAAAGCCAGAAAGCTCATCCGCTTCCTCGCCGAGGAGTTGGGCGCGAACCGTATCCGTTTCCCGGAGACCTCTGGCATTGGCGTCAAACCGGTCTCGCGCGAAGGCACCGAGCGGCTGGTGCGCAAGGCCATCCAGTACGCCATCGACAACGACAGGCCCAGCGTGACCATCGTGCACAAGGGCAACATCATGAAGTACACCGAGGGCAGCTTCCGCGACTGGGCGTACGCTCTGGCTCAAAAGGAGTTCGGCGCCCAGCCCATCGATGGCGGCCCCTGGTGCCGATTCAAGAGCCCGCGCAGCGGCCGTGACATCCTGATCAAGGACAGCATCACCGACGCCTTCCTGCAGCAGATCCTGCTGCGCCCGGCGGAGTATTCGGTCGTGGCGACCCTCAATCTCAACGGCGACTACATATCCGACGCGCTGGCCGCTCAAGTCGGGGGTATCGGCATTGCGCCAGGGGCCAACCTGTCGGATTCGGTTGCGTGCTTCGAGGCCACCCATGGAACCGCGCCCAGGTACGCCGGCATGGACTACGTCAACCCGCTCTCGGAAATCCTGTCGGCGGAGATGATGTTGCGCCATATCGGCTGGAGGGAGGCGGCCGACCTGATCATCGTCTCGCTGGAGAGGGCCATCGCCACCAAAAGGGTGACCTACGACTTCGCTCGCCTGATGGCCGGGGCGATCCAGGTGAGCTGTTCCGGTTTTGGCGATGTGATGATCGAGCAGATGGCCGACTGAGCGGGGCGCCGTGCGCCGCGAACAGGCGCAGGAAAGGCGGTTTTCTTCACGGATTTCCCATCGCTTTTCGCCTCACAATGGGGCATGGATGAATCCACCCGTACCGTTTATGCACTGGCTTCGGTCCGTCGGGACGAAGAAGAGGGTGGGTCCGCGTACTTCCTATTCCCGGACGCGATCGGGGACGTGGGGGCGCCGCTAGAATGGTTTTCATGGCCACCCAGAACCCGAAGAAACCGCCCGTGCCCGCTGCCCCTCCGGCAGCCGGCAGCGATGACGCGGTCGTGCTTGAACGCCGCACCCAGCGCACCCAGCCGCCGCAGATGTTCCAGGTGGTGCTGCTCAACGACGATTTCACCCCGATGGAATTCGTGGTGCACATCATCCAGGAGTTTTTCAGCAAAGACCGGGAAACCGCCACGCAGATCATGCTCAAGATCCATCTGGAGGGCAAAGGGATCTGCGGGGTCTATTCCCGGGACGTGGCCACCACCAAGGTCGATCAGGTCCTCCAGGCCGCACGCGCGGCGGGTCATCCGCTGCAGTGCCTGAGCGAGCCCGTTGAATAAAGCCGGAAGCACCCCATCTGAACCCCGTACCAGCTAACCGTATCCAAACGCTTGCTCATTCCACCCTCCCAGCCCAAAGGACGTGCCCATGATTGCCCAGGAACTTGAAGTCAGCTTGCATATGGCCTTCGTCGAGGCCCGGCAGCAGCGGCACGAATTCATCACCGTCGAGCACCTGTTGCTCGCCCTGCTGGACAACCCCAGCGCGGCGGAGGTGTTGCGCGCCTGCTCGGCGAACATCGACGACCTGCGCAAGTCCCTGACGAATTTCATCAAGGACAACACCCCGCAGGTGGCCGGCACCGACGAGGTGGACACCCAGCCCACTCTGGGTTTCCAGCGTGTGATTCAGCGCGCCATCATGCACGTGCAGTCCACCGGCAACGGCAAGAAGGAAGTCACTGGCGCCAACGTGCTGGTGGCCATCTTCGGCGAGAAGGACTCGCATGCGGTTTACTACCTGCACCAGCAGGGCGTCACACGCCTGGACGTGGTGAATTTCATCGCCCACGGCATCCGCAAGAGCGATCCGCCCGAACCGACCAAGTCCGGGGAGAGCGCTGCCGACAACGAGGAGGCCGCCGAAGCCAAGGGCAACGAAAAGGCCTCGCCCCTGGAACAGTTCACCCAGAACCTCAACCAGATGGCCAAGGACGGCAAGATCGACCCCCTGATCGGTCGCGACTACGAGGTCGAGCGCGTGATCCAGATCCTGTGCCGCCGCCGCAAGAACAACCCGCTGCTGGTGGGTGAGGCTGGCGTGGGCAAGACGGCGATTGCCGAAGGCCTGGCTTGGCGCATCACCCAGGGCGACGTGCCAGAGATCCTGGCCGAGTCCAACGTGTATTCGCTGGACATGGGCGCGTTGCTGGCAGGCACCAAGTACCGGGGTGACTTCGAGCAGCGCCTCAAGGGCGTTCTCAAGTCCCTCAAGGACAAGCCCAATGCCGTGCTCTTCATCGACGAGATCCATACCCTGATCGGGGCTGGCGCGGCCTCGGGCGGTACGCTGGACGCCTCCAACCTGCTCAAGCCGGCGCTCTCCAGCGGCCAGCTCAAGTGCATCGGTGCGACCACGTTCACCGAGTACCGGGGCATCTTCGAGAAAGATGCTGCGCTCTCCCGCCGTTTCCAGAAGGTCGACGTGGTCGAGCCGACGGTGGAGCAGACCGTGGACATCCTCAAAGGCCTGAAGTCGCGCTTCGAGGAGCACCACAACGTCAAGTACGCGCTGAACGCCCTCCAGGCGGCGGCCGAGTTGAGCGCCAAGTACATCAACGACCGTCATCTGCCCGACAAGGCGATCGACGTGATCGACGAAGCGGGCGCGGCACAGCGGATCCTGCCGGCGTCCAAGCGCAAGAAGACGATTTCCAAGACCGAGGTCGAGGACATCGTGGCCAAGATCGCCCGGATTCCGCCGGCCAACGTCTCCAACGACGACCGCAGCAAGCTGCAGACGCTGGAGCGCGACCTCAAGAGCGTGGTGTTCGGTCAGGACAAGGCTCTGGAGGTGCTCGCGTCCTCGGTGAAGATGGCTCGCTCGGGCCTGGGCAAGGCCGACAAGCCCATTGGTGCCTTCCTGTTCAGCGGCCCCACTGGCGTTGGCAAGACCGAAGCGGCCAAGCAGTTGGCCTACATCATGGGCATCGACCTGATCCGCTTCGACATGTCGGAGTACATGGAGCGCCATGCCGTGAGCCGCCTGATTGGCGCGCCTCCGGGCTACGTCGGCTTCGACCAGGGTGGCCTGCTGACCGAGGCCATCACCAAGAAGCCGCATGCGGTGCTGCTGCTCGACGAGATCGAGAAGGCACACCCGGACATCTTCAACGTGCTGCTGCAGGTGATGGACCATGGCACGCTGACCGACAACAACGGACGCAAGGCCGACTTCCGCAACGTGATCATCATCATGACCACCAACGCGGGTGCCGAGACCATGAACAAGGCCACCATCGGTTTCACCAACCCGCGCGAGGCGGGTGACGAGATGGCCGACATCAAGCGCCTGTTCACGCCGGAGTTCCGCAACCGCCTGGATGCCATCGTCAGCTTCAAGGCCCTGGACGAGAACATCATCATGCGGGTGGTGGACAAGTTCCTGCTGCAACTGGAGACGCAACTGGCCGAGAAGAAAGTGGAGGTCACCTTCACGGATACCCTGCGCAAGTACCTGGCGAAGAAGGGCTTCGACCCGCTCATGGGCGCGCGGCCCATGCAGCGCCTGATCCAGGACACCATCCGCCGGGCCTTGGCCGACGAACTGCTGTTCGGCCGGCTCACGGAAGGCGGCCGCTTGATCGTGGATCTGGTGACCAAGACGGACGAGGCGGGCAAGGAAGTGCAGGAAGTCGCGCTGGACATCCAGCCTCTGCCCAAGAAGGAAGGCAAGGCTCGGCCGGAAGAGGCCACGGCAGGCTGAAAGAAAGCCGCACCTTCGACGAAAAAGACCCGGTCATGCCGGGTCTTTTTCTTTTTTGGGGTCTTCCCGGGAGGGAGCGTCGCTTCAGCGTTTGCCGCCCAGCAGCCCGCCCAGCACGCCGCGCAGGATCTGCCGGCCCAGGCCGCTGGCCACCGTGCGGGCGGCGGTTTTCGCCATGGTCTGCACGAGGCCATCGTACTGGCCGCCGCGCGGGCCCGTGCGGCCGAACAGCACCTCGTTGATGACATTCTTCTCCGCCGCGGGGGCCTCCTTGCTGGCGGTACCTGGAATGCGCGTGGTCTTGGTCGCCGGCGCGGTCTGGGCCTGTTCCTCCGCCTGGCCGCGTTCACCCGCATGCGAGCGGAACATCTCGTAGGCGCTTTCGCGGTCTACGGTTTTTTCATAGACGCCTGCCACCAACGAGTTCTGGATCAGCGCGCGACGCTGTTCGGGCGTGATGGGGCCGAGCTGGCTGCCGGGTGGAATGACGAACACGCGCTCGGTTTCGCAAGGGCGGCCCTTGGCATCGAGCAGGCTGACCAAAGCTTCGCCGACCGCCAGTTCGGTGATGGCGGCCTCGATGTCCAGGCCGGCCTTGGGTCGCATCGTCTGGGCTGTGGACTTCACGGCTTTCTGGTCTCGTGGCGTGAAGGCACGCAGGGCGTGCTGCACGCGGTTGCCAAGCTGTCCCAGCACGCTGTCCGGTATGTCGAGCGGGTTCTGCGTCACGAAGTAGACGCCGACCCCTTTGGAGCGGACCAGGCGCACGACCAGTTCGATGCGCTCGACCAGCACCTTTGGCGCTTCGTTGAACAGCAGGTGGGCCTCGTCAAAGAAGAACACCAGCTTGGGCTTCTCGGGGTCGCCGATCTCGGGCAGGTTTTCGAACAGCTCCGAGAGCATCCACAACAGGAAGGTGGCGTAGAGGCGCGGCGCGTTCATCAGCTTGTCGGCGGCCAGGATATTGACCACGCCCTTGCCGTCGACGGTCTGCATGAAGTCGTTGATGTCGAGCATGGGCTCGCCAAAGAACTTGTCGCCGCCCTGTTGCTCGACCTGCATCAACCCCCGTTGGATGGCGCCGATGCTTGCGGCGCTGATGTTGCCGTACTCGGTGGTGAACTGCTTGGCGTTGTCGCCGACGTGTTGCAGCATGGCCCGCAGGTCCTTCATGTCCAGCAGCAGCAGGCCGTTGTCGTCGGCAATCTTGAACACCAGGTTGAGCACGCCGGCCTGGGTGTCGTTCAGGTTGAGCATGCGCGAGAGCAGCAGCGGCCCCATGTCGCTGATGGTGGCGCGCACGGGATGGCCGAGTTCACCGAACACGTCCCACACCGTCGTCGGACAGGCCTGGGGAGCGGGCAGGGTGATGCCGCGGTCCTGCAACACCTTGGTGAGCTTTTCGCCGAAACTGCCGCGCTGGCTGATGCCCGAAAGATCGCCCTTGACGTCGGCCATGAAGACCGGCACGCCGATGTTGGAGAACTGTTCGGCCAGGGTTTGGAGGGTGACCGTCTTGCCCGTGCCGGTGGCACCGGTGATGAGGCCGTGGCGGTTGGCCAGGCCAGGCAGGAGCTGGCAGGTGGTGGAGGCGTTCTGGGCGATCAGCAGCGGTTCGGCCATGGTCGAGTCTTCCTTGCGTGGCGTGTTCGGGCGTTGCGGGTGAAAACGTAAAATCGCAGGCTTATTAGATCAAAGCCAGAACGGGCAAAAGGACAATTTCGTGGCCGGACACAGCAAATGGGCGAATATTCAACACCGCAAAGGCCGACAGGACGAAAAGCGGGGCAAGATCTGGACGCGCGTCATCCGTGAAATCACCGTGGCGGCCCGCCAGGGTGGCGGCGACCCGTCCATGAACCCGCGGCTGCGTCTGGCGATCGAAAAGGCCAAGGCGGCCAACATGCCGGCCGACCGCATCAAGTACAACGTCGACAAGGCCTCCGGCAACCTGGAAGGCCAGGCCCTGGAAGAGATCCGCTACGAGGGCTACGGCATCGGCGGCGCCGCCATCATCGTCGACACCATGACCGACAACCGGGTGCGCACCGTGGCCGAGGTGCGCCATGCCTTCAGCAAGCACGGCGGCAATCTGGGTACCGACGGCTCGGTGTCCTTCCAGTTCAAGCATTGTGGCCAGCTCATCTTCGCCCCCGGCACCTCGGAGGACAAGGTGATGGAGGTGGCACTGGAGGCGGGGGCGGAGGACGTGATCAGCGACGACGATGGCGCCATCGAGGTGCTGACCTCGCCGACCGATTTCGAAGCGGTGAAGAACGCGCTGGAGGCCGCGGGCCTCCAGCCTGAGGTGGCCGAGGTCACGATGCGCGCGGAAAACACCATTGCCCTCGCTGGCGAAGACGCGGCGCGCATGCAGAAACTGCTCGACGTGCTGGAGGACCTGGACGATGTCCAGGAAGTGTTCCACAACGCGGAAATGTGACCCCAGCGCCGCGCTGCGCATCGCTCCCCCTGGAGTTCGGCCTGCGGTCCGAGGTGCGTTGAGATGTTTTTATGGAGAACGGTTTGAAAGTTTTGGTGATCGGCGGCGGTGGCCGTGAACATGCCCTGGCCTGGAAGCTCCGGCAATCCGAAGGCGTGAGCCAGGTCTTCGTGGCGCCTGGCAACGCGGGCACCGCGCGCGACCCCGGTTTGCACAACCTGCCCGTCACCGACAAGGTGGCGCTGCGGGAATGGGCGCAGGCCAATGGCATCGGGCTCACCGTGGTCGGCCCCGAGGCTCCCCTGGCTGCCGGTGTGGTGGATGAGTTCCGCGCGCACGGCCTGCCGATCTTCGGACCCACCCGTGCGGCGGCCCAGTTGGAGAGCTCCAAGGCGTTTTCCAAGGCCTTCATGCAGCGCCACGGCATTCCCACGGCGCGCTACCAGACCTTCACCGACGCGGCGCAGGCCCATGCCTACGTGCAGGCGGAGGGTGCCCCCATCGTGGTCAAGGCCGACGGCCTGGCTGCCGGCAAAGGGGTGGTGGTGGCCATGACCGAGGAGGAGGCGCACGAGGCCATCGACTTCATGCTGCTCGACAACAAGCTGGGTGTGGCGCACAACGAGGGCGGCGCCCGCGTGGTGATCGAAGAGTTCCTGGTGGGCGAGGAGGCCAGCTTCATCGTGCTGTGCGATGGCGAACACGCGCTCGCGCTGGCGACCAGCCAGGACCACAAGCGCCTGCTGGACGCCGATCAGGGGCCCAACACGGGCGGTATGGGCGCCTATTCGCCCGCGCCCGTGGTCACGCCCGAGGTGCATGAACGCGCCATGAACGAGGTGATCCTGCCCACGCTGCGCGGCATGGCAGCCGATGGCCTTCCCTACACCGGTTTTCTCTATGCCGGTCTGATGATCACGCCCGACGGACGGGTCAAGACGCTGGAATTCAACTGCCGCATGGGCGATCCCGAGACACAGCCCATCATGATGCGCCTGCGCAGCAACTTCGCGCAGGTGCTGCTGGCGGCCACGCGCGCCGAACTCGACGGCGTGCAACTGGACTGGGACCCGCGCGTGGCGCTGGGCGTGGTGCTGGCCGCTGCCGGCTATCCCTTGAACCCCCGCAAGGGAGATGCCATCACGGGCCTGCCGGCCGATGAGGCCGACCGCATGGTGTTCCATGCGGGCACCACCGAAGTCGGCAACGAGGTGCAGGTGAGCGGCGGGCGCGTGCTCTGCGTGACGGCCTTGGCGGATTCGGTGGCCAAGGCCCGCGAGCGCGCCTACGCGGTGGCCGATGCCATCCGTTTCGATGGCGCGCAATTCCGGCGCGACATCGGCCATCGCGCGCTCTGAAGGTGTAACCGCGCATGGGAACTCCGACCACCTCCCTGGCCATGGTGCGCGAGTACCTGGTCGACCTCCAGGAACGCATCACCTCCACGGTCGCCATGGTCGATGGCAGCAACTTCCTCGTCGATCGCTGGACCAAACCGCGTGGCGAAAAGCTGCAGGGCAGTGGCATCACCCAGATTCTGGAAGATGGCGCCGTGTTCGAGCGTGCCGGCTGTGGCTTCTCCCATGTGAGCGGGCCCGGTTTGCCACCATCGGCCACGCAGCACAGACCCGAACTCAGTGGCGCGCCCTTCGAGGCCATGGGGGTCTCGCTGGTCTTTCACCCGCGCAACCCCTATGTGCCCACGGTGCACATGAACGTGCGCATGATTGCCGCCACGCCTGTGGGCGGTGAGCCGGTGTGCTGGTTCGGCGGCGGCATGGACCTGACGCCGTACTACGGATTCGAGGAGGATGCGGTGCACTTTCACCGCTCGGTCAAGCAGGCGCTCGATCCCTTCGGCGTAGACAAGTACCCGCGCTTCAAGAAGTGGTGCGACGAGTACTTCTACCTCAAGCACCGCGACGAACAGCGAGGCATCGGCGGGGTCTTCTTCGACGACTTCTCCGAACTGGGTTTCGACGGCAGCTTTGCCATGATGAGTTCGGTGGGTGACACCTTCCTGGACGCCTACCTGCCCATCGTGGACCGGCGCAAGAACACGCCTTACGGTGAACGCGAGCGCAGCTTCCAGCTCTACCGGCGTGGGCGCTATGTCGAGTTCAACCTGGTGTGGGACCGCGGCACCCATTTCGGTCTGCAGTCCGGCGGGCGCAGCGAGTCCATCCTTCTGTCGATGCCGCCGCTGGTGAGCTGGGCCTACAACCGCAAGACCCGCAAAGGCACGCCGGAGGACCGGCTGTACAAGGAGTTCCTGGTGCGCAAGGACTGGGTCTGATGCAGACCTCGCCAGCGCCCCGGCGGGTGGGCATGTTCGGCGGCGCCTTCGACCCGCCGCACAAGGCCCACCGCGAACTGGCCGAGACCGCCATTGCCCAGCTCGGGCTGGACGTGCTGCATGTGCTGCCCACCGGGCTGGCCTGGCACAAGACCCGCGTGCTCACGCCCGCCGCAGACCGCCTGGCGATGTGCAGGCTGGCCTTCGGGGACTTGCCGCAGGTGCACATTGACGACCGGGAAATCCGGCGCGAAGGCCCGAGCTACACGGCAGACACCCTGATTGAACTGCGCGCCCAGTACCCGCAGGCCCGGCTGTTTCTGGTGTTGGGTGCCGACCAGTTGAAAGCATTCAGAAGCTGGGTGCGCTGGCAGGAGATACCGACGCTGGCCACGCTCGCCGTGGCTGGCCGGCCCATTGCCGGCGATGCCACCGATCTGGAGGGCGTGGGTATCCCCCATGAAGCGCTGCACATGCCGCTGCGCGACATCAGCGCCACCGACGTCCGGGCGCGCATCAGGCAACCCGAGCCAGGCGGTCAACCGCTGGATGTTCTGGTGCCTGAGGGCGTCGCACGCTATATTTCGCAACACCGCCTTTACCTGACCCCTCAATGACCAGCGAATCCACCGCCAAGAAAGACATCCAGAAACTCCAGCGCGCCATCGTCGATGGCCTGGAAGACGTCAAGGGCCAGGACATTGTCGTTTTCAACACCGAGCACCTCTCGCCGTTGTTCGAGCGCGTCATCGTCGCCAGCGGCACCTCCAACCGCCAGACCAAGGCGCTGGCCGCCAGCGTGCGCGATGCGGTGCGGGATGCCGGGTTCGAGAAGCCGCGCATCGAAGGTGAGGACAACGGCGAATGGATCATCGTGGACTGCGGGGCCGCCGTGGCACACGTGATGCAGCCCGTGATCCGCCAGTACTACCGCCTGGAAGAAATCTGGGGCGCCAAGCCGGTCCGGCTCAAGCACGGTACGGAGAAAGACAAGGCCGCCGTGACCGGCAAGCCGGCTGCCAAGGCACGCAAGGCACGCAAGGCACCCGCGGAGTCCGCGGCTCCCGTGCCGGCCAAGACGGTGGTGCGAAAGCAGGCCAAGTCCACGGCAGCCCCTGCGCCCAGGAAGGCCGCCGCCAAGCCGGCGGCTCGCAAGACGGTGGCGGCAAAAGGTGCGCGCGACAAGGCCCCGGCGGCCAAGACTGCGCTCAAGACCGTGGTGGTCAAGCCACGTGCCGCCGGCAAACCGGTGGCCAAGGCGGCAGCCAAACCGGCGGCTCGCAAGACCACCAAGACGACCGCATCCCGCAAGGCATGAAGTTGCTGATCGTCGCGGTCGGGCAGCGCGTGCCCGACTGGGCCCAGACGGCCTACGACGATTTCGCCAAACGTTTCCCACCTGAGCTGCGGGTGGAGCTCAAAGCCATCAAGACCGAGCCGCGCGGCTCCAAGACGCTGGAAACGCTGCTGGCCGCCGAGCGCGAACGCATCGAGGCCGCCTTGCCACGCGGCTGCCGCACCGTTGCGCTGGACGAACGCGGCACCGCGCTGACCACCAAGGCGTTGGCGCAGCAGTTGCAGCAATGGCAGCTCGAAGGTGACGACGTGGCGCTGGTCATCGGCGGTCCCGATGGACTGGACCCTGCCTTCCGTGCCGCGGCGCACCAGCGTATCCGCCTGTCCGACCTCACGTTGCCGCACGCCATGGTGCGGGTGCTGCTGATCGAACAGCTCTACCGCGCCTGGTCCATCAACGCCAACCATCCATACCACAGGGAATGAGTGCCCCCACGCTCCACCGCTTCGCGGGTCGCTGCCCCCCAAGGGGGCTGGGCCGCCTTGGGAGCGGCCCGGCGGCGGCCGGTGTGCCCCTCACGCTCCACCGCTTCGCGGGTCGCTGCCCCCCAAGGGGGCTGGGCCGCCTTGGGAGCGGCCCGGCGGCGGCCGGTTTGCCCCTCACGCTCCACCGCTTCGCGGGTCGCTGCCCCCCAAGGGGGCTGGGCCGTCTTGGGAGCGGCCCGGCGGCGGCCGGTTTGCCTCACACGTTTCTCCGCTTCGCGGAGGTTTGATCTGCCGACCATGCCTGATTTCATCTACCTGGCCTCTCAGAGTCCGCGTCGCCTGCAGCTACTGGAGCAGTGGGGGGTGCGTTGCGAGTTGTTGCTGCCCGACGCGTGGGAGGATGTGGAGGCGCTGGAGGCGGTTCGGCCGGGCGAGTCGCCTGCGACCTATGTGCAGCGGGTGACGGGGCTCAAGCTGGATGCCGCTCTGGCGCGCCTCAAGCGCAGGGGCTTGCCCGGCGCGCCGGTGCTGTGTGCGGACACCACGGTGGCGTTGGGGCGGCAGATCCTGGGCAAGCCGGCCGATGCCGCCGAGGCGCGGCGCATGCTGGCCCGCCTCTCCGGCCAGCGCCACCGGGTGCTCACGGCGGTCGCGGTCGGTGTGGCCGGACGGCATGTCGACCGGCATTGGGCGGCGCTGTCCAGGTCATGGGTCACCTTCGAGACCGTGGGGGCTTCGCGCATTGCCCGTTATGTCGTCAGCGGCGAGCCCATGGGCAAAGCCGGCGCCTACGCCATACAGGGCCGCGCGGCGCTCTGGGTTCGCCACATCAGCGGCAGTTATTCGGGCATCATGGGTCTGCCCGCGCACGAGACTGCGCAGGTGCTGGCCTCGGCCGGCGTGCGGCTGGGCTGACACCGGCTCCTCGCGCCAGAACACACATCACGGAGACAGCCAAGCGATGAGCCAGGACATTCTGATCAATTGGTCCCCGCAGGAGACGCGCGTGGCCGTGGTGGAGCAGGGCGCAGTGCAGGAGGTGCACCTAGAGCGCACGCTCGAGCGGGGTCTGGTGGGCAACATCTACCTGGGCAAGGTCTCGCGCGTGCTGCCGGGCATGCAGTCTGCCTTCATCGACATCGGACTGGACCGCGCGGCGTTCCTGCACGTGGCCGACCTGATGCCGAACATCGCGGCGAAGCACGCTGGCCCACGCGAGAAGGCCGCCGCGGCGCCCGCTCCGCTGCCCGACGCTGCAGGGCCACCTGCCGGAGCGGCCAAGGTGCTCACACCCAACCCGGTGCTGCCGATCGAGCGACAGATCTTCGAGGGCCAGTCGCTCATGGTGCAGGTCCTCAAGGACCCGATAGGGACCAAGGGCGCCCGCCTCACCGCGCAGATCAGCATTGCCGGCCGTCTGCTGGTTTTTCTGCCACAGGACAACCACATCGGCGTCTCGCAGAAGATTCCGCCGGCCCAGCGCGAGTCCCTGCGTCAACGCCTGATGCGCCTGACGGCCCTGCCGGATGGCAGTCCCTCAGGTGGGTTCATTCTGCGGACCAACGCCGAGGATGCGACCGACGAGGAACTGATCGAGGACACCGCCTACCTGCGCAAGACCTGGTTGCGCATCAAGGAAGCCGCGACGCGCCAACCCCCAGCCACGCTGCTGCACGAGGACCTCAACCTCATGCAGCGCGTGCTGCGTGATCTGGTGGGCGCGCATACGCAATCCATCCGCATCGATTCGCGCGAGCAGCACGGACTGCTGGGCTCGTTCGCGGCCGAATTCATGCCCGACACGGTGGCCAAGCTGCAGCACTACAGTGGCGAGCGACCGATCTTCGACTTGTTCAACATCGACGAGGAGATCGTGCGTGCGCTCAGCCGGCGGGTAGACCTGAAGTCCGGCGGCTATCTGGTGATCGACCAGACCGAGGCACTGACCACAGTGGACGTCAACACCGGCGGCTTCGTCGGCGCGCGCAATTTCGACGACACGGTGTTTCGCACCAACCTGGAAGCGGCGCAGGCCATCGCGCGCCAGCTTCGCCTGCGCAACTTGGGCGGCATCGTGATCGTGGACTTCATCGACATGGCGCGCGACGACCACCGCGAGTCGGTGCTTGCCGAGTTCCGCAAACAGCTCGCGCGCGACCGGGTCAAGACCATGACCGGTGGCTTCTCCCAATTGGGCCTGGTGGAAATGACACGCAAACGCACCCGCGAGTCGCTGGCCCACATGCTCAGTGAACCTTGTCCTGCGTGCTCGGGGCGTGGCGTGGTGAAGACCGCGCGCAGCCTCTGCTACGACATCCTGCGGGAAATTCTGCGTGAGGCCCGGGCCTTCAGCCCGCGGGAGTTCCGCGTGGTCGCCTCGCCCAAGGTGATCGAGCTGTTTCTGGACGAGGAGCGCGCCCACCTGGCCGGTCTGTCGGACTTCATTGGCAAGCCCATCTCGCTGCAGAGCGAAAGCTCCATGACGCAGGAGCAGTACGACATCGTCCTGCTGTAAGGGGGTGTGTCAGGCGGTTGGGCAGAAGGCGGGGGCGGGGCTCAGCGGTCGATGCCCAGCCCCTGGGCGTGCAGCCGTGCGTACAGCCCATCTGCCGCGAGCAGTTGGGTGTGGGTGCCCTGCTCGATGATGCGGCCTTCGGCCAGCACGACCACGCGGTTGGCGTGCTCGATGGTCGACAGGCGGTGCGCGATGACCAGCGTGGTGCGGCCCTTCATCAGGCGTGCCAGCGCCTCCTGCACCAGGCGTTCGGACTCGTTGTCCAGCGCCGAGGTGGCTTCGTCGAGGATCAGGATGGGCGCATCCTTGTAGATGGCCCGGGCGATGGCCAGGCGCTGGCGCTGGCCACCGGAGAGTTCGGCCGCGTTGTGTCCCACGGTGCTGTGGATGCCCTGGGGCAGGCGCTCGACCATGTCTCCCAGGTTGGCCGAGACCAAGGCGGCCAGCACGCGCTCGGCGTCGATCTCCGATGCCGCTGCGCCCAGTGCCACGTTGGCCGCCAGCGAATCGTTGAGCATGACCACGTCCTGGCTCACCATGGCGAACTGTCGCCGCAGGCTGGCCAGATCCCAGTCGGGCAGGGGAGTGCCATCCAGCAGCACCTCGCCCTGGTCGACCTCCACGAAGCGCGGCAGCAGGTTCACCAGGGTCGTCTTGCCCGAACCGGAAGGGCCGACCAGGGCCAGCACCTCGCCGGGGGTGATGTGCAGTGAGACGCCACGCAGCGCGGTGCGGCTGTGGTCGGCCGCCTCGCTCGGTTCGCCGGCTGCGTCCTTGGCTGGATAGCGCACCCGCACCTCGCGCAACTCGATATCGCCGCGGGCACGCTGCGCCGTGTGGCTGCCTCCCGCCTGTGCCGGTGTGTGCTCGATGAGCTCCAGTCCTCGCTCCAGTGCCGCCAGGCCCCGCGTGATGGGCGCCGTGATCTCGGCCAGGTGCCGGATGGGCGTGATCAGCATCAGCATGGCGGTGACGAAGGCGACGAAGTTGCCGACCGTCACGCCGGCGGAGTGGCTCTGCCAGAGCGCGACCGCGATCACCGCCGAGAGTGCCGCCGAGGCCAGCAGCTGCGTCAGCGGTGTCATGGCCGCCATCGCCACGGTGGATTTCAGCGCCAGGCGGCGCAGGCCCACGCTGAGGCCGTCAAAACGCTCGGCCTGGCGCTGCTGAGCGCCGTGCAGACGCACCATACGGTGAGCCAGCGCGTTTTCCTCCACCACGTAGGCCAGTTCGTCGGTGGCCTGCTGGCTGTCCCGCGTGAGCTGATAGAGGCGGCGCGAGAGTACGCGCATCATGTAGATGAGGCCTGGGAAGACCGTGAGCACGATCAGGGTGAGCCCCCAGTTCAGGTAGAACAGATAGCCCAGCAGCGCCAGCACGGTCAGGCTGTCCTTGCTGAGCGTGAGGATGGACGAGACCAGCATCTGCGAGCCGTTCTGCACCTCGTAGACCAGGGTGTTGGAGAGCTTGCTCGCGCTTTGCCGCGAGAACAGGGTCATCTGCGCATCGTTGAGCTTGGCGAACATGGCCCGGCGCAGGTTCAGCAGGCCCAGGCTGGCGGTGTAGGACAAGGTGTACTGCGCCACGAAGGTGGCCATGCCGCGAATGCCGAACAGGCCCATCAACGCGACCGGCACCGCCCACAGGGGAATGGCGCCTTCGGTGAAGCCCTCGTCCAGCAGGGCCTTGAGCAAGGCCGGAATCATGGGCTCGGTGAGCGCGCCCACCACGGTGCTGACGGCCGCCAGCACGATGCCGGTCTTGGCCGAACGGAAGAATGGCCAGAGGCGGCGCAGTCGCTGAGCCAGGGTGCCGTCCAGCGGCTTGTTCGAGGTGTCGGAGTCGGTCAAGTGCGGGTCAATTCGGGATTTCGCGCAGATCGGCGGAACAATGCGGGCCCGGCGGGATCATGCAGCCAGAAGACTCCCCGGCGGCGGGCTGTGCACACACATCTTGTCACGGGCGGGGGTTAACCCTCCGTTATTATCAGTTGGTTGGACCCGGCCCCACCCGCCGGCGTTACAAGCCAGAACAAGCGACACCTACAGGATGCTGGATTTGACCCGACCCGAAATGCTGGCCCCCCTGCCGAGACGACATGTTCTCGGCCTTGTTTCCTCCCTGCCTCTGCTGGCCTGGCCACTGTCCGCGGCGCACGCGCAGTTCCGTGTGGAGGTCTCGGGCGTGGGACTCACACAGTACCCGATCTCGGCCGTGGGCTTCCGTGGCAACGACGTGGCCAGCGAGAACATCGCGGCCATCGTGCGCGCAGACCTGGAGCGCAGCGGCCAGTTCCGCTTTGTCGAGCCGGTGAGCACAGGACTGGACGAAACTTCGCGGCCGGATCTGGCGCCCTGGCGCGACCGGGGCGCCGACTCGCTGCTGACAGGCAGCGTGACCCGGCTGGCCGATGGCCGTTTCGATGTGCGCTACCGCCTGTGGGACGTGGTGCGCGCCGCGGACCTCGGGGGATTGAGCTACCCCGTGGGGGCTCAGGACCTGCGCCTCGCGGCACATCGCATCGCCGACCAGGTCTACGAAAAGATCACCGGCGTCAAAGGCGTGTTCTCCACCCGCATCGCCTACGTCACCAAGAACGGTCCTCGCTACAACCTGTGGGTGGCCGATGCCGATGGCGAAAACGCGCGAGCCGCGCTCACCAGCCCGGAACCCATCATTTCGCCCAGTTGGGCACCGAATGGCGCCCAGCTGGCCTACGTGTCCTTCGAGGCCCGCAAGCCCGTCATCTATGCGCACGACGTGGCCTCTGGCAAGCGCCGGCTGCTGGCCAATTTCAAGGGCTCCAACAGTGCGCCGTCCTGGTCGCCCGACGGGCGTTCGGTGGTGGCCACGCTTTCCCTGTCGGGGAACACCCAGATCTACCTGATGGACGCCGCGGGAGGTGAGCCGCGCCGGCTCAGCCAGACCGCCAGCATCGACACCGAACCGGTGTTCAGCGCCGATGGCAAGAACATCTACTTCGTGAGCGATCGCGGCGGCTCGCCCCAGATCTACCGGATGAGCGCCCAGGGTGGGGCCGCCCAGCGCCTGACCTTCAACGGCAACTACAACATTTCGCCCGCGCCCAGTCCGGACGGCCGCTGGCTCGCCTTCATCTCGCGCATCAATGGCGCGTTCCGGTTGCATGTGATGGACCTGGCCAGCGGCTCCGTGACCGCGCTGAGCGAGGCCAGCGCCGATGAAAGCCCGAGTTTCGCCGCCAACAGCCGGATGATCATCTACGCCACGCGTGACCGCGGTCAGGAAGCCCTGATGACAACCACCGTCGACGGCCGCATCAAGACCCGGCTGGCCGGTGCCCAGGGTGACATCCGTGAGCCCGAGTGGGGCCCCTTCCTGCGCTGAGGCGTCTGTCTTCGCCACCGATCCGTTTTTCTTCTGCCTTCAACCCCATCCCATACCTCCAAGGATCCTCTCATGTCCAACACCCATCTGCCCGTCTCCCGTGAACGACTCACCCGGCGCTGGTTGCGCCTGATCGCCGGCCTGGGGCTGGTGGCCGCGCTGGCGGCCTGCAGTTCCGGCGTCAAGCTGGACGACGTGCCGGTGGAAGACCGCGCGGGGACGGCCACCGGCGCCGCGGGAGGGGCCGGCGGCCAGGGCGGAGCGGTCGACCAGCGGGGCGTCTCCGGCGTGTCCGTGGGGGGCACAGACGCTGCCCAGCCCGATGCGCTCAAGCGTGTGGTCTATTTCGACTACGACAGCTTCGACGTCAAGCCCGAGGCCGCAGCGCTGCTGGAAGCCAACGCCCGTTACCTCAACGCCAACCGCACCCGCCGCGTGAACCTGGAAGGCCACACCGACGAGCGCGGTGGTCGCGAGTACAACCTGGCTCTGGGCCAGAAGCGTGCGGAAGCCGTGCGCCGCGCACTCAGCCTGCTGGGTGTGAGCGAGGCGCAGATGGAGGCGGTGAGCTTCGGCGAGGAGAAGCCTGCGGTCACCGGCTTCGATGAAGCCGCATACGCCAAGAACCGCCGCGTCGAGCTGACCTACCGCTGACATGTCCACCACCGCTGTCTGTTCACGGTTCGGCCTGCTGGCACTGGCGCTCTCGGCGCTGTGGCCCTTGCAGGCGCACGCCCTGTTTGGGGACGACGAAGCCCGCAAGGCGATCATCGAGTTGCGCCAGAAGGTGGACAAGAACCGCCAGGATGCCGATGCGGCCAGCGCCGAGTCGCGGGAGTCCGCCGCGGCCATGCGCCGCAGCCTGCTGGATCTGTCCAACCAGATCGAACAGTTGCGTGGTGAACTGGCCCGCCTGCGCGGTCAGAACGAGCAGCTTGCGCGTGAAGTGTCGGAACTGCAGCGCCTGCAAAAGGACGTGCAGTCCGGCATCGACGAGCGTTTGCGCAAGGTGGAGCCTTTGCGCGTCGAGCACGAGGGCCAGACCTTCAACGCCGCGCCGGCAGAAAAGCGCGACTTCGATGCCGCCATGGATCTGCTGCGCAAGTCCGAGTTTGCGCAGGCGGCCACCGCCTACAACGGCTTCATGCAGCGCTATCCCGCCAGCGGTTACACGCCGTCGGTGCTGTACTGGCTGGGCAATGCCCAGTACGCCGCGCGCGCCTACAAGGAAGCGGCCGACACGCACCGGCGCCTGATCCGGGAGTTCCCCGACCACCTGCGCACGCCGGAGGCCATGCTGGCGTTGGCCAACAGCCAGATCGAACTCAAGGATGCGCGTGGAGCCCGCAAGACGCTCGAAGACCTGAACAAGGCCTACCCGAACTCGGAAGCGGCAGCCGCCGCACGCGAACGGCTCGCCCGCCTGCGCTGAATGCCCGTGACCACGCCACGGACGGCCGTCCTGGCTGGCCGTGGGTGACTGGGCCGCTCCTTACAATGGCGGCCTTATGGACATCGCCGACCTCCTGAAACTGCAGACCCAGGTACTCTGGGCCGCCTTCGCCGTGGCCGTCGCTTTCGGCTTCATCGCCCAGCGCACCCATTTCTGCACCATGGGTGCCATCAGCGACATCGTCAACATGGGCGACTGGACGCGCATGCGCATGTGGGGCATGGCGGTCGGCGTGGCCACCATCGGGTTCTACGGCATGGCCTGGCTGGGCTGGATCGATGCGGGCAAATCCATCTACACCAGTGGCCGCATCATCTGGCTCTCCGCGCTGCTCGGCGGCGCTCTGTTCGGCCTGGGCATGGTGCTGGCCTCGGGCTGCGGCAGCAAGACCCTGGTGCGCATAGGCTCGGGCAGCCTCAAGTCGCTGGTGGTGTTTTTCGTCATGGGTTTCGCCGCCTTCGCCACGCTGCGTGGCGTGACCGCGGTGTTGCGCGTCAACACCGTGGACCAGGTGGCCTTCGAGCTTCCCGCGGGTGGCGCGTTGCCGATGTGGCTTTCCAGTGGACTGGGACTGGATCCTGCACTGGCCGGTCTGTTGGCGGCGCTGGTGCTGGGTGGCGCGCTGCTCGTCTGGGCGCTGCTGGGGCCGGAGTTCCGCAGCTTCAACAACCTGCTCGCGGGCCTGGGTATCGGCCTCGTCATCGTGGCCATGTGGTGGGTCAGCGGCCACATGGGTTTCGTCGCAGAGCATCCGGAAACCCTGGACGCGGTCTACCTCGGCTCCAATTCCGGCCGCATGGAGTCCCTCACCTTCACCGCGCCAATGGCCTACGCGCTGGACTGGGTGATCTTCTTCAGCGACACCTCCAAGCTGCTGACCTTCGGGGTGGTCACCGTCGCCGGCGTGGTGGTGGGTTCCTGGGTCAGTGCGTTGATCGAGGGCAGCTTCCGCTGGGAGGGTTTCCGCAGCACGCAGGACACCGCACTGCACCTGGTCGGTGGCGCACTCATGGGCATCGGCGGCGTGACCGCCATGGGCTGCACGGTGGGCCAGGGCCTATCAGGCCTGTCCACGCTGAGTCTCACCAGTGCGATCGCCGTCACGGGCATCGTGCTCGGCGCCATTGGCGGCTTCCGCTTCCAGATGTGGCTGCTGGAGCGGGAGTGAACGGCACCCAGGAGCTGTTCGAACGCCGCTTCGGCGGGTTGCGGCGCCTCTATGGCGTCGAGGGCGCACAGCGGCTTTTCGACGCCCATGTGGTGGTGGTTGGCATTGGCGGCGTGGGCTCCTGGGCCGCCGAAGGCCTGGCGCGCAGCGGCGTGCGCCGCCTCACCCTGGTGGACCTGGACCACGTTTCCGAATCCAACATCAACCGCCAGATACACGCCCTGGATCCCACGCTGGGGCAGGCCAAAGGCGAAGCCATGCGGGACCGCATCGCGCTCTTCCATCCGGGCTGCCAGGTCGATGTGGTCGACGATTTCGTCACGCCCGACAACTGGCCCGCCTTGCTGGAAGCGCTGCCCGACATGGCTGGTCAGTTGCCCGGCGCCCTCATCGATGCCTGCGACCAGGTCAAGGCCAAGACTGCGCTGGCCGCTTGGGCCTTGGCGCGGCGCGTGCCGTTCGTCACCGTGGGCGCGGCCGGTGGCAAGCGCCTGGCGCAGCAGGTGGAGGTGGCCGACCTGGCGGACACCACGCACGACCCGCTGCTTGCGCAACTGCGCTACCGCCTGCGCAAGCAGCATGGCGGCGCCCGCGAAGGCCGTATGGGCGTGGCCTGTGTCTTCAGCCGCGAGCCCGTGGCGCCGCCCGATGCATCCTGCAGCGTGGACGGCGGTGGCGACGGCTCGCTGAACTGCCATGGCTACGGCTCGGTGGTCAGTGTCACGGCCACTTTCGGCCTGTGCGCGGCAGGCTGGGTGCTTGATGTTCTGGCCACCGATCGTTCAAAAAAGCGCATGAAGCCAGAGAAGACGTCCTCAATGACGCTATAATCTGAGGCTTCGCGTCAACCGGCTTCAAAGGCCGGTCTGCACGCCGATCCGGGGGCGTTAGCTCAGTTGGTAGAGCAGCGGACTCTTAATCCGTAGGTCGAGTGTTCGAGTCACTCACGCCCCACCACCGGTTTGTTCAAGGCCTTGTGTCACCCGCAAGGCCTTGCATTTTGTCGGGACGTTAGCTCAGTTGGTAGAGCAGCGGACTTTTAATCCGTTGGTCGTGGGTTCGAATCCCTCACGTCCTACCAGACACCCTTCGGGGATGAAAAAGCCCGCAGCCACTGGCCGCGGGCTTTTTTGTGCGTGTGTGCCCCGGCGCTACACTGCGCGGCCATGAATCCGCCGCATGCCGCTTCGCCTGTTTGCATCGACCCTCGCCGTTTCGGCCGCCCTGTGGGGTTGCGCCTCTTCGCCGCCGAGGGGCGGGGAGGCTGTGGTGGAGGTGAGCTCCGTGGTGACTCTGGCCGAGTGGCGGCAGGAAGGCCGTGGGCTCAACCCGGCAGAGCGGCGCGGTGTGCAGTCGGCCGGCGTCACCGAGGCCGATGTCGCGGCGGGGCGTCTGGTGCGTGTGCAGTGCGCGATGATGACCGATGGCTGGTGGCCCAGCCTGGGTTTGCTGCCTGCAGGGCAGCAGGGGCAGGGCGGTACCGTGGTGCGCCTGCGGGTCGACGATGCGGGTGACAACGATCGCCTGGCGGTGAATCCCGTGCTCGGGCCCATGGTTCCACCGCTGGCGCCGGGCGGGCGCGCCTACCGGGCCATTCCAGACTGGAAGGAGCGGGGCCTTTCCAGCAACTTCGAGCGGGTGCCCCTGCCGGCGGCGCAGGCAGACCGCTACCTTGTGGTGCAGGGGGCCTACCTGGTCAAGTGCCGGCCTTGATCATTTTTTCTTGATCAGCCCGTAGAGCACCAGCAGGATGATCGCACCGACCACGGAGGCGATGAAGCCCACCGGTTCACCGGGTTGGTAGAAGCCCAGCGCGGCGCCGAGGTAGCCCGCGACGAAGGAGCCGGCCACACCGAGCACGGCGGTCATGATCCAGCCCATGCTGTCGTCGCCGGGTTTGATGGCGCGGGCAATGAAGCCGGCGATGAGACCGATGAACAGGGTCGCAATGATCGACATCATCTGAGGGGTCCTTCCTGATGGTGAGGGTACCGAGGCCGCGGCGGCCCTGGCTGCCGGCAGGATACCCCAGGGCACGAATCCGTGCTCAGGCCCTGCTGGCTTCGATGGCTTCCTGCAGCTCCAGCCAGCGGCTCTCCAGCGCGTCGTTCTCTTCGTTCACGGCCTTGAGGCGGCGGCCGGCATCGGCCATCTCGGCAGGGCTCATGGGTTCGCCCATGGCGCGTTCCAGCCGCTCCTTCTCCTGGCCAAGTTCGGCCATGCGCTGTTCGGTGTGCTCCAGCTCCTTGCGCAGCGGCCGGGTCTTTTCGTTGGCCTGCTGGCGGCGTTGGGCGTCCTGGCGTTTGCGCTCGGGGGCCTGGGCCGGTGGTGCCGCGGTTTGCGGTGCACGCTGCTCCTGGCGTTGTGCTTCGCGCTGCTGCTTCGCCACGTCCAGCAGGTAGCGCTGGTAGTCGTCGAGGTCACCGTCGAAGGGGGCAATGCCACCGCGCGAGACCAGCCAGAACTCGTCGCAAACGGCGCGCAGCAGGGCGCGGTCGTGGCTGACCAGCATCACCGTGCCTTCGAATTCATTGAGCGCCACGGACAGCGCTTCGCGCGTGGCCAGGTCGAGGTGGTTGGTGGGCTCGTCCAGCAGCAGCAGGTTGGGGCGCTGCCAGACGATCATGCACAGCACGAGGCGAGCCTTCTCCCCGCCGCTCATGCTGCCCACGGCTTGCTTGACCTGGTCGCCACCGAAGTTGAAGTTGCCCAGGAAGTTGCGCAGGTCCTGCTCGCGCGTGGGCTGGCCGGCGAGCCGGCCTTGCGCCGTGCAGTCCTTCGCCAGCCGGATCATGTGTTCCAGCGGTGTGTCGGCCGGTCGCAGCACGTCCAGCTCCTGCTGGGCGAAGTAGCCGATGTTCAGGCCCTTGCCTTCGGTGATCTGGCCGGCCAGTGGCGTGAGGTCGCGCGCGATGGTCTTGACCACGGTCGATTTGCCCTGGCCGTTGGCGCCCAGGATGCCGATGCGCTGGCCCGCGAGCACCGAACGGCTGACGCCGCGCACGATGGTGGCGGGTTCGCCCCCGGGCTCGGCTGCGGGGTAGCCAAAGTCCACGTCGGCCATGGCCAGCATGGGGTTGGGCAGGCTCTGGGGTTCGGCGAACTCGAAGCTGAACTCGGCGTCGGCCAGCACCGGACCGATTTTTTCCATGCGTTCGAGTGCCTTGACGCGGCTCTGGGCCTGCTTGGCCTTGCTGGCCTTGGCCTTGAAGCGGTCGATGAATTTCTGCAGGTGCGCCATTTTTTCCTGCTGGCGCTCGAAGGCCGCCTGCTGCAGCGTCATCTGTTCGGCGCGCATGTCCTCGAAGCGGCTGTAGTTGCCGCCGTAGCGGGTGAGTTGCGCGCCGTGGATGTGCAGGGTGACGTCGGTGACCGCGTCGAGGAACTCGCGGTCGTGGCTGATCACCAGCAGCGTGCCTTCGTAGCGCTTGAGCCAGGCCTCCAGCCAGACCAGGGCATCCAGGTCCAGGTGGTTGGTGGGCTCGTCGAGCAGCAGCAGTTCGCTCGGGCACATGAGCGCGCGTGCGAGCTGCAGGCGCATGCGCCAGCCGCCGGAAAAGCTGTCGACAGGGCGCTCCAGCTCACTGGTTCGAAAGCCCAGGCCCAGGATGAGGGCCTGGGCGCGCGCGGCGGCATCGTGCTCGCCGGCATCGTGCAAGGCCATGTAGGCGTGCGCCATGCGCTCGCCATCGCCACTGTCTTCCGCAGCCTGTACCTCGGCCCGGGCGTGCATGAGAGAGACGTCCCCTTCGATGACGAACTGCGTGGCGGGCATGTCGGTCTCCGGCATGTCCTGTGCGACCTGGGCCATGCGCCAGTGCGCAGGCACGGAGAAGTCGCCCTTGTCCTCGTGCAGCGTGCCGTCGAGCAGGCGAAAAAGGCTGGATTTGCCGGCGCCGTTGCGGCCGACCAGGCCGACCTTTTCGCCGGGGTTGATGGTGCAGGACGCACCATCGAGCAGGACCTTCGCCCCTCGGCGAAGGACCACATTCTTCAGGGTGATCATGGGGAAGGGGTGTGCGGCGCGGCGAGCGCGAGCAGGCTCTCCTGGGTCAGCAGGAGTACCTGGTCCTCGCCGGCACTGGTGTCAAGCCAGATCGCTTCCAGTTCCGGAAAAGCGTTCTCGAAGTGTTCGCGTTCGTTGCCGATCTCCAGCACCAGCACACCTTGCGGTTTGAGCCGTGCGGGGGCGTCGCGCAGGAGTTTGCGCACGAAGTCCATGCCATCGGCCCCTCCGTCCAGCGCCAGGCTGGGTTCGGCGCGGTACTCGGGTGGCAGGTCGGCCATGCTCTGTGCATTGACGTAGGGTGGGTTGCACAGGATCAGGTCCCACGGGCCGGGGCAGGCCGCGAGGCCGTCGGATTCGACCAGGGTGATGCGATCCTGCAGTCCATGGCGGTCGACGTTGATGCGCGCGACCTCCAGGGCCTCGGCGCAGATGTCGGCGCCAGTGACCCGCACGTCCGGATACGCCATGGCGGCCAGCACGGCCAGGCTGCCGTTGCCGGTGCAGAGGTCCAGCACGTCCCGGCTGTTCTCGTCCAGCCAGGGATCGATGGCCCCTTCGGCCAGCAGTTCGGCAATGAAGCTGCGTGGGACGATGGCGCGCCGGTCCACGTAGAAGGGCACGCCTTGCAGCCAGGCTTCATGGGTGAGGTAGGCGGCCGGCTCGCGGGTGTCTATGCGGCGCTGGACCAGGGCCCGCACGGCGGCCTGTTCCTCGTGGCCCACGCGGCGGCGCGCCAGGGCGTCGAGGTCGCTGTCCAGCGGCAGGCCCAGTTGCCAGAGCACCAGCCACGCGGCTTCGTCGCGTGCGTTGGTCGTGCCGTGGCCGTAGGACAGCCGGGCGGCTTCCAGGCGCTGGCTGGCTTGGTCGAGCAACTCGGCGAAGGAGATCACGACGGACACCTCAGTCAGCATGGGCGGCCGCCCTGGCGGACAACTGTTCGAGCGTGCGCCGGTAGATGTTTTTCACCGGTTCGATGTCGGCCAGCGCGACGTGCTCGTCAATCTTGTGGATGGTGGCGTTGGGCGGGCCGAACTCGATCACCTGTGGGCAGACCTGGGCGATGAAGCGGCCATCGCTGGTCCCGCCAGTGGTGGAAAGCGTGGTCTGCAGGCCGGTTTCGTCCAGGATCGCCTGGCGCACCGCGTCGACCAGCGTGCCCGGCGTGGTGAGAAAAGGCCGTCCGCCCAGCGTCCAGGCCAGGTCGTAGTCGGTGCCCTGCGCCAGGCCCTGCGCCTCCAGGATGGCGTGCACGCGCTGCTGCAGGCTTTCGGGTGTGGACTCGGTGGAGAAACGGAAGTTGAAGTCGATCACCACGTTGCCGGGGATGACGTTGCTGGCACCGGTGCCGCCGTGGATGTTGCTGATCTGCCAGCTCGTGGGCGGGAAGAAGTCGTTGCCTGCGTCCCAGGTGGTGGCCACCAGCGCGGCCAGCACCGGTGCCACCAGGTGGATGGGGTTGCGGGCCAGGTGCGGGTAGGCGATGTGGCCCTGGATACCCTTGACGGTGAGCTTGCCGCTGAGCGTGCCGCGCCGCCCGTTCTTGATCATGTCGCCGCTGCGCTCCACCGACGTCGGTTCACCCACGATGCACCAGTCCAGCCGCTCGCCGCGCTGGCGCAGGGTTTCGCACACCACCACGGTTCCATCGACGGCCGGGCCTTCCTCGTCGCTGGTGAGCAGAAAGGCGATGTCGATGGCCGGCGCGGGCTGGGCGGCCAGGAACTCCTCGCAGGCCACCACCATGGCCGCCAGCGAGGTCTTCATATCGCTGGCGCCGCGCCCGTACAGGCGGCCATCGCGGTGGCTGGGAAGGAAGGGGTCGCTCTGCCAGGCTTCCAGCGGGCCGGTGGGCACCACATCGGTATGCCCGGCAAACACCAGCGTCGGGCGCTGGCCGGTGCCCAGCCGCGCCCAGAGGTTGGTGACGCGGAAGTCGTCCGGCCCGCTGGACAGCGTTTCGCAGCGGAAACCCAGCGGCGCCAGGCGCGCGGCGATCAGCGCCTGGCAGCCCTCGTCACGCGGGGTCACGGAGGGCAGGGCGATCAGCTGTTCGGTCAGGCGCAGGGTGGCGGTCATCGCAGGCGGGTCAGAACTTCACGTCCAGCGTGAATTCGGTGAAGGTGGCGGCGTCGCTGTTTTCCTCTTCGGCCACGGTGGTCTCGCTGGGCTTGAGGCCGGTGAAGTCGTTTTGCAGGCGCCAGAGCAGGTTGTTGGGCGAGTCGGCGTGGGCCAGACCCTCGTTGCGGGAGACCAGGCCCACCGTAATCAGGCGCGCCAGGTCTTGCTCGAAGGTCTGCGAGCCCTCGGCCAGGGACTTTTCCATGGCTTCGCGCACGCCGGAAAAGTCGGCTTTCTGGATCAGGTCGGCGATCAGCGAGGTGTTGAGCAGTACCTCCATCGCCGGCACGCGCCCGCCGGTGTGGGTGCGCAGCAGCCGCTGGGAGACGATGGCCCGCAGCGCGGCGGCCAGGTCGCCCAGCAGGGTGGGGCGCACCTCCACCGGGTAGAAGCTCAGGATGCGGTTGAGCGCCTGGTAGCTGTTGTTGGCGTGCAGCGTAGCCAGGCACAGGTGGCCCGACTGCGCGTAGGCAATGGCCGCCGACATGGTCTCCCGGTCGCGGATCTCGCCGATCAGGATCACGTCCGGCGCCTGGCGCAGCGCGTTCTTCAGCGCGATCTGCAGCGAGGCCGTGTCCGAACCGATCTCGCGCTGGTTGATGACCGACTTCTTGTTGCGGTAGAAGTACTCGATCGGTTCCTCGATCGTCAGCACGTGGCCGGTGCTGAGCTGGTTGCGGTGATCGATCATTGCCGCCAGCGTGGTGCTCTTGCCCGCGCCGGTGGCGCCGACCATCAGCACCAGGCCCCGTTTTTCCATCACCAGGTCGGCCAGCACCGGCGCGACGTTGAGCGTGTCCAGCGGAGGAATGTCGGCCGGCACGTAGCGGATCACCACCGCCGTGTGGCTGCGCTGATGAAAGGCGCTGAGACGGAAGTTGCCCACGCCTTCCAGCGGCACGGCCATGTTGAGCTCGCCGGTCTCGTGCAGTTCCTCCATGCGCGTGGGCGGCACGATCTCGGCGAGCAGGTTGCGCGGCGCGTCGGCTGGCAGCACCTGGCTGTTGATGGGGATGGTCTGGCCGTTGATCTTGATCATCGCCGGCGCATGCGCCGTCAGGTACACGTCCGAGGCCTTCTTGTCCGCCATCAGGCGCAGGATGCGCTCCATCGTTCCGCTGCTCATGACCGTCCTTTCGTCAGGGGAAGTTGTACCTTGGCACGCCACGGAACCGGCCTTGCCCCGCCGCTGGCGCGGTCCCCTTGGGAGGAGATGCGGCCACGCGCCGTGGGCAGACGACGGGGGTGGGCTTGTTCACGGCCGCAGCAGGTCGTTCAGGCTGGTCTTGGCGCGGGTCTGGGCGTCCACGCGCTTGACGATGATGGCCGCGTACAGGCTGTACTTGCCGTCGTCCTTGGGCAGGCTGCCGCTGATCACCACCGAACCGGCCGGCACGCGGCCGTAGCTCACTTCGCCGGTGCTGCGGTCGTAGATGGGGGTGCTCTGGCCGATGTAGACGCCCATGGACACGACGGAGTTCTCTTCCACGATCACGCCTTCGACGATTTCCGAACGCGCGCCGATGAAGCAGTTGTCCTCGATGATGGTCGGGTTGGCCTGCAGCGGCTCCAGCACGCCGCCCAGGCCCACGCCGCCGGAGAGGTGCACGTTCTTGCCGACCTGCGCGCAGGAGCCCACGGTGGCCCAGGTGTCGACCATGGTGCCTTCGTCCACGTAGGCGCCGATGTTGACGTAAGAGGGCATGAGGATCGCGCCCTTGGCGATGTAGCTGCCGCGCCGGGCCACGGCCGGCGGCACCACACGCACGCCGGTGGCCTTCATCTCGGCCTCGCTGAGGTGGGCGAACTTGGTCTGCACCTTGTCGTAGAAGCCCAGATCGCCGGCACGCACGATCTCGTTGTCCTTGAGGCGGAAGGACAACAGCACGGCCTTCTTGACCCACTGGTGCACGGTCCACTGGCCCACCCCCTGCCGCGTGGCCACGCGCAGCTTGCCGTTGTTGAGTTCGGCGATCACGTGTTCGACGGCATCCGTGACTTCCTTGGGGGCGGAGGCAGGCGAGAGCTCGGCGCGGTTGTCCCAGGCGTTGTCGATCAGGGTTTGCAGTTGTTGGGTCATGTTGCTGGGGCGGGTTCTGTGTTGAGCGTTGGGCGTTGGGTGTAGGGGACGCTTTCGGCGTGCGGTTCTTCAGGCGGTTTCCCGGCAGAACTGCACGATGCGTTGGGCGGCTTCCAGGCATTCGGCGGTTTCGGCCACCAGTGCCATGCGCACCCGGCCGGTACCCGGGTTGATGCCACCGGTCTCGCGCGCCAGGTAGCTGCCGGGCAAGACCGTGACATTGTATTGAGCCAGCAGTGCGCGGGCGAAAGCTTCGTCCGCGCTCACGCCGGGCTGGGCCTGGGCGAAGCGTTGCGGCACGCCGGCCCAGAGGTAGAAGGCGGCATCGGGCAGGCGCACGTCCAGCACCTGCGCCAGCAGGGGCGTGACCTGGGCGAACTTCTCGCGGTACAGGCGGCGGTTGTCCACCACATGCGCCTCATCGCCCCAGGCCACGATGCTGGCGGCCTGCACGGCCGGGCTCATGGCCCCGCCGTGGTAAGTGCGGTAGAGCAGGAAGGCCTTGATGAGGTCTGCGTCGCCGGCCACGAAGCCGCTGCGCAGGCCGGGCACGTTGCTGCGCTTGGACAGGCTGGTGAAGCTGATGAGTCGCGGGAAACCGCTGCGGCCCAGGCGCTGTGCGGCCTCCAGTCCGCCCAACGGCGGCTCGTCGCGGAAATAGATTTCGCTGTAGCACTCGTCGGAGGCGATCACGAAACCATGGCGGTCGCTGAGGGCGAACAGGCGCTGCCATTCCTCCAGCGGCATGACCGCGCCGGTGGGGTTGCCGGGTGAGCAGACATACAGCAGTTGCGTGCGGGCCCAGACGGCTTCGGGCACGCTGTCCCAGTCGGTGGCGAAGTTGCGTGCCGGGTCGCTGGCCACGTAGTAGGGTTCGGCCCCGCTGAGCAGGGCCGCGCCTTCGTAGATCTGGTAGAACGGGTTGGGCACCATGACGGTGGCACCGGCCTGCGTCGGGTCCACGACCGTCTGCGCGAAGGCGAACAGCGCTTCGCGCGATCCGTTGATGGGCAGCACCTGGGTGGCCGGGTCGATGGACACGCCATAGCGGCTCTGCACCCAGGCCGCGCAGGCCTGGCGCATGGCCGGCTCGCCCACGGTGGCTGGGTACCCGGCCAGGCTGGTATCCAGCGAGTCGGCCAGGGCCTTTTTCAGGAAATCCGGCGTGGCGTGGCGGGGTTCGCCGATGCCCAGGCTGATGGGGCGCAGGTCCGGGTTGGGTGTGACGTGGGCAAAGAGCCGGCGCAGCCGCTCGAAAGGATAGGGCTGCAGGCGCGAGAGCAGAGGGTTCATGGCAGAGGATTATCGGGGCAGGTGCCGCCGGCGACGGAGGATACAGGCCGTCACCCTCTGAGTGCGCGGCGGCGCTGCGCCGGGCGTGCCGCACGGTATCATCAAGACCCGTTCCACCGTGCCCGTTGCGGTGAAATTGCCTTTGAATTCAATCACTTGGCCTTGCCAAGGGAGCCCGCAGCGTGCGCCTCAACTCGATCAAGCTCTCCGGCTTCAAGTCTTTCGCCGAACCGACCAACTTCATGCTGCCGGGCCAACTCGTGGGCGTGGTGGGTCCCAACGGCTGCGGCAAGTCCAACATCATGGACGCGGTGCGGTGGGTGCTGGGCGAGTCCAAGGCGTCCGAACTGCGCGGCGAGTCCATGCAGGACGTGATCTTCAACGGCACCACCTCGCGCAAGGCCGCCAGCCGCTCCAGCGTGGAACTGGTGTTTGACAACGCCGACCACCGGGCCGGTGGCCAGTGGGGCCAGTTCGCCGAAATTGCCGTCAAGCGCGTGCTCACGCGCGATGGCACCAGCAGCTACTACATCAACAACCAGCCGGTGCGCCGGCGTGACGTGCAGGACGTGTTCCTGGGCACCGGCCTCGGGCCTCGCGCCTACGCCATCATCGGCCAGGGCACCATCAGCCGCATCATCGAGAGCAAGCCCGAGGAGCTGCGCCTGTTCCTGGAGGAAGCGGCGGGTGTGTCCAAGTACAAGGAGCGCCGCCGCGAAACCGCCCACCGCCTGGCGGACACGCGGGAGAACCTGACGCGCGTCGAGGACATCCTGCGCGAACTCAACGCCAACCTGGACAAGCTGGAGAAACAGGCCGAGGTGGCGGCGCGCTACAACAGCCTGCAGGCCAGCGCCACACTCAAGCAGCACCAGCTCTGGTTCCTCAAGCGCGCCGAAGCCGAGGCCGATCAGGTCCGGGTCAAGAACGACGCCGCTCAGGCGGTGAACGACCTGGAGTCGCGCACCGCCGATCTGCGCCGCGTGGAAGCCGAGCTGGAAACCATCCGCCAGGCCCACTACGCGGCCGGCGACCAGGTCAACCAGGCCCAGGGCAAGCTCTACGAGGCCAGTGCCGAGGTTGGCAAGCTGGAAGCGGAGATCCGCTTCGTGGTCGAAGGGCGCCAGCGTGTCGAGCAGCGCCTGGTCCAGCTCAAGGAGCAACTGGCGTCCTGGGCGACGCGCAGCCAGGACGCGGCGGTCGAGCTGGAGCAGCTTGCCGAATCCATGGTGCAGGCGGAGGAGCAGTCCGTGGTGCTGGCGGCGCAGGGAGAGGAGCAGTCCGGCGCGTTGCCCACGCTGGAGGACAGCCTGCGCCAGGCCCAGGCCCGCGCCAACGAGCAGCGCGCCAGCGTCACGCAGGTGCAGCAGCAGATCCAGGTGCTGGCCGCCGAGCAGCGCAATGTGCAGGAGCAAAGCCGCGCGCTCGGCCAGCGCCGCGAACGCCTGAGCGCCGACCGCAACGCGCTGGCAGCGCCCGATGAGGCGCGGTTGCAGAACGCACAGGCCCAACTGGCCAGCGCCCAGGAAACCGCCGAGACGCTGGACGCCGTGCTGCACGAGCTGCAGGACAGCGTGCCGGCACTGGACGAAGCCCGCCGCGCCGCGCAGCAGGCGGTGAACCAGGAGTCCGCCCGGCAGGCCGACCTGTCGGCGCGCCTGGAGGCGCTCAAGGCGCTGCAGGACAAGGTCAAGACGGACGACAAGCTCAAGCCCTGGCTGGCCCGGCACGGGCTGGATGGCCTGCAGGGCCTGTGGAGCCGGATCCATATCGAGGCCGGCTGGGAAAACGCCCTGGAGGCCGCCTTGCGCGAGCGCATGGGTGCGCTGGAGGTGTCGCGCCTGGAGATGGTGCGTGCCTTCGGCCAGGACGCTCCGCCCGCCAAGCTGGCGTTCTACAGCCCGCCGGCTGCCGCAGCGTCGACGGCGCAAAGCGCCACCGGCCTGCGTCCGCTGGCGAGCTGGCTGCGCCTGAACGACGCCGCGCAGCAGGCGCTGCTGGCCGAATGGCTGCACGGTTGCCTGACGGCGGCCACGCTTGAGGAGGCCATGGCCCAGCGCGAGCGGCTGGCCCCGGGCGAGGCCATCCATGTGCCCAGCGGCCACGTGGTCACGGCGCACAGCGTGAGCTTCTACGCGCCCGACAGCGAGCAGGCCGGACTGCTGGCGCGGGCACAGGAGATCGAGAACATCGACAAACAGCTCAAGGCCCAGGCTCTGATCGCCGAGCAGGCCCGTGCCGCCCTGATCCGCGCCGAGGCGGCCTACACCGACGCCTCGCAGCGCCTGGTATCGGCCCGCCGCGAGGCGGCCGAAGCGCAAAGCCGTGCCCACGAACTCCAGGTGGAAACCCTGCGCCTGACCCAACTGGCCGAACAGACGCGGGCGCGCAGCGAACAGATCGGCGCCGACCTGGCCGAGGTCGATGCGCAACTGGAAGCCTTGCAGGAGAGGCAGGTGACGGCCGAGGCGCGCTTCGAGGAACTGGACATGCAGCTCGCCGACAGCCAGGAGCGCCACGCCCAGCTCGACGACAAGGTCATCGAGGCCGAGCGCGCGCTCAATGCCGCGCGCGAACAGCAGCGCGCGCTGGAGCGCAGCGCCCAGGAGGCCACCTTCGCACTGCGCAGCCTGCAGGCACGGCAGGGCGAACTGCAGCGCGCCATGGAAACCGCCGCCTCGCAGGAAAAGTCGTTGTCCGAAGAGCAGCAGCGCGCCAGCGAGGAGCTGTCCCGCCTGACCGATGCCGCGGCCCAGGCCGGCCTGCAGGATGCGCTGGCCATGAAGCTGGAGCGTGAGCAGGCCCTGGGCGCGCTGCGCAGCCAGTACGACGACCTCACCGCCAAGCTGCGCGCCAGCGACGAGCGCCGCCTCCAGCTGGAGCGCGAACTCGACCCGCTGCGCTCGCGCATCACCGAGTTCCAGCTCAAGGAGCAGGCCGCGCGCCTGGGGGTGGAGCAGTACAGCCAGTTGCTGGACGAAGCCCAGGCCGACCTGGCCGTGCTGGCCCAGGGCATCGCCGAAGGCCCTGTGCGCCTGGCCGGGCTGCAGGGCGAGATCGACCGCCTGCACCGCGAGATCCAGTCGCTGGGGGCGGTCAACCTGGCGGCGCTGGACGAGCTCACCGCCGCGCGAGAACGCAAGACGTTCCTGGACGCGCAGTCCACCGACCTGATCGATGCGATGAACACGCTGGAAGACGCGATCCGCAAGATCGACAACGAGACGCGCGAACTGCTGGGCAGTACCTTCGAGACCGTCAACACCCATTTCGGCCGCATGTTCCCGGAGCTGTTCGGTGGTGGCAACGCCAAGCTGGTGATGACCGGCGAGGAGATCCTGGACGCGGGCGTGCAGGTGATGGCGCAGCCACCTGGCAAGAAAAACCAGACCATTCACCTGCTCTCGGGCGGCGAGAAAGCCCTCACCGCGATCGCGCTGGTGTTCGCCATCTTCCAGCTCAACCCGGCGCCGTTCTGCCTGCTGGACGAGGTGGACGCGCCGCTGGACGACGCCAATACCGAGCGCTACGCCAAGCTGGTGACGGCGATGTCCCGGGAAACCCAGTTCCTGTTCATCAGCCACAACAAGATCGCCATGGAAATGGCCGAGCAACTGATCGGCGTGACCATGCAGGAGCAGGGCGTCTCGCGCATCGTCGCGGTGGACATGGAGTCCGCCGCCGGCATGCTGGAGCCGACCTGAGCGAAGGAACGAGCACATCATGAGCACTCTGCAAATCGGCCTGGCCATCATCGGAGGGCTGGTGCTGGCCGGCGTGGTGGCCTACAACGCCTGGGTCACGGGCCGCAGCGTGCCACGCACGGCGCGCGAGCGCGGCAGCCCGCACGCCGACGACGCGGCCGGCGACGAGACCCTGCCGTACACCGCCGCCGACCTCACCGAACACGAGATCCAGCGCATCGACCCGGTGCTGGGCGATCTGCCGGGCGCGCCTGCACCGCCCGAGCCCGCCACTGTGGCCGCGGCGATCGCCGAGGTCAGCGTGAACCCGCTGATGGCACAACCCGAGCGCAAACCCGGTCTGGATGCGCTGATCGACGTGATCGCACCGCTGCAACTCGAGCACGAGGTCTCCGGCGATGCCGTGCTCGCTGCGCTGCCCGGCACGCGCCGTGTGGGCAGCAAGCCGTTCGCCGTCGAAGGCCTGGTGGAGGCCAGTGGCGAGTGGGAGAGTCCGCGCCCGGGTCAACGCTACCGCAGTCTGCAGGCCGGCGTGCAACTGGCCAACCGGTCCGGTCCGCTCAACGACATCGAGTTCTCCGAATTCGTGGTGAAGGCCCAGGCCTTCGCCGATCTGGTGGGTGCCACGCCGGATTTCCCGGACATGCGGGCTGAGGTGGCCCGGGCGCGTGAACTGGACGCCTTCGCCAGCGGCCACGACGCCCAGTTGGGCTTCACCCTGCGTGCGCGCCGTGCGGCCTGGAGCCCTGGCTATGTGGCGCAGCACGCCTCGCGCCAGGGTTTCGTGGCCGGCGCGCTGCCCGGGCGCATGGTGCTGCCCGGTCTGCACAGCGGGCATGCGGCGGTGCTCAGCCTGGCCTTTGACCCGCAGGCCGCCATGGCCGAGGATCCCGAGCAGAGCGCCCTGCGCGAAGTGAACCTGTCCCTGGAAGTGACCCATGTGCCGCGCAGCGAGCAGCCGTTCCTGCGCATGCGCCAGGTGGCCACCGCGCTGGCCGAGGTCATGGAGGGCGTGGTCACCGACGACGCCGGGCAGCCGCTCTCCCCGGAGACCATGGACCGCATTGGTGCCGACCTCGAAAGCCTGTACGACGCGCTGGACAGCCGCGACCTGTCGGCCGGCTCTGCCCAGGCCAGACGCCTGTTTTCATGACCCCTGATCTCTTTGACGCCGGTCCCTCGCCGGCCGATCGCGCCGCCGAACTGCGCGCCCAACTGCACCACCACGCCTACCGCTACTACACGCTCGACGAGCCGGAAATTCCGGATGCCGAGTACGACCGCCTGTTCCGCGAGCTGCAGGAGATCGAGGCCGCGCACCCCGAGCTGCAGACCCCGGACTCGCCAACACAGCGCGTAGGTGGCGCGGTGCTCAAGGCACTGGCGCCGGTGCGGCACATGGTGCCCATGCTCAGCATCCGCACCGAGACCGACACCGAGGCCAGCGGCGCAGTGGCATTCGATGCCCGCGTGCGCCGAGAACTGGGCCTGGGCGACAGCGACCCACCGGTGGACTACCTGGCCGAACTCAAGTTCGATGGCCTGGCCATGAGCCTGCGCTACGAACAGGGTGTGCTGGTCCGCGCGGCCACGCGAGGTGACGGCGAGACCGGTGAGGAGGTCACCCACAACGTGCGCACCATCGGCCAGATTCCGCTGCGCATCGACGGCGCGGTGCCCGCGGTGCTGGAGGTGCGCGGCGAGGTCTATATGCGCCGGGACGACTTCGAGGCGCTCAATGAACGCCAGCGCGCCAGGATCGCCGCCGGAGCCAAGGGTGAAAAAACTTTTGTCAACCCGCGCAACGCGGCCGCCGGCGCGGTGCGGCAACTGGACTCCGGCATCACCCGCGAGCGACCGCTGAGCTTCTTTGCCTATTCATGGGGAGAGGTCCTGGGGGACGAGAACCCACCCGCCACGCAGTTCGACTGGCTCATGCGGCTCAAGGCCTGGGGCTTCCCGGTGGCCGAGCAGACCACGCTGTGCCAGGGTGCCGACGCACTGGTGGCGTTTCACCAGCGCATCGGTGCCGCGCGCGACCAACTGCCCTACGACATCGACGGCGTGGTCTACAAGGTCAATTCCCTGGCGCTGCAGAAGCAGCTCGGCTTCGTCACCCGCGAGCCGCGCTGGGCGGTGGCGCACAAGTACCCGGCGCAAGAGCAGCTCACCACCGTTCTCGCCATCGACGTGCAAGTGGGCCGCACCGGCAAGCTCACGCCGGTGGCCAAGCTGGCGCCGGTGTTCGTCGGCGGTGTGACGGTGACCAACGCCACGCTGCACAACGAGCTGGAAGCCCGGCGCAAGGACGTGCGGGTGGGCGACACCGTGGTGGTGCGACGCGCGGGCGACGTGATCCCGGAGGTGGTCTCGGTGCTGCCCGAGAAGCGCCTGGGCGACCCGCCGCCGTTCACCATGCCCTCGCAATGCCCCGTCTGCGGCAGCGCGGCCGTGCGCGAGGAGGGCGAGGCCGACCACCGTTGCACCGGCGGCCTGTTCTGCGGCGCGCAGCGCAAGCAGGCCATCCTGCACTTCGCGCAGCGCCGCGCGGTGGAGATCGAGGGCCTGGGCGACAAGCTGGTGGAGCAACTGGTGGACAGCGGCGTGGTCAAGACCTTGCCGGACCTCTACCGCCTGGGCCTCACGGCGCTGCTCGCGCTGGACCGCATGGCGGACAAGTCGGCGCAGAACGTGCTGGCGGCGCTGGAAAAGAGCAAGCAGACCACGCTGGCGCGCTTTCTCTTCGGTCTGGGCATCCGCCACGTCGGCGAGGCGACGGCCAAGGACCTGGCGCGCCATTTCGGCCAGCTCGATGCGGTCATGGACGCGTCGGTCGAGCAACTGCTGGAGGTCAACGACGTCGGTCCCGTGGTGGCGCAAAGCATCCGGACATTCTTCGAGCAGCCGCACAACCGCGAAGTGGTGGAGCAGTTGCGCGCCTGTGGCGTTCACTGGGACGAGAGCGAGCCCGAGGCCCGCGCGCCCAAGCCGCTGGCGGGCAAGACCTTCGTGCTCACCGGCACCTTTCCCACGCTCAGCCGCGACCAGGCCAAGGACCTGCTCGAAGCCGCCGGCGCCAAGGTGGCCGGTTCGGTCAGCAAGAAGACCGACTACGTGGTGGCCGGCACCGAGGCCGGCAGCAAGCTCGAAAAGGCCCAGGCTCTGGGTGTGGCGGTGATCGACGAGGCGGCCATGCTGGCGCTGATCACCCATCCGCTGGACGGCTGATCTGCATGTGGTTCTCCATCGGACTGCTGAGTCTGTGCCTTGTACTGGCCTGGCAGGTGCGCTACCGCTGGCACCTGCCATGGAAAGGCGGCGAAAGCGGCAAGCGCGACGGCGTGACCTATCAATACCAGTGGCGCAGTTACAAGGAAAGTACCTTCGGCGTGGATATCGCTGTCGCGGTACCCGACTGGTTCCGCTTTGAACTGAAACGGGAATCGCGGGTGGATCGCTTCTTCAAGTGGCTCGGTCTTTCGGTAGAGAAGCAGTTTGGCCACGAGGGCTTTGATCGTTTGGTCTACGTGGCGTCCAATGACGGGCATCTGCTCAATCGTGTGGCTGACAGCCCTGAACTGCGCACGGCCGCCCAGCGGCTGATGGTGCTGGCGGAGGCAGATTGCCGAGTGAAGTATGTGTACTGCGCCAACGGTGTGCTTCGCGCCTACCTGCGCCGCGGCAGCCTGTTTGGCAACAAGTCAGACCGTCGACGCCTGAACCAGGCGATTGCATCGGCCTTGCCGCTTCTCGAACGCATCGGCCAAGCACTGCGCGCAAGCCAGCAGCCTGTTTTGCCCGCCCGTCGCCGAGACCCATTCCTTCTGCCGGGCGTGCTTCTTCTTGCCACGTCCTCAGCGCTGGCGCTCAATGGGCTGCTTTTTCTGTTGCGGCCCGTCGTGTTCGATGATGCATTTCTGCTGGACACAGGTCGCATCGCCGAGTTGGCGCTTTGGGTCGGCAGTTTCATCATCTGCTCGCTGCTCGCGGCGCACTTCGTTCTGCTCGCGCGCAGTGCTCGTGCCCATCTGTATCTGCTTGAACTGCTGCTGGTGGGCTCCTTTGGTGCCTACAGTACGGCAGCTAGCGAGCTGCGCGAAGCAAATATGGAATGGGACTATTCCGTGCCGGTGATTCGAGAGGCAACGGTCCTGGACAAATCGGTCCATCGGTCTCGCCGCGGAGGAAACCGCTACTACCTGCATGTGAAGGATTGGCGTGACACAACGGGCCGAAGGCGTATCCGGGTATCGCGGGGATACTACGAATCCATGGAGCTCGGGCGCGTGCTGGTATTCTAGGAGCGCTCGGGTCGTTTCCAGGCCTCATGGGCAAAGTTGGTGGGGGCCAAACCCCCTTGAGACTCGGGGTGCACGTCTTGCGAGATAGTTCATCTGCTCCAGCTCCACTCTCACGCCCCGTATGACCATCCACACCATCCTGAAAATGGGCGACCCGCGCCTGCTGCGCGTGGCTCAGCCCGTGACCGCCCTCGACACACCCGCGCTGCACGGGCTCGTGGCCAATCTTTGGGAGACCATGGCCGCGGCCAACGGCGCCGGGCTGGCGGCGCCGCAGATCGGGGTGGACCTGCAGGTGGTGGTGTTCGGCAGCGGCCTGCCCAACCCGCGCTATCCGGAGGCGCCCATCGTGCCGCGCACGGTGCTGGTCAACCCCATCATCACCCCGTTGAGCGACGAAGAGGAAGAAGACTGGGAAGGCTGCCTGTCCGTGCCCGGCATGCGGGGCGTGGTGCCGCGCTGGCGGCGCATCCGCTACCAGGGTTTCGATGCGGCTGGCGGCGCCATCGACCGCGAAGTGGAAGGCTTTCATGCCCGGGTGGTGCAGCACGAGTGCGATCACCTCTGGGGACGCTTGTACCCGATGCGGGTGCGCGATTTCAGCCGCTTCGGTTTCACGGAGGTCTTGTTTCCCGGGCTCTCGGCGCTGGACGACGATTGAGCGTCCGGTCGGCCGGCTGCGCGGCCCATGCCGCAGGCGTTACAAATCATGCGTTTTCAGAAGGGAACGGGTGACGAAATCGTCTAGAGTGGAGCCCGTTTCACCGATCTCAGGGAACCCTATTACATGAAGCGAATGCTGGCCGTGTTGGCAGGCACCATGCTGCTCGGCGGGTGCAGCGTGGGCCGCCCTCCGGTGGATGTGGCCGCACCGGTGCCGCCCACCTGGTACGCGCCCCCTCTGGCGCACCAGGGCGATGTCGGGCAGTTGAGCGCCTGGTGGGGCCGTTTCGAAGACCCGGTGCTCAGCGACTGGGTGGCGCGGGCCCAGGAGCAGAGCCCCTCGGTGGCGAGCGCGCGCGCCCAGGTGTTCGCGGCACGGGCGGCGCGGCTGAACGTGGAGGCGCAGACCGGTCCACAGGCGGCGCTGGTGGCCCAGGCCAGCAGAGGCATCACCGATCCCACCGTACCGCTGGGCACCACGCTGAGTGCCGGCGTACAGGCATCCTGGGCCATCGGCCTGTGGGGCCAGGACCAGGCTCGCCAGGACAGTGCCCAGGCGCAGCAGGACAGCGCCAATGCCGGCTGGCACGAGGCGCGCGTGCTGGTCGCCGCCGAACTCGCCCAGCTCTATTTCGCGCAGCGCCTCTGTCAGGCTCAGCGGGTGGTGGCCGAGCGCGATCGCGACTCCCGCGCCATCAGCGCCGAGAACAATGCCGTGGCCGAGCGCGCCGGACTGACCGCACCGGCGGTGGCGGCGCTGGCGCGCGCCAGTGCCGCCGAGGGCGTGGCCCGCGAACGGCAGCAGACCCAGGTGTGTGAAGGGCAGGTCAAGTCGCTGGTGGCGCTCACCGGCGTGCCGGAGCCCGAACTGCGCCGGCAACTGGCCGGCGCGCCCGCGTTGCCCGATGCAACCAGACTGGACCGCATGCTGGCGGTGCAGGCCGTGCCGGCGGAGGTGATCCGCCAGCGCCCCGACGTGTACCGCGCGCAGCGCGATCTGGTGGCCGCCAGCGCGGAGGTGGGGGTGGCCCGGGCCGCGCTGCTGCCGGGTCTGTCGCTCTCGGGCAGCCTGCTGCGCAACCGTTTCTCGGGCGCAGGCACGCAGGTCAGCTTCAACACCTGGTCCATCGGCCCCATTACGCTGAGCCTGCCCCTGCTGGGGCGTGCGCCGCTGCACGCGGGCGTGGACAGCGCCCAGGCACGCTATGAGGCCGCGGCCCTGGCCTATGCGGCAACGCTGCGCAAGGCCGTGTCCGAGGTGGAGCAGGCCTTGGTCCAATTGGCGGCCCTGCGCGAGCGCGAGTCCTCCACCGAGGTCGCCGTGGCTGGCTATGGCCAGTCCTTCCTGGCCACCGAGGCGCGGTACCGCGTCGGCCTGGCCAGCCTGAACGAACTCGAAGAGGCGCGCCGCCTCAAGCTCAACGCCGACAGCGCGGCCGTCGCGCTGCAGCAGGAGCGCCTCAATGCCTGGATCGGCCTGTACGTCGCGCTCGGTGGCGGCTTCGATCCCGTGAACAACCCTCCCGCGCCTTGAAGAGCCCCCCATGAACGCTCCGATGTCTTCTCCCGCTCCCCGTCGTCGATCACGCTGGATCTGGATCTGGATCGCGCTCGCGCTTGCACTGGTCCTGGTGGTGGTTTTCTGGGCCTTTGTCCGCAAGGCGCCTGCGCCCGCCGCCGAGACCTCTGCCGCAGCCGGCGCTGCCGAAGAGCCCAGGCCGGCGATGACGGTGACCGTGGTCAAGCCCGAGCGCGCCAGCCTGCCCATCGGCCTGCAGGCCAATGGCGACGTCAGCGCCTGGCAGGAGGCCAGCATTGGCGCCGAAGTGAGCGGCCTGCGCCTGGCCGCGGTGAACGTCAACGTCGGCGACAGCGTGCGCAAGGGCCAGGTGCTGGCGGTCTTCGCCAGCGAGACCACGCGGGCCGACAGCCTGCAGAGCCAGGCCAGCGTGATGCAGGCCGAAGCCAGCTATGAGAACGCCAAAGCCGATGCCGACCGCGCGCGCGCGATCCAGGACACCGGCGCGCTCTCGCGGTCGCAGGTGGCGCAGTACCTTACGCAGGAAAAAGTGGCGCGCGCCCAATGGGAAGCGGCCAAGGCCGCGCTGGCGGCCAACGAGGTGCGGCTGGGCAACACCCAGGTCAAGGCGCCGGACGACGGCGTGATCTCCGCGCGCAGCGCGACGGTGGGCGCGGTGGTGGCTTCCGGGCAGGAGCTGTTCCGGCTGGTGCGCCAGGGCCGCATGGAGTGGCGAGCGGAGGTCACGCCCAGCGAAGTGGGCCGTATCCGCGTGGGCCAGAAGGCGCAGGTCACCGCCGCCACCGGCCTGGAGGTCAGCGGGCAGGTGAGGGCGATCGCGCCCAGCGCGAACCCGCAGACGCGCAACATCCTGGTCTTCGTCGATCTGCCGCGCCACACCGACCTCAAGGCCGGCACTTTTGCGCGTGGTCGTTTCGACCTTGGCCAGAGCGACGCTCTCACGGTGCCCAGCGAGTCGGTGGTGGTGCGCGACGGCAACACCTATGTCTTCGTGATCGACGCCCAGAACAAGGCGAACCAGCGCAAGGTGCAGACAGGCCGCCGTGTGGGTGAGCGCGTGGAGCTGCTAGAAGGCCTCAAGCCCGAGGAGTCCGTGGCGGTGCAGGGCGCGGGCTTCCTCAACGAAGCCGATCTCGTGAAGGTCGTGCCATGAACCGCGTGTCCCGTACAGTGAATCGCCAGGCATTGGACATGACCCCCGTGGGGGAAAAGCGCCGCAGGCGCTGCAAGGGGGGCTCATGAACGTTTCCGCCTGGTCGATCCGGAACCCGATTCCGGCGGCGATGCTGTTCGTCATGCTCACGCTGGCGGGCCTCTTCTCGTTCCAGCAGATGAAGGTGCAGAACTTCCCGGACCTGGATGTGCCCAACATCACCGTGCTGGCCACGCTGCCGGGCGCCTCGCCCAACCAGCTTGAGAACGACGTCGCGCGCATCATCGAGAACAGCCTGGCTTCGCTGCAGGGCCTCAAGCACATCTACACCAAGGTGCAGGATGGCACCGTGTCCATCACGGCCGAGTTCCGCATCGAGAAAAACACGCAGGAGGCGCTGGACGATGTGCGCTCCGCCGTGGCCAAGGTGCGGGGCGACCTGCCGTCGGACCTGCGCGATCCGATCGTCAACAAGATCGAGCTCGCCGGTGGCGCCGTGCTGGCCTACACGGTGTCGTCCGACAAGATGGACGCGGAGGCGGTTTCCTGGTTCGTGGACAACGACGTCTCCAAGCTGCTGCTCTCGGTGCCCGGCGTGGGCGCGGTCAACCGCGTGGGTGGCGTCAAGCGCGAGGTGCAGGTCCTGCTGGACCCGCTCAAGCTGCAGTCGCTGGGCACCACCGCATCGGACATCTCACGCCAGCTCGCACGCGTGCAGATCGAAAGCGCGGGCGGCCGGGTGGACCTGGGCGGCAGCCAGCAGCCGCTGCGCACCCTGTCGTCGCTGGGATCGGCCCAGGAACTCGCCGGCCTGGAGCTTTCGCTCTCCGATGGCCGGCGCATCCGGCTCGACCAGATCGCCACGGTCCAGGACGCGGTGGCCGAGCCCACGGCGGCGGCCTTTCTCGATGGCCAGCCGGTGGTCGGCTTCGAGGTCGCGCGCAGCCGGGGCGCCAGCGAGATCGAAGTGGGCAACGGCGTGCGCGCCAGGCTCAAGGCGCTGCAGGAAGCCCGGCCCGATCTGCGCATCCACGAGTCCTTCGACTTCGTGACACCGGTCAAGGAGGAATTCGACGCCTCCATGACCTTGCTCTACGAAGGCGCCATGCTCGCGGTGCTGGTGGTCTGGCTGTTCCTGCGCGACTTCCGCGCCACCGTGGTGTCGGCCGTGGCCTTGCCGCTGTCGGCCATTCCGGCCTTCATCGGCATGCACTACATGGGTTTCACCATCAACGTGGTGACGCTGCTGGCACTCTCGCTGGTGATCGGCATCCTGGTGGACGACGCCATCGTGGAGGTGGAGAACATCGTGCGCCACATGCGCATGGGCAAGACCCCGTACCAGGCGGCCATGGAAGCGGCCGACGAGATCGGGCTGGCGGTGATCGCCACCACCTTCACGCTCATTGCGGTGTTCCTGCCCACCGCCTTCATGGCCGGCATCCCGGGCAAGTTCTTCAAGCAGTTCGGCTGGACCGCCTCGTTCGCGGTGTTCGCCTCGCTGGTGGTGGCGCGTGCGCTCACGCCCATGATGGCGGCCTACATCCTCAAGCCCTTCGTCACCGCGCGCGAGGCGCCGCGCTGGGCCCGCGGCAACCGCGTGACGGCGGCCTTCTGGCGCTGGTCGACCAACCAGAACGAGCCGGCCTGGCTCGACACCTACCAGCGCTGGGCCGCCTGGTGCATCCGGCACCGCTGGGTCACCATGATCGGCGCCGGGGTCTTCTTCGTCGGCTCGCTGATGCTGATCCCGCTGTTGCCGCAGGGCTTCATTCCACCGGACGACAACTCCCAGACCCAGGTCTACCTGGAGCTGCCGCCCGGCGCGACGCTGCAGCAGACCATTCGCACCGCCGAACAGGCACGCCAACTCGTGGCGGCCGTGGCACACGTGAAGTCTGTCTACACCACCATCGGCTCGGGTTCCGCGGGGTCGGACCCATTCGCCCCCCAGGGCACGGCGGAATCGCGCAAGGCGGCGCTGACCATTCAGCTCGATGCGCGTGGCGCCCGTCCGCGCAAGCAGGTGATCGAGAACCAGATCCGCCAGGCCATGTCCCACCTGCCCGGTGTGCGCAGCAAGGTGGGCCTGGGCGGCTCGGGCGAGAAATACATCCTCACGCTGACCGGCAACGACGCGGCGGCCATGCGCACCGCGGCCACGGCCATCGAGCGCGACCTGCGCACCATCCGGGGCGTGGGCAGCATCCAGTCCACCGCAGCCCTGGTGCGCACCGAAATCAGCGTCACGCCCGACCTCGCGCGCGCCGCCGAGATGGGCGTGACCAGCAGCGCCATTGCCGAGACCCTGCGCATCGCCACCGTGGGCGACTACGACAGCGCGCTGCCCAAGATGAACCTGCCGGAGCGGCAGATCCCCATCGTGGTCAAGCTCGACGAGGCGGCCCGCCACGATCTGGACCTGCTGGCCCGGTTGACGGTGCCCGGCAGCAAGGGACCGGTGATGCTGGGTCAGGTGGCCCAGCTCAGCTTTGGCGGCGGTCCCGCCGTGATCGACCGCTACGACCGCTCGCGCAACATCAACTTCGAGGTCGAGCTCGCCGGCATCGCGCTGGGTGACATGAAGGCCGCCGTGGAAAAACTGCCCAGCCTGCGCAACCTGCCGGCCGGGGTCTCGGTGGTCGAGATCGGCGACGCCGAGGTGCAAGGCGAGCTGTTCGCCAGCTTCGGCCTGGCCATGCTCACCGGCGTGCTGTGCATCTACATCGTGCTGGTGCTGCTGTTCAAGGCCTTCCTGCACCCGTTCACCATCCTGGCCGCGCTGCCGCTGTCGCTGGGCGGGGCCTTCGTGGCGCTGCTGTTGACCAACAAGAGCTTCTCCATGCCCTCGCTGATCGGCCTGATCATGCTCATGGGCGTGGCCACCAAGAACTCCATCCTGCTGGTGGAGTACGCCATCGAGGCGCGGCGCGAGCACGGCCTGAACCGGCTCGACGCCATCCTGGACGCCTGCCACAAGCGCGCCCGCCCGATCGTGATGACCACCATCGCCATGGGCGCGGGCATGCTGCCCATCGCCGTGGGCTGGGGCGCCGCCGACAGCAGCTTCCGCTCACCCATGGCCGTGGCCGTGATCGGCGGCCTCATCACGTCCACCTTCCTCAGCCTGCTGGTGATACCGGCGGTGTTCACGCTGGTGGACGACGTGTCGCTGTTCCTGCGGCGGCTGTGGACGCGTGGGCGCACCCCGCAGGCAGGCGGTCCCACCTCCTCCTCGCCGGGCGCTGTGCCGCGATGAGCAGGTCTCGTCAAGGGCTCGGGCCGCCGGCTCCCCCCGTGCCGGGGTCTGGCGACGGCGTCCGGGGTCTGGCGGACGGATCACCGCCCACATCCCGGTAGTGCAGCGGCCTGCCTGCGGCGGCGCGGTCGGTGGCCGCGGCCAGCAGGACACCCTGGACCTGCGCATGGCCGGCGCGGCGGGCGGCCCGCATGGCCATCGGGAGGTCTACAGCGAGCGAGCGGTCTCCTTGTTGGGCGTCCAGCAGCAGGCGCACCATGTCCGCGTTCTCAGGTACCAGGCGCGCCGCGCGCACGAGCAAGGGCGTGCCATGGACGTCCGTCAGGCCCGCCAGGGGAACGCCAGCCGCGGCCAGCGCCCGGACGCTGTCGGTGCGCCCGGCCAGCACCGCCGCCTCCACCGTGGCCGGCAGTGCAGGCGCGGCCGCGTGCACCAGCAACTGATCCAGCACCTCGGTCTGCCCGGCGAGCGCGGCGGTGAGAAGCCCCTCTTGCGGAGCGTCGAAGGCTTCGGACGCCATCAGCACCCCCGCCACGTCGGCTCGACCCGTTTCGACCGCGTACGCGGAGGACAACGCGCCGGGGTGCGCGGGGCCACCCTGGAGCAGCACCTCCACCACCGCCGCGTGACCGAACTGGGTTGCGTGGTCCACCGGCGTCATGCCGTGGCGGTCACGGGCCGAGAGATCGGCTCCCGCCGCCATCAGCACCCGCACCACGTCCGTGCGACCCTGGTTCGCCGCCATGTGCGCAGGGGTGCTGCCATCGGCGTTCACGGCGTTCACGGAAGCCGGATCGTGCTCCAGCAGCATCGCCACCACCGGCGCATGGCCGGCGGCGGCCGCCACGTGCAGGGGTGAGGTACCGCCGTTGCGGGTGGTGAGCCGGAAGCTCACGCCGTGCTCCAGGAACAGCCGGACGATAGGGGCGTGCCCCCGCGAGCAAACGAGGTGCACCGCGGTCCAGCCGCGTGGGTTGCGCTGTTCTTCGAGCATCTTGAAGACGCCGTCGTCCGGCGTGGCGCCCAGAGCGTCATGGAAATACCCCAGGTCACCGGCCCTCGCGGCGGTCCACATGGCCCTGCCTTGCATTTCCAGGGTAGCGGGAGAACGGGGCGGATCTTCCGGCCTGTAGCCCAGGCGGGTCGGATCGGGCTGGAGATCGGGGGGTGGCGGTCGCCTGGGCATGCGGGCTCTCCTCGGGTGGCGCGAACGGAGCCGCACTCTAGCCCCGCCCCGGCGCGGCACTGGGTGACAGTCACAGGATGCTCGGCGGCGGTGCCCGAGCGCATGATCCGGGCGCCGAATGGCGCGCCGGCGTCAACCTTCGAGGGTTTCGAGCAGCTCGGTCTCGATCTCGATCTGCCGCCGGTTCACCTGCAACTGCGGACCGCTGATCAGGAAGGTGTCCTCCACCCGCTCGCCCAGGGTGGTGATCTTGGCGAGCTGCACGCTGATGTCGTTGCGCGCCAGCACGCGGGTGATGCCGTAGAGCAGGCCGGCGCGGTCGCTGGCCGAGATGGAAAGCAGCCAGCGCTGGGCCTTTTCGTCGGGGCGCAGGTCCACGCGCGGCGTGACCGGGAAGCTCTTGACGCGGCGCGAGAGCCGGCCCTTGGTCGGCTGGGGCAGGGGGCCGCGCTCGTCGATGGTGCGGGCGAGGCTGTTCTCGACCATGGCGATCAGCTCGCGGTAGTGTTCCGAGAGCGAGGGCGCCACCACCTGGAAGGTGTCCAGTGCGTGACCGGTGAGGGTGGTGTGCACCCGCGCGTCCAGGATGCTGAAGTGCGAGCTGTCGAAGTAGCCGCAGATGCGGGCGAAAAGATCGTGCTGGTCGGGCGCGTACACCAGGACCTGCAGGCCTTCCCCCTCGGGCGACAGGCGCGCGCGCACGATGCAGCGGTCGGCGCCTGCGGCGTCCTTGCGCGCCGCCTGCTGGGCCATCTCGCGCGAGAGCACACGGGTGTGCCAGGCGATCTCGTCGGCCTGGTGGCGCATGAAGTAGCTCACGTCCAGCGTGTCCCACAGTGCCTTGTGGGCCATGTGGGGCAAGGCGTGCAGCGCGAGCATGGACAGCGCCTCGCGCTTGCGGCCTTCGATCACCGCACCGGGGTCGGGCGCGCGCCCGCCCAGGGAGCGCAGGGTGTAGCGGTAGAGGTCTTCGAGCAGTTTGCCCTTCCAGGCATTCCAGACCTTGGGGCTGGTGCCGCGGATGTCCGCCACGGTGAGCAGGTACAGGGCGGTGAGGTAGCGCTCGTTGCCCACACGTTTGGCAAACGCGGCGATGACGTCGGGGTCGCTCAGGTCCTCTTTCTGCGCCATGCGGCTCATGGTGAGGTGCTCGGAAACCAGGAACTCGATCAGGCGGCTGTCTTCGCGCGCGATGCCATGCTGGCGGCAGAAGGTGCGCACGTCGCGCGCACCGAGCTCGGAATGGTCGCCGCCGCGCCCTTTGGCGATGTCGTGAAACAGCGCGGCGATGTAGAGAATCCAGGGCTTGTCCCAGCCGGCGGCCAACTGCGAGCAGAACGGGTACTCGTGCGAGTGCTCCGCGATGAAGAAGCGGCGCATGTTGCGCAGCACCATGAGGATGTGCTGGTCCACGGTGTAGACGTGGAACAGGTCGTGCTGCATCTGCCCCACGATGTGGCGGAACACCCAGAGGTAGCGCCCCAGCACCGAGGTCTGGTTCATCAGCCGCATCGCGTGGGTGATGCCCTCGGGCTCCTGCAGGATCTGCAGGAACTGGGCCCGGTTGACCGGGTCGGCGCGAAAGCGCGCATTCATCACCGGGCGCGCGTTGTAGAGCGCGCGCAGCGTGCGCGCCGACAAGCCCTTGATGCCCACCGTGGTCTGGTAGAGGTGGAAGGTCTCCAGGATGGCGTGCGGTTGCTGCACGTAGAGGTTGTCGCTGGCCACTTCCAGCATGCCCGCCTTCTCCAGAAAACGCTCGTTCAGGGGACGCAGGCGGTCCACGCCGGCGACGTCGCTGCGCAAGCGCTCCTGGATGTTGAGCAGCAGGATCTGGTTGAGCTGGGTCACCGCCTTGGCCGCCCAGTAGTAGCGCTTCATCAGGGCTTCGCTGGCGCGGCGGGTGCCCCGTGCCGAGGGGGTGGCGCCTGGCGTGCCCGGTGCCTGGGCCTTGAAGCCGAAAGACTCGGCCACCGTGGTCTGCAGATCGAACACCAGGCGGTCCTCGCGCCGGTTGGCCAGCAGGTGCAGGCGGGCGCGGATCAGGCTCAGCAAGGCTTCGTTGGCCTTGATCTGCCGCGCTTCCAGCGGCGTGGCCAGGCCGCGCCGGGCCAATTCGTCCCAACTGCGCCCCAGGCCGGCCGCCTTGGCCACCCAGAGGATGATCTGCAGGTCGCGCAGGCCCCCGGGCGATTCCTTGCAGTTGGGCTCTAGCGAGTACGGCGTGTTCTCGAACTTGGTGTGCCGCTGGCGCATTTCCAGCGTCTTGGCGACGAAGAAGGCCTTGGGGTCCATGGCCTCGCCCAGTTCGCGCACCAGGCGGGTGAAGGCGTTCTTGCTGCCGGCAACCAGCCGGCATTCGAGCAGCGAGGTCTGTACCGTCACGTCCTTGGACGCCTCGTTGACGCACTCGGCGATGGTGCGCACGCTGGAGCCGATCTCCAGGCCCAGGTCCCAGCAAGCGCCGATGAAGGCTTCCAGGCGGGCCTTGAGGACCGCGTCCTCATCGGGCTGGCAGCCGTCGGGCAGCAGCACCAGCACGTCGATGTCGGAGAAGGGAAACAGCTCGCCCCGGCCATAGCCGCCCACGGCGACCAGCGAGACACCGGCGGCGAAGCCGGCCTGCGTCCAGAGCTCGCGCAGGGTCTGGTCGGTCAGGCGGGAGAGGTCCCGCAAGGCCTTGCGCACGCCGCGGGTGGACGAGCCCTGCACGCCCAGGCTGGCCATGAGCGCGGCCTTGCTGCTGCGGTACTGCAGGCGCAGCGCGCCCAGGTCGCCCACGGCGGACGGCGGTGCGGTCTCGCTCATGGCCTCACGCCGCGGCCGTGGCCTGAGGCGAGGAGGTCACGAAGTCCGGCGGCGGCAGGCTTCCCGCAGAGAGGGTGAGCACCTCGTAGCCGGTCTCGGTGACCAGCACGGTGTGCTCCCATTGCGCCGACAGCGAGCGGTCGCGGGTGACGATGGTCCAGCCGTCGCCCATCTCCTTGATCTCGCGGCGGCCGGCGTTGATCATGGGTTCGATGGTGAAGGTCATGCCCGGGCGCAGTTCTTCCAGCGTGCCGGGGCGCCCGTAGTGAAGGACTTGCGGGTCTTCATGGAAACGCTGGCCGATGCCGTGGCCGCAGAACTCGCGCACCACCGAGTAGCCATGGCCTTCCGCGAAGGTCTGGATGGCATGGCCGATGTCGCCCAGGTGGATGCCGGGGCGCACCAGCACGATGCCTTTCCACATCGCCTCGTAAGTGACCTTGCACAGGCGGCGCGCGGCGATGGAGGCCGCCGCTTCGCCGCCAATCAGGAACATGCGGCTGTTGTCGCCGTACCAGCCGTCCTTGATGACGGTCACGTCCACGTTGAGGATGTCGCCCTTCTTGAGCGGTTTCTCATTGGGAATGCCGTGGCACACCACGTGGTTGATGGAGGTGCAGAGGTGGCCGGGGTAGGGCGGATAGCCCTGTGGCTGGTAGCCGATGGTGGCCGAGACCGTTCCCTGCTGCTTCATGTACTCGGCCGCGAGGCGGTCGATCTCGAGCGTGGTCACGCCGGGCTGGATGTGGGGCGTGAGGTAGTCCAGCACTTCGGATGCCAGGCGGCAGGCGGTGCGCATGCCCGCGATGCCGGCCTCGTCTTTGTAGGTGATGCTCATGGGGCGCGATTATCCCATCCGGTCCGCCACGGGGCACCGTGGCGCGGCCAAGCCGCACAGGTCGCGCGGGTAAAATTCCGGGTTTTCCACCCGGTCACGCCGGGTCAACGCACCTCAGGCTCCCAACGTGTCCCTGCACCTGCGCTTCTTCGAGGGCGGCAATGCCCTCAGCGACTTCAAAGTCCAGCAACTTCTGCCCCGGCTGGCGGGCATCTCCGACAAGATCACCGGCCTCTCGGCCCGCTTCGTGCACCTGGCCGGCTTCGATGGCGAGCCGGACGCGGCCACCACGCAACGCCTGGGCGAACTGCTCACCTACGGAGCGCCGTGCACCGACGTCCACCTGGCGCTGGAAAAGGCCCATGCCCCGGCCTTGCTGGTGATGCCGCGCCTGGGTACGGTTTCGCCCTGGGCCTCCAAGGCGACCGATATCGCCCACAACTGCGGCCTGCGCCTGCGCCGGGTGGAACGGCTGGTGGAGTACCGCATCGGCCTGAAGTCCGGGCTGCTCGGCAAGGCCAGCTTGTCGGCCGAACAGTTGCGCGCCGTGGCCGATCTGCTGCACGACCGCATGACGGAGAACGTTTCGCTGGAGCGCGGGCAGGCACAAGCCCTTTTCACCGAACTGACCCCGGCGCCCATGGAGCAGGTGGACGTGCTGGGCGGTGGCCGCGCGGCGCTGGAGCGCGCCAACGCCGAATGGGGCCTGGCGCTGGCCGACGACGAGATGGACTACCTCGTCGAGGCCTTCCGAGGTCTGCGGCGCAACCCCACCGACGTGGAGCTCATGATGTTCGCGCAGGCCAACAGCGAGCACTGCCGGCACAAGATCTTCAACGCCCAGTTCACGATCGATGGCGTGGCGCAGGACAAGAGCCTGTTCGGCATGATCCGCCACACGCACCAGCAGGCACCTCGGTACACCGTGGTGGCGTACTCCGACAACGCCTCGGTCATGGAAGGCCATGTGGTAGAGCGCTTCGTGGCGCGCGCCACCGGCGAGGGCTCACCGGTCTACGCGGCCGAGACCGCCACCCACCATGTGCTCATGAAGGTGGAGACGCACAACCACCCGACGGCCATCTCGCCATTCCCGGGGGCCTCCACCGGCGCGGGCGGCGAGATCCGCGACGAAGGCGCCACCGGCCGTGGCTCCCGGCCCAAGGCCGGTCTCACCGGCTTCACCGTCGGCAAGCTCTGGGGCGGCCTGTCCGACCAGCCCGGCGGCAAACCCGACCACATCGCCAGCCCCTTGCAGATCATGACCGAGGGCCCGTTGGGTGGCGCGGCCTTCAACAACGAATTCGGCCGGCCCAACCTGCTGGGCTATTTCCGCGAGTACGAGCAACAGGTGGACGGTGTGCAGCGCGGCTACCACAAGCCCATCATGATCGCTGGCGGCCTGGGTGCGATCGACGCCACGCAGACCAGCAAGATCCTGTTTCCCGCGGGCACGCTGCTGATTCAGCTGGGCGGTCCGGGCATGCGCATCGGCATGGGCGGCGGCGCGGCCAGTTCCATGGCCACCGGCACCAACGCGGCCTCGCTGGACTTCGATTCCGTGCAGCGCGGCAACCCGGAGATCGAGCGCCGGGCGCAGGAGGTCATCAACCATTGCTGGCAGCGTGGCGCGGACAACCCCATCCTCGCGATCCACGACGTGGGGGCCGGCGGCCTCTCCAACGCGTTTCCCGAGCTCACCAACGACGCCGGCCGTGGCGCGCGTTTCGACCTCGGTGCCGTACCGCTGGAGGAGTCCGGCCTGGCTCCCAAGGAGATCTGGTGCAACGAAAGCCAGGAACGCTATGTGCTGGCCATCGCGCCGGAGTCGCTTGAGCTCTTCACCGCGTTCTGCGAGCGTGAACGCTGCCCGTTCGCGGTGATCGGCGTGGCAACCGAGGAACGCCAGTTGGTGCTGGCGGATGCCCCGGTTCGCCCGGAGCCTGCTGGAGGGTTTGGCGAGACCGTTGGAGGGGCTTCGACAGGCTCAGCCCGAACGGAGAGTGGCTCAGCCCGAACGGAGGGTGGCTCGGCCCGAACGGAGGGTGGCTCGGCCTCGGTGGAGAGGGCTGTCGACATGCCCATGGATGTGCTGTTGGGCAAGCCGCCCAAGATGCACCGGGACGTGAAGACGGTGGCCCGTGCCGCCGCGCCGCTGGACCTCACCGGCGTGGACCTGCAGAAGGCGGTGATCGACGTGCTCAGCCACCCCACGGTGGCGTCCAAGCGCTTTCTCATCACCATTGGCGACCGCACGGTGGGCGGCCTGTCGCACCGCGACCAGATGGTGGGCCCCTGGCAGGTGCCGGTGGCCGACTGTGCGGTCACGCTGGCCGACTACCAGGGTTTCGCGGGCGAAGCCATGAGCATGGGCGAGCGCACGCCGCTGGCGGCGCTGGACGCCGCCGCCTCCGGCCGCATGGCGGTGGCCGAGGCCATCACCAACCTGCTGGCCGCGCCCATCGAACTGCCGCGCGTGAAACTCTCGGCCAACTGGATGGCCGCCTGTGGCGAGCCGGGCGAGGACGCCGCGTTGTACGAGACCGTCAAGGCCGTGGGCATGGCCCTGTGCCCCGCGCTCGGCATCTCCATCCCGGTGGGCAAGGACAGCCTGTCCATGCGCACCCAGTGGTCCGACGGTGGGCAGACGCGCAAGGTCACCTCGCCGGTGAGCCTGATCGTCAGCGCCTTCGCCAGCCTGGCCGACGTGCGCGGCACGCTGACGCCGCAGCTGGACGCCGCGACCGAGGACACGACGCTGGTGCTGATCGACCTGGGCAAGGGCCGCCACCGCATGGGCGGCAGCGTGCTGGCGCAGACGCTGTCCCAGGCCGGTGGCGAGGTGCCCGACCTGGACGATGCGCAGGACCTCGTGCGCCTGGTGGACGCCGTCAACACGCTGCGCGCCCAGGGCCGCATCCTCGCCTACCACGACCGCAGCGATGGTGGCCTGCTGGCCGCTGCCGCCGAGATGGCCTTCGCCGGCCACGTGGGCGTGGCGCTCAACGTGGACCTGCTGGTCACCGAAGGCGACGGCATCCAGGACAGCCGCATGGAAACCGGCGACGCGAAGAACTGGGCCAACCAGGTCAGCGCGCGGCGCGAAGAGCTCACGCTCAAGGCGCTGTTCAGTGAGGAACTGGGCGTGTTGCTGCAGGTGCGCACCAGCGAGCGCAACGAGGTCATGCAGACTTTGCGCGAACATGGCCTGAGCGCGCACAGCCACTTCGTGGGCAAGACGCGGCCCGCGTCCTCGGCCATGGACGCCGGCAAGGGCCAGCTCCAGGTCTGGCGCGACGCCCGCGCCGTGTTCAGCGCCAACCTGTTCGACCTGCACCAGGTCTGGGACAGCGTGAGCTGGAAGATCAACCAGCAGCGCGACAACCCGGCCTGCGCCGATGCCGAACACGCCGCCGCCGGCCAGCCGCAGGACCCGGGCCTGCACACCCACCTGACGTTCGACCCAGACGAAGACGTTTCCGCTGGCCATCAGTCCCTCTCCGTTCGCCCTGAGCCTGTCGAAGGGCACCCAGCCAGCGCCACTCTGCTGCTCTCGCGCCCCCGTGTAGCCATCCTGCGCGAACAGGGCGTGAACTCGCACGTGGAGATGGCCTACGCCTTCACCCAGGCCGGCTTCGACGCCTTCGACGTGCACATGACCGACCTGCAGACCGGGCGCGCGAAGCTGGCCGACTTCAAGGGTGTCGTGGCCTGCGGCGGTTTCAGCTACGGCGACACATTGGGTGCGGGCATAGGCTGGGCCCGCAGCATCACCTTCAACCCCGCGCTGTCCGAACAGTTCCAGGGCTTCTTCGCCCGCCAGGACACCTTCGGCCTGGGCGTGTGCAACGGCTGCCAGATGTTCGCCGAACTGGCCGACATCATTCCCGGCGCCGAGGCGTGGCCGCGCTTCACCACCAACCAGAGCGAGCGCTTCGAAGCCCGGCTCTCGCTGGTGGAGGTGCTGGAATCGCCCAGCCTGTTCTTCGCCGGCATGGCCGGCAGCCGCCTGCCCATCGCCGTGGCGCATGGCGAGGGCTATGCCAACTTCCACCACCGTGGCGATGCGCAGCGCGTGATCGCGGCCATGCGTTTCGTGGACCACACCGGCGCGGCCACCGAGGCCTATCCCTTCAACCCCAACGGCAGTCCGCAGGGCCTGACCGCCGTGACCACCGCGGACGGCCGCTTCACCGCGCTCATGCCGCACCCCGAACGCGTGTTCCGCAACATCCAGATGAGCTGGACCGACCAGGACCGCTCGGGCTACAGCGGCTGGATGCGCCTGTGGCGCAATGCCCGCAAGTGGGTGGGCTGACACGAGGCAAGACCATGGCCATCGACATCCCGAAAGACGCACGTGCCGAGGCGATCGCATCGATCCAGCGCTACGTCGAGGAGAACATGGAGGAGCGCATCGGCAACATTGCCGCGGGCGGGCTGCTCGGCTTCTTTCTCGAAGAGATCGCTCCGCTGGTCTACAACCAGGCCGTGGCGGATGTGCAGGAACGCCTGCAGATGCGCATTGGCGAGCTCGACATCGAACACCACGAGGACGCCTTCACCTACTGGCGCCGCCGCGACAAGGCTGGCAAGGGGCGCTGAGACATGCCACGCACCCATCCTCTCGACGCCGACACCGTTGCCGCCTACGCCCGCGACGGCGCGGTGGTGCTGCGCGGGGTGCTCGGTGCGCGCGAACTCGCGCGGCTGGAGGAGGGCATAGAGCACAACCTGGCGCACCTGAGCCCGCTGGCCCTGGTGGCCAGCGAGCCGGACGACCCGGGCCGCTTCGTCGAGGATTTCTGCACCTGGCAGGACAACCCGGCCTACCGCTCGGTCCTGCTCGACTCGGCGCTGCCGCACCTGGCCGGGCAGCTCATGCAGAGCCCCACCGCGCGCCTGTACCACGACCACCTGCTGGTGAAGGAACCTGGCACGCGCCAGCCCACACCCTGGCACCAGGACCAGCCGTACTACAACGTGGACGGCCGCCAGAACGTGAGCTTCTGGATTCCCGTGGACCCGGTGCCGCTTCAGAGCACGCTGCGCTTCGTGGCCGGCTCGCACGCCGGCACCTGGTACATGCCGCGGACCTTCCGCGACCAGCAGGCCAGGTGGTTTCCGGAAGGCACCCTGGCCGAGCTGCCCGCGATAGACCAGCAGCCGGATGCGTTTCGCCAGCTCGCCTGGGCGCTGGAACCGGGCGATTGCGTGGCCTTCCACATGCTCACGCTGCACGCTTCCAGCGGCGTCGGGCCCGCGCAGCGGCGGCGCGTGTTTTCCGCCCGCTACCTGGGCGAAGACGCGCGCCACGCGCCGCGCCGCTGGCGTACCTCGCCGCCTTTTGCGGGCCTGACGGAACGCCTGGCCGAGGGCGCCGTGATGGACGACCCTCTCTTTCCGCTGGCGTGGCCGGCGCCCTGACACTGTTCTCTTCTCTCACGGACGCCCCACCATGGCCGGAACCAGCCTGCTCGCCCTGATCGACGACATCGCCACGCTGTTGGACGACGTGGCGCTGATGACCAAGGTGGCCGCGCGCAAGAGCGCCACCATGGCCGACGACGTGGCGGCCATGACCCAGATGGCGGCGAAGAAGACCGCCGGCGTGCTGGGCGACGACCTTGCGCTCAATGCCCAGCAGGTCACCGGTGTGCGCGCCGACCGCGAGTTGCCGGTGGTCTGGGCGGTGGCCAAGGGCTCGCTGGTGAACAAGGCCATCCTGGTGCCCGCGGCGCTGCTCATCAGCGCCCTGGCTCCCTGGGCCATCACGCCGCTGCTCATGTTGGGTGGCCTGTTCCTGTGCTTCGAAGGCGCCGAAAAGCTCTGGCACGCCTTCGGCCCGCACAAGGCCGAGGCGGGGGCCGAACACGCCGCGCTGGCCGGTGCGGTGGCCGACGAGAACATCGACCTGGTGGCCTTCGAGAAGGAGAAGATCAAGGGCGCCGTGCGCACCGACTTCATCCTTTCGGCCGAAATCATCGTCATCACCCTGGGCACGGTGGCCGCGGCCGGCATGGGCCAGCGCGTGGCCGTGCTGGTGGGCATTTCCCTGCTGATGACCGTGGGCGTCTACGGCCTGGTGGCCGGCATCGTCAAGCTCGACGACCTCGGCCTGTACCTGAACCGGCAAGCCGCGCGCTGGCAACAGGCGCTGGGCCGTGGCATCCTCGCCGCCGCGCCCTGGCTGATGAAGGCGCTGTCGGTGCTGGGCACGGCGGCCATGTTCCTGGTCGGCGGTGGCATTCTGGTGCACGGGGTGCCGGCCATCGGCCATGGCATCGAGAACCTGGTCGCGGGGCTGGGCCTCTGGGGCACGCTGCTCGGCAGCCTGCTGGGTGGGCTTGCCGGGCTGCTGGCCGGCGCACTGGTTGTGGCGGTGGTGAGCCTGATCGGGCGCCTGCGCGGCGGCAAGCCGCCGGCCGCTGGTTGAGTTGAGCATGCGCGGGCCTGCCGCCGAGCCGCCCGAGCACTGGCGCGCCGATGCCGGCGGTGATTCCGTGGCGGTGCTCGACATCCCGGGCCTGCTGGGCCGGGCGCGGGTGTTCGACATCGATGTGAGCCTGTGGGTCGACGTGCCCGCTTCGAGCGCCGAGGCGTGGCACGAACTGGCGCTGGAGCTGGACGGGCAACAACAGTGGTCGCGCCGGGTGAACAGCCAGAACCCTGGACAAACCGATGGCCTGGACTACCACCAGCGGGTGCGGCTGGAGGAGGAGCAGGCGGTGCGCGTGCGCGCGACCGCCCGCGTGAAGGGTGTGCGCATACGCCAGTTGCTCGTCGAGGCGCGCGAGGAACGCTGATGGCAGGAGGCTGAGGCCTTTTGTTGTCATGAGTAAGTCATTCGACTGACACGGTGGTTGCATCGGCCGTGCGCACACTGCTGGACACCGTGCGCATGTCGGCCTCCTGCGATCAAGGGAAGCGGCCCGACCTGCGCGTGCCCAACCTTTTTGGATGCAAGGCCGATGTCTTTTCCCAGATACCCACTTCCCCGTGGTTCGCGAGAGCGTGGCGTCGCCGCACTGGCCATGGCCCTGTTGACGGTCGCCGTCGCAGGCCTGACGCTGGGCAGCTTTCTGCTGTTCAAGTCGCGGGCCGGACAGGCGCAGGTTCAGGTGCAACGCGACGCCATGCTGAAGATCCAGCAGGCGGTGCAGGGCTTTGCGTATGCGCAGGGCCGCCTGCCTTGCCCCGCTTCGATCCGCCTGGGGGCCGAAGACTGCGCGGCCGGCACCCGTGCCAAAGGCTGGCTGCCCGTCGCGACGCTGATCGACTCGGGCGGCGATGCGCAGGCGCTCCTGCCGTCGGGCATGGCGGTGCGGTACCTGGTCGATCGGGGCAGCGGCGCGCCGGCGCGCGATCTGGCGGCCGCCGGCGGCGTGTTTCATCCCGCGCTGGCTTCTTCGGCGTCTGCTGCCGCCTACCCGCCGGCCCTGGCCAGCACCCTGGACCTGTGCGCGCGACTGGCCCTGGCCGGTGAACCGGCGGCGTCGGAAGCGGCATACGCCATGGCTATCGCGGCACCGGGCGCCACGGATGAGGCATCTGGCCTCAATGCCGACTTTTCCCGCCCAGGTCTGGAGCCCGCGCAGCGCCCGACCGATGCCGGCTACACCGACCTGGTGATCGTGGTGACGCCAGCCGCTCTGTACGAGGCCGCGGGTTGCGAACCCACCACCGCCTCGGTGGACGCCATGGCGATGGCCGCGGCCTGGGTGGACGACGCCAACGCGATGCGGGCGTCCAACATCGCCAAGGCCGACAACGGCGTGCTCACCAACAGCCTGGGCACCGCCGCGGACGCCCTGTACATGGTCGACTCCCTGGCCGATCTCCAGAACGCGGTCTACAACGCGGGCGACAACGCGGCCAAGGCGGTCATCGCCGCGAAAACGCCCCCGCTGTGGCCGTATGTGCCGGTGCACGTCGGTGGCATAGGCAAAGCCTTGGGCGGGCTGCTGATCTCCGTGGTCGACGTCTCCCGCAACGCGATCACGGTCGCGCTGCGCGGCATGCACGCGGCGGCCTATGCCCAGATGGCCAGGAATGCCGCAGCGCAGCCTGTCTGGCAGGGTGCGCTGCAGATGGTGGCGCGCTCGCATGCCGCGGGCATGGCGGCCAGCCTGCCCGCGCTGCCTCTTGCAGAACCGTTCGAGCCATGATGCGGCAGGTCAAAGCCCAAGCCCGCGTGCGCCAGCGCGGCTGGAGCTTGCTGGAGGCGGTGCTGGTGGTGTCGCTGGTGGCGTTCATGGCCGCTGGTTTCTGGAAGACCCTCGCACTCGTGGATCACCATGGCCGCAGCGAGCAGGCTCGCGACCTGTTGCAGCGGGCCGAGGACGCGCTCTACGGCATGGCCCTGCGCGACCACCAATTGCCCGTGCCGGACGACGCGGTCGTCTCGGCGCAGTTGCCGGACCATTGGGAAGGCTGGTTGCCCGTGCAGGTGCTCGGCACGGCCCGGGCGCGCAGCATCCGCTATGTCGTCGATCGCTCGCTCACGGCAGCACCTTCCGTGCGCTACCAGGCCGATCCCCTCCACCTGCTGGGCACGCAGGTGGAGGCTCGCGCCGACCTCAATGGCCTGGACCTGTGCCTGCAGGCCGTGAGGCGGGAAGAGACCGGGTTGGCCGAAGCGCGTGCGCTGCGCCTGGCTTTCGGTGTGCAGCGGGTCGAGGCCGCCGACCGAACCATGGACACGCGTTTCCGGCTCCAGGCGCATGCCGCCGCCGGAGCCCAGCAGACCGATGGCCATGTAGACACCCGCGCAGCCAGCGCGGGTGAGCTGGTGCAGCGGCTGGGCTGCGTGCAGGCCTTTGCCCGGCTGGCCACGGCTGTCAAGACCGCCGTGCTGGCCGCCGACGTGCTCCAGCTCTCGCAACTGGATGCATCGCTGCGCGCCCTGGCCGTGAAGGAGGCCGAAGAGGCGGTCCTGAACCACGAATGGCGCATCGTCAACTGCAGCGCCCGGCTGGCCGTGAGCACATGGAACTTCGTGGCCTCCAAGCTGACCGCCGCCACCACGCCGGCAGGCGCGATGATGGCTTTCGTCAACTTCGCCGGCTTCGCGCTGGAGGCCAGCCGCTGGGCCATCCAGCTGGACTACGCGTCCGGACAGAAACAGAAAGCCGACGTCAGTCTGGAAAAAGCGCGCCGGATGCTCGCCACAGCCGAGGCGCGTGTCGCCGATGGTGGCGCGCAATTCGGCCGCAGGCTGGAGCAGGTGAATGCGTTGCAGCGCCGGGGAGTCTGGCCATGAGGCGCGGATGGGGGCATGCGCGGCGCGCGCGCCAGGGCGGCCTGTCTTTGGTGGAAGCCTCGGTGGCCTTGGCCATCATCGGCGTGGCGCTGGTCGTGCTGTGGCAGGCCGTGGGCGGCATGCAGCGGCGCGAGGACCAGGAACGAACCGGGCTCCGCCTGGCCCGTGCCGATGCCGCGGTGCTGGCCTTCGTGGGCATTCACAGGCGATTTCCCTGCCCGGCGGCGCAGCCAGACGGGTCCGAGTCCTGCGATGGCCGCGCGTCGGGCTTTTTCCCCTACCGGACCCTGGGATTGCCCGAAGCCGATGCCATGGCGCGCATGCACTATGCGCTGGACCCGGTCATCGCCGGCGGCGACACGCCCTTCATCGCACTCGGGAACGACCAGGCCATCGGCCAGGACAGCGCACCGCGTGCCCAGCCCATGGCACTGAAGACCCTGCTGGGCCGGCGCTACGACGGCATGCTGGACGTCTGCTCGGGCTTGTCCCGCGTGGCGGTGGCCTTCACCCTGGTGCAGCGCGAGGCCGATGGGCCGGGCTTCATGGTGGCGGGCGGCACGGGCGCTCAGGCGGTGCGGGCGGTGGCCGCCACCACCGTCTCCGGCTACCTGGGGTGCGCCGGCCTGGTGGCGGTGGCCGGACGCGGCCAGTACAACGCGCACCTGGCCTCGGCCATCCTGGGCAAGGCGGTGCAGGACCACCGCATGCATGCCGAGGTGGGCTATGCGCTGGACCACTGGAACCTCGCCGAAGGCATCTGGAGCTTCGCCAACGGCATGTACGCGGCGATGAAGAACTGGGCCAAGCTCGCGCAGACAGCGTCGGCGCTCGATGCCCACATCTGGAGCAACCCGGTGCCGTTTCTGCAGCTCAACGCCAAGGCCATCGTGGACCGGACCGTGGAACTGGTGGGCGTGGCCGCACGCATGTCGGACATGATCCGCAACAGCCGCAACCTGGCGCTCGCTCAGGACAGCCGCCGCACCCACAACGCCCTGGTGGCCCGGACGCTGGCGCTCTACACCGAGACCACGCGGCACGCCTTGATCGGGAGTTCCAGCGCGTACTTCCTGTCCATGCAGGATGGCGCTGATCCAGGCGCCACGGGCGGCGGCCAGGCCACAGACTATGGCCTCAACGGTTCCGCGCAGGACCTGGCCAGCCGGGGCGAGACCTGGGCCGGCATCCTGGGCCATGCCGACCTGATGGCGCCCTACACGAGGCTGCCCGCCGGCCCCGCGCTGGCAGTGCCGGGCATGGTGGGCCGTGAGCGGTAGAACCTCACCGGACTGGCGGGCGCCGCCTGCAGAATGGCCGGCTTGATGCGGCCGACCACGTGCATCTCGCAGGGTTTGCAGTCGAAGCGCAGGGTGAGTTTCTCGTTGCCGTGGGTGATGCTCAGGGGTTCGGCGCGGATGGTGCCTTGCACGCCGGTCACGCCTTTGGCCTGCTTGGGGCAGAGGCTGAGGGAGAAGCGCACGCAGTGCTTGGTGATCATGAGGCTGACCTCGCCGGCTTCTTCGTGCGCCTCGTAGGCCGAGGCGATCACCTTCACGCCATGGCGGGCGTAGAAGTCGCGTGCCTTGTGGTTGTAGACGTTGGCGAGGTAGGTGAGGGTGTCTTCGGGGTAGTGCGTCGGCGGATCCACCGGCGTGGCCCGGGGCAGCCGCGTCCAGGCGGCGGCACGGGCGGCTTCCAGCGCGGCGATGGCATCGCGTCGCAGCGGGTTGAGCAGCGAGGCGGGCACGAACCAGGGCTGGGACAGGTTCAGCGCCACGTCGATGGGCTCAAAAAGGGTTTCGCCCAGGCGCGCGAGGCCCTCGCGCAGCCGGCACTGCGCCTGCGCCGCATCCTTGGCCGGCTCCAGCGTGCAGGGCAGGGTGGCGGTGGCGCTGTGACCGTCTTCGTCGGTGACGCTCAGCGCCAGGCCGCTGGCGGTTTCGTCCAGCCGCAGCCAGACGCCGATGCGCCGCTCGGCCGACTTCTTCTCCAGTGAACGCACCCAATCCATGTCGCGGTTGCGGTTGACCACCGTGCCACGGCGCAGGTGGCGCAGGCTGGCGACGGCGTCCTTGGGAAAGACGCGCCAGTGGCCCGGCTTGTCCGCCAGGGCCTGGGCGCGGTTGATCTGCAGGCCCACCAGCTCCTTGTGCAGGTCCAGGTAGCACAGGCCGTCGCCGTTGTGCAGCGTGGTCGAAGCGTCCTCGGTCTCGATGCCGACGAAGTCGCCGCCGACCTCGGTCACCCAGCCAATGGGGCGGCCGGGGTTCTTGGGCGTGTCGAAGGCGCCAATGTCCTGCTGGCGGCCTTGCACGAAGTAGTCGGTGAACTCGCGGTTGAAGTTCTGGTCCGGGTCGGGCGTGAAGCCGAACGTGCAGCGGCCGCTGGAGGCGCGGCCCAGTTCGGGGCGCTCGTCCAGGATCTCGTCGAACAGCCGGCGGTAGTGCGCGGTGATGTTCTTGACGTAGCCCATGTCCTTGTAGCGGCCTTCGATCTTGAAGCTGCGCGCCCCGGCGTCGATGAGGGCACGCAGGTTGTCGCTCTGGTTGTTGTCCTTCATGGAGAGCACGTGCTTGTCGTGCGCGACGATGCGACCCTGGCTGTCCTTGACTTCGTAGGGCAGGCGGCAGGCCTGCGAGCAGTCGCCCCGGTTGGCGCTGCGGCCGGTGTGGGCGTGGCTCACATAGCACTGGCCGCTGTAGGCGACGCAGAGCGCGCCGTGGATGAAGAACTCGATGAGGCAGCGCTCGGCATCCAGCGCGTCCCGGATGGCGGCGATCTGCGGCAGCGTCAGCTCGCGCGCCAGCACCAGCTTGGACAGGCCGGCGTCCTGCAGGAAGCGCGCCTTCTCGGGAGTGCGGATATCGGTCTGCGTGCTGGCGTGCAGCTGGATCGGAGGCAGGTCGATCTCCAGCAGCCCCATGTCCTGGACGATGAGCGCGTCCACGCCGGCGTCGTAGAGTTGCCAGGCCAGTTTGCGCGCGGGCTCCAGCTCATCGTCGCGCAGGATGGTGTTGAGCGTGGCATAGATGCGGCTGCCGAAACGGTGCGCGTGTTTCGCCAGCCGCGCGATGTCCTGCACCCGGTTGTCGGCACTGGTGCGTGCGCCGAAGGATGGGCCGCCGATGTACACCGCGTCGGCGCCGTGGTTCACGGCCTCGATGCCGATGTCGGCGTCGCGCGCCGGGGAAAGCAGTTCGATCTGGTGGGGCAGCATGGGGCGTCGTCGTGGAGCAGGCAGAATCGCCGTCGAACCTGCGATTGTCCTGGAGAACGCCCATGCCCGCATCCCCTGCTGCCGCCGTCCCCGACCACACCGCCATCGTGCTGGTCCATGGCGCCTGGCACGGCGCCTGGTGCTGGCGCCGCGTACTGCCGCTGCTGCGCGGCGCTGGCGTCGACACCCATGCCGTGACCCTGACCGGCGTGGGCGAACGCGCTCACCTGCTGAGCCCGGCGGTCGACCTGCACACCCACATCCAGGACGTGATTGGGCTGATCGAGGCCGAAGAAGTTGCCCGCCTCGTGCTGGTGGGTCACAGCTACGCCGGCATGGTGGTCACCGGCGTGGCCGACCGCTTGCAGCGCGAGCGTCCCGGTGCGCTCGCGCACCTGGTCTACCTGGATGCGGCCGTGCCGTACCCTGGTGACAGCTGGAGCACCTACCACACCGCCGAGACCCGGCAGGCCCGCATCGACGCGTCACGCGCCAGCGGTGGCCTGAGCTTTCCACCACCGGACGCTTCCATCTTCGGCCTCGAAGGCGCCGACCGCGACTGGGTGAACCGCCGCCAGACGCCACAACCCTTCCGCCTGTACCAGCAGCCGCTGGACTTCGACGGCGCGCGCGTGGCGGCCGTGCCGCGCACCTTCATCGACTGCACCTCGCCCGCGCTGGCCACCATCGCGCCGGCGCGGGCGCGCGTGCGCCGCGAACCGGGCTGGCAGGTGCTGGAGATGGCCACCGGCCACGACCCCATGGTGAGCGAACCCGAGGCCCTGGCCGGGTTGCTGCTGGACATCCAGCGCACGGCGCGCGCCCGATGAGCGCTCGGCGCCTGGACCGCATCGACGTGCTGCGCGCGGTGGCGATGCTGTGGATGACGGCCTACCACTTCTGCTTCGACCTCAACTTCTTCGGGCTGATCCACGAGAACTTCTACCGCGACCCGTTCTGGACCTGGCAGCGCACCGCCATCGTGAGCCTGTTCCTCTTCACCGCCGGCCTGTCGCAGGCGGTGGCGATTCACCAGGGGCAGGACTGGGCGCGCTTCTGGCGGCGCTGGGGACAGGTGGCGGGCGCTGCGCTGCTGGTCACCGCCGGCTCCATGTTCATGTTTCCCAACAGCTTCATCTACTTCGGCGTGCTGCATGGCATTGCGGTCATGCTCATCGTGGCGCGCGCCACGGCGGGGTGGGGCGCCTGGCTCTGGCCGCTGGGCGGGCTGGCCATGGCGCTGCCACTGGCCGCGCCAGCCGCCATGGCCGCCTGGCCGGTGTTTGAGGTGTTCAACCAGCCCTGGCTGAACTGGCTCGGTTTCATCGGCCGCAAGCCCATCACCGAGGACTATGTGCCTCTGTTGCCCTGGCTGGGCGTGGTGTGGTGGGGCCTTGCGGCGGGCCGCTGGACCTTGCGCCACCGGCCGGCCTGGCTGGGCGCGAGCGATGCTCCGGCCAAGGCAGGGCCGCGGCGCGCACTGGCCGTGCTGGGGCGTTGGAGCTTGAGCTACTACCTGCTGCACCAGCCGGTGATGATCGGCCTGATCTGGCTGGCCATGGCGCTGCGCTGAAGCCTCCGCCGTATAGCCCAGGCTATACCGAAATACCAAGTACTTTTCTGCAGATTTCCTGGTAGAGGAAGGTCATCTGGCATTACTTTGCCTATCGCTGTATATACTTTGATATTGCGATTCACCGCCAACACCTTGGAAGAGACACCATGAAGAAGCCCTCCCTCATCCGCTACCTGGCATTCGTGCTGGCCTACGGCCTGGCCATGGCCTCGCACGCCGCGGACCTCACCGTCTCCGCCGCGGCGAGCCTGACCAATGCCTTGCGCGAGATCGCACCGCTGTTCGAAGCCGCGAACCCCGGCACCAAGGTGCAGCTCAACTTCGCCGCCTCCGGTGCCTTGCTCCAGCAGATCGCCAAGGGCGCGCCGGCCGACGTCTTCGCCAGCGCCGACCAGGAGACCATGGACCAGGCACAGGCGCAGGCACTGGTGAAGCCGGCTCAGCGCCGGGACTTCGTGTCCAACGCGCTGGTGGTCATCGTGCCCGCCACCAGCAGCCGCCTGCCCGCCACGGTCAACGACCTCACGCAGCCGGCCTACGCCAGGATCGCCATCGGCCAGCCGGCCAGCGTGCCCGTGGGCCGCTACACCAAGAGCGTGCTGGAAGGCGCCAACCTCTGGGGAGCGATCGAGCCCAAGATGATCGGTGCGACCAACGTGCGCCAGGCACTGGATTACGTGGCGCGCGGCGAGGTGGAAGCGGGCTTTGTCTACGCGACGGACGCGGCCATCATGGCGGACAAGGTCAAGGTCGCCTTCAAGGTACCCACGCCCAAGCCCATCCTCTACCCGGTGGCACCGCTGCCTGGCGGCCCGAACGCCGCCCAGGGCAAGAAGTTCGTGGATTTCCTCTTCACGCCGGCGGCGCAGGCCGTCCTGGCCAAGTACGGTTTCGGCAAACCCTGAACGGCCGGGCCGGTTCGCGTCATGGCCGAAGCCTGGGTCCCACTCGCCCTCACATTGAAGGTGGCCGGCTGGGCCACCGCGCTCAACCTGCTGCTGGGCGTGGGCGTGGGCTATGCCATGGCGCGCTGGCGCTTTCCCGGCCGGGACCTGGTGGACGCGGCGCTGACCCTGCCCATGGTCATGCCGCCCACCGTGCTGGGCTACTACCTGCTGGTGGTCATCGGCAGCAACGGCGTGCTGGGCGCCTGGCTGCTCCAGCACTTCGGCATCCGCCTCATCTTCACCGTGGAGGCCGCCATCATCGCCGCCACCATCGTGTCCTTTCCGCTGGTTTTCAAGGCCGCGCGCGCCGCGTTTGAAACCGTGGACCCGCAACTGGAGGACGCTGCGCGCACCCTGGGCGTCAACGAATGGGCGGTCTTCTTCCGGGTATCGCTGCCGCTGGCGTGGCGCGGCATCCTGGCTGGCCTGCTGCTCTCGTTTGCCCGTGCCATGGGCGAGTTCGGCGCCACGCTGATGGTGGCCGGCAGCATCGCCGGCAAGACCCAGACCCTGTCTATCGCGGTCTACGAAGCCGTGCAGGCGGGCCAGGACAGCACCGCCAACTTCCTGGTTGCCGTGACCTCGGTGACCTGCATCGCGGTGCTGCTGAGCGCCGGGCGCCTGGTGCCCGGACGCGTCGCCGGTAGGGGTTGACGATGTTCCACGCCATCGCACAAGCCACCACGACCGCGCTCACCTGGGACGTCCAGGTGCGCAAGATCCTGCGCCAGGGCACCTCGCGCTTCGAGCTCGATGTGGGTTTCCAGACCGCCGCGCAGCGCGTCGTGCTGTTCGGGCCGTCGGGCGCGGGCAAGACGCAGACGCTGCGCATGATCACCGGCATCGTCGCGCCGGACCAGGCCCGCATCGCCGTGGCCGGCCGGCTGCTGTGCGACACCGACCGCGGCGTGCACACCTCGCCGCAGCAGCGGCACCTGGCCTATGTGTTCCAGGACTATGCGCTGTTCCCGCACCTCACGGTCATCCAGAACGTGGCCTTCGCGCTGCGCAAGGGCTTGCGCAACCCGGGCAAGGCGGTGGATGACCCTCGCGTGGCGCGCTGGATGGCTTCGTTCCATCTGGAGGCGATCGCAGGACACTACCCGCACCAGATCTCCGGCGGCCAGCGGCAGCGCACCGCGCTGGCCCGGGCCCTGGTCACCGAGCCGACCGCGCTGCTGCTCGACGAACCCTTTGCCGCGCTGGACAAGCGCCTGCGCGAACGCCTGCGCGACGAACTCCGGGACCTGCAGACCCAGTTGGGGCTGCCGCTGCTGCTGATCACCCACGACGACGACGACGTCGGTCGGCTGGCCGAGCAGGTGGTGTTCATCGAAGCGGGGCGGGTGGTCGAGGGCCCGGGCCGGCACGACGAGTTGCAGGCATAGCCGCTGGTATCCTGGCCCGGCAACAAGGAGCAGGCACTGGCATGGCACACAGAGGACCAAAGGGCGCGCAGCGGGTAGACGTGCAGGGATCGATCTGGCTGTCCGTGGGAGGAGAGTCCCTGGGCGGTCATGGCCGGGTGGCGCTGCTGCGCGCGGTGGAGAAGCACGGCTCCATCACCCAGGCGGCGAAGGCCTTCGGCATGAGCTACAAGGCCGCGTGGGACGCCATCCACCACATGAACGAACGCGCGCGCCAGCCACTGATAGCGCGCGCTGTGGGAGGGCGAGGCGGTGGCTCCACGCGCCTGACCGAGCACGGCCGGCGCCTGATCGAACGCTACGAGATGGTGGACGCGGTGCACCAGCGCTTCGTCCAGTTGCTCGGTCAGGAAGCGATGGACCTGGACCAGGATTTCTCTCTGCTGAAGGTGTTGAACATGAAGACCAGCGCAAGAAACCAGTGGATAGGGACGGTCACGGCGGTGCGTTCGGGTGCCGTCAATGACGAGGTCGAGGTCACCTTGCCCGGCGGCCAGCGCCTGGCGGCCATCATCACCCGCGAGAGCACGCTCGCGCTCGGGCTGAGGACGCAGCAGGCGGCGGTGGTGCTGATCAAGGCCTCGTCCGTGATCCTGGCCACGGACCTGCAAGGCGCGCGGGTGTCGGCGCGCAACCGCATCGACGGCGAGGTTGCGGCCATCAAGCCGGGTGCGGTGAACGCGGAAGTGACCCTGCGCACCGCCGACGGCCTGGAGGTGGTGGCCATCGTGACGCAGGACGCGGTGGCCGAACTCGCGCTGGCGCCGGGCAAGGCCGTGACCGCCCTGGTCAAGGCCTCCGACGTGATCCTGGCGACAGCGAGCTGAGGCCTGCGCTCAGTTCGCCGGCGCTTGCCTCTTCAGGATGCGCTCGTAGGTCTTGAGCGTGGACTCGAAGTTGGTCAGGGTCTGGCGCGCCAGCATCTCGTGGTCGCCCTGGTACTGGGGCAGGAAGAAGTAGCGGCCAGCCGGCTGGTCACCCATCCGCTGCAGGAACACCTTGAGGTCGTCCACCTGGCGCTGGATCATGGCCGACTGCGCGACGGGGTCCGGCGTGGCGCGCACGGTCTTGCGGCCCATCTGCTGGACGTCCCACCAGGCAAAGGGCAGGTCCGGGTCGAGCTCGCGGGCCCGCGTGTTCAAGCGTGCGCTGTCTTCGTCGGTGGCCGCATTGCGCGCGGCCACCACCAGCAAGGTGGCGTCCTTCCGCTGCTCGGCAATCTGCGCCATCTGCGTGATGAGTTCGTTGCGCCCCTTGAGTTCGCGGCCCGTGCTGAAGAACAGCTCGGCCGCATCGAGCTTGCGCGGGCCAAAGCGCCCGTACATCTCCACCAGCGAGGCATGGGCCTTGGACTGGTCGCGCTGGATGTTCGAGTAGATCCAGGCGTTCGCAAAATAGTCCTCCGCCGTCTTGGGGTTGGACCGTATGCGCTGCGACTGGGTCATGTCGGTGAGCTGGCGCACGTTGCCCGAGATTTCGGCCACGTCTTTCTGGATGAGGCCGAGCTTTTCGCCCACCGTCTCGGTCGCCGACTGCCCCTGGCCGATCAGCATGAACAGGCCGAAGGCCACGGCGGCGAAAAGACTGAAGCGCAGCGCATCGCAGGCACCGCATTCCACCACGCTCTCGACGGCCGAGGCGTTGGCCACATCCACGTCGGCCGCCTTGTTGAAGCAGACCCAGGCGGTGGCCAGCGCTGCGGCCAGGAAGAGCACGGCCAGGATCGGTGGCGAGATGAACGAGGCGAAGAAGCTCGTCATGTCGCCGATCAGGCCGGCCGCGCCGCCGATGATCACGAACATCGAAGCCTGTTTGGGCCAGAGAATCCGGCGCAGCACACTGGCACTCGGCAACATCACACCTCCCGGTTCGATAAACACCCCCTAGGGGTACGAACGCCGAATGCTACCAATGTAAAGGGTTGTTGCAAAAAAAAAACGCGGCCAAGCCGCGCTTCACACCCTTGAAACAGGGGGATTACTGGATCTTGGCCTTCTCGCGCAGACCTTCCTGGAAGTCGCGCAGCTTCTTCTGCTGCAACTGCTGGGTGAGCTGAGGCTTGAGATCGTCCAGGTTGGGGATCTGCGCGGCGCGCACGTCGTCCACGCGGATGACGTGCCAGCCGAACTGGGTCTGCACCGGCTCCTGGGTGAGCTGGCCCTTCTCCAGCTTGACCATGGCCTCGGAGAATTCCGGTACGAAGCTGGCGGCCGCGGCCCAGTCCAGGTCGCCTCCGTTGGCGCCGGAGCCGGGGTCCTTGGACTGCTTCTTGGCAATGTCCTCGAACTTGGCACCGCCCTTGAGGGCCTTGATGATGGCCTTGGCCTCGTCTTCCTTCTCGACCAGGATGTGGCGGGCACGGTACTCCTTGCCACTGTTGGCCGCGACGATCTGGTCGTACTCGGCCTTGATCTCCGCGTCCGTCACCGGGTTCTTGGTCTGGAAATCGGTGAACAGGGCGCGGATCATGATGGTCTGGCGGGCCAGCTCCATCTGGTCCTTGAACGCCTTGCTGGTGCCCACGCCGCGCTTCTGCGCCTCCTGCATGAAGATCTCGCGCAGGATGACCTCGTCCTTGAGCTGTTCACGCACGGCCTCATCGACAGGGCGGCCGGTGGCGGCGATCTGGTCGGCCAGCACGTTGAGCCGGGCAATGGGCACGGCCTTGCCGTTGACGATGGCCACGTTCTGGGCCGACGCCACCGTCGCGGTCGTGATCAGCACAGCCGCGGTCAGGGCCGACAGGGTCAATTTCATGGTGTTCCTCGGAGTGAAAAGGGGATTGGAGCCGCGCTGCGGGACCGGGTTCGGCGAACTGGTATCAGAACGTTGCCCGCGCGGGCGCTGGATGGAGCATGTGGGGTCGGTCAGGCACGGATTTCGATGGCCAGGGCATGCAGGCCGGCGTCCGTGAAAGCGCGCAGGGCATCATACACAAGCCGGTGCTGCGCCACCCGGCTCTTGCCGGCAAAGGCGCTGGCCCCGATGCGCACCCGGAAATGGGTGCCGTGGCCCAGGCCGTTCGAGCCCGCGTGCCCCGCGTGCGCGGCGCTTTCGTCGATGACCTCCAGTTGCGTGGGCGACAAGACCTCGCGCAGCCGGGCCTCGATGGCGGCGGCGGTGACCGTCGTCATGGCTTCTGCGCCGGCTCATCCTTGATGTGCCGAGCGATGTAGAGACCCTGGCCGACGATGAAGAGCACCGGGAAGATGTAGCCCCAGAGCTTGAAGTCGACCCAGAATTCAGTGGAGAAGTAGGCTGCGACGTAGGCGTTGATAGCGGCCATGAACAGAAAGTACGCGACCCAGGCCACCGTCAGCCGCGCCCAGACCGGCTCGGGCAGCTTGAGCTGGCTGCCCAGCAGGATCTGCAGGAAGTTCTTTTTCCAGATCCAGAGCGCCGCCGCGAGCACGATGGCCATGCTGGCGTAGAGCACGGTCGGCTTCCACTTGATGAAACGCTCGTCCTGCAGGAAGAGGGTGAGGGCGCCGAACACCAGCACCAGCACCAGCGTCACCTTGTGCAGGGTCTGCAGCTTGCGGTCGATGGCGTAGATCAGCCCGGTCTGCAGCACGGTGGCGGCCATGAGCACGCCGGTGGCGACGTAGATGTTCGCCATCTTGTAGGCCGCCACGAACAGCGCGATGGGGAAAAAGTCGATGAGGAAACGCATGGCCGGATTATCCGTGTTCGGCCGCGCGGAACTCGGACGCGGCCCGGCCACTCTGCAATGGGCGTCTTGTCTTTCACCCGTCTACCCAAGGACCACCCGCCGATGAATGCCCAGGAACACCAGTCCATTATCACCATCGCCCTGCTGGCGGCCTTTGCCGATGGCCACAAGGCCGACGCCGAGCGCGAATCGATCCGGCGCATCGCCGAATCGCTGGGGCAGGAGAGCGGTGGCGCCGGACTGGCCCGCCTGTACCAGGATGTGCTGCTCAAGCGCGTTTCCCTGGCGGACGCGGCGGCCGGGCTCGCCGATGCCGGGCAGCGCCAACTGGCCTACGAGATGGCGGTCTGCGTCTGCGACGCCGATGGCGCCCAGACGCCCGCCGAGACGGCTTTTCTCGCCGACCTCAAGGCCCGTCTGCAACTGGGCGCTGCCGAGACGGCGTCTTTCGAGCGCGAGGCCGAGGCCGTGGTGCAGGCCGCGCAGGCGCCCCTGTCCACGAACGTGCCCGCCACGGCGGCGGCCTCGCCCTCCGCCGTGCGCGATGCCGAACTGGACCGATCCATCCTCAACCACGCGCTGCTCAACGGCGCGCTGGAGCTGTTGCCGCAGTCCTGGGCTTCCATGGCCATCATTCCGCTGCAGATCAAGATGGTCTATGCCATCGGCAAGGCCCATGGCGTGGAGCTGGACCAGGGCCATATCCGCGAGTTCATCGCCGCGGCCGGTGTGGGCCTGACCTCGCAGTACCTGGAGCAGTTCGGCCGCAAGCTGCTGGGTGGCCTGCTGGGCAAAGCCGCCGGGCGCACGGTGGGGCGCCTGGGCGGTGCCGCCACGGGCATGGCGTTCTCCTTCGCCACCACCTACGCCCTGGGGCAGGTGGCCAAGCGCTACTACGCTGGAGGGCGCGTGATGAGCACCGAACTGCTGCGCCAGACTTTCCAGGACCTGCTGGGGCCGGCCAGACAGATGCAGGCTCAGTACCTGCCGCAGATCCAGCAGAAAGCGGCCACGCTGGATGCAGGAGAGGTGATGCGGCTGGTGCGCGGCGGAGCCTGAACCTCAGGTCGTGGCCAGCACCGCCGGCGCCGGCCGTGGGGCCATGGCCTCGGCGGTGATGCTCATGGAGCGCAGGCGCAGCGCAGGATCGAACACGTCGCTCACGATGATGAATTCGTCGGCCTCGGTGGCCTGCGCTATTTCCCCCAGGCCCTCGCGCACGGTCTGCGGCCCGCCGATCACCGCGGCGGCCAGGAAGTCGGCGATGCCGGCGCGCTCCTGCGGGTGCAGGCCCCGCATGAAGCCTTCCACAGGCGGTGGCAGCAGGCCCCGGCGGCCGGTGAGGATGCCCAGTACGCGCTGGTAGGTGCTGCTGGCCAGGAATTCGGCCTCTTCGTCGGTCGGCGCGGCCACCAGCGGCACGCCCACGATGGCATAAGGCTTGTCCAGCGTCGCCGAGGGCCGGAAGCGGTTGCGGTAGATCTCCAGTGCCGGCAGCAGCAGGCGCGGCGCGAAATGCGAGGCGAAGGCGTAGGGCAGGCCCATTTCGCCGGCCAGTTGCGCGGAAAACAGGCTGGAGCCCAGCAGCCAGATCGGCACCTGGGTGCCTGCGCCTGGGTTGGCCACCAGACGCTGGCCGGGCTGGGCGGGGCCCAGCAGTTGCTGCAGCTCGGCCACGTCGCGTGGAAAGTCGGCTTCGGTTTCCACGCGGTCGCGGCGCAGTGCCCGCATGGTCATGGGGTCGGTGCCGGGTGCGCGGCCCAGGCCCAGGTCGATGCGACCGGGGTAGAGCTCGGCCAGTGTGCCAAAGGCCTCCGCGACCACCAGCGGCGCATGGTTGGGCAGCATGATGCCGCCCGATCCCACGCGGATGCGACGGGTGCCGCCCGCTATGTGGCCGACCAGGACCGCAGTGGCCGAACTGGCGATGCCGCTCATGTTGTGGTGTTCGGCGAGCCAGTAGCGGGTGAAGCCCAGGGACTCGGCGTGCTGCGCGGTGCGCAGCGCGATGGCCAGCGCGTCGGCCACGGTGCCGCCTTCGCGCACGGCGACCAGGTCGAGCATGGACAGGCGGATGTCTTGCAGTTTCTTCATGGCGTCAGGTGGGAAGGAAGCCGTCCACGGACAGGTAGCGCTCGCCGGTGTCGTAGTTGAAGCCCAGCACCACGGCGCCGGCCGGCAGTTCGGGCAGTTTCTGGGCGATGGCGGCCAGGGTGGCGCCGGAGGAGATGCCCACCAGCAGGCCTTCCTCTCGGGCGCTGCGGCGCGCCATCTCGCGCGCTGGCTCGGCATCGACCTGGATCACGCCGTCCAGCACAGAGCGGTCCAGGTTGTCCGGGATGAACCCGGCGCCTATGCCCTGGATGGGGTGCGGCGAGGGGCTGCCGCCGGAGATCACCGCAGAGGCGGCCGGCTCGACGGCGAACACCTTCAGGCGTGGCCAGCGCGCCTTGAGCACGCGCGCACAGCCGGTGATGTGTCCGCCCGTGCCGACGCCGGTGATGAGCACATCGATGCCCTCCGGAAAGTCGGCGGCGATTTCCTCGGCGGTGGTCTGGACGTGCACAGCCACGTTGGCCGGGTTGTTGAACTGCTGCGGCATCCAGGCACCGGGCGTGCTGGCGACGATCTCTTCGGCGCGCGCGATGGCGCCCTTCATGCCCTTTTCACGCGGCGTGAGGTCGAAGCTGGCGCCGTAGGCCAGCATGAGGCGGCGGCGTTCGACCGACATGCTGTCGGGCATCACCAGGATGAGCTTGTAGCCCTTGACCGCGGCCACCATGGCCAGGCCGATGCCGGTGTTGCCCGAGGTCGGTTCGACGATGGTCCCGCCGGGCTTGAGCGCACCGCTGCGTTCGGCCGTTTCCACCATGGCCAGGGCGATGCGGTCCTTGATCGAGCCGCCGGGGTTGCTGCGCTCGGATTTGATCCACACCTGCTGCGTGGCGCCGGCGAACAGGCGCTGAAGCCGGATGTGGGGCGTGCGGCCGATGGTCTCGAGAACGTTCTGGGCTTTCATGGCGTGTTGTCCTTGCTGGGCTGGAGTTCGAGGGCGGCGGAGTTCATGCAGTAGCGCAGACCGGTGGGCTCGGGGCCGTCCTCGAACACATGGCCCAGGTGCGCGCCGCACTGGCTGCAGACGGTTTCCACGCGCACCATGCCGTGGCTGCGGTCCACCAGTTCGGTGATGGCACCGGGCACCGCCTGCGAGAAGCTGGGCCAGCCGCAGCCGGCATCGAACTTGGTCTGGGCGTCGAACAGCAGGTTGCCGCAGCAGATGCAGTGGTAGCTGCCATCGGCCCAGACCTGTTCGAACTTGCCGCTGAACGGGCGCTCGGTGAAGGCCTGGCGCGTCACCTCGAAGGCGCGCGGTTCGGCCCCTTTGGCGGCGAGCACCTCGCGCCATTCGGCATCGGTCTTCTGGATGGGGAAGGTCATGGAATCTCCTTTCTGCGGTCCGTCAGGACGAACAGCTGATCTCGATCTGCCGTGCCCAGTCCGGCGGGAAATCGGCCAGGTCCTCGTGGCCGGGCAGTGCTTCAAATGGTTGCTCCAGCACATTCTGCAAGCGGGCGAGCGGCGCGAAGTCACCCTCCCGGGCGGCGCGGATGGCGAGCTCGCCCAGGTGGTTGCGCAGCACCACCTGGGGGTTGGTGCGCAGCATGCGCGCGCCGGTGGCGGCGGCGTCGAAGCCGGGCTGAGCGAGCAGGCGCTGGCGCCAGCGCACCGCCCAGGCATCGAAGGCTTCGCGCTGCAGGAAGAGGTCGCGCACCGCGTGCAGAGGGGCTTCGACAGGCTCAGCCCGAACGGCGGGAGCAGAGGCGGCGGCTGGTGAGACGGACACATCCGCCACTGCATGGCTCAGGCGGCGCCAGAAGATGGTGAAGTCCACCGCGTCGCGCGCCATGAGTTTCATGAGGTCTTCGGTCAGCACGGCATCGCCGTCCTGCACGTCGGACAGGCCGAGCTTGGCGCCCATGCGGCGTTGCAGCGCCGCCGGCATCAGGGTCTTGTACGGCTCCAGCGCTTCCAGCGCCTGCTGCGGGTCGTCCATCAGGGGCAGCAGGGCCTGGCCCAGGGCGAACAGGTTCCAGTAGGCGATGTTGGGCTGGCGGTTGTAGGCGTAGCGCCCGCCGGTGTCGGAGTGGTTGCAGATGTGGCCGGGGTCGAAGGCGTCCAGGAACTGGAACGGGCCGTAGTCGATGGTCAGGCCCAGGATGCTCATGTTGTCTGTGTTCATCACACCGTGGCAGAAGCCCACGGCCTGCCATTGCGCCAGGGTTTCGGCGGTGCGCGCGCTCACGGCCTCCAGCAGCGCCGCGTAGGGGTTACCGTCCATGTCGCGGCACACCGGGTAGAAGTTGTCGATGACGAAGTCCGCCAGGGCGCGCAACTGCGCATGCTGGTCGCTGTGGGCGAAGTGCTCGAAGTGGCCGAAGCGGATGAAGCTGGGCGCCACGCGCGTGACCACGGCGGCGGTTTCGACCTGTTCGCGGTAGACCGGCGCGGGCGAGCCGGTGACGCACAGCGCGCGGCTGCTGGGAATACCCAGCGCGTGCATGGCCTCGCTGCAGAGGAACTCGCGGATGGAACTGCGCAGAACGGCGCGGCCGTCGCCCATGCGCGAGTAGGGTGTGAGGCCAGCGCCCTTGAGCTGGATCTCCAGCGGCCCGTGCGGGCCGGGCAGCTCACCCAGCAAAATGGCCCGGCCATCACCGAGCTGGCCGGCCCAGTGGCCGAACTGGTGTCCGCTGTAGACGCTGGCCAATGGCCGCATGCCGGGCAGCACGCGGTTGCCACTGAAAGCCTGCAAGGCTTCGTCGCTGTCCATGAAGCCGTCTTCGTGCAGGCCCAGTTCACGCGCCATGGCGCGGCTGCGCCCGACCCAGTGGGGCGAGGGCAGGGGGGTGGGCTGGAGTTCGGTGAAGAAGGCCGGGCCGAGTCCGGCGAACCGGTGGGTCCAGGTGAGGGTGGACAGGCTCATGGGGTCATTGTCACCGAGACGACTTGTACCCACTGGCCGACGGGCTATCCGGGTCCGCGCGGCTGGATCGGGCCCTGGGACTGGGGCATGATGACCGGGTGGGCGCAAAGCCCGCTTCAAGTCAGAAACACAAGGAGATTTCCCATGCTGGGCCAGATGCAGAGCCAACCCCTCCTGATTTCCTCGCTGATCGTGCACGCCGAGCGGCACCACGGCGCCGGGGAGATCGTGTCCCGCCGCGTCGAAGGCGACATCCACCGCAGCACCTGGAAAGAGGTGGCTCGCCGCTCCCGCCAGGTGGCCAACGCGCTGGACAGCCTGGACATCCCCATGGGTGGCCGCGTGGCCACGCTGGCGTGGAACGGCTACCGCCACCTGGAGCTGTACTTCGGCGTGAGCGGCACCGGCCGCGTGCTGCACACGCTCAATCCACGCCTGCACCCGGACCAACTGGTCTGGATCGTCAACCACGCCGAGGACCAGGCGCTCTGCTTCGACATGAGCTTCCTGCCGCTGGTCAAGGCCGTGGCCGCGCGCTGCCCCACGGTCAAGCACTGGATCGCCCTGTGCGATGCCGCCGCGCTGCCCGCCGACAGCGGCATACCCGGCCTGCACAGCTACGAGGGCTGGATCGGCGAGCGCGCCGACACCTACCACTGGCCCGAATTCGACGAGAACAGCGCTTCCAGCATGTGCTACACCAGCGGCACCACCGGCAACCCCAAGGCCGCGCTGTATTCGCACCGCTCCACGCTGCTGCACGCTTTTGGGGCCGCGCTGCCCGACGCCATGGGCCTGTCCGCGCGCGACAGCGTGCTGCCGGTGGTGCCCATGTTCCACGTCAATGCCTGGGGCCTGCCGTATTCGGCGGCGGCGGTGGGTTGCAAGCTGGTGTTCCCGGGGCCGGCGTTGGACGGCAAGTCGGTCTATGAACTGATCGAGTCGGAGAAGGTCACCATGGCCGCTGGCGTGCCCACGGTCTGGCAGATGCTGCTCGGCCACCTGCAGGCCGGCGGCCTGAAGTTCAGCACGCTCAACCGCACCGTCATCGGCGGCTCGGCCTGCCCGCCGGCCATGATCAACGCCTTCAACGACCAGTACGGCGTGGAGGTGCTGCACGCATGGGGCATGACCGAGATGTCCCCGCTGGGCACGGTGTGCACGCTCAAGAACGCGCAGCTCGCGCTGCCGGCGGCCGAACAGCTCAAGGTGCGTCTCAAGCAGGGGCGCGCCATTTTTGGCGTGGACATGAAGATCGTCAACGACGCCGGGGAGGAACTGCCCTGGGACGGCAAGGCCTACGGCGACCTGCTGGTGCGTGGGCCATGGATCGTGGCCAGTTACTTCAAGGGCGAAGGCGGCGACCCGCTGCGCCGCGACGCCGCCGGGCATGGCTGGTTCCCCACCGGCGATGTGGCCACCATCGATGCCGACGGCTTCATGCAGATCACCGACCGCAGCAAGGACGTGATCAAGTCCGGTGGCGAGTGGATCAGCTCCATCGATGTCGAGAACATCGCCATGGCCCACCCGGGGGTGGCGATGGCGGCCTGCATCGGCATGAAACACCCCAAATGGGACGAGCGCCCCATCGTGGTGGTGGTGAAGAAGCCCGGCGCGGACCTCACGCGCGAGCAACTCCTGGCCTTCTACGAAGGCAAGATCGCCAAATGGCAGGTGCCCGACGACGTGGTGTTCGTCGACGCCATTCCGCTGGGCGCCACCGGCAAGATGCAGAAGATGGTGCTGCGCGAGCAGCTCAAGGACTACGTGTTGCCCGGTATTTGAGGCCTCAATAGTCTGAGAGCAGTCTCCCAGGCGATAGCCCGTAGGGGCTATCCCTGAGTGTGGTGCCGGGGGGGACTTGTAAGCTGTCCGTCGCTTCCCCCAACCACACCTTGGAGACAGACATGCACTTCGCCGTCAAGAGCCTTACCGTTGCCTCGCTGCTGGCTTGCGCAGTGGCGGCTCACGCCCAGAAGGGCGAAACCGTCAAGATCGCGTTCATGGATCCCCTCTCGGGTCCGTTCGCCAACGTGGGGCAGAACCAGCTCAAGAGCTGGCAGTTTGCCGCCGAGCAGCTCTCCGGAGCCAAGAACCCAGCCGGCGTGACCTTTCAGGTGGTTGGCTTCGACAACAAGGGCTCGCCACAGGAAAGCCTGAACACGCTCAAAGCCGCCATCGACCAGGGTTTTCGCTACGTGACGCAGGGCAACGGCTCTGGCGCCGGGCTGGCCATCCTGGATGCCGTGGCCAAGCACAACGAACGCAACCCGGGCAAGGAAGTCATCTACCTGAACTACGCGGCCGTGGACCCGGCCATGACCAACGAGAAATGCGACTACTGGCATTTCCGCCTGGATGCCGACACCACCATGAAGATGGAGGCGCTGACCACCTTCATGAAGGACCAGCCCAAGGTCAAGAACATCTACCTGCTCAACCAGAACTACTCGCACGGCCAGCAGGTGGCCAAGTACTTCAAGGAAGGCATCGCGCGCAAGCGGCCTGACGTGAAGATCGTCGGCGAAGACCTGCACCCGATCGGGCAGGTCAAGGACTTCGCGCCTTATGTCGCCAAGATCAAGCAGTCCGGCGCCGACACCATCGTCACCGGCAACTGGGGCGCCGACCTCACGCTGTTCGTCAAGGCCTTGAACGACGCCGGCCTCAAGCTGCCCATGTACACCTACTACTCCCAGGTCACCGGCACGCCCACCGCGCTGGCGGCCGGCGGCGAAGGCGAGGTCTACGTGATCGCCTACGGCCACGCCAACCACACCGGCGAGATCGGCCAGATGGCCGCGGCCTTCAAGAAAAAGTTCAACGACGACTACTACACCTTCGCCACCTACAACGGCATCAACCTGCTCGGCGCGGCCATGGCCAAGGCCAAGAGCACCAACCCGGTGCAGGTGGCCAAGGCACTGGAAGGCCTCTCGGTGAAAAGCTTCGCGGGCGAGGTGACCATGCGCAAGACCGACCACCAACTCCAGCAGTCCATGTTCGTCACCAAGTGGCAGAAGGTGGACGCCAAGAACCGCTACAGCGTGGAGAACACGGGCTACACCTTCGTGCCCATCAAGCAGATGGACCCCTATGTGGCCAGCACGCCCACGAGCTGCCAGATGAAGCGGCCGTCTTGAAAGGGACTCCCCCCTGCGCCGCTGCGCGGCTTCCCCCCTCTCTGACGCGCCTGCGGCGCTGGGAGGGGGGACGGCGACTCGGGCCGGCGAAGCCGGACCCTTGCCGCCCCTGGGGGCGCGTCGCTGCGCTCGCTGGGTGGCTTGGGGTGGTGGAGTCTGATCCTTGCCGTCCTCGGGGGCGCGTCGCTGCGCTCGCTGGGTGGTTTGGGGTGGTGGGGTCTGATCCTTGCCGTCCTTGGGGGCGCGTCGCTGCGCTCGCTGGGTGGCTTGGGGTGGTGGGGTCTGATTCATGCGGCCCCTGTCGCAAGGGTGTCGCCACTCCACCGTTCGGGCTGAGCCTGTCGAAGCCCCTGGAACCCTCGATACGATCCGGGTGAACGCGTTTTTCTGTTTCCACTGGCTGCGCACCTCATGGAATTCTTCACCATCTTCCTGCTCAACGGGCTGAGCTACGGGCTGCTGCTGTTCATGCTGAGTTCGGGCCTGACCCTGATCTTCAGCATGATGGGCGTGCTCAACTTCGCGCACGCCAGCTTCTACATGCTGGGTGCCTATTTCGCCTACAGCACGACGAGCTTCGTCGGTTTCTGGCCGGCGCTGGTGGTGGCTCCGTTGCTGGTGGGCGTGCTGGGGGCACTGTTCGAGAAGTACTGCCTGCGCCGCGTGCACAAGTTCGGCCACGTGCCCGAGCTGCTGATCACCTTTGGCCTGAGCTTCATCATCCTGGAGATGGTGCAACTCGTCTGGGGCACGAGTTCGGTGGATTACCGGGTGCCGGCCGAGCTTTCGGGCCCGCTGTTCACGGTGTTCGACACCCAGTTCCCGACGTACCGGGCCTTCATGATGCTGGTCGCGGTGCTCATGCTCATCGCCATCTGGCTGCTGCTCACGCGCACGCGCATCGGGCTGGTGATCCAGGCCGCGCTGACCCACCCGGAGACCGTGGAGACGCTGGGGCACAACGTGCCGCGCGTGTTCATGCTGGTCTTTGGCGGCGGAGCGGCGCTGGCGGGCCTGGCTGGGGTGATCGGCGGCAACGCCTTCGTGACCGAACCGGGTATGGCGGCGACCGTGGGCTCGGTGATCTTCGTGGTGGTCGTGGTCGGCGGCATGGGCTCGCTCTCGGGCGCTTTCGTGGCTTCACTGCTGATCGGCATCATCCAGACCTTCGCCGTCGGCATCGACAAGGCGCTGGTCGATCTGGCCCGGGTGATCGGCCTCACGCTCACGCCTGAGACCTTCGGCTGGGCACTGTGGAAGCTCAAGATCAGCCAGATCGCCCCCATCCTGCCCTACGTGTTGCTGGTGCTGATTCTCATCTTCCGGCCTCGCGGCCTCCTCGGTACGCGGGAGGGTTGAACATGGCCGCGCAACAGTTCTACCAGTTCAAGCCCTTCAACGTGGGCCGCTGGATCGTCTGGGGCCTGTTCGCCCTGCTCCTCGCGGTCGCGCCGCTGGTGTTCACCAGCAGCCTGAGCCAGACCATGCTCAGCCAGATGGGCATCGCCATCATCGTCTGCCTGTCCTACAACATGCTGCTGGGGCAGGGCGGCATGCTCAGCTTCGGCCATGCGGTGTACTCCGGCCTGGGTGCCTTCCTGGCCATCCACACGCTCAACATCGTGAGCGCCGGCCAGTGGCCGGTCCCGGTCAGCCTCATTCCCATCGTGGGTGGCTTCGCGGGCATGGCGTTCGCGCTCGTGTTCGGCTGGGTGACCACCAAGAAGGCGGCCACGCCCTTTGCCATGATCACGCTGGGGATCGGCGAGCTGGTGTACGCCATGTCGCTGATGTTCCCCGAGTTCTTCGGTGGCGAGGGCGGCATCGCCGGCAACCGCGTCACTGGCGCGCGGCCGCTGGGCATCAGCTTCGGTCCGCAGATCCAGCTCTATTACCTGATCGCCCTCTACACCTTCGTCTGCACGGCGCTCATGTTCGCCTTCACCCGCACGCCGCTGGGCCGCATGCTCAACGCGGTGCGGGACAACCCCGAACGCGTCGAGTTCGTGGGCTACAACACCCAGGTGGTGCGCTACATCGCGTTCGTGATCGCGGCCTTCTTCGCCGGCATCTCCGGCGGCCTGGCGGCGCTGAACTTCGAGATCGTCACCGCCGAGGTGGTGGGCGGCGCCCGCTCGGGCGCGTACCTGTTGTTCACCTTCCTGGGCGGCGCGACCTTCTTTTTCGGCCCCATCATCGGCGGCATTCTCATGGTGCTGGCCTTCGTGCTGCTGTCGGAGTTCACCAAGGCCTGGCTGCTCTACCTGGGCCTGATCTTCCTCTTCATGGTGATGTACGCACCCGGCGGCGTGGCCAGCCTGGTGATGATGAACGTGCGTGTGGCCGCCTTCGGCATGCTGCGCCGCATCTGGACCAGCTACCTCGCGCTGGGCCTGCTGGCGCTGGTGGTGCTGGTGGGGGCGGGCGCGATGATCGAAATGGTCTACCACCTGCAGCTCAACGCGGCGCTGGGCGACGAGTTGAGCTTCCTCGGCGCCACGCTGAATGCGCGCAGCCCGCAGAGCTGGTTTGGCGCCGTGTTCGTGATGCTCACCGGCCTGGGCCTGTTCGAACTTGCGCGGCGCCAGTTCCTGCGCGAATGGCACGACATCCAGGTGGAGATCGAACAGGAAATCAAGCGGCGGGAGACGCTATGACCCAGCAACAGACACCGGCGCTGGAGCTGCGCGACCTGCGCAAGAGCTTTGGCAAGACCGAGATCATCCGGGGCGCCAACATGGTGGTGCGGCCTGGCGAGCGCGTGGCCATCATCGGACCCAACGGGGCGGGCAAGTCCACGCTGTTCAACCTGATCTCCGGCCGCTTCGAACCCACCAGTGGCGACGTGCTGCTCGACGGCCGGCGCATTAACGGCAAGAAGCCCTATGAGATCAACCGCATGGGCCTCTCGCGCAGCTTCCAGATCACCAACATCTTTCCCAAGCTCAGCGTGTTCGAGAACCTGCGCTGCGGCGTGCTCTGGAGCCTGGGCTACAAGTACACGCTGTTCCGCTTCCTGGCCGACCTCGACGACGCCAACGACCGCGCCGAAGAGCTCATGCGCATGATCCACCTGGACCGCAAGCGCGACGTGCTGGCCATGAACCTCACCTATGCGGAGCAGCGCGCGCTGGAGATCGGCATCACCATCGCCGGCGGCGCCCACGTGGTGCTGCTGGACGAACCCACGGCCGGCATGAGCAAGAGCGAGACCAGCCGCTTCATCGACCTGATCCGGGAAGTGACGGTGGGCAAGACGCTGCTGACGGTGGAGCACGACATGGGCGTGGTCTTCGGCCTGGCGGACCGGATCGCCGTCGTGGTGTATGGCGAGGTCATTGCCTTCGACACGCCGGACGCGGTGCGCGCCAACGCCCGCGTGCAGGAAGCCTACCTGGGCTCCCTGGAGGCACAGCAGACCGCGGAGCACTGACCACCATGCTGGACATCGAAAACCTGCACGCCTACTACGGCAAGAGCCACGTCCTGCACGGCGTGAGCTTCCAGGTGCAACCCGGCGAGATCGTGGCCCTGCTCGGGCGCAACGGCTCGGGCCGCTCCACCACGGCCAAGGCGATCATGGGCCTGGTCGAAGGCAGCGGCCGCGTGGACTGGAAGGGCCGCAACATCCTCGGCCTCAAGCCTTTCGAGATCGCGCACCTGGGCATAGGCCACGTGCCCGAGAACCGTGACATCTTTCCCCGCCTCACGGTGCACCAGAACCTCATGCTGGGCCAGAAAGGCAAGGGCAAGGGCTCGCGCTGGTCCTTCGACGACATGTACGCCATGTTTCCCCGGCTCCAGGAGCGCCAGCACACCGAAGCGGGCGTGCTCTCCGGCGGCGAGCAGCAGATGCTGACGTTGTGCCGCACCCTGATGGGCGACCCCGACCTGATCATCATCGACGAGCCCACCGAGGGCCTGGCGCCCAAGATCGTGGAACTGGTGGGGCAGTACCTGCAGAAGCTCAAGTCGCGCGGCGTGGCCGTGCTGCTGATCGAGCAGAAGCTGACCATCGCCATGAGCATCTCCGACCGCGCGCTGGTCATGGGACATGGCAGCATCGTGTTCCAGGGCACGCCCGACAGCCTGCGCGCCGATCCCTACACTCGCAAGGAGTGGCTGGAGGTCTGAGCCCCTGGCGATGCCTGTGGGCTGGCAAGCCTCCTTGACTCCGCCGCGACAGGAGGCCCTTGTGGCACCGCAGCAAGTCCTTAAAATCGAACGCTCGTTCTTTTTCAGAACGTCCGACACAACGAAGGAGATTCCATGACCGCTGAGTACCAGGTCCACGGCGATGTGGCCGTCATCACCATGAACAACCCGCCGGTCAATGGCCTGGGCCTGGCGACGCGCCAGGGCATCACGGCCGGCCTGGAGAAGGCGCAGGCGGACCCGGCGGTCAAGGCCGTCGTGCTCACCGGCGGCGGCAAGGCCTTTTCCGGTGGCGCCGACATCCGGGAATTCGGCACGCCCAAGGCCCTGGCGGAGCCCAATCTGCTGAGCGTGATCCTGGCGGTGGAGAACTGCAGCAAGCCGGTGGTGGCTGCCCTGCACAGCGTGGCCATGGGCGGCGGGCTGGAACTGGCGCTGGGCTGCCACTACCGCATCGCCGCGCCCGGCTGCAACGTGGCGCTGCCCGAGGTCAAGCTGGGCCTGATCCCCGGTGCCGGCGGGACGCAGCGCCTGCCGCGCGTGCTGGGTGTGGAGGCCGCCCTCAACATGATCGTGAGCGGCGAACCGGTCAAGAGCGAGATGCTGGCCATGCTGCCGGGCCAGAAGCTGTTCGACAAGCTCGCCAGCAGCCCGGAGAAACTGGCCGAGGAGGCCCTTGCGCTGGCGAAGGAAGTGGCGGCGAAACACGCCGACGGCAGCGCATTGCCGCTGGTGCGCAACCTGCCTTGCAAGCACAAGGACGGCGATGCCTACTTCCAGTTCGCGCGCAACATGGTCAGGGGCATGGCCAAGAACTTCCCCGCGCCGGCCAAGTGCGTGGACGCGGTGGAGGCGGCCACGCAGAAGAAATTCAACGACGGCATGCTGTTCGAGCGCGAGATCTTCATCAACCTGATGTGGACGCCGGAGTGCCGCGCCTTGCGCCACCTGTTCACCGCCGAGCGCGCAGCGAGCAAGATCCCGGACGTTCCGGAGGACACGCCCCGGCGCGAGATCGCCAGCGTGGCGGTCATCGGCGCCGGCACCATGGGCGGCGGCATTGCCATGAACTTCCTCAATGCCGGCATTCCGGTGGTCATGCTTGAAATGAAGCAGGAGGCACTGGACCGCGGCGTGGGCGTGATGCGGGGCAACTACGAGGCCCAGGTCAAGAAAGGCAAGCTCAAGCAGGACAAGCTGGACCAGCGCATGGGCCTGCTCAAGACCACGCTGAGCTACGACGACATCCGCAACGCCGACCTCGTGATCGAGGCGGTGTTCGAGGACCTGGGTGTGAAGGAGGCGGTGTTCAGGAAGCTCGACGAGGTGATGAAGCCCGGCGCGATCCTGGCGTCCAACACCTCCACGCTGGACTTGAACAAGATCGCCGCCTTCACGCAGCGTCCACAGGACGTGGTCGGCCTGCATTTCTTCAGCCCGGCCAACGTGATGAAGCTGCTGGAGGTGGTGCGTGGCGAGAAGACCGCCAAGGACGTGATGGCCACCGTGATGGCCGTGGCCAAGAAGATCAAGAAAACCGCGGTGGTCTCCGGCGTGTGCGATGGCTTCATCGGCAACCGCATGGTCGAGCAGTACGGCCGCCAGGGTGGCTTCCTGCTGGACGAAGGCTGCACGCCCGCGCAGGTGGACCGTGCGATCGAGAAGTTCGGCTTCGCCATGGGACCGTTCCGCATGGGCGACCTGGCCGGCAACGACATCGGCTGGGCAATCCGCAAGCGCCGCGCCGTGGAGCACCCGGACATGAAGTACAGCAAGACCGCCGATCTGCTGTGCGAGAAGGGCCGTTTTGGCCAGAAGGTCGGCAAGGGCTGGTACGACTACGTGCCCGGCAAGCGCGACGCCATCCCGAATGCCGAGGTGGAGCAGATGATCGCCGACCACCGCAAGAGCCTGGGCATCACGCCGCGCAAGATATCCGACGAGGAAATCGTGCAGCGCCTGGTGTTCTCGCTGGTGAACGAGGCCGCCCACATCCTGGAAGAGGGCATTGCCAACAAGGCCAGCGACATCGACGTGGTCTACATCTTCGGCTACGGCTTCCCGGTGCACCGCGGAGGCCCGCTGAAGTACGCCGACGAGGTCGGCCTGTTCAACGTGGCCCAGGCCATGAAGCGCTTCCAGCGCAACCCGCTCGACGACGCGAAGTTCTGGGAACCCGCGCCGCTGATCCAGCGGCTCGTGGCCGAGGGCAAGAACTTCAACGGCTGATGCAGCGCACCGAACCAGGAGAAATCACATGAGCAACGCCGTTATCGTTTCCACCGCCCGCACGCCCCTGGCCAAGAGCTGGAAGGGCGCCTTCAACATGACCCATGGCGCCACGCTCGGCGGCCACGCCGTGCGCGCCGCGCTGGGGCGCGCCGGTGTCGAGGCCGCCGCCGTCGAGGACGTGATCATGGGCTGCGCCAACCCTGAGGGTGCCACCGGCGCCAACATCGCGCGCCAGATCGCCCTCATGGCCGACTGTCCCGTCAGCGTCTCCGGCATGACCGTCAACCGCTTCTGCTCCTCCGGGCTGCAGACCATTGCGCTGGCCGCGCAACGCGTGATCGCTGGCGAGGGCGATGTGTACGTGGCCGGCGGCGTGGAGAGCATTTCCTGCGTGCAGCAGGAGATGAACCTGCACATGCTGCGCGACCTGGACCTCGACAAGAAGAAGCCCGAGATCTACTGGAGCATGCTGCAGACCGCCGAACAGGTGGCCAAGCGCTACGGCATCGGGCGGGACGCCATGGACGAATACGGCGCCGCCAGCCAGCAGAAGGCCTGCGCGGCGCAGGCGGCGGGCAAGTTCAACGACGAGATCGCGCCCATCACCGTGACGGCCGGCGTAGCCGACAAGACCCTGGGCCTGATCACCAGGAAAGTGACCGTCAGCGCCGACGAAGGCCTGCGCGAGGGCACCACCAAGGAGGGCATCAGCGGCATCAAGCCCGCGCTGCCCGGTGGCGTGATTTCCGCCGGCAACGCCAGCCAGTTCAGCGATGGTGCGGGCGCCTGCGTGGTCGTGAGCGAGCAGTACGCGGCGTCCCACAACCTCAAGCCCATGGGCCGCTTCCTCGGTTTTGCCGTCGCTGGCTGCGAGCCCGACGAAATGGGCATCGGCCCGGTCTACGCCGTGCCCAAGGTGCTCAAGAAGCTCGGCCTGAAAGTCTCGGACATCGACCTCTGGGAACTCAACGAGGCCTTCGCCGTGCAGGTGATCTACTGCCGCGACAAGCTGGGCATCCCGGCCGATCGGCTCAATGTCAACGGCGGTGCCATCGCCGTCGGCCACCCTTACGGTGTCTCGGGCCAGCGCCTTACCGGGCACGCACTCATCGAGGGCAAGCGCCGGGGCGCCAAGCGCGTGTGCGTGACCATGTGCATTGGCGGCGGCATGGGCGCGGCCGGGGTGTTTGAAGTGTTGTGATGCCGCGCGTCGCGCGGTCGCACAACAAACTCCCGGAGGGGCCATGCCTGTGCCCCGGCAGAGCCGGATCCATGGCTTCCTGGGCTCGGACCGCACACCGGGTGCCGCCTTGCTGTCTGTCTGCGTGATGGAGAATCCATGAGCCTGCGCCCCACCGTCGACTTCCTGCTGTACGACTGGCTTGGTGTCCAGTCGCTGCAGCAGCGCGAGCGCTTCGCCGACCACAGCCGCGAGACCTTCGATGCCGTGCTCGACACCTGCGAGCGCATCGCGCGCGAAAAGTACGCGCCCTTCAACCGCCTCGTGGACACGCAGGAGCCGCACTTCGACGGTGAGCGCGTGACCCTGCCGCAGGCCACGCACGATGCATGGGCCGCCTACGCCGAGAGCGGCATGCTCAGCGCTGCGCAGAACCACGACATTGGCGGCATGCAACTGCCGTACACGGTGGAGGCGGCGGCCAATGCCTTCTTTGCCATGGCCTCCGTCAGCATCGGGGCGGGCATGCTCACCGTGGGCAACGCCAACCTGCTGATGGCGCACGGCACCGAGACGCAAAGGCGCGTGTTCGCGCTCAACGAGTTCGCGGGACGCTGGTCGGGCACCATGTGCCTGTCCGAACCCCAGGCGGGGTCGAGCCTGAGCGATGTGGCCACGCGCGCCGTGCCCGATGGCGGTGACTTCATGGACGACCCGCTGGGTCCGCGCTTTCGCCTCAAGGGGAACAAGATGTGGATCTCGGCCGGCGAGCACGAGATCACCGAGAACATCGTCCACCTGGTGCTGGCCAAGATTCCCGGCCCCGACGGCAAGCTGCCGGCGGGTGTGAAGGGCATCTCGCTGTTCGTGGTGCCCAAGAAGCTGGTGGATGCCGACGCAAGGCTCACCGGCGAACGCAACGACGTGGCGCTGGCCGGCTTGAACCACAAATGCGGCTGGCGCGGCACCACCAACACGCTGCTCAACTTCGGCGAGGGCAAGTTCCCCGTGCGCGGCAGCGCGGGCGCCATCGGCTACCTCGTCGGCCAGCCCGGCGAGGGCCTGCGCTGCATGTTCCACATGATGAACGAGGCCCGCATCGGCGTGGGCATGGCCGCCACCATGCTGGGCATGGCGGGCTACCACGCCAGCCTCGACTATGCAAAGAACCGGCCGCAGGGCCGTCCGGTGGGCCCCGGCGGCAAGGACCCGGGCCAGCCACAGAGCCACATCATCGAACACGCCGACGTCAAGCGCATGCTGCTGGCCCAGAAAAGCTATTGCGAGGGCGCGCTGGCGCTGGAGCTGTACTGCGCGCGCCTGGTCGATGAGCAGCACACCGGCAACGAAGCGGCCGCCGACGAAGCGCGCCTGCTGCTGGAGGTGCTCACGCCCATCGCCAAGAGCTGGCCCAGCGAATGGTGCCTGGAGGCCAACAGCCTGGCCATCCAGGTGCACGGCGGCTACGGCTACACGCGCGACTTCCCGGTGGAACAGTACTGGCGCGACAACCGCCTGAACATGATCCACGAGGGCACACACGGCATCCAGGCCATAGACCTGCTGGGGCGCAAGGTGCTGATGGAGAACGGGCGCGGCCTGCAGTTGCTCGCCCAGCGCATCAACGGCACCATCGAGCGCGCCATCCACCAGCCCGATCTGGCGCCGCACGCCAACGCGCTGGGTCAGGCTCTGGCCCAGATAGGCGCTGCGACCAAGGCGGCCTGGGCCACGGCGGAGCCTGGCGAGGCGCTGGCCAATGCCGTGCCCTACCTGCAGGCCTTTGGCCACACGGTGCTGGCCTGGACATGGCTGGACGTGGCGCTCGCCGCGCTGGCCCTCCCCGAGAGCGCCGCGCGCACCGGTCGCCTGGCCGCCATGCGCTTCTTCTTCCACTACGAGTTGCCCAGGACCGGCGCCTGGCTGCAGGTGGTGAGCCGGCGCGACATGACTTGCGCATCCCTGCCCGAAGAGGCATTCTGAATCCCCATAGATCGACCACCAGGAGACACGTGCATGAGCACCCGTACCGTCCAGCAACTTTTCGACCTCAAGGGCCGCACGGCCCTTGTCACCGGCGGCTCGCGCGGCCTGGGCCTGCAGATGGCGCACGCCCTCGGCGAGGCGGGAGCGCGGGTGATGATCAGCTCGCGCAAAGCGGCCGATCTGGAGCAGGCGACGGCCGAGCTGCAGGCCGCTGGCATCGACGCGCGCTGGGTCGCGGCCGACGGCCAGGACGAACAGGATTGCCGCCGGCTGGTGGACGAGACCCTGCAGCGCATGGGCGACATCGACATCCTGGTCAACAACGCGGGGGCAGCCTGGGGCGCGCCGGCGGAGGAACATCCCCTGGACGCCTGGGACAAGGTGATGAACCTCAACGTGCGCAGCTATTTCATCCTCAGCCAGGAAGTGGCGCGCCGCAGCATGATCGCCCGCAAGCGCGGGCGCATCCTCAACACGGCGTCCATCGCCGGCCTGGGCGGCAACCCGCCAGGCATGAACACCATCGCGTACAACACCTCCAAGGGGGCGGTGATCAATTTCACCCGCGCGCTGGCCGCCGAGTGGGGCAAGTACGGCATCACGGTCAACGCCATCTGCCCTGGCTTCTTCCCCAGCAAGATGACCGTGGGCACGCTCAAGGCCATGGGCGAGGAGAAACTGGCCGCGCACGCGCCGCTGCGGCGGCTGGGCGATGAAGAGGACCTCAAGGGCATCACGCTGCTGTATGCCTCGGACGCCGGCAAGCACATCACCGGCCAGTGGCTGGCGGTGGACGGCGGCGTCTCCATCGTCACCGGCGGCTGAACCCACACCGTTCGGACTGAGCAAACACCGTTCGGACGGAACCGACCACTGTTCGAGGCGAATCAACACTGTTCGAGCCGAATCAACACCGTTCGGACTGAACCAACACCGTTCGGGCTGAGCCTGTCGAAGCCCCTGCCCACCCTTCACAAAAGTCCTTCGACAGGCTCAGGACGAACGGAACTCTTGTCAGACCCATGGAATTTTCCGTACGCATCCCTTTCGTCGAGCACCTCGGCTTCAAGCTCCACAAGTTCGAAGGCGGTGAAGCCGAGCTCAGCTTCGACCCCGGCCCCGACCACCTGAACTCTTTCGACGTGGTGCACGGCGGCGCCAGCATGACCCTGCTGGACGTGGTCATGGCCCACGCCGCGCGCTCGGCCCAGCCCGAGCTGGGCGCCGTCACCATCGAGATGAAGACCAGCTTCATGCGCGCGGCCAAGGGGCCGCTGCGTGCGCATGGCCGCACGCTGCACCGCACCGCCACCCTGGTGTTCACGGAAGGCACCATCCACGACGCCCAGGGCCGCCTGTGCGCCCAGGCCACCGGCACCTTCAAGCTCATGCCACGCCTGGCGACCAGCCCCGGCAGCGCCCAGCCGCTCAACCGCATTTCCACCGACTAGGAGACGAACATGCCCACCAACCGACAGATCCTGCTCGACAACCGCCCCCAGGGCGAGGCCACCGTGGCCAACTTCAAGCTGGTCAGCACCGAGACGCCGCCGTTGGCGGATGGCCAGGTGCTGGTGCGGCACCACTACCTCAGCCTGGATCCGTACATGCGGGGCCGCATGAACGACAGCAAGAGCTACGCCGCCTCCCAGGCCCTGGGCGAGGTCATGATCGGGGGCACCGTGGGCGAAGTGGTGGAGTCCCGCAGCGCCAAATTCCAGCCGGGCGACCAGGTGGTGGGCATGGGAGGCTGGCAGGAATACGCCGTGGTCGATGCCGCCCAGCCAGGCGCGCTGCGCAAAGTGGACACCACCCACATCCCGCTGTCGTACTACCTGGGGGCCGTCGGCATGCCCGGGGTCACGGCCTGGTACGGCCTGGTGAAGATCATCGATCCCAAGCCGGGCGAGACCGTGGTGGTGAGTGCCGCCACCGGTGCCGTGGGCAGTGCCCTGGGCGCCCTGGCCAAGGCGCGCGGCTGCCGCGCGGTCGGCATCGCCGGTGGGGCGGAGAAATGCAAGTACGCGGTGGAGGAACTGGGTTTCGACGCCTGCATCGACTACCGGCAGCACAAGGACATGTACTCGCTGGCGAAGGCGCTCAAGGACGTCTGTCCCAAGGGCATCGACGGCTACTTCGAGAACGTCGGCGGCATGGTGCTGGACGCGGTGCTGCTGCGCATGAACGCCTTTGGCCGCATTGCCCTGTGCGGCATGATCGCCGGCTACGATGGCCAGCCTCTGCCCATGAGCAATCCCGCGCTGCTGCTGATCAACCGCATCCGGCTGGAGGGCTTCATCGTCAGCGAACACATGGAGGTCTGGCCCGACGCGCTCAAGGAACTGGGCACGCTGGTGGCCCAGGGCAAGCTGCGCCCGCGCGAGACCGTCGCCCAGGGCATCGCTTCCGCGCCCGAGGCCTTCATGGGCCTGCTCAAGGGCAGGAACTTCGGCAAGCAACTGGTGAAACTGATCTGACCGAAGGAGGTGGCCATGGCCCCGACGCACGAGGTCTTCAACCAGCCTGAGCCGCTGGTGGACATCAACCTGTTCGAGGGCAACCAGGCGATGCGCGCCGCGCTGGCGTTCAATGCGCCTTCGCTGGACACAGCGCCCTTGCACGCCCTGGGCGCCACCGTGGGCAGTGCCGAAATGCAGACGCACGCGCGGCTGGCCAATGTGCATACGCCACAGTTGCGCACGCACAGCCGCTTCGGCCACCGCACCGACCAGGTCGAGTTCCACCCCAGCTACCACGCCCTCATGGGAGCGGCCGTCGGCGCCGGGCTGCACGGCACCGCGTTCTCGCCCGAGCAACAGGCCACGGGCCACGCGCACCTGCTGCGCGCGGCCGGGTTCATGCTGTTCACCGAGCTGGAGCCCTCTGTCCTGTGCCCGATCTCCATGACCTACGCGGTGACGCCGGCGCTCAAGGACAACCCCGCCATCTACCGGGACTGGGGACCGGGGCTGTCCAGCCGCGCTTACGACCCCGCGCTCAGGCTCTGGCGCGACAAGCCGGGCCTGACCATGGGCATGGGCATGACGGAAAAGCAGGGCGGCTCCGACGTACGGGCCAACACCACGCGGGCCGAAGCCGTGGGTAGCGACGCCTGGGGACAGCGGTTCAGCGTCACCGGCCACAAGTGGTTCTTCTCGGCGCCGATGTGCGATGCCTTCCTGATCCTGGCGCAGACGCCCAGCGGCCTGTCCTGCCTGTTCCTGCCGCGGGTACTGCCGGATGGCAGCGTCAACGCCATCCAGATCCAGCGGCTCAAGGACAAGCTGGGCAACAAGGCCAACGCCAGCTCCGAGGTGGAGTTCTCCGACGCCACGGCCTGGCTGGTGGGCGAAGAAGGGCGGGGCGTGCCGCAGATTCTCGCCATGGGCACGATGACCCGGCTGGACTGCGCGTTGGGCACCAGCGGGCTGATGCGCCAGGCGTTGTCGATCGCGCTCAACCACACCGTGCAGCGCAAGGCCTTTGGCAAACGCCTCATCGACCAGCCGCTGATGAAGAACGTGCTGGCCGACCTGGCGCTCGAATCCGAGGCCGCCACCGCGCTGGCGCTGCGACTGGCGCGCAGCTTCGACCACCCGTCAGACCCCCACGAGCAGGCGATGGGCCGGCTGCTCACGCCGGTGGCCAAGTTCTGGATCTGCAAACGCGGCAGCCATTTCGCCCAGGAAGCCATGGAGTGCCTGGGCGGCAACGGCTATGTGGAAGAAGGCGGCGAGGGCGTCATGGCGCGCATCTACCGGGAGATGCCGCTCAACTCCATCTGGGAAGGCGCGGGCAACATCATGGCGCTGGATCTGTTGCGCGCCCTGCGGGGCGGCCCGGCGATGAAACAGGCCGACGCTGCTCAGGCGCTGGCCGCAGAGCTCGCGCCCGCACGCGGCATGCACCGCGCGCTGGACCACCTGGCCGACCGCCTGCCGCTGCGCGTGGAGGAGATGGCCACCGAGATGGAAGCCCGCCGCCTCGCGCAGGACGTGGCCCTGGCCGTGCAGGCGTCCCTGCTGGCACAGTGCGCGCCACCCGAGGTGTTCGGCGCCTTCTGCGATTCGCGCCTGGACGGCCAGTGGGGCCACAGCTTCGGCTCTCTGGGAGCTGGCGTGGCCTTCGACACCCTCATCGCGCGGGCCATGCCGTGGGGTGTGGGGGGTTCTGCGTTGGGCGTTGGGCGTTGAGCGAGCAGAGAAGGTTTCCCGACGCCCGACGCCCAACGCCCAACGCCCAACGCCCAACGCCCAACGCCCAACGCCCAACGCCCAACGAACATGATCCTCCATCACTACCCCATGTCGCCCTTTGCCGAGAAGGCACGCCTGCTGCTCGGCTTCAAGGGCCTGGCCTGGCGCAGCGTGCACATTCCCGCTGTGATGCCCAAGCCGGACGTGCTCGCGCTGACCGGTGGCTACCGGCGAACGCCGCTGCTGCAGATGGGCGCCGACATCTATTGCGATACCGCGCTGATCGCCGACGTGCTGGAGCACCTCCAGCCCACGCCCACGCTGTACCCGGCGCATCAGAAGGGCCTGGCGCGCGTGCTCGCGCAATGGGCCGACAGCACCCTGTTCTGGGCCTCCATGGGCTACACGCTCAGCCCCAAGGGCGCGGCCGCACTGTTTGCCAACCAGCCGCCCGGCACCGGCCAGGCCTTTGCCGCCGACCGCGCGGCCATGCGCGGCAGCATGGTCACGCCGCGCCCGGGAGACGCCACTGCAGCCTACCGCAGCTACCTGCGCCGCCTCTCCACGATGGTCGAGGAACAGCCTTTCCTGCTGGGTGATGCGCCTTGCATCGCCGACTTTTCGGCCTACCACCCGCTGTGGTTCAGCCGTGTGGTCAATCCTGCGGTGGCTGGCATCCTCGATGCCACGCCCCGGGTGCTGGCCTGGATGGACCGCATCGCCGCCATCGGGCACGGGCAGCCCGCCAAGCTGGGAGCCGCCGAAGCCGTGGCCATCGCGGCGGGCGCCGAGCCCGCGCCCCTGGCCGATGAGGCCTTCCAGGACGAGCACGGCATCGCGCTGGGCAGTCGCGTCACGGTGGCGGCGGAATCCTTTGGCCAGGAGCCCACCGAAGGCATCCTGCGCGCGGCCACGCGCACGCGCTACACGCTGGAGCGCACCGACGACCGCGCCGGCCGGGTGCATGTGCACTTTCCGCGCATCGGCTACATGCTGCGGGAGGTGCGCGCTTGAGCCTGGATGCCTCGGCCCTGCAATGGCGTTGCCTGCCTTTCGATGCCCTGCACGCGCGCACGCTGTACCGGCTGCTGCGGCTGCGCGCCGAGGTGTTCGTGGTGGAGCAGGCCTGTCTGTTCCAGGACATGGACGACGCCGATCCCGACTGCTTTCACCTGCTCGGCGAATCTCCCGACGGCGCCCTGATGGCCTATGCCCGCCTGGTGCCCGCCGGACTGAAGTTCCGCGAGGCCAGCATCGGCCGCGTCATCAGCGCCTCCCAGGCACGGGGCAGCGGCGTAGGCCACGTGCTCATGCGCGAGGCGGTGAAGGCCCTGCAGGGCCTGTGGGGCCTGCGCCCCATCCGCATCGGCGCGCAGGCGCGCCTGCAGGACTTCTACCGCCAACACGGCTTCCAGCCCGAAGGCGCGTTGTATCTTGAGGACGGCATCGACCACGTCGAGATGGTCCGGGCCGCCTGAAACCCCTTCCACCACAAGGAGACACCGATGATCGAAGACTTCCACGGCAAGACCGCCGTGCTCACTGGCGCCGGTTCGGGCTTCGGGCTGGAATGCGCACGCATCGGCGCGCGCCTGGGCATGAACCTCGTGCTGGTCGATGTGCAGCAGGACGCGCTGGACCGCGCCAGCGCCGAGATGCAGGCGGCTGGCGCGCGGGTGCTGGCTCGCCGCGTCGACGTGTCCAGCCAGGCGGAGATGGAAGGCCTCGCCGCCGACGTGCAACAGACCTTTGGCGCGCCGCATTTCGTGTTCAACAACGCCGGCGTGGGCTCGGGCGGACTGATCTGGGAAAACTCCGTGCGCGACTGGGAGTGGGTGCTCGGCGTCAACGTCTGGGGCGTGATCCATGGCGTGCGGCTGTTCACACCCATGATGCTCGCCGCCGCGCGCGTGGACCCATCCTGGCGTGGCCACATCGTCAACACCGCCAGCATGGCCGGCCTGCTCACACCACCGAACATGGGGGTCTACAACGTGAGCAAGCACGCGGTGGTCAGCCTCACGGAAACGCTGTACCAGGACCTGCGGCTGGTGAGCGACCAGGTCAGCGCCAGCGTGCTGTGCCCGTACTTCGTGCCCACCGGCATCCACCAGAGCCACCGCAACCGCCCAGCCGACCTGGCCGACGAAAAACCCACGCAAAGCCAGTTGATCGGCCAGGCCATGACCGACAAGGCGGTGGGCTCGGGCAAGGTCACGGCGGCCGAGGTGGCGCAGGCCGTGTTCGATGCCGTCCGCGCGGACCGCTTCTACATCTTCAGCCACCCACGGGCCTTGGGCAACGTGCGCGCGCGCATGGAAGGCATCGTGAACCAGACGAATCCGGCCGACCCGTTCCTGGAGCGCCCCGAGATCGGCACCGCCCTCAAGGCCGCGCTGCGCGCCCGCTGAGCCTCCGCCGTCAGGGCGTCAGCTTCAGGTCGCCCAGGTGGGTGAAGCCGGCGTCGCCGTTGTTGGCGTCGATGCGCAGGCGGTAGTACACGTAGGCCCCCGGGTTGGCCACATCGAAGCTGCGCTCCAGCGAGCGGCTGGCAAAGGTCTGGTTGCTGCGAAAGTCCAGCGTTTCCCACATCTGGCCGTCCTGCGATCCCAGCAAGACCCAGTTCCTCGGGTCCCGGGCGGCGGACGAGGTACCGCTCACCAGCGCATACCGCGTGATGCGGGTGGGCTTGCGGTCGGGGAAACGGTACTGCAGCCAGCCGCTGGGGCCATAGCCCATCCAGTAGTTGGTGTTGACGGTGTTGTCGAAGGCATAGTCCACCACCGTGCGTTGCGTGCTCGCACCCAGCGCCGCGCCCGAATAGGCGAAGCTGTCCCTGGCCGGATGGACCGCGCGCCAGCCGTCGCTGTGCGCCATGGGAATGATGTGCAGGTTGTCGTAGTAGGTGGTGCGGACCTCACCCGGCGTGTAGTTTTCATAGTCGTAGTTGTACTGGCCGAACTTGAATGCGATGGACGAGAGCAGCGTGTCGCCGTCCCAGTTGCCGAAACCGAAGTTGATGTCGGTGGCGCTGTAGCTGGGGGTGTCCTGCGTGGCGTCGTTGCCGACCCAGACCTGAACCTGTCCGGCGCGCTGGCGCGACGTGACCATGTGGACCACGATCGGAATCCAGGTGTCACGAGGCATGTCGGCAACCACCGTGCCCGTCGTTGGTACAACACAAGCCACACGGTGGTCCACGGCCATGCGGTTGTCCACGATGTAGAGCAGAGCCGCCCAGCTTGAGCATCCGCCCGGAGCGCCCACCCCAAAAATCTGGAACAGGGCGGCGTTCTTGTCTCTGGGGTAGTTCGAGGGCAGGTAGAACATGAAACCGATCCAGGCTTCCTTCCAGGCCCTCAGCAGGCCCGGGCAAAGCTCAGCGCCCCGGGTATCCCGGTTGCCATCGTAGGTCGCCTGGGACCATTGCACCTTCAACACCGTCTCTCCATTGAACGGCGTCCTGGGTATGCCCTCGTCGGACAGCAAGGTGGTGGCCACGACGTTGGGGGGCTGCGTGGTGCACACGACGTTCGTCTTGCCGAGCGAGCCACTTTCAAAACCCGTGCGCATCGAACTGAGCGAAATGTTGGCCGTGCGCTGAGAAGAAGCCCCCTTGTCGTCCGTGACCGTGAGCGTCACGGCATAGCTGCCCGCCGTCGCGTAGGTGAAGCCGGCGCGCACGCCCGTCCCCGTACGGCCGTTACCGAAGTCCCAGCGGTAGCTGACGATGCTGCCATCCACGTCAGAGGACAGCCCCGCGTCAAAAGTCACCGCCAACTCATCGACCGTGTGAACGAAGCTGGCGGTGGGAGGCACATTGACCGGTGCAGGTGCAGGTGCAGGTGCAGGTGCAGGTGCAGGTGCAGGGGCAGGGGCAGGGGCAGGGGCAGGGGCAGGGGCAGGTGCGGGAGCTGGCGCAGGTGCGGGAGCTGGCGCAGGTGCGGGAGCTGGTGCAGGTGCGGGAGCTGGTGCAGGTGCGGGAGCTGGTGCAGGTGCAGGTGCAGGTGCGGGAGCTGGTGCAGGTGCGGGAGCTGGCGCAGGTGCGGGAGCTGGCGCAGGTGCGGGAGCTGGCGCAGGTGCGGGAGCTGGCGCAGGTGCGGGGGCTGGCGCAGGTGCGGGGGCTGGCGCAGGTGCGGGGGCTGGCGCAGGTGCGGGAGCTGGCGCAGGTGCAGGTGCACCCGGGTCGGGGTCGCCGCCACCACCGCCACAGGCCTGGATGGAGGCCATCGTCGCCAGGAGAACCAGTTTGGGCAGCGTATTGGGCATGGAGCGTCTCATTTCCATAGGGAGCTGGAGAGACGTAGACTGCCTTCATGGGGGTCGCCATGTGAGCCCACGTCCCGACCTATCGAGAACGCAGCACCAAACCTCAGAACATGGACATCAGCAGCCTTTCCTCCCAGGCTCATGCGGAACCGCTGGCGGGTTGTGGTCACGCCCTGTTCCCCACCGCCATCGGCGAATGTGGCATCGCCTGGGGACCGGGTGGCGTGCTGGCGGTGCAACTGCCAGAACCCGAGGCGGCACGCACCCGCGCCCGGTTGCTGGCGGGCTTGCCGGTGCTGCCAGAGGTCACGCCTCCCGACGCGGTGCGCACGGCGATCGAAGGCGTGCAGGCGCTGCTGGCGGGCCGCACGCGCAGCGACCTGCGTGAGATCACGCTGGACATGCGGCGCCTCACGCCGTTCCAGCGTCAGGTGTACGAATGCGTTCGCGCCATCCCGCCGGGCGAGACCCGCACCTATGGCGAGGTCGCGCAGGCCCTGGGTGACCCGGGCCTGGCCCGCGCCATCGGCCAGGCGATGGGCCACAACCCCTTTGCGCCCGTGGTGCCCTGCCACCGTGTGCTGGCCGCAGGCGGGCGCCCCGGCGGCTTCTCCGCCAGCGGCGGCGCGCGCACCAAGCTGAGGATGCTGGCGATAGAAGGGGCGTTGGAGCCGGACCTGTTCGGCCCGCTTTAGGGGCTCAGTTCGTCGGCGCCGCCGATGGCTCGGCCGCCGCCGCCCGCCGCGCGGCGTTGCCCAGTATCAGCGCACGCCCGGCGAACAGGCCGCCGGTGGCTTCCAGCGCCATGCGCTCGGCGTCGCGCTGGCGCAGGTGGTCCATGATGCCGTCGGCCTCCGGCTCCTCGACGCCCAGGCTCAGCAGGGCCTGGCGCCCCATGGCCATGGCGGATTCGAAGGTCTCGCGGACCAGGTAGTCCACGTCGGCCTTGCGCAGTTCCAGCGCGTGCTCGCGGTCGAATGCGCGCACCAGCAGCTTGGCGTGGGGAAACTCGGTGCGCACGAGTTCGGCGATGCGGGTGGTGGTGGCACGGTCGTCGATGCAGACCAGAATGGCTTCGGCGGCATGTGCGCCAGCGGCATGCAGCACGTCGGCACGGCCCCCGTCACCGTAGTAGACCTTGAAGCCATAGGTTTCGGCGTCGCGGATCATCTGCACGTTGTTGTCGATGATGGTGATGCTGGCGCCACGCGAGATCACGCCCTGGCTGGCGATCTGGCCGAAGCGGCCGAAGCCGATCACCAGCACGCTGGCGGCATGCCCTTCGGCGGTGTCGATGCCGTCCATGGAAACGCCCGCCTCGGGGCGGGCCAGACGCCGGTGCACCAGCACCACCAGCGGCGTGAGCGCCATGGACAGCACCACGATGGCGGTCATGTTGGCGTTGACCACGGGGTCGATGACCTTGGCACCGAGCGCCGCACCGAACAGCACGAAGGCGAACTCGCCGCCCTGGGCCATCAGCACCGCGCGGTCCAGCGCGTCCGCATGAGAGCTCTTGGCCAGCCGGGCCACGCCGTAGATGCAGAGCGCCTTGACCACCATCATGCTGATCACGCCGGCCAGGATGATGGGCCAGTTGGCGGCCACCGCGGCGAGGTCCAGCGACATGCCCACGCTGAGGAAGAAGAGACCGAGCAGCAAGCCGCGGAACGGTTCGATGTCGGCTTCGAGCTGGTGGCGGAAGGTGGACTCCGAGAGCAGCACGCCGGCCAGGAAGGCACCCATGGCCATGGACAGGCCGCCCAGTTGCATGAGCAATGCCGCGCCCAGAACCACCAGCAGGGCGGCGGCGGTCATCACTTCGCGCGCCTTGGCGTTGGCCAGCACGCGGAAGAGGGGGTTGAGCAGCCACACGCCCGCGGCCACCAGGGCGCCCAGCGCGCCCAGGGCCAGGCCGACCGCGGCCCAGCGCGAGCCGCTGGCCGCCGCCGCTGCCGCTGGCTGGCCCAGGTCGGTTGGCGCCATGAAGGCCACCACCGCCAGCAGAGGCACGATGAGCAGGTCTTCGAACAGCAGGATGGCCACGATCTTCTGGCCGCGTGGCTGCGCGATGTCGCCGCGCTCGCCCAGCAACTGCATCACCACCGCCGTCGAGGTCAGCACGAAGCCCATGGCGCTGACGAAGGAGACACCGACCGGAAAGCCGAAGGCGATGCCCACGCCGGTGAGCAGCAGGCCGCAGACCACCACCTGCAGGCTGCCCAGGCCGAAGATGGCGCGGCGCAGGCTCCAGAGGTGCGAGGGCTGCATCTCCAGCCCGATGACGAAGAGGTACATCACCACCCCGAGCTCGGCGGTGTGCAGGATGGTGGCCGGGTCGTTGATCAGCGCCAGGCCGAAGGGACCGATGGCCAGGCCGCCGGCCAGGTAGCCCAGCACGGACCCCAGACCCAGCCGCTTGAACAGGGGCACGGCCACCACGGCCGCACCGAGCAATGTCACGACCTTGAGCAAGTCGCCCGCGCTGCCTTCCACGGCCATGGTGTCTGTCCCTCAGGGTGAATGTCGGGAAATTGTGACGCATGCGGCCGGTCGACCCCACGGCAGCACGGCCATCGCGTCCTGGCGACAATCCCCGGCATGCCAGTTTCGCGTTTCCTGAGGGCTGCCCTCGTCCTCGGCCTGCTTTCGGCCATCGGTCCCTTCGCCATCGACATGTACCTGCCCGCGCTGCCGGCCATCGGCCACAGCCTGGGGGCGGATGTGGGTGCGGTGCAACTCACGCTGACGGCGTTCTTCCTGGCCATAGGCGCCGGGCAACTGCTCTATGGCCCGGTGTCCGACATGGTCGGGCGCAAGCCGCCGTTGTATGTGGGCCTCTGCCTGTTCACCCTGGCCAGCATCGGCTGCGCCTTGGCCAGCGACGTGCAGACCCTGGTGGCCATGCGTTTCCTGCAGGGCCTGGGCGCGGCCGCGGGCATGGCCATCCCGCGTGCGGTCGTGCGCGACCTGCACACCGGTACCGAAGCTGCGCGCCTGATGTCGCTGCTGATGCTGGTGTTCAGCGTGTCGCCCATCCTGGCGCCGCTGTTGGGCAGCGGGGTGATCGCGCTCACCGGCTGGCGTGGGGTGTTCTGGGTGGTGGCGCTGGCGGCGCTGGCGGGCCTGCTGCTGGTGCGCCTGGCGCTGCGCGAGACGCGGCCCGAAGCCGAACGGGTGCAGAGCAGCCTGGGCAGCGCGGCGCGCGCCTACGCCACCTTGCTGCGCGACGGGCATTACCTGGGCCTGGTCGGCATCGGCAGCACGGCCCTGGCAGGCTTCTTCGTGTATGTGGCCGGCTCGTCCTTCGTGTTCATCAACCACTATGGCCTGACGCCACAGCAGTACAGCCTGGCGTTCTCGTTCAACGCCGTGGCCTTCATTGGCATGGCGCAGTTCACCGCCCCCCTGGGGCGGCGCTTCGGGATGGTGCCGCTGGTCAAGGCGGCTTCCACGGCATCGGGCGTGTTCATGGCCGCACTGTTGGCGTACTACCTGGCGGGGGGCGACCGCATGGCGGTGCTGATCGGCCTGTTCTTTGTCTCCAGCGGTTTTCTCGGCCTGGTGATTCCGACCTCGTCCGTGCTGGCGCTGGAACGGCATGGCGCCATCGCCGGGACCGCTTCCGCGCTCATGGGCACCTTGCAGATGCTGGGCGGTGCGCTGGCCATGGGCGTGGTCAGCCTGTTCGCCAATGGAAAACCCCTGCCCATGGTGGTGGGCATCGTGGCGAGTGCCCTCGCCAGCGTGGCACTGACCTGGCTCACGCTGGGCCGCAGGCAGGCCGGGCCGGCGGTGCAAAGGGTGCAGGGATGAGTCACCCGACCCCGGCCGCGGCAGCAGCGTCGGCCGACGGTCTGCCCCCGCCCCAGCGCTGGCGCGCGGTGCTCGTCATCATGCTCGGACTGACCATGTCCGTGCTCGACGGCAGCATCGTCAACCTGGCGCTGCCCGGCATCGCGCGGGAGATGAACGCGCCCGCCTCGCAGGCCATCTGGGTGGTCAACGCCTACCAGATCGCGGTGCTGGTCATGCTGCTGCCGCTGGCCTCGCTGGGCGACCGGCTGGGTTACCGGCGCGTCTACCTGGTCGGCATGGCGCTGTTTGTGCTCGCCTCGCTGGCGGCGGCGCTGGCCACCACGCTGCCCGCGCTGGCGGCCGCGCGCGGGCTGCAAGGCCTGGGCGCGGCGGGCGTGCTCAGCGTCAACACCGCGCTGGTCCGGCTGGCCTATCCCGCCAGCCGCCTGGGCCGGGGCATCGCCCTGAACTCCATGGTCGTGGCCACCTCCACCATGGCGGGCCCCACCATCGCCGCCGGCATTCTCTCGGTGGCGTCCTGGCCCTGGCTGTTCGTGCTGAACCTGCCGCTGGGCGCAGTCACCCTCTGGCTGGGCCGGCGTTCGCTGCCGGCCAACCCGCCACGCGCCACCGAGCCCACGCCCATTCCACCGCTGGACGTGGTCCTCAACGTGCTCATGTTCGCCCTCATCTTCCTCGCGGTCGAGCAACTGGGTGTGCGCGGCGCGGCCACACACGCGGCCTCGCCCGTGGGCTGGGGCCTGCTGGCGGCGGGCCTGGGCGTGGGCGTCTTCTACCTGCGCCGCCAATGGCACCAGGCCACACCGCTGTTTCCGGTGGACCTCTGGCGCCGGCCCGTGTTCGCCCTGTCCATGGGGGCATCGCTCGGTGCCTTCTGTGCCCAGATGCTGGCCATCCTGTCGCTGCCTTTCCTGCTGCTGGAGGTGTATGGACGCAGCCACATCGAGGCGGGCCTGCTGATGTCCGCCTGGCCCATCGCCACCGTGGTGGTGGCACCCATCGCCGGTCGCCTGATCGGCCGTTTCCAGGCCGGCTGGCTGGGCGGCGTCGGCATGGTGGTGTTCGCCGCCGGGCTCATGTTGATGGCCACGCTGCCCGAGCAGCCCGACCGTGCCACGCTGGCCTGGCGCCTGGCGCTGTGCGGCGTGGGGTTCGCGCTGTTCCAGTCCCCCAACAACCACACCATCGTCACCTCCGCACCGTTGCACCGCAGTGGAGCGGCCAGCGGCATGCTGGGCACGGCGCGCCTGACGGGGCAGACCTTTGGCGCCGTGCTCCTGGCCGCCATCTTCGCGCTCTGGCCCCAGCACGATGGCAAGGGGGAAGCCATCGCCCTGTGGGCCGCCTCGGGCTTCGCCCTGCTGGCGGGATTGAGCAGTTCGCTGCGGGTGCGGGCTTCAGCGCGCTGAGCTCTCGCGCTGGCGGGCAAAGCCCTCGGCCAGCGCCCGTGCCGACAGCGGGGCGCAACCTTCGGCCTTGTTGCTGATGGTCAGGTACACGTTCTGGCCGGCGCCGGTGATGCCGGCGATGGTGCGCTCGAGCAGGTCGCGCGTCTCCAGGTCCGGGTCGTGGATGCGGTCGTAGGGGCTGTATTCGCGCTGGGCCTCCTCGTAGCCGTATGCGCCATGCAGCGGATTCAGGTTCCAGCGGCAGACCATGGGGCCGGGCCAGAGCCGGCGCAGCAAGGGCAACTGCCGTTCCATGCGGGGCATCTTGGCGTGCAGACACAGGCACCAGGTGGCGCCGGCCTCGCGCAGCACCGCCGCCAGATGCGGTTCGAAGGCCGGGTCCAGCCATTCGGGATCGCGCACCTCCACGGCCAGCACGCCGTCGGGCGCCGTGGGTGAAAGCGCGGGCTGGGCGAGCAGGAGTTTGCGCAGTTTCTCCAGCACCAGGGGCAGGTTGTGCAGCAGGTGGCGCGGCAGCGGGCTGAGCTGGAACACCAGGGCGCCCACCTTGTGGCCCAGGCCGGCCAGTGCCGGTGCCACGAAGTCCTGGGTGGCCAGCACCGGGTCCAGGAAAGCCGGGTTGGGCTGGAGGCCGCGGCCGTCCTCGCCGCGCACCAGCGCATCGGTCACCAGACTGGGCGCCTTGACGACGAAGCGGAAGTCTTCGGGCACCTGGGCGGCATGGCGCGCGTACTGGTCCTGGGTCATCGGGCGGTAGAAACTGCGGTCCACGCCAACGGCGCGCAGCAGCGGGTGGCAGGCGTAGGCGCTCAGGCCTTCGCGGGAGAGCAGGGCATCGGGGTAGTCACGGTCCCACACCAGGCCGGCCCAGCCGGGGTAGGTCCAGGAGGAACTGCCCATCCACAACCGCGCCGGCAGGGTCTGCGCCAGCGCCTGCAGCGCCGGGTCGGGCGGCGCGGGCTCCACCCGGGCCAGGCGTTTGCGCGCCGGGCCGCCGGCGGGCGGTGGGGCCGGGGAGGGCACGGGGACGGGTGGGGCGCCGAAGAGGTCGTCTTGCATGGGCGGGAGTGCCGATGGTAGCCCGCGGGCCTGTGGCACACTTTCGCGCTTTGTGTTTTGTCTTCGGTTCGAATGCAGCAGATCATCCGGCAACTGGCCACGGAAATCAGGATAGGGGAGCAACAGGTCCGCGCGGCGGTGGAGTTGCTTGACGGCGGGGCGACGGTGCCCTTCATCGCGCGGTACCGCAAGGAGGCCACGGGCGGGCTGGACGATGTCCAGCTGCGCGAACTGTCCTACCGGTTGGACTACCTGCGTGAGCTGGAGGACCGCCGCGCGGCGGTGCTCAAGAGCATCGACGAGCAGGGCAAACTGACCGACGCGCTGCGCGCCGCGATCGCTGCCGCCCCCACCAAGCAGGAGCTCGAAGACCTGTACCTGCCGTTCAAGCAGAAGCGCCGCACCAAGGGACAGATCGCCCGCGAGTTCGGCATCGAGCCGCTGGCCGACCGCCTGTTCGCCGACCCCACGCTGGACCCGGCCGCCGAGGCCGCCGCCTTCACCCGGCCGCCCGAGGTGCTGGACGACGGCAAGCCCGGCGCCGATTTTTCCACCGTGCCCGCGGTGCTGGACGGGGTGCGCGACATCCTCTCCGAACGCTGGGCCGAGGACCCCGCGCTGGTGCAAAGCCTGCGCGAATGGCTCTGGAACGAAGGCCTGCTCAAGAGCACGCTGGTGAGCGGCAAGGACGAGAACGCCCCGGAAGTCGCCAAGTTCCGCGACTACTTCGATTACGACGAACCGATCGCGCGGGTGCCTTCGCACCGCGCGCTGGCGGTGTTCCGCGGCCGGGCGCTGGAGATCCTGGACGCCAGGCTGGTGCTGCCGGAGCCCCCCGACGCGGTCCCGGCGGGCAAGCCGGGTGCCACGCCCTCGCTGGCCGAGGGGCGCATTGCCCTGCACCTGGGCTGGAGCCACCAGGGGCGGGCGGCCGACGACCTGCTGCGCAAGTGCGTGGCCTGGACCTGGCGGGTGAAGCTGTCGCTGTCCAGCGAACGCGACCTGTTCGCCCGCCTGCGCGAGAGCGCCGAGGGGGTGGCCATCAAGGTCTTCGCGGACAACCTGCGCGACCTGCTGCTGGCGGCGCCGGCCGGCCCGCGCGTGGTCATGGGCCTGGATCCTGGCATCCGCACGGGTGTGAAGGTGGCGGTGGTGGATGCCACCGGCAAGCTGGTGGACACGGCCACCGTGTTCCCGCACGAACCCCGGCGCGACTGGGACGGCGCCCTGCACGCCCTGGGTGGCCTGTGCCGCAAGCACGGCGTGAACCTGATCGCCATCGGCAACGGCACCGCCAGCCGCGAGACCGACAAGCTGGCGGCCGAACTGGTCAAGCTGCTGGAGAAGGCCGGCCAGACCGGCGTGCAGCGCGTGGTGGTGAGCGAAGCCGGCGCCTCGGTGTATTCGGCCAGTGAGTTCGCGTCCCAGGAAATGCCCGACGTGGACGTGAGCCTGCGCGGTGCAGCCAGCATCGCCCGGCGCCTGCAGGACCCGCTGGCCGAACTGGTGAAGATCGACCCCAAGAGCATCGGCGTGGGCCAGTACCAGCACGACGTGAACCAGAGCGAACTTGCCCGGGCCCTGGACGCCGTGGTCGAGGACTGCGTCAACGGCGTCGGCGTGGACCTCAACACCGCCAGCGTGCCGCTGCTCTCGCGGGTGTCCGGCCTGTCGTCCAGCGTGGCCAAGGCGGTGGTGCGCTGGCGCGAGGCCAACGGCGCCTTCCGCAGCCGCCAGCAGTTGCTGGACGTGGCAGGCCTGGGCGCCAAGACCTTCGAGCAGAGCGCGGGCTTCCTGCGCATCCGCGGCGGCGACAACCCGCTGGACATGACCGGCGTGCATCCGGAAACCTACGCCGTGGTCGAGGAGATCATCCAGAAGACAGGCAGGCCGGTGACCGAGCTCATGGGGCGCGCGGACATGCTCAAGACGCTGCGCCCCGAACTCTTCGCCAACGAGCGTTTTGGCGTCATCACCGTGCGGGACATCCTGGGCGAACTGGAGAAACCGGGCCGCGACCCGCGCCCGGACTTCCAGGTGGCGCGCTTCAACGAGGGCGTGGACGACATCAGCGACCTGCGCGAGGGCATGGTGCTGGAAGGCACGGTGAGCAACGTGGCCCAGTTCGGCGCCTTCGTGGACCTGGGTGTGCACCAGGATGGCCTGATCCATGTGAGCCAATTGGCCCACCGATTCGTGAACGATGCCCGGGAAATCGTGAAAACGGGTGACATCGTCAAGGTCCGGGTGATGGAGGTCGACGTGGCGCGCAAGCGCATAGGACTGTCCATGAAACTGGACGCGGCGCCGGCCCGGCGCAGCGGCGGCGAGGCCGGTACCAACCGCTTCGAACCCACGCGCGGCGGGCCTCGCACGGGTGGGCGTGATGGCGGGCAAGCCGCCGCGCCCTCGGCCATGGCGGCGGCATTCGCCCGCCTGCAAGGCAGCCAGAAGCGCTGAAAAACACCTGCGGCGGGTTTCTGCGGCGGCTCAAGTCGCCAGGGCGGAGGTCGATAAGGAAGGCAGTCTTCTACGACCTCTTCCCATGGAACTCCAAGCACTTCTGAACTACCCCCGTGCGCTGCCGGCCATGTCGCGCACGGTCTCGGACCTGCTCGCCGAGATGAACAAGGACGACCCCAGCCCCAAGCGGGTCTCCAGCCTGATCGCGCACGATCCGGCGCTCACCACACGGGTGCTTCGCCTGTCGAACTCGGCCTTTTTCCGCGTCAGCCGGCGCATCGGCAACGCCGACGAGGCCGTGGCCATGCTGGGCATGACCCACGTGCGCTCCCTGGTCATGGCCGCGGCGCTGGGGTCCAGTTTCAAGAACGTGCCGGGCGTGGACTTGCGCCAGTTCTGGCGCTACAGCCTGCGCGTGGCCGACATCTCGCGCTCGCTGGCCGCCCTGCTGCGGCAGAACGAGGGCAACGCCTTCACCGCCGGGCTGATCCACGCCATCGGCGACCTGATCATGCACATCGCCATGCCCGACGAGGTCGGCCCGCTGGACATGGGCACCCCGCCGCTGGACCTGCGCCGGGCCGACGCCGAACGCGCCGCCTTTGGCTACACCTACGCCGAGGTCGGCGCCGGCATGGCCGAAAAATGGCAATTCCCGACCGACATCGTCTCGGCGCTGGCGCACCAGATCGCCCCCTTCGACGGCGACACCTACGACCCTCTGGGCGGCGTTCTGCACCTGGCGTCCTGGCGCGCCCGCGCCGAGGAAATCCAGCTCGACGACAACGGCCTGGTCTCCACCTTTCCGGACCTGGTGGGCCTGACCCTGGGCCTGGACCTGGACAGCGTGCTGGGCAAGGACCCCACGGAGTGGTCGTTCAGCCAGGCCCTGACGGCGTTCATCGAATGACAGAAGGCAAAAAATAGTTCTCAAGTGTGTCGCCGGCGGGACGATGAAACCGGCAATCTCTTCACCACAAGTTCTCGAAAAACGTCGAAGGAGCCCGGACATGCAACTCGAAAAGCTGCTCAAGCAACCCAATGCGCTGCCTTCCGCTCCCAAGGTGGTCCGCAAGCTGATCGAGACCTTCGACCAGGAAGAGGTCGATGCCCTGCTGGTGGCCTCCTACATCGAGGACGACCCGGTCCTCACCGCCAAACTGCTCAAGACCGCCAACTCGGCCTTCTTCGGCCTCTCGCGCCAGGTCTCCAACGCCCGCGACGCCATGAACGTGCTGGGCCTGATCAAGGTCCGCGCCCTGGTGATCGGCGCCTCCCTGGGCGAAGGCTTCCACACCCTGGGCGGGGTCAACCTCAACCAGTTCTGGCGCTACAGCCTGAACACCGCGAACCTTTCGCGCTACATCGCGCTGCCGATCAAGATCGACGAGAACACCGCCTTCACCGCCGGCCTGATCCATTGCATTGGTGAACTGGTGATGCACGTCGGCATGCCCGAGGCCATGATCGACCTGGACCGCAGCATCCCCATGCTCGACCTCAAGCGCGCCAAGGCCGAACGCGGCCTGTTCGGCTACAGCTACGCCGAGGTCGGCGCGGCGCTGGCGCGCGAATGGCGCTTCCCCAAGCGCATGATCAACGCCATCGAACACCAGACCGCGCCGTTCGACAACGACGTCTACGAACCGATCGCCGGCGTGATCCACATCGGCTCCTGGCGCGCCCGCGCCGAGGAACAGGCCATGCGCAGCGAACTGCTGATCAACACCTACCCCGATCCGGTGGGCCTGGTGCTGGGCATCGACCCCGACAGCGTGGTCGCCGAGGAAATTCCTTCGCTGCACCGCCAGACCGAAGACGAGCACACGCAGGCGTCCGCGCCGCACTGAACCGTTCTTTGCCCCGGCCATTGAACCGATACGGCTGCGAGACAATCGCAGCCGTATGCCCGCTCTTCGCCTCTACGCCGGCCCGCTGGCCCGGCAGCATCTCGACCGCCATGGCCTGCGCCCGCAGGACGTGGGCATCATCCCCGCCGCCGCGGGAGGCCCCAAAGGCCTGATCCTGGGTCCGCTGGACCGCTTCCTCTTCGGCCACTGGCTGGCTGGCAGCACCCAGCCGGTGCACCTGGTCGGCGCTTCCATCGGCGCCTGGCGCATGGCAACCGCCTGCCTGGACAACCCGGTGGCGGCTTTCGAGCGGCTCGAACACGATTACATCCACCAGCACTACGACCTGCCACCAGGCCAGAAGCGGCCCACCGCGCACCAGATCAGCGAAAGCTTCGGGCAGAACCTGCGCAACTTCTACGGCGGGCGTTTGGGCGAGGTGCTGGGCCATCCGCGCTACCGCCTGCACATCCTGACCTCACGCGGCCGGCGGCTGCTGCGTGCCGACGGCGGCCTGCGCACCCCGCTGGGCTATCTGGGCGCGTTCGCCGCCAATGCCCTGAACCGCCGCGCCCTGGGCAACTGGCTGGAACGGGTGGTGTTTTCCAGCGTGCCGCCCGGTTCGGGCGCGGTCTGCCAGTTGCCCTTTGCCACGAACGACTTCCGCACCCGCCAGGTGCCCATGTTCGCCGACAACTTCATGGACGCCCTGCAGGCGAGCTGTTCGATCCCTTTCGTGCTGCGCCCGGTGCACGGCATTGCCGGCGCGCCGCCGGGCTGCTATTGGGACGGCGGCATCACCGACTACCACCTGCACCTGCGCTACCAGCCCCCGGCGGCGGCGCCCATCGTGCTGTACCCCCATTTCCAGAAAGCGGTGGTGCCCGGCTGGCTGGACAAGGCCTGGAAAGGCCGCCATGCCGCCAGCCCGGCGCTGGACGCCATGCTGGTGCTGGCCCCCGACCCGGCCTGGGTGGCGGCCCTGCCCAACGCCAAACTGCCCGACCGCAACGATTTCACCCGCTATGGGCAGGATCTGCAGGCCCGGGTGCGGGCATGGAGCACGGCGACGGCAGCCGCCCGGGAACTGGCCGACGAGTTCGAGGCCTGGCTGCGGCAACCCGATCTCTCGCGGGTGGAGCCGCTCTGACGCGGACGGGATAATCGCCACCATGACCGCCTACTACACCGCCGCGCTCTACCAGTTCGTCGACCTGCCGGACCACGCCGATCTGCGCGCGCCGCTGCTGGCGTGCTGCGAGGCCCACGAAGTCAAGGGCACGCTGCTGCTGGCGCGCGAGGGCATCAACGGCACCATCGCCGGCCCGCAGGCCGGCGTGCTCGCGGTGCTCGACCACCTGCGCGCCGACCCGCGCTTGGCCCGCCTGCAGCACAAGGCCTCCTGGAGCGATCATCCCCCGTTCCACCGCATGAAGGTGCGGCTCAAGCAAGAGATCGTCACGCTGCGCGTACCGGAACTCGACCCGAACCGGACGGTGGGCCAATACGTGCCGCCCCAGCAGTGGAACGCCCTGCTGGCCGATCCGGACGTGGTGCTCATCGACACCCGCAACGACTACGAGGTGGCCATCGGCACCTTCCGCGGGGCCATCAACCCGGCCATCCGGACCTTCACCGAACTGCCCGCCTGGCTCGACGCCCAGCCCGCGCTGCAAGGGGCGAAAAAGCCCAAGGTCGCGATGTTCTGCACCGGCGGCATCCGCTGCGAGAAATCCACCGCGCTCCTGAAGATGCGTGGCTTCGAGGAGGTCTATCACCTTGAAGGCGGCATCCTCAAGTACCTGGAGGAGGTCGCGCCGGAGGAGAGCACCTGGGAGGGCGAGTGCTTCGTGTTCGACGAGCGCGTCAGCGTCGGCCATGGCCTGGTGCCCGGCCCGCATGAGCTGTGCCGCTCCTGCCGCTGGCCGCTGAGCCCGCAGGACAAAACATCACCGCACTATGTCAAGGGCGTGAGTTGCGCCCATTGCCATCACCAGCGCACACCCGAGGAGAAAGCCCGCCTGGCCGAACGCCAGCGCCAGGTGGAACTGGCAGAGGCGCGCGGAGAGCGCCACGTGGGCGCCCGCATGCCGCTGGCGCCCGAGTGAGGCTGCGGCCTCAGCGCAGCGACAGCAGCGCCTCGCGCAGCGCGGTCGGCCGTGCGGGCTTGTAGAGCAGCACCATGCCCGCAGCGCGGGCGCGCTCGGCGACCGCGCGGTCGGTGTCGCCGGTGATCAGCACCGCCGGCAGGTCCCGCCCGGCCAGTTCGCGCAGCGTCAGCACGGTGTCGATGCCATTTTCCGCTCCACGCAGGCGGTAGTCGCTCACGATCAGGTCGGGGATCCGACCCTCGGCAAACTGTGCGCGGGCCGCCTCCAACCCCTCGGCGGCCTGCGGAATGGCTTTCCAGGTCTTGATGAAATCGAACAGGGCGTCGCACGCCATGGCGTCGTCCTCGATCACCAGGATGCGCAGGCCCGTGAGCGGTTCCTGCGACACGTCCCAGGCCGCCATCGGCAGGGCCTGGTCCGCCATCTCATGCGGCATGGGCGCCGTGGGTACCGTGATCGCGAAGCAACTGCCGTGGCCCAGGCAGGAGCGCAGGGTGATCGGATGCCCCAGCAGCTCGCAGCTTCTCTTGGCGATGTTCAGGCCCAGCCCCAGTCCTTTGGAACGGTCGCGCTCCGGGTTGTCCACCTGGAAGAACTCGTCGAACACCGCCTCGTGGTGGTGCGGTGCGATGCCGATGCCGCTGTCGCGAACCTCGATGCGGGCATGCGTTCCTTCGCGCAGCGGTCGGCAGCAGACCAGCACCGTGCCGCGCGGCGTGAACCGCAAGGCGTTGCCGATGAGGTTGTGCAGCGCGCGCTGCAGCAGGGCGGGGTCGCTGAACAACCAGGTGTGCGAAGGCCTGAACTTCAGGCGCACGCCGGTGGGTATGCCTTCAGCGGGGAACAGCGGACGGAGCTGATCGACCAGACGGGCAAAAGGCAGTGCCGTGGGACTGGCCTGAACGTAGTCGGGCTCCAGCCTGGAGAGGTCGAGCAGCGCGTTGAGCATGTGCTCCAGGGTGCGCACCGAAGCGTCCAGGCGCCCGACCAGCACGTGGGTCTGAGGCGTGCCCGGCAATTGCTTGAGCTGGTCGATCAGCAGGCCCATGGCGTGGGTGGGCTGGCGCAGGTCGTGGCTGGCCGCCGACAGGAAGCGTGACATGGCCCGCCGTTCGGCTTCCGCGCGTTCCTGCTGCTGGCGCAACTGGGCCGCCATGCGGCGCGCCGTGATATCGATCAACACCACGCGCTGGCGCGGCTGATCGTCCTCATCGTGTTGCAAAGCCGCACCCATTTCGACCCAGATGGTCTCGCCACAGCTGTTGACGATGCGCATCTCGCAGCGCAGCATGCCGCCTTGCTCTTGCAGTTCGCGCTGCTGGGCGGCAAAGAGTTCATAGTCCTCGCCAAAGATGAAGCGCGACAGAGGTTCGTCCTCAAGCTCATCGAATCCCAGTCCCAGCAGGTTGGCCGCGACCTGGTTGACCTGCTGGATGCAGCCTCGCCCATCGACCGTGAAGTAGGCCACCGGCGCGAGGTCGTAGAGATCGAAATAGTGTTCACGCGTGGCATCGAGCGCGGCATGGGTGACGCGCAGCTCTTCGTTCTGCATCTCCAGTTCGATCTGGTGCAGGCGCATCTCCTGCACCAGCAGCATCAGGGCGCCGGGGGGCAGGGCGTCCAGCGGTTCACGCACCGTCGATTTTTCGGCCAGGCGGGCGCGTGCCTCGGCTTCCCTGCGCCGAGGCAGGTCAGGGTCATTCAAATTCAAGCTTCTTACTCCCAGTCGTTCTTATGGTGGCCAGACCACGGCCAACGCCGCGTATGGCCTGCATGATCCCATCGCCAGCCCCGGCCGGTGCGAATGACAACGACCTGACCATGGTCGGGCACGGACGGTGCAACGACAGGATCGTCAGAGCGATGCCTGCAGCATGTCCCGGTAGTCTTGAGCGCTGGCTTCGCGTGGATTGGTCTTGTGGCAGTGATCGGCCAGCGCGCCTTCGACGATCCGCTCGAACAGATCGGGCGTCACACCCAGTTCGGCCAGGCCGCGAGGCAGGCCCAGGCGGGCGCTCATCTCTCGGACCGCATCCGGTACATCGTCGCCGCTGGCCAGGCCCATGGCCTGAGCCATGCGGTCCAGCCGCCGCTCATGCTGTACGCCAGGGGCCTGGGCGTTGAAGCGGATCACGGCCGGCAGGAACAGCGCATTGAGCGTGCCGTGGTGCAGGCGCGGGTTCACGCCGCCCAGGCTGTGGCTGAGCGAATGCACGCAACCCAGGCCTTTCTGGAACGCCATGGCGCCTTGCATGGACGCACTCATCATGTTCAGCCGCGCCTCGCGGTCCTGGCCGTCGCGGGTGGCCCGCTCGATGTGCGCCCAGCCGCGCCGCAGCCCTTCCAGGGCGATGCCATCGGCCGGCGGGTTGAAGGCCGGGGCCATGAAGGTTTCCATGCAGTGGGCGATGGCGTCCATGCCGGTGGCCGCGGTGAGCAGCGGCGGCAGGCCCAGTGTCAGCGCCGGGTCGAGCAGAGCGGTGCGAGGCAGCAGGTGCCAGCTGTGGAAACCCAGCTTGCGGCCGTCGTCGACGATCACGATGGCCCCGCGGGCCACCTCGCTGCCGGTGCCGGCGGTGGTGGGAATGGCGATCAACGGAGGCACGCGGTCGCTGATCTTTGGGGAGCCGCCTTCGATCGTGGCGTAGGTCTTGAGCGGACCGTCGTGCGTACAGGCGATCGCCACACCCTTGGCGCAGTCGATGGCACTGCCTCCACCGAGCGCAATCAGGCCGTCGCAGCGCTCATGCCGGTAGATCTGCGCCGCCGCGCGCACCGCCGCCTCCGTCGGGTTGCCCGGCGTCTGGTCGAAGACCGGTGGCGCCAGCGAGGGCGCGGCGTCCAGCACCTTCGCCAGCAAGCCGGCCGCCTTGATGCCCGGGTCGGTCACCACCAGCGGCCGCCGCATGCCGATGCGCTCGCATTCGGCAGGCAGCAGGGAGATCACGCCGAAGTCGATCTGGATGTTCGTGACGTAGAGGATCTGGGCCATGCGGAGTCCTGCGGGGGGGTGCCGCGGAGGGCGGTTGGTTATGACCCAAAACTATAGGCGCGGGCCCCCGTCAGGCCAATGCCGTTCGTTCCCTTGCGGTCGCGCAAAAGACAGGACAATGGCCGCATGCCGACACGCTCCGACCCCCACGCCCTGCTCACGTCCGGCATGCGCGGTTTGCTCGAACGCATCGAACGCGCCGGACAACCGCCGATGCACACGCTGGGCGTCGAAGGCGCCAGGGCCGCCTACCTGGCGGGCGCCCCGGTGCTGGACATCGCACCCCAGACCCTGGCCCGGGTGCAGGACCTCCGCCTGCCCGCGCGCGATGGCCACGCGCTGGCCGCGCGGCTGTTCGCACCCGCCTCGGAAACGCCCTTGCCGTTGCTGCTGTACTTTCACGGCGGTGGTTTCACCATCGGCAGCCCGGCGACCCACGAACCGCTGTGCCGCCGCCTGGCCTACCTGGCGGGCTGTGCCGTGGTATCGGTGGACTACCGGCTGGCCCCGGCCTGGAAGTTTCCCACCGCGGTGGAAGATGCCTGGGACGCACTCGTTGCCTTGCGCGACCAGGCGTCGGCGCTGTCGCTCGACGCTTCGCGCATGGCCGTGGGTGGAGACAGCGCCGGCGGCACGCTCGCCGCGGTCACCGCCATCGCCGCGCGCGACGCGGGCTGGCCGCTGGCCCTGCAGATGCTGTTCTACCCGGGTTGCGCCGGCCACCAGGACACCGCTTCGCACCAGCGTTTCTCGCAGGGCTTTCTGCTCGACCAGACGCTGATCGCCTGGTTTTTCGGCCTGTACCTGCGCAGCCCGGCCGACCGGGACGACTGGCGCTTCGCGCCGCTCGATGGCGTTGACCTCAGCGGCCAGCCGCGCGAGCTGGACGAAGTGGCCCCCGCCTGGCTGGGGCTGGCCGAATGCGATCCGCTGGTGGACGAAGGCGTGATGTACGCCGACCGCCTGCGCCATGCCGGCGTGCCGGTGGACCTGGAAATCTACCCGGGCGTGGTGCACGGGTTCATCCAGTTCGGCCGCGCGCTGCCGCAGGCGCGCAAGGCCCACGAAGACGCGGCCCGCGCGCTGCGGCAAGCTTTTCACACGGAGACCTGACATGCCTTTGTACCGCCAAGACTTCCGCTTCTTCCACCGCCTGCGCGTGCGCTGGGCCGAGGTGGACATGCAGAAGATCGTGTTCAACGCGCACTACCTGATGTATTTCGACACCGCCATCACCGACTACTGGCGTGCGCTGGCCTTGCCGTACGAGGCGTCCATGCACGACCTGGGCGGCGACCTGTACGTGGTGAAGGCCACGGTGGAATTCCACGCCTCGGCCCGGGCCGACGACCAGCTCGACGTGGCCATGAAGTGCCTGCGCGTGGGCAACTCGTCCATCACCTTCCAGGGAGCGATCTTCCGGGGCGAGCAGCACCTCATCACGGGCGAAATCGTCTATGTGTTCGCCGATCCGGCCACGCAGACGTCCCGGCCGGTTCCCGCGGCGCTGCGCGGCATCCTCACCGGTTTCGAGGCAGGGGAGGCGATGAGCTCGGTGCGTGTGGGCGACTGGACCGAGTTGGGCGAGCACGCCGCGCGCCTGCGTACCGCCGTGTTCGTGGAGGAACAGCGCATCCCCAAGGAGTTGGAGTGGGACGAGGCCGACGCGGTGGCCGTGCACGCCGTGGCCCTCAACCGGCTGGGGCGCCCCGTGGCCACCGGGCGCCTGTTGCCGCAGGAAGCGGGCGCGGGACGCATAGGCCGCATGGCCGTGGACAGGGCCGTGCGCGGCACGCGGCTGGGCCGCGACGTGCTGTTTGCCCTGATCGACGCGGCGCGCCAGCGCGGCGACCGCCAGGTGCTGCTGCATGCGCAGCAAAGCGCCATCGGTTTCTACGAGCGCCTGGGCTTTGACCGCCAGGGTCCGGTTTTCGAGGAAGCGGGCATACCGCACCAGGAGATGGTGCTGGGCCTCTGAGTCACCGCCAGTGCAGTTGCTCGTGGCGCGCGGTGCCTGGCGAGCCGGTGCGGTGGTCGTGCGTCCATTCCCGCAGGTCGACCTGCCAGCCAGCGCCACTGGGTCGTGCGCTCACCACCAGGCTGCTGCGCGTGCCGTAGGCGCCGCCGGGCATGCGCACGAAGGCACTGGAGAGGGCGCGCTCGGCCGCGTCGGGTACGCCAGTGTTCGGCAGGGTGCCGCGGGACGCGGGCTGCTCATCGAACAGCACTTGCGTCAGCCCCTCGATCCAGGCGTCGTCGGCGTCCTGGGTCATCAGTTGCTGCAGGGCGTCGTCCACGGCGCGCTTGAGGCGCACGGTCTTGGGCCAGGGCGTGTCGAGACTGGCGTTGGACAGGCCGTAGACCCCGTTGCCGAGCGCGCGGCCGTGCAGCGCGGCAGGACGCATCTCGTGCGGCTTGTCCGGATCGCGGTTGCTCAGCCAGTGCCAGCGCCCGGCAGGGAAGTCGCCCAGCACCAGGTTGAAGCCCGCGTAGGCGGCCGGGTCCAACTGGTCGGCGAAGCGTGCGGCATCGCCGTCACCCTGCAGCCAGCGCGTGACCAGTTCGCCCCGGCTGCGGGCGCCGGGCCCGATCACGGACTGCCGCACATTGGTCAGCATGGCCACGCGCCCGGTACCGCTCACCCCCAGCCAGGTGCCGCCGTCGCGCAGATCGCGCCCACCGGTGACCTCGGTGCCATCCGCCAGCGTCCAGCGGTGCAGCGGCAGGGTCGGGCGGTCCAGGTACTCGTCGCGGTTGGCCGCTATCAGCAGCGGACAGGCCGCGTCGGCGTTCACCGCAAAGGCAATCAGGCACATGGCACGGACGGGCTCAGATGTCCTCAAGCAGGGGGTAGGGCAGGGGCAGCAGCGCCAGGGCCGGCCCCTGCGCACCGCCCGCGCGCAGGCCAGGCTGGCTGGACGCACTCAACTGCAGAGAGACGATGGCGTCGAAGCCGCCGCCCGGACGGGGTGCCGCCTGCACCACGGTACCGCAGGGCTGCTCGGGTTCGCTGTCGAGGAACACCTCCTGTCCGGCGGCCAGCGGTGCGTCGGCATGGGCGATGAAGGCGCGGCGCTTGAGCGTGCCGCGGAACTGGCTGCGCGCCACCACCTCCTGACCCGGATAACAGCCTTTCTTGAAGTTCACCCCACCCACGGACTCGTAGTTGAGCATCTGGGGCACGAAGGCTTCAACCACCGGCTGCGTCAGCGTGGCCACGCCACTGCGGACGGCCAGCCAGTCCCAGGTCTCGGGTGCGAGCGAAGGGCCGGTTGGGGCGCTGTGGCCGGCGGGCGCCACCCAAAGCGCCCGCGCAGTACCTTCAGCGGCGGGCAGACGCACCACGCAGGCCTCACCCTCGCGCCACAGGCTCCACGCCGTCGGAGGCAATGCCGCAGGCACCGTCTCACCCACGAGGCCGGCCAGAACGAAGGCTTCGCTGGCATCGCTCACGCGGGCCTTGGCGCGCAGCACGAACATCGAGAGGCGTTTGAGCGTGGGGGCGAGCAGGTCGCGGCTGCACAGCAGCAGGATGTCGTCTGGCGTGCGCTTGAACCCCACGAAGCTGGCCAGCATGCGGCCCTTGGCGGAGCAATACGCGGCCAGGCGGGCTTCGGCCAGGCCCAGCAGAGAGAAGTCCTGCGTGAGCTGGCCGTGCAGGAAGGCGGCGGCGTCGGTGCCTTCGACGCGGATCACGCCCAGGTGCGCAAGCGGTGCCACGCCACTGGCCGGTATCGGAGGTGAGGAGGTCTGGCTCATGAGAGAGGGGGAGGGGGTCTGATGAATGGCGGGCAACCGGCCGGAGGGAACCTGGCGGCTGCGTAGCGCTCGATTATCATGGCCGGCCCGCCACGCCGCGGGCGTTCTTCCTCTTGCCCCTGCCGCCATCAAGCCTGTGATCCGTCGCCTTTTCCAACTGCTGGTTGTCTACCCCCTGGTGCTGGCGCTGCTGGCCGTGGGCGCCGGCATGTGGTGGCTGCAGCAGCCGCTGTCGCTGCCAGCCGGTACCTCGGCCGCACAGCCGCTGGACGTGGTGATCGCGCCCGGATCGTCCGCCCAGTCGGTCGCCGAGACCCTGGCCGAAGCGGGGGTGGGTGCGCCGTCCACGCTGCTCTATGCCTGGTTCCGGCTCTCAGGCCAGTCGCGCGATCTGAAGGCGGGCAGTTACGAATTTGCACCCGGTACCACGCCCCGCAGCCTGCTGGACAAACTGGTGCGCGGTGACCAGGCGTTGCGCAGCATCACGCTGGTCGAGGGCTGGAACGTGCGCCAGGTGCTGCAGGCGCTGCGCAACGCGCCCGACCTTCGCCAGGACCTGGAGGGCCTGAGCCAGCGGGAAATCATGGCGCTGATCGGCTACCCCGGCCGCCATCCGGAGGGCCGTTTCTTCCCCGACACCTACCGCGTGGTCAAGCACGCCCCCGCCTCCAGCGTGCTGCGCCAGGCCGCCAAGGCCATGGACGAGCGCCTGGCGCAGGCCTGGGCACAGCGCGACCCGGCTTCGCCCCTGCGCTCGGTCGACGAAGTGCTGATCCTGGCGAGCATCATCGAAAAGGAAACCGGCCTGGACAGCGACCGTCGCCACGTCGGCGGCGTGTTCTCCAACCGGTTGCGCATCGGCATGCGGCTGCAGACCGACCCGTCGGTGATCTATGGCCTGGGCGAAGCCTTCGACGGCAACCTGCGCCGCAGCGACCTCGACCGCGACACCCCCTACAACACCTACACCCGGGCCGGCCTGCCCCCCACGCCGATCGCCATGCCCGGCATGGCGTCCATCATGGCCGCCGTGCAGCCACTGGACACCAAGGCCATCTACTTCGTGGCGCGAGGCGATGGCTCCAGCCAGTTCAGTGCCACGCTGGACGAGCACAATGCGGCGGTGCGGCGCTTCATCCTGCGCCGCTGAACGCCCATTTCCTTTCCATGCAAGCAGCGGCCGGACTCTTCATCACCTTCGAGGGCATCGATGGCGCGGGCAAGTCCACCCACATCGAAAATCTGGCCGACGCCCTGCGCGCCCGGGGCAGGCAGGTCACGCTCACCCGCGAGCCCGGCGGTACGCCGCTGGCCGAGCAACTGCGCGAACTCGTGCTGCACCAGGCCATGGACCCTTTGTGCGAGGCCCTGCTGATGTTCGCGGCACGGCGCGACCATCTGCGCCAGGTGATCGAACCGGCGCTGGCGCGCGGCGATGTGGTGCTGTGCGACCGCTTCACCGACGCCACCTTCGCCTACCAGGGCGGTGGCCGAGGCTTCGATCTGGCGGTGCTGCGCCAATTGGAGCGCTGGGTGCAGACCAGGCCCGACGCGAACAGTCTGCGCCAGCCCGACCTCACAGTGTGGTTCGACCTCCCCACGGCCGTCGCGGCGCAGCGCCTGGCCGGCGCCCGCGTGCCCGACCGCTTCGAGGCCGAGCCTGCGGCTTTCTTCGAGCGCGTGGCCCAAGGCTACGCGCAACGCATGGCCGAAGACCCGGCGCGTTTTGCGCGCGTGGATTCCAGCCAGCCACGCGAGGCGGTCTGGCTTGCCGTGCGTGCGGCTTTCGAGCAACGCGGCTGGTTGGGGCGGAACGACGGCGCGCAGAGGGTCGGCCCGTGAGCACCCTGGCCCCCTGGCTACAGACCCAGTTGCAGAGCCTGCTGGCCCAGCGTGGCCATGCGCTGCTGCTGGCCGGGCCTTCGGGGCTGGGCCAATACGAACTGGCGCTGGCGCTGGCGCGCACATGGCTGTGCGAACAACCCGGGCCTCAGGGGGCCTGCGGCCAATGCGACAGTTGCCACGCCATCGACGTGCGCACCCATGCCGACCTGTGCGTGCTCATGCCCGAGACCCTGAGCCTCGAACTGGGCTGGCCGCTGGACGAAGGCGCCCAGAAAGAGATCGACGACAAGAAGCGCAAGGCCAGCAAGTTCATCCGCGTGGAGTCCGCGCGCGAGGCCGTGGCATTCACCCAGTTCACCCGCTCGCGCGGCCTGACCAAGGTGGTGCTGGTGCATCCGGCCGAACGCATGAACATCGAGTCGGCCAACACCCTGCTCAAGACGCTGGAAGAGCCGGTGGGCGAAGTGCGCTTCGTGCTTGCCACCGAGGCTGCTCACCAGTTGCTGCCCACCATCCGCAGCCGCTGCCTGACCCACGCCATGGTCTGGCCCGCCGAGGAAGAGGCACTGGCTTGGCTGTTGGCGCAGTCTGCGGCGGGCACCAGCCGCGAACAGGCGCGCGCGTGGCTGCAGGCCGCAGGCGGCCGGCCCGACGACGCTCTGGCGCTGGCGGGAGCCGGCCTCAAGGACAGCGCCTGGGCCGCGTTGCCCCAGTCACTGGCCCGAGGCGACTGGGGCCTGCTCGCCGGCTGGACGCCGGCGCAGCAGCTCCAGGTGCTGCAGAAGCTCTGCCACGACCTCATGGCCAAGGCCGCGGGCGCCACGCCACGCTTCTTCCCGGCCGAACAGTTGCCCGCGGCACCGCGCTGGGGCGTGCTGGCCCAGTGGTCGCGCGAACTGATGGCCGCGGCACGCACGGTCGAACACCCGTACAGCGCTGGCCTCATGCAGGAGGCCTGGGCGGCCCGCACGCGCCAGGTCCTGTCCGCCAGCGAGACCGCGCGAGCGGCATCCAGCCGCGCATAGCGCGCATTTGTCACGAAAACACCCGCTTATTGCAGGTTTGAAATGGCCCGCCCCAGGGGGGCTGAGGGCTGGATTGCCTTTAAACTCGCGGCTGATGAGCACCAACCCGTCTCCATCGGCCACCGCAGCGCGGCCCAGCGTGATCCAGCTCTCCATCAAGGAGAAGGCGGCGCTGTACGCGGCGTACATCCCGCTGTTTGCCGACGGAGGCATCTTCATTCCCTCGGCACGCGAATACCGCCTGGGTGACGACGTCTACGTGCTGCTGAGCCTGCCCGACGATCCCCAGCGCTACCCCGTCGCCGGCAAGGTGGCCTGGGTCACGCCCGCCAAGGCGCAGGGTGGCCGCACCCAGGGCGTGGGCATCCGGTTCCCGGCAGACGAGAAGTCTCGCCAGCTCAAGCTCAAGATCGAGGAAATCCTCGGCGCGACGCTGGGCTCGGACAAGGCCACCCAGACACTCTGATCCGCCCTCTCCTGGGCAGTGGCCGGCCGATGCGGCGCACAATGCGTGCTTTGCCGTTCCCTTTCCGCTGCCCGGGCATGTTCACCGATTCCCACTGCCACCTGAGTTTTCCTGAGCTGCACTCGCAGTTGCCCGAAGTCCTGCAAGCCATGCGCGAGGCTGCGGTGGACCGCGCTCTGTGCATCTGCACCACGCTCGAAGAGTTCGACACCGTCCACCGGATCGCCCTGGACCACCCCCATCTGTGGGCCACCGTGGGCGTGCATCCGGACAACGACGGTGTGCGTGAACCGTCCTTGCAGGACCTGCTGGAGCGCGCCGCCCTGCCCAGGGTGGTCGGCATAGGGGAAACCGGACTGGACTACTACCGCCTGGGCACACGCAGCGTGGCCGACATGGCCTGGCAGCGCGAACGCTACCGCGTGCACATCCGCGCAGGCCGGCAGACCGACCTGCCGCTGGTCATCCATACACGCAGCGCCTCCGACGACACGCTGGCCATCCTGCGAGAGGAGGGGGGGCTGGGTTCGGAAGGGGGGCAGGGCAGCGTGCCATCCCGGGGGGTCTTCCACTGTTTCACGGAGACCGCGGAAGTGGCCCGGGCCGCGCTGGACCTCGGCTTTTACATCTCGTTCTCGGGCATCCTGACTTTCCGCAACGCCGCCGACCTCCGCGAGGTGGCCCGCTTCGTTCCCCTGGAGCGCACGTTGATCGAGACCGACAGCCCTTACCTGGCGCCCGTGCCTTACCGGGGGAAGACGAACACGCCCGCGCTCGTCCCCTGGGTAGCCCGGCAGATCGCCGAAATCAAGGGCTTGCCCGTGGAGAAAGTGGCCGCGGCGACCGGCCAGAACTTTGAACATCTTTTCTCCAGGATTTTCATGTAAAAGATGAGATATCCGTAAAAGGTATATGTTTTATATAAATTTCGAGCGGATTCAGATCGTCACCGCGCCTCCTGCATCAACATCTCATACATGACTCGAAGTACATGAAAAAGAGAACTGTTTTAAAAGGATTTTTCTCCGGATTGCTTCTGCTTGGCCTGCGCGCACGGGCCAACTCCTTCGACGACTTCTTCTCTGCCATCAAGCGCGACGACGTCGCGACCGTCCGCAACCTGGCCCGCAGGGGTTTCGACTTGAACACCCTCAATGCGAACGGCGAACACGGCCTGTTCCTGGCATTGCGCGACGATGCCGGCGCCGTGGCGGATTTCCTGGCCGGCCAGCCCAAAGTGGATGTCAACAAGCTCAGCGAAAAAGGCGAGAGCCCCTTGATGATGGCTGCGCTCAAGGGCCGGCTGGAGCTGGCGCAGCGCCTGATCGCGCGCCAGGCGGAGGTCAACAAGCCGGGCTGGACGCCCTTGCACTACGCCGCCACCCATGCAGGCCCGACGGCACCAGCCATGGTGCGCCTGCTGCTGGAGCACCACGCTTACATCGACGCCGAGTCGCCCAACCGCACCACGCCGTTGATGATGGCCGCCCACTACGGCAGCCCTGGCGTGGTCAAGCTGTTGCTGGAGGAGGGCGCAGACCCCCTGCTGCGCAATGAGCAGGGCATGACCGCCATCGACTTTGCCCAACGGGCCGGCAGGGCTGAATCCGCGGACATCATCGCCGCATTCGTGCGTGCGCAGCAGCCAAAAGGCCGATGGTAGAACCTTTCATTCATTCAAATATTGCCACGCCGGGCACGAAACGGCGGTTTTTGGGCTCCAAATAGGTGTAATCCACATTGGTCCACCCCATACCGCACCTCACAATTGCCCGGATCCCACAATTTGAGGAGACACCGTGAAGATCGGCAGCCAAAAAGACTTCTTATCAGGACTCATGTTCATCATCGTCGGCTCATCTTTTGCCGTCGGTGCCACCAACTACACGGTAGGCTCGGCCTCCCGCATGGGGCCAGGGTACTTTCCGCTCCTGCTGGGCATCCTGCTGGCAATGCTCGGGCTGATCGTGACGATCGTCTCGTTCAGGCGCAACGTGCCGGGCGGTGACCCGGTTGGCGCCATCGCCTGGCGCCCGCTGGGCTTTGTTCTCGGAGCCAATCTGGCCTTCGGCGTGCTGCTCGTGGGCCTGCCTTCCATTGGCCTGCCTGCATTCGGCCTGATCGTCGCAATCTTCGGCCTGGTGATCATCTCCAGCTACGCGCGCCCCAATGCCAGCCTCAAGGAAGCCCTGATCCTGAGCACCATCCTCAGTATCGGCAGCTACGTTGGATTTGTGTACCTGCTCAATCTGCAGTTCCCTGTGTGGCCTGCCTTCCTGACGCACTGAACGGAGACAACCCCACCATGGAACTCTTTGACCATCTGGCGCTGGGCTTCGGCGTCGCCTTCACCTTCCAGAACCTGATCTACGCCTTCATCGGCTGCCTGCTGGGCACGCTGATCGGCGTTCTGCCGGGCATCGGTCCGCTGGCCACCATCGCCATGCTGCTGCCGGCCACCTACGGCCTGCCGCCCGTGGCCGCTCTCATCATGCTGGCCGGCATCTACTACGGCGCCCAGTACGGCGGCTCCACCACCGCCATTCTGGTCAACCTGCCCGGCGAGTCCTCCTCCGTGGTGACCGTGATCGACGGCTACCAGATGGCGCGCAAGGGCAGGGCGGGCCCCGCCTTGTCGGCCGCTGCTCTGGGCTCGTTCTTCGCAGGCTGCGTGGGCACCCTGGTGCTGGCGGCATTTGCGCCACCGCTGACCGAAGTCGCTCTGAGCTTCGGCCCCGCTGAGTATTTCGCGCTCATGATCCTGGGTCTGATCGGCGCCGTCGTGCTGGCGTCCGGCTCCCTGGTCAAGGCCTTGTCCATGATCGTCCTGGGTCTGCTCATCGGCCTGATCGGCACCGACGTGAACTCCGGCGTGGCCCGCTTCAGCTTCGACGTGCCCGAACTCACCGACGGCATCGGCTTCGTGGTGATCGCCATGGGTATCTTCGGCTACGGTGAAATCATCAGCAACCTGTCCCAGGACGAAAGCTCGCGCGAAGTCTTCACCGGCAAGGTCAAGGGCCTGATGCCTACGGGCGAAGACCTCAAGCGCATGGCTCCCGCGGTGGTTCGCGGCACAGCCCTCGGCTCGGTGCTGGGCATCCTGCCGGGCGGTGGCGCTCTGCTGTCGTCCTTCGCGGCCTACACCATCGAGAAGAAGACCAAGCTGCGTCCGGGCGAAGTGCCGTTCGGCCAGGGCAACATCCGTGGCGTGGCCGCGCCCGAAGCCGCCAACAACGCGGGTTCGCAGACCTCGTTCATCCCGCTGCTGACCCTGGGCATCCCGCCCAATGCCGTGATGGCCCTGATGGTCGGCGCCATGACCATCCACAACATCCAGCCGGGCCCGCAGGTCATGACCTCCAACCCGGAACTGTTCTGGGGCCTGATCGCCTCGATGTGGATCGGCAACCTGATGCTGGTGGTGCTGAACCTGCCGCTGATCGGCGTCTGGGTGAAGCTGCTGACCGTGCCGTACCGCTGGCTGTTCCCGGCCATCGTGCTGTTCTGTGCGATCGGTGTGTACTCCACCAACAACAACAGCTTCGACATCTGGATGGTGGCGCTGTTCGGCCTCATCGGCTACATCTTCATCAAGCTCGGCTGCGAACCCGCGCCCTTGCTGCTCGGCCTGATCCTGGGCCCGATGATGGAAGAGTATCTGCGGCGCGCCATGCTGATTTCCCGCGGCGACTGGTCGGTGTTCGTCACCCGTCCGATCTCGGCCTCGCTGCTGGCTGCCGCCTTGGTGCTGCTGATCATCGTGCTGCTGCCGTCGATCAAGAAGAAGCGCGAGGAAGCCTTCGTCGAGGACTGATCGGCGAAAGCGCTTGCCAGAAGCCAGATCCGCGCTGTGGGTCTGGCTTTTTTGGCTCACTTTGATATTCCACGATGTATACCGCGGGCAATTGAATTGGCTCATGATATCGAAATTCCTTCAATCGATGCGCAATTAATACCGCTTTTCAAGCCGCGAATGGCTTAATTGGCTGTACCTTAGTTACGTCCGCAGATTGAGGAATTGGCACATCACTGCCCGCAGGGGCCACGCCAACGGAATTCGCACCGGAGGGACCCGCCACACCACCCACGCCGGAGTGGGCCTGTTCGTCCCGTTGCGTTGACATGGGGGTACCCCCCATACCCCCTTTGGCAATGGCCTCTCTCGCAGTTGCGCGCAAGGCAATCAACCAGGTAGCCACCATCTCAGGGGCGTTACCGGGCTTGGCGGTGTGCTGAGCGATCGGCAACAGGTAGTCGCAGCACTCGACGATGCCGCGAATCTGTTCCAGCTCAGGGGCCCCGGTGGCGGGTTTCACATGGCCCATGTTCAGCAGGTAGCCGCGCTCAAATTCGGGCTCACCACGGCGGGCAGATGTAGACTTGGACTTAGCCATTTTCGTAACTCCTTTTCAGTTCGGTTTGGTCAGAGACGCCCAGGTGTTCGTGCACCCGGGCGTTTCGTTTTGTGGACGCCTACAGGAGGGCTTCGCGCGCAACCCTCCCAATGCAGAGCGCCAGGAGCATCAGCGTGCCCATGGCGGCGTGGAATTCAATCGGCACTGGCACCCCCGATGCGAGCGCGCCGAAGGCGGTAGTAACGGGCCTTGGCTGCATCGGCCTCAGGCGCACGCATGGCGCGCTCCTCGACCCGCTGAGACTCGGTGGTGTTCGACCAGGGCGAAGGGATGCCAGCCACCAGGAAGCGGGGTGGGCGCGGGTCCGGCTTGCGGTAACCACGGGCCATCACACCACCCTCCGGCGTTTTGTCGTAGATGGGTCGCGCTGCGCGCTCTCAGTGGGGCACGTCGGCGTCATCGATGAACGACTCGACAGGGCGCCTATGCGTGGCCCAATAGGCATCTTCGAAGGCCTTGATTTGCTCGGGCGTGACGTCCTCAGGATCGACGGTCGGGTCGGAGTAGGGGACGGCAACGCCAGCTGGCGGCTTCCACCTTGGATCGACCCATGGCCACATGTCGGGCTCATGGAAGTTGCGCCAGTTGCCTGGGTCTTTGTGCCATCGACCGGGAGGGGCTCCACCAACCGGCTCGGCCTTGCTGGCGGGCTTCGAGGACCGGGACTTTGTTTTTGATGGCTTGGGCTTGACCGGTCCAGGTTCCCCGTGCAGGTAGGCATCGAGGGCCACCGCGACCAGGGCATTGAAGCTGATTCCGAGGCTGTCCGCGTGGGCGCGGGCAGCGTCGGCAAGGTCATCCTGTAGGCGTAAAGGGTAGGCTCGCATGGTGATATCACTTTGTGATCATTTGGTGTGGCGTCGGCGGTGATATCACGAAGGGGGTGATATCGCCCGGAACCCGCGCCGCCATTGGCTTTGCGGGCGTTTGGGCTGCAAAAGTTCGGCGACGTTGTTTTAGATGAGACAAGCCCCCCGGCACGCCGCTCCGCGCCTGCGGCGCGTGACGCGTCCTGGCCGGGCGCGGACACGCTGCGCATCCCTCGCGCCCGTTCGGGCCGCGCCAACGCTCCCTCATGCCGGTTGTAGAGGACCGAGAACAGCGCGGACCGACGAACCAGCAGGCCCCACCAGGTGAAGTCCTGCGGCCGCAGCTCATGGCCCTCGGGGGTGTACAGCCGGCCAGCGCTCAGGTGCCAGCCGCGCCAAGCGTCACCCGGCAACTCGTAGTGCAGCTGGATGCGCAGCAGCTTGTAAGCCGCGAACGGGATGCGCGCACGGCCAGACAGCCAGGTGTGCACGGTGCGCTGACTGACCTGCAGAAACTGCGCAGCGTCGGCCACAGAAAAGCCCAGGCGGGCATACATGGCTCTGAAGCGGCGGGCTTGTTCCATGCGGGATTCAGGGCTGCAAGGCCGCTTCCTCGGTGGTGGTTTGAGATTCCACGATGTATATTCTCAGATAATCCAAAAGATAATCATGAGATTAGCATAAGAGCCATTATTGCACATAGCTGTTTTGATACTCACTGGAATGTGGTTTTTACCACTTTTATAGTGAGGTCTAAATGTTTACATTCGGTGTTGTTGCCACCAAGGGCGGGGTTGGCAAGACCACAGTAGCAGCCAATCTCGGTGGCCTCTTGGCCGACATTGGTTACCGCGTCTTGCTCATTGACGCCGATGTACAGCCATCGCTATCACGCTACTTCGTCGTCTCGCAGGAAGCCGCGCATGGCCTGACCAAGATGGTCATTGATGGCTCGCTGACGCAAGAGTGTATCAGTCAGATCGAGTTGCTTCCCGAGTCATTTCCTGGGGATCATGACCTGCTCAACAAGCAGGGTGGATTCCTGCATCTGGTGCGCTCGGACACCCGCGACGGTCGCCTGCAAGACTGGTTGAGCAACCGCCTTGATCGCCTTGTGCGCATCCGCATGGCGATAAAAAATACCTCGCTCGCAGATAGCTACGACGTCGCGATTATCGACACGCAAGGTGCTGTGGGGCACCTTCAGGATGCAGCAGTTAATGCGTCCGATCTGCTGATCACTCCGGCCTCACCCGACATTATCAGTGCCCGCGAATTTGTAGACGGCACACTCACTTTACTAGATCGTCACGAATCATCGGCCAATATGGGATTTACAGTCCCGGCTATGCGTGCGGTTATTAATCGCGCGGAAAAAACCGTTGATAGCCGATCTATGGCTGGTCTCATTCGCGACCAGTTCATGACACTGCGCGGCCGTGTGACGGTGCTCAACACCGTGGTGTCGGCAGCCGTGGCCTACAAGAAGGCAGCAACCTCCCAGGTGCCTGTGCATTGGATCGATCCCATCAAGGCGGGCGACACCATGCATGCACTGCTGTGGGAGCTACTGCCTCACCTGGAGGGCACGTTTGCGCCCAATCACCGGGGACAGATTGATCCTTCTTTGTTGGCACCGAAAGTCAAGCCAGCTCCTGAAACAGATGCCGATGGCGAGCCGGCTGGCGCTGGTGCAGGCCATGAGTGAGGGGAGCATGAGCCATGGCCCCCTCAAGAACCCCTGAAACGCTGACCGCTGTACAGCGGGCGCAGCGCTTGAACCTCCACCTTCCACCTGTGCAGGAGGCCGATCACGAATCGGCCCACGCACATGCGCACCCAGACCAGAACCCCATGGCAGTGACCAAACCTAGCAAGCAGGAACAGAAAATCATGGAGCAGGCGCGCAAGTCCCTGCCTCCCCTGAGCGGCCCGCGCGCCAGCGCGACCGCCAACCTAGATCCTCGCAGCGACGCCGAGCTGTCGTTTTCCATCCTTCCTGTCTCGGAAATCGTGGCCTATGGCCATAACCCTCGGCAGGGGATCAACCCGCGATATGACGAGCTCAAGGCCAGCATCAAGGCCGACGGCATCACCAACATCCTCACCGTCACGCGCCGCAGCGTGGATGACAAGTACACGCCCTACGGCGGAGGAAACACGCGCCTGCAAATTGCCAAAGAACTGTTTTCCGAAGGTGATCAACGCTTTGCACAGCTGCGCGTCATCGTCAAGGAGTGGCCCGGAGATGCCCAGGTGATCACTGCCCACCTTGTAGAAAACGAGCTGCGTGCAGACATCACCTTTTGGGAAAAAGCCCGCGGCGTGCATCAGTTCCGTGTCGAACTCGAAACCGAGCAGCACAAACCGCTCACCGCCGGCGAGCTGAACCGTGAACTGCGGGCACGCGGGCTCAATTACGGCGTCAGAACGATCCAGAACTTTGCGTTCGCCACCGAGCAGATGGCCCCGGTCGGGCCCTGGCTACAGGCCCGGGCGGTCAACGAAGTCACGCGGCCCAAGGTGGCGGCCCTGCTCGAACTCGGTGCCAAGCTGGGCCAGGGATCGGCCTTGCGCGAACAGCTCCAGGCAGTCATGCAGACCTATGGTGATGCCCTGCGCCTGCGCACCAAGAGCAATGAAGACCTGGAAGCAGCCGAGCGTCTGTCGGTGGAACTCGACGATGCGGCGCTGCTGGCCGACCTGCAGCTGGCTGCGGTGCAGGAATTGGGCCTTGCCGGACGCCCGCAGCTGGAGGCTGCTCTCTCCGCCATGGAGGCCGATCCCAAGCTGTCGCGCGACGATCTTCGCGCCGTTGGACAACGTCCTGTCGCTATGGCCCCGCCTCCACAACGGCCGTCGTTTGAGTCGGAGACTACCAACACGTCGGAACCATTCACGCCCCAGGCAGACCCAGAGCCAACGGCGCAACCATCGGCACCCCATGGAGTTCAGCAAGCGCCGCTACCCGGAATGCTGGCAGGCGTTCCCGTCCAGGCGCAGCCGGGTAGGGTGAAGGCTGGAACGCCTGCAACCTCGGCGATTCGCCGAAGCTCAAGCACGTCACTGGCAGGAACGGTGATTTCACCGTGGCGTCCATGCGTGTCATGTTTGGACGTTATCGGCAGAACCAGGGGGGTGCTGTGGAGCAGGTCGGCGGGTTCTGGCGCGAGGTGGAAATCTATGGTGCCAAGGCCGAGGCCTGCGCCAAGCACCTGCGCAAGGGGTCGCGTGTCCTGGTGCTTGGCGAGGAGCAGGATTTCATGGCCACGGACGACGATGGCAATGAGGTGCAGGTGATCAAGGTGGTGGCCGAGGATGTGGCTCTGCAGCTGTCGCGGATTGAGTCCATCACGTTCACGCCATCACGTGCACGGGAAACAGAAGCGGCCGAAGCCTGATATTCATTTTAATTAATAACCCCATGCGTGGAGCGTCGCCAGTTTTACCCAATGGAGGTTGTCATGAATATATCGCATCAATCCGAAAAGACGGAGTGTTTATTCAAGCTCATTGCACTGGGGTCGGAAACACTCGATAATCTTACTCGCGCTACTGGTTGGGGATACAAAGAAACGCAGGACACATTGCTCCAACTCATCGCCGATAGCAAAATCACTTGCAGGAACGTCAACGGTGAACGTTATTACATGGTTAAGGAGAGCTGAGGCATTAAATACCCTCGCGTCTCTTTGTTAATTCCGTGCTTCAAGGCTCCATGGGTCGAGGATGACGAGTTCGAGAGAGTGCTCGCGGAGAACAATCCATTCCGGCCGGCCCGGGCGGCAGAGTTGCCGCGTTATCGGCATACCCCGCCTCAGGCTATTTAGTCCGCCCTGAACAATTCAGTTTTCACGCAAATCCCGCCACTGCAAAGCGCAGCTGGTCGGCCAATAGCCCGATGACTTCCTGAATCGTCACCCCCAGTCGAGCGCAAAAAAGCCGCAGCGCGGCCAGGATCAGGCGCAGGTTGTGGCCTGCGCCGCACATCACGGCATGGATGGCGTCGCCCAGGGCGCCCTTGAGCGGGTTGCGCGCCAATCGGCCATCCATCTTCATGTGCCCGATGGTGGGCTCCACCGCACTGCGCCGCTTGATCATCGCCCTGAGGGTCTTGGTGATGCCCCTTTTCTGCCCCCGAGCGCAAAATGCGCACCCCTGGCACCTGGGCGCCCTGGTACGCGGGCGGCCACACGCTGGTAAGCGACTTCATCCGGGCTTGGAGACTCAAGGCTGGGCAGAGCCCGGCCCTGCGCGGCTTCGTGCCGCTGAAGTTCGATCTTGGCGAAGCCTTCCAGTTCGACTGGAGCGAAGAGGGTTTGGTGGTGGGCGGCATCTACTACCGTCTGCAGGTTTCGCACATGAAGCTGTGCGCCAGCCGCGCCTTCTGGCTGGTGGCCTACCCCAGCCAGGGCCACGAAATGCTGTTCGACGCCCACACCCGCTCGAACTGCACATGGCAATCCCGGTGCACGCTCACCCGGTGCCAGGAGCCCAGGTCGGGCGCGACGGCTGGCAGGCCTTGAAGCAGAGGCTGTTCCAGGGCGAAGAGTTCCAGCGGGCTGCGCCGGGTCGTGCCATGGCAGCGCACGCCAGCCTCTTGCATGACCCAGGCCTGGGCCTGTGCGTTGAGGTCGGCCAGGTCGCGGAACTCGCGCAGCGGCAGGAAGTTGCCCTTGAGGTATTTGACGCCGGCCTCGACGATGCCCTTCTTCTGCGGATCGTGCGGCGGACAGGCGTCGATCTTGAAGCCGTAGCCCTCGGCGCATTCGGCATAGGCGCGCTGCACGGTCGGATCCTGGGCGCAGGCCCGGGTGATAGCGCACTTGGCGTTGTCGATGATGACGCGCACCGGTACACCGGCGAACCACTCGAAGGCGCGGCGATGGCAGCCCAGCCAGGTGGCCACAGTCTGGTCCCAGACGAACTCGACATACTGATGGCGCGAATGGCATAGCGTCATCACGAAGGCCCAAGTGCGCCGGGGCAGGCCGTCCGGGTGGATGAGCGTCGGGCCGGCACCGAAGTCCACCTGCGCGGCCTCGCCAGGCTCGAAGTCCAGCCGGCAGGTCGTCTCGGGCGGCAAGTGGGCGCGGATGTCGGCCAACAGTCGCCGCACGGCGGAGTAGCTGCCGGCCCAGGCGTGTTGGCGCTTCAGGGCGGCGTGGATGGCAGCGCCCGAGACGCCTTGCTCGACCCAGGCGCTGAGCAGGGCCCGGTGCGGCTCCAGGGTGGAGATGGTGGTGCTGGCGCGCCGGGGTTCACCCAGGGCGGTGGCGATGTCCTCGTCGTCGGGCAACGGCTGCTGGACATTGAGCCAGCCGCGAGCGGTGGCCAGTTCACGCCATTGCGCCGCCTTGCGCCGACCCATGAGACGGGCCGCCGCGATCTCCCGGTCGGACTCGCCCTGGCGCATTCGCAGCAAGGCCTGTCGGTAGTGATGCATCTCGAATCTCCTGCGCGCCATCGCTGAGCCTCCGGGCAAAGGCCCAAAGGGTAGAGATGGCGGCGGTCAATTCGGGGTGTCGTTCAACGCCTGCTGCTAGGCCAGTGGCCTCATTACGCCGATCCGAGACTGGCTCCAATACGGCGATCACGCCCTGGCTCCATTACGCCGGTCAGCGGGTGGCGCCTATATGCCGATCATGGAGTGGATCCAATATGCCGGTCGGTGACAGACGTGGCACGAGCCATTTGGTCGCAAACAGCGGCTCGGCGCAGACGGTGACAATCCAGCGTGCCTCGCCATGCGCGCGGATCTGCTCCACTGCTTGCGCAAGGGCGGCAAAACCATCCTGCAAAACGGGCAGTGCCTCCTTGGCCGCGGGTGTCAGTCTCACTTTGCGATGGTGGCGCACGAACAGCTCGACGCCAAGGTGTTCCTCCAATGCCTTGATCTGGTGACTGATGGCTGCCGGCGTCACATGCAGTTCTTTTGCGGCAGCCGCGAAACTCTGTGTTCTCTCTGCCGCTTCCAGATAGGACAAGGCGATGAGTGGCGGCAGACGCCTGGGGCCGCAGGATGGCGGCAGTGCCTGCGTGACCTGCGAGAGACAGGTGGGGCTGGAACAGGCGTTGGCCATTTGGGGCTAGTTGCCTTGAGCAACTTCGTACACTGCAAGCATACGTGCGAAGCTGCGCAGCACGGGCTTTTCGATCAGCTTGCCCTTGTACACCAGCAACCCGCCATCGCACTGAGAGAAAGCTTCGATTACCTGCCTCGCATGCTCCACGGTTTCGTCGTCGGGAGTGAAGGCAGCATTGATATCGGGGATCTGCTTGGGATGAATGGCTCCCTTGCCGGTGAAGCCTAACTCGGCTGAGAGCGCCGCCTCGCGAAGCATGCCTTCACGGTTCTCTAAGTCGAGATAGGGCACGTCGATAGCATCCAGGCCGGACATAGCCGCCGCGTGCACGATGCGCGAGCGTGCGTACTGCAATGCCATCCATGTGGACTTGCAGCGCAGGTCTGCTGCCATGTCCACACCACCGAAGAACAGTGCCTCGATGCGGTCACTGGAGCGTCCGATCTCGCAGGCTGCTTCAAGAGCTTCGTTGGTTTCGATAATGACGTGCAGGCGGGTCGTCAGTTTGTACTCGTCCAGCAGGACGCTTAGATTGCGCACCTCCTCGGGGCCCTTTACCTTGGGCAGCATAACGGCGGGAATGTCCATTGGCGCCTGCAGTAGCGCCTGCACGTCCATCATGCCCTCGATCGTGCGCAAACAGTTGAGCCGGATGATTCGCTCTACGCGCGCCGGCCCCTGCACCGTCACCAGATGCGTGAAGGCTTGCTCACGCGCATGCGCCTTGTCCTTCGGCGCGATCGCGTCTTCCAAGTCCACGCAGACGATGTCGGTGCCGCATGCGAGCGCCTTAGGAAACATGTCCGGGCGGTTGCCCGGTGCGAAGATGAAACTGCGCCTCGCGCGAACAGATGGCTCTGTAGTAGACAAATCTCACTCCCTGGAAAAGAAAAAGATGGGGGCAAAGGGCCGCAAATGCTCTTCGGTATCTTGGCAGATCGAGTCTCAGCAGGTCCAATGGGGCTGACGCTTTTCGAGAAAAGCATCAATGCCTTCGCCTGCATCGGCTTCCATCATGTTTCGTGCCATAACCTCGCTGGCGTAGGCATAGGCATCGTTCAGGCCCATGGCCCTTTGCTTGTAGAACATAGCCTTGCCGTAACGGACTGCTGCGGGGCTCTTGGAGCAAATTTCTGCTGTCTTGCGATCGACTGCCGCATCTAGTTCTGCATCCGGCACGGCCTCGTTGATCAACCCCCAGGTTGCGGCCGTGCTCGCGTCGATGAAGCTGGCCGTCACCAGCATATCGAAGGTGCGTTTGGGTGAGACATTGCGCGACAGCGCCACTGCTGGCGTAGAGCAGAACAATCCCACGTTGATGCCCGATACTGCAAAGCGTGCCGATTCCGCGGCAATTGCGAGATCGCAGCTTGCCACCATTTGGCATCCAGCTGCAGTCGCCACACCGTGCACACGCGCTATGACGGGAACCGGAAGTGCCTGAAGTCCCTGCATCACACGACTACATTGGGCGAACAGCTTTTGGTAGTAGTCGAGGCGCGGCTTTCCACGCATTTCCCGCAGATCATGCCCGGCGCAGAAGGCCTTGCCGATGCCTGCAAGCACGATACAGCGAGCTGTTCGATCGTCGTAGCCTTTGCATGGCCGTACGGACCGTCGAACGCGACAGCCCAATCTGCTGCGTAAGCGCGAGTTCAGTCACGCGCGCACCAGGTGCCAGTTCGCCAGACATCACCGCTTGGCGAATCCAATCTGCGGCCTGCAAGTCGAAGCTGCGCTTGTCGATGGAAACAACTTTGGACATGGTAAGGCCCTGAGTTACACGGATAGTCAACAATCAATCATTGATCGACTGTACAGAGCCAGGGATAACCCTGGTTGACGCGTATTCATGCTACACGCAAACTTCGTCAAAGTTAAGTGTTAACAATTAATTGTCACCTTGCCGGGATGTCATAAGGCACCGGTTCTACCACTGCGAGAGGCCTATGAGTTACAGACAGATCGCGAACCGCATCGCATACGTCATCGACGCAGCGCTTGCTGTCCTGCTGGTCGCCATGGTTGGCATGGTGTTCGGCAACGTCGTGCTTCGCTACGCTTTCGATTCCGGTTTGATCTTGTCGGAGGAGCTGTCGCGCTTCGCCTTCATCTACCTGACGTTCTTGGGCGCCGTGGTTGCCAGCCACGAAGGGGCGCACCTTGGCGTCGACTCGCTGGTATCGGCCCTCCCTCGCAATGGAAAACTCGTCTGCGCCTTCCTGAGCGAAGTGCTGATCCTTGCCTGTTGTGCCTTGTTCTTCTGGGGCACGTGGCGACAGCATGAAATCAACGCCACCAGCCACGCACCCGTATCAGGACTCCCGATGATTTGGGTCTATGGGCTTGGCTACGTCACGAGCGTCGGCATTGGCGTGGTATCGCTCAACAAGCTATGGCGAATCGTGAGTGGCCAGATTGCCGACAACGAACTGATTGCGGTGAGCGAGAGCGAAGAGGTTCCGCACACTGAGACCGAAGCCCCCCGGAGCCAAGCATGACCGCTGCCGTTTTCGTTTTCTCGCTGCTGGGCGCCATGGCGCTGGGCATGCCTATCGCGTTCGCGCTGATCGTTTGCGGCGTCTGCCTGATGCTGCTGGGCGGCCAGTTCGACACCACGATCCTTTCGCAGAAGATCATCGAAGGCGCTGACAGCTACCCGTTGCTTGCCATTCCGTTCTTCATGCTCGCTGGTGAGTTGATGAACGCTGGCGGTATCTCTAAGCGCATTGTCAATTTCGCGCTTGCCTGGGTCGGCCATATCCGCGGCGGTCTCGGTATCGTGGCCATCGTCGCTGCGGTGATCTTGGCCGCGATCTCCGGCTCAGCAGCTGCAGACGCAGCAGCCCTTGCCGCGATGCTGATACCGATGATGCGTAAGGCAGGCTACGACATTCCACGCGCGGCGGGGCTGATCTCGGCCGGCGGAGTTATTGCTCCGGTGTTGCCCCCGTCGATTGGGATGATCATGTTTGGCGTCATCGCGAACGTCTCGATCGGCAAACTATTCATGGCTGCCATCGTGCCAGGCTTGTTGATGGGGGCGGCGTTACTCATCGCCTGGCTTGTCGTGGCTCGCAAGGACAATGTAGCTGTCTTGCCGCGCATGCCCATCAAACAGCGCTTCAAGGTGCTTTTCGACAGCCTGCTTGCACTCGTCATGCCGATTGGCATCGTCGGTGGCATGAAGTTCGGGATATTCACGCCCACTGAAGCCGCAGTCGCCGCAGCCGTCTACGCCTTTGTTGTCGGCAAGTTCATATATGGCGAGCTGCGTTGGAAGCAGATTTACCCGCTCCTCGTCAGTGCTGCAAAGACCACTGCGGTCGTGGTATTCCTGATCGCTACCGCGCTCGTCTCCGGCTGGCTCATTACCGCTTCTGAAATACCGGACCAGGTCAGCGCGATGCTGGCGCCTTTTGTCGACAGCCCAACTTTGCTGATGTTCATCATGATGGGCCTGGTGGTCGTGGTCGGCACCGCGCTCGACTTCACTCCGACCCTTCTGATTCTGACCCCCGTGCTGATGCCGATAGTGAAAGAGGCCGGCATTGATCCAGTTTACTTTGGCGTGCTATTCGTCATGAATAACGCCATCGGTCTTATCACCCCACCGGTGGGCATCGTGTTGAACGTTATCTGTGGAACAGCCAAGCTGAAGATGAATGAGCTGATGAGAGGACTGTGGCCGTTCCTGTTCGCGGAATTGATCGTTCTTCTCTTGCTTGTGCTCTTCCCCGCTCTCGTGCTGGTGCCGCTCAAGTGGCTCACCTAGCAGTGGATTCCCAACCTGAAATCGACCAACCTTCAAAGGAGACATTTATGAAACACCGTCAACACAGCATCCTGGGTGCTGCCGCCATTACCGCCGCCCTGAGCATTTCCGTGGGTTTCAGCAGCGCCGCGCATGCGCAGTTTCAGGAACGCACCATTCGCATGTCCTCTGGCGTGAGCAAGGAGCACCCCAATGGCATGGCGATGATCAAGATGTCGCAATGCCTGGCGGAAAAGTCGGGTGGAAAATTCAAGCAGCGCAACTATTTCGACGCTTCTCTTGGCGCCGAACTGGCTGCCTCGCAACAGGTTCGTTCGGGTACGCTCGATGTCGCCATGCTCGCCCCGTCTCCCTTGGTGGGCTCCATTCCTGAGCTGGCCGTTTTCGACCTGCCTTTCCTGTTCAACAACAACCAGGAAATCGATGCGTTCTTCAGCGGAAAGGTCAACGACTATTTCCGCGAGAAGTACCGCGGCATCGGCTTGGAGTTCCTGACCTATTGGGAATATGGTTTTCGCCATGCCACCAATTCGAAGCGTCCCATCAATAAATGGGAAGATATGCAGGGCCTGAAATTCCGCGTGATGCAGAACAAGGTCTACATCGATACCTTCAACACATTCGGTGCCAATCCCGTTCCTCTTACCTTTGCGGAGGTCTATTCGGCACTGGAAACCAAGGCGGTTGACGGCCAAGAGAATCCAATCATGGCGATCGAGAACATGAAGTTCTACGAGGTTCAGAAATACCTCTCGCTGACCCGCCACTCCTACAGTCCGATTGCGGTCCTCTATTCGAAGAAGCTGTTCGATGGCCTGAGCAAGGACGAGCAGCAAGCAGTACGTGACTGTGCTGAAGCTGGCCGGCAGGTCGCATTGACAGCGGTGCGTGATCTGGAAACGAAAAGCCTCGAAGCGATGAAGAAATCGGGCCTCCAGGTCAACGAAGTTTCTTCAGCAGAACTCGACCGCATGCGCGAGCGCGTCAAGCCGGTGTGGGACGCGCAAGCCAAAGTCATTGGCGAGCCCACCATGAAGTTTGTGCAGGACGAACTGAATCGCATCCGGGGCAAGTGAGCTGATGCAAGACGCGCCGCTATCAAGAAATTATGGTAGCGGCCACTCTGACGTGGGGTAGGCCGGAACCGGTATGGAAACGAATATCGATGGCCTTTGCACCGCACAAATATGCTGCATTTCTGTTATCCGTGTTTAACAACCAATGATTGGTTAGGAGAGAGGTATGAAAATCGAGCGTGCTGAGACATTGAGTTGCGATGCCGGCTGGCGGAACTACAACTTTCTCAAAATTACTGCCGATGATGGCACTGTGGGCTGGAGTGAGTTTGACGAGGCCTTCGGACCTCCGGGCTTGTCGGCGGTTATCGAGCGGTTGGCGCCTCGATTGATCGGCTTGCCGGCGCGTGAGCACGAAAGTGTGTTCACTACGCTCATGTCGCCATTGCGTCCCACACCCTATGGGATGAGTACTGCCGCATTGGGTGCCTTCGAGAATGCTTTGCTGGATCTCAAGGCCAGATCGCTCGGGATTCCATGTCATGAACTTCTCGGTGGCAAGCAGCGTGATGACGTCCCTATTTATTGGTCTCATTGCGCAAGCTGGAGAATCAATCATCCTCACCTGTACTCGCCCGCTATCGACAGCCTTGAAGGGGTGAAGGCGGCAGGGGAGGAGGCTCGCGCGGCCGGATTTTCTGCAGTCAAGACCAATTTGTTCATCCATGGCGATGGGAAGCCGCGGCAATGGATGCCAGGCTTCGGCGCACCTCATCAGCCTGGACTCACCTGTGACACCAAGCTGTTGAAGAGCTTCCGCGCGCATCTGGAAGCGCTACGCGATGGGGCCGGTCCCGACGTCGAAGTGCTGGTGGACCTCAATTTCAACGGCCGCACGGACGGATTCCTGAAGTTGATCCGTGCCCTGGAGAAGGACTTTCCCTTCTTCTGGATCGAACTTGACAGCTACAACCCGGCTGCGCTCGCCTACATCCGCCAGCAGAGCAATTCCCCAATCGCTGCGCTGGAGACGCTATTTGGTCTGCGGCAGTACCTGCCATATTTCCAGGCCCAAGCAGTCGATATCGCCATCATCGACGCGGTGTGGAACGGCGTCTGGCAGTCGATGAAGATCGCCAACGCCGCGGACGCCTTCGACGTGAACGTCGCACCGCATAACTTCTACAGTCACCTGGCCACGATGATGAACGTGCATTTCGCAGCGGCGACTCCCAACCTGCGCGTCATGGAACACGATGTGGACCGACTCGCATGGGATGAAGAACTGTTCACCGTAGCGCCGCAGATCCGCAATGGTTCTATCGCCGTGCCGGATGCCCCGGGATGGGGCACCGAGCCCAAAGAAGATGCTCTCAAAGCGCATCCAGCGAAGGAGATCAAAGGTTATCTCGGCCTTTGAGCCAAGCAAAGAAATAGATCTCATATCCACTGCTGCCAGATAGCGGCAGTTTTCCCTTTTTTTATCTAGGGGCAAACGTGAAGCCAATAGTAGTTATAGCGGACTCAGCAGCGCAAGAGCAGACCATCGAGTATTCAATACTGGAGCCTGTCGCAAACGTTATTTCAGCTCCCAAGGGGGATGCGGAGAAACTCAAAGAGCTAGTAAAAGACGCTGATGCCTTGCTGACTTGCTATACGCAAATCACAGAGGATATGGTGCATGCAATGCAGAGGTGCAAAATCATTGCGAGAACGGGAATTGGTGTTGATACCGTCCCCGTCAAGCTCGCCACTGAAAAAGGGATCAAAGTCACGAACGTGCCAGATTATTGTTTCAATGAAGTGGCTGACCATACGTTGGCGCTCATGCTTTCGCTCTTGCGCGGTATCGATGCCTCAGCCACAGCAAGCAGGGAAGGATATTGGGACCTTAAGCGCGCCGGCACGCTGCTACGTATAACAGGTCGCAAGCTTGGTCTGGTGGGATTTGGAAATATATCCAGATATGTCGCTCGCCGTGCCGAGGCCTTCGGACTCCAAGTGATGGTCTACGATCCCTTTGTTCAGCAATCCACGCTTGAGGAGTATTCTGCAAAGCGCTGCGAGCTGGAGGAGCTGATCGCTCAATCGGATGTTCTGAGCCTGCATGTGCCGCTGAACGAGAAAACCAGGCACCTGATCAATGCAAAAAGCATTTCCCTTATGAAGCCTGAGGCGGTTCTGGTAAACACCTCTCGGGGAGGGCTGGTGGATACAACTGCGCTTTGTGACGCGCTGCGAAAAGGCAAGATTGCTGGCGCTGGCTTGGATGTGCTGGAGCAAGAGCCCCCGGAAAATATCGCGGAGATTGCGCAAACTCCTAGGTTGATTTTGACATCACATGCGGCATTTTACTCTGAGGAATCTATGAAAGAGCTTCGGATGAAATCTGCCAGCGAGATCGCGTTGGTGCTTGCGGGACAGCAGGCGAGATACCCTGTGAATTGATCGGTAGTTAATTTAACGTGGGGGTGGTTGGGGAAACTTTGCCAAATAGGGCGGATTGATTGCGCACAGAAAAATAGCAATTCTCACTACACCAATTAGAGAAATTTATGTATGAATGTAATCACCAACATTGAGGATCTTCGGGTTCTAGCGAGGCAGCGCGTGCCCCGAATATTCTATGACTATGTGGATGTCGGCTCATGGTCGGAAAGCACATACCGAGCAAACGAAAAGGACTTTCAATCGCTGCCATTGCGACAGCGGGTGGCGGTCAATCTGGAAGCGCGTAGCACAGCTTCAGACATGATCGGCCAGGCTGTAAGCATGCCGGTCGCTTTAGCGCCCACAGGTTTGGCCGGAATGTTGCATGCAGATGGTGAGATATTGGCGGCCCGTGCTGCCAGAAGCTTTGGCGTTCCCTTCACATTATCGACCGTGAGCATCTGCTCGATTGAGGATGTGGCTAAACATGCAGGCGAGGGTTTCTGGTTCCAAGTCTATGTCATGCGCGACCGCGATTTCATCGAGCGATTGATCGAACGTGCGAAGGCTGCGCGCTGTTCAGCGTTGGTACTTACGTTGGATCTGCAAATTCAGGGACAACGGCACAAGGATCTGAAAAACGGCCTTACTGCGCCGCCGCGGCTCACTGTTCCAAATCTGATCGATATGCTGAAGAAGCCACGTTGGTGTTTTGGCATGGCAGGCACTAGGCGTCGGCAGTTCGGAAATATTGTCGGCCATGTCAAAGGGGTGGAGAATATGCGCTCCTTATCCGAATGGACTGCACAGCAATTCGATCCGTCGTTGAGTTGGGCTGACGTGACATGGATCAAGAAGCGCTGGGGTGGGAAGCTGATTCTCAAAGGAATTCAGGATGCCGAAGACGCCCGGCTAGCGGTTGAATCGGGAGCAGATGCCTTGATCGTCTCCAATCATGGGGGACGCCAGTTGGATGGTGCACTAAGCAGTATTGCTGCGCTTCCGGCAATTGTGAGCGAGGTCGGATCCGAGATAGAAGTGCATCTGGATGGCGGTATTCGCAGTGGCCAGGATGTTCTCAAAGCCCTAGCCTTAGGGGCTCGTGGCACTTATATTGGACGTTCGTACCTCTACGGATTGGGTGCGATGGGCGAAGCCGGCGTTACTAAAGCCCTGGAGCTTATCCAAAAAGAACTCGACTTGACTATGGCTTTCTGCGGCAAGACCCGAGTTAATCAAGTTGATAGAAGTATCTTCGCCTTTCAGCCGTTCCAAAGCTATCTTGCACATTAATGGAGAATGGTCGAACGGGGCTTTTACCTTGAGTCGTCCATGGCTCCGAATACCGAACCTTTTAGGAACGCCATTGCCTCTTTAAGTCGCGAGAGGGGTGCGCGAGGTTGAGCCGAATATGCTGTGAGTCGTTTTCGACGAACATCTCTCCACTTGCCAGGATCAGGCCGGCTTGCTTCAGAAAGAAGCAGGTCAGGTTGAAGGAAGGCTCGAAGTACGTACTTGGGTCCACTCATGCTAGATAGGTGGCCTGCGGAATCTGGAACCGGGCCTCGGGAAGCGCTGGGGACAGGTAGCGCTGCATGTACGTGAGGTTGCGGTCCAGATAGATCCGCAGGGCGTTCTCCTGAGCGAGAACATTGGTCCCCGAGCGCAATATCACCTGATTGAAATCAAACCTCATGAATGTCTTTCTCGGGGTGACGAGGGCATCGGAGCCTGGCCTGCCGTTTCCGAGTCCCAAACTCAGATCCGGCAGCCGTAGATGCCGCAGCTGGCGCCGTCTTCGGTGTTCGGCGATGCCGGTGCGTCAATCGCCGTCTGGCTCAGGGCTGCGACGAATGCCTCGAGGGGCTGGGCGCCGGAGATATAGGCCTTGTCGTTGAAGATAAACAGTGGCACGCCGTTGGCGACCGAACTTGCTCGCCTCTCATCCTGTTCAATGTCGCGCACGCGGTCGAAGTCGATTGCGGCGATTCGTTCCGGAGAAAGGCCCGCCTGCGCGGCAACGGCGCGCAGCACGTCGTGGTCGAAAATGTCCTGGCCGTTAGTGACGCTCGCCAGCGACAGCGCCTCGATCATCTTGTCGCGCTCGGCTTCGGTGTTCAAGCTTTTCACCAGCGAGTGGGCGGCGCGCGTGTCGCCGAAGCGCATGGTTTGGAAGTTATACGTCAGGCTTTCTATCCTGCCATGTGCGGAAACGGCGTCCATCATTTGCTTGGCTTGGCGCTCGCCGCCGAGTTTCATCTTGAGGGCGCTGGCGTAATCCGTCGGCGCCATGCCCTTGGCCAGGCGATAGGCATGGTTGGTGATGCTCACCTGCACCTTGCCGGCAAGGCGCTCGGTAGCTTGATCCAGGCGGCGCTTGGCGATCCAGCACCAAGGACAGACGAAATCCGACCACAGGTCGACATGTACAGTTTTCATGGGAACAGTCCTGAGTAAATTTATCAACTCGCACCCATTCAGTGCAGAGCTCGGGGGGCAGGTGAAATACCTGCAAGGCAAAGCAGGGTGCGGGCATCGACCGTCTTACGATCGTCCAATGCCCAATCAACAAAGCTGGATCCTTCCAACAAGCTCAGGATCTGGCGCGAGCAGACTTCAGTGTCTATATGGGCAGGAATCTCCTGAAGGGCTGCACCCTCATCAAGGACCTTCTGAAGCCACTGGAGCTGAATGCGGAAGAAATTCCGAGTCAACGCCTGCAGCCGCGGAGGCAAGACGGCCATCTCTGCGGCGAGGGCACCACATAGCGGTAATCGGCCTTCCTTTGCTCCAGCCATAAACCAGTCAGCGAAGGCTGCCAGGCGAACCTCAACCGACGAGTGTCGATGGCAAATATCGTCGTAGGACTGAACCATGCGTTCAACATACGCCTGTACTACTGCTAGTCCAAGGTCTTCCTTAGCGGGAAAGTGGTGGTGAATGCTGGCCTTGCGAATACCGACGGCTTCAGCCAAGTCGGCATAACTAAAGGCGGCGTATCCCTTGGAACGCAGGAGGGATTCAGCCGTCCGCATTAGCGAATCGCGAGTGTCGGAGTGCGTAGGGCGGGCCATGGAATGAAGGACGTTAGCGCGGCTTATGCGGAGCTGATATACCGGAGATATTTGCGCAGTCTACCGACTGGTAGGTAGCGAGTCAAGGTTGGGCCGTGTTGTATTGACCCAGTGAAAACCTGCTCAGGTGTTACCGTCGAGAAAAGGACACCATGAGTACGTTGATGGACGAAGAGATCAAGCGCTGGACGGCCAAGCGCAAGACTGCGTTGGTGCTGGAGATCATCCAGGGCAAGACCAGCGTGGCCGAGGCCAGTCGGGCCTACGACCTGCAGCCCTCGGAGATCGAGGTTTGGCTGGAAGATGGCAAGAAGGGCATGGAGAACGCCTTGAAGGCCAACCCGCAGGACGTGCGCGAGCAGTACGAGCGCCAGCTCAAGGATCTGCAAGAGGCCTACGGCGAGGTGTTGTTGCCGGCCGAAAACTGACCAGCAAACCGGTGTAATTCCGGCCGAATATTGACCAGGGTGTTTAGCCTGCCTTGCCTGATTTTTGGGCAGGAGCAAAGAGGTGATCACCATGGAAATGATTGGAAAAGTTCGGCGAATGCGTTTGCGCGACAGGTTGTCGCTCAGCGAGATTGCGAGACGCACGGGGCTGTCGCGCAACACCGTCAAGAAGTGGCTCAAGGAGCCTGAGGCGGCGATGCCGAAATACCAGCGCCGCGACACTGCGGGCAAGCTGACGGCCTTCGAGGCGCAACTGCAGGAGGCACTACAAGGCGATGCGCGTCGGCCCAAACGGGATCGGCGCACGTCCAGGGCGCTGTTTGCGCAACTCAAGGCGCAGGGCTACGCGGGCGGCCACACGCTGGTAGCCGCCCTCAATGGCAGCTTTGTGGAGTTCGACGGAAGCGGCGCTCTCGGCCATAACGAGCCGCTCATGACAGGCTGCGATTTGGTAGGCCGGTGCGGCGTAGTTCCAGGGGCACAAGGATTCAGCTCGACGAGTAGGGTAAGCTTTCCCGCAAAGCAACGAAGAAAATTCCTAGATCAGAACGGGAGCAGGTTATGACGCAGATAGTGTCGCCGAAAACCACTAGCTTCAAGCGCGAGCTCCGCATACCGGGTAAATGGGGCGCATCAATTGCAATTGCCGTGCTATTCGTTATGGTGTACGTTTTGCATCGGGAGCCCAATAAATCATTTCATCCGCTTGAGGATGCATGTGAAGCGATCGGCCTCAGTAGACTAGAAGCAGACGGTCAACCAGCTTTTCCCGATGTATGCGCTTCAATAGAGCGGCACGGCGAGGTTCAACTTGCATTTGTTGAGTTCGATGATCAAGGTGAATATTTCGATCAGAGACAGTCTTTCGCCGCGCTGCGCCTTATCCGTGAATCACTGCGCCCGCCAAATACCGCTGTAGAAGTGTTTGTCTTTGTGCATGGTTGGCAACACAGTGCCAATCCAGTGGATGAACACGTCTCTCAGTTCAAAACTTTTCTGCTCTCCCGGGCAGTGCAATGCAAATCAGAAGAAGGCTGCAAGGCCAGAAAGACACTCGGGATATACATCGGATGGCCGGGGAAGACTCTGAGGTTTCCACTCAATATCCTGACATTTTGGTCGCGCAAAGCCGCCGCCCATCGCGTGGCATCCGGCTCAATCCAGGAGTTTTTTGCAACACTGCAGCAGCTAAAGGACGACAACGAACGCTATCACTTACCGGGCTTGGTCAAAGGTGAAAATTTTAGGACCTATATTATTGGCCACAGCTTTGGAGGTTTGATTGCGTATCAAGCGAATTCGCAGTCACTTGCGTTGAGGTACGGGGGTGCTGTTCTAGATAGTAGAGGCTCTCCAACGTCAACCAAGGTTGGGGACCTGCTTATTTTGATTAACCCGGCTATAGAGGCGCTACGCTTCTCAGCGCTGCACTCACTCTGGAGCGAATATTCAAACGATCCATTTTACTCGCCAAATACTGTCGTGGTGGGATCACGGACAGATTGGGCAACACGGATCTTGTTCCCTGCTGGGGTGGCAGTTGGGACGTTGGCTACAAATCAGATCCGCTCAGAGCAGTGGGATGATGCACTTACCACTGTAGGCAACTCAGACGCATATCTTACACATAATGCATTTATGCAATCCGACGGCCGAGTACAGATTTGCGAACGGCCGCATGATTTCTCGATGCGAAAGGCGCCATTTTGGTTCATTTCGGCTAATCCAAATTTAATCGACGGCCACGGTGATTTGAATGCTACGCGTTTGCTAAAGCTTTTCGCAAGCGTCGATGAACACGTTTCAGCTCAGACTGTTGGCGGCCTGCGGCGATGCAAGGATGATGAAGAGTGACGCAGTTGTCCTCGCCGCACAGGTTAGTCCGAGTCCGACCGCTTTTCGGCAGGCCGATTGACCCAATGGCCGGCAGCAATGGGTCGAGAGGACCCGTTCACACACGTTGGAAGCCGCCATTCCCGGAAGTCTCACAAGTCTCCTCCCGCCAAGTGACCGGTTCAAGTGGTAGACCGGTCTCTTGCGGTACTGACCGATGAAATCTCTGCTGTGGCACTTTGAACATGGCACGACGCCGAAGTCGAGCGGCAGCAACCAGCCTAAACCTATCCGATCGCGACTCGTCCACTGGCACGCACTGTCACTCCTTTGCCACACGAACGAGCAACCCGTAGGAAACGGGTAGGGGCGCCGTTGCTCCCAGTTCTTGGACCGGCAACGAGTAAGCGTCGCCTCAACACCCTCTTGACGAGGATGACAGCGGATAGTCAAACGTCCAGGACGTGGCGCAGCAGGGCGAAGCCGACGCGCCAATGGGTGCCATCGCCGGGGTCGATGGTGGCGGTGCGGCTGTTGATGCGCACGATGATGCCCACCACGGTCTGCAGGTACTTGTCCTCAAAGGCCACCTTTTCGCCACAGCGGAAGTCGTTGCGTGTCGGTCGCGTTGGGGCGGGCGGCTCTGGCTCCACCGCTTGAGGAGGTGCCGCAGGATCGGGCGGAAGCGGTTCGATTGCGGCGTAGGGCAGCTTCCACTCCTTGCGCTCTCGCAAGTCCTGCAAGGTGACCTGGGCCTCGCGCATGGCCACGACCTTGCCTTCACGCAGGCTGCCATCGCGCCAGTCCACAAAGCGCACCGTCTGGCCCAGGTGCATGTCCTTGCGCACGGCAATGATGCGCCGCGGATCGGCCAGCAGCCGCTCGATCAGCGTGCTCAGCTGGAACAGCTCCAGGCTGCTGGCGCTCTGCAGGGCGTCCAGCACCCGAGGGTCGATGCCGGGTGCACTCATGCTGCCCGGCGCTGCTGTGTTGGGCTGACCCCTGTGTGCATCAGGTTCCAAGGCAACAGCTCATCGATGCGGTTGATGGGGTGCTCGGCAATGCGGCCGAGCACCTCACGCAGGTAGGCCTCGGGGTCCAGCCCATTGAGTTTGGCGGTCTGCACCAGGCTGTAGATTGCGGCCGCGCGCTCGCCGCCCGCGTCCGAGCCCATGAACAGGTAGTTGCCCCGCCCCAAGGCCACCCCACGCAGCGCCCGCTCGGCGGCGTTGTTGTCCATCTCGATACGGCCGTCATCGCAATAGCGCGTCAGGGCCTGCCAGCGCGCAAGGCTGTAGCCGATGGCCTGTGCCAATTCCGATTTGGCCGACACCCGCCCCAGCAGTTGGCTCAGCCAGGCGTGCATCTCCTGCAGCAGCGGGCCAGCCCGCGCCTGGCGTTGGGCCTGCCGAACATCGGGAGCTTGTCCCCGAATGTCGCGTTCGATCGCATACAGCTCGGCGATGCGTCCGAGCGCCTGTGCGGCGATGGAAGTCTCGTCTTTGCCGCTGCTGAGGTACAGATCCCACCAAGGTCGGCGCGCGTGCGCCCAGCAAGCGGCCTCGGTGATCTGGCCTGATCCGTAGAGCTTGCCCCAGCCGCCATAGGCGTCTGCCTGCAGGATGCCCCGGTATTGCCGCAGGTGCCGCTGTGGGTGTTCACCCTTGCGGTCCGGCGTGTACTGGTACCAGGCTGCAGGAGGCTCGCTGGAACCGATCGGGCGGTCGTCTCTGACGTACACCCACAAGCGTCCGGTCTTGGTCTTGCCCCGCCCGGGCTGCAGCACCGGGACGGGGGTGTCGTCGGCGTGGATCTTGGCCGCCGCCAAGGTGTAGCGCCCCAGCGCCGCCACCAGCGGGTCCAGCAACTGATCGGCCTGATCGACCCAGCCGGCCAGCGTGGAGCGGTCCAGCTCAACGCCGCTGCGGGCGTAGATGCCGCTTTGGCGGTACAAGGGCAAGTGGTCGCAATACTTGGAGACCAGCACATGGGCCAGCAGGCCGGCGCCGGCCACACCACGCGCAATCGGGCGGCCCGGTGCGCTGGCCTGGAAGATCGTCTGGCAGCCCACGCAAACCAGCTTGGGCCGCACATGCCGGATCACCTTGAAGTGCGCCGGCACGTACTCCAGCTGCTCGGAGACGTCTTGCCCGATCTTGCGCAACCGGGCACCGCAGGCCGTGCAGCCGCAGGGTTGGCCCGTACCGTCGTGATGGCTGTTGCTGAGCTGGGGCAGGTGTTCCTGGACGTCGCGCGGCAGATGCGCCGGCAGACGGCGGTCGATCTGCGCGTCATTGGCGGGGGCCGGCACCGGGACACCCTTGGCACGCATGCTCAATGCGGCTTGGTCGCCATCGATCAAAGGCATCTGCGCAGTCAACTGCTCGCTGGATGTACCGAATTCGGAACGAACCCGGCGCAGCAGTTGCAACTTGAGCTTGTCGACCATCAGCTTGAGCAGCGCCACCTCGCTATCGCGCGCCTCGATGATGCGCAACAATTCTTCGCGGCTCGGCTGTGATGGGGTGGGCGTCGACACGGCCTGGAGTGTGCCTCACCCCCAGTCCGGCTCCATCGGGAATGACCCGCAACGCCAGCTCTACGCGGCCAGCTCCGGCCGATGCGTGCGCGCTGGCATGCGCCAATCGATGCCTTCGAGCAGCATCGACAACTGTGCCGGTGTCAGCGATACGCCACCGCCCGAGGCTTGGGGCCAGACGAAGCGCCCGCGTTCGAGTCGCTTGCTGAGCAACAGCAGGCCCTGGCCATCGAACCACAGCACCTTGAGGATGTCGCCGCGCCGGCAGCGGAAGACGAAGACGTGGCCACTGAACGGGTTCTCGCTCAGCGCGGTCTGCACCATCGCGGCCAGACCATCGAAGCCCTTGCGCATGTCGGTGTGTCCGGCCACGATCCACACCCTCGTGTTCGCTGGCAGGCCGATCATGCGCGCAGCGCGGCCAGCACCGTCGTCAGTTGCGCGGCATCGACCTGACCACTCAGGCGGATGACGGCGCCACACAGTTCGATCTCCACCGTCCCCGTGGACGGTTGGGCAAGGGTGGTCGCCACCACATCGGCACAGGGCTGCTGTGCGAGAACAGTCACGGGTAACAGCGTCGGGGTGCCCGATTGCCAATGACCCAGCTTCATCCAGTGACGCAGCAGATTGGCATTGACGCCGTTGCGCAGCGCCAGACCCGCGACCGATGCGCCCGGTCTGCTGGCCTGTTCGACCAGCCAAGCCTTGAAGGTTGAGAAATAGATGTGCTTGCCGTTGCGAAGGGTGCGCTCAACCTTCGGGCCGCTCCACTCAGGGGTATGTCCACTGTCTTGCATATGGACGCATGCTGACCTGCTCCCCTCGGCCCGGCAACAAGGGCCTTGAGGCCACGCTTACGGCAACGAAAGGGGAAATTTCTCACCAATTTCCTCCCAATGACCGAACAGAGAAAGCAAGCACTCACAAACAATGTGCATTCAACTGGTGGCTAGACCGCATTGCGGAGCAATCAACGCGCGATTCGCGGCTCTAAGGGGTGGGGTAAAAATTTCTGAAAATTGCTTAAAAAGAAGGCTGAGAAGATAGGCGAAACGTCACCAGTAAGAAAATTCCCATTGAAAATCAAATAGTTACGCGATCTTTTCGCGCCCCAAAAGTACAAAACTCAATGAGAAAAATACAAAACTCGAGTGGAATCGACACCAGAAATGCTAACCGGAGAACTCTCCCCGCCAATTGTGTAAGTTGTTGATTTTTAAAGAACTAATGAGTCGTTACGCACCTCGAACTTTTCGATGTGCTGAGTTAAGGCATTTATTCGTACGTCACGATAATGAAAGTTATGTTGACGCAGGAAGTCAATCGACGCCGAGATGTGGGGCAGGTGGCCCGGTACGAGTCGCACGCACTCGAACGTCTGCGTGCGCGCATCGCCAACGCGGGTAGCCGCCTGCCGAGTGCGTCGATGAAGTCCATCGGCTGGATGAGTGATGCGGGGCTATGGCGTGTGCAGCTGCCGGCCTTTGCCGAGGGCTTGGCCGCCAGGCAGACCTATTTTTCCCCGAGGGACTACGGTGGCATCGAAGCGGCGTTGATCGAAGCGCAGTATTTCCGGGATGAGGTTTTTGCCTCTCGGAAGAACAAGCCCGAGGCGCGAACCTACTTGACGCGCAAGCGGGCCGTTCGGGGTCTCGCGTTGCCGATCAGTTGTGTCTTTGACCTGCGACGGCAGACGCATCATGTGATCGGCTTCTGGATGGAGACCGTGGACGGTGTGCGCAAGCAGCGCAAGGTCAGTCGCAGTGTCGGCCGGCGCGGTTTCGAGGGCGCCTGGTACGAGGTTGCGGCCATCGTTTCGGCAAAAGTCGGTTTGCCGGTGGAGGCACCGCCGAAGGGGCTTCTATGCGCGCTGTGACGAATATGGCGGCCTTGAATGGGCACGCGCAGCGGGGGCGGCCACCAGGCCGTGAATTGGTAGCGCGCGTTCGCGGGTTGCGACTGCATGATCTGGCGCTGCTGCGCGCCATCGTGCAGGGAATGCATCCGTCTGCAGCGGCTGGGCGTTATCTGCCTGAGCTGCATGCCGATGCCAGGGTGGTGCGCTCGTATCTGCTGGTGCTGGCGCGTGAGGCGCGCGCGCACCTGGAGGGCCTGGGGGAGGGCGGTCTCGCCGGGTTGCTGGTGCGCGCCCTGCGGCTCGATGCGGTCGTGACGTGCCGGCCAGCCAGCGCTCCTTCGCTGCAGGAGTTCACCGACCGCTTCGATGCCGATCTCTACGGCGAACGAGAGCTGTTGGCACTCTACGAAGAGGAGTACGGTGCCTCGGCGCAACCCGGTTTGACGACGGCACTAACCGGCGATCTGAATCTGGCGCTGCGTGCCCTGAACATGCTTCAACTGCACAGCGCTCAGGTGCCCAAGGCCCATGATTCCGTATCGCTATGGCTGTCCGAGCGGCTGTGCCAGCAGTTACGGCCGTTTGGCGTACTGCAACTGTCCGACCTGGTGACTCTGGTGAACTGTCACGGCCGCACCTGGTGGCGTGCAGTGCCAGGCCTTGGCCGGGATCGGGCCGAGCGCCTGGTGCAATGGCTGAGCGATCATGAGACGTGGCTGGAGCGACCCCTGTCGCCCAGGGTGAGAGGTGTAGGCACTGCCATGGCGGCTGTCGCGGAACCTGGATCGTGCAGGCCCGCAGTGCCAAGTGGTACCGATCTGCGGAGCGCAGGGTTCAATGCCTTGGGCGCGGTGTCGGATCAACAGGCCCTGCGGGTCTGGCTGGACACCCTGACCCTCAAATCTCCGCATACCCTGGCCGCCTACCGGCGCGATGTGGAGCGGCTGCTGATGTGGGCCCATGAGCGTGGGCAAGGCCTGTCCACGCTGACCGTGGCCGACGCCATCGAGCACGCGCGCTTCCTGGTCAGTCCCCCGGCGCATTGGGTGAATGCCTTGCCGGCTATGCGCAAAGATGGCGACTGGCGTCCGATGCGCGGGCCGCTCTCGCGCAGCAGCGCCAGGCGCGCCCTGGCCGCCATCGGTCACCTGTATGGATTCCTGGTGGAGAGCGGCTACCTGACGGCTAATCCCTTTGCCCGCGTGCGCGCTGCCGCTGGTGCCGGCATGGCGAACGCCATGATGGACACGACGCGCTCGTTTGGACTGCGCCACCTGGGCGCCATGAAGGCGACGCTCGATGCCATGCCGGGCAGTGCCCACAAGCGTCGCCTGCTGGCCATCCTGATGTTGGGCGAGACTACCGGCATGCGCCGCCAGGAGATGAGTGCCCACACCTGGGGCGATCTGCGCAAGCATGGCGGTGACGTTGTTGGTGCCAGGTATGTGCTGACCGTGCGTGGCAAGGGCGGCCATGAGCGCAAGCTACCCGTCAAGGACTCCGTGATTGATGCCCTGGAGCGCCATCTCGGGGATCGCAGGGCGCTCGTGGCTGCCGGCGAGCTGCCTGATTTGGGCCTGGCCGATATTCCCTTGATCAGCATCCTGGAACGCCCCCCCGTGGGCGCCATGCATGCGTCCTGCGGTGCCTTGTCGGAGGCCGGCCTGCATCGGGTGCTCAAGCGCTTCTTTGACAGCGTTGCCGAGCATCTGGAGGGGCTTGGAGAAGCTGAGACAGGGGATCTGCAGGAAGATTTCAGAAGGGCATCCTGCCATTGGCTGAGACACACCTTTGCGCACGAAATCCTCAAGGCTTCGGGTGCCGACCTGCCGGTCACGCAGCAGTTGCTGGGGCATAAGAACATCAGCACCACCGGCATCTATCTCAAGGCCGACCTGGGGCAGCGCATTGAGGTCGTGGCGGCCTTGCCGGATCATTTTCGATAAGTGGGAGAGCAGTGATGCTGTCGCCTGTGACCTTGAGGCCGCCGCCGCTGCTTATCCATGCGGTGAGCGACGGTCGGCGTCTTGGCTTGCAGCTGCACAGCATTGCCGGCATGGGTCGGGCCCTGTCCAAGGCCGGGGCCTGGTGGGTGCCCGGCCGCCGGATGTGGGCCATCGAGCTGGTGAACGTCGCGCGCAGCCTGGAGTGGCTCAGAACGCTTTACGCCGGGCAGCATGTCGAGCTGGACGATGCGCAGCGCATTTTGCAGTCTGCCATCGCGGCGCCCGAGGGTGATTTCTTCACGCAGGTGCTGGACGTTCAGGTGTTTCCCTTGTCGCGGGGCGACCTGGCCCAGGGAGAGCATGCCGTCAGCTTTGCCTACGACCTGTTCTGTGTCCGTGCCATGCGGGCACTGCGAGGGAGTTTTCATAAGCCGGCCCTGGCCTGGCAGGTTGCAGGGGGCACTCAGCGCATTCTGGAGGTACTGCGCGAACTCGCTGGCGTCGCGCCCGAATTCGCCTTTGTGCATGAGCATTCCGTGGTGCTCGAAGAGCTGATTGCGCCTGCACCCGATGTCTCACCCATTCAGGTTCCAGGAGCATCGCCAGTTCCTGGCGATGCAGGCAGCGACGAGCGGGTCGGCAGCGGTTTCCTCTCTGCTGAGCTGTCCAGCGAGGCCCTGGCAATCGACCAGGCCGCTTTGGCAGCGGAGGGCGTGCGTGCGGGCTTGCGTGATTACCAGCTCATCGGCGTGCGCCATCTGCTGGGTCAAACCGGCGCCTGCCTGGGCGATGACATGGGGTTGGGCAAGAGTCGCCAAACCGTGGTGGCTGCACGTCTGGCCGCGGGCGAGGGCAGGGTGTTGATCGTGTGCCCGGCTTCGCTGCGCATCAACTGGGAGCGCGAAATCCGCATGGTCTATCCCGACGCCATCGTCGGCATGGCTGGTGAGGATCGCATCTCTGCGCTGTATGGATGCCACTGGGTCATCGCCAACTACGAACGCCTTGGCGGGCTGGTGCGTGAGATCGATCTCGAATTCCAGGTGATGGCCGTGGATGAGGCGCATTACCTGAAGGAACACCAGGCCGGACGCACACGCAATGCCTTTGTGATGGCCACGCGCATTCCACGCCGTTACGTCATTACCGGTACACCCTTGCTCAATCGGGAGATCGAGCTGCATACGCTGCTGCGGTTGACAGGCCATCCGATGGGGCAACTGCCAATGAAAGCGTTTCGCAAGGAATTTACGGGAACCGGTGAGAAGCGTGCGGCTCTGGCGGCGGCTTTGCGTGGCTGGATGCTGCGTCGGCGCAAGGACGTGCTCAAGGATCTGGGTGACAAGACACGCCAATTGCGTTGGGTTTCACTACCGGAAGGATTGGGTGGTTACAAGGAAATCCATGGCGATATGAGCCTGCAAACAATGCCCAAGATCACTCGTCTGCGGCAAAAGCTGGAAGCGCTCAAGACGCCATTTCTCATCGAAACAGTGGAAAGCCTTTCCGAGGGCGACAAGATCATTATTTTCTGCGAGTACATGGCGACTGTGGAGGCCATGCGGGATGCGTTTGCACAGGCCGGCATTGCCTGTGTCACGCTGGTGGGTGCAGACTCTGGCGCCAGGCGGCAAAAGGCGATTGACGCCTTTCAGAATGATCCGGCCGTCACGGTATTTATTGGCACCACGTCAGCAGCTGGCGTGGGAATCACATTGACAGCGGCGAACCATGTGGCTTTCGCGTCCTTGCCCTGGACGCCGGCCTTGATGCGCCAGGCGGAAGATCGCGCCTATCGGCTGGGGCAACGACGCAATGTGCTGGTCATCGTGCCGCTGGTGGCCGGCTCGATTGATGAAGGTATATGGAGCCTGCTGCAGTCCAAGCAGGCCACGGAGCAGGATGTCGTGGAGGCTGTGAAATCCCGGCTCCCCGACAGCAACCCATGATGGCCGTCATTTTTTGGAGATAGACCATGACCGAAAATGCTGAACGCACCAGTCAGGAATCAGACAACTATGTCACGAGTTTCGAGACTGGCATCATGGCACGCGAGGGTGAATGGGTTGGCGTCTGCATCAAGTTTGCAATGTATGACCACCGTACCAGGCTCACGCATTGGCCACGTCGTTCCTTTACCTTGCTGATGAGGTCTCTGGCTGGCTATTGCAAGCAGCTTGGCAGCAATGCCTTCATGCTGCGTGCCAAAGCCGATCCCTCGCTGGTGGAGAACCTTGCCGAGAGGCACCCCTATCACACGCTGTTGACGGAAGTTGTTGATTCATCAGCACAACTGAGCCAGTGATCACGTCGAATATTGAGCCACTGGGTTGATAGATGTTGGCTCTTTTCGCGAAACGTATGGATAGGGTCTTTATTCCAGCCCGATAGCCCCCAGCTGTAGTGCATGGCGCACAAGCGTCTGCCAACGTACGGGAGCTGAACGTGAAGCAACCCAAACTCCATCGACTGATGCAGGCCATTGCCCAGTTGAGCTGGCGCCAGCGCAGGGTGCTGCAGGCCCAGCTGGCTGCGCTGCAAGCGCGAGAGGCCTCCATTGAAGCCATCGAATCGCAAGCGCCTGGCCGCTGCCCCCATTGCAGCGGCACGCACTTCGTCAAGAACGGCTTTGCCCGAGGCCTGCAGCGCTTTCTGTGCCGTGGCTGCACACGCACCTTCAACGCCCTGACGGGCACGCCGCTGAGCAAGCTGCACCTGCGGAGCAAATGGCTGGCGTACGCACGGGCGCTCGACCAAGGCTTGAGCATTCCCCAGGTGGCCCGGCTGCTGGACGTGGCCTGGAGCACGGCGTTTCGCTGGCGCCACCGCTTCTTGCAGCTGCCCAGCCGGCGCCAGGCCTGCGCGCTGCACGGCATTGCCGAGGTCGACGAATCCTATTTCCTTGAGTCCTGCAAAGGCCAGCGGGCCCTGCTGCGCCAGGCGCGCCGGCGTGGCGGCAAGGCGAGCAAACGCGGTGTCAGCAAGGAACAAGTGCCCGTGCTCATGGCGCGCGACCGCGCGGGCGCCACGGCCAACATCATCGTGGCGCGCACCAGCGCCGCCGAGCTCAGCGCAGCGCTGGCGCCCCTGTTGCCCAAGGACACCGTGCTGTGCACTGACAGCAGCCCCTCGCTGGCGGCTGCGGCTCAGTTGCTGGGCGTGCAACACCACAGCATCAACGTCAGCGCCGGCATTCGCGTCGATGGGCCTTGGCATGTGCAAAACGTCAACGCCTACGTCAGCCGCTTGCGCGGCTGGATGCGCCGCTTGCGCGGCTGGATGCGCCGCTTCAAGGGCGTGGCCACCAAGTACCTGGCCTCTTACCTGGGCTGGTTTCGCATGCTTGACTGCGCCCCCGGGTCTGCCCCGCAGCCTGCATCGGTACTGGCTTTGGCTATCCATGGGTGAGTCCATCCATACGGTTCGCGAAAAGAGCCTAGATGTTTTGGCTATTCGGTTGTGGATAAGTCTATCGGGTCTGCTGTTTTTCGATCTCCTTTCTGAGCTTTGCTGCGCGGCTTGGGTGGCGCCGCGCCAGCGGCACTGGAATGCTTGAATCGCCAGCTTTCATTGCCTGTCTCCACGATGTGGCAGTGGTGCGTGAGGCGGTCGAGCAAAGCGGTGGTCATCTTGGCGTCGCCAAAGACACTGCTCCATTCTGAGAAGGTGAGGTTGGTGGTGATCACCACGCTCGTTCGCTCGTAGAGTTTGGAGAGCAGGTGGAACAGCATCGCACCGCCCGACTGCGTGAACGGCAGGTAGCCCAATTCATCGAGGATCACCAGATCGACGTACATCAGCCGGTGCGCCATTTGCCCGGACTTGTTCTGCGCCTTCTCCATCTCCAGGGCGTTGACCAGGTCCACCGTGGAGAAGAAGCGCACCCGTTTGCCATGCATGCGGATGGCCTCGATCCCCATGGCTGTGGCCAGATGGGTCTTGCCCGTGCCGGGGCCACCGACCAGCACCACGTTGTGTGCCGAGTCCACGAAGCCCAGGGTGTGCAGATGGCGCACCAACGCCTCATCGATGGGCGTGTGGGCGAAGTCAAAGCCAGCGAGATCGCGGTGCGCCGGGAACCGCGCCACGCGCATCTGGTACGCCATGGAGCGCACCTCGCGCTGCGCAGTCTCGGCCTTGATGAGTTGGTGCAACACGGCCTCGTGATCGAGCGACTTCATGCGGGCAGTGCCCAGCACTTCTGGCCAGGCACTGGCCATGCCGTGCAGGCCCAGCGCCTTCAAAGCATCCATGACGTCATGCATGGCCGGACTCCTGTGACGCCTCAAGAGGCGGGGCGTTGCGCAGCGCGTCGTAGCGCTGCAGGTTGGCCAGTGGCGGCGTGCTGAGCGTGAGCATGGTGGCCACCGGTGGCTCGGGCATGCGCTGCTCCTGCAGGCGCGAGAGCAGGTTGAGCACGTGCTCGGCGCTCACTCGCCCCGACTGCAGTGCCAGCTCCACGGCCACCAGCACGGCTTCGAGCCCGTGCAGGCTCACGCCCATGAGCACCTGCGCCATCACCTTGTCGCCACCGCTGTGGCGCAGCAACTGGCGCTGCAGCTCCTGCAGGGGTTCGGGTATGGTCTTGAAGGGCGCGCCGTTGCGCAACGCGCCGGGCTTGCGCTCGATCAGCGCGATGTAGTGCATCCAGTCGTAGAGCGTCTGATCCCGCTCGAAGCTGCGCGCCAGGCGCACCTTTCGCCCGTCAGGCCCGACCACCAGCAGGCCATCCGCGTAGGCCCGCAGACTGACCACCGCATGGATCCACTCGCACGGCACGCTGTAGCGGTTGCGCTGGAAGTGAATCAGCGAGGTGGCAGAGACCCGCACCGGCTGCTCCACGTAGCCATCAAACGCCCGGGGGGTGGGCATGAGGCGAGCACGCTCGTCCTGCCAGACGTCGGCCACCGTGAGGTGTGCCCACTCAGGGTGAGCCATCTCGGCCCAGGCCTTCACACAGGCCTGCTGCAACCAGTCGTTGAGCTCGTCCAGCGATCCCCAGCGTCGCTCACTGGCCTCGCGCCAGATGTCCTTGCGCCGATCCTGGACGTTCTTCTCGACGACCCCCTTCTCCCAGCCGGCGGCCCGGTTGCAGAACTCCGGCTCGAACAGGTAGTGCCCGGTCATCGCCTCAAAGCGCGCATTGACGCTGCGTTGCTTGCCCTGGCCGACCTTGTCCACCGCCGTCTTCATGTTGTCGTAGATGCCCCGGCGGGGCACGCCACCGAAGAGGGCGAACGCCCGTGCGTGCGCATCGAACAGCATCTCGTGCGCCTGGCTGTAGTACGCCACCAGGCAGAAGGCGCGACTGGCCGCCAGCTTGGTGTGTGCCACCTCCAGGCGGCGACGCAGCCCGCCAATGAAGAGGTACTCGCAGCTCCAGTCGAACTGGAACGCCTCGCCCAGTTCGAAGCTCAGCGGCACGAACCCTGCACCACGCGCCGCGTTGCCCTGCTCTTGCTGCCAGCGCTGGGCAAATGTGTACACCGGCCCTCGGCTGCCACTGTAGCCCTGCACCCGCAGCGCTTCAAACATGGCCTTGATACCGCGCCGATCGCGTTTGCTGCGATGGCTATCGGCTTTGAGCCACTGGCTCAACTGCTCCTTGTACGGATCCAGGATGCTGGGGCCCGAGACCCGCTGCGGGTATCGGGGCTCGACCATCTGCTCGTCTTTGAGCCACTTGGTGGCTGTGTTGCGCGAGATGCCCAGCCGCCGGCTGGCCTCGCGCACCGACACGTCCTGCCTCAGCACGAGGCGGCGTAACTTGCTCAATGTGCTCACGTTAATCACTCCTGCTCCCACGTGCTGAAAAATTCAGCACGATAGAGCCGCAACGTGGCTCAGATTTCAGCGTGAACGCGTCCCGAAATGGCCCAGTTTTGGAAATGAATCAACACCGGGTGCATTGGTGTAGCTCTGCAGGCCCTTGGCCTGCAATCTACGGCATCGCAGGAGTCGGGCCGCCCGAGTTCGCGAAGCCATTCTGTCTAGCCTGCCTGATGTAGTTTGGAGGAAGGCGGCAATAGAGTTGCCACACACCAGGAAGCAAGTCACACCTGCGCGGAGCACTTGCCGATGCAGCGAGGGGCGTCGCCTTCTCATTCAAGGATCGTGGCCAGCTTTGCCAAAACATCATCCATGATGTAGCCAGGCACGCTTTCCACCTTGCGGCCGCCGCGGGCGAGCACATCCAGCGCGCGTGGCTGGGCGCACACGACAACGCCCGTTGTTCGAGTGCCTGCGCCCATCAGGGAGACGGCGAAACCGGCCATGCGGGTGAAGGCGCCGCCGCTGGTGATCGGTAGCACCACGGGCGTCTTCGTCAGGCGGTTGAACGCGCCTGGCGAGACGATGAGCACTGGGCGGGTGCCCTGCTGCTCATGGCCGGAGGTGGGATCGAGCGAGACGAAATAAATGTCCCCGCGCTCCATCACAGCAACTCACGGCCGATGGCGGGGGTATCCAGCCATTCTTTTTCCTCGACGCTCGGATCGCCCGAGGGGTCACACTGGGCCAGCAGTTCATCAAGCGTGTAGTGAGGCCGCGGCTTGGGTTCGATGACCAGGCGACCATGATCGATAGCCAAGCCAACCGTGGTGCCAGCCGCCAGGTGCAATTGATCGAGAAAGGCGGGCGGGACGGCCAGCATGACCGAGCCGCCGACTTTGCGTAGGTTCGTGGTGTGCATTTGAGGCCCGCATTGGTTAAGTTATACGAAAATATAACATGACTCAATGAAACATGCCAACGGCTTCGACTCGTGCTGATGAGTGTCATGTTTTCTCGGGGAGAAATTCCCAGGGGTTGACCAGCTGAACCCCGGTGGCCTCGAAATGCTTGATGTTGCGCGTGACCACGGCCGCACCATGGACGAGGCCCGTTGCGGCAATCAACGGATCACGGTAGTCCCTGGAATCAGCCCACTGCAATTTCGCCGCCTGTCGGGCGACGACGTGATCGATGGGCAGGATGCGGCCGGCAAAAGCCGGCAGCACCATTTTCTCAAGCCAGTGATTGAAAACCCCCGCCTGCGCCGCGTCCCCGCGCTGCTCGGCCAGGCTGATGCCGCGCTGGATCTCCAGCACGGTGATGGCGGTGATGAATAGCTGGTCGGTGCTCTGGGCGGCCAACCAGGCTTGCACATTCGAGGCGCAGGTGCTCTTGCGAGCCTCGGAAACGACGTTGGTGTCCAGGATCAGCATCACATCACTTCTCCCTGCCGTTGCTGGTGGGCGTCATGCGTCCAAATCCTTGGCGTCGATGCGGATGGGTTCAACGTCGAAATCGTAGGCGTCGGCTTCGGGCATGCGCAGCAGCTCCACGAGGCTCTTGTCGGTCTTTGTGAGGCGGCGGTATTCGGCGATGGGGATGAGCGCGAGGGAAGGCTCGCCGCGGTCTGTGATGATCACGGTGTCCCCCTCGGATGCGGCGCGCTTAGCCGCGCTGACGTTATGCACGAACTCTCGGCTCGTGACGGTTCGCACTTGTGCCTGTCCCATGATCTTTCCTTTCAATCCACTTGATGATGTTAGTCACGTTGCCAACATTGGTCAAGAATGATCGTATCGCTGTAGGCTGCAATCTTCTTGTCATGCGTCAGCAGCCGCATGGGCTCCACCAGGGCCTGGGTCATCAGCGTCCGATCACCTTAAACCAGGGTCGCTATCGCTCCACGTTGTTGCGAATAACATCCTCCGTTTGCTGCGATCGTGCTCTGCAGAACGGTTAAAAAACACTTGCATATCGTAGCGCTATCATATATCGTATCTGTATTGTAATTAATGGATATGATATGTCTCGCCCAGGAATTTCCGCCGCCCATGTCGCAGCAGCCGCCGAGGCGCTGCAGGCCGAGGGTCAGCAACCCACTATCCGCGCCGTGCGCGAGCGCCTGGGCGACACCGGTAGCCCGAACACCATCCAGCGGCACCTGGCCGCGTGGCGCAAATCGCGCCCGGCAGCTATACCAGGGCAGGAGCTACCGAAGGCGCTGGCCGCTGCCATCGCCGCCGAGCTGGCAGGCGCTGCAACCGCAGCGCGTGAAGCGGCTCAGGCCGAAATAGACCAGGCGCAGGCCGAGGCCGCCGAACTGGCAGTAGCCGGTGAGGCACTGGAAACCGCCCGCGACGACCTGTCAGTACTGGCGCAGGCGCTGCGCGGTGAGCGTGACACTCTTGCAGGCCGGGTGGATGCCCTGCAGGCCGAGAACGAGCGTCTGCGCGTTGCACTGGACGCAGGGCGGGAGCAGGCACAGACGGCGCAGCAGGCAGCTGCCGTGGCCCAGGCCCAAGTCCAGGCGGCGCTGGAGCGCGCAACGCGTGCGGAAACACTGGCAGCGCAGCAGGCCCAGGAGCTGACCAGGGCCCAGCAGGAAGCCGCGCACCTGCGGGGACGCATGGAGGCCACCTGACCGCTCAAGCCGTCGCATGTAACGTCCCGGATTCCCGACCCGGTGGCACACAAGGCAAGCGAGATTCAGCAGGCGCCGAAAGATGACATTGGGCGTCGGACAACATTGATCTGTCAGATGTGCGGCGCGGTAAGTACCAACAATTAATATAAAATGGTACGCAGCCAAGGAGAGCATCCATGCGAAATACATCCGTATCCCTCGGGCAGCACTTCACCAGTTTCATTGATTCCCAAGTGCAGGGCGGACGCTATGGCTCCGCAAGCGATGTAGTCCGGGCAGGGCTGCGACTGCTGGAGGAGCATGAAACCAGGGTAAAGGCGCTGCAAGATGCGTTGAATGTCGGCCTTGCATCCGGTGAACCGCGTCCGTTCGACTTCGAGGCTTTTAAGGCCCGTAAGCGTGCAGGGTTTCCAGCGCCATGAAAGCCATTGCGTTTTCGCCAGCGGCGGAGGCGGACATTGGCGAGATTTGGGACTACAGCGCGGACAGGTGGGGGCCAGACCAGGCCGACAGCTACACCGACACAATTCGGGATGCCTGCTATGCGCTAGCCCGAGGAACAAAGCAAGGCCGCCCCTCCGTGCTGCCGAACCTGCAGAAATACCTATGCGGCTCGCATGTGGTCTATTTCCTCGATTTCCCAGACCACCTGAACGTGATCCGCGTGCTGCACCAACGGCAAGACGTTGAGCGGCACCTATAGGTCAAAGAAACTCTCTGCTGCCTTGAGTGCGGCGCGACAGCCGGCTTCGGTGTCACTGTTGATGGGGTGCAGGGTGCGGTTCATAGTGTGGCTTCCACGGTGTGGGCGTCGATGACGACTATTGACATCGCTCCCCGAACCATATAGCTTTCGTCCTGTGACATGCCGCAAGGCACCACGCAGCGCCTCAACTCTTGAAAGGCGCACGCACTGACTCCCAAGGTCGGTGCCAGAGTATTTTCGTTGCAACCCGGACAGGGATTTTGCGTATCCCTGTCCTCGGCCTCACGGTCGGTGTCGGGCTGCGTGATCTCCTAAGTCCATTCTTTTGGAGATCATGATGACTGCTTCCGCACAAACCAACCATTTCAACCTGCATGTCAATGGCGTCGGATACGTGAACCGTGTCCGCTGGGTTGAACCTCGTCGCAACGCCGGCCGCCGTGCCGAACCCTTCCTTGCCTGTTCCGTGTCTGCCATTCGTGGCAATGCGGAGAGTCCTGACTACACCTACTTCGACCTGCGGGTCAGTGGCAGCGAGGCCATCGAGATGGTCGAGCGCCTGAAGGTGGATGTTGAGAACAAGCGCAAGGTGTTCATCGCATTCCGCATTGGGGACATTTATCCCCACATGTACGAACGCGATGTACGGCGCGATGGTAGTAAGACTGGCGAGAAGGAGATGGCAGCACTCATCAAGGGTCGCCTGCTCCTGATCAACAGTATCACCATCGACGGTGAAAACGTGTACCGGCGTGATCCCGAAGCCGACCAGCCCGTTGACGACCTGCAACCCGCTCCCCAGGAGTTGGAGCAGGGTTCGCCAGCGGCGCAACCGGTCGAACAGGGTGAAGAGCTGCAACGCGATACTGCGCCGCAGGTGGCCGAGGGTGAACCTCGACGCCAGCGTCCCGAGCGCATCCAGGAACGTGTCCAGCCGGCTGCTCGTCCGCCGCAAGCACGTCCTGCCAGCCAGCGTCCCGCCTACAACGGTGGATACGCTGCCGGTCGTACCGTCCGTCAGGGCGCCGACTATGTTGCTCGTGCCGTAGCCTGAAACTCAGCGCCACGACCAGACCCCTCGCATTCGCCTTCGTGGCGGATCGAGGGGTTTGCTTTTTGAAGCGAACGGAGTACCAGATGACAGAGTTACAACACCCACAGACCCCTGCGCATGGCCTTTTGGCCCGGCGGTATTGCGACAAGTGCCTGCCACTGCAGGTGCTGCGGTCGCGGGCGGGCTACTACCTTGGCACTTGCGATCAGGATGGGCCAGTGTCCCGCGAGTCGGTGGAGTATTTCCTGACCGCTGACCAGGCGCATGCAGCGCATCGCAGCCGCGCATGGACGCAACGCATGGAACCCTAGCGTTACCGTGCGTGCAGCCAGTCAGTCTTGATTTTCTGATGCCCAGCGCATATCCTTAGAGTGCTTTGCGAGTGTTTACTGGTGTCACTTGAATAACCAGGGCCAGCACTGCTGGCGTATGAGGCCCATCAACCCCTGAAGTGGGCACGCGCGCAAGCGTCGGGGTACCCTCGGCACGCTTCCTCGAACTGCACACACACTCGCTGTTGCGTCGCCAGAACTGCCAGGTCGCAAGCCTGTCAGTAACTTCAAGCCTCGGAGAGCCCAGGCCGCGCAAGCGGTCTGGGTATCTTCTAATTTTTTTCAACCTCACGGGACAACCCTCATGTCCCGCGAGGGGCGTGGGTGGAGTGCTTCCGTGTTTTTTCACCAGGAGCACACCACCATGATCACCGTCAAAAATGCCACCCTGCGCGTCAAGCGCATCAACGGCCGCAATGGCCCGTTTTGTATTGCTGACCTGTCCACCGATTTCGGTGAGTTCAAGGTCAAGGAATCACTGCTCGACCAGTTCGACGAGGGCACCTACGAGGCGACCGTGTGGATCGACGAGATCTACATGGGCCAGTATGTCGCCTACGGGAAGGCCGTCACGGAGATTCGGGCACGCCTGCGCGATGTGCAGGTGCTGACCGAAGATCAACGCCCGGTGTCCGAGGAAATCGTTGAACCCGATCCCCTGGAAGAGCAGCCGCAGCCGGCACCCGCCATCCAGAAGCCACCCGTCCAGGAAGAGCCCCGCGACAAGCGCTGGGACAAGTTCAAGAAGTCCAAGGAGGAAGCCGCACCCGTACAGGACGCGGATGAATCTGAACCTGCAAACGATCTGTTCGATGAAGAAACCTGGTCGGCCATGGAGCGGGCCATGCCCGTCAAGCTCGATGCCTCCGTGGATCGGGCCTTGTTGAGACAGCAGGCAGGAATGCTTAGGCAGCGTGGCTATCGCTTCGATGCCAAGCAGCAGATCTGGCTCTTTACCAGTTGACAGGAAGGGGAGCCCGCAAGGGTTCCGCCTCCAGCCCGCCTGACGGTGGGTTGACCTCTACATCACGCATTGGGTGTAGAGGCCAGCCTCCCGGCATGCCGCGGGAAGATGTCCTAGCAGGGTGGCGGCGACCTCATGCGTCCGCAGCTTTGCGAATGGGCGGTGTGCGGTGAAAGCCAAGCCGCACCGTTGACCCTCGCGCCTTTTATTGGTCACCTCGACCCCCGCTTTCGGTGATCCACCTGCCGCCCCAGCTCTTCGGAGCGATGGCGGGCCGCAGTGAGGGGGTGCAGTTCAAGCAATCGTATCTAGCCCGGAACCCGATGGGTTCCCCGAGTGCCCGCAGCGTGGCGGACACTGGGGGAAACCATCTGACCCGAACCGATGATGGTCTCAAGGCGTGTTCAACCCTGAAAACACGCAGGCCGGCGCAAGCCTACCGGGTACAACTGTGATTTCCATCAAGCCTTGCGGGCGCCTGTCCGCAAGAGCCAGGCCCTGCATTTTTCGATGCAAGGAGTAGACTGATGAGCGTGTCTCATTCGACTGTTTACGGTTCGTTGTCGCGAGCGGGCATCCCCTCCGATAACGCCAACGAGGTGGAGCAAGCCATGAAACAGATGGTCGATAACGGCGTCGAAGGCGTGCGCGGCGATGTTCGGGATTTGCGAGAGCAAGTTCTGAGCAAAGCGGACGGGCAAGTGCTTCGGGCCGAAATCGTGACCGAGCTTCACAAGACCATCAGCGACCTCACGATCAAGATGTTCGGTGCAATGCTGGCTTCGACCGGCATCATCATCGCTGTGGTGATCAAGCTGGCGTGACATGGCTGGCGATTTCTACAAAACCCTGGTGGCAGCCGGCAAGCCCCACGATGCAGCCTACAAGGTGGACAGGGCACTTCATGAAGTGCTCGACTATCTGAGGCCCGTCATGCTCAGGCGCGAGATGCCCTGGCCTGAGCTGCACATCTTCGAGGCGTTTACCGAGTTGGGCACACCACCCGACATGGCCAACAAGCTCGAAGGCGAGTTTCAGAAACTGCTCTGGGACTTGCGTGAAGAAGGCTGGGAACACCGACTGCGTTCCCGCTGAGTTCGTCCGGCACTGCAGCCGGAATGCATTTTCATCAACCCCCTGGGGACAGCCGATCCCCGCGCGGGGTAGGTCGTCCCCGTTTTTCTCATGGAGACGTCGATGACCTTCAACAACCTTTCTGTTACCAACGACGACCAGGAGCGCAGGCTGTTTCACAGCATCTTCAATGAATGGGTGATGGCCCATGCCAGCGAAGACGACTGGCTGCAACTGGAGCAGGCGCGCGAGCACTTTGCTCCCAACGAAGTGTGCTCAGCCGTCAGGCTGGTGCGCCGCTGTCTGGCTCGCCAGGAACTGGTGCAGGAGCTTCCACTGTCCCTGCGTCAACTACTGCAAGAACGGAATTGGCCGCAGGTTTGCGACGGCGCGATAGCGCCCTGAGCCTGGGCAGCGCCTGCCTCAAGTCCATGTCCTCCAGCAGTTCGGTCAGATCGACCTGCTGGGCGGCATTGCCACCCTGGATGGAAATCAGTTTCGTGCGATCGGCCATGGCCGTTAGTGTGCCATCGCACGGGCTGATTCCCGTATCACTCATTTCAACAACCCGGATGGGGCGACGCTCCTACCGGGGGTGTTCTCCGTCCATTTTTGACTGGAGAGCACCATGTTCATCAATCCGATTGACTCTCGCGCACGCGAAGAAAACTCGCCACTGCTGGTGGCCGAGGCCGGTGGCTGCTACAGGCCGGCATCGGACGTTGAGATCCTGAACGCCGCTGAGCTGCGGTTGCTGGCCAGGGTGCATCACGGCCCGGCCCTGCAGACGCCGACGGCGGTCAAGGAATACCTGCGGATTCGCATGGGCACCTTGCCACATGAGGAATTCGCGGTGTTGTACCTGGATAGCCACCACCGACTGCTGCATGCTGAAACGCTGTTTCGCGGCACCTTGGGACAGACCTCTGTGTATCCGCGCGAGCTTGCCATCGGGGCGCTACGCCACGAAGCAGCGGCCGTCATGGTGGCTCACAACCACCCCAGTGGCGATCCAACTCCGTCACGCGCCGATGAGGTGCTGACGCAGACCCTCAAAACTGCCCTGGCGATGCTGGACATCCGGCTGCTCGATCACTTCATCGTCACGCCGATGCAGGTATTGAGCCTGGCCGAGCAAGGCTTGGTCTAAGCCTCAACCCGGAACCCACCCACGGATGGGTTCCCACAGCGTCAGGCCTGCACATAGGCAGAGCAGGGCGCTGTGGGAAACCATCCCTCCAACCGAAAGATGGTTTTGCGCTGTGTTCAGCCTTGTAAACACAGCCGGTCGCCATGGCGATCGAGGCATTCGTCATTTCATCAACCCGGACGGGCTGGCCCCTGCGGGTCTCCTGTCCACCACCTGTTCAAGGAGGTGTTTTATGGCACTTGCACTGTGCATGCCGGCCTATACTGGCCCCATGCAAAAGCCCTATCTCATTCACGCCGAATGGGACGACGAGGCGGGCGTTTGGGTGGCAACCTCGGACGATGTTCCGGGTCTTGCCACCGAAAGCGCCTCACTCGAAGCCCTGGCAGAGAAGCTCCAGCACCTGGTGCCTGAGCTGCTCGAAGCCAATGGCGTAGCGATGGATGATGCGGTTACTTCCCGACCGACGGGGAGACCTTGAGCCGCATCCTCCCCATGCTCATTCCCGATCTGTCGGGTGGTGTGCCATGTGAGGGGCGGACGATCCGCATGCTCGATCCCTGTTGCGGCGAGGGCGCTGCCCTGGCTGACCTGTGTCAGGGCCTGTGCAACAGCTGGCCCAACGGGCCATTCATCGAAACCTACGGTGTCGAGTTTGACCAGGAACGTGCCTGGCACGCGAAAACCATCGTGCAGAGCGTGATCCATTCGGACATCCATGACGTGGTGATCAAGCCGAGAACGGTGGGCCTGCTGTTCCTGAATCCGCCCTATGGGTTTGGATTGAAGGACAACGCCACTGGAGCCGTGGCTTCGGACACCAACGAGCGGGCCGAACGGCTGGAGCGCACTTTCCTGAAGAAAACCGCACCGCTGTTGATGATCGGCGGGGTGTTGGTGTACATCATTCCGCACTATGCCCTGGACGATGAAATCCGCACCTACCTGGCGCGCAATTTCACCGACCTGCGGTTTTTCATGGCGCCCGAGCAGCAATTCAAGCAATGCGTCATCGTGGGAACCAAGTGCAAGCCTGGGCACCCCCGAAAGGACGTGCTGGACATGCTGACACGCGCCCAGGCCGGCGAGCTGAACGACCAGGAGCTGCCCAGGCAGTGGACGCAGGAGCGCTATGTGGTTCCATCGGTGGCCTATGGCTCGGAGTTCGACTTCCGTGCCATCCGTCTCGATGGGCCGCAGCTCGCGCAAGAGCTCGACCGGTGGCAAAACAGCCTCTTGTGGACGGGGTTCGACACCACGTTCAGCCAGGCCAAATCGGAGCACCGCAGGCCCCTGCGCGATATGACCAAGTGGCACCTGGCCCTGGCGCTTGCCGCCGGACAGGTCACTGGCCGCATCGAGAGCAAGGACGGCCGTGTGTTTCTGATCAAGGGCGACACCTTCAAAAAGAAGGAGCGCACGGTGGCCACCCAGGTCGATGACAACGGCAACGTGACGGAGACCCGGGCCTCCGTGATGCGCGGTGGTTGGGACACGGCGAGGGTTTCGCTGTAGTCCCCATTGCCGCGGGTTCCAAAGCGGAAGGCCAGGATGCCGTTCTCGCGCGTGTGACAGGTCGCGCAACTCGCCAGGCCGTGCTCGTTCTGGCGCTTCTCGGTGATGATGCGCAGCACCTGGTTGTTGCCCATCTCGATCAGGGACAGGCCCGTCCAGCCATAGGCGGTGCGGTAGTAGGACGTTTGAACTTGTTGAACCGGTTGAACTTGCATGGTGACTCTCCTTGGATTGCAGGCGAAGTCAACTGATCTTCACGATCTGCCCGAGCCGGTCGCCCGGCGTGAAGTCGATCGCGTTGATCACAGGCACAAACCTGTCGAGCATGGTGATGGTCAGCGTCCACAAGGCGCTGCCGCAATGGCTGCACTTGAGACGCCGGTCGCCTAGCGTGGCCTGCGCAAACTCGGACGACACGGGCAAAGCTTCTGAAAGACATGGGTCTATGAGGCTTGTCTTGGCCACGGCTGATCTCATGGTTGAAGGCCGATCGTTTGAGGGCTTCCCATTGCTGCTGGCCGATGACGGCTGGCCTTTGGAACCAGCACAATCGTTCCTGTGGCACGCCTTGGTCACCCAAGGAAGCATTGAAAGCAAGCTCACATGGGAAGCATATGGCCGCAGGCTTTATGACTACTTTGCGTTCTTGTCTGCCAACGGCCTGGCCTGGGATGAAGACCCAAAGCCGCACGGACTCAGCGTTGTGGCAAGGTATCGCGACTGGTCGCTCGGAGAGCTGGGCTTGAATCCCAACACTGTGAACAAGCGGTTGAATCTGGTGGTCCGGTTTTACGATTGGTGCAAACGCCAGGGGCACATCACTTACCTACCGTTTGGCGTGCGCGATGTTCGCACGCCATCGCATCAGGGCTTTCTTGCCCATGTGGATCGCGCGGGCGGCGTCGTTTCAAAACCGACGGTGATGGCGCGCGAGCGCAAGGCAACGATCAAATTCCTGACCAAAGAGCAGGTTAGGCAATGCCTTGGCGCGAGGCTTGACCACCTGTAGCCAGAACTTGGCACCCTCGGTCTGGGCCAGCCACAGGCCCAGCACCTCCTTGTCGCCCGTCATGGTGATGCCGATGGCCAGGTACACCGCCTTGACCCGCACCGCGCCCTCGCGCACCTTCACATGGATGCAGTCCAGGTAGACGATGGGGTAAATCGGCTCCAGCGGTCTGGCCTGCCAGGCCTTGACCTCGTCGGCCACGGCGTCCGTCACCGAGGAAATCAGACTGGGCGAAACTTCGGTGCCGTACATCTCTTCGAGGTGAGCCTGTATCTCGCGCACCGTCATGCCACGGGCGTACAGCGAGATGATTTTGTCGTCGAAGCCGGCCCAGCGGGTCTGGTGCTTGGGGATGAGCTGGGGCTCGAAGCTGCCATGGCGGTCGCGGGGCACCTCAATGGGCAACTCGCCGAAATCGCCCTTGAGGGTCTTCTTGCTCTTGCCGTTGCGGGTGTTCCCGCTGGGGTTGGCCACTGCCTCGTTGCGTTCATGGCCCAGGTGCTCAGTCAGCTCAGCGTCCAAAGCTCGCTCGACCAGCAGCTTGGTCAACTGCTTGAGCAGTCCGTTCTCGCCAATCAGGTCTTCGGGCTTCTTGTAGCTGGCCAGCAGGCCAGACAGCAGTTCTTCGGGTACGTCGTGTTTCTTGGTACTCATGGTGCTTACGGACAGGCCGACTTGCGTCGGCGTTGGATTGTCCGTTTACACAAAATTCTGCACACCCTCGCATGCGTTCGGGCATCAACACCACTCCGCTCCTTGAAATGAAGCGGGATTGCTTGGGTCCACACCCCTTTATGCCCAACTTGATGCTGGTCAGAACTTTCAAGCGCAGAGGAAAAGGTGCGCAATTAACGTCACTGCGGCAAACTCATATCCACGACCTTGCAGCGTCGATCCCCATGGATGGCGTCGCGGTGCTAAAAATGGTGCTGGGAATGACGCAGAACCTCGTCGCCGAGGCACCAGACGGCATCAAAGATCGTGTTTGGCTCTACCGCTCATCACAACGCGGTGACCTCAAGGGGCAAACACTTTGTCTGAATATGGGCCGCGTTCACGAAAATACCAAAGCAATAGTTCACCGCCACGGGTTGTTCGCCGATGACGGCTCAGTGTTGCGAGTCACACTTGGACGCCTACGAAAGACCATGGAAAACCGTCTATGGAAGCTCAGCGATGGCGACCTGCTTGCCGTGTCCGCAGTGATGGGCCATTCCCCCCAGGTCGCAGACAACCACTACTTGCACCTTGATGAGCGCACCAAGGCCGAGGGTGCCAAATTCATTGGCGAGGCGTTGCCAGGCAAACTCAGGGGGCACGACCTCGTGCCCACCCCCACGGGTAGTTGCAAGGACAGCTTGCAAGGCGCGCTCGCTCCGAAGGACGGCTCAACACATTGCGCGGAGTTCACGCATTGCCTAGGGTGTCCGAGCTATGCCATTGTGGGGACGGTCAAGGATCTGCACCGGCTCTTCAGTTTTCAGCGCTTCCTGATGTCGGAGGTAGGCTACTACGCCACGGACGAGTGGAGTGAGTGGCGCCTTCACCATCAGGACCTCATTGCAAGAATCGACCAAATTGCATACGACAACTTCATCCCGGAAATGGTGGCGCAAGCCAAGGCGCTTGCCGAGAAAAATCCCCATCCCTTCTGGGCGATACGCATGCGCCAGTCGCAACTGAGTCGAGAGGCACGCTATGGCCGGTAACGCGATTGCATTGCAGCCGCCAAAGGCCTACGACCTCTTGGCTGCCCAGCCCGCTTCATCCAAAGGGCTGTCGGAATCCGAGAAATCCAATATCGTGGTCAGTGCGGTGGCTGACATGGACGGCAGCAACCACGTTCTGTCCCGATTTGGTGATCCGGTGTGGGACTTCAGGCCCTACTTTGAGCAATCCAATGTGGCCGATGGTCAGAAATACATTCCCTGGCCTGAGGACTGCTCGCAAGAGTTGGTCGACGACTGCAAGGTTGTTCTGTATGTATGGTTCAAGCGAGGCCTGCCAGGCTCCAAGCCTCCGGTGGCAATGGGCATCTGCCAGACTGCCATCGCATCCGCGATTCCGATGATGCGTTGGCTGACTGCGTTGAACATCAAGAGATTCGACCAGGTCAGACCCATACACGTCGCGAACTACGTCCATCACACCAAAGCCCGCCTGACCCGCAATGCGCATAGCGTCTACGACAGCTTGCGCATCCTGGACTTCTTATGGGTGTTTCGCAACGAGACTTCATCTCCGCTTGCTGCATGTCCATGGGGCGAGAGCTCACTGTGGCGGGTCAGCGGATTGGCAAAGCAACCCGGAAACCAATTTGGGCGAACTGAAACCGGGAAAACGCCCATCATTCCTGCTGATGTTCAGGCCAAGGTGTTCAACTATTGTGAAGAGGTTCTTGCAGCGGCACCGGAAATTCTGAACGAGCGCGATGCCGGGAGGTTGGGGTTTAGAAATCCTGCGTTGATCCGCATTCGGGATGCTGCACTTTACGTCCTGTCGATAACCAGTGGCATGCGCAATGAGGAGGCGATTGGGGTCGAGTCTGGGTCATGGCGAAGCGAAGTGCGAGACGGCGTTCAATTCCACTGGGTCGCTACCACCGAGCATAAGACAGGAAAAGGCAAGGTCGAATTCTTGATCCCCGAACTCACAGTCAAAGTCTTGGATCTGATGAACCGCTATGCAAAGCCGCTTCAAGAAAAGATGGCTCTTGAAGTTGCGGAACTGGAGTGCAATCCACCACCTCAGGATTTGACGAATCGGATGCTGCGATTGGCAAAGGCAAAGCGAGACGTCAGAAAGCTTTTTCTATGCACCAGCATGTCTGGCCAGAGTGAATCGGCTGGATACCACGTTGATGCGCTATCCAATGGTGGATCAAAGGTCTCATTCCGACGATTGGCCATGGCTGCCGGAACGGACTGGCAGTTGGCACCGCACCAATGCCGTAGAACTTACGCGCGCAACATTGTGGAGTCGCGCATGGGGCGCTCCTCGCTTGTATTCCTCAAATGGCAGTTCAAACATTCCAGCATGAGCATGACCCAGTTGTATGCGTCCAACCCAATGCAGGATGCATCGCTGTTCGATGAAGTTCTGGAGGAGATGACCAACTTCAAGGTGGACTTGATTGAGTCTTGGCTTGGGGATCAGCCTTTGAGCGGCGGAGCCGGGCACGAAATCAAAAAGGTGCGCGCGATTGCCTTGAAAAGTCGCACGGCATTGTTGGCGGAGACGGCGCCTCAAGTTCACATCCGTGCTACCGGCCACGGGTGGTGCTTGGCCCAGGAAAAAGGATGCGGAGGCGCGGGATTGTATGAAACAACCCGATGTGTGGGATGTAAGAACGGTGTGATTGATCAGTCGTTTGCGGACGTCTGGAGAGGTATCTATGACCAACAAAACGAATTGCTGGCCATTGACGATGCGGGACCAGCGGTCAAGCAACGGGCTGAGCGTGACGTTCAATGGGCGCGCCAGGTTATGGTGGATCTCGGGGTGCTCCCACAAGCGTCGTGTGCGTCAAATTTGAGCGGAGCTTCAAATGAATGATCCCAAGGCTCGTAGTCGAAAGAAAACTGTTGATGAAATTCAACGGGCCATTGTGCAATTGCAGGCTGACCAAGGCAAGCTGTCCATCTCTGCGGTTGCCAAGTTGGCTGAAGTCACCCCTGGACTGATTCACAACACATACCCTGACCTCGCCGAGAAAATTCGAGGCCTGGTGGGCAAGGCGACGCGCGCCCAGCGCGACGCCAAGCATGACGCACTGGTTCATGAGCGCGAGGTAAACCGCGCTCTAAGGCAGGAACTCGCTGAGACGCGTGCGGACTTGTCAAAGCTTGCGTCGATCAATCAAGTGCTTGTCCATGAAGTGGCCTTGCTCAAGGGCATGGCCACGGGGAAGGTGGTCTCGATTCTTCAACCCAAAGGCACAGGCATTTAGTCATGTTCGCTCTGGTTGGTGGCAATAATTTTTACGTTAGTTGGTCTTGACCTATGAGATGGGAGACTGCACTCGGCCAGGAGCCGTCACTGGCCACCCCATTCGGATAGCGGTCATCCGGGCGACGCGGTATGCTAGCTGCCTATAACTTCATGAACATGTTAGAGGGCAGGTTCTTTGGCAACACTAGAAATCCGCCATGAGGTCGACCGCTTCGTCCTCTACTTCGATACCCCGCGCAGAGAGATCAGCGCTTATGCCCTTGCGACAGCCCTTGTGGGGTTGGCTGACGCGGTCCGGGAAGCGAACGCGATAGTCAATCCTGGCTATGTCGTTGAAGTTGTAGTGGAGGCGCTGTCAGACGGCAGCTTCAAAGCCACGGTCCGGACGATCTTCACCAAAGCCAAGAATCTCTTCTCGCACCAGGCCGTACAAGCTGTGATTTGGGGCATCGTCGCGACCCACATCTACGAGAAGGCCATAAAGACCGAAGTTCCTCCAAATATCACGGTGACGGACACCCTCGTCACAATCGAGATTGGAAACGAGAAGATCATTGTTCCAAAGGACGTCTACGAGGCAAAGAAGCAAGTCGAACGCTCTGAACGCTTCAACAATGCATTGGGAAAGGTGTTCGATGCGGCAGCATCTGACCCGAATGTCGAAGGCATTGCCATAGTCGACGATACCGGACCGCAGCGTCCTCCACTAATCGTTCCAAGAGAGAAGTTCGCGCTGTTTCAGACCGAACAGCCCGTGGACGAATCCACCCGTGAAATCGTGGAGATCACACACGTTGAGATCTCCCGTGCAATTCTTGAACGTGGCAAGCGACGTTGGGAATTTTTCTGGCGAGGGGTAAGAATTGCCGCGCCCGTGCTCGATCAAAAGTTTTTTGACAGATTCTTCGCACACGAGATCATGATCGCGCCCGGGGACTCGCTTGAAGTCGCTCTTCGCATCGTCCAAGAAAAAAAGCCAGACTCGGGGATCTACGTAAACGTCAGGTACGAGATTGTTGAGGTCTTTCAGCACCTACCCCGTTTGACGCAGCATGCCCTCTAGCAGGTCGTTGAAGGGCTACTTACCGGGTAGCTGCAATATCGCAACCATCAGGATATAAAGAGTCATCTCAATGTTTATTCAGCTTGGAACCCCGGAGAGGTTAAGCTCGATAGGTCAAGAAACCATTGACCTGAAGGAAGCAAAATCAAAAATAGAAATTGCCGTCCTAGACGACAAACCATTCGCTCCAAAAGATTCGCTAGTTTCGCATGGTTTCAGAATTAGGGAGCTCGGTCCAGATATCAGATCAACCGACATGATATCCTCATATCCGATTGTTATTTGTGATGTGCGTGGTGTTGGCAAAGCATTTGGAAGTTCTTTAGAAGGCGCTCACCTCGTCTCCGAGATTCGCAAAGACTATCCTGATAAATATATTGTCTCGTATACGGGCGAGACCTATAGCCTACCGTTAACCAATGCTCTAGCAGCCGCAGACAAGAGGTTGGCGAAAGACGACAGCATTGATGTGTGGATAAAAACACTTGAGTCAGGCTTAAATGAAGTATCCAATCCAAGGAACAGATGGATTCGGTTGCGCACTGCCTTGCTATCAAGGGGGGTCGAGTTACATCACGTATTCAATCTGGAGCAGGCGTTAATTAAAGCCGTTCACGCAGGAAAACCAGAAATACTAAATAACAAAGCCACAAGTGCCGAGATTAGCGCCGAGGCAAAAGACCTGGTCATTAAATTCTCAGCAACCGCACTGGCCACACTTATTGGTAGTGCACTGGGAATATAAATGAGATACGACAAACAAAACAAGAGAATCGAAAACCTTAGCCAGCAGGTAACCGATTTAATTAGACAAAACGCAGTTCTGAAAAATGAGGTCGACTCAACACGGGAAATTTTGAACAACACCCTACACGAAATAAGAAGGTTTAGTGCTCAACTATCGAAGTTCTGCGAGCGCATTAGCCGAGATACACAGAGCGATCCCGGCCTGAACCAAGCCGCACTTTCGGCATTTTATACAGCAGGCATGATTTCATCTCGGCTTGCGTATACGGACATCGAGCTCAACCCCAAGGCGATTGAAAGCCAGACGCCTTTACGGTCCGGTATCTTTAAGAAGTTTGACAAAACAAAGAGGATTCTTGCGGAAGAGGCCAAAAACCGCAATGTCACCATAAGCCTAATCGGGGAGTCGCGCACCGAAATTGATGCTTTGCCCGTATTTGAATTGCTACCCTTCGTGATTTTAGAGAATGCGGTAAAGTATTCTCCGCAGAATCAAACAATCGAAATCATATTCGAGAGTTTTTCTGGAAGACAACAGGTTACTGTCAAATCGTACGGTCCAGATGTAGAAGATGACGAGTTGCCAAGACTTTTTGAAAAGGGGTTTCGTGGAGCTTTAACCAAGACAATGCCTGGCGAAGGCTTAGGCTTATTTCTTGCTAAACGGGTCTGCGATTTTCATGGAATATCCATTTTTGCTGAAGTTCGTAACAGAAAAAAATTCATTTTTAATGGTATTGGCTACTCTGAATTTTTAATTCAAGTGCGATTCTAAGCGTAAAACGCTTGCGCAATAACATGACGCTCAACACCGGCGCCCTACAGCAAGCCTCGCTTGCTGTAGGGCGCCGGTTAGCTCTACGTTGAGCGGCAGCTTTCCTCAAAAATCTACGGCGGCATTGGGTCGGCTGCACTCGATGGCGTCCGGCAGCTTTCGGGATGCGAAACTTGAGCGGCCGGTTTCCGGCGCCGAACTAAGAAGGTTGCTCGCCGCGTCCCGACCCGTAGCAGTCGGTGGGCATCGCGGGCCTGCTCTCGCGGAGCGGTCTGTAGGCGCTTCAAGCCCTGGGCCCACCTCGGCATCGTCGAGCGCCGGCCATCCAACGGCCAAGCAGGCCGCGCCCTGCCTAGACCTGGCTGCGGGCCGCCACGCTGGCCTCGCCCTCGCTGGCCGGCCTGGGCGGTGTCTGGTCGAAAAGTGGGAAGGCTTGGCCATCAACCCGCGCATGGCGCTGGTCGGGACGGAAAACGACTACTCGGTGCATCAGGACGTAGGACGCGTGCAGCTGGCAGCGCGACGTGCCCTTCAAGCCGCTGTCTGCCGACGGTGTCAGCCGCATCCGCTGTGACATCGACACATTCACCAACTGCCTGAGTTCGCATCAGCTCACAGAGCCCTACACTCCGACTGCTTTTAATTGCGTCACACTCTCTCAATGAGCATCAATTGGCAGCAGTATCCGGTGGTCGCGTTCATCGACTCAAACGTCGCCCTTGAGTGTTCCGCACTCGGCGGGCTCCCATGGAAAGAGATCAGTGCAACCGGCCCCATCCTAGTTCTGGTGGTACCGACGGTAATGCAAGAGGTGGACTCCAAGAAGAACCACGCGCGGCTTGCGGATCACGCCCGACGCTTCAATCGGACGTTGCGGCCCTTGCTTGAAGGCCAGTCCACCGTCCTAGTCCGAGAGTCGCCGGCACCTCGGGTAGAGATCGCGCTGGCCGACTGCACCCGCGTTGATTGGGAGGAGTACGCGGATGAATTCTGCATTGACGCCGTCGTCACGGCGGCGAACCTGTACGGCGAAGCCAAGACATCTATCGTGGTGCCGAGAAACGTCAAAGACAGCTCGGTCGCAGACTTGATCGACATGGGCACGATGCGCTTCAAACAACCGCCTGACGTAGACGGCCATCTTAAAAAGGCAATCAGTGCAAGTGACTTCTCGGCCTTTGAATTCGATGGATCCCGGGACGATTGAGCGAAGGTGCTCACAAAGCTGACAGAACGTGCCCAGGGGCTAGACCGGAACGCCTTCAGCACCTTCAGCTGTGGTTTGCTCCGTTGCTCTCTGCACAGCACGCTAATTGAACTGCCGGTCGTCAAACGCCGAACACGCACGTGAGCGCGTTCTCCGTCGGTGTCCATCGAAGAAGACAGTCCGTTTTCCTAAAAGCGGACGTTTGGCGTCAACCGCTGCTGGGCGGTTGAACTGCTGACTGTCGGCTTCCTGGTGCAGCTAAGAATTCATCCTCCCGGCCAAGAGCGACCAACTGATGTGAGAACCCGAGCGGCAGTTTGAGGCTGATTGCCGCCCGTCAGGTTTGACCATCGAACGGCAGGTTCCGGCGTCACCTGCCATTCGCCATCCACGCGGGCGTCGGGCATCACCGTTCCGCTATATCGGACGTGAAACACGAGCGCAGTCAGGACTAACTCGCGGTTCTTGTCACCGCTGCTGTGAAGGACGTACCGGACGCCGCTCTCGTGCGGCCATGTCTCGGCACGCTTAAAGTTTCCGTGCGCCTTGGCAACAGCGTCGATGCCGGTGAGGACGGTCAAGGTCTCGGTGCCGCGATTGAAAACGAAGATCGCCGTCGTGCCATCGCACGAGCTGATTCCACTTCCCAGGTTCCTCTCGAACGCCGAGCTTTGGTCGATGGCGTCGGAGCTTGACCTGGGCAACTCAGAGGGCGCAACGCCTAAAGCGTGGCCTGCGTGCCGAGGATGACCGTGCTTTGGGCCGAAAGCGTGCCGCCATTGCCGTGCGCGATGGCGGTGTTACACCCCGCCACCTGCCGACGACCGGCCTCACCGCGGAGTTGGCGCACGGCCTCGATCAGCACGAAGATGCCGAACATGCCTGGATGGCAATAAGACAGACCGCCGCCGCTGGTGTTGACGGGAAGCTGCCCCCCTGGGGCGATGGCACCGTCCGCGACGAAGCGGCCGCCCTCGCCCTTGGGGCAGAAGCCCAGATCTTCCAGGAACAGCAGCGTCGTGATGGTGAAGGCGTCGTAGACCTGTACCACGTCGATGTCTGCGGGCTTCAATCCTGCCATCGCATACGCGGCTGCTCCGGAGCGCACGGCGCCGGTCACGGTGAGGTCCGGCATGTTGCTGATGCTGTAGTGGCCGAGATCCTCGCCGACCCCCAGCACGTAGGCCGGACGCTTCCTGAGCGTCTTCGCCCGCTCCGCCGAGGTGATGATGATCGCCCCGCCGCCGTCCGTCACCAGGCAGCAGTCGCGCACCGTCAGCGGCGTGCTGACCATGCGCGAGCCCAGCACGTCCGCCACGGTCAGCGGCTCCTTCTCCCACGCCTGCGGGTTGAGCAGCGCCCATTCGCGCGCGGCCACCGCCACCTGCGCGAGCTGCTCGCGCGTGGTGCCGTACTCGTGCATGTGGCGCGACGCCGCGAGCGCGTACGAGCTCGCTGTGTACAGGGGCCGGTAAGGCGACTCGTAGGGATTGACATCGGGCGCCGCGACGTTGGCCCGGCCCAGGCTGCGCTGCGTACTGGCATAGGCGATCAGCGCGACCTCGCACAGCCCCGCCTGGATGGCCGCCTGTGCGTGCGCCACCATCGACATGAAGCTGCAGCCCCCGATGTTGGTGCCGTCGTGGTAGCGCGGCCGGATCCCGAGGTACTCGGCCAGCGCCAAGGTCGGCATGCGGCTCTGCGAGGTGGTGGCGAACAGGCCATCGACGTCGCGCAGCGACAGGCCCGCATCGGCCAGGGCGCGCTGCGCCGCCTGCCCCATGAGGTCCAGGGGCGACAGGCCGGCAGCCACTTCCCCCAGGTCGGATTCGGCGACGCCTGCAATAGCGCAGGCGCCGCGTTTCAGGCCATGCTGTGTCATGCGGCCTCCGGCACGAAGACGACGTAAGGCGCGGCGCCGTCGCCGTCGCCGTCGCCGGGGGTGTGGACGCGCGAGCGCACGCGCATGCCGATGCGCACCGCATCGGCGGGCACCTCCTCGACGCGGCTCATGAGGCGGAAGCCCTCGTCCATGTCCACCAGCACCACGTTGTACGGCGGCTCGCCGCGCGGGCTGATCACCGTCGCGGCGTGAACGGCGCCCTTGCCCCCGCTCACGCGCCATTCAACGGCGTTGCCTGTGCCGGGAGCGATCACCCGTGGAAAGAACACCGGCTGGCCGGAGGCGGCGTCGAACTGGTACGCCAGTTCCCCGCGCTGAAGGTAGTCGCGGAAGAGCGCGAGCGGCGAAGCGCCCGCGGCAATCGTGTTGAGGCTCATGGGATTCAGATAATGCGGTTGGCGCGATGGCGCGCGATTTCTTCACTGCTCAGCCCGAGCAGGCTGCCTAGGACGTCCTCTGTCGCGTCGCCCAGCGTCGGCGGCGCGCGGTCGTACACCGGCGGTGTGCCTTGCAGACGCAGCGGACTGGCAATCGTGGACACTATGCTGCCGTCCGGGCGCTGCAGGTCCACCCGCAGCTTGCGGTGCTGCACCTGCGCGTCCTCGAAGACCTGCCGGTAGTTGTTGATGGGACCGCAGGGCACGCCACGGGACTCCAGCCGCTCCAGCCACTCGGCGCGTGTGCGAGTGAGCATAGTGCGGGCTAGTTCGGGCACAAGTTCATCCCGACCGGTGATGCGGCCGGTGACCTTGGTCCAGCGCGGGTCGGCGCCCAGGTCCGACCGCTCGATGGCCGCGCAGTACTGCTGCCACTGGCCGTCGTTGCCGACTGCCACGACGATCTCGCCGTCGGCCACTACGAACACCTGGTAGGGCACGAGGCTCGCGTGTGCGTTGCCGAACCGGCCCGGGACCTTGTCACTTGCGAAGTAACCCGTCACTTGGTTGCCGCCGAGGGCCACGATGCAGTCGAGCAGCGCCATGTCGATGTACTGGCCGCGGCCCGACACCGAGCGATGCTCCAGCGCCGAGAGGATCGCGATCGTCGCGTACATCCCGGTCATAACGTCGGCGATCGCGATGCCTGCCTTCTGCGGCCCGCCGCCCGGCAGGTCGTCGCGCTCGCCGGTGATGCTCATGAGCCCGCCCATGGCCTGGAAGACGAAGTCGTACCCGGGCTTGTGCGCGCTCGGTCCTTCTTGGCCATAGCCGGTGATCGAGCAGTAGACCAGACGCGGGTTCAGGGCCGACAGCGCGGCGTAGTCAAGACCGTAGCGCTTGAGGTCCCCGACCTTGTAGTTCTCGATCACGACGTCGCTGACCGCGGCCAACTTGCGGATCATCTCTTGCCCTTCGGGGCGCGAGATGTCCATGGTGATCGACTTCTTGCCGCGGTTGGCCGCAGCGTAGTACGTCGAGTCCGCGCCGGCCCCCGCCTGCGCGCCCTCGACCCAAGGCGGGCCCCAGCCGCGTGTGTCGTCGCCGGCGCCGGGGCGTTCCACCTTGATCACGTCCGCGCCCATGTCGGCGAGGTTCTGGCTGCACCACGGGCCCGCCAGCACCCGGGACAGGTCCAGCACGCGCAGGTGCGAAAGGGCGCCCGGTCCGCCGGGCCGCTCCATCGTCGTGTCAGGCATGTAGCGCTCCTAGTCGATCTTGACGTTGGCGTCGCTGATCACCTTGACCCACTTGGTCAGCTCGGCGTCGACGAACGAAGTGAACTGGGCTTGCGTCATGGAGCCCGGCTCGGCGCCGAGGGCGGCGAACTGCGAGCGGATGTTGGCGCTTTGCAGCACCTGCCGCACGTCGCCTGCAAGCTTCTCGCGCAGCTTGGGGTCCATGCGTCCGGGGGCGTAGAGGCCGAACCAGGCGGTGGCCTCGAAGCCCTTCAGACCGGCCTCATCGATGGTCGGAACGTTCGGCAGCGCAGGTGAGCGCTTGAGCGACGTCACGCCCAGGGCCAGCAGCTTGCCCGACTGGATGTGCTGCAGCACGCCCGGCACCGAGTCGAACATCATCGGTATCTGGCCGCCCAGCAGGTCGGTTAGCGCGGTCGCGGCGCCCTTATAAGGCACGTGGACCATTTCCACGCCCGCCATCAACTTGAACAGCTCGCCGGAGAGATGGTTAGCTCCGCCCGTCCCGGAAGAGCCGAAGTTCACCTTGCCCGGATTTGCCTTGGCGTAAGCCACCAGTTGCTGCACCGTCTTAGGTGGGAAAGACGGGTGCACCACCAGCACGTTGGGCACGGCCGCGACCTGCGCGAGCGGCGTGAAGTCGGTGCGCGTGTCGTACTTGAGGTTCTTGTACAGGCCTGGATTTATCACGTGGTGCGTGGCGGTGAGCATGAGCGTGTGGCCGTCCGGCGGCATGCGCGCCAGTTGCTCTGAGAAAATGGTGCCGCTGGCACCCGCCTTGTTGTCAACGATGACGGGCTTGCCCCAGCGCTCCCCCAGCTCCTTGGCCAGCTGTCGCGCAAGGATGTCGGTGGTGCCGCCGGCCGGGAACGGCACGACGATCTTCACGGGGTGCGTGGGAAAATCCTGTGCGTGCGCCGCGAGCGGCGCTGCCGCTGCGCACAGGATGCCAAGCGCCGCTGCGGTCAGCCGCGCCTTGTAGTTCTTAAGGATCTGCATGGATGTCTCCTGGGTTTCTGGGGCGGGGCTGCCGGCGGCAGCGGGGCGTCAGCTAGCGAGCGGGATTTCGACCATCGCTTCGCCGACGGCCACGACTTCGCCGCGCTGGTTCTGCACCTGCACGTCCAGCATGAACCAGCGGCCGGTCTGCGTGTCCTTACCCGCCTTGACCACCGCGCTCGGGGTGATGGTGTCGCCCGGCTTCACGGGCATCTTCCAGCGGGTCTCGAGGCGCCGCTGCACGCCGCCGTGGGCGTAGATCCAGTCGGTCAGCATCTTGGTGATGACACCGAAGTTGTTCATGCCGTGCATGATGATGCCGCCGAAGTTCGTCTTGCCGAAGTCACCCTTCATGTACTCGTCGTCGAGGTGCAGCGGGTTGAAGTCAAGCGAGGCTTCGCAGAAAGCACGGATCGTTTCCCGCGTGGGCGAGAAGGGGGTGCCGGTGATCTTGTGGCCGGCTTCGAATTGGGTAGTGGTCGTCATGTCGTGGATCCTTCTTAGGCCGGGCGGATGGTCTGGCCTCGGCCGGAGCAGATAACCTGGTTGTGCTGGTTGAAGAAGACGTTGTCGTGGACGACGAACAGCCGGTCTTTCTTGATGAACTTGTCCAGTGCGCGCGCTTCCAGGCGGATGGTGTCGCCGGGGCGCGCGGGGATGTTGTAGCTCCAGGACTGGCCCGCGTTGACGGTGCCGGGGCTGCGCATCCAGTCGTCCGCCGGGGTGCAGGCGAACATCAACAGGATGTGGATGGTGGGAGGAGCGATGAGGCCCTTATACGGCGTGGTCTTGGCGTATTCCTCGTCGAAGTACAGCGGATGGGTGTCGCCCACCACGCGGCAGTACTTCTGGATCGCTTCGAGCGTCAGCGTGTACGGGATTGTCTTGCGCGGTTCACCGGGAACGATCTGTTCCCAGGTCTTGCGCAGCTCGTTGTCCTTCCAGAAATCGGTTTCGAAGGTTTGTGCGGTCATGGCTTACAAGTTGAGGTTGAAAAATTCGGCGAATCGTCTACAATATCCGCCTGGCGGTCATTGGTAACCGCCTAGAGATCATTATTAGCCGGTAAGCGGCTGTTGTCAACTTGAAGAACTTATGGCCACCCCTGAAAGCGAATCCTTCGTCCGCACGTTTGCGCGCGGACTAAAAGTCATTGAGGTACTGGGCCTACGTCCCGGCGGGCTTACCCTGGCCGAGGTGGCGGACGGTGTAGCACTGCCGCGCACGGCAGTGCGCAGGTTCCTGCTAACGCTGGTTGATCTGGCATTCGTTCGAACCGACGGCAAGCGCTATTGGCTCACACCACGCGTTTTGCGCCTTGGTCTTTCCTACCTCTCCACGCTTCCTTACTGGCGCGATGCGCAGCCTGCGCTGGAGGAGCTGTGCGCGCGGGTGCAGCAGTCCTGCGCACTGTCCGTGCTGGACGGCGAAGAACTCGTCTATGTGCAGCGGCAGCACGCCAAGCGCATCCTCCCCATGAGCCCTACCGTCGGCAGCCGGCTGCCCGCGCATGCGGTGTCGATGGGCCGCGTGCTGCTCGCAGGGCTTACAGACGAGGAACTGGAGCAATATCTCGAATCCGCCGAGCTCGTCGCACTGACGCCCGCAACGCTGACGGATCGCGATCAGATGCACAAAGCCATCCTCGCAATCCGGCAGCGTGGCTGGGCTTGGGTGGATGGCGAGCTAGACGAATCGATCTGTGGTCTCGCGGTGCCAGTCAGGGATCGCAGAGGCGCCACGATCGCCGCGCTGAATGTCAGCTTGCCGTCTGGAGAGTTCACGCAAGAACAGGCCGTGGAGCGGTTCCTGGGCGAACTGCGAGTCGCAGCGTCGCGGCTGCGCGCGAGCGATCGATAGCCTATCGCCACACTCGATGCGCAGGCCAAGGCGACGCTGATCTACAGGCGGACCAAAAACCTACGTGCCTTGCAACTGCTTCTGGGGCACTTCAAGCTTGAGTCGACCGTGAGAGCGGGACCGCTGCGCCCCTGCTGGCAGCCTAAAGACATCGATTGACGCGCGTGGCGATGGCCGCTATGCGGTAGGTAGCGTGAGTTCGGATATACCAATCGAACGGCAGCAAACGCTGCACTGCCGGCGCTTGACCAGAAATTCTGAGCGGCTCTTGAGGGTCGTCCTGCGTCGATCAGGGTGGCGCTGGGCCTCCTACTTCAACGACTCAGAGCGTGCTCGAATTGAGCCTTATTACGTACAAAACTGTTAGTCTTGATTCTTGTTGAAGAATCAACGACTAAATACCTACTAACAGTTAGGGTCATTCAGAAACAACGATGGCTGTGCCATTGCGCGCAGCGACGAGGCAAAGGCGCTGGGCGTGAAGATGGGTCAACCCATCCACCAGGTGCCGGCCGCCATTCGCCGTCAACTCGTCATCCGATCGGCCAATTTCACGCTGTATGGCGATCTCTCGGCACGCATCAACACCATCCTGCGAGCGGCCGTGCCACGTGTCGAGAGTTACAGCATCGACGAATGTTTCCTCGATCTGGACGGCATCCGCGACCGCGAGGCGCTCGTATGGGAGCTGCGCGCGCGTGTGGAGCGTTGGACGGGAATTCCCAACGGCATAGGCATAGGCAGCACCAAGACCCTGGCCAAGCTGGCCAATCATGTCGCCAAGAGTGCGCAGCGCAAACCCGGTAGCTACCCCGATGCCTATGCCGGTGTGGCGGATCTCGCGAGTCTTTCGCCGGCAGTCCTGGTGGATGTGCTGGCTGCCACCCCGGTAGGCGAAGTTTGGGGCGTTGGCCGGCGCTGGTCAGACAAGCTGCAGGCCCAGGGCATTCATACCGCCCTGCAGCTTCGAGATGCGCCCAGGGGTCAGGTTTTGCAGGACTTTGGCGTGACGCTGGCCCGCACCCAGCGTGAGCTGGCCGGTTTGGCCTGCATGGGGTTGGAGGATGTGGAGCCGGATCGGCAGCAAATCATGGTCAGCCGCAGTTTTGGCGCAAGGGTGTATGACCATGATGCGGTGCGCGAAGCCCTTGTCAGTTTCGCCGTCCGCGCCTGCGAAAAGCTGCGCCAGCGCAATCTCGTGGCGTCGGCCGTCGGCATTTTTGCGAGTACCGACGCGTTCGATCGGGAGGCCATCCAACACCATCCACAGCGCGCAGCGAACCTGCCGGGAGCCACTAGTGATTCACGCCTGGTGGCAGCGACCGTGGCACAACTGAGCAGGCGTTTTCTGAAGCAGGGCCTGGCGTACAAGAAGGCAGGGGTGTGGCTCATGGACTTGGCGCGCCCTGTGGATCTGCAGCCAGAACTGTTCGGCCCGGCCACCGCCGGCAACGAACGATTGATGGAAGTCGTCGATGCCATCAACCGCCGCCATGGGCGTGGTGCGATCGGACTGGGAGCCACGGGTTGGCAATCAACGCCTCATTGGGGAATGCGGCAGGAACACCTCTCGCCGCGGTTCACCACCGCCTTCAGTGACCTGCCAGTCGCATATTGCTGACGCTCCTGTTAACAGCCATAGCGCTTTGATCCGTCTGGCAGCAATTGATACCGGCCGCCCTTGGGGCCGGTGACGCAATCCGTGGCATCAGCCGACTTGAGGCGGTTGCTTTGCCGAAACTCCCATGGAGCCATAGGGGGCGCTGCGGTTCCCTGCGTGCTCCACAGCCCGACACGCGCCACGCGTGCTGCCTGCTCGGCCTCGGGAAATGCCGCATCTATCTGGTACCTGGTGTAGGCCCAGGCCAAGCCTGCCTTGACTTGTTCCAGATTGGCATCCTTACCGCGGCATTCGACCCTGGCCACCGTGCGGCCATAGCGATCCGTGGCTGTCGGCCTGATCGTCGCATCCGCCTTGAAGCATAGATCGGACAGGTGGCGCTTGCTGCGCTGGCCGAAGGCCTGGCGGCTCTCTGGCGCATCGATCTCGGCGAGGCGCACGCGTACTTGCTGATAGGGATGGGCTGGATCAGCTGCGGGGCAGCGGGTCGTCAGGGTATCGCCGTCGGATATTCCGACGATCAGGCAAAGCAGGGCGGCAAGCATGCGCGATTGACTTCAATAAGGGACGCTGAGGATACTGGCATGCCGGAAACCTCCATGGGTTCTTGGGCCTTCCAACAACGTTGAACAACGAGGTGGGGCCAATGATCCAGCAACGCTGCTCAGCATCGGCATGGATGGACGCGTTCCTTGATGAGCGCATGCATCTGCATGGCCTGACGTTTTCGTCAATCCACACCATGCGGATCGAACTCAATGGCTGGTTGCGCTGGCTCAACGCCAGGGGTATTGCGTGGGATGGGGTCACACCCTCGGACATCCGGCTATGGCTAGGGCACTATCGAGAGTACGCCGATTCGACGATGCAGAAAAAGACCGCAATTCTGCGCAGCCTGTACCGATGGGCGCGGGCGCACGAGCTCGTCGAATCCGACCCCTGGCAGCCTATCGTTCGTGTATGCAACAACAGACCATGGCGCCCACGTTTCACGCCCTCTATCCGCGCCGTTGATCTGCTGCTTTCCCAACCCGACGTTACCACCATGATCGGCGTGCGCGACCGCGCCATCCTGGAGCTGTTGTATGCGACGGGTCTGCGCGCGGCCGAGTTGCTTGGCCTGGCCTGCCATCAGGTCGCCAGCGGAGACTCCGACCGGATCATTGCGGTGATGGGAAAGGGTCAGAAGGAACGCATCGTGATCTACGGGCGAACCGCACAGACATGGCTGCGCTACTACCTCCGTGTGGCCAGGCCGCAACTGCTCGCCAGAGCCGAAATCCCCGCTGGTCGGGTAACTCAGTTCTTTGTTCATCCCGGGTACATGGGGAGCCTGTCCTATCAGAACTTTCGGCGCATGGTTCGGGATTACGCGGATGCTGCCGGGCTACCCCTGTTGACCGCCCATTCGCTGCGCCACGCATTTGCCACCCACCTCTATCAGGGCGGCGCCAACCTGAGGGTCATCCAGGAACTGCTCGGCCATAGTCATCTGGCAACGACCTGCATCTATGCCCGGCCAGCGCCAGAGTTGATGCTGGCATTCATTGAGCGCTTTCATCCGCGCGGTATCCACTACGATCGATCTCAACGCTGCCAACCCCGGGACACGTTGATCCGCCCCGTCACATCGTTGCGACCCGTGCAGAAAGATCACCTCGCTTTGTTTGATCGCTGGCTTGTCAAAACAGCGACATGAACGCCAGTGTGGCCGGGGTATTCTCCATTCTCCGGGCTATGAACGGCGAGATTCGAGAAGGTCAAGCGGTCTTGACCTCGTTGAGAAGGTCGGGGTGACGATCCAGCAGCTTGAACAGCTTGACCAAGGCCAGGGGCGGCTTGGTCTTGCCGTTCTCGTAGCGCGAGAAGGCATTGATACCGCCACCGAAGATTTCGGCGGCCTCGCGTTGGCCGAGGTCGAGCTTCTTGCGCACGTTGACGATGAAGGCGGGGTCAACGATGGCCGCATTCACCTGCTTGTTGAACGCCTGCATCTCACGCATGACGCGCTCGGTCTCAAGCATATCGGTGATGGACTCATCGCACGCCGGGCAAAAGTCAGCCGTCACCGCAGGAATCACCGTGGTTTCGCCCTTGTAGGTATAGGGCAGGTCGCGGGTGTCGTGGATCAGTTCCGCCGCGCCGCAAACAGGACATTTCATGGTCATAGCTCCTTGTAAGACACGATCAGCACGTCATCAATGACCGTCAACTTCAGGTACAGGTCGCCCGCCGGCGTGCTTGTGCGGTACACGTCCTGCCATACCTTGTACTGAATTTGCTGACACCCGGCGACCTGCCGCCGAAGTTCCGTGCCAAGGTGCTCGCTGAGGCGCAACCGGTATGAGCGCGAACCACCGACGGCCGGATTACCTTGACCACATCCAGCAGGCCGCGACCGATGCATGCAGCTTCGTGGAAGGGCTGACCGAGGACGACTTCCAGGCCGACAAGCGCACCCAACCCAGCAGGCCGTCATGAGCCTCCACTTTACCGCTGGCGTCAACCGAAAAGCTCGCTGTGTGAGCCACGCCGCGCCAACCGCAGGGTGTCGGCACCGGATTTGCGGTAGATCAGCAGCAGGTCTGGCTTGACATGGCATTCACGGTAACCCGCCCAATTGCCGGACAGGTCGTGGTCTCGGTGACGCGCATCGAGGGGCTGGTCGGTCGCCAGCGCGACCAGTATCGGTTTGAGCTCGTCATCGAGTGTGGCACGGTGCTGGCCCTTGGCTTCGCGCTTGTAGTCGCGCTTGAACGCTGAGGATCGATCAATCGTCCGCACGCAGATCCACCATCAGATCGTCCACGGTGGCGAACTTTTTGCCCTTGCCGGCTTCTAGCTCAGCGATGGCCTTCTTCGTGGTGGCGTTGGGCACCTTCACCTCGAAGGGCAGGCGGTGCTCGTCGGCTATGCGCAGCATCAGCAGGCGGATGGCGTCGGAAATCGACAGGCCCATTGCTTCGAGAGCAGTGGCTGCGCGCTCCTTGGTGTCGGAGTCAATACGGGCGCGGACATAGGTGTCGGCGGTTGTGCTCATGGCAGTTATCCGGGAACGGTTCAGACATGCACATTGTAGTCACAACAAGACTACAAATCGCCAACTCATTGATGCCACAAGACGTGACGGGTGCGATGCTTCGTTGCCCCTGCAGAGCGCACCGCACTACGCCAGGGCACCATGACCCGCCGTATCACGTGGCTGCAGCTGCCAGCACAGTCCCCCCTGGTGGAACGCTGGCTTGTCAAAACAGCGACATGACCACGAACACCATGCAGACCACGATCAACCCCCGCTTCATGTACAGCAGCAGATCGGCCGTGGCGATCACGCCCCTGGCGTAGCGCTGCCAGACACCCAGCATCGCGCTGCCGACCACAAGCAGAGTGACCACCACCAGCAGCATCTGGTTGATGGAGCGCAGCTTTGCCATGCTGATGCCAGAGCCCGACTGGAAGCCCGCCGCTATGGCCGCGTTCATGCTCATGCATCCGCCGCTGCCGTCGCGCACGCAACTCGACGGCGTCCAGGACGGGTTGTAGCTTGTCCCGGTTCCCGCTATGGGGGGTGAACCCGGACTGGGCGCCGGGCCAGAGCTACCGCCCGTCATCTTGTCGGCCATGGTGCAGATCGTCGTGCCGTTGATGTCGGCAAAGCCCGTGCATTTGCCCGAGTTGATCATCGTTTGGCAGTTGCCGACACCGAGCTGAACGCACGACAGCACCAGGTTGCCATCGACCGTGCGGCCGTCAAACTTGCCCAGGGCGACCAGCGACGCGGGCGGCTTAGTGGCCAGCATCTGCGTGGTCAGCTTCGACCACGCATCGACCTGTTGCTGCAGGCTCCAGGTCTGGAATACCGCTGGCTCAACCTTGGCGAACTCCTTGACGTTCTGCGTGTTCAATTGCAGTACGCCAAAACAGCATGAGCCGTTGTAGATCCCCAGCCGGCCGCCGCTCTCGAACATGGCCAGGTTGCCCACGGCGTCCGCGTTGGCGCGCAGCCATGGGCTGGCATGGGGCGAGTTGCGCACGGCGTTCGCCACATCCGCCGCCGTAACCCGATCCTGGGCATGTGACTGCCTGGCCAGCATGAGTGTCGCCACGGCCAGCAGGGCGATGATCAGCCAGCGAAGGGTGGAGGGCAGGGCCGTCATGAGGTCGCCTCGGCTGCGGCTCAGGGCAGCTTGATTGCCCGGTTGCATTCCGGCGCCGGCTTGCCGTACTGCACCACGCGGACATAGGCCATCCTGTTCTTCGCATCAAACGCGACCTGCTCGTAGTTGCGCGACTTGGGCTGAAACTGGTCGTTCGAGGTGATGTTGCAGTAGCGCGGAAAGTCCTGCTGCGTGGCCTGTCCACCCGATAGGCTTTGGATCACCACGCGCATCGGGCATATGGCATAGATGGGGGTGTTGATGGCGCTGCTGTTGGGCGGGTCTTCACACTGCGGATAGACCAGCGATGCGGCGCTCAGGATGGTGAAGATGTACCGATTGCCACCTGACTCGAATGCAGCAATGTTCACGAATGCGGGGTATTTGCCTCCGCTTTCATGCGGCGGAAGACCCTCCAGTGTCGGCGCCCAGATCGCGGCGGCGAGCTTTCTGGATTCAGGTGTGCCCTCATAGCCGGGGAAGTTGAAATCGAAGGCCAGCATATCCATGGTTTGCCACTGCAGGCCCTTCGGGAACTCCACCTTCTTGCCCTGGGCCTGGGCGCCCACGGCCAGTGACAGGCCCAGGGCCAGGACGGAAACCGTCTTGCGAAACTGCATATTCATCACTCCTGCTGCGTCTTTACTGGGCCGCTATTGCGCCTTGCCGCTGGCATCGAGCTCGGCCACGAACTGCTCAGGCGGGGTGGCTCCCACCAGGCGCTTGCCATTGCCGAGGAATACCGTGGGCGTGTTCTGGATGCGGTGTTTTTCACCGAACTTGAGGATTTCCACCAGGCCCGACACGTCGCAGTCCTGGTTGCCGGTCGGGCGCCGGCCCGCCATGATGGCCTTCCAGGTGCCGGCCCGGTCAGGAGAGCACCAGGCCGTGCGCGCCAGCGCCTGCGAGCTCGGGTCAATGACCGGTAACATGAAGCGGTACACGGTCACGTCATCGAGCTGATCGACGAACTTGGTGAACACCCTGCAGATGGGGCAGTTGGGATCTTCAAAGAGGGCGACCTTGCGGCTGCCGTTGCCATGCACCTCCTTGATCGCATGCTTGAGCGGCAGGCTGGAGAACGGCACCGAGGTCAGCCGGTTCATGGTGTCCGCCGTCAGATCCTGCCGGGTCTGCATGTCGAGCATCGTGCCGCCGATGATGCCGAAGCGCCCGCTGGCGTCGGTGTAGAACACCTCGCCGTCAGAAATCACCTGGTAGATGCCAGGGGCAGGCGTCGCCTGAATCTGATCGACCTTGACCTTGCCGCCTGTCAGGCGCTCGATGTTTGCCTTGATGGTGGCGGGCGATTGGGCCAGGGCGCTGCCGCTGGCAAACAGTGCCGCCAGCGTGATGGCGAGGATGTGCCTGGGTATCATGCAACGGGACTCCCTGTCAGTAGTCGAAGGCCCGCACGCCCTTGGCAGCGCGGCAGGTTTCGATGGTGTTGCGAATGAGCTGTGACACATCCATCGCGTTCGGGATGGCGTTGATCAGCAGCGTGGGGCACGAGGCATCTGTCGTGTGCAGAGTGATCCGGTCGCGGCCAAAGATGGTCTGCATCAGCGTGCTGCCGATGGACATGTCCTTGACCCGGTAGAGCTCCAGGGACTCCACCCGTTTGACGATGATCCCGGACTCCACCAGCAGCCGCTGGTCGGTCAGTGTGTAGCGGTGATTCGCCGTGGCCAGGTAGCGGTACAAGGCCCAGGCCACGGGAAACAGCAGCCAGAAGCAGAACAGGGCAAACACAAACACCGCGGCGTTCACCACCTGTCCCTCCGAGGCCGACCACAGCACATGCACTTCGGGCGTCGCGTTGATACCGGAGTGAACCGGCATCGCCGCTGACTCCAGGGCCGTCCTGCTCGCTGGTGCTGCTGAAGTAGGGTCTGTGTGCATGGGATCAGAATAGATGGGCGGTTGAAGGCTGTCAGCACGCAAGCCTGGGTTACGTGACGGAGGGTAAGCGCTTGACGCTATCTGAAAAACATGCTATTCATGGCGCGCGTCATCCTTGTAGTTTTCGGCCTCTCGCTGGAGCGCTATGCGTAGCGCTTCGTCCTCGATCGTAGCCTCGACCCGCATGTAGTCGTCGCTCATCCAGGTGTAGGCCGCACCTTCTTCGACAGATTGCACCGTGCCATCGGGCCACACCCGGTAGCTGACCGTGGCATCTGGGTCGCCCACGCACGGGGCAGGCTGCGGGCCGATCGATGTTGTTGCTGATCGGCTCATGGCGATTGACGGACAGGAGCTGTCCCATTCATCATGGGACGCAGGGGAACGAACCACAGGAGTAAAAAATGAACCATGTTGACTACCTCAAGCGGCTGGGCCTGCAAGGCGGCAGGCTGGTGTGGCGCGTGCTCATGATCCTGGGGCCGGTGGTTGGATATTCGATTTGGCAAAGCATGAGATCCATGTTCACAGCTGCGGATCAGCTGCATAACAGCAGCAAAGAGGAATATGGCGAGTTTCCCGATGGAACGCCATGGGTTGAGAATATCGAGCATGAGGCATGGGAATCTGTGTACGGAAAGGACGCGCGACGAATTTGATTAGCGTTTGCCGCGAGTCACAAACGACGTTGAAGTCTTTGCGGATGATTGCGCTGTTGACTCAGCGCTACCCATTAGCTTTCCTAGTCCACCACCGATATTCACTCCGATCCATGTCATCATCGCTGTCCAAATAACTGGCAGTCCGATGAATAAGGTCAGCAGCAATATGTTCAGGATCATCCGCTTGTATCCCTGCGGCGTTGACCCACTGGCGAGGTGCGTCAGTTCCTGAATCAACATATTGCCCTGGCCCCCGGGGTACATGGCGCTGATCAGGCGCGCGTCTATCCACTGAGCAATGAACCACATCGCGGCCCAGAGCTTCACCGTAAAAATGGCCACAGCGCCGTAAAACATCGCGCGCAGATCGAATCCGCTCAGAAATACCACCAGCGGCAGGAACATATAGATGCCCATGAGCACCAGCGCCTGCATCATCGGCAACGCCGTGATGAGGGGCGTGAAGGCCACACCCGCAACCGCTGCGGCCGAGCCAACACCAATGGTGCTCAGGGCGCCCCCGGCGATGCGCCCAATGCTGGTCGCCACGTCATAGTCCGACCCGGAAATCCGATCCTGATCGACAAAGCTGGGATTGGCCTTGGCCTGTGCCAGCCTGGCAAAGGAGTCCTTACGCTGGTCATTGCTGCCCCAGGTCATGGCGCTGGCACCGACGTTCAGTAGCTGCTGCCACGTTGATGAGTGAGAAATCATCTGCTCGCGCACGCCCTGCGTGGAATCCTCCCACCACTCCTTGCAGGTGGGGCGCCCCCAGGCGGGATTGATCACGCCGGGATTGGGCGGCGGCAGGCCGCTGCTGGGGTTGTAGTAGTCCGTGTCCCGCGTGAAATCCACCACGAACCCAGGCACCGGGTTGTAGCTGCGCATATGGGCGTAGAACCCCGGTTCGGTGCGGAACAGCTGGCTGCCCATCCAATCCACGTCGGTCGGGCCATAGGCCTTGTTGGTGGGGTCAAGGACGGTCTGGCCTGCCGGAGAAATATCCCCCGCGGTCAGCGTCAGGTAGCGGCTGCGGGCTGGAACAAAGCATTCGCTGTAGAAGCGCTGAACGGAGTTGAGCACTTTCGGATCTTCGATGGTGGCGGTGCGCGCCAGGTCTTCGACCATGCGGATCGAACTGCCGGAATTGTTCAGGCCGTTGCGCACGGCGTTGTTCACGCCCGAACTGATGGCCATTACCGAATACCACCAGGCCGGCACATAGGACAGATTGCCGGTACCGCTCATCGAACCATCGACACTGTCATGCATGGCGCTGTCGAAGCCCGAGCCCGTGCCGCCATCGCGCGAGCCCTGCACCGGGCTGGGAGCCAGCGGCGTGGCCGGCGGCATGTAGGCGAGATTGGTGTGGTGCAGCGACGTGATCAGCGTGGTCGCAAAACATACCGACATCACGAACAGCGCAATGATCAGGCGCGTCATCGCGCGCTCCAGCAGGGCCAGCACGCCCGAACTCTCCAGACCCTGCTCCTTGGCCTCGCGCCAGCTCTGGAAGATGATGATGGCGAACGGAATGATCACCAGGCCAGTGCCGGTGATGACTTCGCTAATGATGTTGGCGAAGGCCCAGCCGTACATGGTCGTGAAAATCTCCAGGTAGCTGTCGAGCTGCATGATCGTTGCCTTTCTTCATTCACGGGCGGTGCCTGCCGGCCTCACCCTCCCAAGCCCAGGTAGCGCCACAGGGTCGTCGGCCCTATGGGCACCAGCAGCAGGTAGGCCACGCCCAGCGCCAGCACGGCCGGGCGCAGGCGCAGCACGCGGGCCAGCTCGTGGGTCTTGACGATGTTGCGGGCATGGCCCCAGGCCACGATGCGCTGCCACCAGATGCCTATGGCCGCCAGGGCCAGGCATTGCGCGAACAGGCCCCAGCGCTTGATGCTGGCCGCCAGCTGCAGCCAGTCCTGCAGGGTCTGCTGGCTGACCTGGGAGCGTGCGGCCAGCGAGGCCAGTAATGCCGCGACCAGCACACAGATCAGAACGAGCAGCGCCAGGCGCAGCACCAGCCGTCCGATGCCGCGCGCCTGCTGTGCGCGAGACTTCGTGCTGTCGGCCTGGAGCGGTGTCCGCTCGCTCTTGGGCGACTCGGGAGGTGGCGTGTGCTGCGTCATGTTCCGCTCCAGGCTCATGGCTTGACGCGACCGTTGTCCAGCGGCGCGGGGTCGGGCCTGCGGCCATCCGGTACGCGCATCGCCTGGGTATCGGCCTGCAGCTGGCCGCCCATGATGGCCAGCGCCGTCTCGGCCGTCAGCTCCTTGCGGATGCGTGACTCGTACATCAGGTCGTCGATGTAGCGCGTCAGGCGGTTGATGGTTTCCTGGGTGTCGCGGATGGCGTCGCCGGCCCCGGCCACCTCGGGCAGGCTGATGCCGGTCAGCAGGGCCGCGCGCGCCACCAGCGCCTTGTCGATCACGCGGTGCATGGCCAGCTCCTGGGACAGGCGATTCACTGCGATGCTGCGCGTCTCCACCGGCAGGCGGCGCAGCGCATCGAGCAGCTGCGGGCTCACGGCCATGCCGGGCGCGGCGATGGTCTGAAGCTCCGCATAGGTGGCAGGTGTTCCCGCCCCCGTGCCGGAACTGGCGAGGACATTCAGCTTTGGCGCCACCAGGTTGTACTCGTCCTCGTACTTAGGGCCCAGGCCCGTGGCCGTGGTCACGGTGGTCGGGGTGGGACAGCCGGATGTACCTTCCGTGCAGGTGTAGATGCGCTTGTCGCCCAGCACCTCGGTGGTGAACTTGGCCAGGTCGTTGGGCGTGGGGAAGGCCCGCACCAGGCGGGCATCCTTTTCCAGGGCACTTGCGGAATAGTTGGTGGTCGGCGATGCCGTGGCCGGCTTGTTCAACGTGACGTTGTAGCCCGCGATCGAGATGTCATGGATGGGAGAGATGGGCCTCGAAGAGGCGCCGCCGGCGAGCCCGCCGAACCAGGGTATGCCGCGGATATGGGCCTGGTCGTTTTTGGTCAGGTCGAGCTTGGCCTGTACCACGTCCCCCCCGGCCGTGGCCTTGATCTTCCACAGGTCGCCCTGGGCCATCTTCACCCAATCCTCATACGGATTCTGACCCTGGCGGATGACGGCCTCCATCTCCTCGCAGGTCTTGAGCGCGGCGCCGATCATGGTGTCGGCCTTGAGCGAGTAGTTCTGGAAAAGCTGGTAGAGGCCCGGCTGGGCACGTTGCAGCACATACAGCGGCAGCGAGGCGATGCCGGCCTTCACCGCATTGCTGACCTGCGTGCCCAGGCTGCTGAACCCGTTCATCAGGTTCGACCAGGACAGGCCGATGTCGAACTTGCCGCAGGAGTAATTCAACCGCAAGTTGCCCTGTATGCCCAGAGTGTTGGCCAGCTGCCCGCGGTAGGCCGCCGCGCCACCCGGCGAGCCGCCGCCCATGCGGTAATAGAGCGATGAGTTGTTCACCGGCTGAGCCTGCGCCGGGGCATGGCACAGCAGGACGCCCATGACGGCCGCCGACAGCAGGCGCAAGGCTGGGGGATAGGTGTGTGACAAAGCAGGCATTGCCTTACTCCGTGGTCAGGGAACCGAGAAAAGGTAGATGCCACGGCGCTGGCAGCAGTCGTAGTTGTGCCAGAGGTTCCAGACATAGCCGTCCGTGGAGCTGGTCTTGAAGTCGCCGAATGAGGCCAGTGACAACGAGTCGTTGTCACCGAACTCGATGCAGGAGGTGCTGGAGGGCGACAGCATCTGCCAGCGCCTGCCACTGAACTGCGAGAAATACTTGAAACCACCGCCAGGCGACAGCGGCGCGTAGATATGCGGCTGGGCGCTTCTGGTGATGATGGATGCCACCCGTTCGGCATACACCGCCGAGGCCTTGACCGGGTGCGACTGCACCAGTTTTCCGGTGCGCGGATAGCGTCCGCCCCAGGTGCTGAGTGCAGGCGACTTGCTGACCTCTTGCATCGTGGGAATCCAGCTTGCCGGGTAGAGCATTTCTACGGGAATCAGCTCACGCCAGAACAGCGAATCCAGATCCGACTGGAAATGCAGCGTGAAGGCCGATGCCGAGCCGGGACAGAACAGTGAACCGAGCGGGTAGCCGCCGCCACTGGCGACCTGGGCGATCTGCATGACGCTCTGCAGCGGCCCCAGATCCACCCCCGTCAGCTTGGAAACCGTGATGCCCAGATCGCCTAGCTTCATGCCCGCGTTCATGAGGCTGCCGACATTGCCGACGGCCGACTGCAGCTTGCCCAGATAGCCGGGAACGGCGCCAATCTTGCCCAGGATGTCGGCAGGCGCCTTGGCCAGGCTGGCGGCGCCGGCCAGGACGTTGTTGGTGAGCGTCCCCGGCACGGACAGCCATTGCTGCTGGATGCTGGGCAGCTCCTGATAGGGGAATTTCATCAGCTCGCCGACCCCTGGCACGCCAAAGGCACTGGGCAGATCGGGCAGGGTGCCGCTGGCGAGCGTGGCCAGGATCATGCCTGCAGGGTTGCCGATGGCGTCCACGCTCTTGAACGTGGCCATTTCCCGGTGCTCGCGCGCCGAGCTGGACGAGGCATCGACCGGCATGCCCATCATCGCCGCGCCGACGGCACTCATGGTCGCCGCCAGTGGCTTGCCGATGTCCAGCCAGGGGTGGGTCAGAGGCTCGTGGTAGCTGCTGACGATCGCATCGGGCACATAGTGGCTGATGCGTATCGACGTGCGAATGGTGCAGCCCTTGAGGGTGCAGTACAGGAAGAAGCAAATGCCCTTGACCCGGTAGCTGAGGCAGCTGGGCATGGCGGCGATGGTCTTGGTGAGGATCATCGGCGTGGTGATGGTGTCTGCCCGCGCAGGCAACGCCATGGAACAGGCCAGGGCCAACACCAATGGGGCCAGCAGGCAGCGACGGGCCAGCTGCTGCAGGGCCGTGCGGATGGTCATGGCTTGCCTCCCGGCTGGCGGCGCGCCAGCTCCAGGGCCTGGTGCACGTCCGTGATGCCATAGACCACGGTCTTGCGGTTGATGACGATGGCCGGAATGCGGCTGAGCCGGTAGTTGGCGGCCAGCGTGAGGCCCTGGGCGGCCGATTCCACCTGCGGCTGCACCTGGCGGCGGATGCGCGCCTCGTTGGCCGCTATCCACTGCTGCGCCTCGGCCTCGGTCTGGGGCAGGTTCTGGTTGATCGCGGCCTCGATGTTGCGCATGGCATCGAGCCGGTACACCTTGAGCTGGTAGGGCAGGGCGGGCGATGGCTCGGGCGTGACCAGCATCGCCGAGTTGGCGAACACCTCCACCGTCATGACCCCTGCCGCACCACCCTGGGCATGAGCGGCGCCGGCCAGCAGCAGGGCGGCAAGCGTGCATGCGAGCCGGTGGTGGCATGTCATGAGCGTGTCCTCGCCAGTTCGCGCGCCACCATCATGGCGGCCTCCATCTCGGTGCAGCCATGCTGCTCCATGAGACGCCTGCGCTGGGCTTTTTCGTGACCCTCGGTCATCGCCAGTGCAATCGGCAGGGCCGGTGGCACGTTCCTGAACAGGAACTGGCCGGTCGCGGAAATCATCACCCCTTCGGTGTACTTGGGCGGCTCCTTGCGCGCCGATTCCATCAGCTTGCGCTGCTCGGGCGTCAGAGTTCGGAAGCGCGTGACCTCCTCGATCTCCGACTTGTCCATGGTCAGCAGCATCCAGTATTCGCACATGGACAGCACGCGATCCATGCTGCCGGGGAAGTCCTTCAGGTTCTGCGTCGCCAGCCAGAACCAGATGTTCAGCTTGCGCCACATCTTCGTGCCCTTGGCAATCTTCGGGCCGAGCAGGTCGTTGGTCGTGATCAGGTGGCCCTCGTCGGTGAGGAAGATGATGGGCCTGTCCTCGGCCACGAAGCGCTCACCACGCGACTGCACCGAATCGAGCAGGCTGGTGTAGGCCACGGCCAGGGCGTCGCCATAGCCGTCCTGGGTCAGCGTGCCCATTTCCACCAGGGTCACGTCTGCATCCGGCCAGTCCTGGCCTTCGCGGTTGAACAGCTTGCCGCGCAGGCCCTGGGTGAAGCTCATCATGGACTGGCCCATTTCCTCGGCACGGATCTGGCGCGGCCCGGACAGGGTGGCGTCCTTGTGCATGCCCATGAGCTCAATCGCCACGTCATGCGCGAGCGGGTGCCGCCGACCTTCCTCGCGTGCGCGCGTCGCCGCGCGGATGATGGCGCGCGAGATCAGGTAGCGGTCGGCACGGCCCATGCGCGCGGTTTCGCCGCTCTCGCCACCCGTGATCATCATGATGGCGGCGATCAGCATCTCGCCGAGCAGGTCGCGCTTGTCCGTGGCGGCCTGGTCGTCCTCGCCCTCGGATTGCTCCGGGTCTGAGTTCATTGCCGCACCGGGCTGCGCCGCATCGCTGTCGCCCAGCAGCGCGTCCATGACCGGTGCGTCGGGCAGGCCGGCGTTGATGCGCGCCTGGCGCTCGGCCGCATCGAAGGAGGTCATGATGTCCGCGTCATCGAGCAGGCGATTGGCATGCACGAAGGGCGGCAGCGACACGTCGGCCTCGCTGCTGAGCGTCACCGAATGGGTGGACAGGCCCATGGTGCGGAAATAGTCCAGCAGCAGGCCGAACGAGCGCCCGGCATCGACGATCACCAGGCGCGGCCGGTGGATGGCCATCATCATCATCGCCAGGTAGTTCAGCGTGGCCGATTTGCCTGCGCCGGTAGGCCCGAGCACCAGCATATGGGCGTTCTTCTTGCGGTCATGCTTGTTCAGCGGGTCGATCCAGATGGGCTCGCCGCCCCGGTTCCAGAACCAGAAGCCCGGATGGTTCGTGCCGCGTGCCCGCCCATAGACGGGCAGCAGCGCCGCGATCTGTGAGGCAAAGGTCAGGCGCGAGCGGCGCAGGGCGCGGTTGTCGAAGGCCGGGTCGAAGTTGAACGGCAGGCCGCGCATGAAGCCGTCCAGCGGCACCAGATCCTGGCGTGGATGGACGAAGCGCAGGCCGGTGGGCACCAGCAGGGCATTTGTCTGGGATACCGCCGTCTCCAGGGCTTCGCGGTTCGGCCCGGTCACATACAGCGTGACCATCATCGGAAACAGCTTGTCGCCCTCGACCATGCGGTGCAACACCAGCTCGCATTCGCGGTGTGTCTCCATGGCCAGGGCATTGCGCGCACGCGAGGAGTCGCGGATGCGCTCAATATGGCGCTCCAGCTTGTACTGCGGCTCCACCGTGATCGAGATCGACAGCATGGAGCCGGCCGGCAGGCGGTCAAAGCGCGCGAAGGCCTCGTTGCCGCTTTGCAGCTCCGCTGAGAAATGCCCGATCTGCGGCGATGAACGCATGGACTGCAGTACCAGGGCCTTCACCGGCACGCCATCGAACTCGAACAGGCCATCCTGTACGTCCGAATAGGGCTCCGACAGGGTGAGCAGCTCGGCCATGTCCCAGCCAAAGATGGGGGCCGCAGCGGCGCCGGCCATGCTGCCGGTCTGCCCGGCCTGCTGGGGATCGTCGCCGGGGTAGGGCGCCAGGCGCATCAGGCCCGCATCGCTCTGCGCCCAGGGCACATCGCGGTTGAAGAAGGGCAGCAGCCATTCATAGAGGTCACGCCCGTTGCAACGGCGTGTTTTCACCCCGGCCTCGCTGAGCGTGGCGGTCAAGGTCACGGCGACGGCCTCGATCTGCGTGGTGGCGGGCGAGGGGTCTTCGGCCAGCGAGGCAAAGCGCTTGTAGAGACAGCAGCGCACGCGCCGCTGCTGGCCGCGCCAGACCTGGCCCGTCACCTGGGTATCGGTGAACAGGCCCTGCGGGCGCGATGCCAGATCGATATGTTCTGCCACCTCGGACAGCACCGAGCGCGTGAACGGGGACTGCAGGACGTTGCTGGCCCGCTCAGGGTAGCGGCCGTGCTGAGCGGCGATGTAGTCGCGCAGCGCGCCATTGAGGCCGTCGATGTTGCGGTCATCGTTGAGGAAGAACTGCACGATCCAGGGCGAGGCATCGGACTCGGGCAGGGCCTGCAACGCTTCCTGCACCTTGTTGGCGCGATCAACCAGGAAGTCCAGTGCCTGGGCCTCGGTGGGTACGGCGGTCAGCTCGAAGAATACGCCCAGGGTGGAGCCATCCTTGAGCACAAAAACCTGCTCGTCGCCGTCATAGGAGACATAGGGCAGCATGTCCGTGAACGATGGCGGGCGCATTGCCATGCGGCGGCGTTGCCCCACGGTTTCGCCACGCCCCGGCTTGGCGCTGCGCTGCTGGCTGTCGCTGCTGTCCCGCTCCTGCCGGGCCTCGCGGCCGCGCGCCCTGGCGTCGCCCTGCGCACCGCTGCCCGTGGATGCGCGCCGCGCACCCAGGCCGAACAGTCCCAGGCCGAGTTTCTGTATCAGTTCCATGCAAGTCTCCCTGTCTGTAGCTGTAGCAGCCCGGCTCAGGGCTGGCGCGGCGCCTTGGCGCTGGTGTTCTTGGCCGCAGTCTCGGAACCCTGGTAGCGGGCATGTCCGGCGATCAAGTCCTCGGCCACCTCACCGGGCAGCGCATACTGGGTCTGCTCGTACATCGGGAACACGGTCACATAGCCGGGCACCGGGTACTTGCCCTTGGCCAGATGGGGATAGACCACCATCACCAGGTCGGGGTTGGGCACACGGGCAAAGCGCTGTTGCAGCGGCTCCAGGGCCGACCAGTAGCGCTGGGTGTTGCCGTCGCCGGCCGCGATCGGGCGCGCCTGGGACTGCGAGCGCAGCCGCTCCTGGGGCGCGGCCTCGCGCCTGGCGCCGTCTCCCTGTGTGCCGCCTTCGGTCTGCCCGCGATAGATGTCCACGACCGTGGGCGAGCCACGCGTGACCTCGTTGATGGGGGATTCGCGCGAGCCGGTGACCGAGCAGCCGGCCAGCAGCAGCGCGGCCAGCGCGCAAGGCAGGGTGGCGCCCAGGCGCCTCACATCATTCAAGACCATGGTGTTCTCCTCGGGCGAGCTGCAGGCCGCCCTGCTTGCGATGGATGAGCTTGCGTGCGTTGGGCGCCTTGTCGATCTGGATCTCCCTGTCCAGATGCACCACGAGCTGGTGGCCCGAGGGCGTGATGACAGCGTCAAAGCTGTTCTTCAGGCGCTGCAGCAGCCACTTGGAGACTTCGTTTGTGCCGCCGGCCACGGCCTGGCCCAGGGCGTAGCTGCCGGCACTGCCAGTAATCGTGCTGCTGCTGCCCTGCATGCCGCTGTAGGTGGTGCGCTGCGCCTCGGAATAGGCCTGGCCGGCCACGCCCAGCGCGCCCAGGCCGATCAGGTCGGTCAGATAGGCGGGCGCGTTGGTGACGAACTTGCCCGTGATGCAGGGATTGCCGTGGAGGTCGCTGATGAAACCCAAATCACTGTTGCTGCTGGCGCCGGCTCCGGTGTTGATGCTGCGCGAGCCTGCGCCACGCGCGGAGACGGTCTGTATGGAGCCGTCGTTGAACACAAAGGTCACCGAGCGCACCCGGCCTTCGCTGCACGACAGCGCCATGTCGCCAATGGCAACCCCCGTCACTATCATCCCGGACACATCCCCCGGCAGCTCGAAACCATTGGCGGCCAGGTTGTCGCGGCCGATCACGGCCTTGAACTGCATCGGGTCGGTCACCCGTCCGTCGATGGGCACGCGGCCGATCAGCGCCGTCATGGCCGTGGCGCCGGCCAGCGTGGCGTTCTCCGGCAGCGTGAAATACGGCACCGGCTCGCGCCTGTCCTGGGCGGCACGCGCGGCCTGGGACGCCGGGCCATCGGCCGGCGCCGTTGTGGTGCCGGGGCCTTCGGTGTGCATGGTGCGCACATAGCGCGTCATGGGCGGCGCGTTCGGGCCCTGGCCGCGTGCCGGCTCGGTCTGCACCGCATAGCCCATGGGCGGCAACACGCTGTAGCGCACGGCACCCGCGGCCTCGGCGGTCGCCTCATCGGCCATGCCAGCGGTGCCGGCAGCGCCAGCGCCCGTTTGCGGGTTCTGGGTCTTGCCCTTGGCCGCATCCCGGCTGGGCAGGCCGAGCGTGAAGCTGTCGGCGGCCTGTGCCGCCGTGTCCAGCGCGCTATCCAGCGGTGAGCGCTCAGCCACTGGCGCCGGGGCCGCAGCGGGCGGCGCAGGCGCGGCGGCCTGGGCCGCGGCCCCGGCGGCACCGCCGCGCTCGCGTTCGCGCAGCTTCCTGTTCTCCTCGATCAGGTCGTTGTTGATCTTGATGACCTTGGCCACTTCCGAGCGCAGCTCGGCGTTGCTGGTGGTCACCGTGCGCAGGGTTTCGGTGGGCGTGTCGTTGTCCGCGCCATCGGTCTTGGGCAGTTGCGGCGTGGGCACGGCGGTCATTTCGGCGCCTGCCTTGACGCTGCCGTCCCCTGCGAACTGCTTGTAGAGCACCACGCCGACGATGGTCATGCCGACGGCGGCGACGATGGGGATGAGCTTGTTGCTGGTGGTTGCCATGACGGGCCTCCTTGTCAGCGCAGGCAGGCCGCAAAGCTGCGGTCGCACACTAGGTACAGCGCCGTGGTGTCGGTGTCGCTGCCGCCCGGGCCGATACGGCCATGCTGGGCCGACGCCGCAAGCCAGCGCCCGCGAATGCCCTCCAGGGGAATCTCCAGCGGGCGGGCCGAACGGTTGGTAACGCGCACGGCGGTCACATACAGCTGCCCGCTGCGCCACTGACCAAGCGGTACGGTTTCGACGCGTGCGCCCGGTATCAGGCCATCCACGGGATCGGTGTTCAGTTCCACCTGCTGCACACCGGTCTGCGTCCAGGCCAGGCGCCGCGGTGCATACAGCTGGCGTGCCGCATGGCGGGTCAGCTCCACCATGTCGGCGGCAGGCTGCTCGGGTGCGGCATCGCTGCTGTCGTCGGCCGCGGCGCCGGCCTTGGCTGCGCGCGGGTTCGCGGGATCAACGACGAACACCTCCAGCTCGGCCTGCGCATCTGCCGTGCTCTTGTCGGCCACCATGTCCATCGGCAGCTGCTGGCCGGTGTCGATCAGCTCGGCCACGATGCGAATGGGCGTGAACGGCACCAGGGCCGTGGCATAGATGGTGCGGTCGATGATCTCGATGCGTGCCACCCTGGCCATGTCGCTGGGCACATGCAGCGCCGCCGGGGCCGGCAGCGTGATGAGGCGCTCGCGTCCCACGGGCAGCGGCACCGCGACGGGCTGGCGCTCGAACACGGCGCGCTCGATGCCGGCGCGGGCGCTGGCCGCAGTCGCCGGGGGGCGGCGGGTACGCATGTCGCTCTTGCGTGCCGCGCTGGCCGCACGGCTGGCGGCGCCCGTGGCGGCGCCGGCGCCGGTGCCTGGCGAGCCAGGGGACGTGAGGCTCTGTCCCAGGTCGATGGCACCAGGCTGCGCGGCGGGCGCCGGCTCGATCATGTCGGCAGGCACGTTCTGCAGTGTGGCAACGGATACCTCCTGCGCCCAGGCGCCAGTGGCGCAGGACAGCAGCACGGCACATGCCAGGGCCGGGACTTGCCTGGGCTTTGAAGCAGTACGGGTCATGGTGGTGTTTCCTCGCGGGATCGGGATCACTGCGCCGATGCAGCGCTGTGCTGCAGGGGCGTGGCCGTGGGCGTGGCGTGGGGATCGACGGCATCGCCCGTGGTGCGTGGCAGCGCGGGCGGCGTCACGATGGAGGGGAGGCTGGCCTCGGTCTTGCCGCTGCTGGCGTCCTGCACATCGCGTACATCAAGCCGTTCGGGCCTGTGGCTGCCATAGCAGTCGATCGCCAGGCGCCAGGGATTGCGCTCCCTGTCCACGTCATAGCGCACCACACGGATCGGGTAGCGGATGAAGGCATCCTTGACGGGCTGGCCCCTGAAGGCCTCCATCAGCTGCATGTCCAGCAGCACCGTCCAGGCGGCCTGGCCATCGGGCAGCACCCGGTTGGCGGCGTAGCCCAGACCGGGGATTTCCGTCATCTGGCGCGTGCGGGCGCGCAGCTCGCCGGCCTGGTAGCGGCTGTCCAGGTCGGCTTCGAGCTGCGCCCGGCAACTCGGCGTCACATAGGCCTGGAAGCGGAATATCTGCGCGCCGTAGTCCGTGGCGCCATCGGCCTGCCAGCGGTTGATCTGCTGCCAGATGTAGTAGGCGAAGCCATACACATTCACGTCCGGCACCACGGCCTGGCCGCCCTGGAAATGCACGGTATCGCCGGCCTTCATGTCGGTCGCCACATGCAGGTCTATGGACTTTGGCAGGGAATGCGCGATGTACATGCCGACGCCACCGAGCAGGGCCACCAGCAGGATCATCTTGCGCAGCGTGGCGTTGTGGGAGCGCTCGGCGGCGAGCGCATCGAGTTGTTGCTTGCTGCTCATGGCTTGGTCGATTCCTGGGGTGGTTCGAGAGGACTGGCGAGCGACAGGTCGAACGAGCGACCCAGCGACCACCAGCCGTGGTAGGTAATGAACCTGGGCTTGGCGAGGCTGCGCTGGGCAAGCCACAGGTGGATGGCCTGGGTGTAGTAGGCGTCGGGCCGGCCGCGCTTGATGCGCGCCAGGTACAGCGAGCCGAACCACAGCGCCAGGGTCGGCCCGATCAGCGACAGCAGCAGCCAGACCTGCCACAGTCGGGTGACCGAGAAGACCAGGCCGCCGATGATCAGGAACACCACGAGCGACACCGCGCCTATGACCTGGGCCTCGGGCATGTTCATGCCGTTGAGGATGGAGGGCTCGACGTTCACGCGATCGGTGACCGGCGCCTTGTGGCGCACGGCCTCGATATCGGCTGCGGCCTGGGAGCGGGTGCGGGTGCTCATGGCTTGATTCCTGGGGGCGGGCCGGTCAGGTCAGGATCTGCAGCGAGTAGGTGACCATGATCACCAGGAACACGCCGAGCACGGCGGCCATGATGAAATACTCCTTGAGGTCGGCGATTTCCGCACGGCCCATGGAGTAGGCGCGCCACTTTCCAAGCGCGCCCATGACCACGTAAATGAAGCCCAGGGCGGCGAGCACCAGGCCGAGGATGGTCACGCCGGCCTTGAACCAGGCGCCCATGGCGCCCAGCCAGTCGCCGCTGGCGACGGAGCCGCCGCCGATGGCCTGGCCGGGGGTGGGCATGGTCGGCAGGGCGGCGAAGGCCGGGCTGCACAGCAGGGCCACGGCGGGCGCCAGCATCAGGCGGGCGGACTTGTCCCGGGCGCGGGCAGCGAGATTTTTGAGAGAGAGCTGTTTCACGAGAGGTTCTCCTTGGAAGTGGGAGGGTTGCGAAAGCACTTGAAGTCGGGTTCTGTGGTGTTGGGATGTGGTGTTGGGTTGGCTGCGGCTGTCCTCCCTCAAACGATGACGAACACAACCAGCGCGACCAGGATCAGCAATCGCACCGAACCAAGAACCATGTCGCCCGTGGTCAGCCTGTCGTCGCGGTAGGCGTCGATGAGCTGCACCACGAACCAGCCGGCGACCACGAGGATGAGCGCCACCGCGATCAGGCCCAGCGTGGACTTGAGAACCAGGGGGTCGATGCCCGATCCCGACTGGAATGCACTGCGCATGGCTGGGTTCATGTGTTGTCTCCGCGTGCCATCACTGGCGGTAGTCGCCGCGCAGCGGCGGCACGGGACGCGGCTGGCGCGCGGCATCGGCGTGGCGTTCCACGCCCTCGCGCAGCATCTGCAGGTCGCGCTGCAGCCAGTCGTAGCGGAACTTCACGCGCTGCCCTGTCGGCGCGTCCTGGGCGGCGGCAGACACCTGTGCCTGCAGGCGAGCAATCTCGTGCGCGATGCGCGCCAGGTTCTCGCGCTCGCTGTCATCGTCGCCGGCCTGCGCGCCCTGCGCGGCCAGGCCCGCGGCCACGAACAGGGCCAGCAGCCAGGCGCGGCGCACTCGGGCACCGGCACTGGCGCCGGGCTGGCCTGCGTTGGTAGGAATCGCTTGGGACATGGTGGGTTCTCCTTGCTGGAAATCTGCTTGCGTCAGACGTATTTCTTGAAACTCCCCACCGTGGTGGAGAGGGTGGCGGCCACGAGCACGGTGAACACCAGCACCATGTATGCCGGGTTGAAGCCGCCGAAGGGCCAGGTCAGGTACAGGCCGAAGCCGCCCGTCAGCGCCCAGCCCGTGTAGCGCTTGGCGTGGTGATAGACAAAGGAGCTTTCGCGCCCGCCCTGCCAGCGGCGCAGGTCGCGGCGCACCAGGCCATCGACGATGCCGACGATGCAGGCCAGGGCGAAGGCGGGCAGGGCGAACAGGGCCACCGACAGGCGCAGCAGCACGTCCTGCGCCACATGCATGGAAACGACAGCCCAGTAGCTGGCGGTCTTGCCGATGGAGCGCGTGGCGCTTTGCAGGCCCAGGCCGAGCTGCTGCGGCGCCGACGCCTTGCGCTGGCTGGCAGGCGCCGCCGGCTCCTGGCCCGGCGCATGCGTGCGGCCGTACCAGGCCAGCACCCCCAGGCGCTCATAGGGCCAGGCGGCCCAGCCGTTGAGCCGGTGGGCGAAGCCTTCGGTGTCGTCGATCAGCAGGCTGCGCGGCGCCGCCGCGATGTAGCCCATGTCCTGCGCCACGATGCGCTGCGAATGCGCCAGGGCGCCTTCTTCCTTCCACAGAACGTAATGCCCGGCGAGTTCGATCATGACGCCGATGAACCAGGCAAACAGCGAGACGAAGATCAGGCCGAACGCCACTTCCAGCGTCAGCTCGACCGGGCCACGGGTGCGGGCGCGCACCGGAGCGCCGCCTTGGGTGGGGCGCGGCGTCATGCGGAACGCTCCATGATCTGGCCGAGCACGCCCGAATCGCCCAGCGCCCCGGACGGGCCATCGTCGCCGGCCCTGGGCCGGGCACCGGCCTCATCGGCATCGGCCAGGGTGGTGTCGATCACGCCGATACCGGCATCGCCCAGGGGTTGGCCGGCCAGCCAGCCGCCGGTCTGCCCGAGCCAGTCGGTTTCCCTGGCCCATTGCTCGCTCGTGCGGTAGCGCTGCTTCATGTCCGAAGCCACCTTCTTGAGCGAGTCGGGCACGAAGGGATCGCCGCGCGAATCCGCCAGCGGGATGCGGATCTTGTAGCGCCGGTTGCCCTCCAGCAACGCAAAGGCCTGGCCCTGGGGCAGCTCCAGGATGTCGGCGGCCTCGATCATGGGCGCCTTGGTCTTGGTGACGATGTCGTCATTGCGGCTGGTGAAGTCCACGCCTGTGCCCTGTGCCGCCGTGTCGGTGACACCGGACATGGGCGTCAGATGCACCACGTCCACCTGCGGCACCTGTTCGGCCAGCAGATTCGCCGTGGTCACGCTGCGCACGCGCAGCATCACCAGATGGTTGAAGTTGTCCAGAATCTGGCCGGCCTTGGCCCTGTCACCGACCCTGGCCTCGATGTCGAACATGGACTGCGTGTAGGCCGTGATCCGAAACCCCGAGCCACCCAGCTTGTTCACCATGGGCACGAACTCCGGGCCGGCAATCTCGTTGACCTCATCGAAATGGCAGCAGACCTCGGGCAGCTTGAGCTTGCCCTCGGGGTCATGCGGATCAAGCCCGCTCTTGTAGAGCTTGCCGCCCACGCTCACCAGGTCGGCCAGCATGGAGTTGCCCACGGCCGAGGACACCACGGCGTCCGAGAGCGCATCCAGACCCACATAGACGATGCCGCCCTGGCGCATCACGGTCATCCAGTCGAAGATCGGGCGCTTGTCCTCGGGATCGAAGTAGTCCGGGCTGATGAGCTTGCCCACGGCGCCCGTGGTGAGCTTCTCCAGGAACGGGCCGAGGCTGGCGATGATTTTTTCGTAAAAGCTGCGCTCGTAGCTGAAGGCCGCGGCCAGGCCGGTGAGCACCTTGTCATCGAGCCGGGTTTCCTTGATCCACAGGAACATGGCCACCAGTTCGGCCGGCCTGTCCTGCAGGCTGCGCGGCACCGGAATGCCGCCCTTGACGCCAATTTGCGCCTGCAGCATGGTCACGCGCTCCTGCCAATCGGGAAAGCGCCCCTGGGCCGCAAGACCCTCGAACACCATGGTGGCGTAGTCCAGGAACAGGCCATCGATGCCGGTCACATCCTTGAGCAGCGACTCATAGGTCGGCACCCGGCCCAGGGCCACCTGGGCCTGGGCGACGATGTTGGAAAAGCGCCAGGAAAACTCCTTGAACGCGGCCGAGTTGCCCGACGAGGGCAGGGCATTGGTGGCGCGCGTGGCCACCTCGGTGATGCGCGCGAAATTGCCGATGCCGTTGTAGCGCGCAGAAATATCCGGGTAGCCCAGGTGGAACAGGTAGAAGCGATCCAGGCGCCCGGCACGCTTGGCCTCGGCATACATGCGCAGCATCAGGTCGGCATCGCCCTTGGGGTCGATGACGATGGTCACCTTGCCCGCGTGGATGTCCTGCGTCGCCAGCATCTCCAGCAGCCGCGTCTTGCCCACGCGCGTCGTGCCCATGACGATCATGTGCCCGGTGCGCGCAGACTGGCGCAGGGCCACCGGAACCTCCTGCGGGGCGCCCACGCCGTGCAGGATGGGCGAACCGCCCAGGTCGGGATAGGCGCGAAACGGGTTCAGCCAGCTGTCCACCCCGGCCAGCGCCCCCAGGGCGCGCACCATAGGCCGGGCCTCGGGCTGGCCTGCCGCCTCCTGCCATGCGGCGCCGCGCCGGCGCAGAGACTGTTCCAGCCGCCCTGGCCGCACGAAGGGCTTGGCGTCCACTTGAATTGCGTCACGCTTGCGCTGCGTGTGCTGCTGCGTCCACTCAAAGCCCTGGCCCAGGTACAGCAGCTCCTGACTCACCGGCAGCTTGGAGGGCGCCACGCGCGTGACCTTGTAGAACTTCATGCCATGCTGGTAGTGCATGACTTCCAGGGCCTGGCGCGTGCGTACCCAGGCAAAGCCACCGGCAATGGCGGCGGCGCCCCAGCCCAGGACAGGCGGCATCATCAAGGCCCAGGGCGCCGCCGCGGCGACCACGGCCACGCCGCCGGCCACGCCTGCGCTGTAGAGCTCGATGGGCGGGCGCAGCAGGCCCTCCAGGACGGCATGGTTTTTCATGGGGTGGGCTCCTGGGTGGCATGGCCGTCGAGCAGGATCAACACGGGTAGGACGCCGGCGTTACGGGCCAGCAGGCGCTCTTCCAGCCAGCGATCCGGGCCATGCGTAATCGGCAGGCTGTGCTCATTGGCCAGCTGCTGCACGCGCTTGAAAGCCGTGGCGTCCTGCGCCGCCAGCACCACACCGCTGGCGCCGAGACGGCGCAGTGCATCGGCGTGGCGGGCGAGCCAGGCCATGGATGCCTCGTCGGAGCCAATCACAAACACCGGCTCGGTGAGCCAGCGGCTATCGAGCACCGGGCCGAGCCCGGTCTTGAGGCGGCCCGGCTTGAGGCGTGAGACCAGCGGAAACTCCACGCCCACGAGCGGCTGGTCTTGCCCTGCCAGCAGGTGGCTCAGATAGGGCGCCACGGGAACGGCGGGGCCGGCGTTGATTTCCTGCAGCGGCTGGCCTGAATTGCCGGGGCCGGCCAACGCCGGCCAGGGCAGGCACAGCATGCCGGCCAGGCCCGCCGCCAGGATGCCGAGGATGTGCGTGGACTTAGCCATGGCGACCTCCCGCGATCGCAGCGGCATGGCGCACACCCAGGCGCTCCAGCCTGGCCAGGGTCTGCGCGGCATAGCGTTCGCCCCGCTGGCGCGTCTCCACCGTGGCGTCGGAACCCGTGTGGTAGAGCGCAATCGCGCGGCGCCAGTCGCCACGCGCGTCATAGTGTCCGCGCAGAATCTGCGCGCCCACGCTGAGATTCGGGTACGGGTCGAGGGCGCGCTCGAAGCTGCCCAGCCTGTCGGCATGCCAGCGCCAGTTGACCTGCATGGCACCGCAATCGACGTTCGTCACGCCCCGGCCCACATAGCCCTTGAGGGCGGCCAGGGTTTCGCCATAGCCGGCATAGCGCAGGCCCCGGCCGCGCACGCACAGCGTCCATGGATAGGGCAGGGTGCGCGCGCCGAACTTGAGCTGCGATTCCTGGAGCGCTACGCCGTAGAGCAACCAGGGATCAACACGGTATTGGCGTGCGATGCGCACGTAGGCGCCGGGCGGCTGCAGGCCAGGTGTAGTTGTGGCGCTGGCCTTGCCAGGACGATGTACGGATGGATGGAACGCGGCAGGCTGAGAGTCGGTGATGACCGGATCGATGCGCAGCGTCCCGGATGCGGTGCCGTGATGCGCCTCGCCCGACAGCCTGGGCTCCAGGCGCTGAACCTGATCCGCCCGATATGGCAACCAGTCGCTGACGCGGGCCTGAGCCGGCCAGGCCACGGCGCCCGCGAGCAGGGCCGCAGCGCGCACCAGCAGGCCGCGGCGCTGTGTCAGCGCTGCGCCGCATGGCTGGGAGGGGCAGGGGTGGGCGATCATGGCGGTGCCTGTGCTGTGGTGCTCAGCGCTTGCTCGCGGGACGCGGGCGTGGCTGGGCCGATGGCGACTGATCAATCACCAGGCTGCGCGGCACGCCCAGTGCATCGGCGGCGCCCACGGGCGCGGCCACCGGCGTGCCTCCCGAGTAGTCGATGATGGGCTCGTTGGGGTAGAGGCGCCCCATGGCCTCGGTGAATGCCTGGTTCCAGGCCAGCGAGCGTTCCACATCCGCATGGAAGGCGCGGGCGAACATCTCGGCGTACTTGCGCCGCTCGGCGTCGGTGCGTGCGTGAATGCCCAACGCTTCCACGGGCGAGAGGTTCTCCACGGAAAAGCTCTTGCGCGGCCCCTCCAGCAGCACCTTGGCACGCGTCATCTCTTCGTTCGACAGGCCCCAGATTTGTCCCAGCAGTCGATCACGGTCGCTCAGGGTCGTGTAGCTGTTCTGCGAGCCGGCCTCCTGGGTACGCTGCTGCTCGGTACGGGCCACGCTCTGTGCATGCGCCAGGCCCGATCCCATCAGCGCTGCCACCAGCACCAGGGCGATGGCCCAGGCCAGGTCAACCATGGCCGTTGGCGTGCGTGCGGGGTGCTTCATTGGGTGGCCTCGTGCAGTTCCAGCGTGAACGACTTGCCCCCAGCAGCCGAGAAGGTGGCACTGCCTGCCTGCACATTGACCGACTGCAGGCTAATGCCGTTGAAGGACTCGCCGGGCTGCAGCACGCGCACGCGCTGGTCACCGGGCATGCCGGTGCCCACGACGACCGAAGGGCGGCCGTCCCAGCTATCGATCGCCAGCAGCTGCCCCTGAGCCGCAGGTGCTGGTGCTGGCGTGGCTCTTGGTGCCGCGGCCACGGGTCTGGTCGGCGTCTGCGCTGCTGCTGCGCGCGGGTACTGCCCGGCGGGGCGGACGTTGGCAGGGGCCGGCCGTGGGTTTGCTTGCTGGCCTTGCAGCTGCTGCTCCAGGTGGGCCACGCGCTGCTCCAGGGCCTGTATCTGTTCCCTTTGGGCGTCGGGCGCCGCAGGCGCTGCACCAACACTTGTGGTGTCGGAACGTGCCGGCTTTGCATCAGCTGTGACTACGGTCGCGGGAGCCTGCGCAGGCCCGGCCGGCGTGGCGGCTACTGTGGCGGCTGGTGCCAGATCGTCGGGCGCATCGGCGGGTTCCGGCAGGGCAACGGGCGGCTTCGCTGCCACGGGCTCGGCTTGCCGTGGCTCGGCATGGCCTGGCGCCTGCACGACGGCGGGACGGGAATCTCGGGGTTCTGCCAGCGGCAATGCGGGCGCAGTCCTGGCCTCGCTGGCGACCGCTGCAGGCTGGTCGTCGGCCTGGCCGTTCAAGAAGCGGTAGCCGACAAAACTTGCGCCAGCGGCCAGGAGCAGCGCAACGACCACGAAACCGACGCCAAGACCCGTGCCACCGGTCGAGCTGGTGGATTCCTGAGCTACGGGCCGATCTTGATCATCATCAGCCTCGGCGTCCTCGCCGTCCTGGTCGCCGTCAACGTCCTTTTTCTGGATGCGGCGCTTGAACCAGCCGGATGTGGCGGAACGAGGTTCTTGCTGCTCCTCTTCCTGTGCCTGCTGCTCAGGGGCACTGACGCCATTCACAGTCTGGGCTGCAGCCTTGGCCCCCCGATCCACGCGGGGCTCTTCGGCGCGTTGGCGCTGCTCCAGCAGGCGCTGTTCCTCGCGCTCCTGATCTTCCAGCAGCTGCTGGTGCTCTTGCCTGCGCTGTTGCTCGGCACGTTGCAGGCGCCGCAGTTGCTCGGCCTGTTGCTCCTGTATCAGGAGTTGATCGTTCGGGTCTGTGTGCATGAGTTCCACCCTGTCTCAGTACGCGGCGTGCGCATCGGTGGTCGCCGCCACGGGCGCCGTGGCCTGCTCGAACCACACCAGGCGCTGAATCGGGTCTTCATGCCAGCGCCAGCTCGGGCCGGTAAGTACCTCCAAAATTGCGCGGGCCTTGTAGGGGCCGAGCTGACGCTGTGATTCCGGCAGTGGCAGGCCCAGCAGATGTGCTGCCTGCGGCGTGAGCGCGTTGCTCTCCACCAGGCGCCAGCCAGTGCGCAGCAGCGTGTGGCGCAGCGCGTCCCCCACGGTGCTCACGGTCTGGCGCGGATAGCTCAGGCGCACGAACACATCCAGCGGGTCGGCCGCCTGGCCTGCAGGGGTCGCCACCGTCGTGGTGTAGCGGCCGACCTGCATCTGACCGCCGGCCAGGATAACACCCAGGGGGAGTTCCGCACTACCAGGCGGTTCGGTGATTCCCACAGGCTGCGCCATGGCGCTGGTGCAGGCGGTGCAGGCCAGGGCGGTCAGAAAGCGTGCAAGTGTCATGGGGTCACCCGAATAGAAAGACCCGGCCAGCACCGTTTCCAGTGCTGTGACAGCGCGAACCAAAGCCAAGGGAGGGAACAGTCAAGAGGGTTCAAGCCGTTGTCACCGGGCAAAAGACACTTCGGACAAGCCAGAAGCGTCGCCAGTGAGAAAAGTGTTGCCGCGATGGCCTGACGAAACCAGCGCTTGCCCTCGGTTACGTGACGGAGGCTAAGCGCTTGACAGACGCATCAAAACATGCTTGCAAATCAAGATGCCGCATCCTGGGCAGGCATCGTTGATCACCTGCCGTGCCAAAAGGCCCATGCAAAATGGCAAACGGCAGGGCCAGCCGGGGCGGCTGGCCGACGGGTAAACGGCCTTCTACTGGTTAAGGGCCCAATCCAAAGGGCCGCGCGTGCTCCTAAAGTCGTCGCACGCGCGGGAAATGGCCTACGGGGACGGGAAAGGGCGTTTTACGGGCTATCGGTCAGCACCCGCGCGAGGCGCTCGGGCGCTGACGGCCCTGCCGCAGGGCGACAAATCGCGTGGCGGGGCGCAGAGCGCGCGCGACCCTTCGATGAGCCAATCGTCTGACGCTGGGCCTAGCACATACCCGACCCGCTTGCAAGCGCTAACCCTCGGTCACGTTTCCGAGGCTAGTCGGCTGACAGCAGGCCAGGCCATCGGCAGTATCGAAAGGGCCATGTTGACCAAGCCTTTGAGAGAGACTGATCCATGCTGAGTCCGCAACCGAAACTGCCGTTGCACACCAAGCTGGTGATTGACCTGTGCGCAGGCGGCGGAGGTGCGAGTTGCGGCATGGAGCAGGCAATAGGCACGCATGCGGCCTGCCACCGCGAACCGGCACAGCTGCGCATGGCAGCGTAACGCCACCTGCGCGTATGACGATTGGGCTCTTGAACTGTTCTGCTGGCATGGGGCGGTTCCATCGCGCCGATTGCGCGCACGCAGCCTGGTCAACAGTGATCCAGCGATTTGTAGATGCGACGGCCCTTGCAGGGCAGGGAGGTGCTGCCATGGGCGACGAACCGGAGACACCCAAGGCGCTCAGCCAGCATGAACCACACCGCAGCAACCCGGAGTTTCCGCACTGGGGGCGCGATGAACTCGATCACAGCCATGCCATCTTTGCGATCGCGGCGCACCTGCACAGCCTGGCGCTGGAGCACTGGACGCCGCGCATGGTGCGCTGGCTGTCCTTCTATGACGGCATCGAGCGCTGGGTCGATCCGGGACAAGAACCCTGCCTGTGCGTGCGCGATCTCCTGGCGACCTACGTGCTGCGCTTCAGCGGCGCAGACAGGCCGCGCAAGGCCAATGCAGGCCAGCTCAAGCAGTGCATCATTGACGATCTGCTGCGCCTCGACTTCCTGCGCTACCGCGCCTACTGGAGCCGCAGGATGTCTCAGGATGGCAATACCCTGGTCTGGGTGCCGCTGCAACAGTCCTGGCTGTCCTTCGTGGAACTTGCGCGCCCAGGCGATGAGCTGATGGTCTATCTGACCGACTGCCGGATCACACCTCCGCTTGAGACACATCGCGTGTTTCTGAATCTGGAGTAGGGCAATGATGCGGCGCTGGATCGCTGGTTACCGTGCCCTGCTGCACCGCAGCAGCAGCCAGCGCGCCGCAGGCCCTCAACAGGCCAGGCCAACGACCGACACCACGGCGCCCGGTCGCCCTGCGACTGTGGAGGGCACGGCCCAGGGCTGGATCAGGGTGCTCGATGCCGAGGCACTGCTGGCGCAATTGCATGCGCAATCGGCGCTCGACGCCACCTGGCGGCAGTCACGCCTGGCTGCGCCCGTCTGGGAGCGCGACCTGTTGGGCTCCATCCATCGGTTTGCCGACTATGTGCAGCTGATGCCAGCCTCGGAATCGCACCACCATGCACACGCCGGCGGGCTGCTCGCGCATACGCTGGAGATGGTGCTGGCGGCCGTAACCTGGCGCAACGGGCATTTCCTGCCCTCGGGTGCCCAGATAGAGCAGATTGACGCAGAGCGCGATGTGTGGACTTATGTGGTGTTCTACGCCGCCCTGCTGCATGACATTGCCAAGCCACTCACGGATCTGCGCATCCAGTGGCGCGCTTCCGGCATGGGTGAGACGCTGCGCTGGACGCCAGTGGCAGGCAACCTGGTGCAGCTGACCCAGGGCAGGGCGCAGGCTGAATATCGCGTGGAGTTCACGCCGAAGTCCTTGCGCGACTATGGCGCGCACAGCAAGCTCGCCCTGACTCTGCTCGGCCAGATTGCACCACCCTCGGCCTTGGCTTTCTTGGCTGGCACGCCGCAGGCCATGGATGCCCTGACGCAATACCTGTCCGGCCAGGACAAAACCAGCCTGGTTGCGCGCATTGTGAGCCGCGCCGATCAGACCTCGACAGCCAAGGCACTCCTGGCGGGCAGCCGCGCACGTTTCGACACCGCAAGCAGCGTGCCCTTGATCGAGCTGCTGATGGGGGCCATCCGCGCCATGCTGGCCAGCGGCACCGCGCTGCCGCTGAACCGTTCCGGAGCTGCGGGCTGGGTGCATGACGGGTCGGTATGGTTTGTCGCAAAACGCCTGGCGGACGCGGTGCGCACCTGGCTGCGCGAACATGCGCCCGAGGAGAGCATTCCCGGCGACAGCAAGAACGATCGCCTGTTCGACACCTGGCAGGAATATGGCTGCATCCAGCCCAATCCACACACCGGCCAAGCGGTCTGGTATGTGGTGGTACAGGGCAATGCCAGTGCGCCGCAGGGCGAGGGCGGTGCAGCCGCTGACGAAGCGGCCGGCTACTCGCACCAACTCACCATGCTCCGGTTTCCGCTGGCGCGTCTCTATGACGATGCAACCCGGTACCCGCCGGTGATGACTGGGCGCATCGAAGTCAGGGACAAGCGGCCGAAGGAAGATCCGTCCGCTCAGGCAAGCGCCGATGAGGCTGCAACAGCCACGTCCCTGGAGCCTGTGCCACGCACTCTGGAGCCGGAAACTGAAGCAGAACCAACCGCACCGCAGGAAGCTGCAACAGCTGCGCCCATCCAAGGCAAAAAGCCTGCTGCAGCTGCTGGAACCCAGCTGCGTGCGCCAGCATTCAACAAGCCCAAGGCTGGCGCAGAACCTGCGGGCAAGAATTCCAAGCATGCTGCAGGGCCGGGCCAGCGCCAGGCCACACCAGCTGTGTCGAAATCTTCCCGGACTGTGCCAACCGGTGAAATCACCGTTGGCGGGGGTGTCGATGGCTGTGATGCGGACGATGGTCTGCTGGGCGATGACGATGATGTGCGGCAACTGCCCGACAAGCACGTGACGGCGCCAGGCCCGTCCCATGCCGGCCAGAGCGCCAAACCACGGCAGAACGGCCATCAGCATGCGGCACAACCCGCGCCCAAGGCACAAAAATCTGCGCCAGGCACACCGCGCGAAGGGCAAACAGCTGCACCAGCAGCCCAACAGCACCAAACTGCAGCAATTGCCTCGACGCCAGTGCGTGCCAAGCCGCATCTCGTCCAGCCCATGTTTGGCCCGGCAGAACCCGGCCCGGTGCTACTGGCGCCCCAGTTGCCCGAGTTGCCGCAGGAGGCCGCAGCGCGCAAGGCCGAGCCCAGCCAGATGGCGTTGGCCTTCATGCAGTGGCTGCAGCAAGGCCTTGCCAGCCGGCAAATCAAATACAACGAAGCTGGTGCGCCGGTTCATTTCACGGCCGAGGGCATGGCGCTGGTGTCACCGCTGATTTTCAAGCTGTATGCCAGCGAAACCGGCCCCCAGTCGCAGGTCGATACCGATGGCCTGCAGGTGCAGCGCGAGGTCATCAAGGCCGGCTGGCACCGCATGACCAGTGCCCAGGGCAGCGGCCGACTCAACATCCTGCGCTATGCGGTGCTGGGCCGCGGCGGTGTCGCGGTGGGTAAGATTTCTGCGGTCGTGCTCACCGAACCCGATCGCTGGGTCATGCCTGTGCCGCCCGCCAACCCGGTGTTGCAACTGGCATGAGGAGGTACACATCAAGGTGCTCGTCGATCCCGGTCGGCGTGCGGATTCGTCCACATCGGTTGACACACACCAAGGGCGTGGCTAGAGTGCGGAGCGTGTGCAGTTCAGTGAGGATCAAGGCAGCAACACAGCGAGCGGCGCAGGTAGGTGACTAGGAAAGGCTTGACGGCCTTTTTTCTTTACCCACCAATAAGAGACAATGTATATTATGTAAAATTAAAGAGGCGCAGAAACCCGGCCCACAACTTGCTCCATGGCTGTTGACACAAGTGAGGTCTGCCAACGTCACTGCTTTTGCCTGCCAACAAGCACAAGTTGGGCGTGCCAACGAGCCTCAGATGGTCCGAATGCCCAAAACAGTCAAGTTGCCTCAGCTCAACGATGAAATTCAGGCTGTTATCTGGGCGAATCGACGTGGCGTACCGTTCACC
>NZ_JAHCKL010000010.1 GCF_026125785.1 Hydrogenophaga sp.
GGCCACCACGCGGGTGCAGACTTCCTGGGCGGCTACTGTTTCCTGAACAACGCGGCCATCGCCGCGCAGGCACTGCGCGACGCCGGCTGCGCCAGGGTGGCGGTGCTGGACGTGGACTACCACCATGGCAACGGCACGCAGGCCATCTTCTACGAACGCGCCGACGTGCTCACGGTCTCGATCCACGGCGACCCCACGACCGAGTACCCCTTCTTCCTCGGCCATGCGGACGAGCGCGGGGCGGGCGCGGGTGAAGGCTTCAACCTGAACCTGCCGCTGCCGCGCGGCAGCGGCACCGCCGCCTGGCGCACCGCGCTGGACCAGGCCCTGCAGGCCGTCTCCAACTTCGGCGCGCAGGCCCTGGTGGTGCCCACCGGCCTGGACACCTTCGAGGGCGACCCGATCTCAGGCTTCACCCTGCGCAGCGAAGACTATTTTTCCGTGGGCGCGGCGTTGGCCGAAGTCCGCCTGCCCACGGTGTTCACCTTCGAGGGCGGCTACGCGGTGGCCGAGGTGGGCACCAACGCGGTCAACCTGCTGGAAGGGTTCCTGCGTGCCGCCTGAAGGCGGCTTCCAGCCCAAGCCTCAGGCGCCAAAGGACAGCGCCCCCGGTGGCAAGGGGCGGCCCAGCGCCCCAGTGAGCACGGTGAAGTGCATGGTCTCGTCGGCCGCCAAGCGGGCCGCCACCTTGGCCAGTTCCCGGTCCATCAGCGAGGGGATCACCCCCAGATAGGCGTTCGTTGCCCCCAGCTCCAGTCGGGCTGCGAGATCGAGCACATCAGCCTGGCTCTTGAGTGCAGACGCATTGAGTGCTTTCGCGTAGTCGTCGAGCTTCATCTCGGCCACCGGCTTGCCCCCCAGTTTCTGGATGGTGGCGATCAGCGCATCGCGATGGGTCTTGTGGTGGCCCTGGAATTGCACCGCCACATCGAGCACCGGCTTTTGCAACAGGCCGCTGCCGGCGCCCAGTTGGTAGGCACTGATGGCTTCGTGTTCGAGCGCCAAGGCCACGTTGAGAATGGCGACGTCCTTGGTGGTGTCGGCCTTCATGCCCTGCGCAAGCGCATCGCGCCCGGCCAGCATGGCCACTGCCACGGCAGAGAGGGCGCCACCGGTGCGCATGAAGCCTCGGCGCGAGGCGGGAGAGATGCGGAGCAGGTCGGTTTGGGAGATCGTGGTCATGGTATTTCCTGGTTGGTCGCAGTGACAGCGGGGAGAACTGCGGAGGAAGAGCCGTCCCACTGGATACGCCGACCGCCCCGGGACCGGATGCACAAAACCCCTGAATGCAGAGGGGCAAAGCCGTCCGCATCCAGCCACCGCTTCGCTGCGTACCTCCATCAGGAGACGCATGCCCGACGCAGACGCTCCACGCCATGATCTCGACCCGGAAACCCGCGCCTTTCGCAACAACCCCTGTGGTCGCCATCGGGACTACCGCACAATGCACGCATGCCCCATACCGCGAACTCCGACGAGGAATTGATCGCCCTGATAGAGCGCGTGGCGCTGCGCGACGAGACCGCGCTCAAAGCGCTGTACGGCCGCACCAGCGCCAAGCTCTATGGCCTGTCGTTGCGGGTGGTCGGTCAGCACGAATGGGCCGAAGACGCTTTGCAGGACACGTTTCTTCACATCTGGCGTGCGGCCGGCGACTACCACGCCAGCCTGAGTCCGCCGATGGCCTGGCTTGGCATGATCGTGCGCAGCCGATCGCTGGACCTGCTGCGTCGCCGCCGTGCCGAGCGGGCACACCTCACCGACGAGATCGACACAGCGCTGGCAGAGTCGCTCGAAGGCGACGCGCCCAATCCCATGGACACCAGCCTGGCGAGCCAGCAGGCGTGGGCTTTGCATCAGTGCCTCTCCCGGCTGGAGAACCGCCAGCGGGAAGCGGTCAGCCTGGCCTACCTTCGCGATCTGAGCCACGGCGAACTGGCCGCGCAGTTGCGACTGCCGTTGGGTACCGTCAAAAGCTGGATACGGCGAGGATTGGAGCAATTGCGTGCCTGCATGGCGCGCTTTGCATGAACGGACGCCAGCCATGAACCTGCTGAACAAACCCGAACTGCTGGATCAACTGGCCGCTGCCCATGCGCTGGGCACCTTGCGGGGAGCTGCGCGCCGCCGCTTCGAAGCGCTGGCGCGCGAGCAGGCGCCAGTGCGCGCCGCAGCGCTCGTCTGGCAGAGCCGCGTGGCCAGCATGAACGAGTTGCAGGCCCCGCAAAAGCCCGCCCCTGAGGTGTGGACACGCATCGAGAATCTGGTTCGCGCTGAACAGGCGCAGCAGGTCATGGCAACCGCGCGCCAGGAACCACTCCCTTCCCTGGGCGGCTGGTTGCGCAGCCTGACCTTCTGGCGCGCAGCCAGCGCCGCCGGCGCGCTGGCCACCCTACTCGTGGTGGTGCATGGCATCTCCTTGCGCAGTGAACTCGGGGCTCAGGTCGATGCACTGCAAGCACGGCTGCAGGCCACGCCCGAAGTGCGGTATGTGGCCGTTCTCAACGACGACAAGGCCAGCGCAGCCATGTTGGTGACCTTCGACCCCAGAAACGGACGGCTGAATCTGCAGCGCGTGGGCAGCTTCAAGGAGGCAGAGGACAAGTCGCTGCAACTCTGGGCGCTGCCACCTGGCGCGACTCCACGGTCGTTGGGTGTACTGGGCCCGCAACGCGTGTTGCAACTGACCGCTGGCGAGGCCGATGTGCGCGAAGTACCCGTGCTGGCCATCAGCCTGGAGCCGCTGGGCGGAGTGTCCGGCGAGCGTGGGCCTACAGGCCCGGTGTTGTTCAAGGGTCCCTTGATACAAAGCATGTTGTAAAACGGCGGCTCTACCGACCGCGACGAGGAGCCTACGATGCAATGGCCCGCGTGCAAGACCCATGCGGGGCTGCTGGCAATGCGAATTGGCCGCGCGCGTGACGGCGCGCTCATGCGAGGACGTGCGCCGCTTTCTCGACGAGGTGATGCCCGCGCGCTGAACCGGACGGCGTGGCGTCACTGGCGCGCGGTGCGCGCATTGGCCGGCGGCGTGCAGGGGTGGCTGCTGCGCCAGGGGTTGATGTCCAGCCCCCCGCGGCGCGTGTAGCGCGCATAGACCATCAGCCGGGCCGGTTTGCAGCGCTGCCAGATGTCCATGTAGATCCGCTCCACGCACTGCTCGTGGAATTCGTTGTGGTTGCGAAAGCTCACGATGTACTGGAGCAGGCCGGCCTGGTCGATCTGCGGGCCGCTGTAGCGGATCTGCACGCTGCCCCAGTCGGGCTGACCCGTCACCAGGCAATTGCTCTTGAGCAGGTGGCTGACCAGGGTCTCGGTCACCGGCTGTTCGGTCAGCGCGGCCGTGAGCAGCTCGGGCGCGGGCTGGTAGCGGCTGCACTCCACGTCCAGCCGGTCGAGCGCAAGGCCTTCGAGCTCGCGCAGCGGCTCCTGCCCGAACTGTTCGGGCAGCACCAGACGAACGCCGGCGCCGGCCTGCACCGGCCCGCCGTGCCAGATGGCGGCGCTCACGTCGTTGCGGATGCGCTCGCGCACCGCATCCGCGCTGGCAAAGGGCGTGTTGTTGAAGCTGTTGAGGTAGAGCTTGAACGACTTGCTCTCCACGATGTGCGTGCTCTCGCACGGCACCGTGATGTGGGCCAGCGCCACCATGGGCTTGCCGCGCGGGTTGAGCCAGCTCAGCTCGAAGGCGGTCCACAGGTCCGCACCGAGGAACGGCACGCTGCCGGTGATGCCGATCTCGCGCCGCTTGGTCTCGCGCGGCAGCGGAAACAGCAGGGAGGCGTCGTAGCGGTCGACGTAGGCCGAGGCCTTGCCCAGTTGGGAGAGCTCCGGCGTGTTCATGCGAACTCACGCTCCCGCAGCCATTTGGTGGCCACCCATTTCTCGCCCTCGATCACCGGCGCGCCGCCGTGCAGCGTGCGCGTGGAAGGATGTGGGCGGTCGTAGCTGAAAAACACCGCATGGCCGCGCTTGGGTGCGACCTCGAAGCCCACGTCCGGGAAGGTGGTGCCGCCGCCGCGCGCAGGTTCGTTGAGGTACATCACCAATGTGGCCACGCGCTGGCCGCCGCGCCGCAGGATGGTGGGCGTCCCGGGTTCGTCCGGATCGAAGTAGTCGTAGTGAGGCTTGTACTCCGCCCCGGGGCGGTAATGCAGCACCTGGATGCCCTCGCCGTTCTCCACCGGCCAGCCAACCAGGCGTGCGATGCGCGCCTCCACGCGCGCCACCACCGGGTTCTGCCCCCGCGTGAAGAACATGCCGCTGCTGGTGCGGTCGGGGTTGAGCTCTTCGCCTCCGGTCTTGGTCTCGACCGTGAGCGAGCGCGCGAGCTGCGGCTTGGCCGCTTCGATCAGGGCATCGCACTCCTCGGCACTGAGCAGATTGCCCAGCACCACCACGCGCGGATGCCCCATGGAGGCGATGACGTCGACCACGCGGTCGCCGGCATCGATCTGGCGCGGCGACTGGCTCAGGTCCAGATCGGGCACGGACACGCCGGCCGGCTGCGCCAGCGTGCCGCTTGCGGCTGCCGCGGCCTGCAGCGGCGGTGCGGCGACCACCGCGCGGCCAGCCGACTGCTGGCGCAGATGGTCGCGCAGCGTGGTCTCCAGGGCCTGCACCGCAACCGGCTCACGCCAGCCCGATGCGACCATGGAAGCCAGCACCACGTCGGGTGTGAAACCGGCCTGCGCCTGTTCGACGATCCAGCGGCGCAACTCGGGGGTGATGGTCTGGTGGCTCATGCGGTCCTCGCGGGCGGGGCTTCGCGGCGGAACACCAGCCGGTCGCTGGCCGACGCCGCTTCGTGGAAACGGTAGCCCTCCAGGTCGAAGCGCCTGAGCTGCTCGACCAGGGTCAGGCGGTGCTTGACCGCATAACGCGCCATCAGCCCGCGGGCGCGCTTGGCCATGAAGCTGATGACCTTGTAGCCCTCGGCCTTGCGCTCCTCGAATACGCAGGTGACCACGCGCGGCACCAGCGCCTTGCGATCAACCACCTTGAAGTATTCCTCGCTCGCCAGGTTGACGATGACCGGCGTCTTGTCGGCCATGGCGCGCTCGTTGAGGTACTCGGCCACCTGACGGCCCCAGAACTCATAGAGATTGCGGCCACGCGCGGTCTTCAGGCGTGTGCCCATCTCCAGCCGGTAGGGCTGCATCAGGTCCAGAGGCCGCAGCACGCCATACAGGCCGCTGAGAATGCACAGGTGCTGCTGCAGCCAGTCCAGTTCAGTGGCGGAGAGCGTCTTCGCGTCCAGCCCGCCGTACACGTCGCCATCGAAAGCCAGCGCCGCCTGCTTGGCATTGCGGGTGGTGAAGCGCGGCCTCCAGGCTTCGTAGCGCGCCGCGTTGAGCCCGGCCAGCGCGTCGGACAGGTCCATCAGCTCCGCGATCTGTTGCGGCGACTTCTCCCGCATCACACCGACCAGTTCGGTCGCCTGCTTCACGAACAGGGGCTGCGTGTGGGTGGCGACATGGGCCGGCGTCTCGTAGTCGAGTGCCTTGGCGGGGGAAATCAGGAACAGCATGGCCAAAGAGCGGAATGAAAGTTGCCCGGGGGACCCCTGATTATGACCAAGGGCCCATGCCCTCACGGACCTGCTGCACAGGCCGACCCCTGCGAGCACGGACCTCTGCCACCGCCCTGAAGGGCATGGCAACGGCAGCAGTGCCGGGCGCTACCGGAAATCCCCGGCGAGACTCGCCAAAGTCTCGGGGGGAATCTGCACGTGCGCGGGGTAGTGGGTGTGGTCGCAGCCGAGCTTCACCGCCGCGCCGGCCTGAATGGCCGCGCGCATGGCCGGCGTGAACTCGAAGCGCACGAAGTGCACCGCCGAGGTCTTCTGTTCGTTTTCCCGGTCGAGGTCCTCGTCAGCGATGGCGTAGACGCGGGTGCGCCCTTCCACCTCCACGAACATGCGGTCCTCCACGCCAATGAGACGAGCGAGTTCGCGCCTGCGCTCGTTCTCATCGGGGTACTCGATCATCATCGTGGCCTTCCAGTTGCTGCCATCGGGCATCAGCGGCGCATAGGCCTCGATCTCGTGCGCGATGCCTTCTTCCTCGAAGATCTTCTCGATGCGCAGCATCTCCTGGATCTGGTAGCGGATCGTGGTCTCGCTCTCGAACTGCAGGTGGATGTGTTCACCCAGGTGCACGCTGCGCAGCTTGCGGTGCGCCATGATCTCGGGCTTGTGAACCTTGCGCCACTTGGTGTAGGCCTCCAGGCTCATGAGGCTGTCGGCGGTGATGTGTCCGGTGAGTTGCATGGGGTTTCCTGGCTTGTGCGTTGTGCGTTGGGCGTTGTGCGTTGAGCGAGCGGGAGGGCCACGCTGAGCGCTCACCCCCCAGCGCCGCACCTCACTTCAATCCGTAGGCCTGGGCCACCAGGCTCAGCGGGTGCCTGAGAACCGGCGTGCCCAGCCCGTTCACCTCGAAGCCCTGCGCGATGTGGTGGCCACCCAGCGGGCAGTCCGAGCTGATGTAGTCGGGTTGACCGCCGTCCTTCATGCTGGCCATGGCCTTGAACACCGGCTTGCCGATCTTCAGGGCCGTCTGGTGGTACGCCTTCTTCACGCCGAAGGTGCCGGCATGGCCCGAGCAGCGCTCGATGGTCTGAACCGTGGTCTCCGGGATCATGCGAAGCATCTCTTCGGTCTTTCGGCCGATGTTCTGCACACGGCCGTGGCAGGGGATCTGGTAGCTCACGTTGCCCAGCTTGCGCGGGAACTCGGTCTTGAGCAGGCCATCGCGCTTGCGCGCCATGAAGTACTCGAACGGGTCCCACATGTGTGCCTTCACCAACTGGGTATCGGCATCGTCAGGAAACATGAGCGGGATTTCCTGCTTGAACATCAGCGCGCAACTCGGCACTGCGGCCAGGATGGCATAGCCTTCGCGCGCATAGCGGGCCAGCACGGGTATGTTGGCCTCCTTGCTCCGCTGCACCGATTCCAGGTCGCCCAGCTCCAGCTTGGGCATGCCGCAGCATTTCTCCTTGTCGACGATCACGTACGGAATGTCGTTGTGGTCGAGGATCTTCAACAGGTCCAGACCGATGCCGGGTTCGTTGTAGTTGATGTAGCAGGTCGCAAAGATGGCCACCTTGCCCGGGGTCTTCTCGCCGTCCTTCACCTCCGTGGCGCGGGCGGCCGGCGCGGCACTGCGGAACTTGCGCGTCGCCAGCTCGGGCAGCCAGGCGTCCTTGTCCACGCCCGCCACGTTCTCCATCAGCTTGCGCGCGGTCTGCGTGCGGTTCACGGCATTGACCGCCTGGACCACGATGGGAATGCCCGCGAACTGGCCGTGCACGTCGGTCGAAGCGAGGAATTTCTCCGCCGCGCCCACCTCACCCTTGCGGAACTTGATGGCCTTGGCCCGCAGCATGGTGTGCGGAAAATCCAGGTTCCATTCGTGCGGCGGCGTGTAGGGGCATTTGGTCATGTAGCACAGGTCGCACATGTAGCACTGGTCGACCACCTTCCAGTAGTCCGCCTTGGCCACACCGTCGACCTCCAGCGTCTCGCTCTCGTCCACCAGGTCGAACAGCGTGGGGAAGGCACCGCAGAGGCTGACGCAGCGGCGGCAGCCGTGGCAGATGTCGAAGATGCGCTCCAGTTCGTGGAAGCACTTTGCCTCGTCGTAGAAGTCCGGGTTCTTCCAGTCCAGCGCGTGCCGCGTGGGCGGCTGCAGATTGCCTTCGGTGGCCATGCTTGTTGTCTCCTCGTCTGGTGCGAGCGTGTTCGTGGGGAAGCTTTCGACAAGGCTCGGCGAGCCCTGTCGAAAACGCTGCGCTCCCGTGAGCGCAGCATCCGGAACGCCGCAGGGTCAATCCACGAGTTCGTTCAAGGCCTTCTGGTAGCGGTTGGCGTGCGAGCGCTCCGCTTTGGCCAGTGTCTCGAACCAGTCGGCAATTTCATCGAAGCCCTCTTCCCGGGCGGTCTTGGCCATGCCGGGGTACATGTCGGTGTACTCGTGGGTCTCGCCGGCCACCGCAGAGGCCAGGTTGTTGCGGGTGCTGCCGATCGGCAGGCCGGTGGCGGGGTCCCCCGACTGCTCCAGGAATTCCAGGTGGCCATGGGCGTGGCCGGTCTCGCCTTCGGCGGTGGAGCGGAACAGCGCAGCCACGTCGTTCTGGCCTTCCACGTCGGCCTTGTTGGCGAAGTACAGGTAACGGCGGTTGGCCTGGGATTCACCGGCAAAAGCGTCCTTGAGGCACTGCTCGGTCTTCGAGCCTTTCAATGCGGGCATCGTCATCTCCTTGTTTCCGTGGGTTGAAAAAGTCCTTCGCCCATGGCCGGTGCCGTGGCCCCGCATCCACTGGGACCGAAGCACCTTACGCCGCTTGGAGAGGCCGGTCTAATTGTTCTGGACTATGCAACCCATTGCTTTCAGCTATTGCACTCATCGAATTGATAACGGTTCTCAACACGGTCGACACCCCGACAGGAAAGTCGCAAACTGAGCCATGCCATGGGTCATGCGATTACGATATGGGAAATGCGTTGCATAATGTTGAATCACGACACCCCTTCAGGAGACACACATGCCGTCCAACACCACCCTGCCCGCCCCGGCCCCCATCCAGCAACTGCACCACTACGCCTACCGGGCCAAGGACGCAGAAGAGACCCGGCACTTCTATGAAGACATCCTGGGCCTGCCGCTGTACCACATCATCCAGAGCGACTACGTGCCCAGCACGGGCGAGTACTGCCCTTACACCCACTTCTTCTTCCGCCTGCAGGACGGCTCCTTCATCGCGTTCTTCGACCTGGGCGACGATGAGGCGGCGCTGCCCAGCCCCAACACGCCCAAGTGGGTCAACCACATCAGCTTTCGCGTGAATACGGTGCAGGAACTGGAGAACACCAAGGCGCGGCTGCAGGCGCATGGGGTCGAAGTGCTGGGCGTGACGGACCACCACATCTTCAAGAGCATCTATTTCTTCGACCCCAACGGCATCCGCCTGGAGCTCACCGCGCAACTGGCCGACGAGTTCCAGATGCTGCAGGAAAGCAAGACCGCGCACGCGCGCCTGGGCGAGTGGAATGCCCGCAAGGAACAGTGGCGCCGCGAGCGCGCCGAAGGCAAGACCTCCGCGCCCCTCAAGCCACAGCAGAACGACCGGCCCGAGGTGGCCGAGCGCGCCAAAGCCTGAGACGGGAGCGCCGCGCATGACCACGTCGACGACGGCGGGCTACCAGGCCACCGCCCTGACCAACCATTACGAGTTCACCGAGGGCAGTGGCTACACCTTGCCCGAATACCCTTTCGTGCCGCCTGCGGAGTTGCAGGGCGGCCCGATGGTGCGCCATCCCATCGTCATCGTGGGCGGTGGCATCACCGGCCTGACCATGGCCTGCTCGCTGGCGCGCCTGGGTGTGCGTGCGGTGCTGATCGACGAAGACAACACGGTAGGTGTCAAGGGTGCCTCCTCGCGCGGCATCTGCTACACCCAGAAGTCGCTGGAGATCTTTGAACGCCTGGGCATCTACGAACGCATCGCGTCCAAGGGCGTGCAGTGGAGTGTGGGTCGCACCTTCGCGGGCGACGACGAGGTCTACAGCTTCGACCTGCGCCAGCAGGGCAACTTCCACCTCTCCAGCCAGCCGCCCTTCATCAACATCCAGCAGTTCTACATCGAGGGCTACCTGGTCGAGCGCATCCAGCAACTGGGTGTGGTGGAGCTGCGCTGGCAGAACCGCCTGACCGGCTTCGAGCAGGACGGCGAATGCGCCACGCTCACGGTGGAGACGCCCGATGGCACCTACCGCATGCAGGCCGAACACGTGATCGACGCGACCGGCTCGCACAGCCCGCTGCGCAAGTGGCTGGCCGTACCCTTCGATTCGCGCCGCGGCGATGACCGCTGGTGCATCGCCGACGTGCGCTTCACCACACGCCCCCCGGCGGAACGCCACACCTGGATCGAGGCGCCGTTCAACGAGAACCGCGCGGTCTGGCAGCACCTCATGGGTGACGATGTCTGGCGCATCGACTACCAGATGGCGCCCAACGCGGACCCCGAGTACGTCAGCCGCGAGGAGGTGGTGCGCGAACGCCTGGCGCGCCAGTTCGGCCCCGGCGTGGAGGTCGAGATCATCTGGGTCGGCCCCTATGCCTACCGCAGCGAATGCGTGCACGCCATGCGCCATGGCCATGTGTTCCTGATGGGCGACTCGGCCAAGGTGGTCAGCCCCTTTGGTGCGCGCGGTGGCAACACCGGCGTGGCCGACGCCGACAACCTGGCCTGGAAACTGGCGGCCGTGCTGCGCGGCAAGGCCGACGCCAGCCTGCTCGACAGCTACCACGATGAACGCCTGGAAGCGGCACAGCAGAACGTGAACGTGACCAACCGCACCGCGCGCTTCCTGCGCCCTGCGGACGGCGCCGAGCGCCTGTTCCGGGACGCGGCCATCGGTCTGGCGCGGCGGTATCCGTTCGCGCGCAGCCTCATCAACACCGGCCGCATGGCGGTGGCCAACCCCTACAGCCGCTCGCGCGTCTGCACCTACCTCCCTGGCGGCGCGGCCGGCCAGTCGGTGCAGAACGTGCCCTTCCACTGGGCCGACGGCACCACCGGCGATGTGAACGACCTGTTGAACTGGGCCGCCGGCGACCTGCTGCTGCTGGCCTTTGGCGACCTCGGTACCACCGCCCGGCAGCGCCTGCGCCGCCTGGCCGAGGAGACACCCGTGCGCTGCGTGCAGGTGGTCACCGCCGACGCCCCTGCGCAGGCCATGGAGCACGTGCGCGACCCCAAGGGCCATCTCCAGGGTGCCTGCCATGTGTTCGGCCATGCCTGGGCGCTGGTGCGCCCGGACGGCTACCTCGCCGCCACCGGTGAAACCATAGACGCCGGCCTGGTTGCCGCGATCTCGCGCGCCCTCGGCCTGCCAGGAGACCTCCAGTCATGAAGACCAACGCCCATTTCCAGGACGCCGACACGTTCTACGAGCAGCTCATCGACGCCCATGCCGGCCTGGACCGGACACAGTCCGAACAGCTCAATGCCCGCCTCATCCTGCTGCTGGCCAACCAGATCGGCGATACCCGCGTGCTGGCCGAATGCATCGCGGCCGCGCGCCTGAGCCCCGTCGCCGCGGACTGAAGGACAGGTCGAATAAAATCCACCAGGTACCCCTGCCCCCTTTCGACGGCATCCCGCGGGATGCCGTTTTCCATTCTGGCGAGCCCATGACCGACACCCTGAACCAGCCTGGCCTGCAGTCCCTGGCCAAATCGTTCGAACCCGCCCCCATCGAAGCCCGCTGGGGCCCGGAATGGGAACGGCGCGGTGTGGGCCGGGCCGGCTTTCGCGGCACCGGGCAGCCGCAGGCAGGCGTGCCCTCGTTCGCCATCCAGTTGCCGCCACCCAACGTCACGGGCACGCTGCACATGGGCCATGCGTTCAACCAGACCATCATGGACAGCCTCACGCGCTACCACCGCATGGCCGGCGCGAACACGGTCTGGGTGCCGGGCACGGACCACGCCGGCATCGCCACGCAGATCGTGGTGGAGCGGCAGTTGCAGGAGCAGAAAGTCAGCCGCCACGACCTGGGCCGCAAGAACTTCGTGGCCAAGGTCTGGGAGTGGAAGGAAAAGTCCGGCAACACCATCACCACGCAGATGCGCCGCATGGGCGACAGCGTGGACTGGAGCCGCGAGTACTTCACCATGGACGACAAGCTCTCGGCCATCGTCACCGAGACCTTCGTGCGCCTGTACGAGCAGGGCCTCATCTACCGCGGCAAACGGCTGGTCAACTGGGACCCGGTGCTCAAGACCGCGGTGTCGGACCTGGAGGTCGAGAGCGAGGAGGAGGACGGCTTCCTCTGGCACATCGCCTACCCGCTGGCCGACGGCAGTGGCTCGTTGACGGTGGCCACCACCCGCCCGGAAACCATGCTGGGCGATGTGGCCGTCATGGTGCACCCCGAGGACGAGCGCTACACCGCGCTCATCGGCAAGATGGTCCGCCTGCCGCTGTGCGACCGGGAGATCCCGGTCATCGCCGACGCCTACGTGGACCGCGCCTTCGGCACCGGCGTGGTCAAGGTCACACCGGCCCACGACAACAACGACTACGCCGTCGGGCAGCGGCATGGCCTGCCCATGATCGGTGTGCTCACGCTGGACGCCGCCATCAACGAGAACGCACCCGCCAAGTACCAGGGCATGGACCGTTTCGTCGCCCGCAAGGCCGTGGTGGCCGATCTGGAGGCCGCGGGCCTGCTGGTGGAGACCAAGAAGCACCGCCTCATGGTGCCGCGCTGCGCGCGCACCGGCCAGGTCATCGAGCCCATGCTGACCGACCAGTGGTTCGTCGCCATGTCCAAGGTCAGCGACCAGGACCCCACGGGCAAGTCCATCGCGCAGAAGGCCATCGATGCGGTGGCCAGTGGCGAAGTCCGCTTCGTGCCCGAGAACTGGGTCAACACCTACAACCAGTGGATGAACAACATCCAGGACTGGTGCATCAGCCGCCAGCTCTGGTGGGGCCACCAGATTCCCGCCTGGTACGACGAGGATGGCCGCGTGATCGTCGCGCGCGACGAAGCCGCGGCACAAGCCCAGGCCCCGGGGCGCAAGCTCACGCGCGACCCCGACGTGCTCGACACCTGGTACTCGAGCGCGCTGGTGCCTTTCAGCACCATGGGCTGGCCCGAGGCGGCTGCCGCACCCCGGGGCGGCCTCGGCGACTACGACCTCTACCTGCCCAGCACCGTGCTGGTGACCGGCTACGACATCATCTTCTTCTGGGTCGCCCGCATGATCATGATGACGACCCACTTCACCGGCCGCGTGCCCTTCCGGCACGTCTACATCCACGGCCTGGTGCGCGACGCGCAGGGCCGCAAGATGAGCAAGAGCGAAGGCAATGTGCTCGATCCGGTGGACCTGATCGACGGCATCGCCCTCGCCCCCTTGCTGGACAAGCGCACCACCGGCCTGCGCAAGCCCGAGACCGCGCCCAAGGTGCGCAAGGAAACCGAAAAGGAATTCCCTGAGGGCATTCCCGCCTACGGCGCGGACGCGCTGCGCTTCACCTTCGCGGCACTGGCCTCGCTGGGCCGCAGCATCAACTTCGACGCCAAGCGCTGCGAGGGCTACCGCAACTTCTGCAACAAGCTCTGGAACGCCACGCGCTTCGTGCTGATGAACTGCGAGGGTCAGGACTGCGGCCTGAAGGAACACACCAAGGCCGAGTGCGAGCCGGGCGGTCCTTTCCACGGCTACATGCACTTCAGCCAGGCCGACCGCTGGATCAGTTCCGTGCTGCAGAAGGTCGAGGCCGAGGTCGCCCGAGGTTTTGCCGAGTACCGCCTGGACAACGTCGCCAACGCCATCTACGACTTTGTCTGGAATGAGTTCTGCGACTGGTACCTGGAAATCGCCAAGGTCCAGATCCAGACCGGCAACGAGGCGCAGCAGCGGGCCACGCGGCGCACGCTGATCCGCACCCTGGAGGCCATCCTGCGGCTGGCGCATCCGGTCATTCCCTTCATCACGGAAGAGCTCTGGCAGAAGGTCGCGCCGGTGGCCGGCCTGCCCGGCGACTCGGTGAGCACCGCGCGCTACCCCGAGAGCCAGCCGAACAAGATCGACGAAAACGCCATCGCCCACGTGGCGCGGCTGAAGTCTCTGGTGGAGGCCTGCCGCACGCTGCGCGGCGAAATGAACGTCTCGCCGGCCACGCGCCTGCCGCTCTACGTGGTGGGTGATGCCGACTTCATGCGCGCCAACGGCCCTGTGCTGCAGGCCCTGGCCAAGCTCGGCGAGGTGCGTGTCTTCGACGACGAGGCCGCCTGGGCCGCCGCCGCGCAGGCCGCGCCGGTCGCCGTGGTCGGCGAAGCCCGCCTGTGCCTGTTCATGGAAATCGATGTTGCGGCCGAAAAGATCCGCCTCGGCAAGGAGGCCACGCGCCTCGAAACCGAGATCGCCAAGGCCAACAGCAAGCTCTCCAATGAGGCCTTCGTCGCCAAGGCCCCGCCGGCCGTGATCGAACAGGAAAAGAAACGCGTGGCCGATTTCAGCGCCACGCTGGTGAAAGTGCGGGACCAGTTGCAGCGCCTGAGCGCCTGATATCCCCCTTCCTGAGGCACCGGGGGCCAGGCTTCGCCAGCCCGGGATGCCGCGCCATGTGCACAAGTAGGGCGCCGCCCGGCGGCGCGAGAGCTCAGTTCCTGTGCAAGGCGATCGAACTCCACTGCGACGGCGTGACCGTCTGTGGATCGCCCGGCTCCTGGTAGTCCAGGTTGTCCAGCATGGAGAAGTCGGTGGTGCGGGCGTCGGTCTGAGCCACCGCCCCCGGCGTGAGCGTCTCGTGGATGCGGTGGGCCACATACCAGCTCGCGCGCAGCTTGGCCTCGCGCGTGTGCGAGCCCAGGCGCGGGGTCAGGTGCAGGTTGGGAATACCGTGCAGCGCCGTCCCTTCGGCCGCGAACTGCGGATTCGCACCATCGAGCAAGCAGGCGTCGATGCGACCGTCGCACAGCGCCAGTGCCAAAGCTTCCGGGTCGAACAGGGAACTCCGGCTCACGCCCACCCAGAGCTGCCCGGGCTTGCAGTGGTTGAGCAGGCGCTCATTGATCCATCCCTTGAAGCGAGAGGCGTACACCATCTGCAGCGAGATCGCGTCCGAGTGGCTCAGCAACTCCTGCAACGAGACGGGCTCGACCTTGAGCTTGTCCCAGATGTCCGCCGCGTGGTGCACCGCCGGGTCGTAGCCCAGCAGGCGCACGCCCAGGCTGCGCAGCATGGGCGCCAGCGTGTGGGCCACCGGCGCCAGGCCGAGCAAGCCCACCGTGCTGCCCGCGAGTTCACGGCCCATGCGCACCTGCGAGATCTTGCGCCCCAGCAGCGCGCTGATCATGCCCCTGCGGTAGAGCATCAGCAGGCCGTAGAGCAGGTACTCGGCATTGGAGCGCACCGTGGCGCTGCGCGCCTGCAGCACCCGCACGTTGCGCCGCGCACAAGCGTCCAGGTCGGTGTTGTCGCTGGAGATCTGCATGCGCGCGATGATCTCCAGCTTGGGCGCGAAGTCGAGAAATTCGTGCGACACCACCACATGCGGCGGCAGCACGATGGCACGCGTCTTGTACGTGCTCTTGCGCAGCTCCGGCGGGTCGTCGGCCAGTTCAGGGCGGAAACTCACCTCGTAGCGTTCCTGCAGCCAGGCCAGCGCCTCGGGCACGAGCGGATCCAGCAACAGGACTTCCATGGTGCTTGAGGGAAGTGGGTGGAAAAAAAGAAGGAAGGAGCGGTCAGCGGCGTTTGAGCACGGTGATGTGCTCGCCACCCAGCGTCTGCTGTTCGACCAGCACATTGCCGGTCTGCTTGGCGAAAGCCTGGAAGTCCCGCACCGAACCCGCGTCGGTGGCAATGACCTTGAGCGTCTGGCCACTGAGCATGTCGGCCAGGGCCTTCTTGGCTTTCAGGATGGGCAGGGGGCAGTTCAGCCCGCGGGCGTCGAGTTCTCGGTCAGCATTCATGGGGGGGTATTCCTGGGTTGCCGACATTCTAAGCGTGACGCCCGCCGCGCGCAGGCACGGCGGGCCCGCAACCCGCGGCCACGCCGCTGGCCGGTTCAGGTGGCCGGACTCGCGGCGACCGGGCGTGGCGGATCGTCCCGGAACCGCGGCTCTATGCCGCGCCCGCGCAGCCACTGGGCCAGCGCCAGGCCGGTACCGGCACGCCAGCAGCGCACCTCTTCGGGCGGAGAGAGGCGGTAGTCCACCAGCTCGGGCGAGAGCTTCACCGTGCCGTGCGCGCGGGCATGGTAGGTGATGATGACCTGGTTCATGCGCTGGAAATCGTGCACCGCCACCAGCGAGAGCTCGTCCACCACCAGCGAGGTCTCCTCGGCGATCTCGCGGCGAATGCCATCCTCGGGCGTCTCGCCGGCCTCCATGAAACCGGTGATCAGCGCGTACATGTCCGGGTTGGTCCAGGCGGCATTGCGCGCCAGCAGGATGCGCCCATCCAGCTCCACGATGCCGGCCAGCACCGGCGTCGGGTTGTTCCAGTGGGTGAAGCCGCAGGCGGCGCAGCGCAAGCGTTCGACGAGGCCGCTGTCCTCTTCCAGGCCCAGCATCGCCAGCGGATGGGCGCACTGCGGACAGAAACGGTAGTTGCTGCTGTTCATGGCTGCCTCAGGCCGGAAACACGCCGGTGGACAGGTAGCGGTCGCCCCGGTCGCAGACGATGAAAACGATGGTGGCATTCTCCACTTGGCGCGCGATCTGCTGCGCCACCCAGCAGGCGCCGGCGGCCGAGATGCCGCCGAAGATGCCTTCCTCGCGTGCGAGCTGGCGGCACATCTCTTCGGCATCGGTCTGGTCCACGTACACCAGTTCGTCGACCCGGCTGGGGTCGTAGATCCGGGGCAGGTACTCCGCGGGCCACTTGCGGATACCGGGGATGCGCGAGCCCTCGCTGGGCTGCGCGCCGATGATGCGCACCGCCGGGTTCTGTTCCTTGAGGAAGCGGGAAACGCCGGTGATGGTGCCGGTGGTGCCCATGGCGCTCACGAAGTGGGTGATGCGGCCTTCGGTCTGCCGCCAGATCTCGGGGCCCGTGGCCTCGTAGTGCACGCGCGGGTTGTCCTCGTTGGCGAACTGGTCGAGCACGCGGCCCTTGCCGTCGGCCACCATGCGGTCGGCCAGGTCGCGGGCGGACTCCATGCCACCGCTCTTGGGCGTGAGGATGAGTTCGGCACCGAAGGCCTTCATGGTCTGCGCGCGTTCGATCGACAGGTCCTCGGGCATGATCAGCACCATCCGGTAGCCCTTGATCGCTGCGGCCATGGCCAGCGCGATCCCGGTGTTGCCCGAGGTGGCCTCGATCAGCGTGTCGCCGGGCTGGATGTCGCCGCGCTCTTCGGCGCGCCGGATCATGGACAGCGCGGGCCGGTCCTTCACCGAGCCCGCAGGGTTGTTCCCTTCCAGCTTGCCCAGGATCACGTTGCCGCGCCGGGCGTTGTCGGCAGCGCCGATGCGCTGCAGCGCCACCAGGGGCGTGTTGCCGATGGCGTCTTCAATCGTCGGGTATTTCATGGCGCCACTGTGCCATAATTTCGGGCTGCCGTTTGGCAACGCCCGGGTGGTGAAATTGGTAGACGCGCCGGACTCAAAATCCGGTTCCGAAAGGAGTGTCGGTTCGATTCCGACCCCGGGCACCACCATCGACAGACACCACCGCGCCGCTGCGCGGTTTTTTTTCGCCCGTTTTTGCCCCGTTGGCGCGGCCTCAGCGCGCGCCCGAGCGCAGCCCCTGCGCCACCGTGGGATGGTGCAGGCGCAGGCGCAACTCGTCCTTCATGCGCTGGTTGCGCAGTCGACGCGACTCGCTCATGAAGCTCAGCAGCATCAGCGGCAACTGGTCGTTCGCCGACACGCGGTCCAGCCGTGGCGGACGCGGGAGGCCATAGAGGTCGGCGGCCAGGTCGAAGTAGTCGCCCATCTTCAACTCGGTGTCGTCCACCACATTGATGTTGCGCTGCGGCCGCCCCCGCCAGAGCGCGAGCACACAGGCGCGCGCCAGATCATCTGCGTGGATGTGGTTGGTGTACACGTCGTCTTCCGGCCGCAGCACGGGTGTGCCGCGCTGCAGCCGTTCACGCGGCGTCCCCCCTGGGCGATCGGGCGCATAGATGCCCGGAATGCGCAGCACGCTGGTCCGCACGCCCAGCGCGCGGCCCAGCCAGTGCACCGATGCCTCGGCATCAACGCGGCGCCAGGCGCGTGGCGTGCGGGGCTGGGCGGGCATGGCCTCGCTCACCCATCGGCCCTGCGCATCCCCATACACACCGCTGGTGGACCCATACACCAGCGACAGCGGCGGGGAGCGCTGCGCCAACGCCCGCGTCAGGGCACGGGTGCGCGTGTCCAGCCGCCAGTCGGGCATGTCCCCCGAAGGCGGCGGCGCCAGGTGAAGCACGCGCGTGGCCAGGCCGGCCAGCCGGCGCAGGTCCGCGGGGTCGTCCAGGTTGCCCCGCAGCGGGGTGATGCCCTGCTCGCGCAGCAGGGGTGCACGCTCGGGGCTGGAGGTCAGGGCCAGCACGCGCACGCGCTGCGGCTGGCCCAGCACACGGGCCGCGCGAAGACCCACGTCGCCGCAGCCGATGATAAGAACCCGTTCACGCCGGAAGCGTGCGGGCAAGGCGCCAGTGAGGCTCATGCAATATCCGGATTTGAGACAATGGCCGGTTGCTGCGCGCGCAGACCCGTACCCGTTAGAGATTTGCCAGTATGACATTCACGATCACCGTCCAGCCCAGTGGGCGCACTTTCACTGCCGAGCCGCAGGAGGCCATGCTGGCCGCGGGTATACGCCAGGGCATTGGCCTGCCCTATGGCTGCAAGGACGGCGCCTGCGGTTCCTGCAAATGCAGGTTGCTCGAAGGCAGCGTGGTGCACGGCCCGCACCAGGCCAAGGCGCTGAGTCCGGAAGAGGAGGCGGCGGGCTTTGTGCTCACCTGCTGCGGCGTGGCCCAGACGGACGTGGTGCTGGAGTCGCGCCAGGTGACGGAGGCCGGCGCCTTTCCCATCAAGAAGATGCCGGTTCGCGTGGCCTCGATGGAGCGCGCCTCGCACGATGTGATCGTGCTGCGCCTGCAACTGCCGGCCGCCGACCGCTTCCAGTACCACGCGGGCCAGTACGTCGAATTCCTGCTGCGCGACGGCGACCGCCGCAGCTATTCCATGGCCAATGCGCCGCACACGCAGGCCGAGCAGCCGGGCCTGGAACTGCATCTGCGCCACATGCCCGGTGGCAAGTTCACCGACCACGTGTTCGGCGCCATGAAGGAAAAGGACATCCTGCGCATCGAAGGCCCTTACGGCAGCTTCTTCCTGCGCGAGGACAGCAACAAACCCATCGTGCTGCTGGCCTCGGGCACCGGCTTCGCGCCGATCAAGGCGATCGTGGAGCACATGCAGCACAAGGGCATCACGCGGCCCGCCACGCTGTACTGGGGTGGTCGCCGCCCGGCCGACCTCTACCAGAGCGCCTGGATCGAGGCCCGCCTGGCCGAGATGCCGAACCTGCGCTATGTGCCGGTGGTCTCCGACGCATTGCCCGAGGACGCCTGGACCGGCCGCACCGGCTTCGTGCACATGGCCGTGCTGCAGGACTTCCCTGACCTGTCTGGCCATGAGGTGTATGCCTGCGGAGCCCCCATCGTGGTGGAGTCGGCCAGGCGCGACTACGTCGAGAAGGCCGGTCTGCCGGAAGAGGCCTTCTTCGCGGATTCCTTCACGAGCGCCGCCGACAAGGCGGCCTGATCTTTCCCGCCAGCCCATCAGGAGACACCACCATGAGCAGCCGCCGCCACGTGATCCAGGCCCTCGCCGCCACCGCCACCAGTCTTGCCGTGCCCGGCCTGACCTGGGCGCAGGCCAACCCCACACGCATCGTCGTGCCTTTCGCCCCCGGCGGACCGATCGACGTGACTGCCCGCATCCTGGCGGAAGCCGTCAAGGGCACGCTGGGCACGGTGATTGTGGAGAACCGGCCCGGTGCCGGCGGCAACATCGGCGTGAGCGCCGTGGCCAAAGCCCCCGCCGACGGCCTGACGCTGGGCATCGCCACCACCGCCTCGCACGGCATCAACCCCTGGCTGTTCAAGCAACTGCCCTACGACCCGGCCAGGGACTTCGCCGCCATCACGCAGATGCTGCGTGTGCCCAATGTGCTGGTGATGAACGCCGACACCGCCAGCCGCCTGAAGATCCAGACCGTGGCGGACCTGATCGCCTACGGCAAGGCCAACCCCGGCAAGCTCAACTACGGCTCCGGTGGCAACGGCAGCGCCGGCCACCTGGCTGGCGAACTGTTCAAGAACCAGGCCGGCATCTTCGCGGTGCACATCCCCTACAACGGCGGCAACCCGGCGCAGTTGGGGCTGCTTTCGGGGCAGGTCGATTTCAACTTCGACAACCTCGCCACCGCCGCGGCCAACATCCGCTCGGGCAAACTCAAGGCGCTGGCCATGACCACGCAACAGCGCAGCAGCGTGATGCCTGATGTCCCCACCGTCGCCGCCACACTGCCGGGCTTCGACATCGACACCTGGTGGGGGCTGATCGCGCCAGCGGGCACGCCGGCCGAGACCGTGCGCAAGCTCAATACGGCCTTCAACGCAGCACTGAACTCGCCCGAGGTGAAGACCCGCTTCGCCCAGTTGCTGGCCGAGCCCGCACCCAGCACGCCCGAGCAGTTCGACGACTTCATGAAGCGCGAGCGTGCGAAGTACGAGCGCATGGTCAAGCTGTCGGGCGCGCAGGTGGACTGATTCCCCGAACAAAAAACCCCGCGCAGGCGGGGTTTGGGGTGATCGCGGCTCAGTTCACTTGCGGGCGGCCACGGCCTTCTCGGCCTTGGTCACGAGGTCGGCACCGATCTGCTTCTTCCACTTCTCATAGACCGGGCGCGTCACCTTGACGAACTCGGCGCGCTGCTCGGGCGTCAGTTCGGTGACGGTCACGCCCATGTCGGTGAGCTGCTTGACCAGCGGCTTGCCAGGTTCGACCAGACCCTTGCGCGCCAGCGCCTTGCCCTCCTTGCCGGCCTCGATGGCGGCCTGCTTGACAATGGCGCGGTCGGCCTCGCTCCAGCTCGCCCACACGTCCTTGTTGACGACGAAGATCAGCGGATCGGCGACGTAGCCCCACAGGGTGAGGTGCTTCTGCTCCACCGAAGGCAGCTTGGCCGCGAGGAACACCGACAGCGGGTTCTCCTGGCCGTCCACGGCACGGCTGGCCATGGCGGGCTGGGCATCGGCCCAGCTCATCTGCGTGGGGTTGGCGCCCAGCGCGGTGAAGGTGTCGAGGAACAGCGGCGAGCCGACCACGCGGATCTTCAGGCCCTTGAGGTCGGCCGGTGACTTGATGGCGTGCTTGGAGTTGGAGATCTCGCGGTAGCCGTTCTCACCCCATGCCAGCGGCACCGCGCCCGCGCGCTCGATGTCCTTGAAGAGCTGGGCACCCACCTCACCCGAGGTCAGCGCATCGATGGCGGCGAAGTCGGGCATCAGGAAGGGCATGGAGAACAGGTTGAGCTGGCGCACCTGCGGCGACCAGTTGATGGTCGAACCGACGGCGAGGTCGATCACGCCCTGGCGCAGGCCGCTGAACTCGCGCGTCTGGTCACCCTGTAGCAGCGACACGCCTGGATAGAGCTTGATGTTGATGCGGCCCTGCGTGCGCTCGCGCACGAGGTTGGCCCAGATCTCGCCGCTCTTGCCCCATGGGAAGGCGGTGCCCAGCACCAGCGACATGCGGTACTCGGCCTTGTAGGGCTGCTGCTGGGCCAGGGCGGTGCCTGTTCCCAATGCCAGCGTGGCGGCCGTGACGGCCAGGGTGGTGAGGAAGGAACGCAGTTTCATCTCGTGTCTCCTTGGTTGAAAAATGACGAGGCCGCTCGCGCGCCTCAGTAGCCCAGCCGGGTGGGAAGCCACAGCGCAAGCTGCGGGAAGGCCACCACCAGAATGGTCACGCACAGCATGGCGACGACCATCCAGCCGACCCAGCGAACAGTGTCTTCAATGCGCACCTTCGCAATGCGGCAGGACACCATCAGATTGACCGCCAGCGGCGGCGTGAACTGACCCAGGGCGACCATCATGGTAAGGACCACGCCGAACCACACCATGTCCCACTGAAAGTGCTGTGCGATGGGCATGAGCAGCGGCACGAAGATCAGGAAGATGGAGATGCCGTCGAGGAACATGCCCGCGAACGTGAGGAGCAGGATGATGAGCAGCATCACGCCGATCTCGCCCAGCCCCGAGTGCACGATGGCCTGGGTGATGGGATCGATGACGCCCAGTGTGGACAGCGAGAAGGCAAAGATACCTGCCAGGGAGACGACAATGAGAATCACGGCGGAGAGTTCTCCCGCCTCGCGAAAGATGTCGAAGAGGTCACGCACGCGGATCGTGCGGTGGACCACCATGCCAATGAACAAGCCATAGAACACAGCCACCACCGCGGCTTCGGTCGGCGTGAACCAGCCCATGCGCATGCCTCCGAGAATGAGCACGGGAGCGGCCAAGCCCCAGGAGGCCTCGCGCAGGCTGGACCAGAACGGCGGGCGTTCGAGCTCACCCTCGCGCTGGCCCATGCCGTGGCGACGCGCAAGCCAGACCGCCGGCACCACCAGGGCCAGGCCAACGAGCAGGCCCGGCACCATGCCTGCGGCAAACAGCGCCGGCACCGGCGCGCCCGGCACCAGCACCGAGTAGACGATGAACGCCACCGAGGGAGGAATGAGGATGTCGGTGGCGGCGGCCGCGCCCACCACGCTGGCGGAGTAGGCATCGGGGTAGCCGGCACGCTTCATGGCGGCAATCATCACGGCGCCCACGGCGGCAGCCGTGGCGGGCCCAGAGCCCGAGATGCCCCCCAGGAACATGGCCACCACGATGGCCACCAACGGCAGCATGCCGGGGCCGTGGCCCACGATGGACATGGCAAAGCGCACCAGACGCGAGGCCACGCCCGAGCGGTCGAAGATGGAGCCCACCAGCACGAACATCGGGATCGCCAGCAGCGGGTACTTGCCCAGGCCGGCGTAGAAGTTCTGCGGCACCGCGAGCAAACCGAACCATTGCGCGCTGTGATCGGCCAGGGCAATGGCGGCGGCCCCGGCCAGCCCGAGCGAGGCGGCGATGGGCACGCCCGCGAACATCGCGAGCAGGAAGATGAGGAACAGCAGCGCCGCGATCATGGCTGGGGACCCGCCTTGCGCAGACGGTTGAAGCGCCCCAGGGCACGCAACGCGATGGCCAGCGACAACACCGGCAGCCAGACCGAGTACCACCACTGCGGCAGCCCCAGCCCGGGAGAGATTTCCTCATAGACGTAGTGGTCCCAGACCATGCGCACACTCAGCCCCGCCATCAGCAGGAACAGCAGGGCCATGGCCAGCGCGCCCCAGAGTGCCAGCAGGTGGCGCCGGCGCGGCGAACCGGCGTCGGCGATGAACTCGATGCGGATATGGCGGTGCCGTGCCACGGCGGCCGAACTGGCCACCAGGGTGAGCACGATCATGAGGAAGACGGAAAACTCCTCCGTCCAGGCGAAGGACTGGTCGGTGAAGTAGCGCACGATGACGTTGGCGAACGTGATCAGCGCCAGCAGTGCCATCGAGATGACGGTGAGCCAGTCCTCGATGCGCAGGGGCACCCGGGTGTTTTCGTCGCTGGCGGGCGCTTCGGGAGCGGCTGGGCCGGCTTCGACGCGGCCATCGGGAGTGAGGTCGGATGGAGAAGACATGGGAGCTGGGAGCGGCGGCCCGTGGGGCCTGGGCTGCAACGGGGCGGCCCAGGATCATAGACGCATCCGCCCAGCGCCCCTGTCCTGTGGGCGCCACCCGCCGCGAGGGCGGGCTTTCGGGGTTCTCAGCCCAGGCGCACCGGCACGAAGATCTGGTCGCCGTCGCGCTGGATCAGCAGCGCCAGCGACTTGCGCGAACCATCGAGCAACGCCCGCACCTGCTCCACGTTCTGCACCGACTCGCCGTTCACCGCCAGCAGCACATCGCCTGGCTGTACGCCCGCCAGCGCGGCCGGGCCCTGGGCGTCTTCCACCAGCAGCCCGCCGCTCACGCCCGCCTCGCGCCGCTCCTGCGGCGCCAGCGGCCGCAGCGCGAGGCCCAGGCGGCCCTGGTCGGCCGGGTTGTCCGCGCGCGCGGTCTTCACGCCGGTGTCGGCCGCATCGCCCAGGCGCGCATTCAGGGCGAGATCCTTGCCGTCACGCCAGACATTGAGCCGCACCTGTTCGCCGGGTTTGGCCTGGCCGATGAGCGTCGGCAGATCGCCGGAGCCCACGATGGCCTGGCCGTTGACCTGGCGGACCACGTCGCCCACCTTCAGGCCAGCCTTGTCCGCGGGCCCACCGGGCTCCACGCTGCTGACCAGCGCGCCCTCGGGCCTGTCGAGGCGGAAGGACTCGGCCAGCGTCTGGTTGATCTCCTGGACCGCCACGCCCAGGCGGGCATGGCTCACCTTGCCGTGCGCCACGATCTCGTCCTTGACCTTGAGCACGGTCTCCATCGGGATGGCAAACGACAGGCCCTGGTAGCCTCCGGTGCGGCTGTAGATCTGCGAGTTGATGCCGACGACCTCGCCACGCGAGTTGAACAACGGCCCTCCGGAATTGCCTGGATTGACCGCCACGTCGGTCTGGATGAAGGGCACCATGCTGTCGTCCGGCAGCGAACGGCCCTTGGCACTCACCACACCCGCGGTCACGCTGTTCTCGAAGCCGAAAGGCGAGCCGATGGCCAGCACCCATTCCCCCACCTTCAAATCACGCGTGCTGCCCAGCGGCACGACGGGCAGGTCCTTGGCCTCGATCTTGAGCACGGCCACATCGGTCTTGGGGTCGCTGCCCAGCACCTTGGCGACGAACTCGCGCCGGTCGGTCAGCTTGACGGTCACGCGCTGCGCGTTGTGCACCACGTGGGCGTTCGTGAGGATCAAGCCATCGGCACTGACGATGAAACCCGACCCCTGGCCACGCTCCGGCACCTCGCGCCCGGCGCCATTGCCCTGACCACCCGGCATCTGGAAGCGCTTGAAGAACTCGAAGAACGGGTCATTGGGGTCGACCCCTGGCGGCAGGCGGCCGGCATCGGCGCGCTGCTCGCCCTGCGCGGGCGTCTTGCCGACCACGCTGATGTTGACCACGGCGGCGCCATGGCGCTGCGCGATCTGCGAGAAGTCCGGCATGGCGACGGTGGGCACGGCCGCCTGCTGCACGGCGGCCACCGGCGCGGCGGCACTGGCATGCCGGCCCGTGGCCAGACCGACGCTGGCGCCACCCACAATGCCCGCTGCGGCCAGGGAGAGCACCAGACGCGTCGCGGTGAGAGACAAGGTTTTCATGAGAGCTCCTTGAGCAAGAACAGGTTGGACATGCCGCCACTGTGCGCCGCCAGAGTTAGAGGAGGCTTAGGAAGGGGGCTTCGTCCCGGTTCCGCGCCAATGGATTTAAAATGGACTGACCATTTAAAGGATGAATCATGAAAGCCATCGTCTGCCGCGAATTTGCCCCCGTTGACCAACTGGTCTACATCGACATGCCCCGCAGGCCGCTGGCCCCAGGTGAGGTTCGCATCGCCATCAAGGCCGCCGGCACCAACTTCCCGGACTCTCTCAAGGTCGAAGGCCTGCACCAGATCAAACCCGAACTGCCCTGGGTGCCTGGCAGCGAATCCGCTGGCGTGGTGTCCGAGGTCGCGCCAGACGTCACGCAGTTCAAGGCAGGTGACCGCGTGATGGGCGTCTCCCGTGCGGACGGAGGTGGCTTCGCGCAGGAGATCGTGCTGCCCCAGGAACGCGTGTTCGCGCTCGCTCCCGCCATGAGCTTCGAGGCCGCCGCAGCCACGCCGGTGGTCTACGGCACCACGCTGTACGCCCTCAAGCAGCGCGGCCAGCTCCAGCCCGGCGAAACCGTGCTCGTGCTCGGCGCCGCCGGCGGTGTGGGCCTGGCCACGGTGCACCTGGCCAAGGCCATGGGTGCGCGCGTGATCGCCGCCGCCAGCACGCCCGAGAAACGCGCGCTCACGCTGCAACATGGCGCGGACCATGCCGTTGACTACACGCAACCGGACTGGCGCCTGCAAGTGAAGGAGCTGACCGGCGGCAAAGGAGCCGATGTGGTGTACGACCCGGTGGGTGGCGATGCCTTCGACGAAGCGGTCCGCGCCATCGGCTGGGGCGGCCGCTACCTGGTGATCGGCTTCACCTCGGGACGCATCCCCACGCTCAAGATCAACATGCCCCTGGTCAAGGGCTACGACGTGATCGGTGTGCGCTACGACGTGTGGCGCGACGGCTGGTGGCACGAGGCGCGCCTGAATCTGGAACAGATCCTGCGCTGGTGCGCCGAGGGCAAATTCCAGCCGCTGGTTTCGGCCAGCTACCCGCTGGCCGACGCCGTCGCCGCGCTGCGCAGCATCACCAGCCGCCAGACCAGCGGCAAGGTGGTGCTGGTCAACGACTGAGAGGCCGGCTCATCCGCCGAACTTCACCGGCGTAGTCTCCAGGATGCGCCGGATGCTGGCGTCCTCCCGTCTGGCCATCTGCATGACATCGGCTGCGGGGGTTGGCTTGAGAGACAGGCCTTGGGCGTGGAAGCGCTCGGCAAGTCCTGGCTCGGACAGTACCTTGCCCAGCGCGTCCTGCAGCCTGGCCATCACGTCTGCAGGGGTTCCAGCTGGCGCGAACATCGCGAAGGCAATCTCTTGCACGAAGCCCGGCACATGGCGACTGATGGGTTGACCTCCTGGAAACAGACTGGAGGGCTCCGCACTTGTCACGCCGATAACCTTTAGACGACCCGCCTTGAGGTGCTCCGCTGTCAAGGCCGATGGGGTATTGAAGTAGAACTTCACGTCGCCCGCCAGCACAGCCTGTACGGCGGGCGCGGCCCCCCGGTAGCCGATATAGACCAGATTCAAACGGGCCTCACGGGCCAGTAGTGCCGTCGTCACTTCGATGATCGGACCGGCGCCCGCGATGTCTACTCCCTTGGGCTGCTGGCGGGCCCAGGCCAGGAAACTGGGTACGTCGTCCGCTGGCACGCTGGGATGCGCCAGGATCGCCAGGGGCGTCACACCGACGCCCATGATCGGCATGAGGCTGCTGAAAGGATCGAAGTTTTCGTCCTTGGTCACCAGCGGGACCTGGACCAGACCGGTCACGGTAGAGTACAGCAGGTTGTAGCCATCGGCCGGTGAGCGTGCAGCGGCCAGGATGCCCACCGCCCCACCGCCCCCTGTACGGTTCTCCACAATCACGGACTGCCCTAGTGTTGCGCCCATCTGCTGCGCCAAGTAGCGAGAGATGGCATCTCCAGGGCCTCCGGGGGCGAAGTTGTAGATGAGTTTGATAGGGCGCACAGGGTACTGTTGCGCGTGGGCCAGCGGGGCCAATGCGGTCAACGACGAAGCGGCAATGATCTGGCGGCGGTTGAGCATGATCGTGGTCTCCTCTTTCTGGATGGGGTGAAATTCAGGGAACGCGCTGGCCGTGTTCAGCGTTTCTCAGGTGGGTTCTTGACCCATACGGCCTTGGTCTGGAGGTACTCCTCCATGTGCTCGGTGCCGGACTCGCGCCCGTAGCCGCTCATCTTGTAGCCCCCGAACGGCACCGCCGGGTCCATGGCCTGGTAGCAGTTCACCCACACCGAGCCCGTGCGCAAACCGCGCGAGACCCTCTGCGCATTGCCGATGTCCCTCGTCCACACCCCCGCACCCAGCCCGTAGGGCGTGTCGTTGCCCCGCCGGATCACTTCCTCGATGCTGTCGAACGGCATCGCCGAGATCACCGGCCCGAAGATCTCCTCCCGCGCGATCGCCATGCTGTCGGTCACGTTGGCGAAAATCGTCGGCGCCACGAAGTACCCATCGGCCAGCGCCCCCTCGGTGATGCGCTGACCGCCCGAGAGCGCCTGCGCCCCCTCGGCCTTGCCACTGGCCAGGTAGCCCGTCACCCGCTCCAACTGCGTGTCGCTCACCAGCGGACCGAGTTGCGTCTGCGGGTCCAGCGGGTCGCCCACGCGCAGCGTCTTGGCAAAGGCCGCCACGCGCTGCACGAATTCGTCGTGGATGCTGCGCTGCACGAACAGGCGCGTGCCCGCGCTGCAGATCTGCCCGGAGTTGTTGAACACCGCCATCGCCGCTCCCGGCACCGCCTGGTCTAGGTCGGCATCGGCGAAGACGATGTTGGGTGACTTGCCACCGAGTTCGACCGAGACGCGCTTCATGTTGCCCGCCGAGGCGCGCACGATGTGCTGCCCCACTTCGGTGGAGCCGGTGAAGGCGATCTTGTCCACCCCGGGGTGCGCGGAGAGCGCCGCGCCCGCTTCCCCGAAGCCGGTGACGATGTTGACCACGCCAGCGGGCACGCCCGCCTCCAGGCACAGCTCTCCCAGGCGCAGCGGCGACAGCGGCGCCTGCTCGGCGGGCTTGAGCACCATGGTGCAGCCCGTGGCCAGCACCGGGGCGATCTTCCAGATGGCCAGACCCAGCGGGCCGTTCCAGGGGTTGATGGCCGCCACCACCCCCACCGGCTCCTTGAGGGTGTAGGAGAAGATGTCGCCGTCCACCGAGTTGTCGATGGTGTGGCCGTGCGTGGCCGTGGCCAGGCCCGCGTAGTAGCGCAGCAGCGCCACGCCGCGGCGCCGCGCGGCCGAGGTGCGGGCGATGGGGCCACCCATGTCCAGGGTGTCGATCAGGCACAGTTCGTCGAAGTGCTTCTCCACCAGATCGGCCAGGCGCAGCAGCACGGCCTGGCGGTCAAAGGGCTTGAAGCGGCTCCACGGGCCTTCTTCGAAGGCGCGCCGCGCAGCCGCCACCGCGCGGTCGATGTCTTCCCGACCGGCTTCGGCCACTTCGGCCAGAACCTTGCCCGTGCTCGGGTTGTAGGTCTTGAACGTCTTGCCAGAGACCGACGGCACCAGCTTGCCGTCGATCAGCAGCAGCTTGGCCTTGCCGTCGAGAAAGGCGGGAGGATGGACGCGGTACTGCACACGGGCCTCTTCGGTTAGGGATGTATGCATGAAAGGCCCCGTCAATGCGGACGGTCTCCGATGATGGTCGCACGCATCATGCTGCGGACGTTGGGGTAGTAATCCATGATGGCGTAGTGCTGGACCGACCGGTTGTCCCAGAACACGATCGTGTTCTTGCGCCACTGGATCCGCACCTGAAATTCAGGCGTGCGCGCCTGGCGCAGGAGAAAGGCAAAAAGGTCGCGCGCCTGGGTCGGCGCATCGCGGTTCCAAACCCCCTCATTGATTTGCCGGTAGTTGGCGAAATGGGTTGTGAAAGCCTCATTGACATAGAGGATCTTCTCGCCGGTCTCGGGATGGGTGCGCACCACAGGATGCTCGACTGGGGGAATCTCTTCGCGCAGCTTGGCCCGGCCTTCAGACGTTGGCGTGCGGTTGGAGAAGACCACCGAAGCGTCGTGCATCGCGTTCAGGCCGATGAGCTTCTCCTTGACCGTATCGGGCAGGGATTCGTACGCGGCCACCATGTTCACAAAGATGGTGTCGCCGCCCACTTCCGGGCATTCGACGCAGCGAAGCACCGAACCCATCGATGGCTCCGGATAGAACGACGTATCCGAGTGGTAAACGTTCTCGACGCCGACGTTGACGTCGTTGTGCACGAACGTCACCAGTTCAGGATGGTCCGGATGGCGCTTGATGATCGGGTGCACTTCAAGTTTGCCGAAACGCCTGGCAAAGGCCACATGCTGCGCCGGCGTGACGTCCTGTTCGCGAAACACGAGCACCTTATGCCTTGCCAGCAGTTGGCGCAGCATCGCCACCTCCTGTTCATCGAATTCCGTCGCCAGGGAAATCCCGGAGAGTTCAAGACCCAGCGTGGGTGAAAGAAGCTTCCCCTGCCATGGGCCGAAGGAACCTCTGGCCATGGCAGGCGCTGGCGCTGTGCGGGGCGGCTTGGCCATCACGGCCACTGAGGGGTCTTTGGAAACTGCGCTCACGGTACTCATGTGTGCTCCTGAAGGTTTTGATAAAAATAGAATTGTTATTCTGATTTTATTTTCAGAAATATCAATGGTCCTTCCAATAGGGTTTTCACCAAGTCCAGCCCGCCACGAACACAAGGCTAAAGTAGCGCCACCATGAAGACAGGCAAAAACGCTCCAAGAGCACGCGAAACCGCCAAAACGCGTACGGCGCCGGCGATCGATCACCAACTGCTTGGAAGCCTGCGCGACTGGATAGCGCAAGGACGGCTGCCCGAACTCAACCCAACGCAGCAGGACCGCAGCCTGCGCACGGCGCTGGCCATGATCGAGGCGGGCCGGACCCTGCTCAGGGACCGTTCACTCGAAGATCTTTCGGTGGAAGCGGTGTGCCGCGCCGCGGGTACGACCGTAGGCGCCTTCTACGGAAGGTTCGAGAACAAGCAGGCTTTCTTTCTCACCATGGAACGCGTGCAAACCATGCAATCCGAAGCCGTACTGGCCGACTTCGCGGCCAGGCACGTGATCGGCAAGACCCGCCTGGACGATCTCTGCCAGGACATGGTGCACCTCACCGTGCAGGGTTTTCGCTCCAACGTTGGTGTACTGCGCGCTGCCCTGCAGCACACCAAGGAGGGCATGTGGGATCTCTTCAAGGCTTCCGGCGACCGCTACCGCGCCGCGCTCACCGTGCGAATGAAGCCACTGCTCACCCACCTTCCACCGAAGGAGCGAGAACTGCGGATCCTCTTCGCCTACCAGGCCCTTGCAGGCACGCTGGTGCACGCCACGCTGAACAACCCCGGACCGCTCCTCCTGGAGGACGAGGCTTTGATCACCGAACTGGCGCGCATGGTCAAGACCTACCTCAAGGCACCTTGAGATCGGACGCCTGGTCCAGCGCGTTCACGTCCTCGGCATTCAGCTTCAGCGACACCGCGCTCACGAGGTCCTTGAGCTGTTCCAGCGTGGTCGCGCTGGCGATGGGCGCGGTGATGCCAGGCTTGGCAAGCTGCCAGGCAATGGCCACCTGGGCCGGCGCGCAACCGTGGCGGGCGGCCACGGTGTCCAGCGCGTCCAGAATCGCCAGGCCGCGCGGATTGAGGTACTTGCCAATGGTGCTGGTGCCGCGCGCGCTCTTGGCGGCGTCCTCGGGCTTGCGGTACTTGCCGCTGAGGAAACCGGCGGCCAGCGCGTAGAACGTCAACACACCCACGCCGTGCGCCTGGCAGACCGGCAACAGATCGGTCTCGAATCCCTGACGGTCGTAGAGGTTGTAGAGCGGCTGCAAGGTCTCGTAGCGCGGCAGCCCGAGGCGCTCGCTCTCCGCCAGCGCCTGGCTCAGGCGGGCACCGCTGTAGTTGGAGGCACCGATGGCGCGCACCTTGCCCTCGCGGATCAGGTCGGCAAAGGCACCCAGTGTGTCGGCCAGCGGCGTGTCGGCATCGTCGTCGTGCGACTGGTAGAGGTCGATGCGGTCGGTCTTCAGGCGTTGGAGGGAAGCTTCGACAGCCTGGCGGATGTAGGCGGGGCGCAGTCCCTTCTTGTCCGGTCCCATGGGTTTGCCGACCTTGGTGGCGATCACGACCTTGTCGCGCTTGCCGCTGGCCTGCAACCAGTTGCCGATGATGGTCTCGGATTCACCACCCTGGTTGCCAGGCGCCCAGCTCGAATAGACGTCGGCGGTGTCGATGAGGTTGAAGCCGGCATCGACCCAGGCGTCCAGCAGACGGAAGGACTGCGCCTGATCCACGGTCCAGCCGAAGACATTGCCCCCAAAGGCAAGGGGCATGACCTGAATGCCGGAACGGCCGAGCGAACGGGTGGAGACCATGGCGCAATACCTCCTTGGGATGTAACGGGAGGCCGAGCTTAGCTCAGACCCGACACCGGCACACTGGCGCCGTGAATATCCCTCGCGGCATCCGAGGCCAGGAAAGCGATGACGCCTGCCAGCGATGCAGGCGATACCCACCGGGAGGGGTCCGCCTTGGGCATGTCCTTGCGGTTCTCCGGCGTGTCGATGATGCTGGGCAGCACACAGTTGACGTTGATGCCGCGCTCACGCAACTCGGCCGACATCGACTCCGTCAACCGCGCCACCGCGCTCTTGGATGCCGCATAGGCCCCCATGTTCGCACCGCCCTTGCCCGCCGCACCGGCACCGATGTTCACGATGCGGCCGCCACCTGCGGCCAGCATCGCGGGCACCACGGCGCGCGCGGTGTGCAGCACCGAGCGCACGTTGAGCCCCATGAGGAAATCCCAGGTGCCGTCCGACGTTTCGTGCACCGGCTCACCCATGCGGAAGCCGCCTGCCAGGTTGCAGAGCACGTCGATGCGGCCGAAGCGCTGCAAGGCCTGCTGCACCGCACTCTGCACGGACGCCGCGTCCAGCAGGTTGGCGGCCAGGCTGAGCTGGCGTTCGCCATCCGTGCCGAACACGCTGTTGAGCTGCGCCTGTTCTCGATCCAGCAGGACCAAGGTCCAACCATTTGAGGAAAACATCTGGGCAACCGCTTTTCCGAGATTGCCGCAAGCACCGGTGATCAGGACAGTTTGCATATCTTTTTTCATTCAACTAGTATATGGTCTTACCATTCTTTGAGCCAAGCACAGGCAAGCCTTGGATCAGGATGGGGTCGCCATTATTCAACGCCCCGTCCGATTCGGTTGGCAATATTCAAATTGTTGCAATGTCAACCTATTATGTTGACATTGCAACCTGATGCAGCGAGAATCCCGTACCTCGCGGGGCATGCGGCGCGTCTGCGCCAGAGGCCCTCCGCGCGGTGGAGACAAGATTTCAGAAGGACGAACGACGATGAGCAGCACCTTGGACCTGGTGATTCGTGGCGGCGCGGTGGCAGACGGCCTGGGCGGCCCACTGGTGCAAGCCGACGTGGCGATCGACAAAGGCGTGATCGTGCAAGTGGGCAAGGTGACGGCCCAGGGCCGCGAGGAAATCGACGCACGGCACCACATGGTGGCGCCGGGTTTCGTCGACATCCACACCCACTACGATGGCCAGGCCGTCTGGGACCAGCGCTTCGCGCCATCCAGCTGGCACGGCGTGACCACCGCCGTCATGGGCAACTGCGGCGTGGGTTTCGCGCCCGTGCGCAAGCAGGATCGCGACCGCCTCATCGACCTGATGGAAGGGGTGGAGGACATCCCTGGCGTGGCGCTGCAGGAAGGCCTGGACTGGGCCTGGGAGAGTTTCTCCGACTACCTGGATGCGCTGGAGCGCAAGCCGCACGACATCGACTTCGGCGCCCAGCTTCCCCACGCCGCCTTGCGCGTGTACGTGATGGGCGAGCGCGCCTCGCGGCTCGAAATAGCCACCGCCGAGGACCGTGCCCGCATGCGGACACTGACCACCGAGGCCATGCGCGCCGGCGCGATCGGCTTCTCCACCTCGCGCTCGATCAACCACAAATCCATCAAGGGCACGCCCACCCCCACGCTCAAGGCGTCGGAAGAAGAGCTGATGGCCATCGCCATGGGCGTGAAGGACGCCGGGCGCGGCGTGCTGCAGATGATCACCGACTTCGACGGCGAGGACGTGGACGGCGAGTTCCAGCTCATGCGCCGCCTGACGGAGGCCTCCGGCCGGCCGCTGTCGTTCTCGCTGATGCAGAAACACAAGAACCCGCGCGGCTGGCAGCGCATCCTGGAGCTCACGCGCCAGGCCAACCAGGACGGCCTGCGCATGCTGGCCCAGGTGGCACCGCGCGGCGTGGGCATCATGCTGGGCCTGCAGGGCAGCCGCAACGTGTTCTCCGAGTGCCCCAGCTACCAGGCGATTGCCGAGCTGCCTTTCGCCGAGCGCGTGGCCCGCATGCGGCAGCCCGAGGTGCGTGCCGCCTTGTTGCGGGAGCTGCCGCACAGCGGCAAGACGCCGCTGGGCATGCGCCTGGTGGAGTTCACCAACATCTTCGCTTTCGGCAATCCGCCCGAGTACGACCCCGGCCCGGAGAAGTCGGTGGCCGCCATCGCCGCACGCGAGGGCCGCGAACCGGGCGAAGTGGCGTACGACCTGATGATGGCCGACGACGGTCACGGCATGCTGTACTCGCCCTTTGCCAACTACGCGGACCGCAGCCTGGATGCTTGCGGCGACATGATCGCGCACCCGGACACCGTGATCGGCCTGGGTGATGGCGGAGCGCACGTGGGCCTGGTCTGTGACTCCAGCTTCCAGACCTTCGTGCTCAGCCACTGGGGCGGCGAGAAGGGCCGCTTCGACCTGCCCTGGCTGATCAAGCGCCAGTCGCACGACACCGCTCGCGCGGTTGGCCTGAGCGACCGTGGCGTGATCGCACCCGGCATGAAGGCCGACATCAATGTGCTCAACCCGGATGCGCTGGGCATGGCCGTGCCGCACATGCAGTTCGACCTGCCTGCCGGAGGCCGCCGCCTCATGCAGCGCGCCCAGGGCTATGCCGCGACCATCGTGTCGGGCACGCCGGTGTACCGCCATGGCGAAGCCACCGGCGCCCTGCCTGGCCGCCTGGTGCGCGGCCCCCAGAACGCACCGGCCTGAGTGCGCGCGACCCGTTCGCGGACGGGTCTCTTCGCGACCACGACAACGACAGGAGACACACCATGACATCCCTACGCTTCCTGCGCCGCACGGCATGGGCCGCGCTGCTTTCGCTGGCAGCCGCCTGGCATGCCCCCGCCCTGGCCGAATGGCCGGAAAAACCGGTCCGCATGGTGTGGCCTTTCGCCGCTGGCGGCCTGGGCGCCAACCTGGCGCGCATCCTGGCAGAAGGCCTGCAACAACAACTGGGTCAGCCGGTGTATGTGGATGCCAAGCCCGGCGGCGGTGGCGTGGTGGCGTTCCAGCTCACCAAGCAGGCGGAGCCGGACGGCTACACCATCATGCTCGGCACCAACAGCACATCCACGCTGCTGCCCTCCATCCAGAAGAACCTGCCCTTCGACCCGAGCAAGGACTTCGAGCACGTGGCCATGGTCTACGTGGGTGGCAATGCGGTGGTGGTGCGCGCGGACAGCCCGATCAAGGACTTCGCCGACCTGCGCGCGCAAGCCAAGGCCAACCCCGGCAAGCTGAACTTCGGCTCGGCGGGCAACGGCACCACCTACCACCTGATGCCCTCCATGTTCGATCTGCTCAACGGCTCGAAGATGGTTCACGTCCCGTACAAGGGCGGGGCCCCAGCCTACATGGGCCTGCTGGGCGGCGAGGTGTCGGTGGTCTTCGGCGACCTGTCGTCCCTGCCACACGTGCGCGCGGGCAAGATGCGCGCCCTGGCCGTGATGAGCCCCAAGCGCCTGGAAGCAGCGCCCGAGATCCCCACCACCGCCGAGCTGGGCATGCCGGATCTGGTGATGGAGTCGTTCTACGGCATCTTCGCCCCGCTGGGCACGCCCAAGCCCATCCTGGACAAGCTGAACAAGGCCACCATCGCCGTGTTGGGCATGCCGTCCACGCAGGCTCAGCTCAAGACGCTGATGATGGAAGCCGCCCCGGACCAGAGCCCCAAGTATTTCGCCGACAAGATCAAGTCCGAAACCGCCCGCTGGCGGCCGGTGATCGAGAAGGCTGGCATCACCGCAGAATAAGGATTCCCGCATGACGACCGCAACCGAGTTCGACCTGGTCATACGCAACGGCCAGGTGGTGGACGGCACCGGCGCTCCCGCCTTTGCCGCCGACGTGGCCATCAAGGACGGCCGCATCGCGGCCGTGGGCCAGGTGGCTGGCAAGGGACGCCAGGAACTGGACGCCCAGGGTCTGCTGGTTACTCCGGGCTTCGTCGACATCCACACCCACTACGACGGCCAGGCCATCTGGGACCGGCAGCTCACACCCGGTTCGTGGCACGGCGTGACCACGGTGGTCATGGGCAACTGCGGCGTGGGTTTCGCGCCCGTGCGCCCGACCGACCGCGATGCGCTGATCGAGCTCATGGAAGGCGTTGAAGACATCCCCGGCCCCTGCCTGGTCGAAGGCCTGCAATGGAACTGGGAGAGCTTCGGGGAATACCTGGACGCGCTGGACGCGCACCAGCGCGACACCGACATCTGCGCCCAACTGCCACACGGTCCCCTGCGCGTGTACGTGATGGGCGAGCGCGCATTGCGCCTGGAGAACGCCACGGCGGAAGACATCGCGCAGATGCGAGAGATCGCCGCCGAGGCCATGCGCGCCGGTGCCCTGGGCTTCTCCACCTCGCGCACCATCAGCCACAAGACCGCCAAGGGCGACCCCACCCCCATGCTGCGCGCGCAGGAAGAGGAACTGCTGGGCATCGCCATGGGCCTGGCCGACGCGGGCCATGGCCAGCTGGAATTCGTGTCCGACTGGGACCAGCCCAGCCCGGCCGGCGAGTTCGCGATGATGCGCCGCCTGGTGGAAAAGTCCGGGCGCAGTTGCGTGTTCTCGCTCAATCAGCGGCACGGTGACCGCAAGGACGTCTGGCGTGAACTGCTGGCGCTCTCGGACCAGGCGGCCGCAGACGGGCTTCGCATCCGTCCCGTGACCGCGCCGCGGCCCATCGGTTCGCTGTTCGGCCTCAGCGGCACGCAGAATCCGTTCGCGGCCACGCCCACCTACCGCAGCATCGCGAACCTGCCTCTGGCCGAACGCGTGGCCCGCATGCGCGACCCCGAGGTGCGCCGCCGCATCCTGAGCGAGGACCCCTACAAGGACAGCACTTTCCCACTGTTCGAGCGCATGGGCTTCGAGAAGATGTACGAGCACATGTTCCTGCTGGGCGATCCGCCGAACTACGAACCGCCGCGCGAGAGTTCCATCGCCAACATCGCCCGCCGCGAGGGCCGCAGCGGCTCGGAAGTGGCGTACGACATGCTGCTCGAAGACGGCGGACACAGCTTCCTCTACGCCACGTTCACGGGCTTTCACGACTACGTCTGCGAGCCGACGCGCGAGATGCTCAACCACCCCAACGCCATGATCGGTCTGGGCGACGGCGGCGCACACGTGGGCTTCATCACCGACGCCTGCTTCCCCACCTACCTGCTTACGCACTGGGGCCGCGACCGCGCCAGCGGCCGCCAGCCGGTGGAAGAGCTGGTGCGCCGTTACACCAGCGACCCGGCGTTCACCGTCGGCCTTCTGGACCGTGGCGTGATCAAGCCGGGCATGAAGGCCGATGTCAACATCATCGACTTCGACCGCCTCGCGCTGGGCAAGCCCTACGTGGTGGACGACCTGCCCGCTGGCGGCAAACGCCTGCTGCAGAAGGCCAGCGGCTACAAGGCCACCATCCTCTCGGGCGAAATCACCTACCTGGATGGCGAGTCCACCGGCGCCACGCCAGGCCGCTTGGTGCGCGGACCGCAGAACACCCCGGCCTGACGACGGTCCGTCAGCCCTCGCATTCCATCTTTCAACACACGGAGACAACCATGACGTCCTTCAAGATGATGCGCCGCACCGCGGTGACCGCCCTGGTCGCGCTGGTCGCCAGCTGGCAAGCGCCCGCCCTTGCCCAGCAATACCCCGACAGGCCCATCAAGTTCGTCTGGCCTTACGCCGCCGGCGGCCTGGGCGCCAACCTGGCGCGCCTGCTCACCGACGGTCTGCAGGAACGTCTGGGCCAGCCGGTGGTGATGGACGTGCGTCCCGGTGCCGGCGGTACGCTGGGCACGGCGGCGATCAAGAACGCCGCGCCCGACGGCTACACCATTGGCCTGAGCACCATCGCGCCGCTGTCCCTGGGCCCCAGCCTGTACAAGAACCTGCCCTACGACTCGACCAAGGACTTCGAGCCGGTGGCCATGACCTTCATCGGCCCCAACCTCATCGTGGTGAACTCGTCCAGCCCGATCAAGACTTTTGGTGATCTGGTGGCCTTCGCCAAGGCCAACCCGGGCAAGCTGAGCTACGGCACAGCGGGCAATGGCAGCACCTTCCACCTCACGGCCGGCCTGTTCTCTCAGCTCACCAATGGCCAGATGATCAACGTGCCCTACCGCGGCGGCGCGCCGGCCTTCATGGGTCTGCTCGGCGGTGAGGTGCAGGTGGTCTTCGGCAACACCGACTCCCTGCCGCACGTGGCCGCGGGCAAGATGCGCGCGCTCGCCGTCATGAGCCCCAAGCGTGTCTCCATCGCGCCCGACGTGCCCACCACCGCCGAACTCGGCATGCCCGAGCTGATGCTCGAGTCCTGGTACGGTGTGATCGCACCCGCCGGCACGCCCAAGCCCATCATCGACCGGCTCAACCGCGAGATCGCGGCCGTGCTGGAGACGCCGCGCGTGAAGGACGCGCTGAAGACACTCAATACCGAAGTGGCGCCCGACACCAGCACGGCCACCTTCCGCAAGACCATCGCCAGCGAGATCGCTCGCTGGAAGCCGGTGATCCAGGCCGCCGGCATCACGGCGGAATAAGCCGCCGTCCGCGCCGAGGCCCGGGCCTCCCCGGGCCGTTTCTCTCGCTTCACCGGAGGGCTGTCCATGCGCGTGGTGATGATCGAGTCGGCGATCAATGGCAACCAGATGCGCGACCGCAACCCGCATGTGCCATGGTCGACCAGCGAGATCGTGGCGGATGCGATCGCCGTCTGCCGCGCAGGCGCTTCGCTGGTCCATTTTCATGTGCGCGACCCGCACGACGGAGCCTGGGTGCACGACGTGCCGAGCTACGCCGCGGCCATCCGGGGCATACGCGCCGGCTGCGACGCCCTGCTGTGGCCCACGCTGGCCAATGGCACAGATCCCGTGCTGCGCTACCAGCACATGTTCGGCCTCGCGGCAGACCCGGCCACGCGGCCCGACCTGGGCCTGTGCGACCCCGGTTCAGTCAACCTGGCGGGCTACGACCCGATCACGCGGCAACTGCGCGGCGAACGCACCTACCTGAACAGCGCGGAGAACAGCCGCTACTTTCTGCAGGCATGTAAAGAGCTGGGCCTGCGCCCCAGCGTGCAGGTGTTCGACGCCAGCTTCCTGCGGGCCGCGCTGGTGTTCCTGGAGCAGGGCCTGCTGGCCGAACCCCTGATGCTCAAGTTCTACCTGGGCGGACCCGCCGTTCCCGTGGGGCTGCCTCCCACACGCGCCAGCCTGCTGGCCTGCCTCCAGATGCTGGCCGGGGTGCGCTGCCACTGGTTTGCCGGCGCGCTGGGCGCGGACATCGCACCGCTCATACCGGACATCGTGGAGCTCGGTGGCCACGTGCGCGTGGGCTTCGAAGACTGTCTGCATGCCGACGGCCCCTCGCCGCCACTGACCAATCCGCAGATCGTCGAGCGCGCGGCGGATGCCATCCGAGCGCTCGGACACCAGGTCGCCACGCCGGCGGACGCTCGTCGCCTGATCGAACCCTGAGGACCGCTGCATGCCCGAACGCAAAAAACTCATCATCGAGGTGCGCGCGAATGAGTACGCCATGCGAGCGCGCAACCCGCATGTGCCCTGGAGCGCCGAGGAGATCGGCCAGGATGCGGCGGAGTGCCGCGCCGCAGGCGCGTCCATCGTGCACTTCCATGCGCGCGGACCCGCCGGCGAACCGGCCTTCGGGCTGGAGAGCTACCGGGCACCCATCAGGGCCATCCGCGCGCGCTGCGACATGCTGGTCTACCCCACGCTGGGCGCCTTCGAACGGCCACTGTCGGCGCAGGAACGTGTCGCCCACATCGTCGAACTCGCCCGCCAGGGAGAAGCACCCGACATCGCCCCCATGGACATGGGGTCGACCAACGCGGACCGTTTCGACGCCGCCAGCGGCTGGTTCACCACCGAAGACCGCACCTACATCAACAGCCATGCCACGCTGCGTCATTTCGCCCATGCCTTGGGCGAGGCCGGCGTCAAGCCGCAACTGGTGTGCTGGAACCTGCCCATGCTGCGCAGCGCCACCGCTTTCCTGCGCGCCGGCCTGATCGCGCAGCCCGCCTGGATCTACCTGGGACTGAGCGCGGCCTCGCTCGCGCACCACCCGCCGACCTTGCGCGGATTGATGGCGCTGGTGGATTTCCTGCCAGACGATGTCCGTTGCGAGTGGACGGTCGCGCTGACCGGCGCCAACCTGCTGCCACTCGCCGCCACGGCCGTGGCGCTGGGTGGGCATGTCTCCATCGGCGTTGGCGACCACGACTACGCCGAACTGGGCTCGCCACGCAACGCCGAGCTGGTGCGCCGCGTGGTCGAGATGGCGCGCAACTGCGGCCGTGAACCCGCCACGCCCGACGAGGCCCGCGCCATGCTGGGCATGCCGGCTCGAAACACCGTCCATTCGACGAAAGACCTGGCATGACCCCCTCGAACCGACTCGACGCCCGCGTGGCGGTCATCACCGGCGCAGCGGGCGGACTGGGTGCCGGCATCGCGCGCCATCTGGCGCGCCTCGGCGCACACCTGGCGTTGCTGGAGCCTCGCGGCGAGAGTCTCGACAACCTGATCGAGGAGCTCCGCGGCTGCGGCGCCACGGTCCAGGCCGTGGCCTGTGACGTTACGGACGAGTCCGCTGTGGCCCGCGCTGCGCAAACCGTACTGGCCCAACAGGGACGCTGCGACATCCTGGTCAACAACGCCGGCATCCTGGTGCCTGCGAGTCCGCTGGAGAAGCTATCGCTGAGCGACTGGAACCGCAGCATGGCGGTCAACCTCACGGGCGTGCTGCTCTGTACCCAGTCCTTTGGACGCGCCATGCTGCGCCAGGCCAGCGGCAGCATCATCAACATCGGCTCCATCGGTGCGCAGAGCCCCAATACCTCGCCCCCCTACAGCGTGACCAAGGCCGGCGTGCTGGCGTTGACGCGCCACACCGCCGTGGAATGGGGACCCATGGGTGTGCGCACCAACTCGGTCAGCCCCGGTTTTCTGCGCACACCCCTGTCAGAGGTGCACTACGCGAACCCCGACATGCTGCAGTTGCGCACGCAGGTCATTCCTGTGCGGCGCCTGGGAACGGCGGACGACATTGCGGCGGTGGTGGCTTTCTTGGCCAGCGACGCGGCAGCCTTCGTCAACGGGCAGGACATCGTGGCCGACGGCGGCTTCCTGCACACCACGCTGATGCATGTGCACAAGCACGCCGACCAGTATGGCGGCACCCATCAGGCGGACCTGAGTCCTTTCGCGCGGCTCCAGGCCAAGACATCCTCTGGCTGAGTATCAACGATTCATTGGACCGACCTGTTAATAGGTTTAATATTTCAAATATAGTCTCACCTCCCATCTCTCAACTGAAAATCTCAAATGGAGACACATCGATGACCTTCCGGAAATTGGCCGCGCCGCTTTCGCTGTTGGCCGCCCTGCTGATGGCAGGCGGCGCCTCGGCGCAGGACATCCAGACCCGTACCATCCGCTTCGGCCACCTCACCCCCGTGGGTCACCCCATCAGCCAGGGCGTTCAACGCTTCGCCGAGCTGGTGGCCCAGAAGAGCGGAGGCAAGCTCACCGTCAAGGAATTCCCGGCATCGGTGCTGGGCGGTGAACTGCAACAGCAGGCCGCGGTGCAAGGCGGCGTGCAGGAAATGTTCACCCCCGCCACCACCACCGCCGCCGCGCTGGTCAAGGAGTTCGGCATCCTGGACGCCCCTTTCTCCATCACCAATGCCCAGCAGGCCGACGCCTTGCTGCAGGGCCGCTTCGGCAAAGCCCTGCTGGACCGCCTGCCGGAGAAGGGCATCGTCGGACTGGACTACTGGGAGACCGGCTTTCGCAACTTCACCAACAGCCGCAAGCCGATCCTGGCGGCCGACGACGTCAAGGGCCTGAAGATCCGCGTGATGGCCAATCCGGTGTTCGTGGAGAGCTTCGGCGCGCTCGGCACCAACCCGGTGCCGATGGCGTTCGGCGAGCTGTACGGTGCGCTGGAATCCAAGGCCCTGGACGCGCAGGAGAACCCGTACACCATCATCCTGTCCAACAAGTTCTACGAAGTGCAGAAGTTCGTGAGCGTGACCAACCACGTCTACACCGCGAACCTGATCGAGGTGAGCAAGAAGTTCTGGGACAGGCTCTCGGCCACCGAGCAGAAGATCCTGCAGGATGCCGCGCGCGAAGCGGGTGCCTACCAGCGCAAGGTCAGCCGCGAATCGGCAGACAAGAGCCGCCAGGAGCTCGAAGCCAAAGGCATGAAGATCAATGAAGTCCCCGCCGCCGAACTGGCCCGGATGCGCCAGTCCACAGTGCCGGTGGTGGACAAGTTCGCCGCCAGCTACGACCCCGCGCTGATGAAGATCTACCGCGAGGAAATGGACAAGATCCACAGCGGCCGCTGAGTGCGCACGCAGCGCACGAGCGACTCAGGCGGCCTGGGCTTCAAGCAGGTAGCTCAGGCCGTAGAGGCGCGCGTGCACGCTCGATGCGCCACCGATGTGCCGCCCCAGGGCCTGCCCGATACCGGACAGGCGCTCCTGCAAAGCCAGGCCGTTGGCCGATTCGACCAGCAGGACATGATCGTCCGCCGCCTCCTGGCCCACGGCCCCCTGCGCGCGCAGCTCGCGCTCACGCGTCTGCACAGCGGCGACCGATGCCAGAGGAACGCCCACATGGCAGCCCACCACCACGGTGTCGTGCAGCAGGCCTTCGCACAGCGCCTGCGCGGCCGCCTCGACCTGCGCCAGCGGCGCCTGGAAGCGCAGCGTGGCCAATACCCCGCCTACGTTGCGGCCATGGGAGGCGATGGTGCGTCCGCCCATGCGCTGGAAGTTCGTCAGGTGCGGCATCACGCGCTGCGTCTGTGGCGTGGGGTGGTTCAGGCAATGCAGGTAGGCCGCACCCGTCATCACGTCGGCGTCACTGATCTCGTAGAAATTGAAGTAACGGTGCGGCGGCGCGCCATCCAGCGCCACGTAGCGCCGGCCCCGAAGGAAACCCGGTACGCCCATGCGTTCGGGCATGTGCTCATGGGTCAGCCAGGCGTCGTACGCCACGTCTTCAATCTGGTCGATGTCGTTCCAGATCGCGAGGAACGATGTGCCGCGCAGGGTCATGGGGCCGGTCTCCTTGGGTCGGGCCCCGCATTCTCCGGCGGATTCACCGCCGCCACCTGAAAAAGGTCTTTTCATGAACCGCTTGCTCGACGGCTACTGCCGTCTGCTGGATTTTCTCTGTGCACTGGCGCTGGCCACCATGGTCGTGCTGGTCTTTGGCAACGTGGTGTTGCGCTATGGCTTCAATTCCAACATTGCCATATCCGAAGAGCTCTCACGCTGGCTCTTCGTATGGCTGACCTTCCTCGGCGCCATCGTCGCGCTCAAGGAGCGCGGCCATCTGGGCACGGATGTGCTGACCTCGCGCCTGCCGCCGCTGGCCCGGCGGGTCTGCCTGTTCATCGCCCACGCCCTGATGCTGTGGGCCACCTGGCTGCTGCTCACCGGCGGCATGGAACAGGCCAGGATCAACCTGGAGTCCACCGCGCCGGTGACCGGCCTGTCCATGGCTGTCTTCTATGCCTCGGGCATCGTCTTTGCCATGTCCGCCATCGCGCTGCTGTTGCGCGAGATGTGGCGCATCGCCAGCGGGCAGGCCAGCGACGCCGAGCTGGCTGCCGTCACCGAATCGGAAGAACTGGCCTCGTTCGAGCGCCACCAAAAGCACTGAGCGAGAGACCACCCATGACCATCTGGATTTTTGTTCTTGCCCTGCTGGGCGCCATGCTGATCGGGGTGCCGATCGCCTATGCGCTGCTGCTCTCCGGCGTGGCGCTGATGTGGCACCTGGACCTTTTCGATGCGCAGATCCTGGCGCAGAACGTCATCAATGGCGCTGACAGCTTTCCGCTGCTGGCCGTTCCCTTCTTCATGCTCGCTGGCGAAATCATGAACGTGGGCGGCCTGTCGCAGCGCATCGTCAACCTGGCAATGACGCTGGTGGGTCATCGCCGGGGCGGACTGGGTTACGTGGCGGTGGTGGCGGGCTGCCTGATGGCTGCGTTGTCGGGCTCTGCCGTGGCCGACACCGCCGCGCTGGCCGCGCTGCTGCTGCCCATGATGACGCGCGCCGGCCACGACAAGGCACGGGCCGGCGGACTGATCGCTTCCGCGGGCGTGATCGCGCCCGTGATTCCACCGTCCATCGCCTTCATCATCTTCGGCGTGGCGGGCAACGTCTCCATCGGCAAGCTGTTTCTCGCCGGCATCGTGCCCGGCCTGCTCATGGGCCTGGCCATCGCCATCACCTGGTACCTGGTGGCGCGCCGCGAGCAGGTGCAGACGCCGCCCAAGGCCAGCACGGCGGAACGCCTGAAGGCGCTGCGCGAGTCGACCTGGGCGCTCATGCTGCCGGTGATCGTGCTGGTGGGCCTGAAGCTGGGCGTGTTCACCCCCACCGAGGCCGCGGTGGTGGCCGCCGTCTACGCGCTCTTCGTGGCCACCGTGGTCTACCGCGAACTGCACGTGTCGCAGCTCTACGCGGTGTTTGTCAGTGCTGCGCGCACCACCGCCATCGTGATGTTCCTGATCGCCGCCGCCATGGTGTCGGCCTGGCTGATCACGGTGGCCGACATCCCCGGCCAGGTCGTGGAGTTGCTGCAACCCTTCATGGACAACCAGCTCCTGCTGCTGTTGATGATCATGCTGCTGGTGATGGCCGTGGGCACGGCCATGGACATGACGCCCACCATCCTGATCCTCACGCCTGTGCTCATGCCCGTGGTCAAGGCCGCGGGCATAGACCCGGTCTATTTCGGCGTGCTGTTCATCATGAACAACGCCATCGGCCTGGTGACACCGCCGGTGGGTGTGGTGCTCAACGTGGTGGCCGGCGTGGGCAAGATGAAAATGGACGAGGTCACGCGCGGCGTGCTGCCTTTCATGACCGCGCAGTTCCTGGTGTTGTTCCTGCTGATCCTCTGCCCCTGGATCGTCACCGTGCCCGCCAGGTGGCTGGGCGGCTGAGCGCCCCCCTGCCACACGCCGTCTTCAGGCGAAGACGGCCGGCTGCACGTTCATCAGCGCGGTGCGCATGAAGCCACCGTCCACGATGATGTCCTGCCCGTTCATGTAGGACGCAGCGTCGCTGGCCAGGAAGGCGATCGCGTCGGCGATGTCGTCGGGGCGGCCGATGCGGCCCGTGGGCACCACCTTGATGCGCCCCTGGTGCAGCTTCTCGTTCTGGTAGAAATGCTCGGACATGGGCGTGCGGATCATGCCCGGGCTGACCGAGTTGGCCCGCACGCCGCGCGGCCCCCACTCCACCGCCATCTGGTGCGTCAGGCCCAGCACGCCAGCCTTGCTCGGGCCGTAGGGCCCGATGTCGTTGGGGACGCGCGCACCAATGGAGGCGATGTTGATGATGGCACCGCTCTTCTGGGCCAGCATCATGCGCACCAGGTGCTTGGCACAGAGAAAGGAACCACGCAGGTTGACCGACATGACCTTGTCCCAGGTCTCCACCGGCAACTCTTCCAGCGGGATCACGGGCGCCATCACGCCGGCGTTGTTGACCAGGATGTCACAGCGGCCGAAGCGCTCCTTCACCTGCGCGGCCATGGCTGCGATGGATGCCTCATCGGTCACGTCGCAAGCCAGGGCCTGAGCGGCCAACGGGTTCTGCGGCGCCTTCATGTCCACGGCCACGACGCTCGCGCCCATGGCGTGCAGGCGCGCGACCATGGCGCCGCCGAGGCCACCGCCGGCCCCGGTAACGACGGCCACGCGGCCTTTGAGGGCCTCTTTGTCAAAGGTGGTACTGGGCTTGGGGGTGCTCATGCTTGTCTCGCTCCTGGTCAGGTGGTGGTTGTGAAAAGACTGACCATTGTGCCAAGCAGTGGCATCGCGCAGTTCAGGCCGCGCCGAAAGCCCCGGCCTGGCGCAGCGTTTCCAGCCGCGCGTCGTCACAGCCCAGCACCTCGCGCAACACCTCCTGGGTGTGCTGCCCCAGCGCCGGAGCCACCACCGGGTCCACCACCGGCGTTTCCTGCAGCCGGGGCGGCGGCGTGATGTTGGGCACCCAGCCGGCCTGGGGATGGGCGATGCGCGTGACCAGGCCCCGCGCCGCCGCTTCGCGGGACGCCAGCGCCTGCGGCACGGTGCGCACCTCGCCGCTGGGAATGCCTGCCTCACGGAACTTGTCCCGCCAGTGCGCCCAGGGCTGCCTGGCAAAGGCCTCCTCCAGGATGGGGAACAGGGTGTCGCGGTGGCGCGTGCGGCCTACCCGGTTGTTGTAGCGGGGATCGGCCGCGACGTCAGGACGCTGCAGCACGCCGGCCACCAGCCGCTCGAAGATGCGGTCGTTGCCGCTGTTGACGTAGAAGGTGGCGTCTGTGCAATGGAAGACGCCGGATGGCGAGGTGTCCGGGCTCACGTTGCCGTTGCGCTGCGGCTCCACGCCGCCCAGCAGGTACTGCATGGGCGCATAGCCCAGCATGGCCACCGCGCTGTCGAACAGCGAGACTTCGCAGTACTGCCCCTTGCCCGTGTGTCCACGCGCCATGAGCGCGGCCAGCACGGTGTTGCACACCATCAGCGAGGTGCCGATGTCCATCACAGGCGACAGCGCCCGAACCCCGTCGCGGTCGGCGTAGCCGTTCATGGACATGAAGCCGCTCTCGGCCTGCACCACCGGGTCGAAGCCGGGACGGTCGGCGAACTCGCCGTCGCGGCTGTAGGCCGGCACCGAGCAATACACCAGCCGAGGATTGAGCGCCAGGCAGGTCTCGGGGTCGAGGCCGAAGCGCTGCATCACGCCGGTGGAGAAGTTCTCTACCAGCACGTCGCTTTCGGCAATGAGCTCGCGCACCAGCGCCAGCGCGGCAGGGTTCTTCAGGTCCAGCGCCACGCTGCGTTTGTTGCGGTTGGCAAAGAAGAAGGACGCGCCCTGCGCGGGCAAGGCAGGGTCGGTCGGCGGGTAGTGGCGAAAGTCGTCGCCTTTGGCGGGCGCCTCGATCTTGATGACGTCGGCGCCAAAATCGGCCAGCATCATGGTCGCATACGGACCGGCAATGAAATGACTGAAGTCCACCACGCGGATGCCGCCGAGCGCGGTCGGCGCGCCGGGCTTGCGGGGTTGTGCGGTGGGGAGCTGTTTCTCGATGTCTTCAAGCTTGAACATAAGGGTCAGTCGCGGTAGGAGGGATCGGTCCGTTCGAGTTGGCGCACCAACGCGGCCCATTCGCGCTGGCCGTTCCAGTTGCCCAGCGAGGCCTCGTTGCCGGTGCGGCCGGTGAAGGTGGGTGGTGCCAGGATGCGTGCCGTCTTCTCCATCACCTCCGGGGTCGGCATGTGCAACGCCGTGCCGGCGGCCATCAGGTCCACCTGCACGCGGCAGGCCATTTCCAGGCGGTGCATGAGCAGAAAGGCCTCGGCGATGCTGCGACCGCAGGTGAGCAGGCCGTGGTTGCGCAGCACCATGGCGTCGTGAACGCCGAGGTCGCTCACCAGGCGCTCCCGCTCGCCTTCGTCCACGGCCGGCCCTTCAAAGTCGTGATAAGCCAGGCGCCCGTGGAAACGCAGCGCGCCCTGTGTGGCCGGCAGCAGGCCGCAGGCCATGGCGGACACGGCCATGCCCGCGCGGGTGTGGGTGTGCAGCACGCAGGCCACGTCGTGACGCGCGGCATGCACCGCGCTGTGGATGACGAAGCCAGCGCGGTTGACCTCGATGTCCCCGGGCAGGTCGGGCCTTTCGATGACGCGGCCTTCGAAGTCGATCTTGAACAGGCTGGACGCGGTGATCTCCGCGTACATCAGGCCAAACGGGTTGATGAGGAAGTGGCCCTCCTCGCCCGGTACGCGGACCGTGATGTGGTTGTAGATCAGGTCGGCCATGCCATACAGGGCCACCAGCCGGTAGCAGGCCGCCAGGTCAACCCGGGCGGCCCACTCGGCCTCGCTGACGCGTTCGCGCATCGGCGCAGACGGCTTCATGGCCAAGCCTCACTCACCGTAGCGGATGGTGGCGATTTCCATCGCACGCTTGATGTTGGCTGCCTCGTGCTGCGTGATGCTCACCACCTTGGCCGCCTCGGCGTGCGCGGGTGTCATGCCCATCATGCCCAGCTTCTCGGCCATCTCCGGCACCGCCATGGCCTTGCGGATGGATTCGGTCACCTTGGCCATCACAGGCTCCGGCACGCCAGGCGGCCCCCAGACGGCGAAGTTGATGTCCTGCACATAGCCGGGCACGTACTTGCCGATCGGCTCGGCGCCGGGGATCAACGGCGACGCCTGCGCGGAGGTCACGCCCAGCACCTTGACCTTGCCCTGCTTCACGAAGTCGAGCAGGGCCGCCGAGGGCGTGGTGAAGTAGAGCTTGACCTCGCCACCGAGCAGCGCCTGGAAGGCCGGCGCCGCGCCGCGGTAAGGCACGTTCACCATCTTGATGTTGGCGCCTTTGTTGACCAGCGCGGAGGCCACTTCCAGCGTCGGGCCCGAAACGGCCACGTGCACGCCTTCGGGCTGCTTGCGCATCCATTCCACGAAAGCCAGAAAGTCGTTGGCCGGCACGCTGGGGTGGGCCACCAGCACCAGCGGCTGCGTGGCGACATTGGCCACCTGCGTGAGCGACTTCACGGGGTCGAAACTGTTGTCGCGCATCACCATGGGAATCTGCACCACGGTGGTGATGGTGGTGAGCAGGAAGGTGTAGCCATCGGCAGGCGAACGGGCTGCCGCCATCACGCCCACGCCGCCGGAGGCGCCGGTGCGGTTCTCCACCACCACGGGCTGGCCAAGCAACGGCCCCATGTGCGTGGCCAGCAGGCGCGTGAGCGCGTCACCGGGGCCGCCGGGCGCATAGGTGTAGAGGATCTTCACCGGACGGTCCGGATAGGCCTGGGCATGCGCGGCGGGCGCGATGGCCAGCGCGCAGGCGGCTGCCAGCAGGGTGCGGCGAGTGGTGCTCATGGAGGGTCTCCTTCTGGGTGGTACGGGTTCAAAGAAAGCCGCCTGCGCGGCGCGCTCAGCGAGGCATCCCCAAGCCTCTCTGGGCAATCAGGGTGCGCTGGATTTCGTTCGTGCCGCCGCCGATGGTGTAGAGCAGAGCGTCGCGCACGGCGTATTCGAAGCGGCCATCGAGCAAGGCGCCGGCGGCGGCGCCATCCAGCGTCGCGCCGGTGCCGACCAGGTCGAACACAGCTTCGGAAAGGGATTCCATCAGTTCGCTGGCGAACACCTTGACCATCGCGGCCTGGTGCACCGGCACCTCGCCGTCCTGCACCACCAGCGCGGTGTTCACCGCGAGCAGACGCGCCGCCTCGATGCGCGCGGCGAGGTCGCCGATGCGGTCGCGCACCAGCGGGTCTTCGGCCATCGGCTTGCCGCCCAGGCGGGCCGTCTGCACATGCGCGAGCAGCAGATCGAAGTAGCCCCGGATGCGCGCCGCGCTGGCCGCGAGCGACACGCGCTCGAAGGCCAGCGCGGCGGTGATCACCTCCCAGCCGCCATGCAGGTCGCCCACCAGCGCATCCTCACCCACCACCACATCGTCCAGGAAAGTGACATTGGCGCGGTGGCCATTGAGGCCCAGCATGGGCTGCAGCGTGATGCCCGGTGCGTTGAGCGGCACGATGAAGACGCTGATGCCGCGGTGGCGCGCCTGCTGGGGGTCGCTGCGCGCGGCCAGCCACAGGTGCGTGGAGAACCCTGCGGTCGAGGTGAATATCTTCTGGCCGCGGATGCGCCAGCCGCCCTGCGGCAGCGGCGTGGCGGCGGTGCGGATGCCCGCGAGGTCCGAGCCGTGGTCGGGTTCGCTGTAGCCCAGCGCAAAAGACACCTCGCCCTGGGCAATGCCGGGCAGGAAGATCTGCTTCTGCGCCTCGCTGCCGTAGCGGATCAACGCCGGCCCGATCATGGTGGCCGCGGTGTTGTGGAACGTCACTGGCGCTTCGCTGTAGGCCATCTCTTCCTCGAAAGCCAGGTGCTCCAGCGCACTGCGCCCCTGACCACCGTAGGCCTTGGGCCAGCTCACACCCAGCCAGCCGCGCTGGCCCAGCTTGCGGCTGAAGTCCTGCCGGGCCTTGCGGTGGTTCACCGGCAGAGCGGCGGTCTCGGGCGGGTACCGGTGGTCCCAGTGGGCCTGCAGCCATTCGCGCACCTCGTGGCGGAAAGCGTCTGCCTGCGGGCTCAGCGAAAACGAGGGAATGCGAGCACCTGGCACCAGCAATGCCGCAGCCAGCACCTCACGCGCGGCCCCCACGCCACCCAGACGGACGAGGTCCGCGTGCACGCGGCGGAAGATGCGCGGCATCTCATGCTCTTCCCAGAACGAGATGCCACCAAAACCATGGTGCAACTCCAGCACCACCTGGCGCAGGTACTGGCCCGCCAGGGCACAAGCCAGTGCGGCACGGTAGGCCCGCGTCCCGGCACTGCGCGCCTCGCCTGCATGCAGCAGCGCGAGCCGGCAAACCTCGGTACCCATGAGGCAGTTGGCCAGCTTGTGCTGAATGGCCTGGAACTGGCCGATCTTCTGGCCAAACTGTGAGCGCACGCGGGCGTACTCGCACAACAGGTCCAGACCGTGGCTGGCAGCGCCCTGCGCCCGCGCCGCCAGCAACAGACGCGCCAGGGACGGCAGCGCCGCCAGATCGAAACCGGTGCTCAGGCGATCGAAACCCGTCACCTGGTCGAGCACCACCTCCGCCAGCGCGGGCCGCGCCAGGCCAGGTGTGGGACGCACCATGGCCTGCGCCATGTGCACCACCAGCACCTCGCCAGGAGCGCCGGTGGCGATGAAGAGATGGGTCGCCACGGCGGTGTTCTCCACATGCGACAGACGGGCGCTCAGGCCCTTGTCGTCCTGCGTCAGCGTGAACGCATCCACCTCGCCCGCCGCGGGGCCATGGCACCAGGCCGGCACCAGATGGCCCTCGTGCAGCGCGGTGCGCAGCAAGTCCGCCTGCGGCTGATCCTTGCAAGCCGCCAGGACCGCCTCGGCGAGCACCGCCTCGGTCAGCGGCAGCGGACATTCGGCTCGACCGAGCTCCTGCTGCAGCACCAGCGCTGCGGCCAGGCCCATGTCGACATCATCGAGTTCGAGGCCCGTCCAACCCTGGCGCACCGCCTGCCGCCACAGGCGCAGCAGCGCATCGGGCTGCTGCGCCCAGGCCGCGGCACTGACCGATGGCCAGTGGGTGGCCAGCATGTCCCGCGCAGCGTCGCGCAACATGGTCAGTTCGGCGCTTTCCCGCAGGGGCAGCGAGCCGACCTGGTCGTCGCCGTCGTGGCGCTCGGGGCTGGGTGAGGTATCACGCATGGCTATGTGTCCTGCATTGCGCGCGCCACGGACCGATCCGCCTGGCCATGGGACGCGAATGGGTTGTCTCCAGTGCCGTCAGCCTGGCCTTCACCACTGGGAAGACCGGTCTCGGCGGCGTTGCGGAATTAGACCGGCGCGGGCTCTCTTCGGCAACAAAGGACCTAGAATAAGACCATTCAAGTCTTGAATGATTGGTCCAAAAATGGGCGGAGAGCGCATAGAAATCGGCCTGCTGTACTGCCTGGAGGCGCTGCTGTCCGAGCGCTCCGTGACGCGCGCGGCGAACCGCCTGGGCATGAGCCAGCCCGGCATGAGCAACGCCCTGAACCGGCTGCGCCACCTCACGCGCGACCCGCTGCTGGTGCGCACCGGCAAGGGCATGGAGCTCACGCCGCGCGCGGTGGAACTGGCGGTGCTCGTGAAATCGGGCCTGTCGGTGTTCGATGACATCTTTTCCGACCCACGCCCTTTCGAACCCGCACGCGCGGAAGGCGTCATCACCGTCGCCATGTCCGACTCGATGGCCCTGGAGCTCGGCCCTCGGCTGACTGCGCGGCTGGACCGCGAGGCGCCGGCGCTGTGCCTGCACATCCAGCGCCTGGACCAGGCCAACCTTTTCAGCCTGCTGGCCGAGGGCAAGCTGGACCTGGGGATCGGCTACGCCACTTCGGTACCCGAACAGATGTACGCGAGCGACCTGCTGAGCCAGTCGCTCTCGGCCATACGCGCCAATGACCATCCGCGCATACGCGACCGCCGGCTCTCGCTGGACACCTTCATGCGCGAGCGGCATGTGCTGACCGCCGCACCCCGGCACTCCATTTCCTGGGCCGAGTCCTCGGTGGCGGACGCGCTGAAGGCGCGCAACCTCGTGCGTACCGTTGGGGCACGGGTCAATTCCATCCTGCTCGCGCCGCCCATCGTGGCCAGTTCGGGCATGCTCTGCACCATGCCCACCTGGCTGGCACGGCGCAGCCAGGCGGTCCTGCCGATCACGCTGCATGCCCTGCCTTTCGAGACAGCGGCCTTCAAGACCACCATGGTCTGGCACGAGCGCACCCATCGCCAGGCACTGCATCAGTGGGTGCGCGGCGTGGTGCGTGAGCTGGTGAAGACCTTGTGCGAGGGCTGCCAGCATACCGATGGGCTTCCGCATCTGGCCTGAGTGCCATCACGACGGCACGAAGACGTTGAGCCCATCGACCTGAGAAACCTTGCCGCGCAGACCGATGGCGCCATCGCTCTGCAACCGCGCCAGGGTCGCGGGATCCGCGGGCGAGTTGGCCAGGAAGCGCTCACCCGAGGAAACCAGGCGGCCGAACAGCACACCGCGCTCGGGGCCTTTCTTGCCATGCAGCACGGCGCAGGTCTCGATCACGGCCTCGCCCTGCGGCTGGTGGTTGAGGGGCTCGCGGGGCGTCATGCGATCGATCTGGTCCTGGATCACGGAGGCGGGTTCGCGCACGAAAGGCTTGTCCGGCCGCTGTGTGGAGAACACCCCCACGGCCTCCTTGGTGACCAGACCCCCATTGGCCATGACCAGGCCAAAGGACCCGGGCTGGCCGCGCACACGCAGCACCATCTCGGCGATCGCGTGCGTCACGTAGTTGTTGCCCGGTCCACCAAAGTACGGCAGGCCGCCCGTCACCGAGAGCTGGCGCGGGTCCTCGGGCGAAATGCCCAGCTCCTTGCAGGCGATCTGCACCGCCGACGGAAAGCAGCTGTAGAGATCGAAGAACGCCACCTCGTCCAGTGTGCGGCCGGCCTGCGCCAGCGCGTGCTGTGCGCACAGGCGCATGGCCGGTGACGCGTCCAGCCGGGGGCGCTCGCTCACGAACCACTGGTCATGGGCCGCCGCGCTGCCGTGCAGGTAGACACGCCTGTCCACCGGTATGCCCAGCGCATCGGCCTTCGCCTCCGAGACCACCACGAACGCCGCCGACTGGTCGATGTAGGCGCTGGCCGTCATCAGCTTGGTGAAGGGAAATCCCACATAGGGGTTGTCCGTGTTCACGGCCGCAATGGCTTCGGCGCTGTAGCCGGCGCGGCGCGTGGCCAGCGGGTTGGCCTTGGCCACCGCGGCCAGGCCGGCAAACAGGCGCGCGCTGGCCTCTCGGTACTGGTCCACGGTCTGCCTGGCGGATGCGCGCAACGACTGGCCGATCAGCCCGTACATGGCGATGGCCGAGCGCATGCCGTGCGCCTCCTCCTCGGCGGTGTACATGTCCTTCACGCCGTCCAGCCCGTCGGGCGGACTGGGTGCGTCCTCGCCCCAGACCAGTTGCAGGCCCGCGCGCTTGGCCGCCAGCTCCGTGCGCAGCGCCTCGCCCCCTACGATCAGCGCGGCCTGCGACTGCCCCTGTGCAATGCGTTCGCACGCACGGGCCAGCAGCACCTGGGGCGTGTCGCCGCCTTGCGGTGGGTACACCAGATCCGTCGCCGCCCGCGCACCGAGCCGCCGGGCCACCGACCAGGGCGGGTTGGCCAGCTTGCCAAATGGCGAGGCAAAACGCGGCACGGTGTCGGCGAACAGCCGTATCACCGTCACCGAGTCCAGCGAGCGCAGCAGCGCCTCACCGGCAGTGCTGTCGGCCGCGGCCAGGCGGGCGGCCTCCACCATCAGTTCCAGGGGCGAGCGAGCGCTCTCGGGGGGAGATGCCGTGTCGGTCACCTGGCCGGCCCCGACGATGACGGGAACGCGGGTCTTGTCGTGCGCCATGTTCATCGCCCCCTCAACGGTTCTTCCACTGTGGCTTGCGTTTCTCGGCAAAGGCGCGCGGCCCCTCCTTGTAGTCCTCACTGCTCCGCAAGCGCTGCGCGGCGGGAAACTCGCGGGCGGCCATCAGCTTGGTCTCGAAGTCATCGCCCAGCATGGTCTTGCGCGCCACTTCCTTGGTGGCACGCAGCGACAGCGGCGAGCACTCCAGCATCTGGTCGGCCCACTTGCGGGCCTCGGCCATCGCACCGCCGGCCGGTGCCAGCGCGGTCACGAAACCCAGGTCAAAGGCCTCCGCCGCGGGCACGCGCCGACCCGTAAGCAGGATGCCCATGGCACGCGGCAAACCAATGGCGCGCGGCAGGTACTGCACACCGCCGGCCAGCGCCGCCAGGCCCACGCGCGGCTCAGAGAGCGCAAAGAATGCGTTCTCCGCCGCGATCACCAGGTCGCAGGCCAGCGCGAGTTCAAACCCTCCGCCCATGGCGATGCCGTTGACGGCCGCGATCACCGGCTTGTCCAGGTCGAACCGCGTCGTCAGCCCGGCAAAGCCGGTGGGCGGGAAGTGGCGCACGCCTCGCTGCGCATGCACCTTCAGGTCGTTACCGGTGCTGAAAGCCTTGTCGCCCGCGCCGGTGATGATGCCCACCCACTGCTCATCGTCGGCAGCGAATTCGTTCCAGACTTCATGCAACTCCTGGTCGGCTTCGAAGTGGGTGGAGTTCATCACATCGGGCCGGTTGATGGTGACGATGGTGAGATGGCCGTCGCGTTCGACGGTGCAAAACTCTTTGTGCGTGATCTGGCTCATGCGGTGTGTCCGGTTGAGGTATCAGAGGTTGATCAGGGGAGACAGCCGCTCGGCCGTCTCGGCGTATTCGTTCATCAGGTCCGCCATGACCTGGCGCACCGAGGTCTCCTCGCGCAGGGTGCCCACCACCTGACCCGCGGGAAAGGAGCAGAGGTCGGCGCGCCGCGCCTTCTCGATGCGGATGCGCGCGCTGTGGTAGAGCACGTTCTGCAGCGGCGGCGGCAGGTGCTTGGGAGCGCCGGGCTTTTCCCAGGCTTCGGAGGCCTTGCTGCGGATCATGCGCACCGTCTTGCCGGTCTGGTACTTGCGCTGCACCGCATCCTCGGTGCGCGCCTTGAACAGCACGTCCTTCTCCATGGGTGTGAGTTCGCTCTCACGCGTGCCCAGCCAGACCGTGCCCATCCAGACGCCCTGCGCACCCAGCGCGAAGGCCGCGGCGATCTGGCGGCCGCGGCTGATGCCGCCGGCGGCCAGCACCGCGACCTGGGGCGACACCAGGTCCACCACCTGCGGCACCAGCACCATGGTGGAAATCTGCCCTGTGTGGCCGCCCGCCTCCGTGCCCTGCGCAACGATGAGGTCCACGCCCGCATCGCGCTGGTCCACCGCGTGCTCGGGTTTTCCGCAGAGCGAGCCCACCAGAATGCCGCGCGCATGCAGCTCATCCACCAGCGCGCGCGACGGCGTGCCCAGCGCACTCACGATCAGCTTCACCTGCGGGTGCCGCAGCGCCACGTCGATCAGCTTGCGAGCACCCGCCGGCGTGGAATTGCGTCCGCGGCCAATCAGCTCTTCGCGTGCGACCTGCGCATCGTCCGCGCTCAGCGGTGGTACGCCTTCGCGCGCCAGCAGGTCTTCCATGAACCGGCGCTGCTCGTCGGGCAGCAGGTCCTGCACGGGTTGCTCGGCCGCTTCGGCCGCCTTGTCGTAGTTGGCGGGAATCAGCACGTCAACGCCATAAGGCTTTCCATCGACGTGCTCGTCGATCCACTTGAGCTCGCGCTCGAGCTGCTCGGGCGAGAAGCTCACCGCTCCCAGCACGCCAAAACCGCCGGCCCGGGTGGCTTCCACCACGACGTCGCGGCAATGGGAAAAGGCAAACACGGGCGCCTCGCAGCCGAGGCGCTCACATATATCGGTACGCATGCAGGTCTCCTTCTGTTGGCGCGTGGTGCGCCGCTTCAATCATGTTGTTTGCATACGAACTATATCTGTTCAAATAAAATCTGCCAAGTGGCGTTGGAACCTGCCCGTGCACTGCCCCTACACTGCGCCCATGGCCACACTCTCGATCAAAGACCTTCGACAGGCACCCGGCTACCTGTTCCGCCGGGCGTTCCAGATCTCGGTGTCCATCGCCACCGAGCAACTCACTCCACACAACCTCACCACGGTGCAGTTCGCGTCGCTGGTGGGTATTCACGAACACCCCGGAGTGGATGCCACCCGGCTGTCGGCCATCATCAAGTTCGACAAAGCCACGCTCACCGGCGTACTCGACCGCCTGGAGGCGAAGGCGCTGATCGTTCGTCAGCCGCACCCCACCGACCGGCGCACCCGCATGCTGTTCCTCACGCAGGAAGGCGAGCGGGTGCTGGCCGAGGCCAGCATCGCCGCGCGCGATACGCGCGAGGCCGTGCTGGAACCCCTGCCGCGCGCAGAGCGCAAGCAGCTGATGCTGCTGCTCAACAAACTGATAGCACTCCATGCGGACCGCGAGAACGCGGAAACCCATGACCCGGAGCAGAAGGTGACGCCGCCATGAAGATCGCGGTCTTTGGAGCGGGTGCTACCGGCGGGCACTTCGCTGCCCTGCTCGCCCGGGCCGGTGCCGAGGTGAGCGTCGTGGTGCGGGGTGCCACGCTGGCGGCGGTGCGGCAGGCCGGCCTCACGCTGCGCACCGACCACGGTGAGCTGCAAGCCAGCGTGCAGGCCAGCGACGACGCGCGCGAGCTCGGCCCGCAGGATCTCGTGCTCGTGACGCTGAAATCTCATGCGCTGGCGGATGCCGCCGACGCGATGGCCCCGTTGCTGGGCGTGCGGACGCCCGTGGTGTTCCTGCAGAACGGCATACCCTGGTGGTACCACCATGCGGAGGGAGGGTTGCGCGAGGGCCGGCGCCTGCCCGCGCTGGATCCGCGCGACCGGCTGTGGCAGGCCATAGGTCCCGAGCGCGTGATCGGCGGCGTCACCTCCAGTGCCTGCACGGTGGTGGCGCCCGGGGTGATCGAAGTCCGGGGCGGCAACCGGCCGCTCACGCTCGGGGAACCCTCCGGCCAGGACACCGAACGTCTTCGCACGACGGCCGCCGTGCTGCGCGATGCCGGCTTCCCGGTGGAGGCGACGGCCGCCATCCGCGGCGCGATCTGGGCCAAGCTGGCGCAGAACCTGGCCTCCGGCCCCATGGGTGTGCTGGCGCCGGTACCGATGAAAGAGCTCTTTGCCGAACAGGTTCTGATCGACGCGCGCCTGCGCATCCAGGCAGAGGTGACCGCCATCGCCTTGGCCGAGGGCTGCAGCATGAGCATGGACTTCGGCGCGCAGATGGCCTTCGTGCGCCAGTCGTCCCACGTGCCGAGCATCGCGCAGGATGCCGCCGAGGGGCGCCGCATGGAACTGGAGAGCATGTTCCTGGCGCCACTGCGCCTGGCGCGCGAACACGGGGTGGCCACACCCACGCTGGACCTGCTGGTCGCGCTGGCCACGCTCAAGGCCCGCGCGCTCGGTCTCTACCCCTGAGCAAAGGGCCTGTTCACCCGGTTTTTCCCTGTGCAACCGGGTCGGACAAGCCCTGGAAATGCCGGTCGAAGAAGCGCTGCGCCGCCTCGGCCGCATGGCGCGCGCGCGGCACCGGTGCCAGCGCGGCATGCTGCACGGCCGGTGTCTCCAGTTCCAGCTCGGCCTGGGGTGGCAGTGCCTGCACCAGGCCCACGAGGTCCAGGCCGCCATCGCCCAGCAGGCGTCGGCCCGCCATCGCTTCGTTGAACAGCGTGTCACCTTCGGCCAGCGTCGCGGGCGCATCGCACAGCTGGGTCAGGTAGATCGACGCTGGATCGAGCGCGGCCACGTCGCGGGCGCTGGCACCGGAGCGTGCCAGGTGCAGCGCGTCGATGAGCACACCGACATTCCCGGCACCGCTGGCGGCGATGATGTCCTGCGTCTGCGCCAGGGTCTTGAGCTCGCTCATCGGCATGAACTCCAGCGCGATGCGCACGCCCGCCTCACGGGCCGCGGCGGCGTAGTCGCGCACCAGCGCGGTGACGCGCGCGGCATCGCCGTCGAAGCAGCCCTGCAGGATCATGGGCGCGCCCACGGCGCGCGCCGCGTTCACGTTGGCCAGCATGTGGTCCAGCGTGACCTGGGGTGAGATGTAGTAGCCGCTGACACTGGATATGCGCACGCCACGCGCGGCCGCGGTGCGGCGAATCTCGTCGAACGCATCGGCGCGGCCGTCCACCGAGGGCCAGGCATCGCCCGGGTAGCGTCCGCTGACACGCGGACCCGCCGCGCCAAAGCCGGCCTGCGCCGCCGCGTCGATCACGTCCAGCGGTTCGGCATTCACGCCCAGCGTGAGAAAGCCCAGGGTGAGGTCGGCGGTGCGCCGGTGGCGTGGGTGGGTCATGCGGGTGTCTCCGTGCCGGTCTCGGTCAGGTCGGCAGAATCTTGTGTTGCTGCAGCTCACGCAAGCGCTGCACGAACACCGCATCGGTGTCCACGCATTCGTGGAAGCCGGCGCGGCGGATCTTGTTGGTTTCCAGCAGCACGTCGTGCGACATGCGCAGCATGTAGTCCACCCAGGCCCAGTTGACGATGCGGTTGATGGCAATCTCGCGCAGGCCATGGCGCTGGGTGATGCGGTCCCAGAGCGCCTGCTGGTCGGGCATCACGTCGGCCAGGGGCATGGTCTTGGTATCGGCCCAGGCCATGCCCAGCGCATCGGCAATCACCGGCCAGTTGTTGCGCCAGCGCGCCGGGTCGCCATTGGTGACGTTGAAAGCCTGGTTCGAGGCGGCATCCGAATGCGCCGCCCAGCAAGCGGCGCCACCGATCACGTGGGCGTCGGCGATCTGGTGCACGGCGTCGTACGCCCCCTGGCTGCCGGGGAAGCGCAACGGCAAGCCCATCTCCTTGCACACCGCGGCGTAGATGCCCACGCCCATCACCAGGTTCATGGGGTTGCCCACCGCGAAACCGGAGACGAAAGGCGGAATGAGGTTCACCCAAGACCACTTCTGGCCCTGCTGCGCTTCGCGCAGGAAATCTTCCTGGTCGTAGTAGAAGTTGGGCGGCAACTGGCGCGGGTCGGTCTCGCGGCAGGGCGTCTTGCTCTGCCCCCACTGGATGCCGTAGAACTTGGCACCGGTGGTCAGCACCACCTTGCTGAGCGCCGGCAGCACCGCGCTGGCCGCTTCCACCAGGTTCCGGAGCATGGCCAGGTTGGGCGCCACCTCGGCGGCGCGGCTGGGCGCGGGCTGGTAGGCGGCAAAGAAGAGGTGCGTGATCTCAGGGTGACGGGCCAGCGCATCGCGACAGGCCTTGGGGTCCATCAGGTCCAGCGCGAGCCCTTCGGTGCCGGCGATCTGGCCTCCGCCCGAACGCGAGGCGCACAGCACGCGCCAGCCATCGGCCACGAGGCGCTGAGCCACACCGGTGCCCACGATACCGCTGGCGCCGGCAACCAGAGCGACAGATTGAACTGCAGAAGTCATGTTGTTTTCCGTAAAGTTGAGAGATCAACGCGCATGGTAGCGCCGCACACGGTCTCAGTTCATGGGCTGCTGCGCGGCATGCATGGCGGCGCGGTAGCCGAACACCATCGCCGGGCCGATGGTCGCGCCCGGCCCGGGATAGGTGCCGCGCATGAGCGATGCGCTGTCGTTGCCACAGGCGTAGAGCCCGGGGATCGGCGCGCCTTCGGTGTCGAGGACCCGACCGTCCTCGTCGGTGGCCAGACCCGCATCGGCCGCCGCATCCCCCGGCCACACAGCCATGGCGCAGAAGGGTGCCTGGGCAATCGGCCCCAGGCAAGGATTGGGCTGGTGGTCCGGATCGCCGTTGAAACGGCTCACCTCGGTGGAGCCCTTGCCAAAGTCGGTGTCCACGCCCGTGCGCGCGAAGCCGTTGTTGCGCTCAACGCTGTCGCGCAGGCCCTGCGCGTCCACGCCGATGTCGCGCGCCAGCGCCTCCAGCGTGTCCGCGCTGTGCAGGTAGCCGCTCTTGAGGTGCAGGCGCAGGTCGGTGGTGCCGGGGTGGATCAGGCCCAGGCCGTACTTGCGCACGAAGGCGGCGTCACAGACCAGCCAGGCCGGTATGCAGGGGGTCGTCGCATGGCGTTTGACCATGTCGCTGCAGAAGTAATGGTAGGAAGCGCCTTCGTTGGTGAAGCGGCGGCCCGCGCTGTCCACGGCGATCAGGCCCGGCTTGGCGCGGTCCAGGAACAGATGTGGAAACAGCCCGGTGCCGCCCTGACCATCGGGCGTCACGGAAACCGGCTGCCAGAGCACGCCCTCGCCATGTGCCGCTCGGTCCACCGCCGCACCGGCCTGCACCGCCGCGCGCACGCCACCGCCCTGGTTGCCCTCGAAGATCAGCGAGGGCCAGCGGTCGTGACCCTGGGCCATCCACTGCTTGCGCAACGCGGGGTTGCGCCCGATGCCACCGGCGGCCAGCACCACGCCGCGCCGCGCCTCCACCTCCAGGCGCTCACCGCTGCCCAGCATGAAGCAGGCGCCGGTCACACGGCCACCGCCATCGCGCCGCAATTCATCGAGCTGCGCACCGAATTCGATGGCGGTGCCGGCGTCGCGCAGGCTGGCAAAGAGCCGCGCGACCAGTGCGTTGCCCATCACCAGCCGGGTGCCGCGCGCATGGCGCAACCGGTCCGTCAGGTAGCGCAGCACCAGGCCGGCGCTGTACTTGAAACTGGCCCACGACTTGAAGCGGTTGAGCAGATGCCCGATGTCCGCCTTGCCGACCATCATGCCGCCCAGCACCATGAACTCTTTCATCGGCGGCCGGATCCGGTGGAAGTCGCGCCCTAGCAGCCGCCCGTCGTACGGCAGCGGCGCCAGGGCGCGCCCCGCCACGCGCGAGCCGGGAATGTCCACATAGTCCGGGTGCTTGCCCGCCGCCATGAACTTCACCTGGCTGCGCCGCACGATCTCGTCGACGATGCGCGGACCGCTGGCCAGATACACCTCGCGCAAACGCCGCAGTTCGCCCGAAGGCACCAGCCCGTCCAGGTAGCGCATGGCGTCTTCCAGGCTGTCTTCAAAGCCCGCGGCCTTGGAGGGCGTGTTGTTGGGCAGCCAGACCGTACCTGCCGCGGTGGCCGTGGTGCCGCCCACCTGCTCGGTGCCCTCGCACAGCAGCACGTCCAGGCCGGCCAAGGTCGCCATCAGGGCGGCCGTCATGCCACCAGACCCAGCCCCCACGACGACCAGGTCGACCGTCTTGCGCACCGTCTTCACATCACTGCTGCTGCTCACATTGAACCTTTTCTGGCTGTCGGGGCGGGTCGCGCGGCGAACGCCGAGACGGCGTGTCGGATGCGGACGGGTCAGACCCCATGTTTGGTTGGACCTTAGGATACCATCGCCCCCATACCCATCCTTTCCACCCCCCTACTTCTCGATCCACCTGCTCCGCCATGACCCCATCCGCCGCCCGCATGCCCGTCGCCGTCATTGGCGCGGGCGCCATTGGCCGCATGCACATCGAGCGCATGCTCCGCCACCCCGACGTGTCCGTTGCCGCCATCGCCGACCCCACCCCGGCCGCGCGCACGCTGGCCGAGAGCCTGGGCCTGGCCTGGTTCGCCGACCACCGCGAGCTGTTGGAGAAATCTCCCGCGCGCGCCGCCATCGTGGCCACGCCCAACCACACGCACGCCGACGTGGGCATCCACTGCATCGAGCGCGGCCTGCCGGTGCTGATGGAAAAGCCCGTGGCCGACACCGTGGAAAACGCAGAGCGCCTCTGCCAGGCCGGCGAGCGCGCGGGCGTTCCCATCATGGTCGGCCACCAGCGCCGACACAACCCCATCATCCAGCGCGCCCGCGCGCTGGTGAACGAAGGCGTTCTGGGCCGGCCCGTCAGCGTCAACGGCATGGCCACCTGGCTCAAGCCGGACAGCTATTTCGAACTCGCCTGGCGCCGCGAGAAGGGGGGCGGGCCGGTGCTGATCAACCTGATCCACGACCTGGATCTGCTGCGCTTCCTCGTCGGCGAGATCGACAGCGTGCAGGCCATCACCTCCAGCGCCGTTCGCGGCTACGAGGTCGAGGACACCGCCGCGGTGCTGCTGCGCTTCGCCAACGGCGCGCTCGGCACGCTCGCGGTCTCCGATGCCGCGGTGACACCCTGGAACTGGGACCTCGCGGCCGGCGAGGCAGCGCACTACGCCCAGGTGTCGGTGGACACCCATTTCCTCAGCGGCACCGAAGGCTCGCTCACCCTGCCCCGCCTCAACGTCTGGCGCTTTGACGGCCAGCGCGGCTGGCACGAACCCCTGACCCTGCAACGCAACATGCTGCACCGGCAGGACCCTTACATCGAGCAACTGCGCCACGTCCGGGCGGTGGCGGAAGGACGCGAGCAGCCGCTGTGCTCGGGCCGCGATGGGTTGCGAACCTTGCGCACGGCGCTGGCGGTGCATGAGGCAGCGGCCTCCGGGCGGGGGGTGGCGGTCTAGGGCCTGTTCACCCTATTCCCTGATGGTTGGGTTGTTGGGGTCTGCAAACCAGAACCACACCAACCACCCCCAAACATCAGGCCAACTCGAACCCCCGGTACCCCTGCGCGGCCACCTCGGTGACGATCTTCCGGTACGCCGGAACCCCGGCCACATACGGCATGAACACCCGCGGCTTGCCGGGCATGTTGGAGCCCATGTACCAGGAGTTGGCCGTCGGGTAGAGCGTGCGGTCAGCCACCTCATTGACGTGCCTCACCCACTCGTCCTCGGCCGACTGCAAGGCTTCGATGCGCTGCACGCCCTGGGTGCGGGCGTCCTGCAGGCACTGCGTGAGCCAGTCCACATGCAGTTCGATGGAGTGCACCATGTTGCTCAGCACCGAAGGGCTGCCGGGGCCGGCCAGGATGAACATGTTGGGAAAGCCCGCCACCGCGAGGCCCAGGTAGGTGCGTGGACCGTGTTCCCACTTGTCGCGCAGCGACACGCCGCCCACGCCACGCACGTCGATCGACTTGAGGGCCCCGGTCATGGCGTCGAAGCCGGTGGCGAACACGATCATGTCCAGCGGATAGTCCTTGCCCGAGCGGGTGCGCAACCCCGTGGGCGTGGCCTCCACCAGCGGGTCGGCCTTGACGTCGACCAGGGACACGTTCGGGCGGTTGAAGGTCTGGTAGTAGTCCGAGTCGACGCACAGGCGCTTGGTGCCGAAGGGAAGGTCGTCCTTGGGGCACAGCAGCTCGGCCGTGGCGGGGTCCTTGACCGTTTCGCGGATCTTGCCGCGCACGAAGTCCGCGGCCTTCTCGTTGGACTGCTTGTTGACCATGAGGTCGTTGAAGGCACGCAGCATGCGGAAACCACCGCCCGCGCCCCGCCAGCGGAACTCGAACTCCTTGCGGCGCTCCTCGTCGTTCACCTCCATGGCCGACTTGTCGTTGGCGATCAGGAAGTGGCCGGTGTGCGTTTCCAGCGCGCGGGCTCGGCGCGCACCGTAGTGGGCCTTGACCTCTTTCAGTTGCTCTGCGGTGATGGGCTCGTTCTGCGCAGGCACGCTGTAGTTGGCGGTGCGCTGGAACACCGTGAGGTGCGCCGCGCGCGCCGCGATCTCCGGCGTCATCTGCACGCCGCTCGACCCCGTGCCGATGAGACCCACGCGTTTGCCGGCGAAGTTCACCCCGTCCAGCGGCCAGTTGGCGCTGTGGTGCCATTCACCCTGGAAACGCTCCAGGCCCGGAAACTGCGGCGCCTGCGGGATCGACAGGCAGCCGGTGGCCATGATGCAGTAGGGAGCGACGAACCGCTCACCCGCCCCGGTGGTCACGGTCCACAGACCGGACACCTCGTCGTAGACGGCGGAGGTCACGCGGGCGTTGAGCTGGATGTCGCGCCGCAGGTCGAAGCGGTCGACCACGTGGTTGATGTAGCGCAGGATCTCCGGCTGCGGCGCGTAGCGCTCGGTCCAGTCCCATTCCTGCTGCAGTTCCTCGCTGAAGGAATAGGAGTAGTCCAGGCTCTCCACGTCGCAGCGCGCACCGGGGTAGCGGTTCCAGTACCAGGTGCCGCCCACGCCGTCGCCGGCCTCCAGCACGCGGGCCGACAGGCCGATGCGGCGCAGGCTGTAGAGCTGGTAGATGCCGGCGAAACCGGCCCCCACCACGATGGCGTCCAGCCGGACGGGAGAGGATGGGGTGCTGTTCTCGCTCACGGATGTCTCCTGGGTCGCGCGCCTGTCGGCGCGGCTAAAGGTCGTAGAATTCTACTGGTAAGACCATTTCAACATCAACCAAAACAGGAGATGCCATGGACCTGAAGCTGACAGGACAACATGTGCTGATCACGGGGGGCAGCCGCGGCATCGGCCTGGCCTGCGCATTGGGCTTCCTGCGGGAGGGCGCCCGCGTGAGCATCGTGGGGCGCGACACCACCCACCTGCAGACGGCACGGGAGACGCTGCACAAGGAGACCGGCCAGACCGTGGCCACGCACGCCGCCGACCTGAGCGACGCGCAGGCCGCCAGTGCGATGGTGGACTCGGTGGAACAGGCCGGCGGCCCGGTGGACGTGCTGGTGAACTCCGCGGGTGCGGCCCGGCTCACCCCGTTCGCCGAACTGAGTCCGGCGGCCTGGCAGGCGGCCATGCAGGCCAAGTTCTTCAGCTACATCCACGTCACCGATCCGCTGATCAAGCGCATGGCCGAGCGCGGTCGGGGCGCCGTGGTCAATGTGGTGGGCATGGGCGGCAAGGTGGCCACCGTGCACCACCTGGCCGGCGGCTCGGCCAACGCCGCGCTCATGCTTGCCACCGCCGGACTGGCCGCCGCGTACGGTCCCAAGGGCGTGCGTGTGAACGCCGTGAACCCGGCCCTCACCCTCACCGACCGCGCTGCCGCCGGCATCGCGGCCGACGCGCGCCAGCGCCAGATCCCCGAAGCGGAGGCGCTGCGCCAGGCCGAATCGCGCGCGCCCCTGGGCCGGCTGGCCCGCCCGGAAGACATCGCCGATGTGGTGGTGTTCCTCGCCTCGCCGCGCGCGGGCTACGTCTCGGGGGTGTCCATCTCCATGGATGGCGCGGCCGTCCCCATGGTGGTCTGACCGCGGAGCCAGAAACCGTCTGCCACCCCAACCAAGGAGACCCTTTCCGTGAACGCATCCGAGCATCCGGCGCCCGCGCTGGACGTTGTCATCGTCGGCGCCGGCTTCGGCGGACTCTATGCCATCCACAAACTGCGCCAGCAGGGCCTGAAGGTGCGGGCCTTCGAAGCCGGCGACGGCGTGGGCGGCACCTGGTACTGGAACCGCTACCCCGGTGCGCGCTGCGACGTGGAGAGCATGGAGTACTCCTATTCCTTCAGCGAGGAACTGCAGCAGGAATGGCGCTGGAGCGAGCGCTACGCGCCGCAGCCGGAAATCCTGCGCTACGCCAACCACGTCGCCGACCGCTTCGGCCTGCGCGATGCGATCACCTTCGGCACCCGCGTGACCCGCGCCGCCTTCGATTCCGCGCACAGCACCTGGACCGTCCAGACCGACAAGGGCGAGAGCGTCACCGCGCGTTTCTTCGTCGTCGCCGGAGGCTGCCTCTCGCTGCCGCGCATGCCCGACTTCCCTGGCCGCGACAGCTTCCAGGGCAAGCTCTACCACACCGGCACCTGGCCGCACGAGGGGGTGGACTTCAGCGGCATGCGGGTGGGCGTCATCGGCACCGGCTCTTCCGGCATCCAGGCCATACCGCGCATCGCCGAGCAGGCCCGGCATGTGACGGTGTTCCAGCGCACCGCCAACTTCAGCCTGCCGGCCTGGAACAAGGCCATGCCCGAAGACTACGAGGCCTGGTTCAAGGCCTACTACGCCGCGCGCCGCGAGAAGGCCCGCTATTCCTCGGCGGGCATCGCCAACCACCCGACGCCGGACAAGGGCGCGCTGGAGGTGAGCGACGAAGAACGCCAGAAGGTCTACGAGGCAGGCTGGCTGCACGGCGGCCCCGGCTTCACCCGCATCTACAAGGACATTCTCTCCAACGAGAAGGCCAACCAGACCATGGCCGAGTTCGTGCGCAACAAGATCCGCGCAAAGGTCAAGGACCCGGCCGTGGCCGCGCTGCTCACGCCCACCGACCACGCCATCGGCACCAAGCGCATCTGCGTGGACACCGACTACTACGAGACCTACAACCGCGACAACGTGCTGCTGGTCAACGTGCGCGAGCACCCGATCGAGCAGATCACGCCGCGCGGCCTGCGCACCACCGAGAAAGAGTACGAACTCGACGCCATCGTGTTCGCCACCGGCTACGACGCGGTCACCGGCGCCATCCTCAACATCGATATCCGGGTCGATGGCGGGCCCTCGCTGGCCGAGAAATGGGCCCAGGGTCCCAAGACCTACCTTGGCCTCATGACCGCGGGCTACCCCAACCTGTTCATGGTGACCGGCCCGGGCAGCCCCTCGGTGCTGACCAACATGATCACCTCCATCGAACAGCACATCGAGTGGATCTCCGACTGCCTGCGCTACCTGGGCCAGAAGGGCATTCGCCGCATGGAGGCCCGAACCGACTACGAGGAGGCGTGGGTCCGCCACGTCAACGACGTCGCGGACACCACGCTCTTCCCGCGCGCCAACTCCTGGTACACCGGCGCCAACATACCGGGCAAGCCGCGCGTTTTCCTGCCCTATGTGGGCGGCCACGGCGTCTACCGCATGAAGTGCGCGGACGTCGCGTTCAAGGGCTACGAAGGCTTCACGCTGCAGCCGTGAGCTCGCCCGCCGTGGCCACTGCGGCCATGGCGGGGTTCAGCATGAAGTGCGCCGCGCGTTCGCCGATCATCATGGAAGGCGCGGCGGTGTTGCCGCCGATGATGTTGGGCATGATGGAGGCGTCGGCCACGCGCAGGCCTTCGAGGCCGTGCACGCGCAGCTGGGCGTCCACCACCGCCATCGCGTCGCTCGCCGGCCCCATCTTGCAGGTGCCCACCGGGTGGTAGGTGGTGGCCGTGGCCTGGCGCACATAGGTCTCGATGCGGTCGTCGCCCACCGTGGCGGCCCCGGGCAGCAGCTCGTCACCCAGGTACTTCGCCATGGCCGGCATGGACAGGATGCGGCGGGCTTCCTTGAAGCCGCGCACCAGGGTGCGCGCGTCCTCGCGGTCTTCGAGGAACCGCGCGTCCAGCACCGGCTTGGCCGTTGGGTCGGCAGACGCCAGCGACACCTGCCCGCGCGTGCGCGGCCGCAGCAGGGCCACGTGCAGCATCACCCCGTGCCGGCGCGGCATGGTGCGAGCGCTTTCCTTCATGCCCACCATGAAGGTGTACTGCACGTCGGGCCGGTCCAGCTCGGGCAGCGAACGGAAGAACCCACCGGCCTCCGCCGCGTTGGACGAGAGCATGCCGGTGCGGCCAAAGAGGTACTGGAACGGCGCCAGGGCCACGCGCGGCGCCACGCGCCAGGTCAGCGCATAGGACTCCGCGCCCGGATTGGCCAGCGCCACCGACACCGTGGGATGGTCCTGCAGGTTGGCGCCCACGCCAGGCAATTCGTGCAGCACCTGCACCCCGTGCTGTCGCAGACCCTGCGCGGCACCGATGCCGGAGAGCATGAGCAACTGCGGCGAGCCGACCGCCCCCGCGCTCAGGATCACCTCGCTCTGGGCATCCAGGTCTTTGCGCTGGCCCTGATGGCGCACAGTGAGACCCACGGCACGGCCACCGCGCAGGCGGATGCGCTCGACCAGCGTGTCGGCGAACACCGTGAGATTGGGACGGTGGATCACCGGGTGCAGGAAGGCCCGTGAACTGCTGAGGCGGCGGCCATCGCGCTGATTGAGATCGAACAGGCCAAAGCCATCCTGCTGCGCGCCGTTGAAGTCGTCATTGTGCGCATGGCCCGCCTGCTGCGCGGCCTGCACGAAGGCGTGCGAGAGCGGGTTCGTGTGCCGCAGGCGCTGCACGTCCAGCTCACCACCCTGCCCGTGCCAACGCGAGGCGCCGGCGGCGCGGTTCTCATGGCGCAGGTAGAAGGGCAGCACGTCGTCGTAGCGCCAGCCGGGGTTCCCCAGCGCGGCCCACTCGTCGTAGTCCAGCTTGTGTCCACGGATATAGACGGTGCCATTGACCGAGGTGCAGCCACCGAACAGGCGGCCGCGCGGACAAGGCACCTCGCGCCCGTTGACACCCACCCCTCCCTGGAAGGCGAACTGCCAGTTGTAGCGCTCGTGCGGCAACAGGAACACGTTGCCGATGGGCACCGTGGTCTTGAGGTTCACCGGAAAGCGCATGTCGGAGGGGCCCGCTTCAACCAGCGCCACACGCACCGCCGGATCTTCCGAAAGGCGGTTGGCAAGCACGCAGCCGGCCGCGCCGGCGCCCACGATGATGAAGTCAAACCCAGTGCTGGAGGTGGTCATGGCGTTGCCGTGTTCAGCGTTTCTCAGGTGGGTTCTTGACCCATACGGCCTTGGTCTGGAGGTACTCCTCCATGTGCTCGGTGCCGGACTCGCGCCCGTAGCCGCTCATCTTGTAGCCCCCGAACGGCACCGCCGGGTCCATGGCCTGGTAGCAGTTCACCCACACCGAGCCCGTGCGCAAACCGCGCGAGACCCTCTGCGCATTGCCGATGTCCCTCGTCCACACCCCAGCACCCAACCCGTAGGGCGTGTCGTTGCCCCGCCGGATCACCTCCTCGATGCTGTCGAACGGCATCGCCGAGATCACCGGCCCGAAGATCTCCTCGCGCGCGATCGCCATGCTGTCGGTCACGTTGGCGAAAATCGTCGGCGCCACGAAGTACCCATCGGCCAGCGCCCCCTCGGTGATGCGCTGACCGCCCGAGAGCGCCTGCGCCCCCTCGGCCTTGCCACTGGCCAGGTAGCCCGTCACCCGCTCCAACTGCGTGTCGCTCACCAGCGGACCGAGTTGCGTCTGCGGGTCCAGCGGGTCGCCCACGCGCAGCGTCTTGGCAAAGGCCGCCACGCGCTGCACGAATTCGTCGTGGATGCTGCGCTGCACGAACAGGCGCGTGCCCGCGCTGCAGATCTGCCCGGAGTTGTTGAACACCGCCATCGCCGCCCCCGGCACCGCCTGGTCCAGGTCGGCGTCGGCGAAGACGATGTTGGGTGACTTGCCACCGAGTTCGACCGAGACGCGCTTCATGTTGCCCGCCGAGGCGCGCACGATGTGCTGCCCCACTTCGGTGGAGCCGGTGAAGGCGATCTTGTCCACCCCGGGGTGCGCGGAGAGCGCAGCGCCTGCTTCCCCGAAGCCGGTGACGATGTTGACCACGCCAGCGGGCACGCCCGCCTCCAGGCACAGCTCTCCCAGGCGCAGCGGCGACAGCGGTGCCTGCTCGGCGGGCTTGAGCACCATGGTGCAGCCCGTGGCCAGCACCGGAGCGATCTTCCAGATGGCCAGACCCAGCGGGCCGTTCCAGGGGTTGATGGCCGCCACCACCCCCACCGGCTCCTTGAGGGTGTAGGAGAAGATGTCGCCGTCCACCGAGTTGTCGATGGTGTGGCCGTGCGTGGCCGTGGCCAGGCCCGCGTAGTAGCGCAGCAGCGCCACGCCGCGGCGCCGCGCGGCCGAGGTGCGGGCGATGGGGCCACCCATGTCCAGGGTGTCGATCAGGCACAGTTCGTCGAAGTGCTTCTCCACCAGATCGGCCAGGCGCAGCAGCACGGCCTGGCGGTCAAAGGGCTTGAAGCGGCTCCACGGGCCTTCTTCGAAGGCGCGCCGCGCAGCCGCCACCGCGCGGTCGATGTCTTCCCGACCGGCTTCGGCCACTTCGGCCAGAACCTTGCCCGTGCTCGGGTTGTAGGTCTTGAACGTCTTGCCTGATACCGACGGCACCAGCTTGCCATCGATCAGCAGCAGCTTGGCCTTGCCGTCGAGAAAGGCGGGAGGGGTGAAATTTGTCTGAATGCTTCCCATGGGATATCTCCTGTCAAGTGGGTGATCAGCCAGGACGCTTCATCTGGCACGAGGTGGGCAGGGACGACACATAGGGCTCCAGCTTCTGCAGCGTCTTCCACCCGTAGCCGGTTTTCTCCAGGTCGTACTTGACCGTCTTGCCATCGGCTTTGGTCCAGCTCGACACCACCTGGGACTGCTGGATCTGGTGGTCGAGTTTGCGCATCTCGATCTCGCCGTTCATGCTCATGACCTTCAGGCCCTCCAGCGCCTTGGCCACCGCCACCGGTTCGGTGGTCTTGGCCTTGGCCATGGCGCCCGACAGCAGCTTGATGGTGCTGTAGTAAGGCAGCACCACGAAGTCGTCGTTGTACTTGGCGCGGAAGGGCTCGATCAGGCTCTTGCTGCGGTCGGTGTAGTCGTTGGGGTTCCAGTAGGTGATGAGCTTGACGTCGTCCGCGTTGGCCGAGGCCAGCGCGGTCGGCACACCCGTGGTGGCCGCGTTGTAGGTGAAGAACGGCACCTTCAGGCTGGCGTCCTTGGCGGCCTTGATCAGCAGCGTGAGGTCCGCGCTCCAGTTGGCGGTCACCACGGCCTGCGCACCCGAAGCCTTGATCTTGGCCACGTAGGGCGCGAAGTCCTTCACCGCCAGCATGGGGTGCAGATCGTCACCCACGATCTCGATGTCCGGCCGCTTCTGCTTGAGCACCGCCTTCACGCCCGCGCTGGTCTGCTGGCCGGTGGAGTAGTTCTGGTTGATCAGGTAGACCTTTTTCAGGTCCGGCAGCGTGGCCATGTAGCTCACCAGGCCCTGGGTCTTCATGTCCTGGTGGGAGTCGAAGCGGAAGTGCCAGAAGCTGCATTTCTCGTTGGTCAGTTCCGGCGCACCGTTGGTGACGTCCAGGTAGATCAGCTCCTTGCCCGGGTTGCGCTCGTTGTGGCGGTTGATGGCGTCGATCAACGCGGCGGCCACCGCCGAGCTGTGCGCATGCGCGATGTAGCGGATGCCCTGGTCGGCCGCGCTCTTGAGCTGCTGCAAGGACTCCTGCGGGCTGCCCTTGCCATCGAAGTTCACCACCTCGAAGGTGTGTCCGGATGCCCAGTTCTCCTTGTTGGCGATGTCCACCACCAGGCGCAGGGTCTTGTTGGCGTTCTCCACAATGGCGGCGGCCGGTCCGGAGAAGGGATCGATGTGAGCGATCTTGACGACGTCGGCCCAGGCCAGGCCGCAAGCCAGGGAAGCAGCCACGAAAGCGGCGGTGCGTTGGATGGTTTTCATGGTGTCTCCTAGAAAGGTGGATGGGCGCAGCCAGGGAAGCGTCGTCACACCTCCAGCCACTCCTTGCGGATCTGGCTGTTGTGCTGGAGGTCCGAGGGCGTGCCCTCGAAGACGATGGCGCCATGCCCCATGACATAGACGCGTTGGGAAATCTGCATGGCGATGGCCAGCTTCTGCTCGACCAGCAGCACCGAGATGCCCCGGCGACGCAGTTCCGAGAGATAGGCGCCGACCTGTTCGACGATCTTGGGCGCAAGGCCTTCGGTGGGCTCGTCGATCATGATGAGGTCCGGGTCGCCCATCAGGGTGCGGCACAGCGTGAGCATCTGCTGTTCACCACCGGACAGCACGCCGGCGGGCGTATGGCGGCGTTCTTTCAGGCGTGGGAAGAGACCGTACATGTCGTCCATGGACCAGCGCGAGGCGCGGCCCTTCTTCTCGCCCAGGATCAGGTTCTGCTCCACGGTGAGCGTGGGATAGACATCGCGGCTCTCGGGCACATAGCCCAACCCCTTGTGGGCGATCTGGAAGGCCTTGAGGCCCAGAATCTGCTCGCCCTTGAACCGGATGGAGCCGCTGGCCTGCACCTGCCCCATCGCCGCCTTCACCGCGGTGGACCGGCCCACGCCGTTGCGGCCCAGCAGGCTGACGATCTCGCCCTGCCCCACGTGCAGGTTCAGGCCGTGCAGGACGTGGCTCTTGCCGTAGTAGGCGTGCACGTCGTGCATCTCAAGCATCGGCGCCGCGCTCATGCAGTAGCCTCCTCGTGCGCCAGCGTGCCGAGGTAGGCCTCCTGCACCGCCGCGTTGGAACGGATGCGTTCGGGCGTGTCACAGGCGACCACCTCGCCGTACACCACCACCGCGATCTTGTCGGCCAGGCCAAACACCACGCCCATGTCGTGCTCGACCATCAGCAGGGTCTTGCCTTCGGTCATGCGGCGGATCAGGTCCACCGCCGCGTCGGACTCCGAACGGCTCATGCCCGCGGTGGGCTCGTCCAGCAGGATCACGTCCGCCCCGCCCGCCACCGTCACGCCGATCTCCAGCGCACGCTGCTCCGCATAAGGCAGCAGGCCGGCCGCCACGTCGCGCTTGGCCTGCAGGCCGGTCTGCAGCAGGATGGCCTCGGCACGCTCGCGCACGTCGCGCAGACCCGCCAGGCGCTGCCAGAAGGAATAGCGGTAACCCAGCGACCACATCACGGCACAACGCAGGTTCTCATACACGCTGAGGCGATGGAAGATGTTGGTGATCTGGAAGCTGCGGGACAGCCCGGCACGGTTGATCTCAAACGGCTTGAGGCCGGCGATGGAACGGCCCTTGAGCAGGATGTCACCCGAGCTCATGCCGAAGCGACCCGAGATCAGGTTGAACAGCGTGGTCTTGCCCGCGCCATTGGGCCCGATGATGGCGAACCGCTCGCCGGCGGGCACGACCAGGTTGGCGCCGCGGATGATCTCGGTGGCACCGAAGCGCTTGCGCACGTCGCGCAGTTCGATGGCAGGCGTGGTCGCTGCGCTCATGGTGTCTTTCCTCCTCCTAGGGCCTGCGCATCGATGTCGGCATTCACCGCATCCCAGGCCCGCACGAATGCGGCCTTGCGCGCGCGCAGCCACACGCCGCCAATGGCGATAAGCAGCACGCCCACGCCGGTGCCAATGGCCATGCCGTTGTCGCCCAGTCCGTCCAGCAACCGGGCGGCGGCGGCCTTGCTGGTGCCGAACGCGTGGATATAGGCCAGTTCCACCAGCACCACCGAGCCCAGCGCGATCAGGGTGGCCGCGAACACCACCGTGCTCCACTCGCGGGCCACGCGGCCGAAGCGGCCATGGCGAATCACGCGCCAGTTGGCCGACAGCACCCCCGTGAGACCGGCGGGCGCGAACATCACGAACAGCACGAAGAACGCGCCGATGTAGAACTGCCAGGCACCGGTGAAGTCGGAGAGCTTGTGCATCAGGAAGCCGCCCACCACCGCACCCACGATGGGGCCGGCGAAGCTCGCCGTGCCGCCGATGAAGGTGAGGATGAGCGCGTCGGCCGAGCGCTGCGCGCTCAGGCTTTCGGCGCTGATGACCTCGAAGTTGATCGCCGACAGGCCGCCGGAAACCCCCGCGAAGAAGGTCGCGGCGACCAGCACGATGTAGCGCACGCGGCGCGTGTCGTAGCCGATGAACTCGGCGCGCTCCGGGTTGTCGCGCACCGCGTTGGCAATGCGGCCCAGCGGCGTCTGGGTGAACGCGTACATGACCAGGGTGCTGAGCGCGAGCCAGAAGGCAATGAGGTAGTACACCTGGATCTGCGGCCCGAAGGACAACCCCAGCAAGGGTTCGCCATAGCTGCGGTTGGTGGACAGGCCGCCTTCGCCACCGAAGAAGCGCGGGAACATGTGCGAAAGCGCGAACACCAGTTCACCAATGCCCAGCGTGATCATGGCGAAGGTCATGCCGGCCTTCTTGGTCATGATCAGCCCGAACAGCGCACCGAAGCACATGCCGGCGATGCCGCCCACCAGCGGGATCAGGTAGACCGGCACATACAGGCCGCTGCCATCGGCCGCCATGTTCATGGCGTGAACCGCGAAATGCGCGCCCAGCCCGGAGTACACCGCATGGCCGAAGGAGAGCATGCCCCCCTGCCCCAGCAGCATGTTGTAGGACAGGCAGAACAGGATGAGCGTGCCCATGGTCGAGAGGAAATAGACCGAGGCCGAGCTGTTGAACACCAGTGGCGCGAACACCACCACCAGAGCGACCAGGGCCCAGGGAAGCACGCGCTTCCAGACGGATTCGGATGGCTGCATGGTTCAGGTCTCCCGCGTGCCCAGCAGCCCGCGCGGCCGGAACACCAGCACCAGGATGAGCAGCACATAGGGCAGGATGGGTGCGACCTGCGCCACGGTGAGCTTGAACAGGTCCTGCAGCGGTCCGTTCTCGTCGAGGCTGAGTCCCCAACCCGCGGTCAGCGTGAGCAGCGAATAGTCCATGGACACCGCGAAGGTCTGCACCACGCCGATCAGCAAGGAGGCCAGTAGCGCGCCCAGCAGCGAACCCAGGCCGCCGATGACCACCACCACGAAGATGATGCTGCCCACGGCCGCGGCCATGGACGGCTCGGTCACAAAGGCGTTGCCGCCGATCACCCCCGCCAGCCCGGCGAGCGCCGCGCCGCCGCCGAACACCAGCGTGAACACGCGCGGGACGTTGTGGCCCAGGGCCTCCACCGATTCAGGGTGGGTCAGTGCCGCCTGGATCACCAGGCCGATGCGCGTTTTCTTCAACACCAGGTAGATGGCCAGCAGCATCAACAGGGCCACCAGCATCATGAACCCCCGGTAGGCCGGAAAGGTGGTCGAGAACAGGGTGAACAGCGGACGGTCCAGCTCGGGTGGCACGCCATACGGCTGGGTTGCACGGCCCCAGATCACCTGAACAATCTCCACGATCATGTAGGCCAGGCCAAAGGTGAAGAGCAGCTCGGCGATGTGACCGTGGCGGTGCACCACGCGCAGGCCGTGGCGTTCGACGAGCGCACCAACCAGCCCCACCAGCAGCGGCGCCACGATGAGCCCGGTCCAGAACCCGAGGTGGGTGCTGATGGCGTACGCGAAGTAGGCGCCCAGCATGTAGAAGCTGGCGTGCGCGAAATTGAGCACACCCATCATGCTGAAGATCAGCGTGAGGCCGGAAGACAGCATGAACAGCAGCAAGCCGTAGCTCACGCCGTTGAGCAAGGCAACGATGAAATATTCCATGGGGCAATGGCGCGGCCGACAACGCCCGACAGGGCGCAGGCGAGGCCGCGCGTACGTCAGCGCGCGGTGAACCCGCCGTCCACCGGCAGGGCCACGCCGGTCACGAAGGACGCTTCATCCGAAGCGAGCCACAGTGCGGCGTTCGCCACCTCCTGCGGCTGCCCGATGCGGCCCAGCGGAATGGCGGCCAGCACGGCCGCCTGCGCCTTGGCGGCGGCTTCCGCGCTGGCCTTGGGGTCGAAGAACTTGGGGAACATCGGCGTGTCGATGGGGCCGGGGCAGATGGCGTTGACGCGGATGCGGTCTGGCGCGCAACGCAGCGCGAGCGACTTGGCCATGCCGACGACGCCGAACTTGGCGGCCGAATACACCGGGCTCACCGAAGCTCCCACCAGGCCAGCGGTGGAGGCGGTGAACATGATGGAGCCGCCACCGGCGGCACGCATGTGCGGAATGGCCGCGCCCGCCGCCAGCAGGCCGGAACGCACGTTCAGGTCCATCGCCTCCGCGTAGGCCGCCACGTCCAGGTTCTCCACCTCGCGCAGGCCGGGCATGCCCACATGCGCCCAGAGCACGTCCAGGCCACCCAGCAGGCGAACCGCCTCTTCCAGGGATTGGCGGCAGTTGTCCGCATCCAGCAGGTCGATCTCGATGGCATGGGCTTTGCCGCCCGCGGCCTTGATGCCGTCCACCACCTGGCGCAGGCGCGCGCCATCCACGTCGATGGCGACCACCGCCGCGCCCTCGCGCGCAAAGATTTCGGCGCCAGCCTGGCCCATACCCGATGCGGCGGCCGTCACCACGGCCCGTTTGTTCTGAAGTCTCACGGCGTCTCCAAGTGCTTTTAACTGTCCGACCTTTAAAAGGTCCCACTATTTTGAAGCCGCAGAAATATCCCTACATTGGTGTAAACCCTAGTTCACTGCATCGACCCGCCGAAGCGGCTACGCAGACTTTCCCTGGAGGTTCCCATCCCGGTCGATCAGGCCTGCGCGAACGAAGGCCCCGCGCACCGCCTCGTCGCGGAAGACGCCGCAGCGCGCCATCACCTGCAGCGTGTTGGCCCCCATATGCCGCGCGCGGGCGAACTGCCCCTCTTCCGGCGCCTGCCTCGCCAGCACCGTCTTCCGGGCGGATGCCGGGACGCCGGCGTCGGTCAGGGTGTGCGCGATGCGCTCCGGGTCGCGGACATGGAAGGCCCCCATGATGCGAGGCAGCAGTTCGCCAAGGTCAGCGCGCTCTTGCGCCGCCAGCGTCGGCCACACGCGAGAGAACAGGTGGGCGAAGTAGCGCGCATGCACCCACTCGTCCTCCAGATGCGCCAGCAACAGGCGTTGCAACGCGGAATGCGCGGTGCTGCGCATGGCATCGACAATGGCCTTGGTGACCATGGTCTCCCCGACGAAGCCCACCAGAAACCAGGCCATGTCACGCCGTGGCGCAGGCACCTCGGCCACCAGCGCTTCGATCCCGGTGATCTTTTGGCTCGGCCCTTCGTACGCCGCCAGTCCGAAGGCCTCGCGGATCCGGCCGACGGCCAGCGCGGTGAAGTAGGCGTGGTAGCCCTCATCGGTGTAGAGCTTGAGCGCATCGAGTGCCAGGGGCTCTGGCACATCGTGACCGCGCAGCCGGTTTTCCGCGATGCGCTGCGCCGCGACATTGACGATACGGTGTTCGGTGAGCGCCATGTCGTCGAGAAAGTGCACCAGGCGCGCCGCACCCAGCCGGTTGCGCGTCTGCAGGTCGAGATCGCCCAGCGCGGGGTGCGACAGCAGTTCGTCCGCGGCACCGAAGGCCAACCAGCGCACACCCGACAACTCGTCGCCACGGGCATCCAGGACGAAGTCGGTCAGCGACGGCATGCCGCGCACCGCCGCGCGCTCATTCCAGTCGTGAAAAGGGTCCGTGGCGTCGGCGGACGTGGCGGCCGACGACCTGTTGCCGGAGGGAGCGCGCCGCCGCATCGCCTCAGGCCGACGACGGCACGGCCTGGCCGGCTTCCAGCCGCTTGGCCAGGTCGCGCAGCGCCTCCAGCAGGGAGCGAAGCTCGCGGCTGGCAGCGTCGGCATCGCGGCGCACGAAGTGCTCGTAGAAACGCCAGCGCGCGGCCGCGAGTTCCACCGGAGAAAAATAGGTGGGACCGAGCAGGCGGCCCACCGCATCGCTGAGCGACTCCACCACCATGGTGATGGCCCGGTTGCGCGTAGCGCCCGCGAGAATGCGGTAGAACTGCAGCGAATAGGTCAGCCGCAGGTCGTAGCTCGGGTCCGACACGGTGGATGCGGTCTTCTCGACGATGTCCTTGAGTGCCGCGAAGTCCGCCTCGGTGGCCCGCTCGCAGGCCAGGCGCACCACCACATCCATGAGGTGGATGCGCAGCTCGGTGAGGTCATCGACCGAGAGCGACCCCGTGTGCACCATGTCGCGCATGAGCTGCGTGACCTGGCCTGGGTCCGCCTCCCGGATGAAAGCTCCTCCTTTCACGCCCAGGCCCATTTCGATCAGCCCGGCGTTCTCCAGGTTGCGCAACGCCTCGCGCACCGCGTTGCGCCCCACGCCGAGTTGCTCAGCCAGGTCTTTTTCGGACGGCAGCTTGTCCCCCGGCTTGAGCGCGCCACTGGCGAGCTGCTCGCGGATGTGGTGCACCACCACCTCGAACGTGCGCCGCGCCTGCACGGGTGTGATCTGCAATGGACTGGAAGAGGACTTGCGCGCAGGCATGGGCAACGAAGACAGAGCGGAAAGGAATGACCGCTGCGCAGTGTACGCGCTGCCCCTGCCGGGTGTGTCCCGCAGGTTCAGCGCGGGAGGGTCCCCGCCATTGAGCGTGCCTCAATAGTCCAGCCACTCGATGGGATGCGGCAGCGGCGCTCCGGTCATGCGCTCGATCGTCTCGGTGATCACGTCGACGCTGTTGTCGAAGCAGCCGTGCGTGGCCTGGGCGGTCTTGCCCTCGCGGTTGACGCGGATGTACGGCGCGGGCATGGGGTGCAGGTTGGCCGCGGGAAACTGGCTTCGCCAGGTCTGCAGGTGCACCAGTTGCTTCTCCGCCCACTGGTCCTCGGTGAAGAAGGCCGGATCGTGCGCCCGCTCCATGCCCAGCAGCGGCATCTTGCGCTCGTCGTCCAGCGCGCGGCTCACCAGGTACAGCAGGGACTTGCCGTACAGCGTAATGGGGCCCAGCCGGACCATGTCATCGTCTTTCTCCTGCTTGTCGGTGAGGTAGTGCAGGTGCAGGCTGCCGATGTCGAACACGGCCGGGCTGGCCTTGAGAAACTTCTCGATGGCGAACGCCACCGTGCAGGCGGGCGCGTACAGGGAACAACTGGCCACCCGCACCCGCTGCGCGGCAAGGCGGTCCAGCAGATGCCCCAGCACGATGGAGCCGGCCGAATGCCCGACGAAATGCAACTCGAGCGGCTTGCCACTGCCCAAGGCGCTCTGCAGGCGCGCCAGCGATGCCGCCAGCAACGCGCTGCCGCGCCCCGGGTTGGCAGCAAGGCGGGCGTTCTGGCGCATCTCGGACCACAGGCTCTTGACCGTCTTGCTGGCCACGGCTTCGACGCTGCGGTCGCGCGCCTCGCCCAGCATGTCGAACAGGCCCATGGCCCGGGCATCCTCGTCCAGGCCGAACAGCGCACGAATCTTGTCGGACAGCAGACCGGTCAAGGTCTCCACGGGACCCGTGCGCCAGGTCAGGAAGAAGGGGTAGATGCCATTGGCCTCGAAGTAGGGCGCGAGCACGCGGATGCGGTCGATCGAATCGTCCTGGCTGTTGAGGCCGCCATGCGCGTAGACCATGAGACGAGCGTCCTTGCGCGACTGGAAGAAAGCCAGCGCGCGGTCCACTTGGGCCTGCACGAAATCGGCTTCGCGCCCATCGACGCCCGCGGCGAGGTCGGTCACGATCACGTGGCCGTTGTTGCCCGTGACCAGGGTGTGCTCGAACGCCTGGGCGGTGGACCAGGGCTGGTAGGGCTTGTGCAGGAACTCGCGGTCGATCGGCCAAGGATCATCGGGCGGGTTGTCGCTGTTCTTCACGTCGCGCGCGACAAAGCCCAGCGCCCGGCCACCCCGCCCTGGCCAGCGCAGACCGGCCAGGCGTTCGAGCGACATGGTGTGGCTCTGGGGCACACCCAACGCCACCGCCCAGGCATCGGTGCCATTGGCCACCCAGTCGGCATACGGCAACACCGCGAATCCCCCGGCGCCCCAGCCGTCACCCCAGGAGTTCTGAACGATGAAGCCCCGGTCGTTGTAACCCACCAGCGCAAAGGCATGACCGCCCAGCGCGGAACCCTTGCTGGGCGCGGGAATGGTGGGCAGGTGCGCCTCGTCGTGCGAGGCGGGCAGCTTGGCGGTGCGTGGCACTTGGTCCCAGCCATCGTGCACGCGGGCCGACACATAGATGGCACCGATCTCGCCGATGGCGGCCTGCATCTCCACCACGGAGCGCCTGTCCACACGGTAGTACACCCCCAGCGGATGCTTCAACGCATCGAGCTCCCACGCCACGTCCGACTTGGCGCCGCGCCGGTCCTTGCGCCAATAGCGGTCCTGACATACGCCGTGCTTGTGGAAACCCTTGAGGGCGCCCCGGCACGAGGAGCCCTCGTAGTCCTCGCCATCCCATTCGTCGTAGCGACGAGCCAGCTCATACAGCATGTGCGGGCTGACGCGCACCACCTCGGCATCGGGCTCCTGGTCGAAGCGCCGTATCCAGAGCAGGTAGTTCACCACCGCCGCCAGGCCGAAGCCCGTGCAGGCGCCCTGTGTGCCCTGGTCCAGCACGAGACCGGCACGGGTGTAAGCGGGCACCACCTCGGCCAGGAAGCGCGTGGGCGGGTAGTGGGCTTCCAGCGAGCGCAGCGGTGGCGCGTAGCGCAGGTCGCGAAAATCCAGCCGGTCAGGCCGCGCGTCGAACAGCCTGTCGCCCATGCGGGCGGGTGCGCGCCGCGGCTTGGCCTCCTTGCGCGGCGCGCTGCGCGTGCGCGCGGGTTTCGCCGCTTTGGCGCGCGCGGATTCTGCCTGTCCTGTTGCCATGTCCATCTCTCCCGCAAGGCCCCCGACAGAGGGGGCGCACCGCAGGCTTGTACGCGCCGCGCGACCGCGTCACAACCCCCAATTGAGGGAAGCCCACAGCACGCCCGCCGCCGCGACTTCAGTGCACCATCAGCACCGGCAGCGTCATGGACCCCAATACCGTGCGCGTGGCGCCGCCCAGCACCCATTCACGGGCGCGGCTGTGGCCATAGCACCCCATGACCAGCAGATCGGCCCCCAGATCGGCCGCAGCCGACAGCAACGGGTTGCCGGCCTCGTCGGGCTCCGGTCCCCCGGCGTGCGCCATGGCGACGATGCCATGCGTCTGCAGAAATCCCTTGAGCGCGTCGAGACTGTCCTGCACGGCATCGCCATACCCCAGCAGATGCACGGCGCGCGCGCGCCGCAGCCAGGGCAGCGCCGCGGTCACGGCGCGCGCCGACTCGCGGGTCTCTTTCCAGGCCACCAGCACGGTTTGGCCCACGGTATCCACCGAGTTGGCGGAGGGCAGGATCAGCGCGGGCCGGCCGCTTTCGATGAGCAGGCTGGGCAGAAAGTCGGCCGGCAGCTCGGCATCGGCGGGGTCCTTCGGGTCGCGCTGGCCCAGGATCATCAGATCGGCGTACAGCGCCCGCCGCGCAAAGCTCCAGGGCGCATCCGGCAAAGGTTCGGACCAATGCATGCGTGAGGAGCCCGCCGCCACCGCCGCAAAACCCGCGTGCATGCGGTCGCGCCCTTCCCGATCCATGGCCTCCAGCACCTCCACGATCTGGCCGGCACCTTGCAGCGCATAGGCAAAACGCGTCAGCGCAGACAGGGTGCAAGGCTGCCCGACGACATGGGCATCGAACGCCTCGGCCAGGCTCCGGGCCAGCCGAGTGCGATCGGCCGCGCGGGCCGTGTTGTCAAGATGCAGCAGGATGGAGCGAAGACTGGACATGGACGTTCTCCGGTACGCGTGAAGCACATTGGTTTCCACGGTACGCCCGCTCAACGGCGGCAGGCTTGCGCTGGATCAATGTCGCGTGCGGTCAGCGCGCTACAAACAAGATCCATCCCACCCATCGGAGTGCCCGTCATGATGCAAGCCATGGTTCTGCAAGCCCCCGGCCAACCCCTGCGCCTGGAAGAACGGCCGCTGCCAGCACCCGGCCCCGGGGAGGTGCGTTTGCGCGTACTGGCTTGCGCGGTCTGTCGCACCGATTTGCATGTTGTCGACGGTGAACTGCCTTTGCCACAACTGCCGCTCGTGCCCGGCCACGAGATCGTCGGCACCGTTGAGGCACTCGGCAAAGGCAGCACGCTCGGCCTGCAGATCGGCGACCGCGTGGGTGTGCCCTGGCTGGGCCACACCTGCGGCCACTGCAGCTTTTGCCACATGGGCCGCGAGAACCTCTGCGACCACCCGGTGTTCACCGGCCATGGCCGCGACGGCGGCTTCGCCACCCATGTGGTCGCCGAAGCCGCATTCTGCGCACCACTGAAACTGCCGCTGGATGCGGTGCACATCGCGCCGCTGATGTGCGCAGGCCTGATCGGCTGGCGCGCCTTGCGCATGGCGGGCGAGGGAGCCAGCCGCCTGGGCCTGTACGGCTTCGGGGCGGCGGCCCACCTGATCGCGCAGGTGGCACGCCAGCAAGGCCGCGAGGTGTATGCGTTCACGCGCCCGGGCGACACCGCCGCGCAGGACTTCGCACGTTCACTGGGCGCCACATGGGCGGGCGGCTCGGACGAACGCGCGCCAGTACCGCTGGACGCAGCCATCCTCTTCGCTCCCGTGGGCGCCCTCGTCCCCGCTGCACTGCAAGCGGTGCGCAAAGGCGGCCGCGTGGTGTGCGGCGGCATCCACATGAGCGACATACCCGCCTTTGCCTACCAGCTCCTGTGGGGCGAGCGGGAACTGCTCTCGGTGGCCAACCTCACACGCGCCGACGCAGCGGAATTCCTGCAAGTGGCACAACGCATGCCCCTGCACGTGGCCACCACAACCTACCCGCTGGCCCACGCCAACCAGGCCCTGGACGACCTGCGCAACGGCCGCCCGCAGGGTGCGGCGGTGCTGATCCCGTGAGGTGACTGGAAGGCGGACAAAGAAAAAGCCGCTGCAAGCGAGGGCTTGCAGCGGCTTTCATGTTTGGCGGAGTGGACGGGGCTCGAACCCGCGACCCCCGGCGTGACAGGCCGGTATTCTAACCAACTGAACTACCACTCCTGGCAGATGGCGTTCGTTCTTGCGAACCAAGTGCCAACCACTTGTGCCTACTTGCCTTGCGGCTTGTTTGGCGACCCTACGGGGATTCGAACCCCGGTACTCACCGTGAAAGGGTGATGTCCTAGGCCTCTAGACGATAGGGTCAAAACCTTGGACTGACCGAACCGCGAATTCTAGCACCCGGATGACCGTGTTCTTCTTCGCGATCCAAAAACTTTGGTGGAGGTAAGCGGGATCGAACCGCTGACCTCTTGCATGCCATGCAAGCGCTCTCCCAGCTGAGCTATACCCCCACAAAGGCTTGCTGTTTTCACTTCATCACCTGCGTGACTCAATGCGTTTCAGCAAGCCTCGCATTATATGTCATTTTTTCAGCTGTTTCGCAAACGGCCGAGCACCGTGTCACGGTCGTGCAGTTCCAGCACCGCATCCAGCGACGGCGTCTGGGCTGTTCCCATCACCAGCACGCGCACCGGCATGGCCAGTTGCGGCATCTTCAGGCCATGCGCCACCAGCGTTTCCTTGATGGCACCGGCAATGGCGGGCTTGTCCCAGGCGCAAACCGCCAGGCGTTCGGCCAGCGAGGCCAGCGCGGGTCGCACGGCCTCGGTGATGTGCTGGGCGCGCTCTTCGGCGCTGGGTGAAACCTCGGCATAGAACGCCCGGGCCCACTGGGCCAGCGCCACGGTGGTGTCGCAGCGGTCCTTGAAAAGCCCGCAGATGCGCGGCAGGCGCGCGTCGGACTGCACACCCTGGCGTGTCAGTTGCTGCGCCACCAGCGGCGCGAGCACGTTGTCGTCCATGGCTTTCAGGTGCTGGGCATTGACCCAGCGCAGCTTGGCCTCGTCGAACTGCGCGGCGCTGCGACCGAGGTGGTCCAGGTTGAACCACGAAAGGAACTGCTCGCGGCTGAAGATTTCGTCGTCGCCGTGGCTCCAGCCCAGGCGTGCGAGGTAGTTCACCATGGCGTCGGGCAGGTAGCCTTCGTCGCGGTACTGCGTGACCGGCTTGGCGCCGTTGCGTTTGCTCATCTTCTCGCCCTGCTCGTTGAGCACGGTGGGCAGGTGCGCATACACCGGCGGCTCCTTGCCGAGGGCGCGGAAGATGTTGATCTGGCGCGGCGTGTTGTTCACATGGTCGTCACCCCGGATGACGTGGGTGATGTCCATGTCGATGTCATCGACGACGACACAGAAGTTGTAGGTGGGCGTGCCGTCGGGTCGTGCTATCACGAGGTCGTCGAGTTCGTCGTTGGCGATCTCGATGCGGCCCTTGACCTTGTCGTCCCAGGCCACCACACCGCCTTGCGGATTGCGAAAGCGCAGGACGGGCTTCACGCCCTCGGGCACCGGTGGCAGGGTCTTGCCGGGTTCCGGGCGCCAGGTGCCGTCGTAGCGGGGCTTTTCCTTGGCCGCCATCTGTTTCTCGCGCAGCGCGTCGAGTTCGGCCATGCTCATGTAGCAAGGGTAGACCAGGCCCGCGGCGACCATGTCGGCGAGCACCGCCTTGTAGCGGTCCATGCGCTGCATCTGGTAGTACGGGCCTTCGTCGTGGTCCAGGCCGAGCCACTGCATGCCCTCCAGGATCACGTCCACCGCGGCCTGGGAGGAGCGTTCGAGATCGGTGTCCTCGATGCGCAGGATGAAGACACCGCCGGAGGCACGCGCGAACGCCCAGGGATAGAGGGCCGAGCGGATGTTGCCGAGGTGGATGAAGCCGGTGGGCGATGGGGCGAAACGGGTTCTGACGGTGCTCATGAGAGGGTATCCAGGCCGCGCGCGAGGTCGGCCTTCAGGTCATCCAGGTGTTCAAGACCGACCGCAACGCGGATCAGCCCCTGGCCGATGCCGGCGGCCTGGCGCTGCGCTTCGGTCAGCTTGCCGTGTGAGGTGCTGGCAGGGTGGGACAACAGGGTCTTGGTGTCGCCCAGGTTGGTGCACAGAGACAGCACCTGCAGCGCGTCCAGCACATGGAAGGCGCGCGCGCGCGCCTGCGTGGCGTCGGCCGCCTTGAGGTCGAACGACAGCACCGCGCCGCCCACGCCGGACATCTGGCGCATGGCCAGCGCATGCTGGGGGTGGCTGTCCAGGCCAGGATAGTGCACGCGGGCCACGGCGGGATGCTGTTCCAGCCACCGGGCCAGCGCCAGCGTGGCCGCGCTCTGGGCTTGCATGCGCAGGCTCAATGTCTCCAGCCCCTTGAGCACCACCCAGGCGTTGAAGGGCGAGAGCACCATGCCGACGTTTTTCTGCACCGGCAGGAATTTCTCGCGCACCAGCGCTTCGGGTGCGCACAGCGCGCCGGCCATGACACGGCCTTGCCCATCGAGGAATTTGGTGCCCGAGTGCATGACGATGTCGGCGCCCAGCGTCACCGGGCGCTGCAGCGCAGGCGTGGCGAAGCAGTTGTCCACGCACAGCAACGCCCCCACGCTGTGCGCGATGTCGGCCAGTGCGGCGATGTCGCAGACCTCGGTCAGGGGGTTGGTGGGCGTTTCGGCGAAGAGCAGCTTCGTGCCTGGCCGCACCGCTGCGCGCCAGGCGTCGATGTCGGATTGCGGGACGATGGTGGACTCGACGCCGAAGCGCGCGAACTCGGTCCCGATCAGCTTGATGGTGGAGCCGAACATCGACTGCGAGAACACCACGTGGTCACCCGACCGCAGCAGGCTGAAGCACATCAGCATGATGGCGGCCATGCCGGAGGCGGTGGCCATCGCGGCCTCGGTGCCTTCCATCGCTGCCAGGCGCTGCTCGAAGCTGGTGACGGTGGGGTTGCCGGTGCGCCCGTAGGTGTAGCCGTCTTCCTCGCCCGCAAAGCGGCGCGCCGAGGCCTCGGCACTGGGCTGCACATAGCCGCTGGTGAGGTAGAGGGCCTCGGCGTTTTCACCGTACTGGCTGCGCTCGACGGCCGCGCGCACCGCCAGGGTGTCGCGGTGCAGTGTGGATGGGGTGTTTGTCTTCTGCTGGGTCATGGCCAGGCTTTCTCAGGCGGTCTGCGCATTGGGCAGGGCCAGGCGCGAGGTGTCTTCCTCGGCTTCCTCGCCCTGGGCGCGTCCTTGGTTGAGGCGGGCAATTTCGTCCGGGGTGATGTCGCCGGTGACGTAGACGCCATCGAAGCAGGAGGCGTCGAAGCCTGCCAGCGCAGGATTGAGCGAGCCGATGGCCTGCTTCATCGCGTCCACGTCCTGGTAGATGAGCGCATCGCAGCCGATGATCTCGCGCACCTCGTCCACCGAACGGCCATGGGCCACCAGTTCATCGGGCGTGGGCATGTCGATGCCGTAGACGTTGGGAAAGCGGACCGGCGGCGCGGCGCTGGCCAGATAGACCTTGCGCGCGCCGGCATCACGCGCCATCTGCACGATCTCGCGGCTGGTGGTGCCGCGCACGATGGAGTCGTCCACCAGCAGCACGTTGCGTCCCTTGAACTCGCTCCCGATCACGTTGAGCTTCTGCCGCACCGACTTCTTGCGCACGCCTTGGCCCGGCATGATGAAGGTCCGGCCCACATAGCGGTTCTTGACGAAGCCTTCTCGGTACGGCAGGCCCAGCAGTTGCGCCAGTTCCATCGCGCTGGGTCTGGACGACTCGGGGATGGGAATCACCACGTCGATCTCGCTGGGCGGCACGGTGGAAACCACCCGCTTGGCCAGCGTGATGCCCAGGTTCAGTCGAGCCTGGTAGACCGAGATGCCGTCGAGCACGGAGTCCGGGCGGGCCAGGTAGACGTACTCGAAGATGCAGGGGTTGTGGCTGACTTTGTCGCTGCACTGCTGGAAGTGCTTCTGGCCTTCGAGGTCGATGAAGACCGCTTCGCCCGGCTGGAGGTCGCGTTCCAGTTCGAAGCCCGTGCCTTCCAGCGTGACGGATTCGCTCGCCACCATCACGCTGCCCTGGCTGTTGTGGCCCACGCACAGCGGCCGGATGCCATGCGGGTCCCGGAACGCGAGCACGCCATGGCCGGCGACCAGCGCCACCACCGCATAGGACCCCTTGACGCGCTGGTGCACGCCGCGCACGGCAGCAAACACGTCCGCCGGCTTGAGCGTGGCGCCACGCGTGGCCTTTTCGAGTTCGTGCGCCAGCACGTTGAGCAGCACCTCGGAATCGCTCTCGGTGTTGATGTGGCGGTGATCGGTCTGGAACAGCTCCTGCGCCAGCGCCTTGGCGTTGGTCAGGTTGCCGTTGTGCACCAGCACCAGGCCGAAGGGCGCGTTCACATAGAAGGGCTGCGCTTCCTCTTCGCTGTAGGCGTTGCCGGCCGTGGGATAGCGGACCTGGCCCAGGCCCGCGTTGCCCGGCAGCGCGCGCATGTTGCGGGTGCGGAAGACGTCGCGCACCATGCCCTTGGCCTTGTGCATGAAGAACTTGCGGCCTTGCTGGGTGACGATGCCGGCCGCATCCTGGCCGCGGTGTTGCAACAACAGCAAGGCGTCGTAGATAAGCTGATTGACCGGCGCCTTGCTCACCACGCCCACGATTCCACACATGTTCGGATCCTCAGGAAAACAGGAAAATTCAATGGATATGTCGGGCCACCGGCTCCGGCAACAAGGGCCGGATCTCCTGCAAGGTGGCGGTGAGCACCCCAGCGGTACCCGACGATTTCCACCACGCCGCGTTCTGCATCTGCATCACGCTGACCACCACCGCCACGCCCAGCAGCATCACCACCGCGCGCGCCAGCCCGAAAGCGCCACCCAGTACGCGGTCCACCGGCCGCAGGCCCACGGTGGTCACCAGCTTCTTGACCAGCCAGGCCACCAGGCCACCGGCGAAGGCCGCGGCAATGAACACCAGCAGAAACGCCGCCGCCAGGCGCAACGGCTCGGACAGTCCGTCCATCGGCAGCCGGGCGGCCACATCGTCCGCGAACGCCTGCGCCGCCACAAAGGCCACCACCCAGCTCGCCAGCGACAGGACCTCGTAGACCAGTCCTCGCCAGATGCCGATCAGCACGGACACCAGCAACACCGCCAACAGCACCCAGTCCGTGGTCACCATGGTCGCCGACTCCGCCGCTCGCGCCGCGCCGCTCAGAGCGTGAGCACCGCCGCGGTCAGGCCCAGGGCCTTGACGCGGGCGGCCGCCTTGTCGGCTTCGGCGCGGCTGTCGAACGGCCCCAGGCGCACCCGGATGCGCCGGCCATCGGAAGTCTGGGCCACCTGGGTATAGGTCTTGAGGCCGGCGGCTTCGAGTTTCTGACGCACCTCGCGGGCGCCGGACTCTTCGGAGAACGCCCCCACCTGCACCACCAGGCGCTCGGCGTTGGCGGCGGCGGCGGCCGGCGCGGGCTTGCCCTCCAGCAGGGCTTTGGCGCGCGCGGCATCCGACGACGCGGGGGGTGCTGCGGCCGGCGCCTTGGCCGGGGTTGGAGCGGGAGAAGGTGCGGGCGCCGGAGCCGGGGCAGGTGCCGGTGTGGGAGCGGCAGCGGGTCGTGCCGCCGGCGCGGCTTCCACCACCTCTTCCTTGGCACCCAGGCTCTCGCGGGCGTGCACACCCTCGGCAGCGGGTTTGGGCGCTGGGCTGGGCGCGGGTGCGGGTGCAGCTGCCTTGGCGGAGGCTGCTGGCGCAGCAGCGGCGACGGGCGGCCGGGCGGCGCCGGAGCGCGAGGGGATCTCGATCGGAATGTCGACCGGAATGGGGCGCGGCTGGGTGTCGAAGAGCAGCGGAAAACCGACCACCCCCACCAGCACCAGCACGCTGGCGCCGATCAGGCGGTGGCGCGCACGCCGGCGCACGGCCTCGATGCTCTGCGGTGGCGGTGTCGAGGCGTTGCCCTGGGAGCCTGAACGGGATTTGAACATTCGGGGTGGGACCGTGTCGCCATGAAAGGCCTGGCGGAGGATCGATCCGGTCCGTGGGGGAGGGGCTCAGCCTGGCAGGTGTTTGGCCGACATCCGGGGCACACCATCCTGCAAAACGCCGCCCACGGTGTAGAAGGATCCGAAGACCACGATTCTATCAGCGGGGTCCGCGCGCGAGACCGCCGCGCGCAGCGCCGTCATGGGGTCGGGATATTGGCCCGCCACCCTGCTTTGCCCCCCCGGCGCGGTGGCAGGCTGGCCGTCCAGCAGGGTGGCCAGCGCCGCCGCGCTGCTGGCCCTGGGCAAGGGAAGATCGGTCAGGTACCAGTGGTCGATCAGCGGCGCGATGCGCTCCAGCATGGCACCCAGGTCCTTGTCGGCCATGGCCCCGAACACCGCATGGGTTCCTGGGTAGAAGCCCATGGCGTCGAGGTTTTCCGCCAGCGCCGCCACGGAATGCGGGTTGTGCGCCACGTCCAGCACCAGCGCGGGACTGCCGGGCACGATCTGGAAGCGGCCTGGCAGCTCGACCATGGCCAGTCCGTTGCGCACGGCTTGCGCGGTCACGGGAAGGCGACCGCGCAAGGCCTCCACAGCCGCCAGCACGCCCGAGGCGTTGACGAGTTGGTTTGCACCGCGCAGCGCGGGGTAGGCCAGGCCGCTGTAGCGCCGGCCGCCGTGCGAAGGATGCATGGCCCAACCCCATTGCTGCTGGTCGCCAGCGAAATGGAAATCGCGGCCCACGCGCCAGAGCTCGGCACCGATCTCCAGCGCCCGGTCCAGCACGCTCTGCGGCGGCACCGGGTCGCTCACCACCACCGGGCGGCCGGTGCGCATGATCCCGGCCTTCTCGAAGCCGATGGCCTCGCGGTCGTTGCCCAGCAGGGCCATGTGGTCCAGGGCGATGCTGGTGATCACGGCGCAGTCTGGATCGACGATGTTGACCGCGTCGAGCCTGCCGCCCAGGCCGATCTCCAGAATCGCCAAGTCCAGCCCGTTGCGCGAGAGCGTGCGCAGAATGGCCAGGGTGGTGAACTCGAAATAGCTCAGGCTGACCTCGCCCTGTCCATCGTCGCCCGATTGACCCAGGCGTGCCGCTTCCACTTCCGCGAAGGAAGGCAGCAGTTCGGACGCCGCCACCGGCTCCCCGGCGATGCGGCAACGCTCCTCGAAATGCACCAGGTGGGGCGAGGTGTAGACACCGGTGCGGTAACCCGACTGGGCGTAGATGGACTCCAGCATGGCGCAGGTGCTGCCCTTGCCGTTGGTCCCGGCGACGGTGATCACGGGGCAGTCCAGCGCCAGCCCCATGCGGCGCGCCACACGCTGCACGCGCTCCAGCCCCATGTCGATGGTGACCGGGTGCAGTCGTTCGGCATGGGCCAGCCACTCGGCCAGCGTGGTGGGATGGGGGGGCACGGGAATGTCGAGCATGGTCGAGATTGTCCCATCGCGCCGGCCCAGCGGATGCCGGACAATGCCGCCCATGATCACCGTCCATGGCATCCCCAACTGCGACACCGTGAAGAAGGCCCGCACCTGGCTCACCGACCACGGCGTCGCCCACGTTTTTCACGACTTCAAGAAACAGGGCGTGCCCACGGCGGCCCTGGACCGCTGGCTCGCTGCCGCCGGCTGGGAAACCGTCATCAACCGCAAGGGCACGACCTGGCGCCAGCTCGACGAAGCCACGCGCTCTGCCGTGGACGGGCCGGGCCCGGCCCGCGCGCTCGCGCTGGAGAACCCCAGCGTGATCAAGCGGCCGGTGGTGGAATGGGCCGACGGCAGCATCACCGTGGGCTTCGACGCCGTCGACTGGCAGCGGCGGATCTGAAGCCGGCTCAGGCCGGCAAGAGCAAGCGACCTAAAATCGCGGTTTCGCCTTTTTCTTTCTCTCCCTACCGTCACTCACCCTCCCCGCCACCATGAGCACCACCCAATTCGACGGCGTGACCGTCCAGACCCAGGCCAGCGTGTACTTCGACGGCAAGTGCGTCAGCCACGGCATCACCCTGGCCGACGGCACGAAGAAATCGGTCGGCGTGGTGCTGCCCGCCGCCCTCACGTTCAAGACCGGGGCGCCTGAAATCATGGAGTGCGTGGCCGGGAGCTGCGAGTACCGCCTCGCCGGCAGCGACACCTGGGTCCGTTCAGGCCCGGGCGAGCAATTCAGCGTGCCTGGCAACAGCAGCTTCGACATCCGCGTGAGCGAGCCCTACCACTACATCTGCCACTTCGGTTGAACCGCCGGAGCAACGCCCATGGCCACCATTCTCCAGAACCTCCCCACGAAACAGAAAGTCGGCATCGCCTTCTCCGGCGGGCTGGACACCTCCGCCGCACTGCTGTGGATGAAAAAGAAGGGTGCCCTGCCCTACGCCTACACCGCCAACCTCGGCCAGCCTGACGAAAGCGACTACGACGAGATCCCGCGCAAGGCCATGGCCTACGGCGCCGAGAAAGCGCGCCTGGTCGATTGCCGGCTGCAGCTCGCGCACGAAGGCATCGCTGCCATACAGAGCGGCGCCTTCCACATCAGCACGGGCGGCATCACCTACTTCAACACCACGCCGCTGGGCCGTGCCGTCACCGGCACCATGCTGGTGGCCGCCATGAAGGAGGACGACGTCCACATCTGGGGCGATGGCAGCACCTTCAAAGGCAACGACATCGAGCGCTTCTACCGCTATGGCCTGCTGACCAACCCCAGCCTGAAGATCTACAAGCCCTGGCTGGACCAGACCTTCATCGACGAGCTCGGCGGACGCAAGGAAATGAGCGAGTTCCTGATCGCCAACGGCTTCGACTACAAGATGTCGGTGGAAAAGGCCTACAGCACCGACAGCAACATGCTGGGGGCCACGCACGAGGCCAAGGACCTGGAGCACCTGAACTCGGGCATCCGCATCGTCAACCCCATCATGGGCGTGGCGTTCTGGAAGCCGGAGGTCGACGTCAAGGCAGAGGAAGTCACCGTGCGCTTCGAGGACGGCCAGCCGGTCGCGCTCAACGGCCAGAGCTTCGACTCCGCGGTGGACCTGTTCCTCAAGGCCAACGAAATCGGCGGGCGGCACGGCCTGGGCATGAGTGACCAGATCGAGAACCGCATCATCGAGGCCAAGAGCCGTGGCATCTACGAAGCCCCTGGCATGGCGCTGCTGCACATCGCCTACGAACGCCTGGTGACCGGCATCCACAACGAGGACACCATCGAGCAGTACCGCATCAACGGCCTGCGCCTGGGCCGCCTGCTCTACCAGGGCCGCTGGTTCGACCCCCAGGCCATCATGCTGCGCGAGACGGCACAGCGCTGGGTCGCCCGCGCCGTCACCGGCGAGGTCGCGCTCGAACTGCGCCGGGGCAACGACTACTCCATCCTCAACACCGAGAGCCCCAACCTCACCTACGCACCCGAGCGCCTGAGCATGGAAAAGGTGGAGGATGCGCCGTTCTCGCCGCTGGACCGCATCGGCCAGCTCACCATGCGCAACCTCGACATCACCGACACCCGCGCCAAGCTGGGCGTCTACACACGCAGCGGCCTGCTGTCGGGCGGCAGTGCGGTGCTGCCCCAACTCACCGACGGCGTGAAGAAGGGCAACTGAACCGCCGTTGCGGGTTCAGCTTGTCGGGTGAAGCGGCACCTCGACCTCCACGACGGTGCCGCCCGCCGAACCGGAAGACCACGTCACCGTGCCCCCCAGGTCGCGCACCCGTTCGCTGATCGAGCGGGCTTGCGTTGGCGTGGCCGTGGTGTCCTTCGCGCCCTCGTCTTCCACGCTAAGCAGCAGGCGCCCCGACGCCAGGCGCCAGACCACGCGGACCGTCTGCGCGTCCGCATGCTTGAGGCTGTTGGTCACGGCCTCGCGCAGGATGCGCCCCAGGTTGGTGTACTGGCGGGCACTCAGGCACAGGCCTTGGGGCACAGGGTCCTGCCGCCAGTCCAGGGAGCGCGACAACGGGGCCAGCCGTTCGCGGGTCTGGGCCTGCCACGCCTGCAAGGCCTCGTCCAACCCGCAAGGGCTGGCCGAGAGGGCTGCCAGCACGTCGCGCATGTCCTGCATGGCAGAGCGCGCTATCTGGCGCGCCTCCTCCTGGCCCAGGTAACTCAGCGAAAGCAGCTTCGCGCCGAGGTCGTCGTGCAGGTCACGCATGATGCGCCGCCGCTCGGCCTGCACGTCCTGCTCGCGACGCAGCATGGCCTCCTGCACATGGCGCGCCATGCGCCAGAGCACGTCGGCGCGGGCCACGTCGGCGCGACGGAACAGCCGCGCCCCGGACTGCGGCATGCGCAGCAGCACACCGCCCTCCCCGGCGCCGGGTCCGTCGATGCCGGGCAAACGCAGCGCCAGGCCGTTCTCCTCGATCGTCACGGTCCGGCCATCGGACGCACGCGCATCCGGCACCCGAAGCTCCAACGGCGCGAACTCCTCGCGCAGCACCTGGTGCCAACGCTGCGCCAGCTGGCCCGCATCCGGCGCGGCGGCCAGGTGCTCGAGCGAGCGACCCAGCGAGTCCGGGTCCTGCCAGGCACGGCGCTCGGCCAGACGAGCCCACAGCCACTGGCGCACGGGGAAGTAGACCCACCCGAGCAAGGCCAATGACAGGCTCAACGCACCGGCCTGCGACATGTCGAAGAGTGACACCAGCGCAAGGTCCAGCAACAGCACGCAAAGACCACCCAGAAACCAGCTCCAGGCACCAAACCACCAGCGGTCCAGGTCAAACAGCCGGTAGCGCAGGATGCCCAGCGCAATGCCCGCGAACATGAACAGGAACACCCCGAACATCAGCCCCTGGCTGGCCAGGGGCTGCGCACGCAGCGCCACCGGCAGCAGGATGCCGGCCGCGAAGAACCCGGTCCCGAGGTAGATCGACAGCAGATACCACTGGAGCGCGGCGCGCTCCAGCGGCCGCCCGCGCGTGCGCCGCCACTGCACCGCGGCAACGGCAAAGGTGAGCGCGAACATCGCCAGCAGGACCAGGAAGCCGGTACTCGGCGCGTCAAAGGTCTTGCAGCCAAACGCCAGCGTGGCCAGGCCCGCCACCAGGTAGATCGGCGCGGCCGGGCTGCGCCGCGCGAGACGGGTCGGGTAGTGCCACAGCAAGGCGAGCAAGGCGGCGGTGAACAACATCGCGCCACCGTGGTTCGCGACCGACAGCGCGCGAAACCAGTCGCCATCCAGCGCCAGTTCGCGCGTGCTGTAGACGGCGGCACTGCAGGCGGAGACCATCACGCTCAGGCCGCAAACGGCAAAGTGGCGCGCCGCCGCGTCGTGCCAGCGGAACACCCACACCCCGTAGGCCAGCAGAAAGCAAAGCACCCCTACACCGGCCTGGAACCAGAACAAGGCCGGCAACGCCAGCCAGCTTCGCGTCTGCACGGGCAGGCTCACCTTGCGGCCATCGTCCAGCACGGCGACCACCTCGCCGCCGGGCGGCATGGCCCGCGCCAGTCGCGTCATGTCGGCCATGAAAGCGCCGTAGCGCCCCCAATCAGGCAACTGGTCAGGTTCTTCGATCAGCAGGTCCGCACGCAGATCGACACCGGCCAACGACACCAGCCGCTGCCCCGGCGCCAGGTCCACCCGGGGCGGCACCTCGCCATGCACGACCACGGCGCCGCCGTCGGCCACGGTCAGGCGCAGGCCCGTGACCGGTGCCTGCAACGCCAGTGCCAGGCTGGTCAACAGACAGGCCAGGACCAGAAGGACCCCGAAGGCCTGCAACGTACGCGGGGAGGAAGGAAAGGGCATGGCGCGCGCCATTCTAGGGAATGGCTTGCATACCTTGCACCGGTATCATCGGTTTCCCATGCAATCCGCCCTGATCCTAGAAGACCACCTCCACGCGCAGGATTGGCTGGCGCAGGCCCTCGCCGAGAGCTTCCATGGCATCGCCATCACACGGGCGGACACCTGCGCGCAGGCGCGCAGCCACCTGGCCCACATGCGGCCCGACATCGCCTTGATCGATCTGGAGTTGCCCGACGGCTCGGGAATCGACATCGTGGCAGACCTCGCGCAAACGCAGCCCGCATGCATGACGGTGGTGACCACCATCTTCGACGACGACGAGCACCTCTTTGCCTCGCTGCGCGCGGGTGCGCGGGGCTACCTGCTCAAGGACCAGACCGTGGCGGAACTGGTGGGGATGCTCCAGCGCATCGCACAAGGCCAGCCCCCGCTGTCTCCGGCCATCGCGCGCCGGCTGCTCGCGCAATTCCGCTCCACGGCGAGCACACCACCGCCGGTGGCACTGTCGGCGCGCGAATCCGAGGTGCTCGCGGTGATCGCGCAAGGGCACACGCTGCCCGAGGTAGCGCAACTGCTGGGGCTGTCGCGCCACACGGTCTCGGGCTACGTCAAGGACATCTACCGCAAGCTCAACATCAACTCGCGGGCCGAGGCCACCCTGGAGGCGGCCCGGCGCGGCCTCATTGGCGCACCGCGTTGACGGTGGTCACCCCGCCCGCCGCGCCCGCCAGCGTCAATGCGGCCTCGGTGAAGCTGGTGGGCGACTGCGACGTCGCCAGCTTGAGTGTGATGCCACCACCGGGCTGCGAACCGCCGATGAAGCGGCTGTTGAGCTTGAGCAGGATGTCGCCCGAGGGCTCCACGGCGATGAAGTCGTCCTGGCCATCCCATTGCGCGCTCATGTCCTGAGCCTGGCAGCTCACCGACGACAGCCCTTGCACCCGGATGCTGCCCCCGGCCGTGATGTCCACCAGCACCGGGTTGCCCGCACCGCACAACTGGGTCTGCTCGGTACCCGCATAGGTTCCGGCCAGTGTGGCGAACTGCGCGGGCACGGCGCCGCCATAGGCATGCACGCCGTTGCGGATGTCGTAGGTACCCACATGGCCCATCAGGTGCCCGGTCGGCAGGAAACTGACCTGCGCATAGGCCACGGGACTGACGCTGCTGTTGCCGGCGTCGTAGTAGTTGTAGACACCGAGTCGGCGCCCTCCACCCCCATAGCCGGTCGCGCTGTCCCACAGGTTGATGCACCGGCCGTCTGCGCAATTGCGGTCGGAGAGCGCCGGCGCGCTGCGCGAGACCAGCACGTTGCCACCTGCGTCCTTGAGGGTCACGGTCACCGCGCCGTCACCGCCCGTGTACGCCACAACCAGCTTGCCCGGCCCCGTCTGTGCCGCGTCGATGGCGTTGACGATGGCCACGTCGTATTCACCCGCCATGGTCTGCATGATGGCTTCGTCCGACGGGTTGCCGGAGAAATCAAAAGGCGCGGCCAGCGCGACGCTGCCACCGGCCGACGACCCCGGCCCCCCACCGCCGCCCTGCGACGGCAGGTTGCCGCCTTGCAGCGCCGCCAGCATCTGCTGCCAGTTGCCACCCGACTGCAGGTAGTTCGCCAGTTGCGACAGGAAGGGCGAGTTCGCCGCAGTGGGCGGCGTGGCCGGCGTGAGGCCGCTGCCCACGCCCACGATCTGCCCCACCAAGGTACCGAACTGGGCGTCGAACGCGGCGGCGCTGAACACGCCCGTGGTCGCGTTGAACGCCGCGGTGGTCAGTGGCGTGGCATAGGCCTGGACCGAGGCGCCCACGGCCGGCAAGGTGACCGCGGTCACCATGGTCTGGCCGGCGAGTGATGTCAGCGTGGCCCCACCACCGCAGGTACCTGCCGTCACCGGTTGCTCGTCCGAGCAGTAGCGCCCGCCACTGGCCTCGATGACCACGTCGCCACTGGAGCCGGCAGGCAGTGCCAGACGGTAGACACCATCGGCCTGCGTCACGTAGCACCCATTGACCACCTGCGCTCCGGAAAGGTCGATGCGTGCGCCCCTGGTGCCGCCGCTGACGGCGTACACGCAGACCGAAGCCCCTTCGACCGGTCCTTTCACCGCCGCTCCGGTGACCAGAGGACCATTGCTGCCCGCCCCGCCGCCGTCGCCTCCGCCGCCGCACGCCGCCAGAGTCCCCAGCAGGAGCACAGACCACCAACGCATGTTCCCTCGCATGTTGCTCCCCTTTCCATAGCATTGAAATGCCGAAGGGAAATCCCCCTCAAGGCATCGCCAGGAAGTTAGCAACGCACAGGCTGCGCGGGTACCCCGCATTTGCGGGCCACCCCCTCGAACACGGGGGCCATCGGTCCGCGACCGGCCTCTCAGACCACCACGGGCTCGGGTTCCAGCAGGATGCCGAAGCGTTCGTAGACGCTGGTCTGGATCGCCTTGGCCAGGGTCATCACCTCGCCACCGGTAGCACCGCCCCGGTTGACCAGCACCAGGGCCTGGCGCTCGTACACACCGGCATTGCCCACGCCGCGGCCTTTCCAGCCGCAGGCATCGATGAGCCAGCCCGCGGCCAGCTTGATGCTGCCGTCGGCCATCGGGTAGTGCACCACCTTGGGGTCGCGCGCGATGATGTCCGCGCACTGCTCGGGAGAGACCGTGGGGTTCTTGAAGAAACTGCCCGCGTTGCCGATCACCGCGGGGTCGGGCAGCTTGGCGCTGCGGATGGCGCAGATCCAGTCGAAGATCTTCCGGGCATCGGGCGCATGGATGCCGGTTTCGGCGGTCTTGCGCTCCAGGTCCGCGTACCCGAGCACAGGCTTCCAGGGCCGGGGAAGCCAGAAGCGCACGCGGGTGATGAGCGCACGTCCGGCCAGCCCCATGCCGCGCGCGTCCGAAGGGGCGTGCTTGAACACCGAGTCCCGGTAGCCGAACCCGCATTGCGCCGCGTCCAGCGTGAAGCGCTGTCCGGTCTGCAGGTCGATGGCATCGAGGCTGTGAAAACGGTCCTGCAACTCCACGCCATAGGCTCCGATGTTCTGCACCGGCGAGGCGCCAACAGTGCCGGGAATCAGCGCCAGGTTCTCCAGCCCCGGCCAGCCCTGTTCCAGCGTCCAACGCACGAAGCCGTGCCAGTTTTCTCCGGCACCAGCCTCCACCACCCACCCTCTGGCGGTCTCCTCGACCAGGCGACGCCCGGCGATCTCGACCTTGAGCACGAGCGCGCGCACATCACCGGTGATCACCAGGTTGCTGCCGCCACCCAACACGAAAGGCGGGGCTTCGCGCGTCAGCACCGGCCATGCACTGCCGGCCATGAGCGCACCAACGTCCGCCTCGTCGCGGACCCGGGCCAGATGCAGCGCGCGAGCGACGATGCCAAAGCTGTTGTAGGCCTGTAGAGGAACCTGGTTCTCGACTATCATCCTTCGATTGTCTCACCCGCCCGCGCTCGGACCGGGCGCCAAGCCCCCCTTCGTCTGTCCATGAATTCCGCCGCCGACAGGCCCGCCAGCAGGCCCGCCCAAGACCCCACCTGGCAATGCGTGCTGGTGTGCTGGGGCACCAAATACCCGGTGACGCTGATCAACCACCTCATCGAGCGCATCACGGCGCACAGCCGCAGCGTGCCACGCTTCGTGCTCATCTGCGACGAACCCAAGGCCGGCCTGCTCCCCCATGTGCAGACCCGGCTATTCCCGCCCTTCTACATGCAGAAGCCCTTCAAGTCGGTGGGCTGCCAGGCCAAGCTGGCCATGTTCGAGGAAGGCGTGCTGCCGCAGGACCTGCCTGTGGTCTACATCGATCTGGACACCGTCATCATGGGAGACATGGGCGAGGCCGTGGGATTCATGAAAGACCAGGACACGGTGCTGATGCTGCAAAGCGCCATCATTCCCTTCGGCCGCATCGGCCGTGCCATATGGCGCGCGACCAAGGGCCGAAAATACGCCAGGGGCAACTCCTCGGTGGTGGTCTTCCATCCGGCGCGCTGCACCTACATCGCACGGCGCTTCCGAGAGCTCTACGAACGCCACCCCGACTTCGGCTTCCGCCCCATGGTGGCCGACGAACGCTTCATCAGCTGGGCCGCGCAACCGCACATGGAGCGCATCCCGAAATCCTTCGCGGTAAAGTTCCCCAACGAGTTCATGTTTCACCTGCCCGCGTGGCTCTACATCAAGGCCCTCTTTCCCTGGGTGCGCGCGCGGCGCGAGAAGCTGGCGGCCATCACGCTGTGCGGGCTGGACATCAAGCCCGAGAAGCTGCTGGCCCTGCGCGATGCCGAAGTGATCGCCGACAACAAGGACCGCAAGCTGGTCTGGAGCGCACGCGTCATGGGCAGCTCCAAGCAGAAGATCATCGACTTCTACCGGGACATCATCTCCCTGTCTTCTTCCTCCTCCTCTTCTTCTTCCTGATCCGAGAACGCCATGCCTTCTTTTGACACCGTCCTTGAAGCCAATTTCGTGGAAGTAAAGAACGCCATCGACCAGGTTGCGCGCGAGATCGGTACGCGCTTCGACTTCAAGGGCACGAGCGCGGCCATCGAGTTCAAGGAGAAAGAGAAGGAAATCGTGCTGCACGGCGATGCCGACTTCCAGCTCCAGCAGATCGACGACGTGCTGCGCGGCAAGCTCGCCAAGCGTGGCGTGGACGTGCGCTTCCTCGAAGCCGGCAAGGTCGAGAAGGCGGGTGGCGACAAGGTCAGACAAGCCATCAAGGTCAAGAACGGCGTCAGCACCGAGGACGGCAAGAAGGTCCAGCAGATTCTCAAGGGCAGCAAGCTCAAGGTGCAGGGCGCCATCCAGGGTGATGCGGTGCGCGTGAGCGGCGCCAAGCGCGACGACCTGCAGGCGGCCATGGCACTGATCCGCAGCGAGCTCAAGGACCTGCCGCTGTCCTTCAACAATTTTCGCGACTAGATGCGTATCTCGCCCGCTGTCGCGTTGCTGGGCTTAGCGGGCCTGGCGCTGCCAGCGCTGGCGCAGCAGGTCACGCTCTCGGGCCTGTCCAACGGACGGGCGCTGCTGGTCATCGACGGCGGGGCACCGCGCTTTCTCACGCCAGGGCAGCTCCACCAGGGTGTGCGCCTGCTCAGTGCGCAGGGCGAAGTGGCTGTGATCGAGGTCAATGGCCAGCGGCAAACCTTGCGCGTGGGCGATGCTCCGGTCAGCGTGGGCCGCGGCAAGACCGATGCAGAGGCAGGCCCGCAGCGCATCGTGATGACCGCCGATGCACAGGGTCACTTCATGCCACCAGGCCAGATCAATGGCCGGGAGGTGCAGTTCATGGTCGACACCGGCGCCACGCTGGTGATCCTCAGCGAGTCGGACGCGCGCCGCATCAACCTGGCCTTTGACAAAGGTCGCAAGGTCAAGGTCAGCACGGCCAACGGCGCGGTGGCGGGTTACGAGGTCAGACTGGCCAGCATCAAGGTCGGCGAGGCCATGGTGTACGACGTGCCCGGCCTGGTGCTGCCTCAAGCCATGCCCTTCGTGCTGCTGGGCAACAGCTTCCTCACGCGCTTCCAGATGCAACGCAACAACGACCAGCTCACGCTGGAACGGCGCTACTGACGACGCGGCCAAGCCCTGTGAGGCCGGGCACCAACCCTACAGGGTCGCGGCGGTGACGACGATCTCGATGCGGTAGTGGGACTGCGCCAGCGCCGCCTGCACGGTGGCACGCGGCGGCGCGGCGCCGGGCACCACCCAGGCATCCCACACCTCGTTCATGACCCCGATCTCGCCGATGTCGGCCAGATAGATCTGTGCACGCAGGATGCGGGACTTGTCGCTGCCGGCCTCGCGCAGGCGCTGTTGCACCTGCTCCAGCACATCCTCCGTCTGGCCCCGGATGTCGGCATCGCCCCGCTCGGGCACCATGCCGGCCAGGTAGACCACGCCGCCGAACACCGCGGCCTCGCTGTAGCGCGCGGCCATGCCGATGCGTTGAATGGGTCGGGGTTCGTTCATGGCTTTTTCGCTCCCAGCTTGCTTTCCTTGCCTGCGATCAGGCGGTTGATGTTCTCCGCATGCCGCCATACCAGCAGCAGCGCCATGACCGTGAGGCTGATCACCTGCACGCCGGGAGCATCCCACGCCACGCCCTTCCCGAGCAGGAAATAGGCGGGCGCAAACACCGCGGTGACGATCGACGCGAGCGAGGAATAGCGGAAGAAGAAAGCGATGATCGCCCAGGTCGCTAGCGAGGCCAGGCCCAGCCAGGGCTGAAGGCCCACGATCACGCCGGCTGCGGTGGCCACCCCTTTGCCGCCCTGGAAGCGGAAGAAGACAGGGTAGAGATGGCCCAGGAAAGCCGCCAGCCCGACCAGCGCCACTGTGCCATCGCCCAGGCCCCACGCCTCGCCCCAGCCCTTCACGACCACCACCGGCACCCAGCCCTTGAGCGCATCCAGCAGGAGTGTGACGATGGCCGCCGCTTTGCTGCCCGAGCGCAGCACGTTGGTGGCACCCGGGTTCTTGCTGCCGTAGGTTCGTGGATCGGCCAGACCCATGGTGCGGCTGACCAGGACAGCGAAGGACAGCGAGCCGATCAGGTAGGCCGCCAGCGTGGCCAGCAGTGGGTAAGTCATTGCCATGGGAATATCCTCGGTTCGGTCTTCATTCTCGTGACGACGCGGCACCTCGCGGTGGGTCGTGGCGTTTCATTCTGCCAGCGCGCAGTCCACCGCCGCCGCGCCCAGCGGGCCTGTCAGCACCGAGGGTTCGATGCCCACCAGATAGCCCCGGCGGCCGCCGTTGATCCAGATGCGCGGCAAGACCAGCACACTGGACTGCACGTAGACCGGCATGGCACGGCGGAGCCCGAACGGCGAGGTGCCGCCCACGAGGTAGCCGCTGTGGCGGTTGGCCACCTCGGGCTTGCAGGGCTCAACGGCCTTGGCGCCGATCTGGCGCGCCAGGTTCTTGGTCGACACCGTGCGGTTGCCGTGCATGAGCACCGCCAGCGGTCGCGCGGTCTCGTCCTGCATGATCAGGGTCTTGACCACCGCGAACGGGTCCAGGCCCAGCACCTGCGCGCTGTGCAGCGCGCCACCGTGCTCCAGGTACTCGTAGGGATGCTCGCTGAACGCCACGCCATGCGCCTTGAGCCAGGCGGTGGCGGGGGTTTCGCTGACGTGCGGCTTCTTGGCCAAGTTCCGTGTGTCTGTGCGTGCCTACTGGGCGGGATCGCGTGCACCCTGGCGAATCGCGTCGATCGCGGCCAGCAGTTCGGGCGACAGCGTGGTGCCCCAGGCGTCCAGGCATTCATCGAGCTGGGCCTGAGTCGTCACACCGATGATGGTGCTGGCCACGCGCCAGTTGGCGTAGCAGAAGGCCAGTGCCATGCGCGTGGGCGTGAGCCCGTGTTCGCTCGCCAGCGCGTTGTAGCGGCGCGCGGCATCCAGCGCCTCGGGCCGGCCCCAGCGCTGCTTGCGCATGGACTCGAACAGGGCCAGGCGCCCGGCGTCCCCGACCAGGCCGCTCTGGTCATACTTGCCGCTGAGCAGGCCGAAGCCCAGCGGCGAATACGCCAGCAGCGACACCCCCAGGCGATGGCAGGTCTCGTCCAACCCGTTCTCATAACTCCGGTTGATCAGGCAGTACGGGTTCTGCACCGTGGCCACGCGCGGCAGGCCCAGTTGCTCCGCGACACGGACGAACTCGTGCACGCCGTAAGGTGTCTCGTTGGACAAGCCGATGGCCCGCACCTTGCCCGCGCGCACCAACTCGGCCATGGCTTCCAGTTGCTCCTGGACGGACGCGCAGTCGCGGTCCTTGGAGGGGTCGAACGCGGTGGCACCGAACATGGGCACATTGCGCGCCGGCCAATGGATCTGATAGAGGTCGATGGTGTCCGTCTGCAAGCGGCGCAGGCTCTTCTCGCAAGCCTGGACGATCTCGGCCCGGGTCAGGCCCGCCACTTCCCCACGGATCCAGGGCATGCCCCGCGAAGGGCCGGCCACCTTGGTGGCCAGCACCAGCTTCTGACGCAGGCCAGGGCGCTGGGCGAACCAGTTGCCAAGGATGGTCTCGGTAGCGCCGTAGGTTTCGGCACGCGCGGGCACCGAGTACATCTCGGCGGTGTCCAGGAAATTCAGGCCGCGCTCGACCGCACGGTCCAGGATGCGGTGCGCCGAAGCCTCATCGACCTGCTGGCCAAACGTCATGGTGCCCATGCAGATCGGTGTGACCTGCAACCCGCTGCCACCCAGAGAAACAGTGTTCATGAAAGTTTTTGTAAAGTCGGTCAATTCCTACAGGCACGCCCTGCAGACAGGGTGTAAGTTTAGGGCCTCGGCGATCACCGCCGAAAGCACGGACGACCGGCCGTGACCCTCAATAACGCAGTGGAGAAAACCATGAATTCGAACAGCAACCGTCTCACCCGTGCCCTCACCTTCACCACCCTGGCCGCAGCCATCGCCCTGGCCGGCTGCGCCAACATGAGCGAAACCCAGTCCGACTCGGCCAAGGGCGCAGGCATAGGCGCCGTGGCGGGTGCGGTGCTGGGCGGCCTCACCGGCGGCTCCAAGGGCGCTACAAAGGGCGCCGTCATCGGCGCCGGCGCGGGCGCGCTGGGCGGCTACATCTGGTCGACGCGCATGCAGGAGCAGAAGCGCGCGATGGAACAAGCCACCCAGGGTACGGGCATTGGCGTGAGCCAGACGGCGGACAACCGCCTCAAGCTCGACATTCCGGCCGATGCGGGATTCGCCACCGGCCGCTCCGCCATCAATCCCGCCCTGGGCGGTGTGCTCAACCAATTCGCCACCACGCTGCAGAGCAACCAGGTGACGCAGGTGGCCATCATCGGCCACACCGACAGCACCGGCAGCGACGCCATCAACAACCCGCTGTCCTTCGACCGCGCGAACGCCACCCGCGACTACCTCGTGGCGCGCGGCGTGTCCCCGGCGCGCTTTACCACCGATGGGCGCGGCTCGCGCGAACCGGTGGCCGACAACGGCACCCCCGCCGGCCGCGCGGCCAACCGCCGCGTGGAGATCTACGTGGCAGAGCCCGCGCAGACCGCCGCACGCTGAACCCGCTCCCCTGCGAGAGCCACAAGGCCCGGCTTTGCCGGGCCTTGTGCTTTGCGCGCCATGCGCGGCACTTGTCCCGGGCTTGACTGGCCTGACGGCTTGTCGCGCTCGTGTTCTTTATGATCCATTGGATGTACCAAGCCCGCCGCCTCTCCCACAGCGAGTTCGTCCCGGTCCGCCAGCTCAACTACCACCTGCGTACTTGGGGACGGCGCGAGGCAGGCCAGACACCGCTGGTTCTGGTGCATGGCTGGATGGACGTGTCAGCGTCCTGGCAGTTCATGGTGGACGCCATGCGCACCGAGCGCTGGATCATCGCGCCAGATTGGCGAGGCTATGGCCACACGCGCAGCGAAGGCCCCGCCCCCGACGCCTATTGGTTCCCCGACTACCTGGCAGACCTGGACATCCTTCTCGACCGCGTGGTGGGCGACCAGCCCGTGGATCTGGTGGGACACAGCATGGGCGGCAACCTGTCCATGATGTACGCAGGTGTGCGGCCCCAGCGCATCCGCCGCCTGGTCAACCTCGAAGGCTTCGGCATGCCAAAAACGCGGGCCGCGCAGGCACCGGGCCGCTACGCACAATGGATCGACGAGATCAAGGCTCTGCACCGGGGCGAAAGCGACCTCAAGCGCTACGCGTCCGCCGAAGGCGTGGCCGAACGCCTGATGAAGACCAACCCCCGCCTGCCCCGGGACAAGGCCGACTGGCTGGCACGCCAATGGGCGGCGCCGAACGCGGACGGCGAATGGGCCATCCTTGGCGATGCGGCGCACAAGGTGATCAGCGCACAGCTGTTCCGCGTCGATGAAGCACTGGAGCTCTACCGCCGCATCAGTGCGCCGGTGCTCGTGGTGACGGCGAGCGACGACAGCCTGGGCCTGTGGTGGAAGGGCAAGTACACACTCGCGCAGTTCGAGGAGCGTCTGCAGTCCGTGCCGCGGCTGCGCCAGGCCCTGGTCCAGGATGCGGGCCACATGATGCACCACGACCAGCCCGGCGAACTGGCCAGGCTCGTCGAAGACTTCCTTGCCGCCCCCAACGAGTAGGCGCGAGAACCCCGCGCTGCCTACGGGTTGTTGCAGGGCCCGCACCCGTGCCGGGCATACTGGACCGCCATGCACAAGAACAAGCACCCCTCGATCACCCTCGCCCTGTGGGCGTCCATGCTCTGCGGCGCCGGCTGGTCCGTGTCCAGCCACGCGATGGATCTGCGGCCCTGTCCGGGGATCGAGCAGCCCGCAGCCGGTTCCGAACCACGCTACGAGACCTTCTTTTCACCCTACACCCACCACTGGACTTACTCGGAAGAGCACCGCCCCGTCTATGCACTGAGCCTGACCCGGCTGCTGCCCGACAACCGCTTCTGCGGATTCAGCCTGTTCAACAATTCATTTGGCCAGCCCTCGGCCTATGCCTACATAGGCAAGTCCTGGCCCGGCCTCTTCCCGGAACAGCCCCGCATCTACGTGTCCGCCAGCGCCGGCATCATCTATGGCTACGTGGGCCAGTACAAGGACAAGGTACCGCTCAACTTCGGCGGCTTCTCCCCGGTGATCATTCCCGCGGTCGGCTACCGGCTCTCGCCACGCGCAGCGCTGGAAGTCCAGTTGCTGGGCACGGCCGCCTTCATGGTCGGCGCCACCTGGCGCTTCTGAGGCCACGCCCAGCCCGGCGGGCCCGCAGCGGGCCGCGCCCATGAGAAAATTGCGGTTTTGACCCGATTCGCAGGAAAAGAACCATGGACGCCGAACGCACCAACACCATCCGCAGCCAGCTCGAGGACCTGACCTCCCGGGTGGCCGAGCTCCGGAGGTATCTTTGACTACGATGCCAAGGCCCAGAAACTGAAGGAGGTCGAGTCGGCGCTGGAAGACCCCACCGTCTGGAACGACCCCAAGCGGGCCCAGGATCTGGGCCGCGAGAAAAAGTCCCTGGAAGACATCGTTCTGGTTCTGGACCGGCTGTCCAGCGAACTGGCCGACAACACCGAGCTGTTCGAGATGTCCAGCGAGGACGGCGATGAGGCCGGCCTGCTCACCATCGAGGCCGAAGCCGCCAAGGTCGCTGTCGAAGTGGAGAAGCTGGAATTCCGCCGGATGTTCAACAACCCGGCCGATCCGCTGAACTGCTTTGTCGACATCCAGGCCGGCGCGGGCGGCACCGAAGCCTGCGACTGGGCCAGCATGCTGTTGCGCCAGTACCTGCGCTACGCCGAACGCAAGGGATTCAAGACCACCATCGAGGACGAGACCGAGGGCGACACCGCCGGCATCAAGAGCGCCACCGTCAAGGTCGAGGGCGAATACGCCTACGGCCTGCTGCGCACCGAGACCGGGGTACACCGCTTGGTGCGCAAGAGCCCGTTCGACTCCTCCGGCGGGCGCCATACGTCCTTCGCCTCGATCTTCGTCTACCCCGAGATCGACGACTCGATCGAGATCGAGATCAACCCCGCCGACGTGCGCGTGGACACCTACCGCGCCAGCGGCGCGGGCGGCCAGCACATCAACAAGACCGACTCGGCCGTGCGCCTCACGCACATCCCCACCGGCATCGTGGTGCAGTGCCAGGACGGCCGCAGCCAGCACAGCAACCGCGACGTGGCGTGGAAGCGCCTGCGTTCGCGTCTCTACGACCACGAGCTGCGCAAGCGCCAGGAAGAACAGCAGAAGCTGGAAGACAGCAAGACCGATGTGGGCTGGGGCCACCAGATCCGCTCCTACGTGCTGGACAACAGCCGCATCAAGGACCTGCGCACCAACGTCGAGATATCCGCCACGCAGAAGGTGCTGGATGGCGATCTCGATCCCTTCATTGAAGCTTCCCTCAAACAAGGGGTCTGACCCATGAGTTCATTGCGTGAAGGCCCCGCCACCGTGATTCGCCGCGAAGACTATGCACCGCCGGCCTATTGGATCGAAACCGTCGACCTCTGCTTCGACCTGGACCCGGCCAAGACGCGCGTGCTCAACAAGATGCGCCTGCGCCGCAACCCGGACGCAACCGCCCAGGCGCTGCGGCTCGACGGCGAAGACCTGAACCTGGCGCGCGTGCTGGTCAACGGTGCGGGCTGCTCTTTCAAGATCGAGGGTACGCAGCTCGTGCTGGAGAACCTCCCGGAGGGCCCTGAGCCCTTCGACCTGGAGATCTTCACCACCTGCGTGCCTGAGAAGAACACCCAGCTCATGGGCCTCTACGTGAGCCAGGGCACCTTCTTCACGCAATGCGAGGCCGAGGGCTTCCGCCGCATCACTTACTTCCTGGACCGCCCGGACGTGATGGCGAGCTACACCGTCACCCTGCGCGCCGACAAGGCCCGCTACCCGGTGCTGCTGTCCAACGGCAACCTGGTGGAGGAAGGCACGCTGCCCGAGGGCCGCCATTTCGCCAAGTGGGTCGACCCGCACAAGAAGCCCTGCTACCTGTTCGCGCTTGTCGCAGGCCAGTTGGTCGCGCGCGAGCAGCGCATCACGTCGCGCAGCGGCACGGATCACCTGCTGCAGGTGTACGTGCGTCCAGGGGACATGGACAAGACCGAGCATGCGATGAACTCGCTCATCGCCAGCGTGGCCTGGGATGAGGCCCGCTTCGGCCTGCCGCTGGACCTGGAGCGCTTCATGATCGTGGCCACCGCCGACTTCAACATGGGGGCGATGGAGAACAAGGGCCTCAACATCTTCAACACGAAGTACGTGCTGGCCAACAGCGCCACCGCGACCGACACCGACTTCGCCAACATCGAGTCGGTGGTGGGGCATGAGTACTTCCACAACTGGACCGGCAACCGCGTCACCTGCCGGGATTGGTTCCAGCTCAGCCTCAAGGAAGGGTTGACGGTCTTCCGCGACCAGGAATTCAGCATGGACCTGTGCGCCGAACCCTCGGCGCGCGCGGTCAAGCGCATCGAGGACGTGCGCGTGCTGCGCACCGCGCAGTTCCCCGAGGACGCAGGCCCCATGGCCCATCCGGTGCGGCCCGACAGCTACGCCGAGATCAACAACTTCTACACCGTCACGGTCTACGAGAAAGGCGCCGAGGTCGTGCGCATGATGCAGACCCTGGTGGGCCGCGAAGGTTTCGCGCGCGGCATGAAGCTGTATTTCCAGCGCCACGACGGCCATGCCGTCACCTGCGACGACTTCGCCCAGGCTGTCGCCGACGCCAATCCCGGGTCCGAACTCGCGCGCCTGCTGCCGCAATTCAAGCGCTGGTACAGCCAGGCCGGCACGCCGCATGTGCACGCCGAAGGCCGGTACGACGCGCAGGCCCGCAGCTACACCCTCACACTCACGCAAAGCTGCGCACCCACACCAGGACAGGCCCACAAGGAGCCGTTCGTGATTCCGGTCGCGCTCGGGCTCATCGACGCACACGGGCGCGAGTTGCCGCTGCAACTGGCCCACTGGGGACAACCGGAAAGTGGCACCCGCACCTTCGTGCTCACGCAGCCCAGCGAGAGCTTCACCTTCGTGAACCTCGATGCCGAGCCCGTGCCTTCGATGCTGCGCGGCTTCTCCGCACCGGTGGTGCTGGATTTTGACTACACCGATGCCCAGCTCCTGACGCTGCTGGCGCACGACACCGACCCCTTCAACCGCTGGGAGGCGGGCCAGCGCCTCGCCCTGCGCCGGGCGCTCAACGCCATCCAGGCCGAAGGCCCCGCACCCGACGCCCCGCTCGATGGTGCCTTCATCGGGGCCATGCGCGACGTGCTGCGCCACCACAGCCTGGACGCGGCCTTCAAGGAGCTCGTGCTCACCCTGCCCGGCGAGACCTACATCGCCGAACAACTGGCCGAGGTCGATCCGCAGCGCGTGCACGCGGTGCGTGAGGCCATGCGCGCGCAGCTCGCCAGCGCCCTGCGCGACGACTGGGCCTGGGCTTTCGAGCACCACAAGGACAACGGCGCCTACCGCCCCGACCCGGTGAGCACCGGCCGCCGCGCCCTGGCCGGCCTGTCCCTGTCCATGCTGTGCCTGGCCTGGCGCCACGACGCGCGGCTGGACTGGCCCGAGCGCGCCTGGCTGCACTTCCAGCGCGCCGGCAACATGACCGACCGCTTCAACGCCCTCGCCGCCCTGGTGGGCAGTGAGCACCCGCTGGCGCGCACCGCGCTGGAACGCTTCCACAGCCTGTTCCGCCACGAGGCCCTGGTGATCGACAAATGGTTCGCCCTGCAGGCCGGCGCGAGCGACCGCGGTGGCCACATCCTGCCCGCGGTGCGCCAGTTGCTGGCCCATCCGGACTTCAACCTGCGCAACCCCAACCGGGCGCGCAGCGTGATCTTCAGCTACTGCAGCGCCAACCCGGGTGCCTTCCACCGCAGCGACGCCGCCGGCTACCGGTTCTGGAGCGAGCGCGTGATCGAACTCGATGCCTTCAACCCGCAGGTGGCAGCCCGCCTCGCCCGTGCACTCGACCGCTGGAAAAAGCTGGCCGAGCCCTACCGCAGCGCCGCGCGCGAAGCCATCGCCCGCGTCGCGGCCAAGCCCGACCTGAGCAACGACGTGCGCGAGGTGGTCACCCGCGCACTGGCCGACTGACCCGACGACCACACCACCATGAGCACCAAACGCATCTCCCTCACCCGCTACCTCGTCGAACAGCAGCGCGACCACGGTCACATCCCCTCGCAGCTTCGCCTGCTGCTTGAAGTGGTGGCACGCGCCTGCAAGAGCATCAGCCAGGCTGTCAACAAGGGTGACCTCGGCGGCGTGCTCGGCTCGGCCAGCTCCGAGAACGTGCAAGGCGAGGTGCAGAAGCAGCTCGACATCATCGCCAACGAGGTGCTGATCGAAGCCAACGAATGGGGTGGCCACCTCGCCGCCATGGCCAGCGAGGAAATGGAAGGCATCTACGTGGTGCCCAACCGCTACCCGCAGGGCGAGTACCTGCTGCTGTTCGATCCGCTGGACGGTTCATCCAACATCGACGTGAACGTCAGCATCGGCACCATCTTCAGCGTGCTGCGCATGCCCGAGGACGACCGCGGCGTCGACGTGGGCGACTTCCTGCAAGCCGGCCACCGCCAGGTGGCCGCCGGCTACTGCGTCTACGGCCCGCAGACCACCCTGGTGCTCACTGTCGGCGACGGCGTGGCCATGTTCACGCTGGACCGCGAGCAAGGCTCCTTCGTGCTCACCCGCGAGAACGTGCAGATCCCGGAGGACACCAAGGAATTCGCCATCAACATGAGCAACATGCGCCACTGGGACGCGCCCGTGAAGCGCTATGTGGACGAATGCCTGGCCGGCAAGGAAGGGCCGCGCGGCAAGGACTTCAACATGCGCTGGATCGCCAGCATGGTGGCCGACGTGCACCGCATCCTGACGCGCGGCGGCATCTTCATGTACCCCTGGGACAAGCGCGAACCCGAAAAGCCCGGCAAGCTGCGCCTGATGTACGAGGCCAACCCCATGGGCTGGCTGGTCGAGCAGGCCGGCGGCGCCGCCACCAACGGCCGCCAGCGCATCCTGGACATCCAGCCCACCAGGCTGCACGAGCGCGTGAGCGTGATCCTGGGCTCGAAGAACGAGGTCGAGCGCGTCACGCGCTACCACCTGGAGGACTGAGTTCCGGCACCAGCCCCGCCGGGCAGGACGCTATAATGCCGAGCTTCGCCGGTGTAGCTCAGTTGGTAGAGCAGCTCATTCGTAATGAGAAGGTCGGGGGTTCGACTCCTCTCTCCGGCACCAAGTTGGTAAAAGAAACCCCGCTACTCAAAAAGTGGCGGGGTTTTTCTTTTCAGGCCCGTGTAGCCACCTGAACTGGGCGTCCAGCACACAACCCCAATGGAGGTGCACGCCGCCAGGCCGCGCAAACACTCAACCTGCCGCAACAGGGTCATGCAGTTCCGCCTCGCCACCCTGCCCCTCTACTCGACCGACAATCGGCAAACGAGCTTCATGAAACACCAGTGTGAACCGGCGGTTGCACTATGGCGTTGACCATAGTGCGCTAAAGCAAAAGCTGTATGGGTCGATTCAGGAGCTTGTCGATGAGTGATGGAGCAGCAAGGCGTCATGCACAACGGGCGCAATCGTGCCCTCGGAAATCCCCCGTCTCTTCGCGCGATCTGACTTCAGCCAGTCTTGGAGCAACTTCGCGCCCTTCGACGAGTTACACCCGACACAGCAGAGCGCGATGTTATCGGCAGTGCAGAGGCGTAGGTCGTTGACGATGTGCTCCCATGATCGCTTGGTGCGCCTTTCTTCACCAAAGCCCACGCCGCAGTACACGCATACCGTGTCCCGAATCAGCACCAGTGTTTCAACGTCCTTTGGAATACCCCATCTGTTACCCATGACGCTCCTATCAGACCTCTGGATAGGCGTCCGTGACGGCTATCCAGAGGCAGTATGCATATCAATCCACGGGCAACCACTTAGCTTCAGTCACTCGATGCCGTGATGCATCTCTCCAACACCAGAACATCAAAAGCCCTGTGGCGTCACACGTCGCAAGGCCTTTTGCCTGGGTGAGTCTTGGCGGGGGCCGCCGCCACCCCTCAAAGCCAGTCGGCAGACGCCTTCAAGGCACCAGGCCGGCACGGCGGAGCGTCGGCGGGCACGCCGTCGAGCCGCAGCCGGGTGAGCCGCACGGACGCGATGAGCCATTGGTCGCCACTGCGGCGGTACGCCTCCTCGTAGTGGCCGTAGCCGCGAAAGCCGCGGAAGCCGGTCCATTCGGCGGCCACGTGTTCGAGGCCTTGCCATTCCACGAAGTCCTCCATGGCCCAGATGCCGCGTGCCTCGCGGTCCGAGCTCAGCACGATCTCGGGCGTGTGGCAGTGGTGGACGGAGATCGTGTGGGCATGGCGCACGCGCACGAAGCTGACGAAGGCGTCGGCTTCGGCACCGGCCGGCAGGTAGTTGCCCATGCCGTCGAAGCGGCAATCGTCGGTGAAGACGGCGCGCAGGTCGTCCCACCGCTTGGTGTCGATGAGTCGGCAGTACCGGGCCTTGAGCTGGCGGATCTGTTCGAGGTGGATGAGGTCCGCGGTGGTCAGCGGACGGGCGTTGGCGCGGTCTTGGGACATGGGCGCATTATCGGCCCAAAGGTTGGATGTTCGGTCCAATCCAGGGCGCGAACTCAGACATCCGGACAACCGGCCAGGGCCTCGCTCAAGGGTGGAACTGCACCCGGGTGGGACTCGAACCCGAAGGGCTGGAACCAGGCGCGCTGGAGGTCCAGCTGGCGTTTGGCGTGGTCCAGAACGATGCGCTCCATGCCCTGGATGCTCGCAGCACGGCCAGCGGCGTAGCGCTCGGCCATGAGCGCGCTGATGGCGGCAGCGATGTCGCTGGCCAGTGACTGGCGTTCGCTGACGGCGGGCCCCGGGCGGGCCAGATGGGCCTGGCCTTTGCGCACCAGCCCGCCCAAGGCCCGGGCCGCAGGCGAATGCGCGTCCCCGGCCTCGTTCACAACGGCCTCGCCGAAGGCCACGTTGAGCTCCAGCTCGCGCCAATCCATCCAGTTCCCGGCTGAGCAGCGAGGCACGCAGGTGGGTGGACAGGCCCTCGCGAATGCGCAGCCTCACGCCGGGGTAGCGCTGGTGAAAAGACTGCACCAAGGTGCCGGTGAGGATGGCCGTCATTGAAGCCGGCATGCCGAAAGCCACCTTGCCCGATGGCTGCTCCGCCGCCGCGACGACCTCGTCGCGCAGGCGTCCGAGTTGTCCCAGGATGGTTTGTGCCTGCCCTTTGAGCGCCAGACCGGCCGCGGTGAGTTCCACGCCACGCGGATGCCGCGTGAACAGGCTCGCGCCCAGTTCCTCTTCCAGTTCACGCAGTTCGCGGCTGAGCACCGATTGCGACATGGCCAGGCGCTCGGCCGCGCGCGACAGGCTGCCGGCCTGTGCCATCTGCAGGAAATGCTCGAGCTTCTTGGGATTGGCAAAGGCCATGGTGATGCGGGTGGGGAAGGACCGACAAACGCGTGACGCGGGTTGAGCGCGCATTCTCGGGTGAACGCCTGTGGGGCACAAGCCAGCCTCACCGTAGGCCCCACGCCACAGTGTCATGAAGCTTTCTCGCTCGGCGGCTGCAATGGAACCGTCCGCCGCATGTCGCGGAGGACGCGGGGCTTCCCTCTGGCCCCGCTCGCACAAGAACCAGGAACCTCTCAACATGAAAAAGTCCATCACCGCACTCGCCGCCATGGCCTGCCTGACCGGCGCCGGCACCGCCTGGGCCCAATCGAACGTCACCATCTACGGCCGCATGGACGCATCGGCCGGGGCCGACAAGGTCAACGGCGTCAGCACCACCCGCCTGTACAGCGGCAACCTGTCCACGAGCCGCCTGGGCTTTCGTGGCACCGAAGACCTGGGCGGCGGCCTCAAGGCCATCTTCACGCTGGAGGGCGCACTGGGTGTGGACACCGGCGCCTTCGGCGGCTTTGACCGCCAGTCCATCGTGGGCCTGAGCGGCGGCTTCGGTACGGTCAAGCTCGGCCGCCACGACACGTCCTTCGACGACATCCGCGACATCAGCGTCAGCAGCAACCTCTGGGACTCCGAGTTCAGTCCGACCAAGATCGCCTACACCGCCGGCGTGGCCGACTATTCGAGCCGCGCGAGCAACCAGATCCGCTACGAATCGCCTTCCTTCGGCGGCTTCACGGTAGGCGTGGGCTACGGGCTGGACGAAGACGCCACCGTCAAGGCCGATGTGGTGTCGTACAACCTGCGTTACCGCAACGGTCCCCTGGACGTGGGCATCGGCTTCCAGGACCAGAAGGGCAACAACCGCGAGTACACCGCCATCTCCGGCGCTTACGACTTTGGCGTGGCCCGCGTCTCCGCCGGCTACAACCGCGCCGAAATCACCAACGGCGCCAAGGCCGACGGCTACTCGATCGGCGTGAACGTGCCCATGGGCAACCTGGACTTCTCGGTGGGCTACGCCTACAGCAAGGCCAAGGCGGCCGGTGCCACCACCGCCAAGGGCTCCGCCCTGGCCGCTGGCGTGACCTACGCCCTGTCCAAGCGCACCCGCCTGTACGGCGCGCTGCTTGACGGCAACGTGGAGAACGGCGCGGGCGTGACCACCACCGACCGCCGTCTGTACTCCGTCGGCGTGCGCCACGACTTCTGACCGTGGCCTGGCGGCTGGTGCTTCGTCGCACACCGCCAGTTCCATGGTGGCCCGGCCGGCGGTCCGGGCCCTAGCATCGCTGGACTGCGATGCCCAGAACACCCACGGACCGCCACCATGCCACTTCCCTTCATGGCCGCCCAAGCGGCGCGGTATGTTCTTCTGATGACCGTGGCCTGGGATCTCGCCAAGGCACCGCGCACCTTGCGCGACTACCGCCGCTTTCTCGATGAGGCGCAGGGCGCAGCCGATGCCGCGCATGCGCACTACCCTCACCATGCCCTGCTCTTTCACGGCCACAGCCGCTCCAGTGTGCTGGCAACCGACCACCGCCTGGACCCCACGCACCCGGCCAGCCTCTTCTTCACCCGTGCGGACGTTGCCTCTGGCTGTGAACTCAACGCGCTGGTCGCTGGCGCCTTCTCGCGCGGCCATGCGGTGGCCTTGCTGCGTGGGCCGGAGCTGCCCTTCGTCAGCGGCAACAGCCCTCGGCCTGGCGCCAGCGCCGTCGACCAGGCCATGTGCTCCCCGCTCGATGCGCTGGGTGCGGCTACCGCGCACTACGCCCACAGCGACAAGGGCACCACCTACCTGCTGGCGCGTGGTCTGCGGGAAACGGATCCGTTGCCGCTGGCCACGGTGGCGGCCCCTAGCCGCGCGAGCAAGCTGACCACGCTGGGCTATCTGGCGCTGGGCGGTACGACGGCAGCGACGGTGGCCATGGACGCCACCACCCCTTATCGGTCCACGACTCGCCCGGACCAGCCGCGAGCCACACCTGAGGGGCCCGCGCTTTGAGCAGGGCGCAGGCGCTGGGCCGCGCGGCCTGACCGCGCCGCGCTTACATCGCCAGGCCGGGGTTGCCCTGCATGCCGACGAGGCGCGGCGCGTTGATCTTCACGCCCTTGATCACCTTGCGGTCGCGCAGGTAGCCGGAGACCAGGTCCCAGATCGGCTCGCCCTTGACACCTTCCTGCACCGACGCCCAGCCCGCGACCTTGTAGGTCTTGCCGGCCTCGATGGGTTTGCCCTTGAGCGTCATGTTCTGGATACGCTGGCCCATGGCCGCGGTCGGGGCGATGGTGTACTGCATGCCGCCCACGCGCACCATGTCCCCGCCCTGCTGGTAGTAGGGGTCGGGGTTGAAGAGGTTGTCGGCCACGTCTTCGAGGATGGTCTTGATCTGCTCGCCGCTGAACTCGTTGAGCGTGGTGGCGGGGTAGGTCATCGCCATCTGGTCCATCATGGCTTCGTAGGTGATGGTGTCGCCTGGCAGCAGCGAGGTGCCCCAGCGCACACCCGGCGAGAAGGCGATCTCGGCGCCCTTGCGTTCCATGAGCGCATCGCAGATGAGCTGGTCCCACGAACCGTTGAAGTTGCCACGGCGGTAGAGCAGCTCTTCGGTGACGGCGAGCTTCTCGCCCAGCCGGTCCTTGTACGGCGCGCGCACGCCGTCGATGAAGGCCTGCATCTGCGCGTCGGCCGGCAGCAGGTTGGCAAAGACCGGCAGCAGCTTGTAGCGGAAGTCGCGCACCTGGCCGTCGCGCACGTCGAAATCCAGCACGCCCAGGAACTTGCTGTTGGAGCCGGCGTTGGTCACCAGCGTCTGGCCGCCGCCGTTCTTCACCACGGTCGGGGCAGGCATGCCGTCGTGGGTGTGGCCGCCCAGGATGGCGTCGATGCCACGCACGCGCGACGCCATCTTGATGTCCACATCCATGCCGTTGTGCGAGAGCACCACCACCACCTGGGCGCCCTTGGCGCGTGCCTCGTCCACCACCTTCTGCATGTGCTCGTCCTGCACGCCGAAGGTCCAGTCCGGCACCATGTAGCGCGGGTTGGCAATGGGCGTGTACGGGAACGCCTGGCCGATCACGGCCACCTGCACGCCGTTCATCTCGCGCAGGGCGTAGGGCTTGAACACCAGGTCCTCGAAGTCGGTGGTCTTGACGTTCTGCGCCAGGAACTCGATCTGCCCCTTGAAGTCCTTTTCCACGATTTCCTGCACGCGCTTGGCACCGAAGGTGAACTCCCAGTGCGGCGTCATCATGTTCACGCCCAGCAGCTTGCAGGCGTCGACCATGTCCTGCGCATTCGTCCACAGCGAGGTGGCCGAACCTTGCCAGGTGTCGCCACCGTCCAGCAGCAGCGCGTGCGGCCGGCTGGCCTTGAGCTGCTTGATCAGCGAGGCCAGGTGCGCGAAGCCGCCCACCTTGCCGTAGGTCCTGGCCGCCTGGCTGAAGTCGAGGTAGCTGAAGGCGTGCGCCTGGGCCGTGCCGGGCCGGATGTTGAAGTGCTTGAGCAGCTTTTCGCCCACGAGATGCGGCGCGCGACCCAGGGCATCGGCCACGCCGATGTTCACGCTGGGCTCGCGGAAATGAATGGGCTGCAACTGCGCATGGCAGTCGGTGAAATGCAGAAAACTCACGTTGCCGAACCGGGGCACGTCGTACAGGCGCTCTGAGGCGCCCGGCGCTGCGGCCAGCACATCCTGGTGGTCCAGGGCCATCCCGGTGGCACTGGCGACCGCCAGTACCTGGAGGAATTCACGGCGGCTGAAGCTCATCTCGGTCCTTGTCTATGAATAATCGTTTACTGATATTTGCGCGAAATTTTTTTGAGCGAAGCCCTGGCCACCGCTGGCGGCCAGGGCCTGACGGTCATTTGTTCACCGGGGACGCGGGGTCCAGCAGCAGGGCCATCACGTCCTTGAGCTGCTTCTCGTTGAGGATGCCGTTGTGGCCCACGCGTGGCATCTGCGAGCAAGCGTTGTAGGCGCGCGCGTTCCACAGCTTGCCCCAGGTGTACTCCACGATCGCCTTGCCCGCTGCGCTGTTCGGGTCGGTCACACCGCGCAGCTTGCCGTAGTTGTAGAGGCTGGGGCCCAGCGTGCCGAAGGAGATCTCTTCCTTGCTGATCTGGTGGCAGTTGTAGCAGTTGCCGCCATTGGCGGTGCTGGCGCTGTCGGTCCAGGTCAGACCCCGGCCGCTTTGCGCGATTTTCTCGCCCTCTTTCCAGTCGCCGATGAACTTGCCGTCGCTCGGCCACTTCACCGTCTTCATGTTGGCGGCCTCGATGGCCTTGGACACCGCCTCGTTCAGCGGCTTGCCAGCCACGTCGGCCGCAGCGCATTCGCGGTTGGCGTCGTCCTGCGTCAGGCGGTCGAGCTTGGCAATGCCGCGCTCCTGGAACGAGGTCTTCAGGATCTCCGCCGTGGCCTTGTCGTAGTCGGCGCTGGAGGGCGACAGCGTGCAGCCGCCCAGCAGGAAAGCCGTCAGAGGCAGCAGGGTCCAGGCAATGGTGTTCTTGCTCATGTCAGGTGTCTCCGGTTCGGTCAGCGCTTGATGGCGGGCACGATGGATTCGGCACCCTTGGCGTTCACGCCCATGTAGACACTCAGGGCGAGCGTCGCGTCGCTGCCGAACTTGGGCTCGGGCCAGCGCATCTGGCGGAAGCAGTCGTTCAGGCGCAACTGCATGCCCCACATCTGCGAATTGGAGACACGGTAGGCCGGCCAGGCCGCGAAGCCAATGCCGTTGCCCGGGTTCTTGGTCAGATTGGGCAGGTCCTGCAAGCGGATGCGCTTGTCGTCACTGCCATGGCAGGACGCGCAGGAGAAATCGTGGGTACCGCCACGCGTGAAGAACAGGCGCTTGCCGGTCTCGTACATCGCGCGCTCGCTGGCATGGGATTGCGGCAGCTTGAACTTCATGCCCTTGGATGCCGTGGCCACATAGGTCGCCAGCGCCGTCACGTTGGCCATTTCGCCGCGGCCGAATGGCGTCTTCATGATCTCGGCCGCATTGAAGCCCTGCAGCGTCTCCATGCAAGTGACCAGCCGTGTCTCCAGGTCCTGCACGCGGCCGGTATCGGCGAAATAGCGCGGAAGCTCGACGAACACGCCCTGGATCACGCCAGGCCCCTTGCCCAGATCACACTTCTCCAGAGACGCGTTCTTGGGCCCCCGCTTCTATTTCCAGAGCTCTTCCCCCTTCATCTCGAACAGTTCGGCCGGGTTGCCGTCCTGCAGCATCTCGCGGTACTTGGCGATGCCCTCGGCGGTGGCGTCCTGCGCGTGTGCGGTACCCAGCCCGAAGGACAGAGTGGCCGCAGCCAGCAGGCTGGGGAACAGGGGGGTTTTCATCGGGGGTCTCCTCGTTGTTGTCGGATGTCAGGGAAAGGTGTCTTTGCCCAAAGGCACCGCGGCATCGGCTCTGCCGGGCCGCCGGTGACGCGCAACTCGAAGGGAGCGCGCGCGGCAGCAGCGCGGCGGGGTGGGTCAGGCCACCGTGGCTTCGTCCGTGCGGGTGTCGCCCTTGCTGTCGACCCACTTCACGACGATCTTGTCGCCCTTGGCGGCGCCCTTGAACTTGAAGGACAGGAACGGGTTCTGCGCCACCGAGCCGGTGAACTGCGCCTGCAGCACGGTCTTGCCGTTGTGGGTGGCTTCCACGTCGCGGATGAAGTGGGCGGGAATGAGGGCGCCGGCGGCGTCGCGGCGGGTGCCGGGCTCCATGATGTGGGACATGAGCACGCGGACAGTGGTTTCGTCACCGGCGAGGGCGGCGCGGATGCGCATCGGATCGGCCATGATGGACTCCTGGAATTCGGGTATGGGGTAAGAGCGGAACGGAGGCGGCGATCAGCCGCCGCAGCCGCCGAGCGTGACCTTGGTTTCCTTGGTGGCCGAGTACAGCTTGCCGTCGGCCTTGACCACGGCGATCACGTTGCTGCTCTGCCCCATCTTCAGGCGGGTCTGCACGTCCGGCGCGGTGCCCGCGGGAATGGTGAAACCGCAGGACAGCGGCATCGGGTTCTTCTCGACGATGAGGAAGATCTCCGTGGTGTTGGGCAGCTTGCTGGAAGCGCCCACCGGTACCACCGCGCCGTTCTCGGCGATGTCCGGTGCCACCACGGTGACCTGGTCGCTGGTGGCGGGTGTGCCGCCAACGGCCTTGAGCGCTTCGGGCAGCGTCTTCACTTCAAAGCCGGCCCGGTCCACGGCGGCCTGCGCCTGGCTCTGGGTCACGATGCCCAGTGACACCAGCGTGGCAAATGCGCCCGTGGTCTTGAGCGCGTCTCGGCGTGTGTTGTTCATGGAAATACTCCTGGAGAGAAAGGGTAACGGCAGGGGGGCGAGTTTACTTGTCGGGTGCGCCGGCGAGGACCCATGCAGCCAGCAGTTTGAGCTCGTCGTCCTTCAGATTCGGCTGTGGGGGCATGGGCACGGGGCCGTACATGCCGGAACCGCCCGACTTGATGCGCGCGGCCACCTTGTCCAGCGCATCGGCCTGGCCCTTGTGCTTGGCTGCCACGTCCATGTAGGAAGGACCCACCAGCTTCTTGTCGACCGCATGGCAGGCCAGGCAGGCGCTCTTGGACGCCAGGGCCTTGGCGGCGGCGGCATCCATGGCGTGCGCACCAGCGCTGAACAGCGCGCCGGTGGCCGCCAGGCTCAGCAGGATCGGTTTCATGGACATAGCGTACGGTCTCCTAAGGTGGTGGGGAATGGGGTTTACGAGTAAATGCAAATATTTATGGTCACGCATTTTTGCAGGGTGGCAAAGACCTTGTCCGCGCACCGTGCTCACTTGGCGCCGTCGGCGATCCACTTGGCGATGGCGGCCGCTTCGGCCGCGCTGAGCTGAGGTTGCGGGGGCATCGGCACCGCGCCGAACACACCGACGCCGCCCTCGCGGATCTTCACCGCCAGGTAGGCCTCGAGCTTGTCCTGACCCTTGTGCTTGGCGGCGATCTCGTTGAAGCCTGGCCCGACGATCTTCTGCGTCATGCCATGGCAGGCGGTACAGCTGTTCGAAGCCAGCAGGCTTTTCACATCGGCGGGCTTCGCGGCGGCCACCATCACCGGCGCAGGACGCGGCCCGCTGCCCACCGGGGCGGTGGGCGGCGGCTTGGTCGTATCGGCGCCACGCACCGGGCCGACCACGCGGTTCTGCTCCTGGATGTTGCCGTGCGCATCGCGCGCGAAGTCCGGCAGCGCAGAGCGGATGGTGGTCTCGACCGGGCAGTCCTTCATGCAGGCCACGTTCTTCACATCGCCTTTGCCGTCCACGCGCCACAACGGCTCATGGAACACCATGCCGTTGCGGTTGGGCATGCGCTTCTGCACCTCGGCGATGTTCTGGTCGCTCAGCGTGAAATCCGGCGGCACCACCTCGGCCAGGCTCAGGATGTAGGCCGTGACGGCGTAGACCTCGTCGGTCTTGAGCGTCTTGGGCGCGTTCCAGGGCATGGCGCGGTTGATGTAGTCCCACAGCGTCGACACCGTGGCCACCTTCATCATCGTGGTCTTCTGCGGAAAGCTGCTGCCCTGTTCCAGGTTTTTCACCCGGCCGCGCTCGATGTCGGCCTTGGTCGTGCCGCCCACGATGGGCGTGAACACCTCGTTGGACTCACCGAAGCTGCCGTGGCAGGACGCGCACTGCGCCTCCCACACGCGCTCGCCCATGGACACGCTGCCCGCGCCTTTGGGCAAGCCTTTGAAGTCGGGGCGCACGTCGATGTCCCAGGCCTTGACCTCGGCCTTGGTCGCATCGCGGCCAATGTCGTGCCAGGCGGCAGGCTGGGCCAGGGCGCTGCACGCAACGAACGCGGCAGCCAGAATGAACGGGGTTCGCATGGGCGGCTTCTTCAATAGACTTGGACGTTGGAGACTTCACCGTTCTCGGCGACCCGCCAGGACTGGATCGCGTTCTGGTGGTAGATCGAACGCGTGCCGCGCACGGCCCGCAACTGGTTGATCTTGGGCTGCACGTAACCGGTGCTGTCGATCGCGCGGCTTTGCAGGATGGCGGGCTTGCCGTCCCACACCCAGTCGATGTTGAAGCGCGTGAGGGCCTTGGGCAGCACCGGCCCTTCCAGGCGCGCGGTGCGCCAGTTGCGCCCCCCGTCCACGCTCACGTCCACCCGCTTGACGCTGCCGCGCCCGGACCAGGCCAGGCCGGTGATGTTGTAGTAGCCCTTGTCCAGCAGCATCTGGCTGCCCGAGGGCGTGGTGATCACACTCTTGCACTCCTGGATGCCGGTGTACTGGCGGTGCGTGCCATCGGGCATGTGGTCGATGTAGTGCACCGCCTCGTCCTTGGTGGCCCACTTCATGTCCCCCACTTCCAGGCGGCGCAGGTACTTCACCCAGCTCACGCCCTGGATGCCCGGCACCACCAGACGCAGCGGGTAGCCATTCTCCGGACGCAGCATCTCGCCGTTCATGGCCCAGGCCACGATGCAATCGTCCATCGCCCGCTCGATGGGAATGGTGCGCGTCATCGAAGATCCATCCGCGCCTTCGGCCAGCACGTACTTGCCGTTCTTGCGGTCGTAGCCGCACATCTCCAGCAGCGTGGAGAGCAGCACGCCGGTGAACTCCGAACAGCTCACCATGCCGTGCGTGTACTGCACCGATGGCAGGGCCACATTGCCCCATTCCGGCGCCGAGTTGGCGCCGCACTCGATGAAGTGGATGCGCGAAACGCTGGGCAGGCGCATCAGGTCGTCCATGGTGAACACCCGCTCGCGCTGGACCAGGCCATTGACCATCAACCGGTGCTGGGACGGGTCGATGTCCCACCAACCCTGGTGATGCCGCTCGAAGTGCAGGCCGTTGGGCGTGATGATGCCGAACAGTCCTTGCAACGGGGTGAAGCTCACGGAAGCCTGCGGCACACGCGTCAGGCCGGGGCTCTGGCGGCGCTGCAGGTTGCCCTCCCACTTGCTGGGCATGCCATAGCCCTGCGAAGCCACGGGCTGACCCAGCCCGGTGGAGTGCGGGGGCAACTTGAGGATCGCATCCTCCCCTTCCGCGCCCGCCGCGACGGCGCGTGCGGATGCGGTCACACCCGCGCCCATGGCAAGGGCCTTGCCCATGAAACTGCGCCGTGCCTTGCGTGCCTGCTCCAGGCGCTCGGCATCGAGGTGGTTTTCCGGCGCGGGCAGCACGCGTCCGATGACGTCGCTCAAATTCTTCGACACGGGTTCTTCCTTCAGTGGGGCGATGGCCATTTCGCCGATGGGGAGTTGAATATATGAGTGATTGCTGATATTCGGATTAGTGAAAACCCGAAGCCCTCCATGCCACATGGATACTCTCTAGGGTTTCTACGATGTGGCCCGCCGAGGGCCGATGCTAGGATGAAGCATCGACATATGCGTAATCACGGATAAACAGGCCCCGCCTGGGTGGTCTGCTACAGTTTTGAGTGCAAAACCGATCAACCACAACCACGGAGACCACGATGGCGATATCGAAGAAATGGCTGGCCGCAGGCGTACTCTGCGCACTGGCCGCAGGGGCCCAGGCGCAGGTGAATCAGATCAAGGTGTGGGCTGCCGCGTGCGCGAACTGCCATGGCACCGACGGCCGCGCCGAGCCGGGGGCGGTATCGCTGGCGGGCCAGAGCAAGGACGACCTCACGCAGAAGCTGCTGGATTTCAAGGCCGGCAAACGGCCCGCCACCATCATGCACCAGCTCGCCAAGGGCTACAGCGATGAGCAACTGACCCAGATCGCCGGCTATTTCGCCGCCCAGAAGAAATAAGAAGAGGAGACCCCAACATGAAACGCCGTCAATTCGTACAGACGCTGGGTGCCGGCTCCGCCGTCGCGGGCCTGGGCCTCATGGGTGGTTGCGCCACCACCGGCAGTGGTGCCAAGGTGGTGGTGGTGGGTGGAGGCTACGGCGGCGCCACGGCCGCCAAGTACGTTCGCCTGTTCTCCGACCACAGCATCGACGTGACCCTGGTCGAGCCCAATGCCGCCTTCGTCTCCTGCCCGATCTCCAACCTGGTGCTCGGCGGCCACAAGACCATCGCCGACATCACCACGCCCTACGACAACCTGGGCAAGCGCCACGGCGTGAAGGTGGTGCGCGACATGGTGGCCAGCATCGACCCCGCCAAGCGCACCGTGAAGCTGGCCAGCGGAGGCGAACTCCCCTATGACCGCCTGATCCTCTCCCCTGGCATCGACTTCATGTGGGACACCCTGCCCGGCATGGCCAAGCCCGGCGCGGCCGACAAGGTACTGCACGCCTGGAAGGCCGGTCCGCAGACCGTGGCCCTGCGCCAGCAACTGGAGGCCCTGCCCGACGGCGGCGTCTATGCGCTCTCCATTCCGCTGGCACCCTACCGCTGCCCGCCGGGCCCCTATGAGCGGGCCTGCATGGTGGCGAGCTACTTCAAGAAAGCCAAGCCCAAGAGCAAGGTCATCGTCTTCGACGCCAACGACGACATCACCTCCAAGAAGGGCCTGTTCATGAAGGCCTGGGCAGACCACTACAAGGACATCATCGAGTACCGGCCCAAGCACAAGGTGGTGGACGTGGACGCCGCCACCAACACGCTCAAGTTCGAGTTCAACGACGACTTCAAGGCCGGCGTGGCGAACGTGCTGCCCACGATGCGCGCAGGCGATATCGCGGTGAAGACCGGCCTGGCCACCGCCAACGGCCGCTGGTGCGAAGTGGATTTCCTGACCTTCGAGTCGAAGGCGGCGAAGAACATCCACGTGCTGGGCGACGCGATCCAGATCGCGCCGGGCATGCCCAAGTCCGGCCACATGGCCAACCAGCACGGCAAGACCTGCGCCGCGGCGGTGGTCTCGCTGCTGCAAGGCAAGGAACCGCCGCAGTTGCCGATCTACGCCAACACCTGCTACAGCTTCGTCACCGCCACCGACGTGGTGCACGTGGCCAGCGTGCACCGCTACGACGCCGCGCAGAAGACCATGGTCACCGTACCGGGATCGGGCGGGCTGTCCAGCGCCGCGAGCGAACTCGAAGGCCAGTACGCCATGGCCTGGGCGCGCAACATCTGGGCCGACTCGCTGGCCTGAGGCGTCAAGCCGCCAGCCGGATCATCCGCTCCAGCGGCAGCGGCGTGATGCGGCTGGCCTGGCCCGCGCAGCCGAAGGCCTCGAAGCGGTCGCGGCAGATGCCGCGCGCTGCCGCGGTGGCATCTTTGAAGAAGGCGCGCGGGTCGAACTCGGCCGGCCGGTCCGCCATGGCGCGGCGCATCGCACCCGTCATGGCGAGGCGGATGTCGGTGTCGATGTTCACCTTGCGCACACCGCTCCGGATGCCGCGCACGATCTCCTCCACCGGCACGCCATAGGTCTCCCGGATGTCGCCACCGTGCTCGCGGATGATGGCCAGCCACTCCTGCGGCACGCTGGAACTGCCGTGCATCACCAGGTGGGTGTCGGGGATCACGCGGTGGATCGCGGCAATGCGGTCGATGGCGAGGATGTCGCCGGTCGGGGGCCGCGTGAACTTGTAGGCCCCGTGGCTGGTGCCGATGGCGATCGCCAGCGCGTCCACACCGGTCTGCGCCACGAAGTCGCGCGCCTGCGCGGGGTCCGTCAGCATCTGCTCGTGGCTGAGGCGGCCTTCGGCGCCCACGCCATCCTCCTCACCGGCCTCGCCCGTCTCCAGCGAACCCAGGCAACCCAGCTCACCCTCCACCGAAACCCCCACCGCGTGCGCGAACTCCACCACCTTGCGCGTGACCGCCACGTTGTATTCGTAGCTGGCGGGCGTCTTCGCGTCCTCGCGCAAGGAGCCGTCCATCATCACGCTGGAAAAACCGCTGCGGATGGACTGCTGGCACACCGCCGGTGTGGCGCCATGGTCCTGGTGCATGACGACGGGAATGCGCGGGTACATCTCGATCGCGGCCTCGACCATCTTGCGCAGAAAGGGTTCGCCCGCGTACTTGCGCGCCCCCGCGCTGGCCTGCAGGATCACCGGGGCATCGCAGGCGTCTGCGGCCTGCATGATCGCCTGGATCTGCTCCAGGTTGTTGACGTTGAAGGCCGGCACGCCATAGCCGTGTTCGGCGGCGTGGTCCAGCAACTGGCGAAGGGCGATGAGAGCCATGGCGGGTCCTTGAAGTCAGGTTGAAAAAAAAGGGTCAGGGGGCC
>NZ_JAHCKL010000011.1 GCF_026125785.1 Hydrogenophaga sp.
TCATGCACAGCCCGCCCTGCCGTTGCTTGTCGACCGAAGACTATGCCAAGCCGTTTGCTGAAATGCAACGTCTGTTTGAGCCAGCCCCCTGAATAACCGGACACGGTCCATCGCTTATCTTCTGGATAGGAGCAGGACTGTGAGTACGACCAGGCATACAGAGACGATCGAAGTGGTGACGACGGACCAGCGCCGCAGGCGCTGGTCCGTCGCAGAGAAGGCCGAACTGGTGCGACGCACCTACGAGCCGGGAATGACGGTTTCCCTTGTGGCCCGTCAAAGCGGTGTGGCCGCCAGCCTGCTGTTCCAGTGGCGCAAGCTGGAGCGCCAAGGCGCCCTCACGGCGGTCTCTGCCGGTGAGGCTGTGGTGCCCGCCTCCGAGTTGGCCGCTGCGCGCGCCGAGATCGCCAAGCTGCAACGCGTGCTGGGCAAGAAGACCCTGGAGAACGAGATCCTCAAAGAGGCTGTGGAGTACGCCGCCGAAAAAAAGTGGATTGCGCGCTCGCCCTTGCTGCCCAAGGACGATGGCCAATGAAAGCCGTCTGCGAAGCACTGGGGCTGGCGCGCTCGCACGTTCACGCTCTCAAACATCGACCCGCGTCCTGGAGCGATGGCCGCAAGAGACGCACTCCGGCAAGCGATGGGCAATTGCTGATCGAGCTGCGCGAGCACATCGCCGAGCTGCCCAGCTACGGCTATGTGTGCAGAAGCTCAAGGAGGCTTGCGTGGACACAGCTCCGGACGACGCAACGGAGCGCGAGGTACTTGCGAACATGTTCACCAGCCTTGGGTATTGGGTAGAGGCAATGCACGACTACAGACATGGACAAAGATCCCATGCCCCTGTTTCGCCGAGCGAGGAGTTGGCAGTGTTGGCTCTATCAGCCGGAACGGCGTTCTTGCGCCAACTTGGGCAGTCCGCAGCGCGTATGCCCCACCTAGTAGCCGCAGCATGAGATAGAGCTGGCATCGGGCGCGGGTAAAGCTCTATACATGCCGGCCACCTTTACGTTGGACGACCGTTTGCGAGCGTCGAATTCTGCAAAGCGGAGGACCGCACCCGCTGCACATCTGCCGCTCGAGAAGCACGCCTTGGGCGAGGCACTATGACACCTGCGCTGAGATCAGCGATCCAGTGCGCCTACGCCGTATGTGTATCGGCGAAACTACAAATCAGAGAGATGTCTGCCTGCAAGCAGGGCTGAGAGAGCTGCTGGCGGTATCTCTGAGAGCCAGAAGCACATCGCAACTGGCTGAAATCCCGCGCCGCGCCGGGCGTGCCGCCAACAAAAAAGCCCCTGCACTGCAGGGGCCTCAGACTCGCTGGCGGAGAGAGAGGGATTCGAACCCTCGATACGGAAAACCGTATACGGGATTTCGAGTCCCGCGCATTCGACCACTCTGCCATCTCTCCGCGTCGAAGCCCGCCATTCTAGCAGCAGGCCGAAGTGCCTCTGCCTGCTCGCGCAAGCTGTCGCGTGCGGTGAGACAATGCGCCCACTTCCGGATGCTGCGCCACTCCCATGCTTGTCGATACCCAGCCCGCCACTTACCAGCACGTGCCTGCTTCGCCCGAGGTCCGCGACCAGTGGGTGAATTCCCGTCTTATTGGTGTTCTCATGGACCACGTGGGGCCTTCGCTGATGGCGACGGCGCTGTCGGTGCCGTTGCTGGTCTACCTCATGGCGGGGCAGGTCCCTACCTGGGCGTTGGCCGTCTGGGCGGTGCTGATGGCCGCGATGCTGGTCTACCGGTACCGCCTGATGGGGGTCTACCGTGTGCGCTACGACAGCCAGGACGGCCCGCAGCGCGAAACCTTTGTCGAACGCTACCGCTGGACCTGGACCGTCTCGGCGCTGCTGTGGGGCGGGCCCGTGTTGCTGAGCTACCAGGAAGCACCGCTGGTGACCCAGTTCATCTGCGGCCTGGTGGTGCTGGGCCACGCCTTGCTGACCCTGATTTCCTTCAGCGCCTACCTACCGGTGTTTCGTCTTTATGCGTGCATGCTGGTGTTGTCCGTGGCGGCGGGCCTGGCATGGCACACCGTGCAGTTGCTGCACAAGCCCGATGCGCTGCAGACCGGCCTGGTGCTGCTGGCTTTGCTGCTGGTTTTCTGGGGCCTGATGGTCATTGCCGGGCGGCGTCTGCACGAGGTGCACCGTTCCAGTTTCGAGCTGCAATTCTCCAACCAGGAGCTCATCGATTCCCTGACGCTGCAAACCCGCGCCTCGCTGCGTGCGGTGGCCACCAAGAACCGCTTTCTGGCGTCGGCCGCCCACGACCTGCGCCAGCCGGTGCATGCCCTGAGTCTGTATGCGGACTGGCTGGCCACCGAGCCCGAGATGGCGCGCGACATCGCACCGCGCATCCTGCAGTCCACCCGTGCCATCAATGAGCTGTTCGATTCGCTGTTCGACCTGACGCGCATCGACGCCGGCAACTACAAGGTGCGCCTGCAGCATGTGGATGTGCGCAAGCTGTTTGCCGATCTGTCCCTGCAGTTCGAACCGGTGGCCCAAGGCAAGTCGCTGCGCCTGCGCACGTACGCGCAGCCGTGCACGATCTGGTCGGATCCGGTCGTGCTGCGGCGCATCCTGGGTAACCTGCTGTCCAACGCCCTGCGCCACACCCACAAGGGCGGTGTTCTGTTGGGGTTGCGCCGCCGTGAAGGCATGCTGGTGTTCGAGGTCTGGGACAGTGGCGTGGGCATTGCGCGCGAGCACCAGCAGGCCATCTTCCAGGAGTTCTTTCGCGTGTCGCAGCATCAGGGCACGGAGGACAGCCTGGGCCTGGGCCTGACCATCGTGTCCAAGCTGTCCTCGCTGATGGGCTACCGGCTGGCGCTCAATTCCGTGGCCAACCGGGGCAGCGTGTTCCGGGTGATGTTGCCTGCGTTCACGCAGCAGCCGCCCAAGGAGGACGCACCCGCGCAGGCTGCGGGCGCCACCTGAAGAGAGCCGAGGGGCGCGCCAGTCAGAGGTCCAGCAGCCCGGCCGTGCGGGCCAGGTGGCTGGCCTGCGAGCGGCTCTTCACGTTGAGGCGGCGGAACAGGCGCCACAGGTGCACCTTGACGGTGTGCTCGCTGATCTGGAGTTGTTCTGCGATATCGCGGTTGCTCAGGCCGCGGTCGAGCATGACGAGCAATTGCTTCTGCCGTTTCGACAGCTTCTCCGGGATGGTCGGTGCGTTCTCGTCATCGCCCTCGTCGGCGAGGAACTCGCGCAGCACTTTGGCAATCTGGGCCGCGCCGGCGGATTTCTCCACGTAGGCGTCGGCGCCGGCTTCGCGCGCCAGGTCTTCATAGTCGGAGGAAGGGGACGCCGACAACACGATGAGTGAGGTGTCGGGCAACATCTGGCGGACTTCGCGCACGCCGGAAACGCCGTTGGTATCAGGCAGCTTGAGATCCAGACAGACCAGTTCGGGTTCGCCATGTTCGGCGATGGCTTTGCTCACCGCAGCCAGACGCTCGAGCTCCACCACCTGGGTGGACGCTCGCAGACGACGAAGCAGCATGACGACGGCCTCGCGCATCAGCGGATGGTCGTCGATGACGAAAATACTCATGTCAAGCGCGTAGTAATAATTGGTTTCGCTTCAATCCAGCAGCGTATCCCGGCCCGTCTTGCCTAGCGAAAGCCAACACAGCCGGGATGCTGCCATTCTTTTTACTTTTGTATGGCTTTTGGATCACTAATCTGACCCATGACCCAAAGCCAGCCGGATGAGCGGCTAAGGGACGAATGTACATGACTCAGGAACATATCGGGGAGGATTTTCCACGAATATCTTTTCTGCGGTGGTGCCTCCCTGCCAGTCAGCCCTCCACAGACTGAAAATGGGCCAGGGCCTGGGCCAACGCTCCGGAATCGGCCGCAGGCTCCAATTGGGGCTGAAGGGTCTCCAATGCGCCGCTGCCGAGTTGCTGCAGGCGGGCAATCGCCTGGCCGGCTTCACGGGGTGACGCGAATCCTTTGCTTTGCAGCAGCAATTGCCCGGCGGCATCGAGCAGCTTGAAATAGAAAAGGCCATCGGATTCCCGGTATTGCTTGAATGCCGGGGCCGAGGCCTTGCTCGATTTGGTCTGCCGCACGACAGCCTGGGCACTGTCCAGGCGGCGCAGTCCGACCGCCTCGCGCAGCCGGGCGGTGAAGGGGGTGGCGATGGCGCGGGCCTTGCGGGCGCCCGCCAACAGGATCTGCTCGATCCGGGCGGGGTCCTGGATCAGTTCGTCGTACACCTGCCGCATGGGGGCGATTTCCTGGTCCAGGCGCTCGAAGACCCGCAGCTTGGCATCGCCCCAGGCTATGCCATCGGCATAGGCTTTGGCGAGCGCCATGGTTTCCTCGGGCGTGGCGAAGGCCTGGTAGAGCTGGAACAGCGCCGAACCTTCGGTGGACTTGGGCTCTCCAGGCGCGCGCGAGTCGGTCACGATGCCCATGATGAGCTTGCGCAATTGCTCGCGCGGCGCGAACAGCGGGATGGTGTTGTCGTAGCTCTTGCTCATCTTGCGGCCGTCCAGGCCGGGCAGGGTGGCCACGTGCTCCTCGATGGCGGCCTCAGGCAGCGTGAAGTGCTCGCCATAGAGGTGGTTGAAGCTGGCGGCGATGTCGCGCGCCATCTCGATGTGCTGGATCTGGTCACGGCCCACCGGGACCTGGTGGGCGTTGAACATCAGGATGTCAGCGGCCATGAGCACCGGGTACATGAACAGGCCGGCGGTCACGCCGGCGTCGGGCTCTTCGCCGGTGGCGGTGTTCTTGTCCACCGAGGCCTTGTAGGCATGGGCCCGGTTGAGCAGGCCCTTGCCGGTGACGCAGGTCAGCAGCCAGGTGAGCTCGGGGATCTCGGGGATGTCGGACTGGCGGTAGAACGTCACGCGTTCGGGATCCAGGCCACAGGCGAGCCAGGTGGCCGCGATCTCCAGCGTGGACCGCTGCACGCGCGCGGGCTCACCCACTTTGATGAGGGCGTGGTAGTCGGCGAGGAAGTAGAAGCTCTCCACCTCGGCCAGGCGGCTGGCGCGCACGGTGGGACGGATGGCGCCCACATAGTTGCCCAGGTGGGGGGTGCCTGAAGTGGTGATGCCGGTGAGGACGCGTTGGGTTTTCATGGGGTCGGTGGTCAGAGCAGCAGCATGCGAAGGGGGGTGAGCAGGGCTTCGATGGCGCTGCCCGTGAGTGCCATGAGCGGACGCAGCCAGAGGTTGCCCACCACACCGGTGATGACCAGCGCCATGACGATGAAAAACCCCCAGGGTTCGATGCGTGACACCAGTTCGGCCTGCTTCCACGGCAGCAGCCCTACCAGGATGCGGCCGCCGTCCAGCGGGGGCAGGGGAAAGAGGTTGAAGGCGAACATCACCAGGTTGACCAGCAGGCCGGCCTGGCACATCTTGAGGAAAAAGGGCTCCTGTACCCCGGTGGCCAGCAGCACGTAGAACACCACGGTCCAGCCGATGGCCTGTACCAGGTTGGCGCCCGGGCCGGCCAGGGCCACCCAGATCATGTCGCGCTTGGGGTTGCGCAGGCGGCCGAAGTTGACCGGCACGGGCTTGGCGTAACCGAACAGGAAACTGCCCGCCGTGGCGAAGTACAGCAGCAGCGGCATGGCGATCGTGCCCAGCGGGTCGATGTGCTTGGCCGGGTTGAGCGTGATGCGCCCCAGCATTTCTGCGGTGTTGTCACCAAAATGCTTCGCGGCGTAGCCGTGCGCCGCCTCGTGCAGGGTGATGGCGAACAGCACCGGAAGGGCGTAGATGGCAACGGTCTGGATGATCTGGGCGAAATCCATGGCAGGTGGGGGGGCAACAGGCAAACGCGTATTGTCACAGAGGGCGTGCGCGGGCCGGTGCTAGGGGCTCGGAGCCCTTCAGAGGCCCAATGGCGCCAGCGCTCCCTGGCCGCTGCGCAGCACCTCGGGCTCGCCGCCCGTGCCCATGGGCGTGAGATCGACCACCGTGGTGGGGTCGAGTGCGCAGGCGCCCGCATCGATCACCCCGGCCAGATCGTGCTCCAGCCGCTCGCGGATGTCCTGGGCATCGTTCAGCGGTGCCGCCTCGCCCGGCAGGATCAGCGTGGTGGCCAGCAGTGGCGCATCGTGCAGATCCAGCAGGTCCCGCAGCGTGCGGTGGTCAGGGACCCGCAGGCCGATGGTCTTGCGCGAGGGGTGGCTCACGCGCCGAGGCACCTCCTTGCTGGCTTCCAGGATGAAGGTGTACGGCCCGGGCGTGGCGAGCTTGAGCAGGCGGTACTGCCGGTTGTCCACCTTGGCATAGCTGGCCAGTTCGCTCAGGTCGCGGCAGAGCAGGGTGAGGTGGTGCTTGTCGTCCACCTGGCGGATGCGTCGCAGCCGGTCGGCGGCGGCCTTGTCGTCCAGATGGCAGACCAAGGCATAGCTCGAGTCGGTGGGCACGGCCAGCACGCCGCCGCGCTCGAGCAGTTGCACGGCCTGGCGCAGCAGGCGCGGCTGGGGGTTGTCGGGATGGACTTCGAAGTACTGAGACATGGATCTATTGTCGGCCCGGCGAGCCTCCGGCTGGATAGCTGATATCGATATTCATGGGGCACCCCGGGCCCACCCGAGACCTACACTGCCCGCGAACCGGCCAAGGGCCTGGCGTTTGCCGCCAACCGACATTCCGGACCGTGCTTGAACCTCTAGGAGACAACCCATGAACGCTCTCAACCGACGCCTGGCGCTGGCCGCCTTGCTCGCCGCTGGTGCGCTGCCCTTGCACGCGCAGACTTTTCCCTCCAGGTCCGTCCAGATCGTGGTCCCGTTCGCCGCGGGTGGTTCGGCGGACGTGATGGCTCGCTTGCTGGCCCAGCACCTCGCTCCGCGTCTGGGGCAGCCGGTGATCGTGGAAAACCGCACCGGTGCCGGAGGGACGGTGGCGGCCACCTATGTCGCTCGCGCGGCGCCGGACGGTCTCACCCTGCTGCTGACGGCCGCTTCGCACGCGGGGTCCAAGGCCATGTACCCGCAGGTTGCCTATGACCCGGTCAAGAGTTTCGCGCCGGTGGCGGGCCTGGTGTCCTATCCCGTCGTGCTGCTGGTCAAGCCGGAGTCGCGCTACCAGTCGGTGGAAATGCTTGCGGCGGACATCCAGGCCCAGCCAGGCAAGTACAACAACGCCAGCCCTGGCCCATCTACCGTGCCCGGCCTGGCGGCAGAGATGTTCAAGCGCCGCTACAAGCTGGAGTTCACTTCCGTGCCGTACCGGGGGTCCAGCCCCGCGCTCAACGCCGTGCTGGCGGGCGAGACGGAGTTCGCCTTCAACGAGACCGGAAGCGCCACCGCGCTCGTCAAGGGAGGCCGCCTGCGCGGACTGGTGGTCATGCACAAGGAGCGTGTGCCAGAGATCCCCAACGTGCCCGCGATCGACGAGACCCGCATGGCCGGTACCTATGCCTCGGCCTGGCTCGGCGTGCTCGCACCCGCCGGCACACCGGCGGCGATCGTCGAACGCCTCAATGCCGAAATCGGCCAGGTCATGCAGATGCCCGAGGTCAAGTCGCGCATGCAGTCGTTTGGCGGGGTATCCCTGTATGACACCGCGGCGGCCTTCGGTACGCACCTGGAGCGAGAGTCCGAGCGTTGGTCGTCCCTGATCAAGGAGCTGGGGCTCAAACCCGAGTGATGACCCGCGATCCAGACACGGAAAAGGAACCTTTTGTGAGCAGTACACAGCGGCCAGCCTGGCCCCAACGCAAAAAGGCCCGCGAGGGCGCCCCCAATGTGATCGTCTTCCTGACCGACGATGTGGGCTACGGTGCCTGCAGCACCTTTGGCGGTCCGATAGACACACCTCACCTGGACCGACTGGCCGAACGTGGCCTGCGGTTCACCCAGTTTCACACCACGGCCATGTGCTCGCCCACGCGCGGCGCGCTGCTGACGGGGCGCAACCCCCACCGCGTGAGCATGGGGCGCATCACCAACCGGCCCACGTACTACGACGGCTACACCAGCGTGATTCCGAAGTCGGCGGGCACGGTCGCGGACATCCTGCGCCAGGCCGGCTACACCACCGCCATGTTTGGCAAGGGCCACATCACGCCGGAGTGGGAAATGAGCCCGCTGGGGCCTTTTGACCGCTGGCCGACCGGCCTGGGTTTCGACTACTTCTATGGCTTCCTGGGTTACGACACCAACATGTGGGCGCCCAACCTGGTGGAAAACACCAGCTACATCGAACCGCCGCACGAGGACCCGCCGCGCCATTTTGACGAGCTCATGGCTGAGCGCGCGGCCGACTGGATGGCGCAGCAGCGCACCCTGTCGCCGGAGAAGCCCTTCTTCGTCTACTACGCCACGGGCACGGCGCATACGCCGCACCACGCGCCGCCGAAATGGTTGCAGAAGTACCGTGGCCGCTTCGACCAGGGCTGGGACGCCGTGCGTTCACAGACGTTCGAACGGCAGAAGAAGATGGGCGTGATTCCCTCTGATGCCGAACTCACCGCGCGGCCCGACGACCTGCCAGCCTGGGACTCCCTTTCGGACGGGCAGCGCATCCTGGCTGCGCGGTTGATGGAGGCCTACGCAGCTGCTCTCGATCACCTGGATCACCAGGTGGGGCGTCTGGTGGCGTCGCTGGAAGAGAGCGGTGAGCTCGACAACACCCTCATCATGTTCATACAGGGTGACAACGGCGGCAGTGCCGAGGGCGGCTTCAACGGCCTGCTGTTCGAGCAGTCCTGGACCAATGGCTTTGACGAGGAGCTGGAGGAGCAGCTTCAGCACCTGGACGAGATCGGCGGACCGGCGGCCTACAACCACTTTCCCGCGGCCTGGGGCTGGGCCATCAACAGCCCGTTCAAGTACTACAAGCAGGTGGCCTCGCATTTCGGGGGCACGCGCAACGGACTGGTGGTCTCCTGGCCCAAGGGCATCCGGGAAGCCGGCGCCATCCGCTCGCAGTTCCACTTTGTCTCTGACATTCTGCCCACCGTGCTGGAAGCGGCAGGCGCGGTGCTGCCGGAGTCGATCAATGGGGTCCCGCAAGACCCCATCGACGGCGTGAGCATGATGTACGCCATGTCCGATGGCGGTGCGCCATCGCGCCGCAAGACCCAGGTGTTCGAGTGCCTGGAGAACTTTGGCGTGTACCACGACGGCTGGTTCGCCTCGACCACCCCGGCGAACAACCCCTGGGACAGCCTATCCACCCGCAAGCCCACGCAGCCCGACCAGCGAGACTGGGAGCTCTACGACGTGCAGCGAGACTACAGCCAGGCGCACGACCTCGCGCAAGCCGAGCCGGCGAAGTTGGCCGAGATGCAGGCGCTGTTCTGGCGCCTGGCGGAAGAGAACAAGATCCTGCCCATCCACCCGCCCACGGTGGCCTTCGAAGGTCGCCCGAGCATCGCGGCGGCGCGCACCTCTTTCACCTACCGACGGCGTGTGCGCCGCGTGCATTCCGATGCCGCGCCGCACACGGTGGGTCGGTCCTTCTCCATCGAGTGCGAGGTGGTGGTGGGCCCGCACGGTGGCCAGGGTGTCATCGTCAGCCACGGCAGCAACGTCAACGGCTATGCGTTCTACCTGCAGGAGGGCGTGCCCACCTTCTACTACAACGCGATCGCGCCCCACCACTGCAAGGTGGCTGCCGCCTCGCCGCTGAGCTCGGGCAGGCATCACCTGAAGGTGGAGGTGCTGCTGGATGAACACAAGCCCGCGTCCGGTGCCCGCATCGTGCTGCAGGTGGACGGCGCCGAGGTCGCCCAGGGCCGCTTGCAGCGCACGCTCAGGACCTTCATCAACCAGGACAGTTTCAACATCGGCGCGGACTCCATCAGCCCGGTGTCTCCCGACTACGGCATCACCAGCAGCGAGTTCGACGGCGAACTGCCGCGCGTGCAGATTGAACTGAAGGCCTGAACCGAGCGGCGCGGCGGGCACGCGTCGGCGTCAGAGGCCGATGGTCCGCAGCGTGACGTCCTCGATGCAGCGGCGCAGGACGCGGGATGCCTCGCGCGAGGCCAGGCTGGCAGGGCGGGTATTGGTCATCGAGACCCCGATCGATCGCTTGATCATGGGGTCCACGATGCGCGCCGCGCCAAGCCGGCCCTGCTGCATGGCGCTGTGAAAGGCATACGGCCCCAGGATGGTGTACAGCCGCCCTGACATGGCCAGATGCAACTGGGTCCAGAAACAATCGGTCTCCAGCTCGACGCGCAGTTGCACGCCGGCCTGGCGGGCCGCATCGTCGAGCAGCGGCCGGATGCCGCTGGGTTGCCCGGGCAGGATGAGCGGCAGTCCGGCCATCTCACGCACGCCGATGTCGGCCCGTTGCAGCAGCCGGTCTCCCGGTGCGCCAATCAGGTGCAGCACCACGGCGTCGTGCAATACCCAGTCGGCACCGCGTGCACCCTGGTTGCGAACCACCATGCCGATGTCGATCTTGCCGGTGGCCAGCCACTCTTCCAGTTGACCGCTGGAGCCGTCAAAGATCTTCAGCCGCACCTGAGGCAGCGCCCGCCGCAATTCGCCGTAGAGGGGCACGGCCATGGGTTCGACGAAAGACGAGAGGATGCCTATGCCCACCTCGCCCATGGCTACGCCGCTGGCATCGCGCAGCGCCAGCTCGAGCCGGTCGGCGTCGGCGAGCAGTTGCAAGACCTGCGGGTAGACCATCCGGCCCAGCTCCGAGAGCGTTACGCCGCGACCGGTGCGGTGGAGCAATTGGCCGCCGTACCTGCGTTCGAGTTCGAGGATCTGGCGGCTGACCTGGGATTGAGGCATGCCCAGCAGGGATGCGGCCTTGGCCACACCGCCCGCCTCGACCACCTGGACCAGCAGTTTCAATGCTTGCAGATCCATGCGCGGGCGGTCGTCTGAGAAGGCGCGTCTCGGGGCTGCGTTACAGGACGCGCGAGGCCAGCAGCGTCCATACGGGCGTGACACTGCCGGGGAGGTCGGGCAACTGACCGAGGTCGGTGTGGCTCTCCTCGGGGCTGTGGAAGTCACTGCCGCGCGATGCGGCGAGGCCGAACTCCTGGCAGAAACCGGCGTACTTCGCGTAGTCGGCCTGTCCATGGGCGCCGGTCATCACTTCCACGCCCTGGCCACCGTGCGCCTTGAACTCGGAGAACAGTGCGTATTCTTCGCTCGGGGTGAACTTGTAGCGGCCCGGGTGGGCGATCACCGCCACGCCGCCGGCGCCGGTGATCCATCCCACGGCATCGCGCAGGTTGGCCCAGCGGTGAGGCACATAGCCGGGCTTGCCCTCGGTGATGTACTTGCGGAACACCTCGCTCACGTCCTTGCAGACGCCGGCTTCGACGAGGTAGCGCGCGAAGTGCGAGCGCGAGATCAGTTCCGGATTGCCCACGTACTTCAGCGCGCCTTCGTAGACACCCTTGATGCCCACGCGGGCCAGGTCGTCGCTCATCTCACGGGCGCGCGCCTCGCGTCCGCCGCGGGTGGCTCGCAGGCCGTCAAGCAGCGCGGTGTTCTGGTGGTCCATGCCCAGTCCCACGATGTGCACGGTGACCCCCGCGAAGGTGACCGAGATCTCCGTGCCCGTCAGGTAAGGCAGACCGATCTGGCGCGCGGCTTCGATGGCACGGTCCTGGCCGCCCAGTTCGTCGTGGTCGGTCAAGGCCCAGAGTTCCACGCCATTGGCCTTGGCGCGCTGCGCCAGCACCTCGGGCGCGAGCGTGCCGTCGGAGATGACGGAATGGCAATGCAGGTCGGCGTTGGTCAGGGTGTTCACGGTTCCATTCTAGGTTTTAGCGGCGCATCTCGCTGAAGATGCCTGCGTCACCCCGTGTTGCGCAAACCCGCGGCGATGCCATTGATGGAAATGTGGATGCCCCGTCGCACGCGCTCGTCGCGGTCGGCCTGATTCTCGCCCGCGCGGTAGCGCCGTATCAGTTCCACCTGCAGGTGATGCAGGGGATCGATGTAGGGGAAGCGGTGGCGCATGGAGCGCTGGAGCGCGGCGTTGTTCACCAGGCGCTGCTTCTCGCCCGTGATCAGGGCCAGGGCGTCGGCCGTGCGGCGCCATTCGGCGTCGATGGCGGCGAACACCTTGGTTCGCAGCCGACGGTCCTCGACCAGTTCGGCATAGAGCGAGGCCAGGGCGAGGTCGCTCTTGGCCAGCACCATGTCCATGTTGGAGAGCAGGGTGCTGAAGAAGGGCCATTGCTTGACCATCTTTTGCAGTTGCGCCTTGCGCGGGGCCACCCCGCGCGGGCCGTCGCGGTGCAGGAAGGCGTGCACCGCGGACCCGAATCCGTACCAGCCCGGCAGCGTGAGGCGGCATTGACCCCAACTGAAGCCCCAGGGGATCGCGCGCAAGTCCTCGATCTTCTGGGTGGCCTTGCGAGAGGCCGGGCGCGAACCGATGTTGAGCTCGGCGATCTCCCGAATCGGTGTCGCGGCGAAAAAATACTCGGCGAAGCGCGGGGTCTCGTAGACCAGCGCGCGGTAGGCCGCCATGCTTTCGCGGGAGAGCTCGTCGGCCGCGGCCAGGAAGGCGGCCGGGGCGTCGCGCGTGGGTTGCAGCAGGGTGGCCTCCAGCGTGGCGGCCACCAGTGTCTCCAGGTTGCGGCGGCCGATCTCGGGGTTGGCGTACTTGGAGCCGATCACTTCGCCCTGTTCGGTCAGGCGGATCTGGCCACGCACCGTACCCGGCGGCTGCGCCAGGATGGCCTGGTAGCTGGGCCCGCCGCCGCGTCCCACGGTGCCTCCCCGGCCATGGAACATGCGCATGGCGATCGGCCGGGTGTTCTTTTCCTGGTTGAGCGCATCGAACAGCGAGACGAGCGCGATCTCCGCCCGGTACAGCTCCCAGTTGCTGGTGAAGATGCCGCCGTCCTTGTTGCTGTCCGAGTAGCCCAGCATGATGTCCTGCTCGCCGTAGCCATCGGCTGCACCGCGCTGCACCATCGCGCGGATGCCTGGCAGGGCGTAGTAATCGCGCATGATGGGCGCGGCGTTGCGCAGGTCTTCGATGGTTTCGAACAGCGGCACCACGATCAGGTCGCACACGGCGTCATCGCCCAGCGTGCCGCGAAGCAGGCCGGTCTCCTTCTGCAGCAGCAGCACCTCCAGCAGGTCGCTCACCGTCTCGGTGTGGCTGATGATGGCGTGGCGGATGGCCTGCGGCCCGAAGCGCTGGCGGCCGCTGCGCGCGGTGTCGAAGATCGCAAGTTCGCTGCGCGTGTGATCCGAATACGGGAGGCCGGGCACGCGCAGGGGCCGCGCATCGTTGAGCTGGCGCAGCAGCAGCGCGCGCTTGGCGGCTTCGTCGAGGGCCGAGTAGGCCGGCTCGATGCGTGCCTGGGCCAGCAACTCCGCGACCACTTCCTCATGCTTGTCGGAGCTTTGGCGCAGGTCCACGGTGGCCAGGTGGAAGCCGAACACCTGGACCGAGCGGATCAGCGGGCGCAGCCGCGCGCGCGCCAGCGCGGCGCCGTGGTTCGCGCGCAGCGAGGCTTCAATGGTGCGCAGGTCGGCCAGCAACTCGTCGGCGCTGGCGTAGGGGTCCTGTGGCGCCACCGCATGCCGGGCGGCCTCGCCGCCCGTGAGGTGCCGCAGCGTCGCGGCCAGGCGCGCATACATGCCGGTCAGGGCCCGGCGATAGGGTTCGTCCTGGCGGTGCGCGTTGGTGTCTGGTGAGCGTTCGGCCAGTGCCTGCATCGCCGGGCTCACGCTGGTCAACATGGCGGATACCGACAGCTCGGCGCCCAGATGGTGCAGTTGCGTGAGGTGATGCCGCAGCACCATCTCGGCCTGGCTGCGCAGCGCGAGTTCGAGCGTTGGCGCGGTGACGTTGGGGTTGCCATCGCGGTCGCCACCTATCCACTGGCCCATGCGCAGAAACGGGGCCAGGCCGGCGGGCTCGTCGCCGCTCAGCTCCAGGCCTTCTTCCAGTTCCCGGTACAGGCGTGGAATCTGGCTGAGAAAGGTGGCCTCGTAGTAGCTCAGCGAGTTCTCGATCTCGTCGGCCACCGTGAGCTTGGTGAAGCGCAGCAGCCGTGTCTGCCAGAGCTGCGTGACCCGGGCGCGGATCTGTGCTTCGTTGTCGGCGCGTTCGCGCAGGCCGATGTCCCGCTCGTCGCGTTCCGCCAGCAGGCGGGCGATGGCGCGCTCCGCGTCCAGGATGCTTTTGCGCTGCACCTCTGTGGGGTGCGCGGTGAGCACGGGCGAGATGTGGCTTTGCGCCAGCACGTCCACGACCTTGGCCGATGCGATGCCGGCCTTGCGCAGGCGTTGCAGCGTACGCGCCAGGCTGCCTTCCTGCAGGCTGCCGGTGCGCTCATGCACGGCCCGGCGGCGAATGTGGTGGCGGTCCTCGGCAAGATTGGCCAGGTGGCTGAAGTAGGTGAAGGCCCGGATCACGCTCACGGTCTGGTCACCACTCAGGCCCTTGAGCAGTTTCTTGAGCGCTTTGTCTGCGGACTGGTCCGCGTGACGCCGGAAGGCCACCGAGAGCTGGCGGATCTGCTCAATCAGATCGAAGGCCGCCTTGCCTTCCTGTTCGCGGATGACGTCGCCCAGGATGCGGCCGAGCAGCCGGATGTCCTCGATCAGCGGCTGGTCCTTGTCGGTGCGGGAGGGAGTGCGCGTCGTCATGTCGTTCCAGGGAGGGAGGGCTGCTTCGCCGTGGGCAAACGGCCATGCTAGCATCCAAAAGTCTTTCTTCAGTTACCAGTGGGGTACCAGTGCGCATGCTGCGCCCACGCTGTTTTTTTCCTTCCCCATGTCCTCTCGCACAGCCCCCCTGGCCATCACCATCGCCACCCGCGAAAGCCGGTTGGCGCTCTGGCAGGCCGAGCACGTCAAGGCCTTGCTGGAGGCACAAGGCCACCAGGTGACGCTGCTGGGCATGACCACCCTGGGCGACCAGATCCTGGACCGCAGCCTGTCCAAGGTGGGTGGCAAGGGCCTGTTCGTCAAAGAACTGGAGCTTGCACTGGAACAAGGGCGGGCCGATATCGCGGTGCATTCGCTCAAGGACGTGCCCATGGAGCTTCCGCCCGGATTTGCGCTGGCCTGCGTGATGGAACGCGAAGACCCGCGCGACGCCTGGGTGTCGCCGCAGTGCGCGGGGCTGGCCGATCTGCCCGCCGGCGCCGTCATCGGAACGTCCAGCCTGCGCCGCCTGGTGCTCTTGCGCAACGCGCTGGATGCGCTGGGTCGCCGCGACGTGCGCATCGAGCCGTTGCGCGGCAACCTCGACACCCGCCTGCGCAAGCTGGACGAAGGCCGTTACCACGCCATCGTGCTGGCCGCCGCCGGTCTCAAGCGGCTGGGTCTGGCGCACCGGATTCGCCGCATCTTCGAGCCCTCCGATTCGTTGCCGGCGGCGGGGCAGGGGGCATTGGGCATCGAGGTCCGGGCGGATCGCGCGGACCTCTGCGCTGCGCTGGCGCCACTGGCCCATGCGCCCACCTGGCATCGCGTCGCGGCCGAACGCACGGTGTCGCGCGCCATGGGCGGCAGTTGCTCCATGCCCCTGGCCGCCTACGCCGATTGGCGGGAAGACGGCCGCCTGCGTCTGCAGGCCGCCTGGGGGGATCCCGACGGCCGCCAGCCCCTGGTGCGCGCCTCGGGAGAGGCGGCGGTGGGTACGCTCGACGAGGCCGAGACCCTCGGTCGGCGCGTGGCCGACGACCTGCGAGCGGCGGGTGCCCGGCCGCCCGCCCAGGAGGCCTGAGCCTTGACCGCGACCCAGGACACGCCGGCCGGCCTGCGCCGGCTGGAGCGCCTCGTCGTGACACGGCCTCAGCCGGAAGCCGCTGTGTGGGTTCAGGCCTTGCGCGCTCGCGGCTGGCCTGCGCAGGCGCTGCCGCTGATCGAGATCGCCGAACCCGGGTCGGCGTCTGAACGCGAAGGCCTGCGGCACTGGCGCGCGCATTGGCCGCAGGCCGACGCCATCCTGTTCGTCAGCGGCGCGGCCGTGAGCCACTTTTTCGCCGGTGGCGTGGCTTCGCCGCCGCCTGGCAACGCCACGCGTTTCTGGGCACCTGGGCCTGCAACCGCGCGGCAATTGGCACAGGCGCTGGCGGCCCTGGGGCTGGAGACGGGTCGCATCGATGCCCCGGACAGCGAAGCCAGCCAGTTCGACTCCGAACACCTCTGGCCCCAGGTGTCGGCGCAGGTGGGGCCCGGGCGACAGGTGTTGATCGTGCGTGGTGGCTCGGCGGGCCCGCCGAGCCCGCCAGCCGAGGGCGCTGCGGCCCCTGGTGTGCCTGGCCGCGGCCGCGACTGGCTGATCCGCCAGTGCCAGGCCGCTGGGGCGCGCGTCGAAGGCTGTGCTGCCTATGTGCGGCGCTGGCCCCAACCCACGGATGCCGATCTGGCACTCGCCCGGCAGGCCCGTGGCGCCGGCAGCGTCTGGCTGTTCAGCAGCTCCGAGGCCCTCGCTCCCCTGCAAGCCTGGTTTCCGGATGGCGGCTGGTCCGCCGCGGGCGCGCTGGTCACCCATCCGCGCATCGCCACGGCGGCGCTCGAAGCCGGCTTCGGTCAGGTGGTCACCACACGGCCGACCCTGGAAGATGTGCTTCGCAGCCTAGAATCGGTTGGATACCGACCATGAGTGCCTCTCCTCAAGACGATCCCGTTGCCGTCCGGCCCGCCGAACCCGCCGCCGCGCCGAACCCCACGCCCAGAACACGCGGTGGCGGGGTGGGCCTTGCCCTGCTGGGCCTGGCGCTGGCGGTCGCGGCGCTGGTGTTTGCCGGCCTGCTCTGGCAAAAGCTCTCGGTCACGCAGCAGGAACTGGCTCGCCGAGCTCAGGACTCCGCCACGGAAGCGGCGGACGCGCGTCGGCTGGCCGAGCAAGCAGAGGCCCTGACACAGGAACTGCAGGCCCGGCTGGCCGTGGCCGAGCTGCGGCTTTCGGAAGTCAGCCTTCAGCGCAGCCAGCTTGAAGAGCTCATGCTCTCCCTCTCGCGTTCGCGCGACGACAACCTGGTGCAGGACCTGGAGTCCGCGCTGCGGCTTGCACTGCAACATGCCCAGCTTACCGGCAGCGCGCAGCCGCTGATCTCGGCGCTGCAGGCGGCGGACCAGCGCATCGCGCGGGCCGCGCAGCCACGCCTGAACCCAGTGCAGCGCGCCATTGCGAGGGATGTCGATCGCTTGCGTGGCTCGGCTCTGGCCGATATTCCGTCCCTCGCCCTCCAACTGGACGAACTCGCCCGCCAGGTGGACGACTGGCCGCTGCTCAACCAGGTCGGACCTGGCCACCCGGTGACCCCTGCGAGGCCCCGCAAGGAAGTACCCGGAGCCACCCAGCCAGTGGCCCGGGACGTGCAGGCCACCGAAGCGGATGCTGCCCCGCCTGCCCAAGGGTGGACGCGTGTCACGGCCTGGTGGTCCACGTGGTGGGAGCGCATCGTGGCCGACGTCACCCGCAGCGGTCGCGAACTCGTGCGCGTCAGCCGCATTGACCGGCCCGAGGCCCTGTTGCTGGCGCCGGACCAGGCGCTGTTCCTGCGCGAGAACCTCAAGCTCAAGCTGCTCAATGCCCGCCTGGGGCTGTTGGCCCGCCATATGCGCTCTGCGCAGGCCGACCTCATCGCCGTCGAAACCGCCCTGGTGCGCTATTTCGATACCTCGGCCACCTCGATCAAGCAGGCCCAGACCAGCCTGAGCCAGTTGCGCAAGGAACTCGGACAGAGCGACATGCCACGCCCTGAAGAGACCCTGGCCGCGCTCAGCGCCGCCGCGGGAGGCCGTTGATGGCGACCCGCATCGGCGGCGCCATGCGCAGCGTGTTCTGGCTGCTGGGCCTGGCAGCGCTGGCCGTGGCCTTGGCACTGCTCGTTGGCCACAACGAGGCCACGCTCACGCTGTTCTGGTCGCCCTACCGGTTCGATGTCTCGTTCAATTTCGTCATCTTCTGCCTGATAGCGGGTTTCGTGCTGCTCTACGCGGCGCTGCGCGCCATCGGCATCCTGCGTGAGCTGCCGGCCCAGGCGCGGCGCTGGCGCAGCCAGCAGGTGGAACGTGTCGTCGTCGGCCACGTGCTGGATGCGCTGTCCCACCAACTCGCAGGCCGCTTCGTGCGTGCCCAGTCGGCGGCGCAGCATGCGCTGGACCAATTGCGCTCGGTGCCTGCCGGTCAATGGCCGCGCCGCGATCAGATGCAACTGCTGGCCCATCTGCTGGTGGCTGAAAGCGCGCAGTCGCTGCAGAACCGCGAACGCCGCGACCAGAACCTGCAGGCGGCACTTGACGTACGGCTGTCGCGCAGTGCCCCCGATGCCCGCGAAGGCGCCCTGCTGCGCGCCGCGCGCTGGGCCGTGGAGGACCGCGATGCCGAGGCCGCGCGAGCGCGTCTGGCGGAACTGCCGCAAGGTGCCGCACGGCGCATCCAGGCCTTGCGGCTCAAGCTGCGGGTGGCGCGCCTGGGCGGTGCCACGGCCGAAGCCCTGGAAACGGCCCGTCTGCTCGCCAAGCACCGCGCTTTTTCGCCCGAAGCCTCGCGCAGCATCGTGCGCGGCTTGGCGCTCACCGCCTTGAACGAGGCGCACGATCTGGCCCAGCTCGACGCGTCATGGAACGACCTCGATGCCAGCGAGCGTGCCATGCCCGACCTGGCCCTGGCTGCTGCGCGGCGTGCCAATCAGTTGCTCCCGGTCCAAGCCGATGCCCAGGCGCCCGAACATGCGCCCACCGCGCAACGCGTGCGAATCTGGCTAGAACCGCTGTGGCCTCAATTCGACGCACTCGACCCCGGGCAACAACGGCAGATGGTGCTGGCACTGGAACCCGGGCTGGCCTTGATGGAGCCACAAGGGCTTGCGCAACTGGAACAATGGCAGCGGCAATGGCCGCAGAACGCCTGCCTGCAGTACCTGGCAGGACAGGCCTGCCTGCAACGCCAGCTCTGGGGCAAGGCCGCCCAGATGCTGGGACAGGCCAGCCACAGCCTGCGCGATGCCACCCTGCTGCGCCGCACCTGGCGCGGCCTGGCCCGCCTGGCCGAAGAGCGCGGCGACGCCACCGCCGCCCAGGCGGCCTGGAAACAGGCCGCCCTGCAAGACTGATCGACGCACACAGCGGGCCGGCGCGGGGGCTCTTCAGATCCCACCACCAGACATTCCCAAGACAGGCCAGCGCCCACAAGGCGATGCGGCCACCGGCGGAGCGTGGGGGCCACCCACCCCACCGCCGGGCCGCCCCCAGGCGGGGTCAGCCCCCTTGGGGGGCAGCGACCCGCGAAGCGGCGGAGCGTGGGGGCCACAGACCCCGCCGCCGGGCCGCCCCCAGGCGGGGTCAGCCCCCTTGGGGGGCAGCGACCCGCGAAGCGGCGGAGCGTGGGGGCCACGGACCCCGCCGCCGGGCCGCCCCCAGGCGGGGTCAGCCCCCTCGGGGGGCAGCGACCCGCGAAGCGGCGGAGCGTGGGGGCGTACTTATTTCTCTTCGAAAGGCAGAGCCATGCCGCGCAGATCCTTGCGCGTTTCGACCATCACCAGCGGGCCTTCGTCGATCACCACCGGCGGGCGGGGTTCGCGGGGAACGTGGATGGCTTTGGGTTCGGCCGCGATGGCGGCCTGGACCTGAGCGACCTTGCCCGGGTCGGAGTTGACCCATTCGAGGCCGCTGGATTGGGCCACCTGGAGCAGGTCCTGGACCGAGAGGGTGTAGGGCTGCACCTTGGGCAGTCCGTTCACCGCTTCTGTTTTTGCTGCCGCCTGAGGCGCAGGGACTGCAGAAGCCACCACAAGTGGTGGCGGGACAGGCGTGGGCAGCGGCGCTGCCGCGGGCGCTTCAACGGCCACCACGGTGGCGTCCGGCGTGGTGAGCGCCGGCGTGCTGACAGCCACGTCCTGAGCCACTGGCGGCACGGTGAAGTAGCTGCGCATCGGTGCTTCGTAGGCCGCGGCTTCCGCAGGCGCACTCACCATCGGGGCATCTTCTGTGGTCGCTTCGTTCGAGATGGTTGCAGCGTCCGCAGCTTCTCCTTCACGGGGTGCGCGCTCACGGCGATCGCGTCCATAGCGATCGCGGCTGCGGCGTTCACGGTTGCCACTGCGCGGCGCGTTGCCCTCGGCGTCCGGCGCGCGTGGCGTATCGGCTGCAACGGTCTCACTCGCGTTGGCACCGTCTGCGGGTGTGGCCTGGGCGTCTTGGGCCTCTGAGCGCACACCTTCCTGGCCTTCTGCGCGAGGCTGTCGGCGGCGTTGTTCGTTGCGGCCGCGTCGTTCGCCACGCGCCTGGCCTCCTTCGGTGGCCTGCGTCGCGGTGTCGGTACCGGTCGCGCCCTCGTTCACGCCGATGCCAGCGGTGGTCACCTCCGTGCTGGTGCCCGCGTCGCGGCGGCCATCGCGGCGGTTGCCCTGCGATCGCGTTTCGCCGCCTCGGTTGTTGTCGTTGCGGCCACCGTTCTCTCCACCGCGTCGGCCTTCCTGCCGCGGCTCCCCGTTGGCCCGGGCCTCGCCGCCACGGCCACTGCGCTGGTTACCGCCTTCGCGGTTGCTACCCTCGCGGTTGCCACGTCCTTCGCCGCCACCGCCGTGTCGGGCTTCCTGGCCATTGCGGCGGCCCCGGCCGTCGCGGCGACCTTCGCTACCACGTTCTTCGCGCGCCGCCGCGCTCTTGCCCGCACCGCTGGGCGCGGTACCTGCGTTAGCCGCAGGTTGGGTGGGCGCGGCCGGTTCGCCGCTGAACAGGCTCTTGAGCCAGCCGAAGAAGCCCTTTTCAGCCGGTGCCGGTGCGGGCGCAGGTTTGGCTGCGACCGGCGCAGCGGCCACCACCACGGGCGCCGGAGTCTCGGGGCGTGGCGCTGCCACCGGGGCGGGGCCGTCGGGCAACACGCCCTTGATCACCGGCTCCTGCTTGTTGGTGCGTTCCTGGCTGCGGCGTGTGAAGCTGGCAACGTCGTCCACCTCCTCCGCCAGCTTGTAGCTGGAGTCGAGGTTGTCCAGGCGAGGGTCGTCGTGCTTGAGGCGTTCGAGCTTGTAGTTGGGCGTATCCAGCGACTTGTTGGGCACCAGCAGCACATTGATGCGCTGCTTGAGTTCGATCTTGGTGATCTCGGTCCGCTTCTCGTTGAGCAGGAAGCTGGCCACTTCGACGGGCACCTGCACCAGAACGGCGGCCGTGCTTTCCTTGAGCGATTCTTCCTGGATGACACGCAGGATCTGCAGCGCCGACGATTCGGTGTCGCGGATGTGGCCGGAACCGCCGCAGCGTGGGCAGGGGATGGAGGCGCCCTCGCTGAGCATGGGCTTGAGGCGCTGGCGACTCATCTCCAACAGGCCGAACTTGCTGATGGAGCCGAACTGCACGCGTGCGCGATCCTGGCGCAGCGCGTCGCGCAGGCGGTTTTCCACTTCACGGCGGTTCTTGCTTTCCTCCATGTCGATGAAGTCGATCACGATCAGGCCGCCAAGGTCGCGCAGGCGGGCCTGGCGCGCCACTTCATCGGCGGCTTCCAGGTTGGTGCGGGTCGCGGTTTCCTCGATGTCGCCGCCCTTGATCGCACGCGCCGAGTTCACGTCCACCGCGACCAGCGCTTCGGTCTGGTCGATCACGATGGCGCCGCCGCTGGGCAATTGCACGATGCGGCTGTAGGCGGTCTCGATCTGGTGTTCGATCTGGAAACGCGAGAACAGCGGCGCGTCATCGCGGTAGCGCTTCACGCGGTGCCCGTGCTCAGGCATCACGTGGCTCATGAACTGGTGAGCCTGTTCAAAGATGTCGTCGGTGTCGATCAGGATCTCACCGATGTCGCTGTTGAAGTAGTCGCGGATGGCGCGGATCACCAGGCTGGATTCCTGGTAGATCAGGAAGGCGCCCTTGCCGCTCTTGGCCGCGCCGTCGATGGCGTTCCAGAGCTTGAGCAGGTAATTCAGGTCCCACTGCAGCTCGGCGGCGTCGCGGCCGATGCCGGCGGTGCGCGCGATGATGCTCATGCCATTGGGGTATTCCAACTGGTCCAGTGCCTGCTTGAGCTCCTGCCGGTCCTCGCCTTCGATGCGGCGGCTCACGCCGCCGCCACGCGGGTTGTTGGGCATCAGCACCACATAGCGGCCGGCCAGACTGACGAAGGTGGTGAGCGCGGCGCCCTTGTTGCCGCGCTCTTCCTTCTCCACCTGCACCAGCAGTTCCTGGCCTTCCTTGATCACGTCGTTGATGCGTGCCTGGTTGACCGAGACGCCTGGGGCGAAATACTGGCGTGAGATTTCCTTGAATGGGAGGAAGCCGTGCCGGTCCTCGCCATAGTCCACGAAGCAGGCTTCCAGCGAGGGTTCCACTCGGGTGACCACCGCTTTGTAGATGTTTCCCTTGCGCTGTTCGCGCCCTTCGATTTCGATTTCATAGTCGAGCAGTTTCTGCCCGTCCACGATCGCCAGGCGGCGCTCTTCGGCCTGCGTGGCGTTGATCAGCATGCGTTTCATGATGAATGTCCTTCGTTCCAGCTCACAACGACGCCTGGGCGAAAAACCCAGGCGCCAACTCGCCGTGAATCAGCGGGGCAAGCGAACGAAGGGAGGAATTGCCGGAGAGCCGTTGACTGGCGGTTCGGGCGTTCAGACGGGCATGCACCGGGGTGCATGCGCATCGAACCGCCAAGTCAGGGCGTAGGCGCGTGGAGCTCGGTGAACAGGGAGGGCTCGATGTCTGTCGGTGACATGGATCTGGCCGGTCTCGATGTTTTCACTGGGGTCCTCGCCCAGCCTCCTGTGCCGGGGCTGGGCGATTGGGGTATTCCGTATTCGGGTTCGCGTTGTCTTCAGCGGATTCGCCCGCAGCTTCCACCGTGTCCGCACCAGTTCTGCAAGCGCGCAAAGGGGCATGCAGCCTGGGTGCCGGACCTGGGTGCTGAGGGTGGCAACCAACCCGTGTGCGGCCTCTTGCCCGGCAAGATCAGGCCCCTGCTTCAGGTGACTGGCTTAAACTCGAAACAAATCAATCACTTACGGCACACGACGGGTGTGACGCATTATAGTCAGCTCCCGCCTTCCTGGTGGCCCCATTTCGCATCATGTCAAGCCCCACGTCGCATGCGGAAGTCCGCCTGATCACGGTCGACGAGGAATCGACCGGCCAGCGTCTGGACAATTTCCTCATACGTATCCTCAAAGGCGTACCCAAATCCCATATTTACCGCATCATTCGCTCGGGTGAGGTGCGCCGCAACAAGGGCCGTGTGGGTGCGGACGACAGGGTGGTTGCTGGTGATTTGCTGCGCATACCACCGATCCGGTTGTCTGAAAAAGTGTTGGAAAAAAGCGCCAACCCGGCTCCCGCCCGTGAATTCCCCGTGGTGTACGAGGACGCGTCCTTTCTGGCCATCGACAAGCCCGCGGGTGTTGCGGTCCACGGTGGCAGCGGGGTGAGTTTTGGCGTTATCGAGCAAATCCGCCAGTCGCGCCCGGAGGCCCGTTTTCTGGAATTGGCGCACCGTCTGGATCGGGAAACCAGCGGACTGCTGTTGATTGCCAAGAAAAAAAGTGCCCTCAAAGGCTTGCAGGATCAATTCCGCGAGCGCGTGACCGGCAAGACGTACCTGGCCATGGTGAAGGGGCGCTGGCCCGCGCGCCTGAAGGTGCTGGACCAGCCCTTGCACAAGTACCTGCTGCCGGACGGCGAGCGCCGCGTGCGGGTGGCGGGCCGCGACGATCCCGATGGCATGCGCGCCATCTCCCTGGTGAAGGTGGCTGCGCGCTGGAAGGCGCCGGTGGACCTGGCGACGGCCGCGCCCGAGGGGTTTTCCCTGCTGGAAGTGACCATCAAGACCGGGCGGACCCACCAGATCCGGGTGCACCTGGCCAGCGCCGGCCATCCCATCCTGGGTGATGATAAATACGGTGATTTCGAACTCAATCGCCAATTGGTACGCAATGGTATGCGCCGCATGTTTCTCCATGCTTGGCGGCTCTCGTTGACCCATCCGGCCACGCAGGCCGTGGTGGCGTTACAAACTGAATTACCTTCGGAGCTGCAAAACTGGATGGAATCGATGCCACCTTATTTAGAATGACAGCCGCATCGTTGGGATGCAATGGTCGATTCCGAACCGATATCCGAAGAAGGACTTTTCAATGGCAACGTATTCCGAACTGATGGCGCAAGCCCAGAACCTGATGGCTCAGGCTGAGCAGGCCCGCAAGAACGAAATCGCCTCCGTGATTGCCGACATCAAAGCCAAGATGAAACAATTTGGCATCACCACTGCCGACCTCGGAGGTGCTTCGGGTGGCAAGAAAGCGGGCAAATCCAAGTCGAGCGCGCCGGCCAAGTACCGGGGCCCGAACGGCGAACTCTGGGCCGGTGGTCCGGGTCGCAAGCCTGAGTGGGTGCGCGCGGTGCTGGCCTCGGGCAAGAGCCTGGACAGCTACCGCATCTGAGTCTCGGCGCTCAGTACCTCAAGGCCCGCCTCTGGCGGGCTTTTTTGTCTTCGTGGCTTTGGTAACCTCGGTGCATGTTCCGGATACTGGTTGTTTGCATGGGCAATATCTGCCGCTCGCCCACCGCGGCGGCGGTGATGCAGGCCCAAGTCGCCCGCTTGCAGTTGCAGCACGCGGTGGCGATCGACTCGGCGGGCACCTATGGTGGGCACGAGGGCGAGAAGCCTGACCGGCGGGCTCGCGAGCTGGCCAAGGCCCAGGGTTACCCGCAGATCGATGCCCTGCGTGCGCGCCGCGTGCGTGACGAGGATTTCGCAGCGTTCGACCTGATCCTGGCGATGGACCGGCAGAACCTGGCGCACCTGCAACGCCAGTGTCCGCCTGAGCACCTGCACAAGCTGCACCTCTTTCTGGTCTATGCCGGCCAGCCCGATGGCAGCGAGGTGCCCGATCCCTACTATGGCAACGCCGAAGGCTTCATGGTCGTGCTGCGGTTGTGCGAGGCTGGCGGCGAAGGCGTGCTGCGGCGTGTGGCGATGCAGCGGGGCTGATGCCGGCGGCGAGGGTCAGACCCGGTGGTACCCGCGGTACCAGTGCACGAAGCGTTCGATGCCTTCGCGCAAAGGTGTGGCCGGCGCGAAGCCGACCCAGCGGTGCAGTGCATCGGTGCTGGCATAGGTGGCCGGCACGTCACCGTCCTGCATGGGGAGAAATTGCTTCACAGCCGACCTGCCCAGGGCGGTTTCGATGCAGCCGATGAAGTCCAGCAGCGGGACCGGGTCGTGGTTGCCGATGTTGAAGATGCGGTAGGGTGCCCCGCCCGCCGTTTCTGGTGTGGCGGGCTTGTCGAGTACGCGGACCACGCCTTCCACGATGTCGTCGATGTAGGTGAAGTCGCGCTTCATCTGGCCGTGGTTGAAGACCTGGATGGGCCGACCTTCGAGCACCGCACGTGTGAAGCTGAAGTAGGCCATGTCCGGCCGGCCCCAGGGGCCGTAGACCGTGAAGAAGCGCAGGCCCGTGGTGGGCAGGCCATAGAGATGGCTGTAGGTGTGGGCCATCAGTTCATTGGCTTTCTTGGTCGCCGCGTACAGGCTCACGGGGTGGTCCACCGGGTCCGTTTCCTCGAACGGCATCTTGGTGTTGCCGCCGTACACGCTGGAACTGGACGCATAGACGAGGTGATCGGGCTTTTGCGCGCGGCAACCCTCCAGCACATGGCCGAAGCCTGCGAGGTTGCTGTCCAGGTAGGCCATGGGGTGGCTGATGGAGTAGCGCACACCGGCCTGTGCGGCCAGGTGCACCACGGCGTCGAAGCGCGGGCCTTCGAAGAGCCTGGCCATGGCCGTGCGGTCGGCCACGTCGATCTGCCGTAAGTCGAAACCCGGGTGCGCGGCGAGGGCGGCGAGCCGCGCCTGCTTGAGGGACACCTCGTAGTAGTCGTTGAGGTTGTCGATGCCCAGCACCGTGTCGCCGCGCGCCAGCAGGCGCTGGGCCGTGTGCATGCCAATGAAGCCGGCCGCGCCGGTGAGGAGGATGTGCATGGGGCGGTATGTTAGGGCCGCCCAGGCCCACGGGTCGCCGTGCGCCTCAGTCCTTCTGCCAAATCACACGCTTTCCGGACGTTTCCCACGCTTCGTAGTGGCGTGAATACAAGTCTTCGATGCGGTTGCGCTTGACCTTGAAAGTGGGTGTGATGATGTCGTTGTCCACCGTCCAGGCGGTGGTGACCACCACGATGCACTGCAACTGTTCGTGCGGATCCAGCGTGGCGTTGATGGCTTTGAGGTGTTCCGCCAGGGAGGTCTCCAGCGCGGCCCGCTGGCCGGGGTCGGCAGCGCGCGCGACAGCGTCGGCGTTGAGCATCACGATGCCCAGGGGCTGTCCCAGGTTGGCACCGGTGACCACGCAGGCCTCAACCGCTTCGTGCATGACCAGCTTGTCCTCGATAGGCGCTGGCGAGACGTACTTGCCCTTGCCGGTCTTGAACAGGTCCTTCACCCGGCCGGTGATGCGCAACAGGCCCTGGGCATCGATGACACCCTTGTCTCCGGTCCTGAGCCAGCCGTCGGTTGTGAAGGCCTCGCGGCTCTTCTCGGCTTCCTTGTAGTAGCCGAGCATCAGCGCGTGGCTGCGCATCTGCACTTCGCCGGTGTCGGGGTCTATGCGTTGTTCCACGCCTTCGTAGACCGGGCCAACGGTGCCTTGCTGGTTCTTGCCTGGCTCGGTGATGTGGGAGAGCGCGAGATTCTCCGTCATGCCATAGCCTTCGTTGATGTTCAGGCCCAGCCTGCTGTACCACTGCAGCAGCGCGATCGGCATGGGTGCGGCGCCGCCGGCCGCGAAGTGGCATTGGTCCAGACCGAGAGCCTTCATGACCTTTCTGCGCACGATGCCGCCCAGGATGGGGATGCCCAGCAGGCGGTTGAGCTTGGCCGGCGGCATCTTGTGGTGTATGCCTTGCTGGAACTTCACCCACAGGCGCGGTACAGAGAAGAAGATGGTCGGTCGGGCGCGTTGCAGGTCGGCCGCGAACGTGTCCAGGGACTCGGCGAAGAACACGTGCATGCCAGTGCGCAGCCAGCCGTGTTCCACCAGCATGCGCTCGACCACGTGAGCCAGCGGCAGGTAGGAAAGCATGCGGTCGCCGCCCGACATGGGAATGCGTTTGAGGCCCGAGTCCAGGGCCCAGGCGAAGTTGCCGAAGCTGTGCATCACGCCCTTGGGCATGCCGGTCGTGCCCGAGGTGTAGATCAGGGTGGCCAGCTCCTCCGCCGCGCGCACTGGCTGGCCTTGCAGCGGTGCGCTGCGGGCGCATACCGCGTCCCAGTCCTCGTAGGCCTGCAGCGCATCGGGTGGCGAAAGCGGGTAGCTGATGCAGGGCAGGTCGGCGGGTACGCCTGGCTTCATGCTCTCCCAGCCATCGAGCTTGCCGACAAAGCAGGCCCTGGACTCGCTGTGGGTGAGGATCTGCCGCACCGTCTCTGCCGCCAGCGTGGGATAGAGGGGCACCGAGACGTAGCCTGCCATCCAGATGGCGAGGTCGCTCATCATCCACCAGGCGCAGTTCTTGGACAGGATGGCCACTTTGGAGCCTGGTTCCCAGCCTTGGGACTGCAGGTGCATGGCCATGCGGCGGACTTGCTCACCGACCTGGCCCCAGGTGAAGTCCTGCACCGTGCCGTCGCCCATGGGCTGTGTCAGCGCGACACGGGTGGGGGCCGTTTTCTCCCAGTGGTAGAGGCGCTGAAGGGCCAGCAGTTCGGGGGGTACATGGCTCATGAAGGTGTCTCCTTGTGTGTGGGTAGCCTGGACGAATCTACCAAGCCAGCCACGGCCTGTTTAGAGGGTTTCACCTGTCAGGGCCGCGCACGTTGCGGCGGGAGGCACCGTCTCAATCGCTGAACGTGGCCGTCAAGGTCCCGAGCGGTGCGGAAAAGCAGGCCGTCCAGCGTTCGCCCGGTGCCACGGGCCAGGCGTCGGTCCAGGTACCGGTGGTCACCACGTCGCCGGCCTGCACATCGGGCGCGCCGGGGCAGGCACGCAAGGCAGGCAGGAAGTGGTGGAGGGCGCGGAGCGGGCTGTCCAGCACGTGGGCGCCAGCGCCATGGTCGATGCGTTGACCGTCGCGCGAGAGGGTGACGGTGGCGCGCGCGAGCAGCGCGTCGAGTTCCGCGGCATCGCTCGCCACCTGGTCCACCGGGATGCGCCGCCCCACCAGCAGGCGCGCATGCAGCGCGCCGTCGGCGACGGTATCGGCCGGCAGGAACTTCCAGTCGGGCAGGTGCGACTGCACGATTTCGAAGCCTGGCGCGACCCACTCGATGGCCTCGAAGAGCGTCTGCAGCGATGCGCCCGGTGCGGGGCAGCTTCTCATGCCGAAAACGGTCTCGGGTTCCAGCCTGGGCTGGCACGTGGCCGCCAGCGAGAGCTGGCCTTCTTGCTCGCACAGGCTCAGTGTGGTGTTCCATACGCTGCCCCAAATGGGCGCGTGCACGTTGTAGCGGTCCCAGATGGTGCGGTTGGTGAAGCCGATCTTGAAGCCGCGGGGTTGCTCGCCGCGCGCCATGCGCAGGGCGCGCACCGCGAGTGCGCTGGCGTAGGCGTCGTCAAGGCCGAAGCCGGCCTGGTCTGTCAGCGGCCTGTCCCACAGGTGGCCGTGGTCCTGGTGGTCGAGAAGGGCCTGTGGCGTCATGTTCGGGCGGAAGTCGTCTGGGGCATGCGATGCATGATAGTCAGGCCTCGGCCTGGGCGCGGCCAAACAGCCGGTGCACCTGCGAACGGATCCACTGATGCGCCGGGTCGCGGGCCGTGCTCTCGTGCCAGACCAGCCGGACTTCGTAGCGCGGTGCGGCCGACCGCGGCAGTTCCCAGACACGCAGGTCGCGGCGCTGGCCCAGGTTGGCGGCGTACATCTGGGGCACGATGGTCATCAGATCGGTGCTGAGCGCGAGGTCGGGCAGGGCGCCAAAGTGGCGTGCGCGCAGCACGATGCGTTCGGAAAGCTTCAGGCGCACCAGCATCTTCTCCACGCTGCCGTGGAACGTGGCTGTGGGCGAGGCCACCACCAGCGAGGCCTCGGCGAGCTGCCGCGCGCTCAGGGTGCGGCCCACCTTCCCGGAGGCGGGGCGCCAACCGGTCGAGGTCAGGGCGACGTAGTGCTCGCGGAACAGCAGGTCCGAACGCACGCCGCGGTGGCGCGGCTGCAGGATGCCGATGGCGAAGTCGATCTCACGCGATTCCAGCGCCGTGGGCACGTCCTCGGCGGCCACGGACACATTGGTCAGATGCGCCAGCGGTGCCTGCTGGCGCAGCACCGAAGCCAGTCCGGGCAGGAACATGATCTCGCCCAGGTCCGACAGCGACAGGCGCCAGCGCATCTCGGTGCTCGCGGGGTCGAACTCGTCGCGCCGGGTCACCGCGGCCTCCAGCAACTTGAGCTGCATCTGTACTTCGGGTGCGAGGCGTTCGCACAGCCGCGTGGGCTGCAGGCCGCCTGGGGAGCGCACGAACAGGTCGTCCTTGAAGTAGTCGCGCAGGCGGGCCAGCGCATTGCTCGTGGCGGGCTGGGACAGGGCCAGTGCCTTGCCCGCCGCGGTGACCGAGCCGGTGCGGTGGATGGCCGAAAGCACGCGCAACAGGTTGAGATCGAGCTGCCGGAAGTTCATGGTGCAGGCTCCTAGGGTTGACCCGGATTATCCGCTTTGTGAATGAGTGACATCCGATCAATCTATTTGCCAGATGCCGGACGGACTCCTACATTGCGCGGCATAACGACAGGAGACCCACGGTTGGAACGTTCATTCCACGCGCAGATCGAGGCGCTCAAGCTCGGCGATGGCGAGACCTTTCACGGCGAAGGCATCCTGGCGGTGACCAAGGCCCTGCTGCAGTCCGGCGTGACCTATGTGGGCGGCTACCAGGGATCACCGATCTCGCACCTGCTCGATGTGATGGTGCAGGCCAAACCCTACATGGACGAACTGGGCGTGCATGTCGAGGCCTGCACCAACGAGAGTTCTGCGGCGGCCATGCTGGCAGCGTCCATCATGTACCCGGTGCGCGGCGCGGTCACGTGGAAATCCGTGGTGGGCACCAACGTGGCGTCGGATGCGTTGTCCAACCTGGCTTCGCCGGGCGTGATGGGCGGCGCGCTCATCGTGGTTGGCGAGGACTATGGCGAAGGGGCGAGCGTGATCCAGGAGCGCACGCACGCCTTCGCCATGAAGTCTGCGCTGTGGCTGATGGATCCCCGCCCCAACCTGCCGACCATCGTGCGCATGGTGGAGAAGGGGTTCGAACTCTCCGAGGCGTCGAGCACGCCGGTGATGCTGGAGTTGCGCATCCGCGCCTGCCATGTGCAGGGCAGCTTCGTGGCCCGTGACAACGTGGCTCCCGCCATTTCCAGCCGCCATCTGCAGCAGGAGGCGGCCTCCTTCAGCTACGACCGGCTGTCGCACCCGCCATCGACCTTCCGGCACGAGAAGCACAAGTACGAGGTGCGCATGCCGGCGGCGCGCCGCTTCATTGCCGAAGCGGGGCTCAACGAACACTTTGATGGCCGCCATGCGGAAGTGGGGCTGATCGTGCAGGGCGGGCTCTACAACACCACCGTCCGCGCGCTGCAGCAGGCCGGACTGGCCAATGCCATGGGCGAGACCGAGGTGCCCATCCTGGTGCTCAACGTGGTCTACCCGCTGGTGCCGGAGCAGATCACCGCGTTCTGCGCGGGCAAGCGCGCGGTGCTGGTGGTGGAAGAGGGGCAACCCGAATTCATCGAGCAGGACATCGCCACGCAGTTGCGCCGCGCCGACCTGCAGACCCGCCTGCATGGCAAGGACCTGCTGCCCATGGGCGGCGAATACACCGCCGAGATCGTGTTGGCGGGCCTGAGTGCCTTTTTGGGTGAACACTTGCCTGGTCTGGACGGTGGCGGCGCGCAGCGCTTCGGTGCCGAACTGGCTGCGGTGCGGCAGCAGGCCCAGGCGGCGCTGGGCAGTGCCGTGCCGCCACGCCCACCCAATTTCTGCACGGGCTGCCCGGAGCGGCCGGTGTTTGCCGCGCTCAAGCTGGTGGAGCGCGAGGTGGGCCGCCTGCACATCTCCACCGACATCGGCTGCCATTCCTTCGCCACCTTCGAGCCCTTCTCGTTTGGCAATTCCATCCTGGGCTATGGCATGAGCATGGCGTCCAGCGCGGCGGTGAAGAACTTCTCTGCCCGCCGCCCGGTGGCCATCATGGGCGACGGCGGCTTCTGGCACAACGGGCTGCTCTCCGGCGTGAGTTCGACCCTGTTGAACCAGGGCGACGGTGTGCTGGTGATCATGAAGAACGGCTACACCTCGGCCACCGGCACGCAGGAGACCATGTCCACGCCGGCCTCCGAGGCCAAGCGGGTGGCCGAAGGGTCCAGCGCCACGGCGGACGAGGTGACCATCGAGAACACCTTGCGCGGCATGGGCGTGAAGTGGATCCGCACGGTGCACAACTACCGTGTCTCCCGCGTGCGTGACGCGCTCAGGGAAGCGGTGGACACCCCATTCGCAGGCCTCAAGGTGGTGATCGCCGAAGGCGAGTGCCAGTTGGAGCGTCAGCGCCGCCTGCGGCCCATCCGCGCGCGCCGCCTCAAGGAAGGCCTGCGCACTGTGCGCACCCGCTACGGCGTGGACGAGGACACCTGCACCGGTGACCATTCCTGCATCCGTCTCTCGGGCTGTCCCACGCTCACCGTCAAGACCTCGGCCGATCCGCTGCGCCGCGAGCCCGTGGCCCATGTCACCAACGGTTGCGTCGGCTGCGGCCTGTGCGGCGAGGTGGCCGACGCCGCCGTGCTGTGTCCCTCGTTCCACAAGATCGAGGTCATCACCCATCCGGGCTGGTGGGACCGCCTCACCGACCGCCTCAACCGCTTCTTCATCGGCCTGCTGCAGCCTGCATAGCATGAGAAACCCCCGGCGCGCCTTCGGCACTGTCCCCTGGAATGGGGGCGATACCAGGGCGGAACCTTTTCATGCGATGCGTGTGGCGCTCCGGTGCCATAGACCACTGACATGACCCCATACGACAAGTCCTTCGGCATCCTGATCGCGGCCCTCGGTGGCGAGGGCGGCGGCGTGCTCGCTGACTGGCTGGTGCACTGCGCGCGGCAACAGGGCTTGCCCGTCCAGGCCACTTCGGTGCCCGGCGTGGCGCAGCGCACTGGCGCGACCAGCTACTACATCGAGTTGCTTCCCGAACCGCTGCCGCCTGGCTCGGCGGCACCGGTGTTGGGTCTCACGCCCGTGGCCGGCCGGGTGGACGTGGTGGTGGCCAGCGAACTGCTCGAAGCCGCGCGCATGGTCGAGCGCGGCTTCGTCACCGAACGGACCACGCTGCTGGCGTCCACGCACCGGGTCTACACCACGCTGGAAAAGATGCACATGGCCGACGGCCGCCAGAACCCGCAGCGGCTGGCCGACGCCGCGCGCGCGCTGGCGCGCCGCGCCGTGCTGTTCGACATGGAGGCGGTGACGGTACAGCATGGCACGGTGGTGTCGGCGGTGATGTTCGGCGCGCTGGCGGGTGCCGGCACACTGCCTTGGCCGCGCGAGGTCTGTGAAACGGTGATCCGCGCATCGGGCAAGGGGGTGCAGGCCAGCCTCGCGGGCTTCGCCGCCGCTTTCGAGCAGGCCCGCGAACCGACGCCCGCTCGGGCGCCGGTGGCGCGTGAAGCCGCGCAGGTCCTGGCCGATGCCGCGCTGCCATCGGAGCAGCGATCGGCGTGGGAACGGATGCTGCGGCCCTGGCCCGCGTCGGTTCAGTTGCTGGCCGCTCACGGTGCTCTGCGCTGCCTCGACTACCAGGACGCGCGCCTGGCGGACAGCTTTCTCGCGCAGGTGCAGGGCCTGGTCGGGGCGAGCCCGGCAGATGCCACGCAGGCGCTGGACGAAGCCGTGCGCCAGCTTGCTTTGTGGATGTGCTTCGAGGACGTGATCCGCGTGGCCGACCTCAAGACCCGCCGCAGCCGCTTCGAGCGCGTGCGCCGCGAGGCACAGGCACAGACCACCGACGTGGTGCGGGTGACCGAGCACTTCAAGCCCGGCATCGATGAGGTGGCGGCCGTGCTGCCACGCGCCCTGGGCGAACGCCTGCTGGCACTTGCGCAGCGCCGTGGCTGGACGGGCAAGGCCCACGTTGGCCTGCATATCCGTTCGTCCAGCCTGTGGGGCTACCTGATGCTGCGCGGTCTGGCACGCCTGCGCCCGCTGCGGCCTCGCTCGCTGCGCCACGCGCAGGAGCATGCCGCCATGGCGGTCTGGCTGGACGCCATGCACCAGGTGCTGCCGCGCTCGCCCGCGCTGGCGCTGGCGCTCGCGGGGCTGCCGCAGGTGCTCAAGGGCTACGGCGACACGCAACTGCGTGGCCGAGAGAACTACCAGCGCCTCTGGGCCACGCAGGTAGAGCCAGCCTTGCGCAACGACGTACCCGCCGACGAGGCGGCTGCCCGGCTGCGCGAGGCCCTCAAGACCACGCTCGCCGATCCCGAGGGCCGCCTCAACCAGGCCCACCGCGACGGTGGCGTGAAGGCCCAGCCTGTCTTCTGGGCCGCCAAGCCCCCCCGGGAAACCCCCATTCCCCCAGCCGCATGATGGTCCGCAGCATGCGATTTCCCTTGAGAGAACTTCAACCACAGGAGACAACCATGATCCACCGACTCTCTTTCCCTGTTCGCGCCGTGGCCCTGGCCACCTTGATGCTGGGTGCGCTGGGAGCGCAGGCGCAGGACAAGCCGGTCGAACTCAAGTTCGCCCACTGGCTGCCGGCCTCGCACCCGCTGGCCAAACTGGGTTTCGAGCCTTGGGCCAAGTCGGTGGAGGCGGCATCCAAGGGGTCGATCAAGGTGGCGCTGTTCCCTGCCCAGCAACTGGGCAAGGCGGCCGACCATTACGACATGGCGCGCGACGGCATCGCGGAGATGACCTGGGTCAATCCGGGCTACCAGGCCGGTCGCTTTCCCATGATCGCCGCAGGTGAACTGCCTTTCCTGATCGCCAAACCCGGCCCGGGATCGGCTGCGCTGGACCAGTGGTACCGCACCTATGCAGGCTCCGAGATGAAAGATGTGAAGTTCTGCTTCGCGCACGTGCACATCGGCACCTTCCATGCCAAGAAGCCCATCACCGAGCCGGGTCAGCTCAAGGGCATGAAGATCCGCTCGGCCAACGGCACCGTGGCGCAGACCATGACCCTGCTGGGCGCGACCAATGTGCAGGTCTCGGCACCCGAGGCGCGCGACGCGCTGGAGAAGGGCGTGGCCGATGCCATCACCTTCCCCTGGAACTCCATCGTCACCTTCGGCATCGACAAGGCGGTCAAGTTCCACAGCGACATGCGCTTCTATGCGTCTGACTTCGTGTGGGTGATGAACAAGCCCTGGTACGACAAGCTGGCCGCGGGGCAGAAGAAGGTCATCGACGACCACTGCAACAACGAATGGGCCGCCAAGGTCGGCGGTGCCTGGGGCGACGAGGAGGACTCGGGCCAGGGCAAGCTGGAGAAAACCGCGGGCCACACCATCGTGAAAATCACACCGGCCCAGTTGGATGCCTGGAAGAAGGCGGTGGAGCCGGTGTATGCGCAATGGACCAAGGCGGCCGATGCCTCGGGCAACCCCGGTGCCGCTGCGCTGGAGGCTTTGCGCAAGGAACTGGCAGCCCGGCAGGCCGGCAACTGATGCGCCGCCTGTTCTCGGCCATCGAAACGGTGGCCGCGTTGTTCCTGCTGCTGATCGCGTTGCTGACGGCGGGCAACGTGCTGCTGCGCTACGCCTTCAGCATGCAGATTCCCGACTGGTTCGACGGGACGCAGATGCTGCAGGGCATAGCCATGTTCTGGGGCATCGCGCTGGCCACCTACTACGGCACCCATATCGGTGTGGACATCGTGTGGGAGCACCTGGGGCGGCCAGGGCGTCGCCGGGTGGACCTGTTCGCCACCGTGGTCACCGCCGCGTTCCTGGCTCCGCTGGCCTGGATGGTCTGGGTCAAGGTGGGTGGTACCGGCAGCCAGGGCACCATGGACTTGCGCCTGCCGCTCAAGTGGTTCTACAGCGCGGGCGCCGTGGGTGCCAGCGTGGCGTCGCTGCTGGCGCTGGTGCGCCTGTGGCAGTTGTGGCAGGGGCGGGAAGCCAGCCCCGAGCCGCTGGAAGAAGACGTGCCGGGAGCCGCGCATGGATCGTGACGTCGTGGCCCTCGTGGGCTTTCTGGCCATGTTCGGCCTCATGGCCCTGCGCGTGCCGATTGGCATCGCCATGGGCATCGCCGGCGTGGGCGGCTTCGCGCTGCTGTCGGGCGCCAAGCCTGCGCTGAACCTGCTGGCGAACGTGCCGCTGTCGGTGCTGACGGACTACAACCTCAGCGTCATTCCCATGTTCATCCTGATGGGGGCTTTCGCTTCGCACTCTGGCATGAGCACCGAGCTGTTCACCGCCGGCCGTGCCTGGCTCGGGCACCGGCGCGGCGGGCTGGCGCTGGCGTCGGTCGCTGCCTGCGGGGGGTTCTCGGCCATCAACGGTTCCTCGGTCGCGACCGCCGCCACCATGACCCAGGTCGCGCTGCCGGAGATGCGCCGCGCAGGCTACAGCCCGGGTTTTTCCGCAGGCCTCATCGCCGCGGGGGGCACGCTGGGCATCATGATCCCGCCTTCGGTGATCATGGTGCTCTACGGCATCATGACCGAGACCGACATCACCAAGCTGTTCGCGGCGGGCGTCATTCCCGGTCTGATGGCCATCGGCTTCTACAGTGCGGTGGTGGCCATCGTGGCGCGGCTGCGGCCGCAGGCCATGCCGCGCGGTGAACGCGTGGGCTGGGGTGAGCGCTTCGCCTCCTTGCGTGCGCTGTGGGCGGTGCTGCTGCTGTTCATGTTCGTGCTCGGCGGCATCTACGGTGGCCTCTTCACGGTGCAGGAAGCGGCCGGCGTGGGCGCCATCGGCACGCTGCTGATCGGCCTGATGCGCCGCCGCCTGCGCTGGCCGCAGGTCAGGGCGGCGCTCATCGGTGCATTGCGCGTGTCCTCGGCCATCATGATGATCGTCGTCGGCGCCTACCTGTTCGGCTACTTCCTCACCATCACGCAGTTCACGCAGAACGCGGTGGACTTCCTGGTGCACCTCCCCGTGGGGCCTTATGGCGTGCTGGCGCTGGTCATGATCGGCTACCTGATCCTGGGCGCGGTGATGGATGAGCTGGCGATGATCCTGCTCACCGTGCCGATCGTTTTCCCGGCCATGATGCAGCTCGGCTTCGACCCGATCTGGTTCGGCGTGATCGTGGTGATGGCCGTCACCTTCGGCATGATCTGTCCGCCCGTGGGCATGAATGTGTTCGTGATCAGTTCCATCGCGCGCGACGTGCCGCTGGGTGCGATCTACAAAGGGACCATGCCCTTCATCGCGGTGGACGTGTTGCGCCTGTTCATCCTCTGCGCCTTTCCCGCACTCTCGCTCTGGCTGCCCGGGTTTGTCGAGTAGCGCCCGCCGCCGCCCGGGCCGCGGCAGGCGCTATGCTGCGGCCCATGAACGCTTCATCCCCGATCGACGTCCTGGAACTGGTCAGCGGCGGCAGCCCTACCGCCGAACCCGTGGCCTCCATCATCGTGCTGCATGGCCTGGGCGCCGACGGCAACGATTTCGTGCCCATCGCGCAGGAACTGGACCTGCGTGCCCACGGCCCGGTGCGCTTTGTGTTTCCCAGCGCACCGGTGCGCCCGGTCACCCTCAATGGGGGCTACCGCATGCGCGCCTGGTACGACATCTTCCCGCCGCCGTCGCGGCCCGGCGAACCCAGGCCGGAAGACGAGCCGGGCTTGCGTGCCTCGCAGGCGCTGGTGCAGGGATTGCTGGACCGCGAAGCCGCGCGTGGCGTACCGGCTCACCGTACCGTGCTCATGGGCTTCTCGCAGGGCTGCGCCATGACGCTCATGACTGGCCTTCGCGCACCCCACCGGCTGGCGGGCCTGGCGGGGCTCTCAGGCTACCTGCCGCTGGCCGACACCACGGCTGGCGAATGCAGCGCCGCCAACCGCGACGTGCCCATCTTTCTCGCGCATGGCGAACACGACCCCATGGTGGTCATCGAGCGCGGCCAGGCTTCCCGGGACCGGTTGCAGGCCCTGGGGTACGCCGTGCAGTGGCACAGCTACGCCATGGAGCACTCGGTGTGCGCCGAAGAGGTGGCAGACCTCAACGCGTGGCTGTTGAAGGTGCTCGGCGGCGCATGATCCCGCCCGTGAAGCGGGCCAGGTCTCTCCCATACAGGATCAGTGCCAGCGCCAGCAGGATCAGCGGCATCGCCAGGAACACCCAGCCGGTCAGGCGTTCGCCGCCCAGCAGCACGCCCACGCACAGCGCCACCAGCGGATTGACGAACGAATAGCTGGCGGCCAGCGCGGCCGAGGTGTTCTTGAGCAGCCAGAGGTAGGTGTTGAGAGTGACCATGGTGCCCATGACCACCAGGTAGAGCCAGGCCAGCGCCGACGCCAGCGACACCTGCGACCACGCCACTTGGTGCGCGGCGGGCTCCCACAGCCAGGCCACACCCAGGCCCAGCAGGCCACCCAGCAGCCACTGCGCGCCCGAGGCCATGGCCGGCGGCGGCAGGGCCAGCCGGCGCGAAGCGTAGGAGCCCAGGCTCCATGCCAGCGGCGCGCCGAAGGCGCACAGCGTGCCAGCCAGGGTGGTGGAGAAATCACCTTCAAGCGCCAGCAGCACCGCGCCACCGGCGCCCAGCGCCAGGCCTATCCAACTGGTGAACGGCACCCGCTCGCCGCCCCAGCGCGTCCACAGCGCCAGCCACATCGGCATGGTGGTGACCACCGTGGCCATCAGGCCCGAGCCTATCCCCAGCTTCTGCGCCAGCATCACCAGGCCCATGGCCACGCAGGCCATCAAGGCGCCGATGAGCGCGCTCGCACGCCATTGCGCCGCGTTGGGCCAGGCCTGCCCCTGCCAGCGTGCGATGCCCAGCATCAGCAACCCGGCAACCACGAAGCGAGCCCCGTTGAGCAGCAGCGGCGGCAGGGTTTGCATGGCGACGTCGAGCGCGAAGTAGGTCGTTCCCCAGACGAGGTACACGATGAGCAGGGCGCCGCCCAGCCGCCATGTCTGGCGATCCAGGCGTTTGAGGTTGAAAATGGATGGCATGACCGGGAGTTGGGAGGATAATTTCCGGCGAGGTAGATGGATTCCGTATTTTGATCAGAAATCATCCGATATGCAAGCAAATATACAGTTGGACGAGTTGGATGCCAGAATTCTTACGGCTTTGAGCGGAGACAGCCGACGTTCCTACGCCGACGTGGCTTCCGAGGTGGGGCTGTCCACGGCCGCGGTGCACGAGCGGGTGAAGAAAATGGTCGAGCGCGGAGTGATCGAGCGCTTCTCGCTGCGCGTGGACCCGGACCGCGTGGGCCTGCGCTTCACCGCGTTCGTGGCCATTCGCAACGACGGCGGCGTGCATTGCCGCGAGGTTGCGCCGCGCTTGCGCGAACTGCCCGAGGTGCTGGAGCTGCACAGCGTGGCGGGAGAGTTCGATTTCCTGGCCAAGATCCGCACCACGCACGCGCGCGCCCTTGAAGACGTGCTCTACCAGATCAAGGCGATTCCTGGCGTAGCGCGCACCACCAGCACGGTGGTGCTCAACACCGAGTTCGAGGAGCGGCCGCAGAAGTTCAACAGCACCGGTTGAAGCGGGTTCGAGTCGGTTTCAGAGACGGCAGAGGGATGGCATGACCGCCAGCGTGGCCCACAGCCCCACCAGCGCCATCAGCATGCTCAGCCCGCCTGCCCAGACCAGCGAGAGCAGCCAGCCCGAGAACCCGCCGTAAGGGCCGCCCAGGCGCACCGACACCACCGAAGCGGTGGCCACCGCCGCTACCGCATGCCAAGGCAGCCAGCCACGCAGCGCCTCCATGCCCGGTGGGCGCCAGCCGCTACCGTGCAGCGACCACAGCCAGTGAAGGAACGCATCTCCACCGCGAAAGGCATAGATTGCGCCCAGCAGCAGGGCGGCATGCAGCAGCAGGCCCAGCAGGCAGGTGCCGTAGCCGCCGCTCAGGCGCAGGCCGCCAGGCATGGCGCGCGGCAGCAGGCGCAGCGCAAAGGCCAGCAGCGCCGCGCTCACCAGCAGCCATATCACCAGGGACGTGGCCGCCGCCGGCCCCAGGCAGTCCAGCGGCAGGCGCCGGCCTGGCACCAGGGGCTGGGCCTGCGGAATCAGCCAGACCGCCAGTACCGCGGCGAGCGAGACGCTCACCAGCAGCATCGCGACGGCGGTGGCCAGCGCACGCAGGCCACCCAGCCAGCCCCAGTACGGCGGACCGATGCGCCGGCCCAGGATCAACACCATGACCAGCAGCGCGGGCACCTGCGTGACCAGCAGCGCCAGCCCGATGGCCCGCGGATCGCGCACGCCGGGCGCCTGCAGGACGGCGTCGAGCGCCATGTGCGCCGGACGCCCCATGGCCTGCTGGTACAGGTCGTTCAGCAGCATGTGGGGCACCGAGCTGGCCATCGCGGCATCGCGCAGCAGGCCGGGCAGTTGCAGGTGGTTGAGCGTGAGCCAGAACAGGCCGGACTGCAGTGCCATATGGATCAGCCCATAGGCGAGAAAGGCGTAGAACGCGGTGCTGTAGCTGCGCCCGAAGGGCGGCAGGCGCTGAAGGCTGCCGGCCATCAGAGGCGTGAGCAGCATCAGCACCAGGGCCCCTGGCACCGCGAGCACGGCCGAGGGCACGATGACCAGGAGCAGCGCGACCGCGAGCACCAGCACGATCAGGGCGCCGCCGCCTCCACCGCCTCCGCCCCCCATGGGGACACCCGAGCCACCGCCCTGCCGGCGTGCCATTTCATCGTCCCAGCGCGCCCGATCGTTGCGGCCTTGCTGGAACGCGTCCCAGTTGCCGCCTGAGAAGGGGCCCTTGTTGTGACCTGATCGGTACGAGTCGTTGTTCATGCGGCGTTGTCCTGCAATGTCCGGGCCAGCCGATTGTGGCGCTCGACCAGCGGACCCAGGTCCACGGTGGTCGGTTGTCCGTCGCGCACGACGACCCGGCCATGCACCACGGTGTGGGAGGCCTGCGGGCTGGCGCACAGCAGCAGGCTGGCCACCGGGTCGTGGACTGCGCCGCCCGCAAAGCCCAGGGTGCGCAGGTCGAACAGCGCCAGGTCGGCGCACATGCCCGGTGCGAGGTGTCCGATGTCGCTGCGTCCCAGCACGCGCGCGCCACCGCGCGTGGCCATGTGCAGCGCATCGCGCGCGGTCATCTCTGCAGGACCGAGGTCGCAGCCGAAAAAGGTGCGGCCCTCGCGCACTTCTGGCGGTTGCAGGGCGCGGCCCACGCGTGCCAGCAGCAGCGCCTGCCGAGCTTCGTTGACCATGTGCGCGCCGTCGTTGCTGGCGCTGCCGTCCACACCCAGGCCCACCGGCACGCCGGCGTCCAGCAGGCGCCGCACCGGCGCGATGCCCGATGCCAGGCGCATGTTGCTGCAAGGGCAGTGCGCCACCCCTGTGCGCGTGGCGGCGAACAGCGAGATGCCTTCCGGGTCCAGCTTCACGCAGTGCGCGTGCCAGACGTCGTCGCCCAGCCAGCCCAGTTCTTGCGCGTACTGCGCGGGCGTGCGGCCGAAGGCCTCGCGGCTGTAGGCGATATCGTGGTCGTTCTCGGCCAGGTGGGTGTGCAGGCGCACGCCCATGCCCTTGAACGAACGGGCCAGGGCGGCGCTTTCTTTCATCAGGTCCGGGCTGACCGAGAACGGCGAGCACGGCGCCAAGGCCACCTGCAGCATCGCGCCGTGCGCGGCATCGTGCCAGGTCTCGACCAGGCGCTGGCTGTCCTTGAGGATCGCGTCCTCCCGTTCCACCACGCCGTCGGGCGGCAGGCCGCCGGCGCTGGCGCCCACGCTCATGCTGCCGCGCGTGGCGAGGAAACGCATGCCGATCTGCTGCGCGGCCTCGATGCTGTCCTCCAGCCGCACGCCGTTGGGGTAGATGTAGAGGTGGTCGCTGCTGGTGGTGCAGCCGCTCATCAGCAGCTCGGCCATGGCCACCTGGGTGGATACCTGCACCATCTCGGGCGTGAGCCCTGCCCAGACCGGATAGAGCCCGCGCAGCCAGCCGAAGAGCTCGGCGTCCTGCACACCGGGCAGGGCCCGTGTCAGGCTCTGGAACATGTGGTGGTGGGTGTTCACCAGGCCCGGCGTCACCAGGTGGCCGCGCGCGTCGATCACCTCGTCTGCCGCATCGCGCAGAGCCGGGGGCAATTCGGCGTCGGGTCCTATCCATTCGATGGCATGGCCGCGCACGAGCAGGGAGGCGTCTTTCAACTCCCGGCTCAGCGACGGCTCTTCGTGGTCGAAGGTGGCGATGCAGGTGGCGTTGCGGATGAGCAGGGTGGTTGGGGTCATGGCGGGTGGGGTCAGGCGCCGAGCCAGTAGTTTGGACGCGCATACACCTTCTTCAGGTGCTCGATGAAAAAGCGGATCCTGGCCGGCAGGTGGCGTTGCTGCGGGTAGACGGCGAGGATGTCGTAGGCGGGCAGGGCGAATTCGTCGAGCACGGTGACCAGTTCGCCGCGCCGCAGTTGTGCCTGTATCTCCCAGGTGGAGCGCCAGCCCAGCCCCAGGCCCTCGCTGACCCAGCGGTGCAGCAGCTCGCCGTCGTTGCAGTCCAGGTTGCCTTCCACCCGCACCGTCACGGTCCGTCCGTCCTGCAGGAAGTACCAGCCCCGCTGCTGGCCGCCTTGCAGGTTGAAGGCCAGGCAGTTGTGCTGCCGCAGGTCGTCCAGTGTCCTGGGCTTGCCGTGCTTGCGGAAGTAGGCCGGCGTGCCGCACACCACGCGCTGGTTGGTGGCCAGGCGCACCGCCACGAAGTTCGGGTCGATGGCGCCGCCGATGCGCAGGCCCAGGTCGTAGCCCTCGCGCACCAGGTCGACCACGCGGTCCGTCAGGTTGAAAGAGATCCGCACTTCCGGGTTGGCCTTGAGAAAGGCCGCTGCGTGCGGGGCCACGTGCAGCCGGCCGAAGGCCGCGGGCGCCGACACCACGAGGTGCCCGCTGGCACGGTGCTTCTGCGCCGACACCGTGGCCTCGGCCTGCGCCCACTGCGCCAGCAGCGTGCGGCACTCGTCCAGGAAGCGCGCACCCTGTTCGGTGAGGGCCAGGCGCCGTGTGGATCGGTGGATGAGTTGCGTGCCCAGGCGCCGTTCCAGCGCGTCGATGCGGCGGCCCATCATCGCTGGCGTGATACCGGCATGCAGCGCGGCGGCGGCCAGGCTGCCGTGTTCCATCACCTGCACGAAGGCCTCGATTTCCTTGAAGCGGTCCATGGCGGCATGTTAAACGCGCCAGAGGTGCATTGCATACTGCAGGTACCGAATCAACGTACCGGCGGTGGCATTCTCAAGAGAGCGGGTCTTCCCTAGCATCGATCCCAGTCCATCAACGCTGGTAAGGAATCGAACCATGGCCCGTATGACCGCGGCGCAGGCCGCCATCTGTGTGCTGGAGAAGGAAGGCATCACCCAGGCTTTCGGCGTGCCCGGCGCCGCCATCAACCCGTTCTACGCCGCCATGCGCCAGCGCGGCAGCATCTCGCACATCCTGGCCCGTCATGTGGAGGCCGCCTCCCACATGGCCGAGGGCTACACGCGGGCGAGGGCCGGCAACATCGGTCTGTGCGTGGGCACCAGCGGCCCTGCCGGAACCGACATGATCACAGGCCTGTACTCCGCGCAGGCCGACAGCATCCCCATCCTTTGCGTTACCGGGCAGGCGCCGCGCGCACGCCTGTACAAGGAAGATTTCCAGGCGGTGGACATCGAGCGCATCGCCCAGCCGGTGACCAAGTGGGCCGTGACCGTTCGCGAGCCTGCGCAGGTGCCACGCGCGTTCCAGCAGGCCTTTCATCTCATGCGTTCGGGGCGCCCGGGGCCGGTGCTGATCGACCTGCCCTTCGATGTGCAGATGGCCGAGATCGAATTCGACCCCGAGACCTACGAACCGCTGCCGGTCTACAAGCCGGCGGCGAGCCGCCGCCAGATCGAGCGCGCGCTGGACCTGCTGGCCGCTTCCACCAAGCCCTTGATCGTGGCCGGCGGCGGGATCATCAACGCCGATGCGGCCGACCTGCTGGTGTCGTTCGCCGAGATCACTGGCGTACCGGTCATTCCTACGCTGATGGGCTGGGGCGCCATTCCCGACGACCATTGGCTCATGGCCGGCATGGCCGGTCTGCAGACCAGCCACCGCTACGGCAATGCCACGCTGCTGGCCAGCGATTTCGTGCTGGGCATTGGCAACCGCTGGGCCAACCGGCACACCGGTTCGGTGGAGACCTACACGCGCGGCCGCAAGTTCGTGCATGTGGACATCGAGCCCACGCAGATCGGGCGCGTGTTCGAGCCGGACTACGGCATCGTCTCCGACGCGAAGGCCGCGCTCGAACTCTTCGTGGAGGTGGCGCGCGAGCGCAAGGCAGCCGGACAGTGGCCAAGCTACGCCGACTGGGCCGGCCGCTGCGCGGAGCGCAAGCGCGTCATGCTGAGGCAGACGCATTTCGAGCAGATTCCCATGAAGCCGCACCGTGTGTACGAGGAGATGAACCAGGTGTTCGGGCGCGACACGGTGTACGTGAGCACCATCGGCCTGTCGCAGATCGCGGGTGCGCAGTTTCTTCATGTGTACGGCCCGCGCCAATGGATCAACTGCGGCCAGGCCGGCCCGCTGGGCTGGACGCTGCCGGCCGCGCTGGGCGTGGTGGCGGCGGAACCCACGAAACCGGTGGTCGCGCTCTCCGGCGACTACGACTTCCAGTTCCTGATCGAAGAGCTGGCCGTGGGCGCGCAGTTCCGCCTGCCCTACGTGCATGTGCTGGTGAACAACGCCTACCTGGGCCTGATCCGCCAGAGCCAGCGGGGGTTTGACATGGACTACTGCGTGCAACTGGCTTTCGACAACCAGAACATGGTGAGCGACGAAGCGGGTGGGCTGCGCGGCTATGGCGTGGACCATGTGGCCGTGGTCGAAGGCCTGGGCTGCAAGGCCCTGCGCGTGACCGACCCGGAACAGCTGCAGGGCGCCCTGCGTCAGGCACAGCAGTTGGCCGCTCAGCACCGTGTGCCGGTGGTGGTGGAATGCATACTGGAGCGCGTGACCAACATCGCCATGGGGACAGAGATCGATCGCGTCAACGAATTCGAGGCCATCGACTGCCGTGCGCCCCAGGGGCTGGAGACCGCCGGCCTGCTGGATTGAACAGGAAAGACAAGGACCGACACCATGCCCAAGTTCGCCGCCAACCTCTCCATGCTCTGGAATGAGCTGCCCTTTCTGGACCGCTTCGGCGCCGCCGCGCGCGCCGGCTTCCAGGCGGTGGAGTTTCTGTTTCCCTACGACTTCGCGACCGAGGAGATCGCGCATCGCCTGCGCGAGAACCGGCTGGCGCTGGTGCTGCACAACATGCCCCCCGGCGACTGGGCGGCCGGTGACCGCGGCACCGCCTGCATACCTGGGCGGGAGACCGAGTTCCGTACCGGTGTGGCGCAGGCGCTGGACTGCGCGCAGGCGCTGGGCGTGCCGCAATTGCATTGCATGGCGGGCATCGCGCCGGCGGGTGTGAGCGAGGCGCAGGCCCGGGCCACGCTGGTGGCCAACCTGCGCCATGCGGCCCAGGCCGCGCGCGAACACGGCATCCGCGTGCTGCTCGAACCCATCAACACCTTCGACATGCCAGGCTTCTTCGTCAGCCGGCCGGCGCAGGCGCTGGCCATCCTGGACGAGGTGGGGTCGGACAACCTGTTCCTGCAGTACGACCTCTACCACGCCTGGCGCATGGGCGACGACCTTGCCCGCACCCTGCGCACGCAGTTGCCGCGCATCGCGCACATGCAGCTCGCCGATTCGCCGGGTCGCCATGAGCCCGGCACCGGCGACATGGACTACCGCAGCCTGTTCGATCTGATCGACGAACTCGGCTACGGTGGCTGCATCGGTTGTGAATACCGGCCGCGCGATGCCGGCGCGGGCGGTACCGACGTCGGGCTGGCCTGGGTGGCGGCGCATGGCCAGGCCTTGCAGGGAGAACACGCATGACCCGCGACGGACTCAAGGTGGGGTTCATCGGCCTGGGCATCATGGGCACGCCCATGGCGCTGAACCTGATGAAGGCCGGGCACGCGCTTTTCGTGGCCAGCCGCAGCCGCGTTCCGGAGGTGTTCGCCGAACAGGGCGCCACGGTCTGCACCAACGCCAGCGAGGTGGCGCGCCGCGCCGATGTCGTCATCACCATGGTGCCCGACACGCCACACGTGGAAGAGGTGCTGTTCGGCGAGAACGGCGTGGCCCGGGGTCTCGGCAAGGGCAAGCTGGTGATCGACATGAGCTCCATCAGCCCCACCGCGACCAAGGCCTTCGCGCAGAAGATCGGTGCCCTGGGCTGCGACTACCTGGATGCACCGGTCAGCGGCGGCGAGGTGGGCGCTAAGGCTGGCAGTCTCACCATCATGGTCGGCGGCCCGCAAGCCGCCTTCGATCGCGCCCGGCCGCTGTTCGAGGCCATGGGCAAGAACATCACCCTGGTGGGGGCCAACGGCGATGGGCAGACCACCAAGGTGGCCAACCAGATCATCGTGGCGCTGAACATCGAGGCCGTGGCCGAGGCCCTGCTGTTTGCCAGCAAGGCCGGTGCCGACCCGGCCAAGGTGCGCCAGGCCTTGATGGGGGGCTTCGCGGCCAGCCGCATCCTGGAGGTGCACGGCGAGCGCATGGTCAAGCGCGCCTTCGAGCCGGGTTTTCGCATCGAACTGCACCAGAAAGACCTGAACCTCGCACTGCAGGGTGCGCGCGAGTTGGGCCTGAGCCTGCCGCACACCGCCAGCGCCGCCCAGCTCATGCAGAGCTGCGCAGCCCACGGCCTGGCCGGTCTGGACCATTCGGCGCTGTGCCGCAGCCTGGAGATCGCGGCCAACCATGCCATCGCGCCGGACTGACGAGGCGGGAACGTTCAGACGGGCCAGGGGCTGGCAGGCCACCCGTTGAAACCGGTGCGTGCCGGCGCAGGCCCGCACTACACTCATCCCCCATGCCCAACCCGCCCTGCCTGAACGATCCCCGCGCCTTGCTGCGCCAGCTCTACGACGTGGCGGTGCGCCGTGCGCTGCCGCTGCACAACACCGCCGCTTTTCTGCCGCCACCGCCCCAGGGCCGCACCCTGGTGCTGGGCGCGGGCAAGGCCGGGGGCGCCATGGCGCAGGCGGTGGAGGCGCTGTGGCCCGCCGATGCGCCGCTCAGTGGCCTGGTGGTCACCCGCTACCACCACACGCCGCCGCGCCCGCCGGGCCTGGCGCAGCGCATCGAGGTGGTGGAAGCCGCGCACCCGGTGCCGGACGCCGCAGGTCTCGCGGCCGCGCAGCGCGTCCTGGCGCTCACGCAAGGTCTCACTGCCAACGACCTCGTGCTGTGCCTCATCTCGGGGGGCGGCTCGTCGCTGCTCACGCTGCCTTGTGACGGCCTCACGCTGGAGGACAAGCAGCGCATCAACCGCCAGTTGCTCGAAAGCGGCGCGCACATTGGCGAGATGAACACCGTGCGCAAGCACCTCTCCGCCATCAAAGGCGGGCGGCTCGCGGCGGCCTGCGCGCCCGCGCGCGTGGTCACGCTGACCATCAGCGACGTGCCGGGTGACGACGTGAGCGTGATCGCCAGCGGCCCTACCGTGGCCGACGCCAGCACCTGCGCCGAGGCGTTGGATATCCTGCGCCGCTACCGCATCGATGTGCCCGACGGCGTGCGCGCCGAGCTCGAACGCGGCACCCTGGAAACGCCCAAGCCCGGTGACCCTCGCCTGCAAGGGAACGAGGTCCACCTCATTGCCACCCCCCAGCAGAGCCTGGAAGCCGCCGCCGAGGCGGCCCGCGCGCTCGGGCTGCATGCCGTGGTGCTCAGCGACGAGATCGAAGGCGAGTCGCGCGAGGTGGGCAAGGTGCACGGGGCACTGGCGCGTTCCACCGCGCAGGGGCGCAGCAGCTTTGCGCGGCCCTGCGTCATTCTCAGCGGCGGTGAAACCACGGTGACCGTGCGCCCCCGCACCGAAGGCCAGGCCCGCGGACGCGGTGGCCGGGCCGGCGAGTTCTGCCTGGGCCTGGCGCAGGCCCTGGGTGTGCAGACCGGCGTCTGGGCCCTGGCGGCCGATACCGACGGCATCGACGGCGTGGAGGACAACGCTGGCGCGGTGGTCACGCCCGATACGCTGGCGCGGGCCGAAGCCCTGGGCCTCAAGCTCACCGACCACCTGGCCCGCAACGACGCCTATGGCTTCTTCGAGCCGCTCGGCGATCTCGTCATCACCGGGCCCACGCACACCAACGTGAACGACTTCAGGGCGGTGCTGGTGTTCTGAGAGGCTTCGGCTCTTGCGGCGGCGTCACCAGCCTGAGCAGGTTGACGCGCGCCACCAGGGTCTGTGCCGAGGGACTGAGCTGGCGCAGGAAGTTCTGCACGCTGCGGGCTTTCATGGCCTCGCTCTCGGCGGAACGGTGGCTGGCGTCGGTGCCGACGATGAAGCGCTCCGGCCGGGCTTCGATGAGCGCCAGCCATTGGGGCCACACGTTCTGGCCGTCGCGCAGGAGGGTGTAGTCGGGTGACCGGGGGTGCACCGGCCAGGTGCGCGCACTGAGTTCGTAGGTCAGGTTGGGGTGCTGATCGAGCATCCGCTGTGCCACGAAGAGGGGTGTGTAGCCACCGTGCGCCCAGATCACCGGCACGTCGGGGAACGCCGCCAACAGGGCCGAGAACTCGCGCAGGCGTGTCCACTCCGCATGCACCATCACCGGCACGCGGTGCTTGCGCGCCAGGCCGAGGATGCCGCGCAGCGTGGCGCCGTTCGGGTCGAAATCGGCCTCTGGCAGGCCGGGCGAAGGAAAGTGCGTGACCGATATTTCACCGATGCCGCGGAACCGGCCCGAGGCCAGCAGCGCATCGAGCGTGTCCAGCAGGCGCGGATCGTCCTGTGCCCAGGCTTGCCGGTAGGCGGCGCGTTCCGGTGACACCGATACGAAGGGGATGAAGCGCTCCGGTTGCCGCTGCGCGGCAGCGGCCACGGACCCGTTGTCGCTGTGGCGTCCCCAGAACACCACGGCTTGCTCGATGCCATGTCGCTGCATCAGTTCGAGCTGCATGCCCTCGTCGTTGAGGTGCACATGGGCATCGATGAAGGGAATGGGCGGTGATTCGTCTGCGCTGGAGGCCGTTGCGGCCCATGTCACGGCGGTGGCCAAGGCGAGGAGGGACAGCAGCTTGTTCATGTTCTGCCATATGCCCGTGAAGGTTCCGGCCTCAGCCCAGCGCGGCCAGCCCCGGGTTGAACACCACTTCCCAGAGGTGTCCTTCGGGGTCCAGGAAGTAGCCGGCATAGCCTCCGTAAAAGGTGTCCTGCGCGGGCTTGACGGTGCGCGCGCCGGCCTGCGCGGCACGCCGCATGAGGGTGTCCACCGCGTCCCGGCTGTCCACGTTGTGGCCCAGCGATACCTCCAGCGCGCTGGTGGGCTGTTGTGGTGGCAGGCCGGTGTCGGCAGCGAGGCTGCGGCGCGGCCACAGTGCCAGGCGCAGGCCGCCCTGCAACGAGAAGAAGGCGACCGCGCCGTTCTCGAACTCGGTGCCGATGATGCCCTGCGTGGGCCAGCCCAGGCCGTCGCGGTAGAAGGCGACGGCGCGCTCCAGGTCGTCCACGCCCAGGGTGATGACGGTGATGCGCGGCTCCATGGCGGACTCCGGGTTCAGCGGCGCAGCCGGTAGCCGGTCTTGAACACCCACCAGACCACGGCCAGGCAGGCGGCCAGGAAGACCAGCGTCATGCCGGTGCTCACGCCAATGTGCACGTCCGCCGCGCCATAGAAGCTCCAGCGGAAGCCGCTGATGAGGTAGACCACCGGGTTGAACAGGGAGAGCGTCTGCCACACCGGTGGCAGCATCTGGATGGAATAGAACGCGCCACCCAGGAAGGTCAGTGGCGTCACCACCAGCAGCGGGATCACCTGCAGCTTCTGGAAATTGTCGGCCCACAGGCCGATGATGAACCCGAACAGGCTGAAGGTGACCGCGGTGAGCAGCAGGAAGCCGACCATCCACACCGGGTGGGCGATCTCGTAGGGCACGAAGACGCGCGCCGTGCCCAGGATCAGCAGTCCCAGCATGACCGACTTGGTGGCCGCCGCCCCCACGTAGCCCAGCAGCACCTCCACCCAGGAAACCGGCGCGGACAGCAGTTCGTAGATGGTGCCCGACCACTTGGGCATGTAGATGCCGAATGAGGCGTTGGAGATGCTTTCGCTCAGCAGCGAGAGCATGACCAGGCCGGGGATGATGAAAGCGCCGTAGGTGACGCCGTCGATCTCGCCCATGCGCGAGCCGATCGCGGTGCCGAAGACGATGAAATAGAGCGAGGTGGTGAGCACCGGTGCCACGATGCTTTGCATGAGCGTGCGGAAGGTGCGGGCCATCTCGAAGCGGTAGATGGCCTTGATACCGTGGATGTTGATCATGGTGCGTGGGTCTCCCGGGCCTGGCTGACCAGGCTGACGAAGATGTCTTCCAGCGAACTCTCGCTGGACTGCAGGTCCTTGAAGGCGATGTGCTGCTCGCCCAGCGCGCGCAGCAGTTCGGCGATGCCGGTGTCGTCGCGCTGGGTGTCGAAGGTGTAGGTCAGCACCAGGCCGTTGCCCGAGAGTTCGAGCGGCCAGCGCGCCAGCGCGTCGGGCAACTGCGGCAGGGCGTGCTGCAGCGTGAGGGTGAGCTGCTTCTTGCCCAGCTTGCGCATCAGCGTGTGCTTGTCTTCCACCACGACCAGCTCGCCGTGGTTGATGACGCCGATGCGGTCGGCCATGTCCTCGGCTTCCTCGATGTAGTGGGTGGTCAGGATGATGGTGGTGCCGCGCTCGCGCAGTTCGCGCACCAGGCGCCACATGCCGTGGCGCAGTTCCACGTCCACGCCCGCGCTGGGTTCGTCCAGGAAGAGGATCTTTGGCTCGTGCGAGAGTGCCTTGGCGATCAGCACGCGCCGCTTCATGCCGCCCGACAGCGTCATGATCTTGTTGTCTTTCTTGTCCCAGAGCGAGAGGTCCTTGAGCACCTTCTCGACGTGGGCGGGGTCGGGCGCCTTGCCGAAGAGGCCGCGGCTGAAGTTCACCGTGGCCCAGACCGACTCGAAGGCATCGGTGTGCAGCTCCTGCGGCACCAGGCCGATGGCCTGGCGCGCCTCGCGGTAGTCGCGCACGGTGTCGAAGCCGTCGGCGACCACGCTGCCTTCGCTGGCCTTGGCGATGCCGCAGATGATGCTGATCAGCGTGGTCTTGCCCGCGCCGTTGGGGCCCAGCAGCGCGAAGATTTCACCGCGGTGGATGTCCAGGTCGATGCGCTTGAGCGCCTGGAACCCGCCGGCGTAGGTCTTGCTCAAGCCGCGCACGGACACGATGGGGTCGGCGGTGCTCACCGCCTGCGAAGGGTGTTGCATGGAGTCTCCTGAGGCGCTGCACTTTAGCACTGTTTTTGTGTACAGTGTCCGGACCATGCGCATCATCCCCATTCCCGTTCAGGCCATCAAGGGCCGGGGCGTGTCCCACCGGCAAGCCCACCGCTTCGAGCGCGACGCGCGCGAGGCCTTCGACGATGGCTGGGGCGCATGGGACGAGGCGGCCCGCGCGCGCGACGAGGCCGTCCCGCCGGCCACCGAAGTGAGTTGGGAGGACTGCCGCAGCGCCATCACCCGCAACGACTCGCCCGACGTCGGCTTCGCACTCGGCCTCAACCCCTACAGGGGGTGCGAACACGGCTGCGTGTACTGCTATGCACGGCCCACGCACAGCTACCTGAATCTTTCGCCGGGGCTGGACTTCGAGACGCGGCTCGTCGCCAAGCGCAACATCGCTGCGGTGTTGCGGCGGGAACTCGCCAGCCCCAGGCACGTGCCCGGCCTGCTGGCCATCGGCACCGTGACCGATGCCTACCAGCCCATCGAACGCGAGCTGCGGCTCATGCGCGAGGTGCTGCAGGTGCTGGCCCAGTCGCGCCACCCGCTGGCCATCGTCACCAAGGGCAGCGGCGTGGAGCGCGACATCGACCTCCTCGCGCCCATGGCCGCGCAAGGGCTGGCCGCCGTTTACGTCACGGTCACCACGCTGGACCCGAAGCTCGCGCGCACCCTGGAACCCCGCGCGGCCGCGCCCCACAGGCGCCTGCGCACCATCCGGACCCTGTCCGAAGCGGGCATTCCGGTGGGCGTGAGCGTGGCACCACAGATCCCCTTCATCAACGAAGACATGGAACAGGTGCTGGAGGCGGCCTGGGAGGCCGGCGCACGGCGTGCCTTCTACACCGTGCTGCGCCTGCCCTGGGAGCTCAGCCCCATGTTCCGCCAGTGGCTGGAGCTGCACTACCCGGACCGCGCCGCGCGCGTGATGGCCCGCGTGCAGGAGATGCGCGGCGGCAAGGACTACGACGCCGACTTCGCCCAGCGCATGCGCGGCAGCGGCATCTGGGCCGACCTGATCCGGCAGCGCTTCGACAAGGCCTGCGCCCGCCTGGGCTTGAACCGCGAAAGGGAGCCGCTGGATGCCTCGCAGTTCAGGCCGCAGGCGCTGCGGGCACAGCAGGAGCTGTTCTGAGCGGGAGGGCCGGCATGGCCGCCAGCGCGTCCTCGCGCCAGAAGCCCAGCGCCGCGTAGTAACCCTCCCACACGCAGCCGTTGCAGCCGCGTCCGCAACAGGTCTGGGGCTCCGGTGGCGGCGGGCGCAGGGCGGTGTCCAGGTCCTGGCCCTGGCGCCGTGCGAGGCCGCGCAGGTGGGCCACCAGCGCGCGTGCCGTGGGCAGATCCACCAGCGGCACGGTGGCCGGGTCGTGCCGGCTGAAGCGTGCCTGCTCGCGCCCTTCGAACACGCCGACTTCGGCGAACATCGCCGCTGGCCGCACCCACAGGCCGAAGCCGCCGTACAGCGCCCGGTACAGCGTCATGCCCTGCAGTGTCTCGCTGCAGCGCACGGTGTCCAGCACCTCGTACCAGCCACCCTTGTAGTGGCGGTAGAGGCCCGGTGGCGTGGGCAGCAGCGTGGGCAGGTCGTCGTCGGTCATGCCGGGAAGTTTAGTTCTGCACCAGCGACGCCACCGGCACGTAGAAGGCGCCGCCCGCGGCCTTGAACTCGGCGGACTTCGTGGCCATGCCCTTCTCCGCGTAGTCGCGCACGTCCTGCGTGATCTTCATCGAGCAGAACTTCGGGCCGCACATGCTGCAGAAGTGCGCTTCCTTGCTGCTGTCCTTGGGCAGGGTCTCGTCGTGGAAGTCGCGCGCGGTGTCCGGGTCCAGACCCAGGTTGAACTGGTCGTGCCAGCGGAACTCGAAACGCGCCTTGCTCATGGCATCGTCGCGTGCCCGCGCACCCGGGTGGCCCTTGGCCACGTCGGCCGCGTGCGCGGCGATCTTGTAGGCGATCAGGCCTTGCTTCACGTCGTCGCGGTCCGGCAGGCCGAGGTGCTCCTTGGGCGTGACATAGCAGAGCATGGCGGTGCCCATCCAGCCGATCATGGCGGCGCCGATGGCGGACGCGATGTGGTCGTAGCCCGGTGCGATGTCGATGGTCAGCGGGCCCAGGGTGTAGAAGGGCGCCTCATGGCAGTGCTTGAGCTGCTCCTCCATGTTGGCCTGGATCAGGTGCATGGGGACATGGCCGGGGCCTTCGATCATGGTCTGCACATCGTGCTTCCACGCCAGTTGCGTGAGTTCGCCCAGGGTGCGCAGTTCGGCGAACTGGGCCTCGTCGTTGGCGTCTGCCGCGCTGCCCGGGCGCAGGCCATCGCCCAGCGAGAAGCTCACGTCGTAGGCTTTCATGATCTCGCAGATCTCCTCGAAATGCGTGTAGAGGAAACTCTCCCGGTGGTGGGTGATGCACCACTTCGCCATGATGGAGCCGCCGCGCGAGACGATGCCGGTGCGCCGGTTGGCGGTGAGGTGCACGAAGGGCAGGCGCAGGCCGGCGTGGATGGTGAAGTAGTCCACGCCTTGTTCGGCCTGTTCGATCAGCGTGTCGCGAAAGACGGCCCAGCTCAGGTCTTCGGCGACGCCACCTACCTTCTCCAGCGCCTGGTAGATCGGCACCGTGCCGATGGGTACCGGTGCATTGCGCACGATCCAGTCGCGCGTGGTGTGGATATGGCGGCCGGTGGAGAGGTCCATCACATTGTCCGCTCCCCAGCGGATCGCCCAGACGAGCTTGTCCACCTCTTCCTCGATGCTGGACGTGACGGCGGAATTGCCGATGTTGGCGTTGACCTTCACCCGGAAGTTGCGCCCGATCGCCATCGGTTCGAGTTCGGTGTGGTTGATGTTGGCTGGAATGATGGCGCGGCCGCGTGCCACCTCATCGCGCACGAATTCGGGCGTGATGTGCTGCGGCGTGCTTGCCCCCAAAGGGTTGCCGCGCAGGCGCTCCTCTCGCGCGGCATCTGCCAGGTAGTCGGCCATCCATTCCCGGCGGCCGTTCTCGCGGATGGCCACGTACTCCATCTCCGGCGTGACGATGCCCCGCCGCGCGTAGTGCATCTGCGTCACGTTGTGGCCGGCGCGCGCGCGCCGGGGTGTGCGCTGCAGGGCGGCGGCTTGCTGCCGCAGCGCCTCCATGCGGCCGGCTTCGTGCTTGTCGGCCTTCACGCCGTCGTCCAGCGCCTGGCGCTCGCGGCCGGCATAGGCCTCGGTATCGCCGCGCGCCGCGATCCAGGCGGTGCGCACCTCCGGCAAGCCCTGCCGGACGTCGATGGTCGCGCCTGGATCGCTGTAGGGGCCGGAGGTGTCGTAGACGGTCACGCGCTCCCCATTGGTGAGCGCGATCTCGCGCATGGGCACCTGCACGCCCGGCGTCTGGCCGTGTTCGTACACCTTGCGTGAGGCGGGGAAGGGGGTCCGGCTCTGGGCGAGCTGGGTGGCGAAAGGGAAGAGGTTGGGGGCGTTCATGTCGGGCGGTCTCCGTTCGGGGTTGCAAAAACGCTCCGGAGAACCGCCCAGGGAGGTGTGCATGCGCCATGGCCCACGCGAGGAGGGTCGGGTGCCATGCACGCCTGCCAAAGGCGCGCGCTCTTCTTTCGCCGGTACTAGCCGGATCAAGTTCACGGGTTCGGCCATCAAGCCATCTCAGCGCCGGACCTGGGCAGGTCCGTGCACCCCGGAGCAGGCGCCAGTGTAAGCGCATGGTGTGCCGACACGGCACCTTCACGCGGCTCGCTTACAGTGCCCGCATGCCACCGAGCGAACGACCCGAACCACCGAGCCGCATGGCGGCTTTCCGTTTTTGGCTGTGGCTGGGCTGCGTCAGCTTTGGCGGGCCGGCGGGGCAGATCGCGGTCATGCACACCGAACTGGTGGAACGCCGCCGCTGGATCAGCGAGCGGCGTTTCCTGCACGCGCTGAACTACTGCATGCTGCTGCCCGGGCCTGAGGCGCAGCAACTGGCCACCTACATCGGCTGGCTGCTGCACCGCACCTGGGGCGGCATCGTCGCGGGTGTGCTGTTCGTGCTGCCCTCGCTGTTCATCCTGGTGGCGCTGGCCTGGGTGTACCTGAACTGGGGCCAGGTGCCTGCGGTGGCGGGCGTGTTCTACGGCATCAAGCCAGCGGTGACCGCGCTGGTGATCCACGCCGTCTGGCGCATCGGCTCGCGCACACTGCGCAATGCCTGGTTGTGGGCCGTCGCCGTGACCGCCTTTGTCGCCATCTTCGCGCTGGACGTGCCGTTTCCCGCCATCGTGGCGGCTGCCGCGCTGGTGGGCTGGCTGGGTGCGCGCGTCTCGCCAGCGGCGTTCACGCCCGGCGCTGGCGCGGGCGCGCACGGCGGTCCGGTGCCGGCATCCCATGCGCCGGCGCTGATCGACGATGACACGCCCGCACCGGCACATGCGCGCTTCTCGTTCACGCGGCTTGCCTGGGTCCTGGGCGCTGGCGTCTTGCTGTGGTTGCTGGCCATGGGCGTGCTGGTGGCCTGGCAGGGCTGGCAGGCCACTCTGACGCAGATGGGCTGGTTCTTCACCAAGGCCGCGTTGCTCACCTTCGGCGGTGCCTACGCCGTTCTGCCCTATGTCTACCAGGGCGCCGTGGAGCACTTCCAGTGGCTCAGCGGCCCGCAGATGATCGATGGCCTGGCACTGGGCGAGACGACCCCCGGGCCTCTGATCATGGTGGTCGCCTTCGTCGGCTTCCTGGGTGGGTGGCAGCACCAGGTGCTCGGCCCGGACGCGCTGTTTGCCGCCGGTGCGCTGGCCGCGGCGGTGGTGACCTTCTTCACCTTCCTGCCTTCGTTCATCTTCATTCTGGCCGGTGGCCCGCTGGTGGAAGCCTCGCATGGCCGCCTCGGTTTTACCGCACCGCTGTCGGCCATCACGGCCGCCGTGGTCGGCGTGATCCTCAACCTGGCGCTATTTTTTGCCTGGCATGTCTGGTGGCCGCAAGGGCTGGGCGGCCGTTTCGACGCGCTGGCCGCACTCGCCACAGGCGCGGCCGTGTTCGCCCTGGTCCGCTGGCGCGTGGGTGTGTTGCCCTTGATCGGTGTCTGCGCGCTCTTCGGCCTGGGTCTTGCGCTCACCGGGCGCTGAGGCCGGTTCTGCCTACAGGCTGAGCAGTTTGCCCAGGCCGGACACGGCAAACGCGATCCACAAGAGCAGGAGCAGCGAGAACAGGGCCCCGGGTGCCGCCAGCAGCACGGCCATGACCTTGCGCGTGCCCGAGCTGGTCAGCGCCAGCCGGATGGCGTACAGGCTGAGCATCGATTCCGCCATCGTGGCCATGGCCAGCAAGGCCAGGGGAAGCGCATTCGTTTTCAGGTGGCAGCCCCCCCAGCAGTGGGCGACGGTCAGGGCGGTCAGTCCGGTCAGGAGCACGAGGCCGAGCAGAGAAACGATGGCCAGCGGGATCGGTTGCCAGGCCGGCTGGACTGGGGCGGGCGTGTCGCATTCCCCGCAGGCGGGGCAGCCCAGCATCGGGCCGGGGATGGAGGCCTTGCAGCGGGGGCAGGTACGTGAAGAGGCTTCGTTCATGTGGTGTCCCAAGGGCGGTGGTGGAGAGCTGACGGAGGCTAGTCGTCTCCCCGTGTCCTGTGTGGCGTTGGCAGACGGCATCTGTTTTCGACCACGGATGAACCTTGGCGTGGCATGGTGTGCGAGCAGGCCATGCAAAGGCATCCCGCGTTGCGCGGATAACCGAAGGTCATAGGCCGCCGACAAGTTGACATACGACAGATCTGGCGAGCCGCCGTACAGTGCCCGGCGGCATGAACACGACCTCCACAATCCCTGACTTCACACACGTGGGTTTTATTGGCCTGGGCATGATGGGCATGCCCATGGTCGAGAACCTGACCCGTACCGGTGGCCTCGACGTCGTGGCGCACGATGCGCTGGACACCCACCGCGCCACCCTTCAGGGCTGGAGTGCCTGGGGGCGGCACCTGCATTGGGCCGAAAGCCTGGAAGGGTTGGCGCGCTGTGGCCTGGTGATCACCATGCTGCCCAACAGCGGCATCACCAACGGCGTCGTGGCGCGCCTGCTGCCCCTGCTGGCGCGTGGTGCGGTGGTGGTCGACATGGGTTCATCCAACCCCGCCGATACGCAGGCTCTGGCCAACGACGCTGCCGCGCGTGGTATCGAGTTCGTGGATGCGCCGGTCTCGGGTTCGGTGGCCAAGGCCAGGACGGGTGAGCTGTCCATCATGCTCGGCGGCAGCGATGCGGCGATCGAACGCATCGACGCCGTCATGCGCCGCATGGGCAGCAAGCTCATCCGCACCGGGGCCGTGGGTTCTGCGCACGCCATGAAGGCGCTCAACAACTATGTCTACGCTGCCGGGCTTCTGGCCATGGCAGAGGCCGTGACGGTGGCCAGCAAAGCCGGGCTCGACCTGGACGTGTTCGCCAGCGTGCTCAACGCATCCAGTGGCCGCAACGTTGCCACCGAAACCAAGCTGACCCAGTTCGTGATCCCGCGTACCTTCAATGGCGGCTTCCAGTTGCGCCTGCAGGCCAAGGACATCGCCACCGCGCGGGAACTGGCCAGCCGCTGCGGCGTGAGAACGCCCCAGATGGTGCTGTGCGAAGACCTCTGGCGCCAGGCCGTCCAGACCCTGGAGCCGGGCGCCGACAACACCACCATTGTCCGTTTCATCGAGAACCTTGCCTGAGCGCGCCATGTCCCTGATCCAGATCCGCAAACGCCACCTGCTCATCGAGACCACCTACCACGAGGGCGGTCCGCCGCCGCAGAAACCTCTGCGCCTGGCCGCTGCCTGTGCCGTCATCCACAACCCCTTTGCCGGTCGCTACGAGCCCGACCTCATGCCCTTCATGCAGGCGCTGCGCTCGCTCGGGACCGAACTCGCCACGGAGCTGGTGGACACCCTGGGCGGTCGGCAGAACGTGGAGGTGTACAGCAAGGCCGCCATTGTGGGCATCGATGGCGAAATGGAGCATGGCGCCGTCTGGCACGAAGCCGGGGGATGGGCCATGCGCACCGTGCTGGGCGAGCCCAAGGCCATGGTGCCCGCGGTCAAGGCCGTGGCCAGCGCGGGCTACCGCGTGATGGTGCCAGTGCACTATGTGCATGCCTCTTACGTGCGCAGCCACTTCAACAGCATCGAGATCGGCATCCAGGACGCACCGCGTCCCAAGGAAATCCTGTTCGCGCTCGTCATGGGCGACGGCGGCCGTATCCACTCCCGCCTGGGAGGGCTGACCAAGGACAAGGTGTCGGTGCACGACGGCCAGCGCTGACGCCGCGAGCGCCTCTTCGCCTATAGTGCCCCGATGGCGGGCACACAGGCGTTGGGGTCATGAAGTTCAAGCTGCGGCACATGGAGGTGTTTCGGGCGGTCATGCTGACCGGCTCGACCAATGGCGCCGCGCAGTTGCTTTTCGTGTCCCAACCCGCGGTGAGCCGCCTGCTGGCCTACACCGAACAGAGCCTGGGCTTCAAGCTCTTCGAACGCGAGAAGGGCAAGCTCGTGCCCACGGCCGAGGCGCGCCTGCTGTTCCTGGAGGTGGATGCGCTGTATGAGCGGGCGGTGCAGGTGGACGATTTCGCACGTCAGCTCGCCGCCCGGCCACAGGGCGTGCTCTCGCTGTGCACCAGCCCGAGCCTGGCGCTGAACTTCATTCCACCGGTGGTAGCGCGCCTGCGCGAGACATGGCCACAGGTGCGCCTGCGTTACCACACCACGCTGATCTCGGACATGCCTGGAGAGTTGCTCGCGCGCAAGGCCGAGCTGGCGGTGGCGGTGCTGCCATTGGAGAACCCCAACCTCAGCACCGAACCCCTGGTGGCCGGGCGCATGGTGTGCATCGTTCCCGAAGGCCATGCGTTGGCCTCGCGGCGGTCCGCCAGCCTGGCGGACATCGCCACGCATCCGCTCATCCTCTACAGCCGCCATATCCCGTTCGGGCAACTGGTCTGCGGCGCCCTGCAGCACGCGGGCGTTCCCTGGGAGCCGGTGGTGGACATCGAACGGGCAGAGAACGCCTGTGCCCTGGTCCGCGCTGGCGTGGGGGTGGCCATCGTCGATGAGTTCTCCGTCGGCGGCCCGGGATGGCCTGGCATCAGGGTGGTGCCCATCGAGGAACACATCCCGCTGACCCTGAGCATCGTGCGCTCGCGCTACGAGCCCATGAGCCGGCTGGCGCAGGCCTTCATCGAACTGCTCAAGGCGCACGCGGCCCGGTGGGCCTAGTGTTCACTCAATCCAGCACGGAGCCGACCACGTCGGCGTTCGTGCGCAGCCGCATGGCGCGCTGGAAGAACAGGCTGTTGGGCACGCGCAGGTAACTGGGCTCGCGGCCAGCCACCGGGGTCTCGCGCAGCGTGGTGTAGATCAGGGTGATGTCCATGACCTCGCCGCCCAGGCCAGGTTTGTCGCCGCTTTCCAGCAGCTCCACGTGGTCGTGCAGCCCGAAGGGCCGCGTGGTGTAGATCAGCACCGCGCAGAAGATGTTGGAGAGCACGCTCCAGGCGGCGAAGAAGGCCACCGCCGCCACGGCGGCGAAGCCGGTGAAGGCGGTCCAGATCACGGTGCCGGAGACGCCCACGCGGTCCATCGCCAGCAACAGCGCGGCTCCAAAGAGCACGATGCTGACCAGCCGGCGGCTGCCCACCATCAGCTCCAGTGGCAGGTGCCTGTCTTCGCCCAGACGGTTGATGATCCGGTGCAGCAGCGAGCGCAGCAACAGCGCCACGAGCACGATCAGGGTGATCTGCAGCGCGATGGTGATGACGTCGATCCAGGGGTGCGCCCAATCGGGCAGGAAATTCTTCATGTGTTGCATGGGTCAGGCCCGAGCATAACGGGCTTGACACATGGCGCGGCGGGCACGGTGTCACTCGTCCCGCGTGATTTCCTCGGCGCGAGCGGTCAGCTTCTCCAGCGTGCGCGTGAAGCTGGCCAGTTCCTCGGCGCTCAGCACATCGAACAGGCGTCGGTTCTGGGCTTCCGAATGCGGAGCGATGGAAGCGAAGAGATCTTCACCCGCTCGGGTCAGCCACAGCAGCATGCGACGGTGGTTGTCGGGGTCGCGCGCCTCCTCGACCAGGCCGCGCTTGCGCAACGCGATCACCGCACGGCTGATGTTCATCGGGTGCAGGCCCGTCGCGGCGCTCACGTCCTGGGCCGCGCTGCCTGGCCGGCTGGACAGCACCACGATGGAGCGCCACTCGTTCAGCGTCAGCGCATGCTGCCGCGCGAACTGGCCAAAGAAAGGGCGGCTCATCAGGTTGGTCAGCTTGAGCAGGCGAAAGCCCGCCATGTCCGGCGCCAGTGTCTGTGCGCCTTCGGTCGCGCGCTCGGCCACCCTGGCGCGGCGGGCGGGCGAGGCGGTGCTGGAGGATCGGGACAGGGCTTTCATGGTGTCGGACGGAAGGATACGGGGGACATTCTGTGCGCAAGACGCAAGTTTAGGGTAAACACCGATATCGATAACATTTGATATCGATAACATTTGACCCATATCAAACAGCTTGCCTCTGCGAGCCCACCCAGCAGGAGACTTCCGATGCCATCCAGACCTTCCCACTCCCGTGCCCTGGCGGGTGCTGGCCACTTGCTGTACCGCGCGCTGTGCCTGGGTGCATTGACTTGGGCCCTTGGCACCACCGCGTCCGCTCAGACGGTTCAGGCCCCGTTCTTCGACCGCCTGCCCGCATCGGTCAAAAGCACCAAGGTGCTGCGCATGGTCGGTGACTCTTTTGCTCCCTACCGCATCGTGGGAGACGATAGCAAGACCGTCACCGGGATCGACGCCGACATGGCGCGGGCGCTGGAGCCGTTGCTGGGCGTGAAGATCGAGCTGACCATTGTCAGCAACCTGCCGGCCATGCTGGCCGGCATTGACACCGGCCGCTACGATTTTTCCGCCGGTCCGCTGCTATCCACCAAGGCGCGCGAAGAGCGCTACGACATCCTGACCTGGCTGCTGAGCAAACCGGCTTTCGTGTTGCCTGTGGCTGGCGGGCGCAAGACCTCCCGGCTGGAGGACCTGTGCGGCCTTCGCATTTCCTTCCCTGCAGGTTCCGCGCAAGAGGAATATGCGCGCAAGGTCAGCGAACGCTGTGTCAGCAGCAAACAGCCGACCATGCAACTGGTGCCGCTGGCGGACCAGAATGCCACCGTGCTGGCGGCTCAGTCGGGCCGGGCCGATGTGGCCGGGATGCAGCTCGCTGCCGCGCTGTACCTGCAACAGCGCAACCCTGGCAAGTTCACCATACAGACGGACGAGACCGACGGTCTGGGCATCCTCAACCAGGGCTTCGTGCTCAAGAAGAATGCCGAGCTCAGCCCGGTGCTGCACGACGCGCTCAAACAGGTGTGGGCGTCCGGTGAATACGGGCGCATCATGGACAAATGGGGCCTGACGCTGGCCAAGGCACCCGAACCCCGCTTGAACCCATCCAGCGGAAAGTGATGCGCCAGCCATGACACAGGGAAGCGTTGCCATGCCTGTCCATCCCCGCCTGTCCGCAGCCGCAGGTGCCACCGAACCGGTGGACGTCGCGACGGCCCGCCACCGCACGAGTCCGCTGCGCTGGGGCATGACCTTGCTGCTGTTGGTGGTGGCCCTGCAGGTGGTCTACTTCCTCTTCACCAACCCGCGCTTCGAATGGGCCGTGGTGTGGAAGTACCTGTTCTCGGTCAACATCTTGCTGGGCCTGGGCACCACTCTGATGCTCACTGCGCTGGCGATGGTGATCGGCATCGTGATCGGCACCATCGCCGCGCTGGCCCTGATCTCGGACTTCAAGCCGGGTCGGTGGGCGGCCCAGACCTATCTGTGGGCCTTCCGCGGAACGCCCCTGCTGATCCAACTGATCTTTTGGTACAACCTGGCGTACCTGATTCCGAACATCTCCATCGGGCTGCCTTTCCTGCCGCCACTGGCGCAGTGGTCGACGAACACGGTCATCACGCCCTTTCTGGCCGCCTTGCTGGGCCTGGGCCTGGCCGAAGGGGCCTACATGACGGAGATCGTGCGGGCAGGGCTGTCGTCGGTGGACCCGCGCCAGCACGATGCGGCCAAGGCTCTGGGCATGACGCCATCCAAGTCTTTCTTCCGCATCATCTTTCCGCAGGCCATGCGTTTCATCATTCCGCCCACGGGCAACCAGATCATCGGCATGGCCAAGGCCACTGCGCTGGTCAGCGTGATCGCCATGAACGACCTGCTGCATTCGGTGCAGATCATCTACAACCGGACCTATGAAATCGTGCCGCTGCTGCTGGTGGCCGTGTTCTGGTACCTGGCGGTCATCACCTTGATGTACGCCTTCCAGTCCCGGCTGGAACGCCACTACTCCAAAGGCCATCGCCGCGATGCCGCGCCGTCCGCCACGCCGACCGGACAGGCATAGGTCGTTGGAAATTCCATGCAGAACCTTCATTCTTCTTCCGGCCCGCAGGGCCACGTGCTCCGACTGCACAAGATCGTCAAACGCTATGGCAGCCTTCAGGTTCTCAACGAAGTCTCTCTGGACATCGACGAAGGCGAGGTGGTCGCGGTGATCGGCCCATCGGGTTCGGGCAAGTCGACGCTTGTGCGTTGCATTCACCAACTCGAAACCATTGAGGGGGGCTCCATCTGCCTGAACGGCGAACTGCTGGGCTACCGGCAGGAGGGCGAGCATCTTCGCGCCCTCAGCCCCAGAGAGCTGGCCCGGCAGCGGCAGCAATTGGGCATGGTGTTCCAGCAGTTCGGCCTCTTTCCCCACATGACGGTGGAGGAAAACGTCATGGAAGGACCGGTGCAGGTGCTGGGTGACACCGTTGCCGATGCGCGCACACGTGCCCACCACCTGCTGGGACGGGTGGGGCTGGCCGACAAGGTGCATGCCTACCCGCAGATGCTCTCCGGCGGGCAGCAGCAGCGCGTGGCGATTGCCCGCGCCCTGGCGATGCGGCCCAAGGTCATGCTGTTCGACGAACCGACCAGCGCGCTGGACCCCGAGTTGGTCGGTGAGGTTCTCAACGTGGTGTCGGACCTGGCCAAGGCGGGCAAGACGATGGTGATCGTCACGCACGAGATCGCCTTCGCCCGTGAGGTCGCGTCCCGTGTCGTGTTCATGGAGGGCGGGCGCATCCTGGAACAGGGTGACGCACGTGAAACCTTGTCGAACCCGAAGACCGAGCGTCTGCGCACGTTTCTCTCCAGGGTGATGTGAGCGGGTCGCGGCGTCTCTCCTTTTTTTTGCCCACTCAGTAACTTTTGATATTGATAACAAGCAGTGCCAATGAAGCCATCAAGGAAACCCAAGACATGACTCGCCATATCCGCTACCTGTCGCCCACCGGCGTGTTGGGCGTGGGCTTCTCCGAGAGCCACTTTCGCGCGGCACTCTCGCGTGGCCTGGCCTTCATCGGCTGCGATGCGGGTTCCACCGACGGTGGCCCCGCCAACCTGGGCGGCAACAAGCCTTTCTTCTCCCGAGCGGCGATCAAGCGCGACCTGCGCATCCTGGTCACCGGTGCGCGTTCCATCGGGGTGCCCCTGCTGATCGGCTCGTGCGGCGGCAGCGGCGGCAACTGGAACCTGAACTGGGTGCGCGAGATCGTGCTGGAGATTGCCCGCGAAGAGGACCTGCATTTCCGTATCGCTGTGATCGAGTCCGAGCCGCCACGCGAGCTGCTGCTGAAGAAGTACCGCGAGGGCCGCATCCGCCCGCTGGACCCGGCGCCCGAAATCAGCGAGGCCGTGCTGGAGAATGCCGACCACATCGTTGCCATGATGGGCGCGGAAGCGTACGTCGCCGCGCTGGAGGGCGGGGCGGACGTGGTCCTGGCCGGCCGTTCCACCGACGCCGCCATCTTCGCCGCGCTTCCGGTGGCGCGGGGCTTTCCGCCGGGGCTGTGCTGGCATGCCGCCAAGATCATGGAGTGCGGTGGCGCCGCGGTGGTCACGATGGAAAAGCCCGAAGGCATGATCTGCACGATCACCGACGAGCACTTCACGCTGGAGCCGGTGAGCCCTGTGCAGCGCTGTTCGCCGCTCAGCGTGGCCGCGCACGCGCTGTACGAAACTGCGGACCCCTACCGCATGCTGGAGCCTGGTGGCGAAATGGACCTCACCGGGGCACGCTACGAGGCCGTCAACGACCGCGAGGTGCGCGTCAGCGGCAGCGAGTTCCGGCCCATGCCCTACACCGTCAAGCTCGAAGGCGCGAGCCTCATCGGGTACCGGGCCATGGTGCTCGGTGGCGTGCGGGACCCCGTGATCCTGGAGCAGTTCGACACCTGGTTCGATGGCCTCAAGGACCACATCGCCGAAAACGTCGAGGCGGTCTACGGGCCGACCATCCGCGGGCAGTACCAGATCCACTACAAGCTGTACGGCAAGTCCGGTGTGATGGGCGAGCGAGAGCCCTGTGCCGGGCAGACGGGTCACGAGATCGGGCTGCTCATGGTGACGCTGGCGCAAAGCCAGGAAGTGGCCTACGCGATTGCGGGGCAGGCCGCGCACATGGTGCTCCACCACGCGGTTCCGCAGTGGCAGGGCCTGCTCTCCAACCTGGCTTTCCCCATCGCGCCGCATTTCTGGAACCTGGGCGAGGCCTACCAGTTCGTGCTCAACCACGTGGTCGAACTCGACCATCCGCTTGAGCTGCATCCCATCCGGTACGAGGAGGTCTGACCATGCCACGTCTGCGCGACATCGCCAAACTCATCCGCACGAAGAACGCGGGCCCGTTCCAGCTCACGCTGGACATCATGTTTCCCGACGCCTCCAGCTACGAACACGTTGTGGCCAGCGGTGTGATCAACAAGGCTGCCATGGCCGCCTTCTTCAAGGTCGAAGAGTCCCGGGTCCGGCTTTTCAACTACGCGCCGGGCAATGCCATCAAGGTCACCGTGCCTCGTCTGGTGCCGTCCGGCGATCCGGCCGATACCGACCTCTTCGGTGGGCAGCAGTTCGGCCCTTTGGTCGACATCGAAGTACCCCCACGCCAGTCCTGATCGCGCGCATCAGGCCTCTCCGCATTCCTACCCGCAAAGACAACGCCATGAGCAAGACCATTCTTCGCAGCATCGTCCAGGATGCCACCGCCTGGAAAGGCGCCGACGTGCGCAACGACAGTTCCTGGATCTACCACTTCACCCCAAGCGAACTCGGCGAGATCGACACCGCCTTTCGCCAGGTGCGGGCCAACGGCCTGAGCTGGGGCGATTTCGGGAAGGACGCGTTCGCGCTGCCGGTGCTGTCGGCCAAACTGGCCCGCATCGACGACCAGATCCGCAACGGCCGCGGCTTCGTGCTGCTGCGCGGCTTCCCGGTGCAGCGTTACACGCTCGACGACCTCAAGACCATCTACTGGGGTCTGGGGACGCACATGGGTCAGGTGATTTCGCACAACGTGGCCGGTGACTTCGTGGCCGCGGTCACCGACCTGGCCCTCAACTCGTCCGACCCGAACCGCCGCAACAACACCACCAACCAGCTGCTGGACCCGCACACGGACCTGGCCGATGTGGTGGCGCTGTTGTGCGTGGAGAAGGCGCGCGAAGGCGGCATGAGCAGCCTGGTGAGCAGCGTGGCCATCCACAACGAGATCCTGCAGAACCACCCCGAGTACCTGGAGGTGCTGTACGAGGGCTTCTACCACGACTACCGGGGCTATGGCCCGAACGCGGACCCCAACGAAGTGACCGCCACGCCGATCCCGGTCTTTGAATACAACAACGGCCGCGTCAATTGCGCCTTTGCCAAGAAGATCATCGAGACCGGCGCCCACAAGCGCGGCGTTCCCCTGACCGCGCTGCAGCAGAAGGCGATCGACTACGTGCACGAACTGGGGACCCGCGAGGACATGCGCGTGGACATGATGCTGGAGCCCGGCGACATCCAGATCATCAACAACTACATCACGCTGCATTCGCGCAGCAACTACTTCGACCACGAGGACGGACGCAAGCGCTACCTGCTGCGCATGTGGATCAACCTGGAAGACAGCGTGCAGCTCTCGCCCGACTTCGCCTCCTTCGTGCGGCGCGGCATTCCCGCCATCCGGCAGACCGCCTGAGCAACCTCGCACCACGGACCCGCCATGACCGCCGTCACACAGACACTGGCCCGCTTCGCGGCTGAACTCCGCTTCGACGACCTGCCCACCGAGGTGGTGCAGCGCACCCAACTGCTCGTCATGGATCTGAGCGGCATCATCATCCGCTCGCAGACGCTGGATTCGACCCTCGTGCTCAAGGAAACGCTGCGCGACCTGGGGTTGAACGGCGGCCACATCCAGGTACAGGGCAGCCGCGAACGCTGGCTCCCCCAGGCGGCCGCGCTGCTGGCAGGGGCCGCCGCGCACAGCCTGGACTTCGATGACACCCATGCACCCGCGCAACTGCATCCGGGGGCGCCCGTCATTCCGGCCGCGTTGGCCGCCGCACAGATGGTGGGCGCTGGTACCCGGGAGTTGATCGCGGCCATCGTGGCGGGGTACGAGGTCATGATCCGTGTGGCCCTGGGCCTGCCCGTCCTCAAACACGGCGAGCGCGGTTACCACCCCAGCGCCACGGTGGGTGTGTTCGGCGCCACGGCGGCCGCCGGCAACCTGCTGGGTCTGAGCCCTGTGCAGATGGAACACGCCTTCGGCACCGCGCTCAGCGAGTCCGCGGGCACCGGTCAGTTCGTGGTGAACGGCGCATGGACCAAGCGCTTCCACGTGGGCAACGCGGCCGCTGGCGGCGTGCTGGCGGCCGCGCTTGCGCGACGGGGCTACACAGGGGCCACCCAGGCCTTCGAGGGCAAGGAAGGATTCTTCCATGTCTATTCCCCCGAACCGCAACCCGAGAAGGCGGTGCAAGGCCTGGGCAGCACCTGGGAAATTCTGCGTGCCGGCCTGAAACCTTACCCCTGCTGCCGGGGCATCCATGCGCCGCTGGACGCGGTGATGGCTTTGCACGAGCGGCACGACATCGACATCCACCGCATTCAGTCGGTGCGTGTGGGGCTGGCCCGCCGCAGCGTGTACGTGGTGGGCATTCCGCAGGAGCGTCGGCGCGATCCGAAAAACGTGGTGGACTGCCAGTTCTCCACCCACCTGTGCCTGTCGATTGCGCTCAAGCACCGGCGCATGGGCTGGGACGATTACGAGCCGGCCCTGGCCGACCCGGACATCCGTTCACTGATGCAGCGCATCGACGTTTACGAAGACGCCGAATGCGAGGCCAACTTTCCCACCGCGTTCTCGGGCGTGGTGGAGATACGCACCACCGACGGCCAGACCTGGCGTGAGTTCATCTACCAGCCGCGCGGCGAACCCGAAACCATGCTCACCGCCGCCGAACTGCGTGCCAAGTTCAGCCTGCTGGTGCGCGACACGCTGGGCGAGTCCGGCGAGTCCGCACTGTTCGATGCGATACAGGCCATGGCCCAGGGCAAGCCGGTGGGCTCTCTGTTCGTGCAGCCTCTGGGCCACTGAACCGCCATGAGCCCTGCCATCACCGCCGAAGAACGCGCGCTGCGCACCGAACTCGCGGCCTGCTACCGCGTTTTCCACCTGCTCGGCTGGACCGAGCTCATCTACAACCACATCACGGTGCGCCTGCCCGGCCCCGAGAAGCACTTTCTGATCAACCCGTTCGGCCTGCACTACAGCGAGGTCACGGCCTCCAACCTGGTGCGCGTGGACCTGTCCGGCCGCACCGTGGGCTCTTCCAACTGGCCGGTGAACCCGGCTGGCTTTACCCTGCACTCGGCCATCCACCAGGGCATTGGCGAAGCGCACTGCGTGATGCACACGCACACCACCGCGGGCTGTGCGGTTGCCGGTTGCCGCCAAGGGTTGACCATGGACAACTTCTACGCCGCGCAACTCCATGGCCGGGTGGCGTACCACGACTTCGAGGGCATCACGGTGCACGCGGACGAAGGGCCCCGGGTGGTGCGTTCCATCGGTGGACGCCAGGCTGTCGTGCTGCGCAACCATGGCCTGCTGGCCTGGGGCAGCAGCATCCCGCAGGCCTTTGCGTACCTGTGGACCTTGCAGCGCGCGTGCGAAATCCAGGTGGCCGGCGCGGCGCTTGGGCCGGCGCTGCCCATTTCCGAAGCCATCCAGATCCAGGCCAGCGCCGATGCCCTGCAGTTTGACCCGGCGCACGGCGCCGGCCGCGACGTGTTCGCGGCACTGACGCGGCAGGTCGAGCGCATCGACCCGTCCTACCGGGACCTGGACCCCGCGCGGGACTGAGCATGACAAAGATCTGCATCTACGGACTCGGCGCCGTAGGCGGCCTGCTGGCCGCACGGCTGGCGCGCTCGGGCGTCGCGGTGAACGCGGTGGCGCGCGGTGCCACGCTGGCCGCGGTGCACGAGAAGGGCCTTTCACTGCGCGAGACAGTGCAAGGCCAGCCCGTCACCACCCAGCATGCCGTCCATGCCACGGACAACCCGGTTGATCTGGGCGTGCAGGACGTCGTGGTGGTGGCCGTCAAGACCACCGGTCTGGCCGGCGTGGCCGCCGGCATTGCACCCTTGATGGACGAGCACACCACCGTGTTGTCGGCCATGAACGGCGTGCCCTGGTGGTTCTTCCATGGCATGGCCCCGGAACTGGCGTCCTTGAAACTCGACAGCGTGGACCCGGGCGGCGCCCTGTCGCGCGCCATCAGGCCCGAACGGGTGGTCGGCTGCGTCACACACCTCTCCGCCACCACGCCGGCGCCGGGCGTCGTGCAGCATGTGGCGGGCCAACGGCTGATCGTCGGCGAGCCCGTTGGCGGCGCCGATTCCGCGCGCAGCAGGCACCTGATCCAGTTGCTGCGCAACGCGGACTTCGACGTGGACCCCGCGGCATCCATCCAGCGCGAGATCTGGTTCAAGCTGTGGGGGAACATGACAGTGAACCCCATCTCGGCGCTCACCGGCGCCACGGGCGACCGCATCCTCGACGACGAACTCGTGCGCGCTTTCATGTCGCGCTGCATGCGCGAGTCGGCCGCCATCGGCGAGCGCATCGGCCTGCCCATCGATGCCGATCCCGAGGGCAGGCATGCCGTGACGCGCCAACTCGGTGCCTTCCGCACTTCGATGCTCCAGGACGCCGAAGCCGGCAAACCCCTGGAGATCGATGCGCTCGTTCGCGCCGTGGTGGAGATTGCCCGGCAACTGGGCGTGCCCACACCGGAGATCGACACCCTGCTGGGGCTGGCGCGGCTGAAGGCCCGCGTGGCGGGCCTGTACCCGGACGCCGCCTGACCTTTTCTCGTTCCTTTCATTCATCGACGGAGACAACACATGAAGAAATCCGGTGCGGCCCTGGCCGCCATCCTCGCCCTGCAAGTCCCAGCCTGGGCGCAGTCCGACGTCAACGTGTTCGGCCTGCTGGACGTCAACGTGCGCAACATCCGCGTGGGCCCCACGTCGAAGACGGAGATGCACAACAGCAGCGTGGCGGGCAGTCGGCTGGGTTTCCGGGGCAGCGAGGATCTGGGCGGCGGCATGAAGGCCAGCTACTGGCTGGAGGCCGCGCTCAGCCCCGACACCGGCACCACCGCACCCCGCTTCTTCCACCGGCGCTCCACCTTGAGCCTGAGCGGCTCCATGGGGGAACTGCGCCTGGGACGCGACCTCACGGCAAGCTTCCAGGGCTTCGTCTATTACGACCCCTTCGCTGTCAACGGCGTGGGCTCGGTGCAGAACGTGTTCGGCGGCGCGGGCTACACCCTGGGCAGCGGCGCCGTCACGTCCAGCCGCACCGACAACGCCATTTCCTACTTCCTTCCGTCGAACCTGGGCGGCTGGAACGGCCAGTTCATGCACGCGCTGGGCGAAGGCGTGGCGGGCAGTGCCTACACCGGCTTGCGTGTCGGCTACGCGCAAGGGCCGATCGATGTCTCCGTGGCCTACTCCGAGACCGACGCCGTGGGCAGCGGCAAGTTCACGGTGCGCACCATCGGTGGCACCTACGACTTCAAGAGCGTCAAGCTCACGGCGGTCCACATCCAGAACGCCTGGCTGCCGCGCAAGGAGAACGTGTGGTTGCTGGGCGCCGCCGTGCCCGTGGGTGACGCCGGCACGCTGCGGGCATCCTACGTGCCCAAGAACGCCTCGGGCGGCGGCACGGACGCCAACGACGCGCGCCAGTTCGCGGTGGGTTACCTGCACAAACTGTCGAAACGCACCATGCTGTATGGCACCTACTCGCGCATCCAGAACAAGGGCGCGTCCAACGCCACCGTGGGCAGCACGCTGGCAGGTGCCGCCGGCCAGAACTCGCGTGGCGTGGAACTGGGGATCGTGCACGCCTTTTGAACCGGGCGGCTCAACCCCCTGCAGGGGGACTGATATTCAGTCCAGGTCGTACTGGCTCACGCGCTGACTGCCCTCAAGATCTCTTCCGCCGTCCCCGGCGCATTCATCGCCTCGGGCTTGCCGCCCGCCTGCGACACGGCGTCGCGCAGTGCCTCGAACACGCTGATGGCCAGCATGAAGGGCGGTTCGCCCACGGCCTTGCTGCCGTGCACGTTGTCTTCGCGGTTGGCTTCGGGCCAGAGGTCGACCCTGAAGTGTTCGGGCACGTCGCCGGTGGCCGGGATCTTGTAGGTGCTCGGGGCGTGGGTCTGCAGGTAGCCCTTGTCGTTCCACACCAGTTGCTCGGTGGTGAGCCAGCCCATGCCCTGGATGAAGCCGCCTTCGATCTGGCCGATGTCGATGGCCGGGTTGATGCTGTGGCCCACGTCGTGAAGGATGTCGACCTTGAGCACGCGGCTTTCACCGGTGAGGGTGTCGATGGCGACTTCGGTGCAGGCGGCGCCGTAGGCGAAGTAGTAGAAAGGCCGGCCCGTGAGGGTGGTCTTGTCGTAGTGGATCTTGGGCGTGCGGTAGAAGCCGTCGCTCCAGAGCTGGATGCGGTTGGCGTACGCGGCGCTCACCACGTCCTCGAAGCGGCGCGTGCTGCGCGGGGTGATGACCCGGCCGCCGGCGAAGCGCACCGCGCCGGCTCCGCAGCCGTCCAGGCCGGCGACGAAGGCAGCGAGGTTGTCGCGCACGTGGCGCGCGGCGAACTGTGCGGCACGGCCATTGAGGTCCGTGCCGCTGCTGGCCGCGGTGGCACTGGCGTTGGGGATCTTGCTGGTGTCGGACGCGGTGGAGAGCACGCGCTCGAACGGGATGCCGAGTTCGTCGGCCACGATGGCGGCGACCTTGGTGTTCAGTCCCTGGCCCATTTCGGTGCCGCCGTGGTTCACCTGCACGCTGCCATCGGTGTAGACGTGCACCAGCGCGCCGGCCTGGTTGAACAGCGTGGCGGTGAAGCTGATGCCGAATTTCACCGGCGTGAGCGCGATGCCTTTCTTGATGACTGGGCTCTTCGCGTTCCACGCGGCGATCTGCGCGCGCCGTTCGCGGTATTGGCTGGTGCGTGCGAGCGTGGTGATGAGCGGGTCGAGGATGTTGTCCTCCACCTTCATCTGGTAGTGGGTGACATTGCGGTGGGTGGCCTGGGCTTCGACAGGCTCAGCCCGAACGGGGGATGGTTCAGCCCGAACGGGGGATGGTTCAGCTCGGACGGAGGCATGTTCCGCTCGAACGGAGGCATGTTCCGTTTGAGCAGGGGAGTTTTTTGACCGAAGTGGCATGCCCCGTTCGCCCTGAGCGTGTCGAAGGGCTCGCGAGGTGGGTTCGTCGCTGTAGAGGTTGCGCAGCCGCACGTCCAGCGGGTCCAGGCCGAGGCGGCGGGCGACGTCGCCCAGGATGCGTTCGATGACGATGACGCCCTGCGGGCCGCCGAAGCCACGGAAGGCGGTGTGGCTCTGCGTGTGGGTCTTGCAGCGGTAGCTGGAGATGGCCACGTCTTCCAGGAAATAGGCGTTGTCGGCGTGGAAGATGGCGCGGTCGGCCACGGGGCCGGAGAGGTCGGCGCTGAAGCCGCAGTTGGCCAGCATGTCCAGCTCCAGGCCGCAGAGCAGGCCGCTGTCGTCGAAGCCAACGCGGTAGTGGTAGGCGAAGGGGTGGCGCTTGCCGGTGACCATGAAGTCGTCGTCGCGGTCCAGCCGCAGCTTGACCGGGCGCTTGAGCCGGTTGGCGGCGATGGCGGCCCACACCGCGAGGTGGCCGGCCTGGGTTTCCTTGCCACCGAAGCCGCCGCCCATGCGCCGGCATTCCACGGTCACGGCGTGGTTGTCCAGGCCGAGCGCGTGCGACACCCAGTGCTGCACCTCTCCGGGGTGCTGGGTGCTGGAGTACACCCACCACTGGTCCTGCTCCAGAGGCAGCACATAGGCCACCTGGCCTTCGAGGTAGAAATGCTCCTGGCCGCCGATCTCGAACGCGCCTTCGGCCACGTGCGGCGCGCGGGCCAGCGCGGCCTTGGCGTCGCCCCGGTTCACATGCACGGGCGGCAGCACATAGCTCTGGCGCGCGTGCGCTTCGTGCACCGAGACCACGGCGGGCAGGGGTTCGATGTCGAACCTGACCAGCCGGGCGGCGCGGCGCGCGGTCATCACATCATCGGCCACCACCAGCGCGGCCACCTGGCCGAGGAATTGCACGGTGTCGGTGGCGAACACGGGCTCGTCGTGCGCGAAGGCGGCCAGGGTCTTGTCGCCAGGGATGTCGCCCGCGCCGAAGACGCCGCGCACGCCGGGCACGGCCAGTGCGGCGGACGTGTCCATACCGCGCAGCCGGCCGTGCGCCACGGGTGAGCAGACCGGCGCGGCGTGCAGCGTGCCGCGCACTTCGGGGATGTCGTCGATGTAGGTGGCGCCGCCGGCGACCTGGGCGCGTGCGCTTTCGTGGAAGCGGGAGACGCCTGCGGCCTGCCCGGTATTCTCCGTTCGCCCCGGGGGTGTCGATGGGTCGGGCTGCGCTGGGGTGAGGGCTTCGACAAGCTCAGCCCGAACGGAAGTTGGCTCAGCTCCAACGGACGTTGGCTCAGCTCGAACGGACGTTGGCTTGGTTCGGGTGGAAGCTGGCTTGGCCTGGGTGGAAGCAGGCTTGGCCTGAGCGTGGGGTTGATCGCGCGCGTTCATGCCAGGGTCTCCAGGTCGGGTGCGGTCAGGTTTTCCAGGTTGATCTGCCGCAGGCCCTGGCTCTCCAGCCAGAAGCGCTGCAGCAGGTTGCCCAGCACCGCCTGGCGGTAGGTGGCGCTGGCGCGCATGTCGGAGATGGGCTGGAACTCGGCGCGCAGCGCGGCCGTGGCGGCCATCACGGTGTCGGCGTTCCAGGCCTGGTCTTGCAGGGCGGCCTCGGTCTGGTGGGCGCGCACCGGGGTGGCGGCCACGCCGCCGGCCCCGATGGAGGCGGTTTTCACGCTGCCGTTCTTCAGCGTCAGGCGGATGGCCAGGCAGACGGCGGAGATGTCGTCGTCGAAGCGTTTGCTGATCTTGTAGACCTTCAGCTGCTCATCGGCGGTGGGCCGGGGCACCTTGATCCAGCACAGCAGTTCGTCCGGCTTCATCACGTTCTGGCGGTAGCCGGTGTACAGGTCTTCCAGCCGGAGTTCGCGGTGGGTGATCTGTCCGCGTCTGGTGTCCCAGCGCATCAGCACCACGCTGGCGCCGAGGGCGATCAGCAAGGGCATGGAGTCCCCGATGGGCGAACCGTTGGCCACATTGCCGCCCAGGGTGCCGGAGTTGCGCACCGGCAGGCCGGCGAAGCGCTGGGCGAAGGTCTTGAGTTGCGGGCGCTCGCTCACCAGCGCGGCGTAGGCGTCGGTCAGCGTCACGCCTGCACCGATGGCGATGTGGTGCGGATAGGTCTCCACGCGCCGCAGTTCGCGCGCGGCGGTCACGTCCAGCATCTGGCCAAAACGCTTGTGCATCTTGGTGACCCACAGGCCCACGTCGGTGCAGCCGGCCACCACCTGCGCCTGCGGATGCCGGGCGCGGGCCTGCAACAGGGCGGCCAGCGTGGTGGGGCGCAGGTAGCGATCGGTCTGCGCGGCGGGAAGCTTCTTGAGGGCGGCCACGGTGGCCGCCTCGTCCACCGCGCAGCCGGCGGGCAGGGGCAGGCTGCCCATCTGCTGGGCGGCGTCCAGGATGGGGCGGTAGCCGGTGCAGCGGCAGAGGTTGCCCGAGAGGTCGGCCTGGGCTTGCGCGCGGTCAATGCCTTGGCCGCCCTTCGTGTTCTGGTACATGCCAAACAGGCTCATGACGAAGCCGGGCGTGCAGAAACCGCACTGGCTGCCATGGCACTGCACCATGGCTTCCTGGGCGGGATGCAGTTCGCCGCCCGGGGCCGCCAGGTCCTCCACCGTCCACACCGCCAGCCCCTGTACCGAGTGCGCCAGCCGGATGCAGCTGTTGATGGCCCTGTAGGCCAGCTGGCCACCGTCCACCGCTTCGCCCAGCACCACGGTGCAGGCGCCGCAGTCGCCCTCGCCGCAGCCTTCCTTGGTGCCGGTGCAGTGCAGGTCCTCGCGCAGCACCTCCAGCAGGGTGCGGTCGGGTGCTACATTGGCCAGCGTCACGGGTGTCCCGCGGCGCAGGAAAGTCAGGGTTTGTGCGGATGTTTCGGGCTTCATGCGTGCCAGCATAGCGCCGCCCCCATGGCACAACATATGCTCAGCCATATGTCCAAAATGCCCAAAACACCATTCAGCCGCATATGACATGGGTATGAAATACGGGTCCATGTTCGACAAGATTGACCTGCACCTGATCCGCGTGCTCCACACCGTGCTCACCGAGCGCAGTGTCTCGCGCGCGGCGCTGCGCCTGGGCATGTACCAGCCGGCGGTGAGTGCAGCGCTCAAGCGCCTGCGCGAACTGGCTGGCGACCCCCTTTTGGTGCGTTCGGGGTCGGGCATGGTGCCCACGGTGGCTGGCCTGCGCATGATCGAGCCGGCGGCGGACATCCTGCGCAGCGCCGAGGTGCTGTTTTCCGATGCCCGCAGCTTCGAACCCGCTACCGCCCACCACAGCTTCAGCCTGGCCGCCAGCGATTACCTGGATCCGCTGTTCCTGCCGCAACTGGTCACCCAGGTGAAGAGCCTGGCGCCGCATTGCCCGATCGACATCCACCCGCTGTCGCGCGACTCGGACTACCGCAACCACCTGGCCCAGGGCGACGTGGACGTGGTGATCGGCAACTGGGCGCAGCCTCCCGAGGACCTGCACCTGGGCCGCCTGTTCGGCGACGAGGTGGTCTGCCTGGTCTCCAGCCAGCATCCGGCAGTGCGCCGGGGCTGGGACGTGGAAGCCTGGCTGGGGGCCGAGCACATTGCGCCCACGCCCACGCGCCCCGGCGCGCGCGGCTTCATCGACGACCACCTGGCCAGCCAGGGGCTCACCCGCAACATCACCGCGCGCTGTCCGCACTTCGGGCTGATCCCGGCCATGGTGGCGGGCAGCCTGCTGGTGCTGACCACGGGGCGCCAGTATTGCGAGCGCTTCACGGGCGTGCTGCCGGTGAAGGTGCTGCCCAGTCCGGTGGCGTTCCCGCGGATGATGTACTACCAGCTCTGGCACGAACGCACCCACGCGTCCAACGCGGCGCGCTGGCTGCGAGAACAGATCAAGAGCGTGGCCGCTTCGCTCAAGCGGCCGGACGCCGAATCCTGACCGATCCCGCCCACCCCACGACCGAGGAGACCCATGACCACCCCCCGATTGCAATTGAGCGGCATCACCAAGCGCTATCCCGGTGTGGTCGCCAACAGTGGCGTCTCGCTCACGGTGGCGCCTGGCGAGGTGCATGCCGTGCTGGGCGAGAACGGCGCGGGCAAGTCCACGCTGATGAAGATCATCTACGGCTCGGTCAAGCCCGACGAGGGCTCGGTGATGTTCAACGGCAAGCCGGTGCATATCCGCAACCCGCAGGAGGCGCGCGCCCTGGGCATCAGCATGGTGTTCCAGCACTTCAGCCTGTTCGACACCATCACCGTGGCCGAGAACGTCTGGCTCGGGCTGGACAAGTCCCTCACCTTGTCGGAGGTGAGCGCGAGCATCACCGCCAAGGCAACTGAATACGGGCTGGACATCGACCCCGCGCGGCCGGTGCACACGCTCTCGGTGGGCGAGATGCAGCGGGTGGAGATCATCCGCGCGCTGCTGACCAACCCGCAACTGCTGATCCTGGATGAGCCCACCTCGGTGCTCACGCCGCAGGCGGTGGAGCGCCTGTTCGTGGTGTTGAAGAAGCTGGCGTCCGAGGGCTGCAGCATCCTGTACATCAGCCACAAGCTGCACGAGATCCGCGAGCTGTGCAACGCCTGCACGGTGCTGCGCGGCGGCCAGGTCACCGGCGTATGCGATCCGCGCCAGGAGAGCAACGCCTCGCTCTCGCGCCTGATGATCGGTGCCGAACCGCCCGCGCTGGACGTGCGCGAGCTGCATGCGGGCGAACCGGTGCTGGAGGTCAGCGGCCTGTCGCTGGCCAGCGACGATCCTTTCGGTACCGCGCTGGCCGACATCGTGCTGACCGTGCGCGCGGGCGAGGTGGTGGGCATTGCCGGCGTGTCCGGCAACGGCCAGAGCGAGCTGCTGTACGCGCTTTCGGGTGAGGACCGGCGCGCGCCGGCCGGCAGCATCCGCCTGCAGGGTCAGGACATCTCGCGCTTCAGCCCGGGGCGGCGACGTGCCCTGGGCCAGCACTTCGTGCCGGAAGAACGCCTGGGCCGGGGTGCCGTGCCCACGCTGTCGCTGGCGCAGAACCTGCTGCTCACGCGGCGCGATGCGCTCGGCTCGGGCGGCTGGATCCAGGTGGGCGCGCTCAAGGCGCAGGCGGCCGACGTGATCGCGCGCTACAAGGTCAAGGCCAACGGGCCGGATGCCGCCGCCAAGTCGCTCTCGGGCGGCAACCTGCAGAAGTTCATCGTCGGCCGCGAGATCGAGGCCAAGCCGCGGTTGCTCATCGTCAGCCAGCCGACCTGGGGCGTGGACGTGGGTGCCTCGGCGCAGATCCGCGGCCAGATCCTGGCGCTGCGCGACGCCGGCTGCGCGGTGCTGGTGGTCAGCGAAGAACTCGACGAGCTGTTCGAGATCAGCGACCGCCTGCACGTGATCGCCAAGGGCCGCCTCTCGCCCAGCCTGGACCGGGCGGCTGCCACCATAGAGCGCATCGGCGAATGGATGTCGGGCCTGTGGGATGCCCCGGCCAACGACAACCACCAGAAGAAGGAGACCGCCCATGCTGCGGCTTGAAGTCCGTCCCCAGCCCTCGGCGCGCTGGGGCTACGCCTCGCCCCTGCTGGCACTGGCCATCACGGTGGTGATCGGTGTGATCCTCTTTGCCGTGCTTGGCAAGGACCCGGTGCGCGGCCTGCAGGTGTTCTTCTGGGAACCCATCAAGAGCGGCTATGCCATCTCCGAACTGATGGTCAAGGCCACGCCGCTGCTCATCATCGCCCTGGGGCTGGCGGTGTGTTTCCGCTCCAATGTGTGGAACATCGGCGCCGAGGGGCAGTACATAGTCGGCGCGATCTTCGCCGCAGGCGTGGCGCTCACGGCCGACAAGACCACCGGCCCCTGGATCGTCGCCGCGGTGATCGCAGCCGGCGTGCTGGGCGGCATGCTCTGGGCCGGCATCACCGCGCTGCTGCGCGACCGCTTCAACGCCAACGAGATCCTGGTCAGCCTGATGCTGGTCTATGTGGCGGTGCAACTGCTCAACTTCCTGGTCTACGGCCCGTGGAAGGACCCGCAAGGCTACAACTTCCCGCAGACCAAGACCTTCGAGGCTGTGGCGCAGATACCGCGCCTGATGCAGGGCTCGCGGGTGAACATCGGCCTGCTGTTCGCGCTGGCCGGCGTGGTTGGGGTGTGGATCTTCCTGTTCCGGACCTATGCGGGTTATGCGCAACTGGTGGGTGGCCTGGCGCCTGCCGCCGCACGCTACGCCGGCTTTTCCTCGCGCAAGGCGCTGTGGATCGCCTTGCTGAGCTCGGGAGCGGCCGCCGGCCTGGCCGGTGCGCTGGAGGTCGCCGGCCCGATCGGCCAACTCACGCCCTACGTGCCGGCGGGCTACGGCTTCGCCGCCATCATCGTCGCCTTCGTCGGGCGGCTGCACCCGGTGGGCATCGTGTTCTCCGCCATCCTCATGAGCATGTTCTACATCGGCGGTGAACTCGCGCAGTCGCGCCTGGGCCTGCCCAAGTCCATCACCGGTGTGTTCCAGGGCCTGCTGTTGTTCGCACTGCTGGCCTGCGACACGCTCATCGCCTACCGCCTCGTGTGGAAAAAGAACTGAGGACGCCATGGACTCCACCGCACTTCTGATCGCCTCCTCGCTCAACGCCGGCACCGTGCTGGCCATCGCCTCGCTCGGCCTGCTCATCAATGAAAAGGCGGGCATCGTCAACCTGGGGGCCGAGGGCATGATGCTCTGCGCCGCGCTCGCGGGTTTCGCCACCGTGGTGCACACGGGAAGCTCCACGTTGGGCTTCGTGGCCGGCATGGCTGCCGGTGCGCTGCTGGCCGCCATCTTTGGCGTGCTGGTCATCTGGCTCAACACCAACCAGTACGCCACCGGCCTGGCGCTCAGCCTGTTCGGTGCGGGGTTCTCGGCCTTCGCGGGCACCGGCTATGTGCAGGAGAAACTGCCGGAACAGGTGCGCCACGCCATCCCGCTGCTGGCGGACATCCCCTTCATCGGCCCCGCGCTGTTCCGCCACCATCCCATGGTCTACATCTGTGTGGCGCTGGTGGTGTTCCTGATCTGGTTCCTTTACCGCACGCGCGCGGGCCTGGTGCTGCGCAGCGTGGGCGAAAGCCCGGAGTCCGCGCACGCGTTGGGCTATCCGGTGCGGCGCATCCGCCTGCTGGCGGTGGTGGCCGGGGGCGCGCTCTGTGGCCTGGCCGGGGCCTACGTCTCCACCGCCTACACGCCGCTGTGGGTGGAGGGCATGATCGCCGGCAAGGGCTGGATCGCGCTCGCACTCACCACCTTCGCCACCTGGCGCCCGGCGCGCGTGCTGCTGGGAGCCTACCTGTTCGGCGGCGTGACCATGCTGCAGTTCCACCTGCAAGGCATGGGCGTGAACGTGCCCAGCCAGTTCCTGACCATGATGCCCTACGTGGCGACCATCGTGGTGCTGGTGCTGATCTCGCGCAACCCGACCTGGATACGCATCAACATGCCCAGTTCCATCGGGAAACCCTTCTACCCGGGTGCATAATTTGCTAGCGACCTGGTACCCAAACCGGTATTCAACTGCGTATCGCCACTTTTCCACCACCCTCCCATTCCGAGGACTTCCATGACTGACCTGAACAAACGTTCCCTGATGAAGGTTGCCGCGCTGACCGCGCTGAGCGCCGCCGTGCTGATTGGCTGCGGCAAGAAGGAAGAGGCCGCCGCGCCCGCAGCTGCGCCGGCGCCCGCGCCGGCTGCCGAGGCGCCCAAGGCCGAGCCGCTGAAGATCGCGTTCGCCTATGTCGGCCCGGTGGGTGATGGCGGCTGGACCTTTGCCCATGACAACGGCCGCAAGGCATTGGAAAAGGAATTTGGCGACAAGGTCGTCACCAGCTTCGTGGAGAGCGTGCCCGAGAGCGCCGACGCCGAGCGCGTGATCCGCGACATGGCCTCCAACGGCAACAAGCTGATCTTCGGCACCACCTTCGGCTACATGGAGCCCATGCTCAAGGTGGCCGCCGACTTCAAGGACGTGAAGTTCGAGCACGCCACCGGCTACAAGACAGCCGAGAACATGCGCACCTACGACAGCCGCACCTACGAAGGTGCCTACATGGCTGGCGTGATCGCCGGAGGCATGACCAAGACCAACACCCTGGGCGTGGTGGCGTCGATCCCCATCCCCGAGGTGATCCGCAACATCAACAGCTTCACGCTGGGTGCGCAGTCGGTCAACCCCAAGATCAAGACCAAGGTGGTCTGGGTCAACGGCTGGTTCGATCCGCCCAAGGAAACGGAAGCCGCGACCTCGCTGCTCAACGGGGGCGCCGACATCCTGTTCCAGAACACCGACTCCTCCGCCGTGCTGCAGACCGCCGAGAAGGCCGGCAAGCGCGCCTTTGGCTGGGACTCCGACATGACCGCCTATGGCCCCAAGGCCCACCTGGGTTCGGCCATCATCAACTGGGGTCCGTACTACATCAAGGCCACCAAGGACGCGCTGGAAGGCACCTGGACCGGCAGCAGTGGTGTGTGGTGGGGCCACAAGGAAGGCGCCATCGACCTCGTCTCCATCGCCGAGGACGTGCCCGCCGAGATCAAGACCAAGATCGACACCATCAAGGCCGGCCTGAAGGACGGCAGCTTCCACCCCTGGACCGGCCCCATCGTCGATCAGGCGGGCAAGGAAGTGCTGGCCAAGGACGCCAAGGCCGACGATGCGTTCCTGGGCGGCATCAAGTTCTACGTGAAGGGCGTGGAAGGCAAAGTGCCGCAGTAAGTGAGGCATGCCCCGCCGCGCTTTGCGCGGCCCCCCTCAAGGGGGTGGCACTGGTGGCCCGTCCCGAGCTGGTCGAAGGGCGGTTCCGCAGTGTCTGCCGGGTCGCTTGGCCGCCTTCGGGCGGCCTTTGTTTTTTTCAGGGGTTCCGATGGTTGAAAAACAGCTCTGGCATCCGGTGGCTGCTTCGCGGGAAGTGCGCGATGCGCCGCTGGCGTGCACCCTGCTGGGCGAGCCGCTGGTGCTGTGGCGTGAGCCAGGGCATGGCGGCGACCGGGTGCATGCCTGGGCGGACCGTTGTCCGCACCGGGGCGCGCGCCTGTCGCTGGGGCGGGTGCTGTCCGGGGTGCGCGGGGCGCGGCTGGAGTGTCCTTACCACGGCTGGCAGTTCGGCGGCGAGGGGCGCTGCCAGCATGTGCCGGCGGCGCCGGACTTCGTGCCGCCCGCCGGACATGCGGCGCAGATGTTCGAGGCCTGCGAGCGGCATGGGCTGGTGTGGGTGCGGCTCGCGGCGCCGGAGTCGGCGCTGGCACCGGTGCTGGCCGAGCCACCGCTGTTCGCCCCCGGCGGCGAGGCCGGCTGGCGCGTGGTGCTGTGCGGCCCTTATGAGGTCGCCACCAGTGCGCCGCGCCTGGTCGAGAATTTCCTGGACCTCAGCCACTTCGGTTTCGTGCACGAGGGCTGGCTGGGTGAGCGCGGGCATGCCCAGGTGCGCACCGGCGTGGTGGAGGAGGGGGCCGCAGGCCTGGCCGTGCGCGATGCCCAGGCCTGGCAGCCGCGCGCCTATGCCGGCGCCGAACAGGGCGCATGGATCGCCTACCGCTACGAAGTGCAGCACCCGTATGCCGCCGTCCTGCGCAAGGACGCCGCCAATGGCGACCCGGTGAGCAACGCCATCGCCCTGTTCATACGGCCGGACGCACACGAGCGCTGCACCGCCTGGTTCGTCATGGCCACTTTGGGTGATGCGTCCTCCGACCGGGATCTGTTGGCGTTCCAGGACACGGTGTTCGCGCAGGACCGGCCCGTGGTGGAATCGCAGACACCGCGTGCCTTGCCGATAGGCCGCACCGCGCCCGTGACCGAGGTGCACGGCCCGGCCGACCGCGTTTCCAGCGCCTACCGGCGCTACCTCAATCGCCTGGGCATCACCCTGGGCACCACCTGACCCGCCCGAACCGGAAAGAGCGTCTCAACATGGATACCGCCGTCAATCCCGCCACCCTGGCCGCCGCCATTCCCAAGGCCGAGCTGCACATCCACATCGAAGGCTCCCTGGAGCCCGAACTGATCTTCGCGCTGGCTCAGCGCAATGGGGTGAAGCTCGCGTACCCGGACGTGCAGGCGCTGCGCGAAGCGTACGCGTTCACCAACCTGCAGAGCTTCCTGGACATCTACTACGCGGGCGCCAGCGTGCTGCTGCACGAGGCGGACTTCCACGACATGGCCTGGGCCTACTTCCTGCGTGCCAAGGCCGACAACGTGGCGCACACGGAGATCTTCTTTGACCCGCAGACCCACACCGCGCGCGGTGTGCCCATGGCCAGCGTGGTCCGGGGCCTGGCCAGTGCCTGCGAACGTGCGCACGGCGAACTGGGCATCAGCAGCGCGCTCATCCTGTGCTTCCTGCGCCACCTGAGCGAGCAGGACGCGCTCGACACGCTGGAGGCGGCGCTGCCGCTGCGTGAGCATTTCATTGGCGTGGGGCTGGACTCCAGCGAGGTCGGGCACCCGCCCTCGAAGTTCTCGCGCGTGTTCGCGCGCTGCCGCGAACTCGGTCTGCGGGTGGTGGCGCACGCGGGCGAAGAGGGCCCACCCGAATACATCTGGGAAGCGCTCGACGATCTGAAGGCCGAGCGCATCGACCACGGCGTGCGCAGCCTGGAAGACCCGGCACTGGTGGCCGAACTGGCCCGGCGGCGTACGCCGCTGACCGTGTGCCCGCTCTCCAACCTCAAGCTGTGCGTGGTGAAAGACCTGGCCGACCACCCGATGAAGCGCCTGCTCGACGCCGGCCTGTGCGCCACCGTCAACTCCGACGACCCGGCCTACTTTGGCGGTTACCTGAACGCCAACTTCGTGCGAACGGTACAGGCGCTGGACCTCTCGCGCGAAGACGTCATCACCCTCGCACGCAACAGCTTCGAGGCCAGCTTCGTGAGCGACACCCGCCGCCAGGAACTCATGGCGCTGCTGGAGGCCGCGACCGGCTGAGGCCGACGGGTAAAATCCGCCGCAGCGAGCCGGTGCTTCCCTGGCTCGCTTTTTCATTCACGGAAGCCATGTAGAGGAACACCATGTACAAAAACCTCGTGGCCCGGTGCGCCTTCGGCGTGCTGGCGGCCGCCAGCTTTTCAGTCCTTCCCCCAACCCTGCACGCGCAGCCCTTGGCAGCCACGGCGCCGCTGAAGGCGGCCTTTGTCTATGTGGCGCCCCTCACCGACGCCGGCTGGGTGCGCCAGCACGAGCAAGGCCGTCTGGCGGTGCAGGCCGCGCTGGGTGGCCGCGTGGACACGCGTTACGTGGAGAACGTGCCCGAGGGGCCCGACGCCGAGCGCGTGATACGCGACCTCGCCCAGCAGGGCGCGCGCATCATCTTCACGCCCAGCTTCGGCTACATGGAGCCCACGCTCAAGGTGGCGCGCGAATTCCCGGACGTGAAGTTCGAGTCCATCACCGGCTACAAGACCGCGCCCAACGTGGCCACCGCGAATGCGCGCTACTACGAGGGCCGGTACCTGGCAGGCGTGGCGGCCGGGCGCATGGCCACGCAGGCTGGCTACGTGGCGGGCTTTCCCATTCCCGAGGTGATCCAGGGCATCAATGCCTTCACGCTGGGCATGCGCTCGGTCAACCCGCGCGCCACCGTCAAGGTGGTGTGGCTGGGCGAGTGGTTCAACCCGCCGCGCGAGCGCGACGCGGCGATGGCGCTGATGAACCAGGGCGCCGAGGTGCTGGCCTTCCACACCGGCTCCACCGCCGTCATGGTCGCCGCGCAGGAGCGCGGCCGGCTCGCCGTGGCCTACCACTCGGACATGCGCCGCGTCGCGCCCGATGCGCAGGTGGTGGCGGTCACGCACCGCTGGGGCGACTATTACACACGCCGCGTGCAGGCGGTGCTGGACGGCACCTGGCAGAGCGGCAGCGTCTGGGGTGGTGTGAAGGACGGCATGATCCGTGTGGAAGCCTTTGGCAGCAAGGTGCCCGCGGCGGTGCGCGACGAGGTGCAAGCCCGCCAGGCCGAGATGGAGACCGGCCGGCTGCCGGTGTTCGCAGCACCGCGCACCTCGCCGGTGCGCGACAACCAGGGGCGGACCGTGATCGAAGCCGGCCAAAGCCTGGGCGATGCGCAGATCCTGAGCATGAACTGGCTGGTGGAAGGCGTGCAGGGCAGCGTGGACCGCTGAACGCGCAGCCGGGTATGGGCCTTATCGGCGGCTCCGTATGCCGGGCCGCGCCACAGGCGTTAAGCTCGCCGGCATGAGAGCCTACCGCGCCGCGATCCTGCGTTTCGCCGACGACCATTCCCCCCTCTACGAAGCCGACGGCCTGCTGGTGGTCGGCCCCGATGCGCAAGGCCGTCGTGTGGTGCGAGCGGTGGGAGACCATGCGGCGCTGGTCGGCAACTACCCAGGCCTGGCGGTGGAAGACCTGCGCGGCAAGCTCATCGCGCCGGGCTTCATCGACCTGCATGTGCACTACCCACAGACCGACGTGATCGGCGCGCCGGCGGCGGGTCTGCTGCCCTGGCTGGAGAACTACACCTTCCCCCACGAGACCCGCTTTGCCGACCCGGCGCATGCGGCCGAGGTGGCCGAGGTGTTCCTGGACGAGCTGGCCCGCCACGGCGTGACCACGGCATTGGCCTTCTCAACCTCGCACCCGGCTTCGGTGGATGCGATCTTCGAGAAGGCGCGCGCACGCGGTCTGCGCTTCATCACCGGCAAGGTGCTGCAGGACCGGCACAGCCCCGATGGCGTGCGCGACGAGACCGAGCAGAGCCTGATCGACACCGAGGCGCTGATCCAGCGCTGGCACGGCGTGGATCGCCTGGGCTACGCCATCACGCCGCGCTTTGCGCCCACCAGCACGCCGGCGCAGTTGCGCGGCGCGGGTGAACTCGCCGCGAAGTACCCGGACGTGTGGATCCAGTCGCACGTGGCGGAGAACCGCGACGAGGTGCGCTGGGCGGCCGAGCTGTTTCCCGAGTCGCGCAGCTACCTGGGCGTGTACGGCGACTTCGGCCTGCTGCGCGAGCGCGCGGTGTACGCCCACTGCATCCACCTGGATCAGGCGGACCGTGAACTGATGGCCTCCACCGGGACCGTGGCGGCGGTCAGCCCCACGAGCAATCTGTTCCTGGGCAGCGGCTTCTTCGACTACGCCGCGGCCGATGCGGCGGGCATGCGCTACGGCCTGGCCAGCGACGTCGGCGGAGGCACCAGCTTCTCGCCCTTCCACACCATGCTGGCCGCCTACTGCGTGGGCCGCGAAGGCCAGACCAAGCCGGGGCTCAGCCTCACACCGGGCCAGCTCTGGTGGCAGCACACGGCAGGCGCGGCGCGCGCACTGGGCCTGGAAGGCGTGGTGGGCAACCTGCAGCCGGGCCACGAGGCCGACTTCGTGGTGCTCAACCCCCAGGCCACGCCCCTGCTCGCGCGCAAGACCGCACAGGCCGACAGCCTCGACGAACTGCTGTTCGCACTGATCGTGCTGGGCGACGACCGCGTGGTCGAACGCACCACCATCGCCGCGGCGCAGCACAGGTAGGCCAGACCGAGGAAGACCTTCTCTCTCCAGGCCACAGTCCCCAAAGGCGCCACACCGGCCCAAGGAAGACCCTCACCCCCCAAGGCCGCGCAGCGAGGCCAAAGTCCCCAGAGGCACCGAGGGTCCGGCTCCGCCGGCCCAAGGTGCCGTCCCCCCTCGAAGCGCCGAAGGCGCGCCACGGAGGGGGGAAGCCGCGCAGCGGCGCAGGGGGGTGTTTTCAGTGATACGTCAGGGCCCGCGCCTTGCCCCAGAACACCCGGTACATGTAGGCCGTGTACACGATGATCACCGGCAGCGTGATGGCCACGCCGATGAAGACCACGGTGAGCGAGCCGGTGGAGATGGCGGCATCCCAGACGTTCAGGTGCCCGATCACGATGTCCGGAAAGATGCTGTAGGCCAGGCCGAAGAAGGCCAGCACGAAGATCAGCACCGTGGCGGCGAACACCACCCAGCCGTAGCCGGCCCTCACGACCTCCGGATGCGTCACCACCCAGCGCACCGCGAAGAAGGCAATCGCGCAGGTCAGCGGGACCGGCAGCAGGGCGAAGAGTTCGGGCACGCTGAACCATTTGGCGAACACCGACGGGCTGGCCAGCGGCGTGGCCATGGAGATCGCCACCAGCGCCACGCCCATGGGCCAGAGCACGCGGCGCGCCCAGTGCACGGCCCGCTGTTGCAGTTCACCCTCGGTCTTCATGATCAGCCAGCCAGCCCCGAGCAGGATGTAGGCCGCCGGCAGCGTCAGCGCGATGCCCAGGCTGAAGGCCAGGCCCAGTGACCCGCGTTCGAAGCCGGTGATGTAGCTGCCCAGCATCCAACCTTGGGCCATGCTGGCCAGCAGCGAGCCGGCGAAGAACGCGCGGTTCCAGAAGGGTTTGTAGGGGGCGGGCGCTTTCACGCGGAAGTCGAAGGCCACGCCGCGCAGGATCAGCCCCACCAGCATCGCCGCCGCCGGCAGGTACAGCGCCTGCAGCACGACGCCGTAGGCCACGGGAAACGCCACCAGCAACACGCCCACGCCCAGCACCAGCCAGGTCTCGTTGGCATCCCAGAAAGGGCCGATGCTGGCGATCATGGTGTCCTTCTGCGTGTCGTTGGCCAGGGGCAGCAACAGCCCGACGCCGAGGTCGTAGCCGTCCAGGATCACGTAGGCCAGCAGCGCCAGACCCATCACGGCCAGAAAGATCAGGGGCAGGACATAGGCCCAGGTCATGTGCGTTCTCCTTCGGTTCCGTATGTCAGACGCCGGCCTTGCCCAACTCGCCGTGCGGCGCCTCGGGAGCCGGGTGCACAGGGTGTTCGGCCATGTACTTGAGCACGCCCACGTAGGTGATCAGCAGCAGACCGTACACCACCAGGTAGGCGGTCAGCGTGAGCGCGATCATCGGCGGCGCGATCTGCGTGGCGACCTCGCTGGTGCGCAGCAGGCCGTAGACGATGAAGGGCTGGCGGCCGATTTCGGTCACGTACCAGCCGGCGAGCGTGGCCAGCCAGCCGGAGAAGGTCATGCCGGTGAGCGTCCACAGCAGCGGACGGGACAGCACGGCCTTGCGTCCGCGCTGGCGCCACAGCGTCCAGGCGCCCCACCAGGCCACCAGCAGCATGAGCGTGCCCACGCCGACCATGATGCGAAAGCCCCAGAACACCGGCGCCACCGGCGGGTGCGCGCCCGGGAATTCGTTCAGGCCCTTGAGTTCGGCGTTGATGTCGTGCGCCAGGATCAGGCTCGCCGCCTTGGGAATCTTCAGCGCGTAGTGCGTGGTGCCGGCGGCTTCGTCGGGCCAGCCCAGCAGCGTGAGCGGTGCGCTTTTCTCGGTGTGCCAGATGCCTTCCAGCGCGGCGATCTTGGCGGGCTGGTGCTCCAGGGTGTTCAGGCCATGCATGTCGCCGGCCAGGAACTGCAGTGGCATGGCCACGCTGGCGGCCACGATGGCGGTGCGCAAGGCTTTGTGCGTGCCGGCGGTGGCGCGGTTCTTGAGCAATTGCCAGGCACACAAGCCGGCTATCAGGAACGACGCGGTGAGCGTGGACGCCAGGAGCTTGTGCGCGAAGCGGTAGGGGAAGGAGGGGTTGAAGACAATGGCCAGCCAGTCGGTGGCCATGAACTTGCCGTCCACGATCTCATAGCCGGCCGGCGTCTGCATCCACGAATTCAGGCTCAGGATCCAGAACGCCGACAGCGTGGTCCCCAGAGCGACCAGGAAGGTGGCGGCCAGGTGCACGCGCTCGCTCACACGGCCGCGCCCGAACAGCATGATGCCCAGGAAGCTGGCCTCCAGGAAGAAGGCGGTGAGCACCTCGTAGCCCAGCAGCGGGCCGGCGATGTTGCCGGTCTTCTCCATGAAGCCCGGCCAGTTGGTTCCGAACTGGAAACTCATGACGATGCCAGACACCACGCCCAGTGCGAAGGTCAGCGCGAACACCTTGGTCCAGAAGTAGTAGGCCTCTTCCCAGGCCGGGTCGCGGGTCTTCACGAAGCGCAGGCGGAAAAACAGCAGGAACCAGCACAGTGCGATGGTGATGGTGGGAAAGAGGATGTGAAAACTGATGTTGGCCGCGAACTGGATGCGCGACAGGATCAGGGCGTCCATGGCAGGTTCCTCGTGGTGTGTTTCAGGCGGCCTTGTCGCCGCGGCTGCTGCCGCTCGAAGACTTGCCCGTCAGGCGGTCCTTGAACTCCAGCACGCGCGTGACCGTGGCACCCATGCCCATGAGTTGCATCGCGGTTTCGGGAGCGAGCTTCTGCACGTCGTCGAACCAGGTCATGAGCCGGTCGATCAGGTCGTGCATCTCGCGCATGCGTGCCTGCGCATGGCGTTCCGCGTCGCTCTTGGGCGTTTCCAGCAAGGCCGTGCGCAGCATCGACAGCGTGGGCTCCACCTCGCGGCGGCGACGCTCTTCTGCCAGCACGCGGAAGATCTCCCACACGTCCGCGGGCGCCTCGAAGTACTCGCGCCGGTCGCCCGGCTGGTGGCGCAGGCGCACCAGACGCCAGGCCTGCAGCTCCTTGAGCCCCATGCTTACGTTGGAACGCGAGAACTCCAGCGTGTCGGCGATCTCGTCCGCGTTGAGCGGCCGGGGTGAAATGAACAGCAGGGCATAGATCTGCCCCACGGTGCGGTTGATGCCCCAGCGCGAGCCCATTTCGCCGAAGTGGGCGACGAACTCGCGGTTGAGCGGTGGCAGATGATCTTGCAGCGGCATGGCCGGGACTCTATCCGGTCACAACTGAATTTTCAGTAATTACTGAAAATTCACGAAATTCCGTGGGGTTATTGGCCTGGTCGACATCCCTACAATGGCCGCCCATGAGCATCAAAAGCGACAAGTGGATCCGCCGCATGGCCGAGCAGCACGGCCTCATCGAGCCGTTCGAGCCCGGCCAGGTGCGTGCGGTGGACGGCAAGAAGGTCATCAGCTACGGCACCAGCAGCTACGGCTACGACATCCGCTGCGCGCCCGAATTCAAGGTGTTCACCAACATCCACAGCACGGTGGTGGACCCGAAGAACTTCGATGAGAAGAGCTTCGTGGACATTCATGCCGACGTCTGCATCATCCCGCCCAACAGCTTCGCGCTGGCGCGGACCATGGAGTATTTCCGCATCCCGCGCAACGTGCTCACCATCTGCCTGGGCAAGAGCACGTACGCGCGCTGCGGCATCATCGTCAACGTCACGCCCTTCGAGCCCGAATGGGAGGGCTATGTGACGCTGGAGTTCAGCAACACCACGCCGCTGCCGGCCAAGATCTACGCGGGCGAAGGCTGCGCCCAGGTGCTGTTCTTCGAGAGCGACGAAGTCTGCGAGACCTCCTACAAAGACCGCGGCGGCAAGTACCAGGGGCAGGTCGGGGTCACGCTCCCCAAGGCCTGATGGCGCCCCAACCTTGACCTGGGTCAAATTCGGCGGCGGCGCACGGGGCTAGCATCCCGCCCCATGTCCCGCATGCCCCCCCGCCTCGAACGCCCCGACCCCATTCCCGCCAGCGAACCGCTGCCGCACCGCAAGGTGATCCGCGACTGGCTCAAGCCCATCGTGGAGCGCCGCACCGCCACCGGCATCGCTCTGCTGGTGCTGGACTGGTGCCTTTTCGCCGCCCTCATGGCGGGTACGGTGCTGCTGGCGGCCTGGTGGGCCAAGCTGCTGTGCGGCCTGGGAGCGGGCTTCATGATCGGGCGGCTGTTCATCATCGGCCATGACGCCTGCCACCAGAGCTACACGCCGCACCGCCGGCTCAACCGCGTGCTGGGACGCATCGCCATGGTGCCCTCGCTCACACCCTACAGCCTGTGGGAGGTGGGCCACAACGTGGTGCACCACGGCTACACCAACCTCAAGGGCGTGGACTTCGTCTGGGCGCCGCTGACGCGCGAGGAATTCGACGCGCTCTCGCCCATGGGCCGTGCCATGGAGCGTGCGTACCGCAGCGGCTTCGGACCAGCGCTTTACTACCTGGTGGAAATGTGGTGGCGCCGCATGTTTTTCCCGAGCAAGACCTACATGGGCACGCGCAGGCCCGAGTTCGTCTGGGACGGTGTGTTCGTACTGGCGTCGGCCGCCCTGTGGATCGGGGCGCTGGTGGGCGCGGCGTTCGCCACCGGGCAGTCGCCGTGGCTGCTGCTGGCCATGGGTTTCGCGGTGCCCTTCCTGTTCTGGAACGCCATGATCGGCTTCGTGGTCTATGTGCACCACACGCACACCGCCGTGCAGTGGCACGACGACAAGCTGGCGTGGGCCAAGGCGGCGCCTTTCGTGTCCACCACCGTGCACCTGACCTTCCCGTTGCGCATCGGCGCGCTGCTGCACCACATCATGGAGCACACCGCCCACCACGTGGACATGAGCATCCCGCTGTACCGGCTCAAGGGCGCGCAAAGGCTGCTGGAAGACGCGCTGCCCGGCCGCATCATCGTGCAACGGTTCTCCTGGCGCTGGTACTTTGATACCGCTCGCCGCTGCAAGCTCTACGACTTCGGTCGCCGCTGCTGGACCGACTTCCAGGGCCGTCCGACCAGCCCGGTCAGCGCCGCCAGCGCCTGAGCGGCCCGCCGGCCGCCCCATAATGCCGATACCGGCAGCCGTATGAGGCTGCGCGAGGAGGCTGTGCCATGAAGTGGGAAAACAACCGGGAATCGGACCAGATCGAAGACCGCCGCGACCAGGGCGGCATGGGCATGGGGGGGCTGGGTGGTGGCGGACGCCGGGTGGGCGGACGCGGGCTGGGCCTGGGCACCATCGCCATCGCGCTGGTCGCCGGGTGGATCTTCGGCATCAACCCCATGACCATTCTGGGCGCGCTGAGCGGCGCCGGGGACGTGATGTCACCCGCGCCGGTGGAGACATCGCAGCCCAGCACGCCGGCGCAGGCCCCTACCGACGAGATGGGCCGTTTCGTGGCGTCCGTGCTTGGCGGCACCGAGGATGTCTGGGACCAGGTTTTCCAGCAGGCTGGCGCGCAGTACCAGAAGCCGCGCCTGGTGCTGTTCCGTGGCGCCACGCCCACCGCCTGTGGCACCGGGCAGTCCGCGATGGGTCCTTTCTATTGCCCGGCCGACCAGCGCGTCTACATCGACCTGAGCTTCTACGACACGCTGCGCCGCCAGCTCGGCGCGCCGGGCGACTTCGCGCAGGCCTATGTGATCGCCCATGAGGTGGGTCATCACGTGCAAAACCTCATGGGCATCACCGACCAGATGGAGAAGTTGCGTTCGCGACTGAGCGAGCGTGAGTACAACGCCATGTCGGTGCGGCTGGAGCTGCAGGCCGATTGCTTCGCCGGTTTGTGGGCGCACCACAACCAGAAGAGCCGCGCGATCCTGGAGCCGGGCGATGTGGAAGAGGCCCTGAACGCTGCCGCCGCCATCGGTGACGACGCTCTGCAGCGCAAGAGCCAGGGCCAGGTCGTGCCCGACAGCTTCACCCACGGCACCAGCATCCAGCGCCAGCGCTGGTTCAACGCCGGCCTGCAGACGGGCAGCGTGCAGGCCTGCGACACGTTCAAGGCGAAAACGCTGTAGAGACTCACCGTTTTCGGCCGATTCGGCCCGAGGTGCGACAATACGGGGCTTTTCGCCGTTGTCCGGGCCGCCCCACCGCAACGGCTGTTCCCCCTGTGCGGGGGCCTGGCTGGTGCCAGGGTCGGGGGCTCTCAGCCTTATTGCAATGACCCAATCCTTCTCCGAACTCGCTCTCTCGCCCGCGCTGCTCAAGGCCGTGGCCGAGATGGGCTATGAAAACATGACGCCGATCCAGGCGCAGGCCATTCCCGTGGTGCTGCAGGGCCGCGACGTGATGGGTGCCGCCCAGACCGGCACCGGCAAGACCGCGGCGTTCACGCTGCCGCTGCTGCAGCGCATGCTCAAGCACGAGAACGCCTCCACCTCGCCCGCGCGCCATCCGGTGCGCGCCCTGGTGCTGCTGCCTACGCGTGAACTGGCCGACCAGGTGGCCGACCAGGTCAAGCTCTACGGCAAGTACACGCAGTTGCGCAGCACGGTGGTGTTCGGTGGCATGGACATGAAGCCGCAGACCGCAGAACTCAAGAAGGGCGTGGAAGTCCTGGTGGCCACCCCGGGGCGTCTGCTGGACCACATCGAGGCCAAGAACTGCGTGCTCAACCAGGTCGAGTACGTGGTGCTCGACGAGGCCGACCGCATGCTCGACATCGGTTTCCTGCCAGATCTGCAGCGCATCCTCTCCTTCTTGCCCAAGCAGCGCACCACGCTGCTGTTCTCGGCCACGTTCTCGCCCGAGATCAAGCGCCTGGCCAACAGCTACCTGCAGGACCCGGTGACCATCGAGGTCGCGCGTTCCAACGCCACGGCCTCCACGGTGGAGCAGCATTTCTACCGCGTGGAGGACGATGACAAGCGCGGCGTGCTCAAGCAGGTGCTGCGCGAGCGCGGCCTCAAGCAGGCCTTCGTCTTCGTCAACAGCAAGCTCGGCTGCGCCCGGCTGGCGCGTTCGCTGGAGCGCGAAGGGCTCAACACCGCCGCGCTGCATGGCGACAAGAGCCAGGACGAACGCCTCAAGGCGCTCGACGCTTTCAAGACCGGCGCGGTGGACCTGCTGGTGTGCACCGACGTGGCTGCGCGCGGCCTGGACATCAAGGACGTGCCGGCGGTGTTCAATTTCGACATTCCCTTCAACGCCGAGGACTATGTGCACCGCATCGGCCGTACCGGCCGTGCCGGCGCCTCGGGCCTGGCGGTGTCCTTCGTCAGCGGGCGCGATGCCCGCCTGATGGCCGATCTGGAGAAGCTGCTGGGCAAGAAGCTCGAGCTGGAGGCGCTGGAGTTCGAGGCCGATCGCCGCCCGGCGGGCCGCTTCAACGATGGCCAGCGTGCCTGGCAGCGCGACGAGGACCGGCGCGAGGGGGGAAGCCGGCGCGAACGCAGCGGCGGTGAAGCCCGCGCGGCTCAGCCCCGGCCGCCCCGTGCTCCCTCCGACCCGCTGTTCGACAAGCCCTACGAGCCCAGTGCCGCCGGTGACGCGCCGCCCGCCTGGGAAGTGGCCCAGCGCCCGGCCACGCGCAGTGCGTCTCCCAACATCAAGACCCGCCGCAAGGTGCCCGCGCTGTTCAAGAGTGTGCCCGCCCCTGCGCCGGTGCAGGAAGAAGGCTGAGGGCCGCGCCCTTGCCCGACCCTGAGCCTTCGAGGCGGCGCACGCCGCCGCCTGCATCGCTCCCGTCTTCAGTGTCTGCCGGGCTTGCTGGCCTGCGGGCAGCGCACCGACAGCCTTTCGGCGGCGCCCGGGCGTTGCGGATCGATGCGAGCGGCCGTGAGACAGCCACCCCAGACACAGCCCGTGTCCAGCGCCTGCAGATCGGCCCGCGCCACCGCACCCAGCGTGGACCAGTGGCCGAACGCGACCGGTACGCCCGCGGTTCGCCGCCCCGGCACGTCGAACCAGGGCATGAAGCCTTCGGGCGCCGCTGCGGCACTGTCCTTGGTCTCGAACTCCATCACGCCGTCGGCGCTGCAGAAGCGCAACCGGGTCAACGCATTGACCACCACGCGCAGCCGGGCCGCACCGGTGAGGTGGTCGTCCCAGCGGTCGGGCTGGTTGCCGTACATGCCGTGCAGAAAATCCACCCAGTCCGGCCCGCGCAGGGCAGCCTGCAGTTCCTGCGCGAGCGCCAGGGTCTGCGTGAGGTCCCATTGCGGCAGCACCCCCGCATGCACCATGAGCCAGCCGTGCGCGGCGATGGCCAGGGGCCGGGCGCGCAGCCAGTCCAGCAGTGCCTTGCGGTCGTGTGCCCGCAGGATGTCGTCCACGGTGTCGCTGCGGTGGGGCTTGCGCACGCCGTGGGCCGTGGCCAGCAGGTGCAGGTCGTGGTTGCCGAGCAGGCACTGCGCCGCCTCGCCCAGCGCCATCAGGCGGCGCAGCACCGCCAGCGAACTGGGTCCCCGGTTGACCAGATCGCCCAGCAGGTAGAGCGTGTCGCGGCTGGGAGAAAAGCCGACCTCCTCGAGCAGGCGGCCCAGGGCCTCGTCGCAGCCCTGGACATCACCAATCATGTAAATTGACATCCGCGCATTATGGATACCGTCCTCATCGTCTTCCTCACGCTGCTCAATGGCGCTTTCGCCATGTCCGAGCTGGCGCTGGCCTCCAGCCGCAAGGCGCGCCTGACGGCGATGGCCGAAGCGGGTGACAAGGGCTCCATCACCGCGCTGAAGCTGCTGGAGAACCCGACCCAGTTCCTGTCCTCGGTGCAGGTGGGCATCACTTCCATCGGCATGCTCAATGGCATCGTGGGCGAAGCCGCGTTCAGCGACGAGGTGGCGCGCTGGTTCGTGGCTTATGGGTTGACCGAATCCACCGCCAGCGTGCTGGCCACGGCCACCGTGGTGGCCGTCATCACCTTCATCACCATCGTCTTTGGCGAACTGGTGCCCAAGCGCATCGGCCAGCTCTATCCCGAGGCGGTCTCGCGCTGGGTCTCGCGGCCCATGACCTTCGTGGCCAAGGCGGCCAAGCCGTTCGTGTGGCTGCTCACCCAGACCACGCAGTGGGTGCTCAAGCTGCTGCGCATTGACGCCAACGCCGTGCAGCACGTGACCGAGGAAGAGATCAACGCGAGCCTGGAAGAGGGCGTGGACGCCGGCATCATCGAAGAGCATGAGCACCAGATGGTGCGCAACGTGTTCCTGCTGGACGACCGCCAGCTCACCTCCATCATGGTGCCGCGCTCGGAGATCGACTGGCTGGACGCGCAGGACAGCGTGTCCGTCGCGGTGCAGAAGGCCTGGGCCATCGGCCACTCCTGGTACCCGGTGTGCCGCGGCGGTCTGGACGACGTGGTGGGTGTGATCCACCTGCCGCGCATGCTGGCCCTGCAGGCCGAGGGCGACGACGAGCCGCTGCTGCGCCATGTGCAGCCCGCCGTGTTCGTGCCCGAGACGCTCACCGGCATGGAGTTGCTGGAGCAGTTCCGGGCGCGTGCCACGCGCATGGTGTTCGTGGTGGACGAGTACGGTGTGGTGCAAGGCTTGCTCACGCCACTGGACATGCTGGAGGCGATCACCGGCGAACTCTCGCCCAGCGCTGCCGTCGGCGCATGGGCCACCCAGCGCGAGGACGGTGCCTGGCTGGTCGATGGCGCCATGCCGGTGGCCGAACTCAAGTCGCGGCTGCACATCGAGGAACTGCCGGACGAGGACAAGGGCCGCTACAACACCGTCGCCGGCCTGATGCAGAACGTCTCTGGCGAACTGCTGACCCAGGGCGAAAGCGTGGACTGCGAGGGCTGGCGTTTCGAGGTGCTGGTGCTGGAGGGGCGCCGCATAGACCAGGTGCTGATCACCCGCCTGCCAGAGGCCGAGCCGGCGATCGACGCCGGCATCTGAGTCAGCAGGGCCTCAGCCCTGGTGCGGACGGTGCTGAAACAGCCAGTCCTTGAACGCCAGCGCGGCCGCTGACAGGCGCTTGCCGCGCGGATAGACCACATACCACTGGCGCAGCAGCGGAAACCCTTTCACGTCCAGCTGTACCAGTTCGCCCAGCGCGAGTTCCGACACCACCGTGGTGGCGGAGACGACGGCGATGCCCAGGCCGCCGGCCACCGTCTGCTTGATGGCCTCGTGGCTGCCGACCTCCAGCCGGCTTTGCAGCGTGATGCCCTGCTCGGCGAAGAACCGCTCGCTGGTCAGCCGTGTGCCGGAGCCGGCCTCGCGCTGGATGAAAGGCTCGCGCGCCAGGCGCTGCGGCGCGATGCGCCGCTTGCCCGCCAGCGGATGGTCCGGCGGCGCGATCACCACCAGCGGGTTGTCCATGAAGAACTCGCCCACCAGGTCCATGTTCGCGGGCGGCTGGCCCATGATGCAGAGATCGTCCTCGTTCGCGTTCAGGCGCTGCACCAGCATCTCGCGGTTGCCCACCTGCATCGCCACGTCGATGCCCGGGTGCGCCGCGCAGAAGCCACCCAGCAGCTTGGGGACCGTGTACTTCACCGTGGTGAGGATGGACAGGCGCAGGCTGCCGCGCTCCACGCCCTGCAGCGCCGCGAGGTCCTGCGAAAGGCGCTCCATGCGGCCCTCGATGTCCCGGCAGGCCTCGGCCAGCGTGCGGCCCGCGGCGGTCAGGTGGATTTTCTTGCCCAACTGCTCGAACAGCGCCTCGCCCACGGTTTCCGACAACTGCTTGACCTGCAGCGACAGCGTGGGCGGAGAGAGATGCAGCGCCTCTGCGGCCCGCGCGAAGCTCAGGTGGTCGGCGACCGCGAGAAAGATGCGCAACTGGTGCAGCGTGGCATGGCGCAGCGGAATGGGGCGGCCGGACATGTGGACTCCAATGATTTATCAAAGTCTAACGTAACAGTTAAAACAATTTACTTTTATTTATTTACGGGGAAACCAACAATGCGCTCCACACCCTCTCGAACACCCGATTTTTGCAAGGAGACACGATGGCCACGAAGACCTACAGCGCCGGCGTCAAGGAGTACCGCAGCACCTACTGGGAGCCGCACTACCAGGTGCAGGACACCGACATCCTGGCGGTGTTCAAGATCACGCCCCAGCCGGGCGTGGACCGCGAGGAACTCGCCGCCGCGGTCGCGGCCGAATCCTCCACTGGCACCTGGACCACGGTCTGGACCGACCTGCTCACCGATCTGGACCACTACAAGGGCCGTGCCTACCGCATAGAGGACGTGCCCGGCGACGACACCTGCTTCTACGCCTTCGTCGCCTACCCGATCGACCTCTTCGAGGAAGGGTCGGTGGTCAACGTGATGACCTCGCTGGTGGGCAATGTGTTCGGCTTCAAGGCGTTGCGTGCGCTGCGGCTGGAGGACGTGCGCTTTCCCATCGCCTACGTCATGACCTGCGGTGGTCCGCCGCACGGCATCCAGGTCGAACGCGACATCATGAACAAGTACGGTCGGCCGCTGCTGGGCTGCACCATCAAGCCCAAGCTGGGCCTCTCGGGCAAGAACTACGGCCGCGCCGTCTATGAATGCCTGCGTGGCGGGCTGGACTTCACCAAGGATGACGAGAACGTCAACAGCCAGCCGTTCATGCGTTGGAAGCAGCGTTTCGATTTCGTGATGGAGGCCATCGAGAAGGCCGAGCGCGAGACCGGTGAGCGCAAGGGCCACTACCTGAACGTGACCGCGCCGACACCCGAAGAGATGTACAAGCGGGCGGCATACGCGAAGTCCATCGGCGCGCCGATCATCATGCACGACTACCTCACCGGTGGCCTGTGCGCCAACACCGGCCTGGCCAACTGGTGCCGCGACAACGGCATGCTGCTGCACATCCACCGTGCGATGCACGCGGTGCTGGACCGCAACCCGCACCACGGCATCCATTTCCGTGTGCTCACCAAGATCCTGCGCCTCTCGGGCGGCGACCACCTGCACTCGGGCACCGTGGTGGGCAAGCTCGAAGGCGACCGCGCCTCCACCCTGGGCTGGATCGACATCATGCGCGACCGCTTCATCAAGGAGGACCGTTCGCGCGGCATCTTCTTCGACCAGGACTTCGGCTCCATGCCCGGCGTGATGCCGGTGGCTTCCGGCGGCATCCACGTCTGGCACATGCCGGCGCTGGTGACCATCTTCGGCGACGACTCGGTGCTGCAGTTCGGCGGCGGCACGCTGGGCCACCCCTGGGGCAACGCGGCCGGCGCGGCGGCCAACCGCGTGGCGCTGGAGGCCTGCGTGAAGGCGCGCAACGAGGGCGTGGCGGTGGAGAAGGAAGGCAAGGCCGTGCTGACCGAGGCGGCGAAGCATTCGCCCGAACTGCGCGTTGCCATGGAGACCTGGAAAGAGATCCGCTTCGAGTTCGACACGGTCGACAAGCTCGACGTCGCCCACCGCTGAACCTTCAAGGAGACACCCCCCATGCAAGACTACAACTCCCGCCTCTCCAACCCGGCCAGCCGCAAGTTCGAGACCTTCTCCTACCTGCCGGCGATGAGCACGGAAGAGATCCGCAAGCAGGTGGCCTACATCGTGAGCCGTGGCTGGAACCCTGCCATCGAACACATTGAACCGGCCTACCTGATGGACTCGTACTGGTACATGTGGAAGCTGCCGATGTTCGGCGAGACCGACGTCGACCGCATCCTCGCCGAATGCGAGGCCTGCCATCAGGCCAACCCGGACAACCACGTGCGCCTGATCGGCTACGACAACCTGTCGCAGTCGCAAGGTGCCTCCATGGTCATCTACCGAGGCAGGACGGTGTGAGCGAGGTGCTGCAGGGCTACCGCGTCGAGCGGGAGCCGTACTACCGGCCCGTCGCCGACGAGGTGGCGCTGTTCGAGGCCGCGTGGTCGGTGCGCATGCCCATGATGCTCAAGGGCCCCACCGGCTGCGGCAAGACGCGTTTCGTCGAACACATGGCCTGGAAGCTGGGCCGGCCGCTGGTGACCGTGGCCTGCAACGAGGACATGACGGCGTCCGATCTGGTGGGGCGCTTCCTGCTGGACGCGCAGGGTACGCGCTGGCAGGACGGGCCGCTGACCCTGGCCGCGCGCCATGGCGCCCTCTGTTACCTGGATGAGGTCGTGGAGGCGCGCCAGGACACCACGGTGGTGATCCATCCGCTGACCGACAGCCGGCGCGTGCTGCCGCTGGAGAAGAAGGGCGAGCTGGTGCGCGCGCATCCCGACTTCCAGCTGGTCATCTCCTACAACCCGGGTTACCAGAGCCTGATGAAAGACCTCAAGCCTTCGACGCGCCAACGCTTCGGCGCGCTCGACTTCGGCTACCCCGAGCACGCCGCCGAGGTGGAGGTGGTGGTGCATGAAACCGGTATTGCCACCGAGGTGGCGGACCGGCTGGTGGGCATTGCCGAGCGTTCGCGCAACCTCAAGGGCCACGGACTGGACGAGGGCATCTCCACCCGCATGCTCATCCATGCCGGCGGGCTGATCCGGCAGGGCGTGGCGCCGCCCGCCGCCTGCCGGGTCGCGCTGGTGCGGCCCATCACCGACGACCCGGACATGCGCGATGCGCTGGACGCGGCGGTGAGCACCTTCTTCTGAGCCATGCCGGCCGGTCTGGAGGAGCATGCCGAACGCCTCGCGGTGCTGGACGCGCCGACGCGCGAACGCCTGGCGCGCGGCTGGCCCGAAGCTGCCCGCGTGCTCTCCGGGCGTGGCCTGGAACACCACCTGGGCGGGGTGGTGGCGCTGCACAACCTGGGGCGCGGCGTGGACGTGGTGAACGCGTGGATCGATGCCGCGCCGCAGGTGGCGCGCGAGACTGGCGAGGATGTGCTGCCCGACCTGGCGGCGGCCGCCATGCAACTGGCCAGCAAGACATCCGGCGCGGTGATCGGCCAGGTGCTGGCGTCCGCGCCCACCGCCGCCCGCCGACTGGCCGATGCCGACCTGTTCCGGCAGTACCTGCGTTTTCTCGCCACGCTGGCGGCGCAGGCGCCGCGCGGACTGCGCCCCATGCTGGAACAGCTGGACGTGCTGCTGGGCCAGCTCACGCTCGGCGGGTTGCGCCGTTGGGCGAACTGGGGCGCGCAGGCGCACCGCGCCCAGTTCGATGAACAGGTGCGTTACTTCGGGCTGCAGTCGCCGGCTTCGCTGTCGGTGCTGCAGCAGGAACGCAAGGGCACGCTGCTGGTGGACGTGCAGCGCCGCCTGGGCATGTACCTGCGTGCGCTGTGGGGACGCGATTTCTTCCTGCGCCCCACCGCAGGAGATTTCGAACACCGCGAAGGCTTGCGGCCTTTCATCGAGGACCACACCATCCACCTGCCCGATGCACTGGATGCGGTGCAGGGGGTGGACGCGACCTCGCTCTACCGCGCGGCCGCCGCGCATGCCGCCGCCCATCTGGTGTACACCCGCATGCCGCTGCGCGCGCCGGACCTGGACCCCTGGCAGAAGGCGCTGGTGGCCCAGGTGGAGGACGCGCGGGTGGAGGCCTTGGCCATCGCGCGGTTTCCAGGTCTGCAAAACCTCTGGTGTCGCCTGCTTCAGGTGGCGCCAGTCCGCGACCAGCGTGCTGCCGACTGGCTGGACCGCCTGGCGCGTGCCCTGATCGACCCCGCGTGCACCGACACGCATCCCTGGATCGTTCGGGCCAGGGCGCTCTGGCAGGCCGCGCTGCCCCGGGTGCTGGCCAACCCGGGCGACCCTCGCGTGTCATGGGAGCTGGGCCTGGCGCTCGCGCAGGACTACCCGGGGCCGAACTACCAGCCGCGCCATGACGTGCCCGGAGCGGCCTACCGCGACGACAACCGCTTCTTCTGGGCTTTCGACGGCATCGACTTCGCGCCGGCTGGTGCGAGCGCCCCCCGCGCCGCGGCACCGGTGCGGCGGCAGGTGTCGGTGATGGCGTTCATCAATGAGCTCGACGTGGAGACCGCGGGCGAGGACGCACAGGAAATCTGGGTGCTGGGCTCCGAGCTGTTTCCCTATGAGGACCTGGGCGTGTCCTGGAACACGCTCGAAGGCCGGCCCAGGCTGGCGCCGCCGGTGCTCTACCCGGAGTGGGACCACCGCGTGCAGATCGACCGGCCGTCGTGGGTCACTGTGCAGGAGCGCCATGCGGTGCCGGGCGACACGGCGTTGGTCGATGCCATCGCCAGTCGGCACCGGCCGGTGGTGGCGCGCATGAAGCGCGTGCTCGACGCCATGCGTCCCCAAGGCGTTCTGCGCATGCGCAAGCAGGAAGACGGTGACGAGGTCGACCTCAACGCCGCGCTGGCTTCGCTGGTGGAACTGCGCCGTGGCGCGCAGCCCGACCCCCGCGTGATGGTGCGCAGCGTGCGCCAGGTGCGCGACCTCGCGGTGCTGGTGCTGCTGGACCTGTCGCAGTCCACCAACGATCCGGTGCCGGGACAGGATCGCACGGTGCTCGACCTCACGCGGGAGGCCTGCGTGCTGCTCGCCGACGCCATCCACCAGGTCGGCGATCCGTTCGCGATCCACGGCTTCTGTTCCGATGGCCGTCACGACGTCAGCTATTGGCGCTTCAAGGACTTCCAGCAGCCCTGGGCCGATATGGCGCGGGCGCGGCTGGCCGGCATGCGAGGGCAGTTGTCCACCCGCATGGGCGCGGCGATTCGCCATGCCACCGCGCTGCTGGAGCGGCAGCCCGCTGCGCGCCGGCTGCTGCTGGTGGTCACCGATGGCGAGCCGGCCGACGTGGACGAGCGCGATCCCGCGCACCTGCGCCAGGATGCGAAGAAGGCGGTGGAGGCGGCGGCCCGCGTTGGCGTGCAGAGCTTCTGCATGAGCCTGGATCCGCGCGCCGACGCCTATGTCAGCCAGATCTTTGGCGCCCGGCGCTACCAGGTGGTGGACAGGGTGGAGCGCCTGCCGGAGAAACTGCCCATGCTCTATGCCGGACTGGCGCGCTGAGGCGCCACCCGTTCCACCTGCCACCAGGCGGGCAACAGCGCACGCACGCCGGGCTGTGCAAAACGGTCGTCCAGCAGCCAGACCGTGCCGCTGTCGCTGGGCGCGCGGATCACACGGCCCGCGGCCTGCACCACCTTCTGCACGCCAGGGTAGAGGTAGGTGTGTTCGAAGCCCGCGCCGGTCTGGCGCTGCAGCCGCTGCCGCATCTGCTCGTTGAGAGGGGACACCGCCGGCATGCCCAGTGTGGCGATGAAGGCGCCGATCAGCCGGCGTCCCGGCAGGTCTATGCCTTCGCCAAAAGCGCCACCGAGCACCGCGAAGCCGATGCCTTGACTGTCCTCGGTGAACCGGGCGATGAAGGACTCCCGCTGTGGCTCGGTCATGCCGCGCGATTGCGACCACACCGGTATGCCGGGGTGCCGCTCGCACAAATGGGCCAGGGCCTGCTGCAGGTAGTCGAAGCTGCTGAAGAAAGCCAGGTAGTTGCCTGGCCGCTGCGCGTACTGGGCGGCCATTCGCGCCACCAGCGGTGTGAGCGAGGCGGACCGGTCCGCGTAGCGCGTGGACAGATCGGGCGCCACGCACACGCGCAACTGCGAAGGGTCGGAAGGGGAGGGCACGTCCAGCCGCGCGGTGTCCTCGGGCAGGCCGAGCAGCGTGGCCATGTGGTCCATGGGGCTGAGCGTGGCGGAGAACAGCGTCGCGCTGTGCGCGGCCTGCCACCGGCTCTGCAGCAGCGGACCGGGGTGCAGGTTGCGCAGGCCCAGCACCGGGTGGCGCGCACCGCCGCGCGCCGCAGCGTCGCGCGTGAGATCGGCCAGCGAATGGTCGCCAAAGAGATCGGCCACGCGCAGCAGGTGCAGCACGTCGAACAGCCAGGCCTGCAGCTCGGCCGCCATCGCGCCGGGTTCCTGCGCCAGGTGCGCCAAGAGCTCGGCGCCGTGGCGGCGCAGCGCGTCGATGAAGGACCGCGGCAGGTCGGTCAGCACTTCATGGTCCTGCGTCTGGTCGCGCGCCAGCCGTGCCCATTGGCGGTGCAGGCGGTCCATCGGCTTCTTCAGGGCGGCGGGCGCGGCGGCGCGCGCCGCCCTGAAGCCGGCCGGGCGCAACTCGGCGCTGTACATCGCGCGCGCACGCTCGATCAGGTTGTGCGCCTCGTCCACCAGCAGACCGACGCGCTGGCCTTCGTTGACGGTGAGCGAACAGGCGTGTGCGCCGATGTCGAAGAAGTGGTTGTAGTCGCCCACCGCCACGTCGCTCCAGCGCAGCATCTCCTGGCCCAGGTAGTAGGGGCACACGGCATGCCGCGCAGCCACTTCGCGCAACGTGGCCTTGTCCAGCCAGCCGGCCTGCGCGGCGTCGTCTCGCGCGGCGGCGAGTCGGTCGTAGAAGCCGCGCGCCAGCGGGCAGGACTCGCCGTGGCAGGCCTTGTCGGGGTGCTCGCAGGCTTTCTCGCGCGCCACGAGTTCGAGCACCCGCAGCGGTCTGGCGTCCAGACGCCGCAGAGCGTCGAGCGCGAGCGAGCGCCCCGGGGTCTTGGCTGTCAGGTAGAGCAGCTTGTCGACGTGCTGGGCGGGCATGGCCCGCAGCGCACCGAACACCGTGGCCACGGTCTTGCCGATGCCGGTGGGTGCCTGCGCCAGCAGATGGCGGCGCGCGCCATGGGCGCGGTAGACGGCCGCGGCCAGTTCACGCTGGCCGCGCCGGAACGCCCCGAACGGGAACGCCAGGGCCTGAAGCGCCGCATCGCGCGCGGCACGATGCGCCTGCTCCGTTTGCGCCCAGCGGGTGTAGCGCGCACACAGCGCATCGAAGAACGCCCGCAGCGCGGCGGCGTCCGCCCAGAGGGCCTCGACAGTCTCGTGCCCGGTGTCGACGTCGTAGTACACCAGCGCCAGTTCGATGCGCGGCAGGCCCAGCTCCTGGCACAGCATCCAGCCGTACACCCGGGCCTGCGCCCAATGCAGCGCGCGGTGGTTGTCGGGGATGCGTGCCGCGTCACCCCTGTGGGTCTTGATCTCTTCCAGGCGAGGAACGGCCGGGTGGAAACCGTCGGCGCGGCCCTGTACGCGCAGCGCGCCGCAGTCGGCGCTGACCGGCCGCTCGCGCTGGTAGCCCTCGGCACGGCGCGCGGTCACCGTGCCATGGCCGGCCACGCCCTCCTGTGCACTGGGGGCGGGCGTGAAGCGCAGGTCCAGGTCGCCGGTCTTGGCCGCGAACGCGCACAGCACACGCACCGCCACCTGCAACGGGGGCGGCGTGCGATCGGTTGGCGTGGCATGGCGCATGGACAGGCATGGTACTGGATATATAGTCAGTGAATGAACCAAGACCCTCCCGCCCTGACTCGGCGCCACCACCAGCGCCTGCGCGAGATCTACCGGTCCGCTGGCTGGCCCTGCCACGACATGCTGGAAGTGGAGTTGCTGGCCGCCGGCCTGCTGGAGCGCCGGCCCTCGCCCGAGGGTTTTGAGAGCCTGCGCGTGACGGACGCCGGCGTGCGGCGCCTGGCCGAGGTGTTTGCACAGAACAAGGCCGTGCGCACGCCGCACGAGGCCCTGGTCGAGCGCGTGGCCATCGCCATGGCGCAAGCCGGGCGTCTTACCTGGCGCGGCCTGATGCTGCGCGTGGCGCTGCCGCAGGTGCTGTTCGACAGCGGGGTCGCGGCGGAGCCTGCCGAGGCGCCGCGCCAGGCCAGCGCCTTCGAGGCCGAGGTGCGGGAGCCGGCGGCGCCGGTGGCCGGCCACGTCTGGTGCATGGCCTGTCCGGACGTGTTTTCGGTGCGCCACACCACGGTGGAGGCCTACCTGGAGCCCGTGGTGCACGAGATCAAGGTCAGCCGCGCCGATCTGCTGGGGGACCTCAAGAAGCCGGCCAAGCGCGCCGCCTACCTCGCGATGGCCGGTGCCTGCTGGTACGTGCTGGGCCAGGATGCCAAAGGCAGGCCCATCGCCGAACCCGAGGAAATCCCGGCCGAGTGCGGGGTGCTGCAATTGCAGGGCGAGCGCCTGGTGGTGGCGCGCGAGGCGCCACGCCGCGCCGTCGAACGCCTGCCCTTTCATGTGTGGATGGCATTGGCGCGCAGCGGGCCGGCGGTGCGCCTGGACGACGACGCGCAGTCGCTGTTGTGACGCCGTCCGCCGCCGGCCGCTGGCGCACCGCCTTGACTTTGGAGATGATGAAAGCCCCATGCAGTGTTGCCAGGAGACAGACATGAAGACACTGGAAGACCAACTGAGCCAGTACGCGGCCTACCACCGCGACCGTCGCAACATCCTCACCCATTTCGTTGGCATTCCCATGATCGTGCTCTCGGTCGTGGTGCTGCTGGCGCGCCCGGCCGCCGAACTCGGCGGCGTGGCCGTGTCCGCAGCCACGCTGGCGGCGATCGCCTCGACGCTCTACTACCTGCGCCTGGACTGGCGCTACGGCATCGTCATGGGCCTGCTGCTCGCCGCCTGCCTGGCGTTCGCGCAGACCACCGCCGGCATGGCCACCGCTGCCTGGGCCACGCTGGGCGTGGGCCTGTTCGTGGTGGGCTGGGTGATCCAGTTCGTGGGCCACATCTTCGAGGGCCGCAAGCCGGCTTTCGTCGACGACATCATGGGGCTGATCATCGGCCCGCTGTTCGTGGTGGCGGAGTTCGGCTTCCTGCTCGGCTTGCGGCGCGAGGTCGAGGCCGTGGTGACTGCGCGCGCCGGCCCGGTGCACACGGGTCGGGCCCCGCAGGCCGAGTGATCCGTTCCGAGCCACAGGGCCAAGCCTTCATCGGCGGCGCGTTGCGCGCAGTGGGGCGGCCCGCGCTCAGCCGCGCGCCGGCCGCAGCGTGGTTTCGCGCACCGGCTCGAAGCGCCCCGAGGCGGCGCCATGGTCCCACTGCGTGACCGTGCAGGTGCCTGGCACGGCGTTCCACTGCAGCACGTTCACCGAGTTCGGTACGCCCGGGCGCACCCGGTGCGAGACCGCCGTGCCGGCCTGCACGGCCCACAGCGGCCGCGCCAGGCCGGGCAGTGGCATCACGTACGGCAGGTGGATATGCCCGCCCAGGACGATGTCGGCGCCGGCTTCGGCCCAGGCCTGTTGTGCGGTGGTATGCCCCAGCAGGCGGTCGGGCAGGTCCTGCGGCCGCATCACGTCGATGGGCTGGTGCACCACCACCACGCGAAGCTGGACCGCCGTGGCCTGCGACAAACGCCTGGCCACGCGCTGGACCTGCTGCGTCGACACCTCGCCGTTCTTGTGGCGGTGGGCACGCGTGGTGTTCACGCCCAGGACCAGCAGGTCGTGGGAGGCAAACACCGGTTCGAGTTCGCTGCCGAAGGCCGCGCGGTGACCCGCATACGGTCGCGTGCAGCGTGCCCAGAGGTTGAACAGCGGAATGTCGTGGTTGCCTGGCACCGCCAGCCAGGGAGCACCGAGGCGGTCCATGAAGGACCGTGCGGCCTGGAACTGTGCACTGCGCGCGCGCTGCGTGATGTCGCCCGACAGGACCACCAGGTCGGGCCGCAGCGCCTGGCTCAGATGGACCAGCGCTTGCGCTATGCCAGGTACCTCGGTCCCGAAGTGGGTGTCGGAGATGTGCAGCACACGGCTCAAGTGGCAGCCTCCTGCGGGGCGTCTGGCCTCAAGAGGTACAGCGGCTCGGGCAGTACACGAAAGCGCAGAGGCGGCTTCATGTGCGCTACCTCGCCGTCGAACGCGACCTTCATGCGGCGCAGGCGCATGACGCGCGGTGGATTGACGACCATGTCCTGGAAGGCAAAGCGCTCTATGCCGTCGTCGTCCCCGAGCGATCCCATGGCACCGCGCAACATCAGGCGCAGCATGGCCAGTGTGCCAATGGGTTTGAGCACGACGGCGGTGACGCGGCCTCGATCGGATGCGCCATCCGGCCCGGCGTCCACCAGCACGCCCAACTGTTCGAGCTGCAGCCGGTTGTTGCCGACGAACAGCGTGAGCGTGCGCAGTTCGCGCTGCTCGCCATCGAGCGATGCGCTGAGCGTCAGACGGCGCTGTGCACGCAGCAGGGTGGCCGCAGCCGCCCACAGTGCGACGATCTGGCTGCGGCCAAAGCGCGCCTTCCAGGCCTCCCGGTCCTCCAGCAGGTCCGGGTAGAGGCCCACGCTGGCGTTGACGAGAAAGATCTGCTGGTTGACCGCCGCGACCTGCACCGGTGCGACGCGCGCCGCCAGCAACTGTGCGGCCGCCTGCGCCGCATCGGTGGCCATGCCGTGGGCGCGCGCGAAGTAGTTGAAGGTACCGCGCGGCACGACGCCCATCACGCAGCCGGCGGCGTGCGCGGCGTGCGCCACGGTGTTGATGGTGCCGTCGCCACCGACGGCGACGATGGCGCCGCCCTCGTCGACCGCCTGACGGGCCAGCGCGGCCGCCAGACGGGGCAACTCCGCAGGCGCGCAGGCATGCAACTGGCCGCGCCGGCCCGCAGCGGCCAGGGCGTTTTCGATCCCGGCGCGCGTGGCCTCGCCATCCTGGCTGCCAGCCTGGCCATTCAAGATGAAGTGCAGCGGCGCGCCCGGGTCGAGGTCGGTAGGAATGGGCATGGGTTTGGACATGGGCTCGAGGGGCGGTCCAGTGTAGTGGCGTGTGGTTGGCATCCGTCAGATGGGGTCGGGATAATGCTTCTCTGCCATGGCCTGGTGAGCAGGTCCTGAGGACGCATGACATGACGAAGAAAGACATCCTGGTGCTGGGCGCCGGCATGATCGGCACCTGCACTGCGCTGCAGCTCGCGCTGCGCGGCCATGCGGTGGTGTTGCTGGACCGGCGCGAACCAGGCCGCGAGACCTCCTACGGCAACGCCGGCATCATCCAGTGCGAGGCGGTGGAGCCGTACCCTTTTCCGCAGGATCCGGCGGTGTTGTTGCGCATGGCGCTGCGCCGGGGCGCAGACGCCCACTACCACCTGGGTGCGCTGCCCGCGCTGGTACCGGCGCTGTGGCGCTACTGGCGCCATTCGCGCGCGCCTCTGTACGAGCGCGTGGCCCACGAGTATGGCCAGCTCACCAGCCGCTCGGTGCTGGCGCATGCGCCGTTGATCGAGCTGGCCGGCGCGCAGGACCTGGTGCGGCGCGAGGGCTACCGCTACGTGTTCCGCACCCAGGCGGCGCTGGACGACCAGGCGCGCACCGCCGAGCGTTTGCAGCGAGACGCCGGCGTGAACTTCCGCGTGCTGGACAGCGACGCGCTGGCCGCCGCCGAACCGGCGCTGCGGCGCCGGCTGGCCGGTGCGCTGCAATGGACCGACCCCTGGTCCGTGTCCGACCCGGGCGCGCTGGTTCAGCGCTACGCCGACCTGCTGGTGCGCCAGGGCGGGCGCATCGTGCGGGGTGACGCGGCCACGTTGCGGCAGACCGGCGCGGGCTGGCAGGTGCGCAGTGAAGAGGGCCCGATGGAGGCCGCGCACGCCGTGATCGCACTGGGTCCCTGGTCCGATCAGGCCATTCGTGGGCTGGGCTACCGCTACCCGCTGTTCGTCAAGCGGGGTTACCACCGCCACTACCGCGGCGCCCAAGGGCCAGACCTGCCGCTGCTCGATGCCGAGCGTGGCTTTGTGCTCGCGCCCATGGCGCTGGGGGTGCGCCTGACCACTGGCGCAGAGTTCGCCCGCCTGGATGCGCCGGCCACACCGGTGCAGATGGGGCGCGCCGAGGCCCTGGCGCGCGAACTGCTGGACCTGCCTGAACCCGTGGAGGCAGAGCCCTGGCTGGGCGCGCGTCCCTGCACCGGCGATCTCAAGCCCGTCATAGGGCCGGCGCCCCGGCACAAGGGCCTGTGGTTCCACTTCGGCCACGCGCACCAGGGCTTCACCATGGGGCCGATCAGTGCGCAGTTGCTCGCCGAGCAGATCGACGGCACGGCCCCGGTCGTGGACCCCACGCCCTACCTGCCCGCGCGTTTCGGCGCCTGACATCGCCGCCAACCGCATGCCCCGGCCGTCCGCAACGGCGCAAGACCAGGTCCAGGATGCCTGCCCAACTTCATCGGCGAAGGGGCCGCGCCATCGTTCGAGCCGCTTCACGCCCGCGCCCGGGCGCGCGAGAATGCGTGCGGCATCCCACTACCTCCTCCCTCAACGCTTTCTCTGGAGCTTTACCATGCGCCTGCCCTTACGTCTTCTGGTCGCCTTGTCGTGCGGCCTCGCCGCCAGTGCGAACTGGGCCCAGGCGCCGCTGGACGGTGCCTGGCGCGTGACCTTCTCCACCGAAGGAGCCGATGGCCGCGAGGCCCAGGTGGAGATCCGGGGGCAGAGCGGTACCTGGACCACCTACGCACGTTCGGACAAGGACAAGCGCGACCCCTGCGTGGGACGCGCGCTGCCGCTGACGCTCAGTGGCGGTGATGGCGCCTCGTCCGCGCTGCAACTGCGCGTGGAGGCCTCATCGGTGGTCAGCGGCTGCCGCGACCGCAAGGCCACCCTGCAGCGGGTGGACGAGAAAACGCTCGAAGGCAGCTTCGACAACGGCCGCCCGCTGCGGCTGGTGCGCCCCTGACCCCGTGACGGACGCCCCCCTGCTGCGCGTGCACCACCGCGAGGGCGTGCTGGAGTTGCGCCTGAACCGGCCTGCGCGCCTCAATGCCCTCACCGCGGAGCTCGCGCGTGCACTGCTGGCGGCGGTGCGTGCCGGCATGGGCGATCCCGACGTGCGCGTCCTGCTCCTCAGCGGCGAGGGCCGCGCCTTCTGTGCGGGGAAGGACCGTGACGACCCACCGACCGCCGACTTCGTCGACACGCTCCAGGCGCTGGCCGGCGCACTGGTGGAGGGACCCAGGCCGGTGGTGGTTGCCGTGCGCGGCTGGGCCGTCGGTGCCGGCCTTGAACTGATGCTCAATGGCGATCTTGTCGTGGCCGCGCGCAGTGCGCGCTTTGCGCTGCCCGAAGTGCGGGTGGGCCTGTTGGGCACCGGCGGGGTGGCCGCATTGTTGCCGCGTCTGGTGGGCTTGCAGCGCGCCAAGGGCCTGCTGATGCTGGGACAGGAGATCGACGCACAGGAGGCCGCCCAGTGGGGCCTGGTCTGGCAGGTCGTGGACGACGACAGGCTGGATGGGCACGCCCGAGCGCTGGCCACGCAACTGGCGCAGAGCGATCCGGCGCTGCTGACCCAGGTCAAGCACCTGGTGCACCGCGAGCAACTGGGCGATTTCACAGCGTCGCTGGCGCGCGAAGCGGCCGCACACGCGCAGCCAGCCGCCGCGCCATAGGCGCCGGGCGACCATCCGCTGCTGCGCGAGCGCGACCTCGACCGCATGCAGACATTGGACGTCGAAATTCTCGGTTGCACCGTAGAGCGACGACAGAGACCACCGGGCTGCTGCAACTAGCGCTGATCAACCCAGCCCAGAGGTCAGCACGAAGCACCCCAGCGTAGCGAGGCGCCCCAACCCAGAGATGCCGAGGGTCCGGCTTCGCCGGCCCAAGGCATCGTCCCCCCTCCCAGCGCCGAAGGCGCGCCAGAGAGGGGGGAAGCCGCGCAGCGGCGCAGGGGGGAGTTCCCCTCTACCAATGCGGAGGCAGCTCGTCCCGCAGGCTGCGGGGCGTGGTGGGTGCCTCGGGGTCGGCGCGCTGGCGCAGGCGGGCGACTTCGCGCAGCAGGAGGTCGATCTGCGCCTGTTGCCGGGTCACCAGCGCATTGAGCGTGTCCAGCAGGTCGTCGGCGTAGCTGGCTTTGATCTCCAGTTCGGTCAGGCGCTGGTCGACCAGGTCGTGGGGCAGGGGGGAGTCGTCAGGTTCGGGCATGACGCCTATGCTAAAACCTGGCGACCATGTCCAGCAGCAGTTCGGCACACGTCATGGCGGTTCACCGCAGTCCGTCGCACCGGTTTTCCAAGCAGGCCGAGGCGGTGATCACGCTGCTCGAAGGCCGCGGTGTGCAGGGCGATGCGCATTGCGGCATCACGGTCAAGCACCGTTCGCGTGTGGCGCGCGACCCCAGCCAGCCCAACCTGCGGCAGGTGCACCTGTTGCACGCGGAGTTGTTCGATTGGCTGGCCGTCATGGGGCACACCGTGCAGCCCGGTGACATGGGCGAGAACATCACCACTGCGGGGATCGACCTGCTGGCCTTGCCCACCGGCACGGAGCTGCGGCTGGGGGCCAGCGCGGTGGTGCGCATCACCGGTTTGCGCAATCCGTGCGTGCAGATCGATCGTTTCCAGAAGGGGCTCATGGCGGCCGTGCTCGACCGAGGGCCGGACGGCGAACTGGTGCGCAAGGCGGGGGTGATGGGCGTGGTGCTTCGAGGCGGCACGGTCTGCGCGCGCGACCTCATCGAGGTGACGCCGCCCGCACCACCGCACTCGCCGCTCAGGCCTGTCTGAGCGCCGCGTTCCAGCGTGCGACCGCTGCCTCCAGCGGATCGGCCGTCAGCAGCGCCCGCACCACGGCCACCGACCCCACTCCGCTTGGCAGCACGGCGGGCAGGCGCTCCAGGTCGATGCCGCCAATGGCCACCTGGGGATAGTCGCGCAGCAGCCGCGCATAGGCCGCCAGCCGGCCGGTGCCCTGCGGTGCCGTGGCCATCTGCTTGAGTGTGGTGGGAAACACCGCTCCCATGGCGATGTAGCTCGGGCTGTGCCGGTCGGCTGTCAGCATTTCGGCATAGCCATGGGTGCTCAGGCCCAGGCGCAGTCCCGCCTGGCGGATGGCTGCCAGCGCGGCCGGGGCCATGGCCTGCAGGTCCTCCTGGCCCAGGTGCACACCGTAGGCGCCGGCATCGATCGCCTCTCGCCAGTGGTCGTTGATGAACAGGCGCGCCGCGGTGCCGCTCACGCCCTTGACAGCGGCTTGCACCTCGGCGCGTACCGCGGCGGCATCGGTGGACTTGAAACGCAACTGCACCGTGGGCACACCGGCTTGCGCCATGCGGATGGTGGATGCGGCATCGGGCATGACGGCGTAGAGACCCAGGGCGCGCGGGCAGGCGGCGAAGGCTTCGCTGCGTGGGAACGGTGCCATGCCGAAATCCACAGGTTCATCTGGCCAGCGCAGCGGGTCGAACCCGCCGGTGCGCTGGCTCTGGCGCGACCACGCGCGTGCGATGCACAGGGCGTCGTCGGGCACGAAGCCCAGTGCCTGAGCCGCCTGCAGGCTGGCGCTGAATACCGGATCGCCGGTTTGCACCGACAGCGGACTGGCCTGGGCGCGCAGCGGCAGCGCCAGGGTACCGCGGTGCGCGTCCACGATGGCCTGGGCGAGAGGGTCGGTCGGGGTCATGTTCATGCTCAGGTGTGGTGCCAGAAGGGGGTGCCCATTACCGGTGTGCTGGGTTGTGCCTGCTGCTGTGGCTGCATGGCGCCAGCGCGAAAGGCCGCGCGGCCCGCCCGCACCGCGTCCGCGAAGGCGCCGGCCATGTCCACCGGCGATTGCGCCAGCGCCACGGCGGTGTTGAGCAGCACGGCGTCGAAGCCCCATTCCATCACGGTGCAGGCGTGCGAGGGCAGGCCCAGACCGGCATCCACGATCAGGGGCACCTCCAGGCGTTCGCGCAGCAGGCGCATGGCATACGGGTTGACGGGTCCCTGGCCGGTGCCTATGGGCGCGGCCCACGGCATCACCGCCTGGCACCCGACGTCGACCAGGCGCTGGCACAGCACCAGGTCCTCGGTGCAGTACGGCAGGACCTTGAAGCCGTCGTCGATCAGTTGCCTGGCGCAGTCCACCAGGTTCAGCGTGTCGGGCTGCAGACTGTAGTCGTCGCCAATGAGCTCGAGCTTGATCCATTCGGTGCCGAACACCTCGCGCGCCATCTGCGCGGTGGTGATGACCTCCTGCGCCGTGTGGCAGCCGGCCGTGTTGGGCAGCACCGGCACGGCGAGCTCCTGCAACAGTGTCCAGAAGGCCGTGCCGGCCTCGGGCTGCGCCGCGCCCTGGCGGCGCAGCGAAGCGGTCAGCATGGCCGGTTGCGCCCGCTGCACGGCGGCGCGCAGCGTGGCCGGCGAGGGATAGCGCGACGTGCCCAGCAGCAGGCGGCTGGCGAAGACCTCCCCATAGAGCACCAGCGGGTCCTGGTGTGTGAGCGTGGGCGTCATGTCCATGGCTTGTCCTCAGCCTCCGGTGATGGGGGCAATGATCTCGATGCGGTCACCCTCGTGCAGCAGATGCTGCGCGTGCTGGGTGCGGGGCACGAACTGCAGGTTGACGGCGGTGGCGAACACCGCGGGCGCTTCCCACAGGCGCACGGCGTCGGCCAGTGTCGCGCCCTCGGGCAGCTCGCGGGCCTGCTGGTTGATGAACACGTTCATGTGGCGGATTCCGATCTGTGGACCGCGAGGCCGAGCGACTCGGCCAGCGGCGAATGGCCTTGGTCCATCACGTCGATCGCCGCGTCGAGCAGAGCCGGGGCGATCATGAAGCCGTGGCGGTAGAGGCCGTTGATCGACATTCTGCGCGATGCTTCCAGCCGCAGCGCAGGCAGGTTGTCGGGCAGGGTCGGGCGCAACTGCACGCCCAGTTCGAGGATGCGGGCTTCGCCAAAGCCCGGGTGCACGGTGTACGCCGCGCTCAGCAGCTCCAGCGTGGAGCGCACGCTCGCCGGGCTGAGGTCGTCGGCCTCGATCTCGGTGGCGCCGATCACGAACACACCCTCCGGTTTGGGGGCGATGTAGAGGGGATAGCGCGGATGCACCAGGCGTGTGGGCCGCGAGAGCGTCACCTGCGGCGCGTGCACACGCGCCACTTCGCCGCGCACGCCGCGCAGGCCGTTCCATTGCGGCCGGGCACCCAGGCCGCGGCAATCGAACAGCCAGGCCTGCGGCCCTGGGTCCACCTCGGCCGGCGTGCGCGGCGCGTGCCAGTGCACCGTCACGCCCAGCACCGACATCTGATGGGCCAGTGCGGCGAGCAGCGCCCGGTTGTCGAGTTGGCCTTCGTCCGGCAGGTACAGGCCTTGCGCGAAGCGCTGCGCCAGCGCTGGCTCCAGCGCCGCGATGCCGCGGCCGTCCAGAGGCCTTGCCGACGGCAGCGACGGCAGGGCCGCGCAGGTGCGTGCGAGCTGGCCGGCAAAGCGTTCGGCCTCGGGTGCGTCCTGGCGGTGCCACAGCACCAATGTGCCCTCGCGTTGCAGGAAGACCGGTTGCGCCAACCCGGCGATCAGTTGTGGCCAGCGCGCGAGCGCGTGCTGGCCCATGCGCACGACATTGAGCTCGGTCACGGCCGACTCGGCCAAGGGCGCGAGCATGGCGGCGGCCACACGGGCCGCCGCATGCTCGGCGTCGGGCCCTCCGGCGTCGAAGACCTCGACCTTTTGCCCGCGCTGCGCGAGTGCGCAGGCCAGCAGCCGACCCATGAGGCCGGCGCCCAGCACCACCGCATCGGGTCTGGCGGAACGGCGTGTGTTCATGCGTTTTCTCCGGCGCTGCCACAATGCGCGCCATGACGTCCACGACAAAGCCCAACGAACCCCGGCGCTACACCCGCGTACTGTCCATCGCTGGATCCGACAGCGGCGGCGGGGCGGGCATACAGGCCGACCTCAAGACCTTCGCCGCGCTGGGTTGCTACGGCATGACCGCCATCACCGCACTGACCGCGCAGAACACGCTGGGCGTGCGCGGCATCCATGGTGTGCCGCCGGACATGCTCAAGGCCCAGCTGAGCGCGGTGTTCGACGACATCGGTGCCGATGCGGTCAAGATCGGCATGCTGCATGCGCCCGACATCGTGCGCACGGTGGCCTGGGCCTTGCGCCACTACCGCGTGCAGCGCGTGGTGCTGGACCCGGTGATGGTGGCCACCAGCGGCGACCGCCTGATCGCGCCGGAGACGGTGCAGGTGCTGGTGGACGAGCTGTTTCCGCTGGCCACGGTCGTCACGCCCAACCTGGACGAAGCCGCGCTGCTGGTGGGCCATCCCATTGAGGACGCGCAGGCGCTGGAGACCGCCGCGCGCGACCTGCTGAAGCTGGGGGCACCGGCGGTGTTGCTCAAGGGCGGGCATCTGCCGGGCGACGAGGTGGCCGACCTGCTGGTCAGCGGGCCTGGGCCCGCGTTGCGCCTGGCCTCTCCGCGCATCGAGAGCCGCAACACGCACGGCACCGGCTGCACGCTGTCCTCGGCCATCGCCGCGCAACTCGCGCTGGGTGAGCCGCTGCCGCGCGCCGTCTCGCTCGCGCGCGACTACATCCTGCGCGCCATCGCCGAGGGCGCAGACGTCCACACCGGCGCCGGGCACGGCCCGCTCAACCACGGCTTCGCGCCGCAGATCCAGTGCAAGCTGCCGCGCGGCTGAAAGGCGCTGCTGGCGCATCGGTCTCAGGCCCCGGCCGGCGCCATGCCGGCCGCGCCGCGTGACCGTGTGAGCGCGGCCAGCACGAAGGTCAGCGCCAGGGTGGGCAGGGCCGAACCCCATTGCGGCGCGAACTGCGCGAGCAGGTGGTAGGTGGCGATGCCCAGCACCCAGAGGCCGGCGGCACCCCAGTCCACGGAGCGGCGCACGCCCGGCAGGCCGCCGCCCAGGCGGCCCAGGATCACGCCGTACAGCGGCACGAACACCGAACTGAGCAGCAGCAGAAAAGGCTCCAGCGTGTGCATGGGCAGCAGCAGCGCGAACAGCGTGCACAGCGCGGCAAAACCCAGGCCGGCGCGGCGGATGCTCCAGCGCGGCCACAGGCTGTGCAGCGAGACCGCGCCCGAGTGCGCGTCGCCATACGCGTTGTCCATCTCGTCGAGCAGGATCAGGCCCAGCGCCACCAGGCCGCCTTGCGCCAGCAGCAGGGCGCCCACGAGCTGCGTGTCGGGCTCGACCGTGCTCACCACCAGCACGCCCAGGGCGTAGCACCAGATGTTGGCCAGGGCATAGCCCATCCACGTTCCCCCCAGCGTGGTCGCGCTGCTGCGGCCATGGCGCGCGTAGTCGGCCACCAGTGGGAGCCAGGAGACCGGCATGGCGATCACCAGGTCCATGGCCGAGAACAGGCCCATGCCACTGCTGCCCGGCCGGTCCCAGAAGGCCTCCAGGCCTTGCGCCTGCAGGCGCGTGCCGAACTGCCAGGTCAGCCAGAGCAGCGACGCGATCACCAGTGGCAGCGCGAAGCGGCTGACGAAGCGGCGCACCAGCGTGAGCATGGAACCCGCCATCAGCGCGAACAGCACACCGCCCCACAGCAGCGTGGCGAGCAGCTTGCCGCCCATGCCGTCGAGCAAGCCGCCAGGCTCGCTGCCCAGCGCCTGCTTCAGGATCGCCACCGTGCCCTCCTGCATGATGACCAGTTCGAAGGTGGCCCAGCCGATGAGCTGCGCGATGTTGAGCAGCACCGGCAGCCGCGCGAACGCGCTGCCGTAGGTCGCGTGCATCAGGCCCGCGCTGGCCAGGCCGGTGCGGCAGCCCAGGCGCGCGGTCCAGGCCAGCAGGCCGGCGCCGATCAGCGAGCCCAGCACGATGGCCACCAGCGCGTCGCGCGTGCCGACCGCCGGCACCAGGTAGGCGCCGATCTGCATCACCAGCAGACCGGTGCCCAGGCTGAACCACAGCGCGGCGTGCTCGTGGAAATGGAAGACCCGGTCGCCTTGTGCGACGGGGGTGAGGGCCAGGTTGGCCGGTGAACGGGACGTGTCGGATGCCATCGGTTTGCTCCAAGCCAAGTTGAAGCAGGTGGGCGGGGCCGGCGCCGCGCCACGGCCTGGACGGCGATGGCATGGATCCGGCCTGCTTCCCTGCGCGAGGATTACCTCAATCAGGTTCGAAGGGACTCTCTCAGTCGCGGCTTTTCAGTCGCAACACCCCTAGCGGATGCGCCTTGCGGCGTGGGCGTGAGTATACGTTCGCGCCGCAGGCGTCAGCCGGCGGGCACCAGGCGCATGAAGCGGCCGTACTTGTCGGCCAGGTACCCTTCGGCGCGCTCCAGCATGAAGTAGCGGAAGGACTCGGCCGCGGGAGACAGCAGCTTGGAGAGTGTGTGCACCACGTTCCAGGCGCGCACGATGGGCGTGCCTTCCACGTCCAGCACCGCGATGAGCTGGTGTTCCAGCTCCAGGCCTATGGTGTGCAGAGAGAGAAAGCTGATGCCCATGCCGGCCATGACCGCCTGCTTGATGGTCTCGTTGCTGGACATCTCCATCACCACGCGCGGCTCCAGCCGTGTGCGCTCCAGGAATTTCTCCAACGCCGCGCGTGTGCCTGAGCCGCGTTCGCGCAGGATGAAACCATAGGGCCGCAACGACTCGACGGAGGGGTGGCCGACCCGCAGCAGGGGATGGTCGGTGGGCGCGACGAAGACGTGCGGATGGGCGGCGAAAGGCTCGGCCCGCGTAGCCAGTTCGGTAGGCGGGCGACCCATGATGGCGATGTCCACCTCATTGCCTTGCAGCATCTTCAGCAACTGTTCCCGGTTGCCCACCTGCAAGCGGATTTCGATGCCCTCGTGCTCGTGCTGGAACTCCGCCAGCAGGCGCGGCATGAAGTACTTGGCGGTGCTCACCATGCCAATGGTCAGCGTGCCGGTCTCCAGGCGTTGCAGGCGCGCGGCAGCGTCCTCGGCGTCCTTGAGCGTGGACAGCACCTTGCGCGCGTAGACCAGCATGTACTCGCCCGCGGTGGTCAGCGCCACCTGGCGGCCCCGCCGGTCGAACAGCGGCAGGCCCACGTGCCCTTCCAACTCCTTGATCTGCATGGTCACCGCCGGTGGCGTGAGGTGCAGCACCTCGGCCGCGCGGGCAAAGCTGAGGTGGCGGGCGACCTCGTTGAACACGCGGAGCTGGCGGAAGGTGGCGTTTTTCATTCAGGTTTTGCTTAATCAAAAACCAATGAATCGTGAATTTACCTTATCTGAATCCCTGCCTACAGTGCCTCGCATGCTCGACGCCCTGATCTTTGATGTGGATGGAACCCTGGCCGACACCGAAAGCGTGCACCTGGCCGCGTTCAACCATGCCTTCGAGCAGGAGGGCCTGGACTGGCGCTGGGACCCTGCCCTTTACACCCGCCTGCTGGAGATCTCCGGCGGCAAGGAGCGGCTGCTGCACCACTGGCGCAGCGTGCGGCCGGCCGTGACGGAACTGGATGCCGGCGCGGTGCAGGCGACGGTGAACCGCCTGCACGAGCTCAAGACGGCGTACTACGAGAACGCCGTGGCCGCCGGTGCGGTGTCGCTGCGAGTGGGGGTGCTGCCGTTGCTGGAGGAAGCGCGCTCCCTGGGCCTGCAACTGGCCATCGCCACCACCACCTCGCCGGTCAACATCGCCGCCCTGCTGCGCCGCGCCATGGGGCCGGACTGGCGCAGCCATTTCCTCGCGGTGGGCGATGCCTCCTCTGCGCCGCTGAAGAAGCCGCACCCGCAGGTCTACCGCCAGGTGCTGGCCGGCATGGGCTTCGACGCTGCGCGCTGCCTGGCTTTCGAGGACTCGTCCAATGGCCTGCGCGCGGCCACCGCCGCCGGGCTGCGCACGGTGGTCACGCCCACCGCCTACACCGCCCACCACGACTTCGGCGGCGCGCTGCGCGTGTTGCCCGATCTCTCCTCGGTGACCGTCGATCGCCTGCGCGAGTGGGTCCGCCGCCCCTGAGCCCATCACCACCATGAACCCCATCCGCCTTGCGCCCTCCCTGCTGTCCGCCGACTTCGCCCGCCTGGGCGAGGAGGTGCGCGCCATCGAAGCCGCGGGAGCCGACCTGGTGCATTTCGACGTGATGGACAACCACTACGTGCCCAACCTCACCATGGGCCCCATGGTGTGCGAGGCGATCCGGCCGCATGTGCGCATTCCCATCGATGTGCACCTGATGGTGGAACCGGTGGACGCGCTGATCCCGCTCTTCGCCAAGGCCGGCGCCAACCTCATTACGTTCCACCCCGAGGCCAGCCGCCACGTGGACCGCAGCCTGCAGCTCATCCGCGACCACGGGTGCAAGGCCGGCCTGGCGTTCAACCCGGCCACGCCACTGGGCTACATGGAGCATGCGATGGACAAGCTCGACCTGGTGTTGCTCATGGGCGTGAACCCGGGTTTTGGCGGGCAGCGTTTCATCGGCTCCACGCTGCTCAAGCTGGCCGAAGCGCGCCGGCGCATCGACGCGCACCATGCGCGCGGCGGGCAGCCGGTGTGGCTGGAGGTCGATGGGGGCGTGAAGCTGGACAACATCGCCGCCATCGTGCAGGCCGGGGCCGACACGCTGGTCGCAGGCAGCGCCGTGTTCGGCGCGCCGGACAACGACGGCGGCTACCACACGGTGATGCGGCTGCTGCGCGAGCACGCACGCGGCGCCTGACGCCCAGCCCGGACAGTTTCCATTTCATCCCATCCAGCCCGAGGTCCGCCATGCCCTTGTCCAGACGCACCACCCTGACACAGTTCCTGATCGAGGAACGCCGCCGTTTTCCAGACGCCAGCGGTGATTTCAACGCGCTCATCCTCGATGTCGCCTTGGCCTGCAAGGCGATCGCGCGCAGTGTGGCGTTCGGTGAACTCGGCGGCGTGCTGGGTGGCCACGCCGCCGCCGAGGGTGGCGCCGTCAACGTGCAGGGCGAGACCCAGCAGAAGCTGGATGTGCTCAGCAACGAGGTGTTCATCCGCATGAACGAGTGGGGCGGTCATCTGGCCGGCATGGCCTCGGAGGAGATGGCCGCGCCGCGCCAGATCCCGGCGCAATACCCGCGCGGCAAGTACCTGCTGGTGTTCGACCCGCTGGACGGTTCCAGCAACATCGACGTCAATGTTTCGGTCGGCAGCGTCTTCTCCGTGTTGCGCGCCCCGCACGACGCGATCGAGCAAGGCCGCGACGTGAGCGAGGCCGATTTTCTGCAGCCCGGCAGCCAGCAGGTGGCCGCCGGCTACGCGCTCTACGGGCCCACCACCATGCTCATTCTCACCGTGGGCAACGGCGTCAACGGCTTCACGCTGGACCCCAACCTGGGCGAATTCATGCTGACGCATCCAGGGCTTCGGGTACCCGCCGAGACGCAGGAGTTCGCCATCAACGCCTCCAACAGCCGCTTCTGGGAAACCCCGGTGAAGCGGTATGTGGACGAGTGCCTGGCGGGCAAGACCGGGCCGCGCGGCAAGGACTTCAACATGCGCTGGATCGCCAGCATGGTGGCCGAGGCGCACCGCATCCTGATGCGCGGCGGCGTCTTCATGTACCCGCGCGACACCAAGGACCCTGGCAAGCCGGGCCGCCTGCGGTTGCTGTACGAAGCCAACCCGATCGCCATGGTGATGGAGCAGGCCGGCGGGCGCGCCAGCACCGGGCGCGAGCCCATGCTGGGTGTCGTGCCCACGGCGCTGCACCAGCGGATCGGCCTGGTGTTCGGTTCGCGCAGCGAGGTCGAGCGCATAGAGCGCTACCACGCCGAACCTCAGCCCTGCAAGGATCCGGCCAATCCGCTGTTCGCCGAACGCAGCCTGTTCCGCGCCGCCTAGCGCGCGAGGCTTCGACAGGCTCAGCCCGAACGGACACCCACAGCGCTCAACGCACCAGGCAGAACGACGACCATGTCCACGCAACACCCCATCATCGCCATCACCGGATCATCCGGCGCCGGCACGTCCACCGTGACGCGCACCTTCCAGAACATCTTTCGCCGCGAAGGTGTGCGCGCCGCCATCATCGAGGGCGACAGCTACCACCGCTACGACCGCCTGGCCATGAAGCGCCAGGCCGCCGAGGCGGAGAAGACGGGCAACCAGCACTTCAGCCATTTCGGTGCCGAGGCCAACCTGTTCGAGGAAATCGAAAGCCTGTTCCGCACCTACAGCCAGAACGGCACCGGACGCAGCCGCAAGTACCTGCACAACGCCGAAGAGGCCGCGCCCTACGGGCAGGAGCCCGGCACCTTCACCGCCTGGGAGCCGCTGCCGGCCGGCACCGACATGCTGTTCTACGAAGGGCTTCACGGCGCGGTGGTCACGCCGCAGGTGAACGTGGCCCAGTACCCGGATCTGCTGGTCGGCGTGGTGCCGGTGATCAACCTGGAGTGGATCCAGAAGCTCTGGCGCGACAAGAACATGCGCGGCTACAGCGCGGATGCGGTGACCGACACCATCCTGCGGCGCATGCCGGACTATGTGAACCACATCTGTCCGCAGTTCCAGCACACGCACGTCAATTTCCAGCGGGTGCCCATGGTCGACACCAGCAACCCCTTCATCGCCCGCGACGTGCCCACCGCCGACGAAAGCATGGTGGTGATCCGCTTCGCGCAGCCCAAGGGCATCGACTTCCAGTACCTGCTCAACATGATCCACGACTCCTGGATGAGCCGGGCCAACACCATCGTGGTGCCCGGCGGCAAGATGGAACTGGCCATGCAGCTGATCTTCACGCCCTTCATCTGGCGAATGATGGAAAGGAAGAAGTGACCTATGCAGCATCCTTCCCCTGAACTGGCGCGCCGTATGGCCAACGCCATCCGCATGCTCGCCGTCGACGCGGTGGAAAAAGCGCGCAGCGGCCACCCAGGTGCGCCCATGGGCATGGCCGATATCGCCGAGGTGCTGTGGCACCGGTACCTGCGGCACAACCCGGCCAACCCGCGCTGGGCGGACCGCGACCGCTTTGTGCTCTCCAATGGCCATGGCTCCATGCTGCTGTATGCGCTGCTGCACCTCACCGGCTACGACCTGCCCCTGAGCGATCTGCAGGCCTTCCGGCAGTTGCACAGCCGCACCGCGGGTCATCCCGAGGCGGGGCTCACGCCCGGCGTGGAGACCACCACCGGCCCCCTGGGCCAGGGCCTGGCCAATGCGGTGGGCATGGCGCTGGCGGAGAAGATGCTGGCGGCGGAATTCAACCGCCCGGGCCACACCATCGTCGATCACTTCACCTACGTGTTCATGGGCGACGGCTGCCTGATGGAGGGCATCAGCCATGAAGCCTGCAGCCTGGCCGGCACGCTGCGCCTGTCCCGCCTGGTGGCGTTCTACGACGACAACGGCATTTCCATCGACGGCCATGTGCAGGGCTGGTTCACCGACGACACGCCGCGCCGCTTCGAAGCCTATGGATGGCATGTGGTGCCGCGCGTGGACGGCCACGACCCGGCCGCCATACAAGCCGCGCTGCAGGCCGCGCGCGAGCAGGCGCTGCGGCCTGACGGACGTCCCACGTTGATCTGCTGCCAGACCGTGATCGGCCATGGCTCGCCCAACAAGGCCGGGACGCACGACGTGCACGGCGCCGCGCTGGGCGCGGACGAGGTGCGGGCCACGCGCGCGGCACTGCATTGGTCCGAGCCACCGTTCGAGTTGCCCGCCGAGGTGGCCCTGGCCTGGGATGCGCGCGAGAGCGGGGCCGAGGCCGAACGTGAGTGGCGCCGGCGTTTCGAGGCCTACCGCAGTGCGTTCCCCGTACAGGCCGCGGAGTTCGAACGCCGCATGGCGGGAGACCTGGGAGAGGATTTCACCGTGCGCTTGCCATCCGTGCTGCAGGCCATCGCCGAGCGACCCGAGGCCGTCGCCACGCGCAAAGCCAGCCAGAACGCGCTCGACGCGCTCAGCCCCTGGGTGCCCGAGCTCTTCGGTGGCAGCGCCGACCTCACCAGCTCCAACCTCACGAACTTCAAGGGCTGCGTGCGGGCCGGTCGCGACGTGCCCGGCAACCACCTGAGCTATGGCGTGCGCGAGTTCGGCATGGCCGCCATCATGAACGGCATGGCGCTGCATGGCGGCTTCATTCCCTATGGCGGCACCTTCCTGACCTTCAGCGACTACAGCCGCAACGCCATCCGCATGGCCGCGCTGATGAAGCAGCGCGTGGTGCACGTGTTCACGCACGACTCCATCGGTCTGGGTGAGGACGGCCCTACCCACCAGCCGGTGGAGCATGTGCCCAGCCTGCGCCTGATCCCGAACCTCGATGTCTGGCGGCCCGCCGACGGCCTGGAGACCGCGCTGGCCTGGGCCTGTGCCCTGGAGCGCCGGGACGGGCCCAGCGCGCTGTGCCTCTCGCGCCAGAACCTGCCGCGCGTGAGCGCGCTGGCCCAGGTGCCGGAGATTCGCCGCGGCGGCTATGTGCTCGCCGACATGGAAGAACCCCAGGCCGTGATCGTCGCCACCGGTTCGGAGGTCGAGATCGCGCTCAAGGCGCAGGCCCTGCTGGCGGGCGAGGGGCTGCGCACCCGCGTGGTGTCCATGCCCAGCACCAACGTCTTCGACCGCCAGCCTCGCGCATGGCAAGACCAGGTGCTGCCACCTCACCTGCCCGTGGTGGCGGTGGAGGCGGCGCACCCCGACTTCTGGCGCAAGTACGCCGGGCGCGATGGCGCGGTGGTCGGCATCGCCACCTTCGGCGAGTCCGCGCCCGCGGCCGAGCTCTACGCGCACTTCGGCATCACCGCCGCACGTGTTTCCCAGGTTTTGAAATCCACCCTGTCATGAAAAGCTACCCCTACGACCTCATCCTGTTCGACCTCGACGGAACCCTCATCGAGACCGCGCCCGAGATCGCCGACGCCGTCAACGACACCTTGTCCGCCTGGGGGCGCGCTCCGGTCGACCAAGGACAGGTGAACGACTGGATCGGTCATGGCACGCGCGAACTGCTGGTACAGGCGCTGGCTTTCACCGACGGCACCACCGCGCAGGCGGTGCGCGAGAGTCCTCAGTTCCCCGCCATCGAAGCCGCGTTCGGTCGCCACTACGACCAGCGTTGCGGCACACGCAGCCGACCCTACCCCGGTGTGCGCGGCGTGCTGCAGGCCCTGCGCGGTGCAGGCATGAAGCTCGCCGTGGTGACCAACAAGGAGGGGCGCTACACCCGCGCGGTGCTGGACGCGCACGGCCTGGCACCGCTGTTCCACCGGGTCATCAGTGGCGACACGCTGGCGGTGAAGAAGCCACACCCCGCGGCGGTGGACGATTGCCTGCTGCACTTCGGCGTGGACCGCGCGCGGGCCCTGTTCGTCGGCGATTCCAGCATCGACGTCGCTACCGCTCGCAATGCCGGCATTGCGGTCTGGGCGCTCACCTATGGCTACAACATGGGCCACCCGATCGAGGACAGCCGGCCCAACCGTGTGATCGCCGACTTCTCCGCGCTGGCCATGCTGCTGCCCGCCTGCACCGCCGGTGCGTGACGTTCTCTTTTTGACCATCCCAGGAGACTTCTTTCGTGACCATCAAGATAGGCATCAACGGATTCGGGCGCATCGGACGCATGGTGTTTCGCGCGGCGATCGCCAACTTCAAGGACATTGAAGTGGTGGCGATCAACGACTTG
>NZ_JAHCKL010000012.1 GCF_026125785.1 Hydrogenophaga sp.
CCCGGGCCGTGCGTCATTGACCGCCTGGGTGGAAGAGCTCCATCCCGAATTGCGAGTCCGCTTGGTCGGTCACGCTGAGCGTGTCAGCCACTCCGCTGAACTCAAGCAGGCAGCGGTTATTGCGCTGTGCACTCGTCAAGGCAGTGCAGAGGCCTTGGCTCAGGAGATTGGCGTGTGCAGGCCGACGCTGTACAAGTGGAAAAACCGGCTACTTGACCGCGAGGCACCAGCATTCATGACGAACCCAAACGATATGCCAACGCCTGGCGCTGCCCGCGAAGAGCTGGAACGCCAACTTGAGGTCTTGCGACGGGACATCAGGCGCCTGCAGTTGGAACAAGACCTGCTCAAGAAGGCGAACGAAATCATAAAAAAAGACCTGGGCATCAACCAGCCGCCCCTGACCAATCGGGAGAAGACCCTGTTGGTTGATGCCCTGCGGAGCACGTACACGCTGTCTGAGCTTCTTGGTCAGGTGGGACTGCCGCGCAGCTCCTACTTCTACCATCGCGCTCGTCTGAATGCAGCGGACAGGTACGTCGAAGTACGACGCACCATCGCCGACATCTTTGAGCGCAATCACCGCTGCTACGGCTACCGCAGGATACGCGCCTCGCTGACCAAGCAAAGCGTCAGCATCTCCGAGAAGGTGGTGCAGCGTCTGATGAAACAGGAGTCGCTGGTGGCCGCCGCGCCCAAGCGTCGCCGCTATGGTTCCTACCTGGGAGAAATCAGTCCGGCGCCTGAGAATCTCATCAACCGTGACTTCAGTGCGACCGCGCCCAATGAGAAGTGGCTCACGGATATCACGGAGTTCCAGATCCCCGCTGGCAAGGTGTATCTCTCACCCATGATCGACTGCTTCGATGGCATGGTCGTCAGCTGGGCAATTGGCACGCGTCCCGATGCGGCGCTGGTGAACTCCATGTTGGATGCCGCGATCGATGGCGTCGCCACCGGTAGCGACCGGCCGGTCGTTCACTCCGATCGCGGCGCGCACTACCGCTGGCCGGGTTGGCTCAAGCGCATGGCCGACGCAAAGCTGGTGCGCTCTATGTCGCGCAAGGGGTACTCGCCAGACAACGCAGCGTGTGAAGGCTTCTTCGGCCGGCTGAAGACCGAGCACTTCTATCCCCGAGACTGGCAGTCCGCCACCATCGAACAGTTCATGCAGGCCTTGGACGCCTACATTCGCTGGTACAACGAGAAGCGGATCAAGATCTCTCTGGGCTCTCTCAGTCCAGTCGAGTACCGACGCAGCCTCGGAATCGTCGCTTAACCAGTCCAAGATTTGTACCGCACCCCCCCCTGACTTACTGGGTCACTTCTAGGTGGAAATCAACAATCAGCGATCCATTTCACGACAAAATCGTGACAGACATATTTCCTTCAACCGCTCAGGACGCCGGCATGCATGCAAGTTGTCCATCCAGTCGCCTGAAGCCCAGTCACTGCCCCTTCGAAGGCCCCTCTTTCGCTTCCGTCAAGTGACGCCCTTCAGCCATTGCAGGCGATGGGATGTGGCGCGCTCGCCTGCGCGACGCTCGTGGATTAGCGCTTGATCGAGATGGTTCTCACGAGCACACCGTTGGGACCTGAACACCCTGGAACCCCCTTCTTGAAAAGGCGAGCGCATGAGCGGGTTCTGCTCGCGCGAGCACAATCCATCCTGCGATGGAAACCAATGCACTATCAGATGATGAATTGATGGCCCGAGCCCGCGAATGGCGACTTCGGGCGCTACGCGGCGAGAGGGAAGCGCGCGGCACAGCGCACGAGCTAGAGCGTGAACTGCGCCAGCGCACGAAGCTGCACCCCCCTAACACCAGCGCGCCCTGCCTGGACGTGCACTTGCCATCAACGACGCAAGAAGCACCTCGGCAGGCCTGGCGGTTCTGGTAACCGGCGATAGCAACGACGTTGCAATGGGTTGGAGGAACGTCCGAACGCGCTTCGCGGACGCAGCCATCACCAGCCCACGACGCGCAAGAACCCCAGCGGGTCATGGGTTCGGGCAACGGCAATCATCATCACGAAGCAGGTTAAAGCCGCAGCGAACGCCAACGCCTTGCCGGCCTGGGTCGGCGCCCGGCGCAGCGCCAACACACCCAATACGATGTACGCGATCAGTAGTGCGAGCTTGACCAGCAGCCACGGCGTGGCAAAAGGATTGAGCTGCAAGGCTGCCAGCAATAGCAAAGCGGCGGTGAGCAAGGCGGTATCGATCACCTGGCTCAACCGGCGCATCGCCAACGACCTTGGCATCTGGGCCCCCAGCAGCACGCCCAAGCCCCGACCGGCGAACAACCCACCGCTCAGCATCGCGAGCCCGACATGCGAGGCCTTGATTACAGGATAGAAGTCGGCCAATGCCATCCCATCACCATCGCAGGTAGAACATGGCCTTAGCCAGCAGCACGATGGCCAACACATGGCAGAACACGCTCAGGTGCAGCCTTCGCGAGCGGCGCCCGCCCAGCACGCCACTGCGCCGCCAGATCATGGCCATCGAGAAATGCCCGAACACGCTCAGCGCCAACGCTATCTTGAGCGTCAGCAACAACCCGAAACTGCTGGCCAGTGGCTGCGCCAGAGCCGCACGGTGCTGCCAAGCCAGTCCAATGCCAGTCACGTAGAGCGTCAACAACACCCAAGGCATCACGGCGGTAGCGCGGTCGCCGATCGCACGCTCCACCATGTGCATGGTCTGGCGCGGCAGGTGCTTGCGCACACCCTCAAGCATCACCACCTCGAAGAACACCGTGCCGACGAAGGCCATGGCAGCCGACAGGTGCAGGACAAGCAAGATGCCATAGCTCATGGCACCCGCCTGCGCTCCAGCTTCATGCGCTGACCCGATTTCAGCGGGAAGTCAGTGCCGGGCAGCAAGTCGGCCAGCGAAAAGCCGTCCAAGTGCGCCATGAACTCCCGCACTGCGCCACCCAGCACGCCGGCGAGGCGGCACTGGCCGCTGAGCACGCATTGGGTGCCCGTGGAAAAACACTCGACCAGCGCGAAGTCCGGCTCAATGCTGCGCACCACCGCGCCCAGATTGATGTCACGCGGTGCATGGGCCAGGCGCATGCCACCGCCCTTGCCTCGCACGGTCTCGACCCAGCCCTGCAGGCCAAGCTGGTGCGTGACTTTCATCAAATGGGCTTCCGATATCCCGTACGCCTGAGCCACCTCCGAGATGGTGCACAGGCGCTCGGGCTGCTGCGCCACATACATCAGCAAGCGCAGCGCGTAGTCGGTCATCGTGGTCAGGCGCACGGGAAGATCCTGGTCATGGCGTCGGGTGCTGACGCACCTTGATCTTGGCGGGTTTGGGTATCGGCGCTGCCGCCGCATCGATGCGCGGGCGGATCAACATCGGAAAGAACCGCCACAGGTACAGCGCGAAAGCCAGCACCCACGAACCAGCCGACGCATGCAGCGCGCTCCATGCCAGTTCGGTGGGCAGCAGGGCCAGCAGGCGCAGCGCCGCGGCAGCGATCACCAAGCCGTAGCAGCACACCATGAGGCGATCCGTGCGCAGCGGCCGCCCCAGATGACCCAGTGCTGTGCGCGTGACCATGCCGATGATCAGCACGGAAAAGCCCGCCACGCCGATCACGTGCGCGGGCCAGGCGGCGCGCAGCACGGCGCCCGAGAGCTGCGCCGCCGCCACCAGCAGCCCCGCCGCCAGTGCGGCGTAGCCCACGTAGAGAATCCACAGCAGCGGAACGCGTCGCACGGCCGCGGGCTTCCAGGCCGACAGCTGCACCAGCGCGATCACGCCTGCCACGCCCAGGAACAGCGCCGATGCCTGGGCCCAACCCACGAGCCCACCGCCAATGGCCAGGCCGGCCGCCGCCAGTTGCCAATGGCCGCTTCGCGTGTGCATGGGGATCGCCAGCCCTGGTACGGCGCGCATGGCGAAGAACGGAATCACCCGCCTGGCCACCAGCAACGCGATCACCGCCATGCACAGCAGGCCGGTGTTGAAGTGCTGCATGAGTCGCACAGGGTCTCCCTGCCAGGCGGACCACAGGAACAAGGCATTGGCCACGCCCAGCCCGAGAACCAGCACCGGCACGCCGTAGTTGCGCTGACTTCGCGCACCCACGATGGCGCGCCCCAAAGCGACAGCGGCGCAGGTGAAGAACAGCAGTTCGCTGGCCACCGCCACCCCAAAGGCCGTGTTGCCGGGCACCAGATAGGCCACCCGGGCCACCACCCATGACGCACCGAGAACGCCCAAGGCCTTCCCCGTGAGCGGATTGATGCCGGTCCAGTTCGCCCCCGCGGTGAGCAGGAAGCCCACGGCAATGGTGGCGATGAAGCCCCAGAGCATCTCGTGCGCGTGCCACACGACACCGGCCAGTTGTCCACGCAACAGGCCGGGCGCGAACACCCACAACGCCACCGACACGGCGGCCCAGAAACAACCGGCCAGGTACAGCGGCCGAAAGCCCAGCTCCAGAAAGGCTTTCCATTGCGGCCCGGGCATTTGCGCCGCCCCTGGCTCCTGGATCTGCAGCAGATCAGCCATGGCTGAGTGCCGTGGGCACGGCATCCGGATCGTGGCTGATCTGGTAGCCCATCCAGAGGCTCTGCGCAACCCGCACGGCCATGGCGCAGGCCCGCTCGGCCATGGCCTGATTGGACTGGGCGGCTGCGTTCTCCCGAAACAGCCGCAGCCAGCACTCGAACAGCTCGGCAGACAGCCCGGGCAACGCGGCATGCTTGGGCATGGGCGCGCCCGAGAACCGGCCCGTTCGCCGCAGCAGCGCCGACCAGAAATCCACCAGCTTGGCCAAGTGGCGGTCCCAGTCGTCGATGTGCGCGTCGAAGATCGGCCCCAGCACTTCGTCCCGGCGGACACGGGCATAGAACGTATGCACGAGCGCAGTCACCTCGGCCTCTGTACAGAGATGGGTTCCGGGCACTCGCTCGTCGGTCATGTGGACTGCGGCATCACTCATAAGATTTATTTCAAATATATCTTATGATGGCTCCGGATGCGCCCTCCCTGCATCCCCCCTGATCTACATCAAACGCCGGCATCATGGCCCTCAAGCACGCTCAGCCCCTGGAGATCATCGATCTTCACGCTACCGACGAGTCCCGCGGCACGGCGATCAGCAGCAGCCTCCTCAAGACGCCGCATCTGCAGTTGCTCCATGTCGTGCTCGCGGCAGGGCATGCCTTGCCAGAACACCATGTACCCGGCGAGATCACGATCCAGTGCATTTCGGGTGAGGCAGACGTTGTGACGCCGGCGACCAGCTGCCGTCTGGTCGCCGGCACCCTGGTGATGCTGCCCGCGGCAGAACCCCACCGCGTGCAGGCCCACCTCGACACCGCGTTGTTGGTCACCGTGCTTCATCCCTGAGGGGATTCGCGCGGCGGTCCCCGCCCTCGAAGCGCGCCCGCCTCAGGCCTTGAGCCCGAGCCGGCGGGCCAGCTTGTGCAGATTGCTGGCGTCCAGGCCGAGCGCACGGGCGGCCGCAGCCCAGTTGTCGCGGTGCAGAACCAGGGCTTGCTGGATCGCCTGGCGTTGCGTTGCGGCCACCATCTCGTGCAACGGCGCAAGCGCCGGCAAGACCTCGGTGCCCGGGTCCCGCGGAACTGCCAGCACCTCCTCACTCGCGGGCGCATCCTGCTCATCCAGGTCCAGCATGTCCGGCTCCAGGGTCACGATATCGCGCCGATCCGCGCCGCGGCTCATGGCCTTGAGCGCCGCACGGCTGATCACGTGCTCCAACTCGCGCACGTTGCCGGGCCAGCGGTAGCGACGCAACGCAGCCTCGGCGGCAGCGGACAGCCGCAGGCTGCGCAGGCCCAGGCGGCCACGGTTGAGTTCGAGGAAGCGGCCCGCAAGCAGCAGAACGTCGTTGCCTCGTTCACGCAAGGGCGGGATGGGGATGGGATAGACCGAGAGGCGGTGGTACAGGTCGTCGCGGAACGCCCCCTCGCGCACAAGTTCGCGCAGTTGGCGGTTGGTGGCCGCGATCACGCGCACGTTCACGCGCCGTGGCCGGTCGGTGCCCAGGCGCTGGATCTCGCCGTTCTGCAGCGTGCGCAGCAACTTGGCCTGGATGGCTAGCGGCAGCTCGCCTACCTCGTCGAGGAACAGTGTGCCGCCATCGGCGGCCTCGATGCGCCCCGGCCGTTCGCTTGTCGCGCCGGAGAAGGCGCCCTTGGCGTGACCAAACAGCTCGCTCTCGGCCAGGGACTCGGGCAGCGCCGCGCAGTTGACGTGCACCAGCGGTTTGCCGACGCGGCGCGAGAGTTGGTGCAGGCGGTGCGCGAACAGCTCCTTGCCGACACCCGTCTCACCCAGCAGCAGCGCGGGCAACTCGGAATCGGCCACCACCCGCAGCTCGTGCAGCAGGTGCACGATGGCTTCGCTCTGGCCAACGATCTCGTTGTCCTCGCGGAGAGCGGTGCGCGCGCTGGCCGGCGCCGACCAGCCCGTGGTACGCAAGGCGCGGATTTCGGCCTCCAGGCGCGTGATGCGTACCGCCGCTTCGATGGCGCTGGCGAGCTGCTCCAGTTCGCACGGGGCCTGGGCGTCGAAGCGACCGATGTCCAGCGCGTCGAGCGTTACGACGCCCCAGCGCTCCCCTTCTACGTTCAGTGCCATGCCCATGCAGTCGTGTACCGGCAGGGGTTGGCCGGCGTGGCCGTCGATCAGGCCATCGTAGGGATCGGACAGCGGACTGTCGTGGGGGAAGCGGGTGACCCCGCGTCGCGCCAAGATGGCCGCGAGCCTAGGGTGATCCTTCACCGCGAAGCGCCTGCCCAAGGCGTCACTGGTCAGGCCGTCCACCGCCAACGGTCGCAGGTGCTCCTGCTCCAGTCGCAGCAGCGCCACCGACCCACAGGCGAAGTGCGCGCGAAGGCTGTTCACCAAGCGCTGCAAGCGCACCGCCGCTGGCAGAACGGCCACCAAGTCGGTCAGCAGCAGCAATTGCGTCGTGTCGATGGTCATAAGCACCTCATGGGGTGTTTTATACCGTTGCCCCATCGTGGTGATTTTGACCAAGATCAATCCAAGTCCTTGATTGGAAAAGGAATATTCCTGGCACGCGGTTCGCATCTCCGGCAGCACCCATCCACGAAGGAGAGACCATGGACCTGATGGACCAATCCCTGGGGCAATTGGCTCGCCGCATTCCCGGCGCCACACGCGTCCTGGACGCGCACCACGTCGACTTCTGTTGCGCGGGCAACCGCACCCTGCGCACGGCGGCCGCCACCGCCGGCCTGGATGGCGATGCCATCGCCGCCGAACTGCTGGCACTGCAAGCGCGCGAGGCCCAGGCCGATGGGCCGGACTGGAGCCGGGCCACCGACACCGAACTGGTGGAGCACATCCTGACGCGTTATCACGCCGTGCACCGCGAACAACTGCCCGAGCTGATCCGCCTGGCGCGCCGCGTGGAGCAAGTGCATGGCGATCGCGAGGACTGTCCACACGGACTGGCCGACCACCTCATGGCCATGGCGCAGGAGCTGGAGAGCCACATGCGCAAGGAAGAGGTGGTGCTGTTCCCGATGATCACGCGCGACCAGGGCGCCATGGCCCGCATGCCCATCGGCGTGATGCGCGGCGAGCACGAAGAACACGGCGTGGCCTTGCGCCATCTGGTGGAACTCACGCAGAACTTCACGCCGCCGCGTGGCGCCTGCACCACCTGGAAGGCGCTCTACACCGGACTGCGCGCCTTTCGCGACGATCTGATCGCACACATCCATCTGGAAAACAACGTCCTGTTCGAGCGCTTCGCGCCGGCGGACGTGCACTGACCACACGGGAGAAGTCTCATGGGCATTTACAAGAAGTACTGGTTCGCGCTGATCGGCGTGTGCATGGTGATGTTCTCGCTGCTGGGTTACTTCGGCGCCGACGTCTACCGTTCCGCGCCGCCCATCCCCGCTCAGGTGAGCACGGCCGAGGGAAAGGCCCTGTTCACCCGGGACGACATCCTGGACGGCCAGACCGCCTGGCAGTCGGTGGGTGGCATGCAGCTGGGCTCCATCTGGGGCCACGGCGCCTACCAGGCGCCCGACTGGACGGCCGACTGGCTGCACCGCGAGCTCACGGCCTGGCTCGACCTGACCGCGATGCAACAGCAAGGGCGCCCCTTCGCGCAACTCGATGCCGGCCAGCAAGGCGCGCTGCGCGCCGAACTGCAGCGCGAGTACCGCGGCAACCGTGTCGGCGCCGACGGCACACTGGTGGTGAGCGAGCGCCGCGCGCAGGCCATGGAACAAACGGCGGCCTACTACGACCAGCTGTTCTCCGACGCGCCCGCACTGGTGAAGAGCCGCGAGAGCTTCGCGATGAAGGAGAACACCCTGCCCAGCGCGGAACGGCGCCAGCAGCTCACGCGCTTCTTCTTCTGGACAGCGTGGGCGGCGGGCACCGAGCGGCCCGATTCGAAGGTGACCTACACCAACAACTGGCCGCACGAGCCACTGATCAACAACGTCCCCAGCAAGGAGAACGTGGTCTGGTCCATCGCCAGCGTGGTGATCCTGCTGGCGGGCATCGGCCTGTTGGTCTGGGCCTGGGCATTCCTGCGCGACCACGACGAGCCGCTGCCGGCCGCGCCCAAGCGCGACCCGCTGATCGCCGCGGGACTCACCCCCTCTCAGCGGGCGCTGGGCAAGTACCTGTTCCTGGTGGTGGCGCTGTTCGTCTTCCAGGTCTTCATCGGCGGCTTCACCGCGCACTACACGGTGGAGCGCAGCTTCTACGGCATTGATCTGTCGCAGTGGTTCCCCTACTCGCTCACGCGCACCTGGCACATCCAGGCGGCGCTGTTCTGGATCGCCACCGGCTTCCTGGCCGTCGGGCTGTTCCTGGCCCCGGTGATCAACGGCGGCAAGGACCCGAAGTTCCAGAAGCTGGGCGTGGACGCGCTCTTCTGGGCGCTGGTCTTCGTCTGCGTCGGCTCCTTCGTGGGCAACTACCTGGCCATCGCCCAGAAGATGCCGGCCGAGTGGAACTTCTGGCTCGGTCACCAGGGCTACGAGTACGTGGACCTGGGCCGCGTCTGGCAGATCCTCAAGTGGGCCGGCATCCTGCTCTGGCTGGTGCTCATGCTGCGCGGCGTGCTCCCCGCGCTGTTCGCGCGCAACGGGGAGGACAAGAACCTGCTGGCCCTGCTCACGGCCTCGGTCGGCGCCATCGGCCTGTTCTACGGTGCCGGCCTGTTCTATGGCGAGCGCACCAGCCTGTCGGTGATGGAGTACTGGCGCTGGTGGGTGGTGCACCTGTGGGTTGAAGGCTTCTTCGAGGTGTTCGCCACCACGGCACTGGCCTTCGTTTTCTCCAGCATGGGGCTGGTGTCGCGCCGCATGGCCACCACGGCCAGCCTGGCCTCGGCGTCACTGTTCCTGCTGGGTGGTATCCCGGGCACCTTCCACCACCTGTACTTCGCGGGCACAACCACGCCGGTGATGGCCGTGGGCGCCTCATTCAGCGCGCTCGAGGTGGTGCCGCTGATTGTGCTGGGCCATGAGGCCTTCGAGAACTGGCGCCTGAAGACGCGCGCGCCGTGGATGAACAGCCTGAAGTGGCCGCTGCTGTGCTTCGTCGCCGTGGCCTTCTGGAACATGCTGGGTGCGGGTGTCTTTGGCTTCATGATCAATCCGCCGATCTCGCTGTACTACATCCAGGGCCTGAACACCACGCCCGTGCACGCGCACGCGGCCCTGTTCGGCGTCTATGGCTTCCTGGCGCTGGGCTTCACGCTGATGGTGCTGCGCTACCTGCGTCCCGCGCTCGTGTTCAGCGAGCCGCTGATGAAGGCCGGCTTCTGGGGCCTGAACCTGGGCCTTGTGCTGATGATCTTCACCAGCCTGCTGCCCATTGGCTTCATCCAGTTCATGGCCAGCGTGGACGAGGGCCTGTGGTACGCCCGCAGCGAGGCCTTCATGCAGCAGCCCCTGCTTCAGACCTTGCGCTGGGTGCGCACCTTCGGCGATCTGGTGTTTATCGCCGGCGCCGTTTCGGTGGCACTTCAGGTGGTGCTGGGGCTGCTGCCGTTCAGGCGCGACGTGAACAGTGACGCGCCGTCCTTATCCATGTCCTGATTCAGCCCAGGCCGAGGCGGTCATGGCCCGCCTCGCAGCTGAAGGCCATGCACGCCAGCATGTACGCCAAAGACGCGGTGATCCGGAAGGCGCATGAGCTGATCTGACTCGCGGCACCGAGCAACGCTTTCGGCGGCTTTCAGGCCAACTTCCCCAAGGGCATCCTGGGGGCAAGTCAGCCCAGGCCACCGCGCTGGTCGAGACTTTTGAAGAAACGGGCATGCGTATTCGCCGCATCAAACACCTCCTCGACCTCAGGCGTAGCCAAAGTTGCACGCGCTCCTACTTAGCCGAACGCGTGAATGACAACGCGGCCGACATGGGGTGGAAGTCATAGGCGGCTTTCTGGTACCGATCCGTCTACTCGGCACGCCACTCAGCAGATCAGATGAAGCGTTGATGCTGGTCAGGATGATATCGACAGACTAACGCTCTGTGCGTCGTGTACAGGCATCCGCTAGCGCTCTCCCGGTACCTGTGTACCCTAACGAGCATCAGGAAGGCTCAGGCGTAGCCTCCCAGGTCGGAAACGGATCGGGCAGATTCCTCCATCCAGTCAAGCCCTTTCACTACGGAGGCGTTCGCAGCCCCGCGCGCTCGCCGGATGGCGTCACGTACCTGCTGTTGAAACTGCCCGCAGGAACGACGTGGACGTTCCGGCCGCCCGAAGATCAGCCGGTCGCGTGGCTGGCGGTGGCAAAAGGCCTACTCGTCGGTGCAACACCCGCGGACGCAGGAGAGATGGTCATCTTCCATCCATCGCAGCAAGCGATCACCCTAGAGGCCAGCGCGGACGGCGACGCGATCTTTGTCATCGGATCCGCGGCGCCGCACCCCCATGAGCTGCACCTGGGAAACTACTCCGTCCATACGTCGGCCGAATCGCTGGCCTTGGGCGAAGCCAACATCGAGCGACTGCGGCAACTGCTGGTCGCTGCAGGCGATCGGCGCAACGCCAGCGGCACGACACCGGTGTTTCGTGGTTAAGCGCCTGGCGCCACCGCTGGCGTCGACGGTACGGCGTCGAAGTCGGGAAACTGGTCGAAGTAGTCCGTCAACATGTCTATCAGCACCCTGATCTTGCGCGCGGGGTGCTGACCGGGCGGACGCACGACATACGCGCCCGCTGGCCTAGCGGGATGCTGCGACAGGATCGGCACCAAGGCGCCGGAAGACAGGTAGCCGACTCGGCTAATGATGACGCGATCAATGCAAGCCCCCTCGACCGCACCCGGCGAGACCGGTCTACCGAAGAGCGCCCAAGTCGGAATCGTTTTGGACTGCTCATGGTCCTGCATCTGCTCGATACGACGGTGCGATATGCCATAAACGGTTTGGAAGGGCATCTGGCCGAGTCGCAGGAGTTTGAAGTAGGACGGGTAGACCATGCCGTCGAAACCGGCAGCACGTGCTGAGCTTGCGATGTTGCATGTGAGCTTGTACGAGTGACCACATGCGCATTTGAGGTGTGGGGCCCAGCTGTAGCAGCCCGGCACTTGGAGCATAGGAAAGCCACTCGCTTTGCAGTCGCAGCTACACGGCCCTGGTCAAGAGAGCCATGGTCTGCAGCAGGAGTTCATCACACCGTACAGCCCGGAGCAAAACGGCATGGTCGAACGCGTGATCAAAACGCTCCATCTTCCTAGAAACTATTGGACCGAAGAATTCGGGCAGGTCAGGGGAATTCTCTACTTACGAGTGATTCAGGTTTTCGAGGGGACTTCAAATCCGAAAAACCCGATTCGAACCACTCGTGCCACGAGGATTTCCGGGGCTCTGTTGAGCGAAATTTCAAGGAAGTCACGCGCGTAACTCGCGCGTGTATGCCGATTTGCGCGATGGAATCAAACCATCATCGGGGTGTCGATCTGTCGACCACGAGCGGCGTGATCGATGGCAAGTTTGAAACAAGTCCGGAGGGTGGTGGCAATCCGAAGAAACACTGAGACAGAATGTCCTTCCCCACCAAGCAAGCGGCGCTTCATCGCCCGAATCGGTATCGGTACAACGGGCGACAATTGTTTGTACAGCAGCCGATGGCGATCACCCGTTGCACGGAGCGCGACCGTGCCAATGCGAGCAGGATTCCGTGGAACGACGTCTTCGGCATGAAGCCGTTCATTGCTAGAAAAGCCTCTTGGGAGGAATCAGCGGATCCGATGGAAGTGGTGCGCATGTGCCTGTTGTCTTGACACCCTTCCACACCCCATCCCTGACCACTCCCATAGTGTATTCAAAGGTACCGCTTGTTCGCAGGATTTTGATAAGCCAGAAAAACCCCCCATCTGGAACTCCGTCTGGCTGGCATGAAACATTTATCGCTGCCGGTGAGATATTCACTTGACACGATGAAGTGTTGTTCCCGGGCGCATACCACGCCGAATTTTTCGCCTCAATAAATTTCTGTTTCTGCTCATCAAAAGCAAAGTGATAAATATCTGATGCGGGCTCCTTGTTGCGACCCTCCATAGAACCAAAACCTTGTACCTGATTTGCATCGCATTTCAGGTATTTATAGGTTTCAGCATAGGCCGACCTACTGACGCTGAAAAGCATGAGTGCTGCAAATGCACCCAGGTACATGAAACTCCGGTTTACCCTGCATAACTGCGACATGCGTATAGCTCCAATGGTCGGTGATTATCTTGCCAATTCACGCGCGTATCATTCCCGCTTGCTCTTCCATCGCGCCGCCTTGTCCGCCTCTGCCTTCTGGTGCCGGTTCACGGCGTCCATGCACTTGTCGCTGCCGGCGTTGGCGGAGTCGGTCATGTCGATCATGGCCTTGTGCAGCGTTTCGCATGCCGGGTTGGAGCAGACGCTGTCCTGGGTTCGGCCGAAGTTGCGAAAACCAGCGTTAACGTGCTCGAACGAATAGGGCTCGCTTCTCGGCTTGGTGGAGGCGATGCAGGCCCAGTGGTGATCGGATACGTCCCGGATGATCTGTTGGTAGGTGTCGCGGTAGCGTCGGCATTCTGCCGGCGACGTGGGCGCCAGCGGCGTGCTTGGCCTGGCCACGACCGACGCGGCGGGGTTGTAGCCCATCGGCCAGCGGGATTTGAACTCCGCCGCCTTGGCCTCGGCGTAGCGCTGGCGCGCGATCTGCTGGTGCACGCTCTGAATGGCGTGCGGCAAGCTTGCTGTCACGCCTGCTTCCGCCGCCCATTGCGGCAGCAAGAGCAGCGCGCCCAGCCACGTCGCCAAGGTCAACCTGCTCATGTCAGCCTCCGGTGAATGCCTACTAGGGGTCGAGAAGAAAATGCCAGTCGATGGTTGGTCAGAGCCGGCCCTGGGCACGGCAGGCCGCCAGCTTCTGGCGGCGGTATTCGCGCAAGTCGGCCTGGCACTTGGCGAGATTGGGGTCGTTCGAACTGCAGACCATTTCGCAGGCTTCGGGGCAGGCGGCGCATTCATTGCCGCCGCCTTGCGATTTGCCGAGATTGCGGATGGCCTCGTTGTTTCGGTTCATGCGGCATTCGAAGGCCGCATGCCCTTGCAGCGCGTCGCAGGGGTTTTGCTGCGGCGAGGTCTGTGCGTGCCCGGCGCCGGCCAGCGCCAGCAGTGCTGCGGCGATGCAAAGTTTGTTCTTCATGGATGCTCCTTGCTGTGGCCCTTCGCCAATGCCTTTTCCCTGGATGCTGCCCAACCCGCCCGTTGATCGGGTTGCAGATTAGCGCGGCTTGGTCAGGCGAGCAAGCAGGTGCCTGGGCAGTTTGTGGCGGCATGCCGCCGAGCCCCATTACCCGGCCGCAAGGAAGTCCGTGCAATCGGGCAGCGCCAGCGAGAGCGCATCACCCCATCTCCCCACCCATCAAAAGTGATGCGATCGGAGAGAACCGGATGAGACAGCGCGAACAGCGGGTCGCTGACAAGCGTTGTTGACGAACCCATCATCTGGCACGGCAAGATACAGTTTGAGGCTTCGATCGAGCAGTCTCTCTCTCCGCCGGCCACGTCGATCGCCAGGCACTCGCGCGTGTATTCGTCGATGAAGGTCAGGCACTTGATCTGCTGGCCTTCGGCGGTGGTGTCGAACACGAAGTCGTACGCCCACACGGCGTTGGCTTTGAAGGGTGTGTAGGCCCTGGGTCGGTTGCTGGCAATGCGCCTTCGGGGGCGTTTCTTCGGCAATAGCGGGCTGGACTGGCGCCAGATGCGGTGCGTGCGCGACCAGCTCAGCTCCAGCCCCTGGCGGCGCAGGAAGATGCAGATGCGCCGGGAACCGTAGCGCGGACTCAGGAAAACCGAGGCTTCTGCCTTGTTGGAAGGTCCATCCAGAATGGCATGCCACCATCCCGGACCCTGTCCGTTGGGTATTCGACAGTCAGGGTACCGAAACGGGGCCCAGGTAGTCCTGAATCAAAGTGGTGTCGCTTTGACCTCCACGCCCTGCCTGGGCTGCACCGTCCAGTACCGCGAGCACGGCGCGTGCGATCTTCGGATCGAGGCCGAGCCTGTTGGAAGCCTCTATGACAATGGACAGGTCTTTGCGCAGAGTGTCCACGCTCACATGCACCGTATCGTCGCCATCGGCGATGCGCGGCGCGCGCTTGTCGAAGATGCGCGATTGGCCCGCGCTGTTCGACACCACGTCAATCAGTTGCCTGGGCTCCACACCCGCAAGCCGCGCCAGGGCCATGGCTTCGGCCGTGAGCACGGAGTGCGCCGCCACCAGCAGTTGGTTGATCATCTTCACGCTGGCACCAGCCCCGGGAGGCCCCACGTGGTAGACGTGGCGGGCACAGACGCGCAATGCGAAATCGGCCCGGCTCAAAGATTCGGGGCTGCCTCCGCAGATGGCCACGAGATCCCCCGTCTGTGCACCGGTGGCGCCCCCGCTTACCGGTCCGTCGATCAAGGCGATGCCCTGTGCCGCCAACCGTGCCGCCAAGTCGATGGCAACGGACGGAGACACCGTGCTGCCCAGCCAGATCACACCACCGGGCGCCATGGATGCCAACGCGCCAGTGGGGCCTTCGAGCACTTGTGCCACCTGATGTTCGTTGTGCACCATGAGCAACAGCAGCTCGGTGTCACGGGCAGCGGCAGCGGGTGTTTCGCATGCCCACCCACCCCGGGCACCGAAACGGGCCACAGCGGCGGCGTCGATGTCGAACCCGCGCACCACGTGGCCCGCGTCGAGCAGGCGTTCGGCCATCGCGCCACCCATGATGCCCAGGCCGATCACACCGACAGTTCGGCCTTCAACAGGTTCTGTGCCACTGTCCGCCGGGTGCGACTCAGGCAATTCGATCTCCCTTTTTGATCACGGCGGCCCGACTGTCCACCCCGGGAAGCATCTTCGCAGGATCGCGCGTCACCACCACATCGACCACCACCGGTCCCTTGGTCGCCATCGCCTGGCGCAGGGCGCTTTCCAACTGGCCGGGTTCCTCCACCCGGATACCCGTGCAGTTGAAGGCTTGTGCCACCTTCGCAAAGTCCACCTCGTTCAAATCTGCGCTGATGTGCTTGCCCGCGCCGTAGACCAGGTGCTGCAAGGCCTTCACGTAGCCGGAAGCGGCATTGTTCACCACGACCACCGTGAAGTCGAGGTTCAGGCGTGCAGCGGTTTCCAGATCGCCCAGGACCATGCAGAAACCACTGTCACCGGTAAGGCTCAGCACGGTGCGACCGGGCGCGGCCAGCGCGGCGCCAATGGCACCAGGCAATCCGTAGCCGATGGATGCGAAGCCACGATCGGGCACGAAGCCTCGGCCTGCGCGCTTGGTGTCGAACAGCAGACCGGCCCAGTGCGCAGCGAAACCGCCGTCGGCCACCAGGATTCCGTCTTCTGGCAGCACCTTGTTGATCTCTGTAATCAACCGCGCAACGGAAATTGGCTTCTCATCGGAATACAGACGACCCGAGACTTCCTCACGCCATTTCGACATCCGCGCTGGCACGCTCTCGGCCAGCGGCTGCAGCCGGGCCTTCAATCCGGCCACGCGCGGTCCCAGCGCTGCCATGAGGTCTTGCAAGCCCAGTTTGACATCACCCCAGAGCATCACTTCGGGCTGCAGCGTGCGGCCGAACTCTTCGGCCACGATGTCCAGGTGAATCACGGTCTTTCCGGGTGCAGGTACGGTGTAGCGCTTGGTGGCGATCTCACCGAGCTTGCAGCCGACCACCAGCACCACGTCGCTTTGCTCGATGAGGCCATTGGCAATGCGATCGTAGCGGCCGAACAGGCCCGCGCTCAGGGGATCGACGCAGGGAATTGCACCCTTGCCGGTCAGAGTGTGGGCCACAGGAATGTTGGTGGCGCGCGCGAAGTCGGTCAGCGTCTGTGCCGCCCCTGACAGATGCACGCCACCTCCCGCCAGCACGATGGGCTGCTTCGCGTTGGCCAGCAGGTCGGCCGCCCGCGCAACCGAGTCACCGTCGGGTCGCGAACGCAGCGCCGGAGCCGCTTCATAGGCGGGATTCACCACGAAATCGCTGTCGCTGAACTCAAAGGTATCGTGCATCAAGTCCTCGGGGACATCCACCACGACCGGACCGGGGCGGCCGGTGGTGGCCACGGCGAAGGCTCGGCGCATCAACTCGGGGATGCGGCGGATGGATTCGACGCGGATCAACTCCTTGCACATGGGGCGTAGCGCATCCACCTGACGGCTTTCCTGCGTCATGTTTTTCCAGGAATGGTCGCGGTGTGTGTCACCCACCACGCAAACCAGGGGTGATCCCGCGTTGAGCGCTTCGGCCAGCGCGGTGAGCATGTTGGTGGCGCCAGGTCCTACGGTCGCGTCTGCGAGGCCGACGCGACCACTCACCTTGGCGTAGGCATCCGCCACGAAGACAGCGTTGCGTTCGTCGTGGATGAGGTGATGCGACAGGCCGAGTTCGCGCGCGGCTTCATAGAGGGGCAACACCTGGAACCCACCCATGCCAAACATGGGGCCGCCACCAAAGGCGCGAATCATGCGGGCGATGGCCTCACCACCGGACATGGTGCGGGTGGAGGATGGAGAGCTGGTTTCGGCAATGGTTGAGGACATGAGGTACTTCAGAAGGATGACGGTCGCGCGCGGTGGAAAGCCGTGGCGGACTGAAAGGCCACGCCAGCGCGCAGCAGGCGTGCCTCGTGGAAAGCGGGAGCTACCAGTTGCAGGGACATCGGCAATCCCTCCGGCGAAAGGCCGCAGGGCAGCGCCAGCGCACTCAGACCGTAGTAGCCGACGAAGCGCGTCAGGCGACTGGGCGCAAGATCGGCCTCGTCGATGGTGGCCAGTGGCCTTGCCGTGACAGGCAATGTGGGCAATACCAGCAGGTCGGTGTGCTCAAACACCCGGGCAAAGTCGCGGATGCGGCGCTGGCGTTCACGCAAAGCGGCGGCATAGCGCGGCGCAGCAATGGCCGCTCCGCTCAACAGCCGGGCACGCGCCGCAGCATCACCGGGCGGCGGCGAGCCTTGCAGAAGATGGCCATGCTCCGCGTAGGCCTCGCTGGAGATGATCACGCCAGACTCGACCTGATCGGCGACAAAATCGATGTGGGAGAAGGCCTCATCGCGGCGCAAGCAGCCCAGCGACATCAGAACGCCCACCGCATCATCGACCGCACGCTGGATCGCAGGCTCGACATGGCCAAGGATGTTCACCGGCGCCACACTGATGCGCAGGCCAGCGACGGGTTCTCGCAAACGAGAAAGAAAGTCCTCGGGCGCGCGTTGCAGCGTGGCAGGGTCATGCGGGTCAGGACCGTGCATGGCCTGCAGCAACAAGGCTGCATCTTCGGCCGTCCAGGCCATGGGGCCGACCGTGTCCAGGGTGTGGCTGACCAAGTCCACGCCGTGGTTGCTGACGCGGCCCTGTGTGGTCTTCAGGCCCGTGAGACCGCAGAAGGCCGATGGAATGCGCACCGAGCCACCGGTATCGGTTCCGATGGCACCTACCGCGAGGCCAGCGGACACCGCCACCCCAGAGCCACTGCTGGAGCCACCCACGCAGCGTTCGACGCTCGGGTCCCATGGGTTGACGGGCGAGCCCATGCCCTGGTTGGTGCCCCATCCCCCATAGGCGAACTCGACCAAGTTGGCCTTGCCCAACACCACAGCGCCCGCGCCCATCAGACGCGACGCCACGGTGGAGGTGACGGAGCTTGGTGCCCGATCCGCGAACACGGTGGACCCCGCGGTGGTACGGCGGCCTTCGACATGCAGCAGGTCCTTGAGAGCCAACGGGACCCCTTCCAACAGGCCCGTTGGCAGGCCGCTGGCCAGCCGCTGTTCACTGGCCCGCGCCTGCGCCAGCGCGGGCTCGGCGTACACCTCTACATAGGCGCGCAGGCGGTCGTTGCTCGCAGCGATCCGATCGAGGTAGGCACGCGTGACTTCCACCGGCGAGAGCGTGCCACGGCGGTAGGCCTGGCCCAGTTCGCCAGCCCCCAGACCCAAAACGTCGCTCATCACAGCACCCCTGTCACGATCTGCGGAAAGGCAATCATCAGGCCGACCAGCCCCAATTCCATGACGATGAAAGGAATCACGCCTCGGAATATCTCGCCCAGCTTCAGGCCAGGCACCGACCCCTGCACCACGAACACGTTGATGCCCACCGGCGGTGTGACCGCACCGATCTCCACCAGCTTGGTCACGAAGATACCGAACAGCACCGGATGAATACCTGCCGACTCGATGATCGGGAAGACAACCGGCATGGTGATGAAGATCATCGAAATGCCGTCGATCAGACAACCCAGAATCAGGTATGGAATGATGAGCAGCAGGAGCAGCACGGCCGGTGACAGGTTGAGGCCGGTCACCGCTTCGGCCAGCTGCGTGGGCAGTTGCGTGGTCCCCAGAGCCACACTGAAGACGGCCGAGGCAATCATCAGCAGAAAAATGGATGCGGTGCTGGAGCCGGTTTCCACCAGCCCCTTCCAGATGGATCCCTTCGGCCCCTTGCGAAACAGCGCGAACACCAGTGCCAGTGCAGCCCCGATACCCGCTGCCTCGGTGGCAGTGGCCACACCGGTGTAGATGCAGCCGATCACCACCAGGAAGAGCACCACCACCTCCCAGGCCGCGGCGGTGGAGCGAATGCGCTCGTTCCAGCTGGCCTTGGGGACACGCGTGCGTTTCACCAGCTCTGGGTCGCGACGAACCATGAACCAGATGCCAAAGGCGTACACGATGGCCGTGAGCACACCAGGAATCAGCGCCCCGATGAACAGGTCGCTCACCGAGACGTTGGTGGCGATGGAGTAGATCACCAGGATGCCACTGGGCGGGATGAGGATGCCCAGTGCCCCCGCAATGGCCACCGGGCCGGCGGCCAGCCGCTGGTTGTAGCCGGCGCGCAGCATCTCCGGCACAGTCACCTTGGAAATGGTCGCGGCCGTGGCCACGCTCGATCCGCACACAGTGGCAAAACCCGCGCAAGCAAACACGGTGGCAATGGGAAGACCGCCGGTGATGTGCCCGACCCACGATTTGGCCGCCTTGTAAGCCTTGTCCGAGAGCCCAGCCGAGAACGCGAAGTGCCCCATCAGGATGAACAGCGGGATCACGATCAGCGCCAGGTTGGCCACGCTCGAGTAGGGCAGGCTCTCCAGCAGGAATTCCGTGCCACGCACACCCCGGATGGCAAACAGGCCGGAGGCCCCGACGGCCAGCAGGCTCAGTGCCACGGGCACACCCAATGCCAGCAGCAGGATCACGCCTGCCACCATCAAGTAACCAATTTCCAGAGGGGTCATAGCGCTTCGCCTGTGTGATCCGGCGTGCCCTCATGGCCGCCATCGGGTCGGTATTGCGGCGTCGTCAAGGCGTCGATCAGGTCCATGAGAAACTGCACCGTCAACAGCAGAAGTCCCACGGCGACGACGATCTTGGCGGGCCAGATCGGGTATTCGATCACCGCGTAAGACTGCTCCAGGCTGCGGGTGGAATCGATGGCACCTCGCGCGGCGTACCAGGTGAACACGCCACACACCAGGCCCGACAGCGCGTACCGCAGCGCCCAGAGCCAGCGCGCGGCATCGCGGCTGATGAGCGTCTCCAGCACGCCAACGTGGAAGTGCTCCTTGCGCACCTGGGCCGCGCCCAGCGCCAGGAAAACAATGAGCACCAGCAGGAAAATGCCCGTCTCGGCCATGCCGTATACGGCTTCACCCAGAAAGCTTCGGGAGAACAGGTCGGGGACCACGGTGAGCATCATTACCGCGGTGCCCGCGCCGGCGATGGCGCCCAGGGCCAGGCTGAGGCGGCGTATTGCGCCTGAGAGGGTTGAAAACACGTGAGGTTCTCCGGGCTCTCGCGCCCTTTGGGGCGCGAGAGTCATGAAGGAAAAGAATCTACTTCTTGCTCAGACGATCGAAACCGGTCTCGTAGGGGTGTTTCGCTTCGTACTTGCGAACCAGCACGGTGAACTTGTCGACCAGTTCCTGCGGGTTCTTGTAACGCGGCCGCGCCATGTCAGCCCACTTCTTCTGCACCTCGGGACGGGCGACGTCCTGCCAGCGCTTGACCTCGGCATCGTCCAGCGGCACATAGGTCATTTTGGCGGTGCGCGCCTGCTCCACGGCCTTGTTCATCTCGCCTTCGTAGGCCGCGAAATACTTGCCCGGCACCTCGGCCGCCACCTCTTCCATCACCTTCTGCGTCGCGGCATCCAGCGATTTCCAGGTATCCAGGTTGATGGACCAGGTCACTGGCGTGTACACACCCATGCGGCCCGCGTTGGACGCATAAGGCGCCATGTCGTAGACCTTGGTGATGACCGCCTGGTTGAAAGGCGTTCCGCTCACGCCCTCGGCACCACCACGCTGCACCAACTCCAGCGCCTCCACCCAGGGAATGCTGATGGGCGTGCCGCCCAGGGCCTTGATGCCATCAGCCACGCCGATGATGGCGCGGATGCGAGAACCCTTGAGATCGGCGGCGGTACGGATCGGCTTGTTCGTCCACAACGAATTCTCACCCGAGGCCAGCGCCCACAAGAGCTTCTGGTTGTTGCGCTGGTACTCCTGCTGCAGCTCAGGCGTGGTGTCCATCAGCTCTTTGAAAGCGTAGGTCACCGCGATGGGGTTCTCGGAGATGAAGGGCATGACCACGCCCGTCAGGGGGAATTCACGCGGGTTGAAGGCCGCCGGCACGGCAGCACCGACGTCGGCTGCGCCTTTGGCCAGGCCGGTGCTCATCTCGGCCGTCTTGAGCAAAGTACCGCCGTAGTAGGGCTGGAAAGTGATCTTGCCCTGGGTCCGTTTGGTCACCTCCTCCATGAAATATTTCGCCGACATTTCATAGAACTCGCTGGAGCCGTAGAAAGTCGCGTAGGTGAGCTTGCGCGATTGCTGCGCGGAAGCGCCGATCGCGGTGAGGGCACAGGCGGCAATCAGCGCGCCCTTGAAGATTCGTCCGAAGGTATTCATGCAGGTCTTCTTCCAGGTCAGGGTTGCGGGAGGGGTGAAACGGAGAAATCAGTCGAACAGGTCAGGCTCGTTGCGCGCGACCGCGTCGTAAATCGGCTGAAAGTGCAACCAGGCCGCCATCGGCGTGGCCAAGTGCTTCGACGAATGCGCGGCGGCCTCGGGCGTGATGAGCTTGAGCGGGTGGCCGGTGGCTTCGGCCTTGAGCTGGATCTCGCAGGCGCGCTCCAGCGCGATGAACCACCAAGCGGCCTCGTCGACACTCTCGCGCCCCACGGTAAACAAGCCGTGGTTCTGGTGGATGACGGCTTTGTTGTTGCCGAATGCGGCTGCGACGGCCCGACCCGCTTCACGCTCCACCACCACGGCGCCAGCCTGTTCGGTGATCACCACATGGTCGTTGTAGAAGCCGGCCGCCGTCTGTGTGATGGGGTCCAGCGGACGGCCCAGCGCGGCCCAGGCCATGCCGTTGACCGTGTGCATGTGGCACGAAGCCAGTACGTGCGGGTGGTGCTTGTGGATAGCCGAGTGCAGCACGAAACCCGCCTGGTTGACGGCCCAGTTTCCTTCGAGAACGGTGCCATCGTGGTCCACCAGCAGCAGGTCGGATACGCGCACTCGGCCGAAGTCCATCGCGAACGGGTTGGTCCAGAAGCGGTCGGGAAACTCCGGATCGCGCACCGTCACGTGACCTGCAAAACCGTATTCGTAGCGGTAGCGTGCAAACACGCGACACACGGCGGCCAGGCGCTGCTTGCGGTGCACGCGCTCCTCTTCGATGGACTGAAAGACCGGAGGCCGCGGAAAGTACAGACCCTTCTGGGAGGGCTGGTAAACCGATGTCTTGCGGTCGGCGGAAGGAGGCGTCATGTCCATGCGAGAGGTCTTCGTTAGAAAGAGTGCGTCAATTGCGCACGATCGGGAACGACCGCGACCCGATGCGCAGCCAGTCGTTCACGTGGAAATAGAGGAAGCGCGCACCCCGCGCAATCCATTGTTCGGCATCGCCAGGCTTGACCATGGTCCCTACGGCTCGACCCGCTGCGCGGGTGCGTTGCAGGATGTCGTCCACCGCGGCCTGCACAGCCGGTACCGCGTAGTCACCCTGGTGTCCCATGCTGCGCGACAGGTCCACCGGGCCGATGAAATGCGCGTCGATGCCGTCGACGGCGAGAAAGTCGTCGAGATGAGCGTGCGCGGCGGCGCTTTCAATCTGCACCACGAACACCTTGTCGTCTGCGTTGTGGGGGTGGCAGTAGCGCAGCACGTCCAGCGCGGCGCGCGCCTGCGCGGCCGTGTCCAGGCGAGGCACGATCACACCGTCGATGCCGCGCAACAGCATGCGCTCTATCACCCAGGCCTCCGGGGAAAAGAGACGCACCAGCACGCACACGCCGCTCAGCCGTGCTGCGCGTGCCATGTCCTCGATGCGCTCGAAGTCTGGACTGCCTTGCTCGGCATCGAGCATCACCGCATCGACCCCCAGCTCGGGCCGGGAAAGAAACTCCACCAGACTCGCGTTCGCGTAGTCCGCGTTGATCACGGCCACCGGCCGGTCTTCACGCAAGGCCTGCTTGAATCGGTGCGCGGCCTTCATTCGCGCGCTCCCGACGGGGTGGTGACACCCAGCGCCTGCTCCAGCGCTCGCGCCTCACGCATGAGCAGCGCCACGATCGACGCGCGCCGCTCAGGCTGCATGCGGCTCGCGATGGTGGCGATGGACAGCGCGGCGGCGGGGCGCCCGGATGCGTCGTGCACGATGACGCCGATGGCGGCCATTTCAGGCAGCATCTTCCCGTCGTTGAGGGAGTGGCCCTGCTCACGTGTCTGACGCACCATGGCGCGCAGGCTCACCTGATCGAAATTGGCGTGCGGCGCGAGCTTCTCGCGGTTGCGTGCAATCACCTGCTCGACCTCCTCGTCGGGCAGCGCGGACAACAGGGCCAGGCTGCCCGCGCCCAACCCGAGTGGCCGGTAGTCGCCCACCTCCAACGTCAGTGTGCGGATCGGGAAGGACCCCGTCTGGCGTGCCACGCACAAGGCGCTGTCACCCGCACGCAGGGACAGATAGACCGTGTCGCCGGTTTCCTCGGCCAGCAAAGCCATGCCGGGCTGGGCGAGTTGCACCAGATCGAAGCGCGGAGCCGCAGCCAAGCCCATGCGGTAGAGCTTGAGGCCGGGAAAGAACAGGCGCGACTTCTCGTCGTAGTCCACCAACCCCAGCTTGCGCAGCCCGCTCAGCAAGCGATGCGCCGTGGGCTTGGACAACTGGGATTGCTCGGCCAACGCGCCCAGCGCAGCTCCGCGGGCGGCCTGATTCACCACATCCTCCAACAGGCCAATGGCCCTGTCCAGGCTCTGCGTAAGCGAAGCCTGGGTGCTGGCGGCGTCTTGATCGATGTCGGCGACTACGGGCATTTTGATTTCCTTTCATCTCATTAAATGAAATGAAAGTTTATTCGAACTGTTGGTCCGCACTATACATACCATTTAACGATATGTCATCATCATTAAATGAGATAAAGTGGTCGAGACCCAAAAACCCGTTCACCCCACCGAAGGAGCGCCCGTGCCCAACACCGCAAACACCCCTGTCCCTCCCCGCCTGGGCTGTGCCGTGCAGGAAACACGCCAGGCACTGGACCTCATCGAGCGCCTGAACCCCATCGTCAACGCCATGATCTGCACCACCGGCGAGCAGGCCATGCACGCTGCAGAGGCGTTGGACAGCGCTGCGGCAGCCGGCGAATGGCGTGGCCTGCTGCACGGCATGACGGTCAGCGTGAAGGACAACGTGGACGTGGCGGGTGTCCCCACCACCGCCGCGTCATCTCTGCTGCGTGACAACGTCGCGCGCAAGAATGCGTTCGTGGTTGACCGCCTGGTTCGCAACGGCGCGGTCATCGTGGGCAAGGCCAACCTGCACGAATGGGTGTTTGGCCCCACCAGCCAAAGCCTGCACTTCGGCCCCGTGCGCAACCCGTGGAACACCGACCACATCGCGGGAGGCTCCAGTGGTGGTTCGGGTGCTTCGGTGGCGGCGGGCATGTGCGTCGCTTCCATCGGCAGTGACACGGCCGGCTCCATCCGCCTGCCGGCGTCTTTCAATGGCGTGGCTGGCCTGCGTCCCACGGTGGGGCGCATCTCTACCACCGGTTCGCTGCCCGTGAGCCCGCCATTCGATACACTGGGCCCACTGGCGCGCCGTGTCAGCGACGTGGCACGCGTGTTCGCGTCCATCGCCGGGCACGACCCGAGTGACCCGATGTCGGCCGATGTACCTGTGCCCAATTTCCTGGCCCGGCTCAACGAGCCAGTGCGTGGCTTGCGCCTGGGCATACAGCGACGCTGGTTCTTCGAGGATCTTGATCCCGATATCGCCGCGGCCATGGAGCGCGCCATCGAAGTGTTCCGCTCGCTCGGCGTGGAGCTGGTGGACATCGATCTGGGTGATGTGCAGAACGCGCAACAGATGCTCACCTTCACCATGATTCCGGCCGACGCCATGCGTCTGCATCGAGACCGCATCGCCGAGCACGAGGCCGACTACGGAGCCGATGTACTCATGCGCATGCGCCTGGGCGAGAAAGTGAGCGGCGAACAGTACGCGCAGGCCATGCGCTGGATGGAGATCTGGCGCCACCGCCTGCGTGGCGTATTCCAGCACGTGGACGCCATCCTGTCGCCGACCACCCCGGCCACGGCACCGGCCTCACAGGGGTTGGATTTCGGGCAAGCGATCCGGCGCATCCCGCGCTTCAGTTGCGCGTGGCCCATCGCGGGCATTCCCAGCCTCGCGGTGCCATGCGGTGTCAGCGAGCAAGGCCTGCCCATGTCACTGGAACTGGCCGCGGGCTGGTTCAATGAGCCCACCATCCTGCAACTGGGGCACGCCTACCAGATGCTCACCGACCACCATCTGCGTGCAGCGCCCATTCTCCATGCTTGACGTAGGCTTCGATCCCACCCACCTCGGGCCACTGCGCGGACTGCGCGTGCTCGACCTCTCGCGCCTCGTCGCGGGCAACATGCTCTCGCTGCAACTCGCCGATTTCGGCGCCGAGGTGATCAAGGTGGAAGACCCCGATGGGGGAGACAGCCTGCGCCAGTGGCGCGAGCGCGGACCACAGCACCCCGAAGGCGTGGAAGTCTGGTGGAAGGTCTATGCGCGCAACAAGAAGAGCCTGGCCGTCGATCTGCGCAGCGAGGCGGGCCGAGCGGTGTTGCGCACCCTGGTGACAGGGGCTCAGGTACTGATCGAGAGTTTTCGCCCCGGCACACTGGAGAAAATGGGCTTCGCCCCCGACACCCTGCTGGCGCTGAATTCGAGGTTGGTCATCGTGCGGCTGACCGGCTGGGGACAGACCGGCCCATACCACCAGCAGCCCGGCTTCGGCAGCCTGGTGGAGGCCATGTCCGGGTTCGCGGCCAAGAACGGCGCACCAGAAGCCCCGCCCATGCTGCCCAACATGGCCCTGGCCGACATGGTGGCCGGTCTGTATGGTGCCTTCGCGGTATGCGCTGCGGTGCGCGAGGTGGAAACACAGGGCGGAGCCGGTCAGGTGGTGGACCTGTCATTGCTGGAACCCTTGCTCTCCATCATGGGTCCTGACGCCGCGGCCTATCACGTCAGCGGCCAGGTGCCCGCCCGCACAGGCAACAGAACTTCCATCACCGCGCCGCGCAACATCTACCGTACTCAGGACGGTGGCTGGGTGGCGCTGTCGGCGTCCACGCAGGGCATGGCCGAGCGGCTGTTGCGCGCCATCGATCGCGCGGACCTCATCGACGACCCGCGTTTCAGGACGAACGCGGACCGCCTCGCCCACGTCGATGCGTTGGATGCCGTCATTGGCGCCTTCATGGGCGCGCGCACGCTGGAGGACAACCTGGCCTTCTTCCGCGAGCGGGAGGTGACGGTAAGCCCGGTCTATCACATCGGGCAGATCGTGACCGACCCGCATGTGGTGGAACGCGGCGTCCTGGTGCGCACGCCGGATGCCGATGTGGGCTCGCTGCCGATGCACGCCGTCGTCCCGCGCCTGTCGGCCACGCCAGGCGGGCTGGCGCGGCCCGCTCCCCGCCTGGGCGAGCACTCACTGGCCCTGTTGCGCGCCGCTGGAATGAGCGAATCCGAACTGCAAGACCTGATCGCCAGGAAAGTCATTGCCTCATGAACCTTGAACAAGCCTTCTCTCTTCGCTCACAGCTTTTCGTACCGGCTCTGTCGGCGCGATTCATCGACAAGGCCCATGAGCGCGGTGCCGACGCCATCATCGTTGATCTGGAAGACGCCATTGCTCCGACCGCCAAGCGCGAAGCGCGCCAGGCGCTGCCCGACGTGGTGCGACGCATCACCGCACAAGGCGCTCCGGTGTTCGTGCGAATCAACAACGACCCAGCGCTGCTGCAAGAGGATCTGGAGGCCGCGCTGGCGACACCGCTGGCCGGCATCTTCCTGCCCAAGGCCGAAGACCCCGCGCAAGTGCACGCGGTGGCCGAGCGCACGCGCAAGGCCGGCACAGGCCTGGTTCTGCTGCTGGAAACGCCACCTGCGGTACTGCGCGCCGCTGAACTCACTGCCTGTGACCCTGAGACCGTGATCGGCGTGGTCTTTGGCAGCGAGGACTACGCCAACGCTCTGGGGGTGGTGCCGACCATCGAATCGATGTGGTACGCCGCGCACGCGGTGGCACTGGCCGCACGCGCCCATGGCCGCGCTGCCTGGGGCGTGGTCGGCAGCCTGGCCGAATTTGGCGACCTCGCGCTGCTGGGCAAGATGGCGAGCAGCGCGCGGTATGCTGGCTACACCGGCGCGCTGGCCATCCACCCGACACAGGTGCCCGTCCTGAACGAGGCCTTCGGCGCCAGCGCACAGGAACTCCACGAGGCGGCGGCCATCGTCGCGGCTTTTGAACAAGCCTTGAAGCAGGGGCTGGGTGCCGTGCAGCACCGAGGCCGCATGCTGGACAAACCGATCGTCGATCGCGCGCGGCGCCTGCTGGACCTGGCTCGGCGCCGCGCTGAGCGGTCCACGGCGTAGACCCGGGCATCGCGTCCAGGGCGGACAAACGCCCCACACCGTAGGGCAGCGCCGCCAGACACGGTCACGAAGCCAGATCGAATCGGTCCAGGTTCATCACCTTGGTCCAGGCCCGGGCAAAGTCCTCCACGAACTTGCCCTTGGCATCGTCCGACGCATACACCTCTGCAATCGCCCGCAGTTCCGAGTTGGAGCCGAACACCAGGTCGGCCCGCGTTCCCGTCCAGCGGACCTTGCCCGACGCGCGGTCGCGCCCCTCGTACACGCCTTCGGTGGCGGTGGGTCGCCATTCCACCCCCATGTCCAGCAGGTTCACGAAGAAGTCGTTGGTGAGCGTGCCGGGGGTGGCGGTGAACACGCCGTGCGGCGATTGGCCAACGTTGGCGTTCAGGGCGCGCAGACCACCCAGGAGCACCGTCATCTCCGGCGCGCTGAGCGTGAGCAGTTGCGCGCGGTCCAGCAACAGGGCCTCGGCCGGCACCTTGACACCCGCACGCAGGTAGTTGCGGAAGCCATCGGCGGCGGGCTCCATCACGGCAAAGGACTCGACGTCGGTCTGCGCCTGCGAGGCGTCGGTACGGCCGGGCGCGAAGGGCAGCTTCAGGTCGTGGCCCGCCTTGCGCGCCGCAGCCTCCACCGCGGCCGTGCCCGCCAGCACGATGAGGTCGGCCAGCGAGACTTTTTTGCGCCCGCCAGGTTGCGCAGCGTTGAAGGCCTTCTGGATGTCCTCCAGCTTGTGCAGCACCTGGGCCAGTTCGGCCGGCTGGTTCACGGCCCAGTCCTTTTGCGGCGCGAGGCGAATGCGCGCACCATTGGCGCCGCCGCGCATGTCCGATCCGCGGAAGGTGGAGGCCGAGGCCCAGGCCGTGGACACGAGCTGGGCCGTGGACAGGCCACTGGCCAGGACTTGGTCCTTGAGCGCCGCGATGTCCTGCGCATTCACCAGTTCGTGGTCCACCGCCGGCACCGGGTCCTGCCAGACCAGTTCCTCGGCCGGCACATCCGGACCCAGGTAGCGTGCGCGCGGTCCCATGTCGCGGTGGGTGAGCTTGAACCAGGCCCGGGCGAAGGCGTCGGCGAAGGCCTTGGGGTCCTTGTGGAAACGGCGTGCGATGGGTTCGTAGATGGGGTCGAAGCGCAGCGAAAGGTCGGCCGTGGTCATCATCGGGCGGTGCTTCTTCGACGGATCGTGCGCGTCGGGGATCATGTGCTCGTCCCGCACGTCCTTGGCCAGCCACTGGTGGGCGCCAGCCGGGCTCTTGACCAGTTCCCATTCGTAGCCAAAGAGCATGTCGAAGTAGCCGTTGTCCCAGGTCGTGGGGTTGGGCTTCCAGGCGCCTTCGATGCCGCTGGTGGTGGTGTCCACGCCTTTGCCGCTGCCCAGCCGGTTCTTCCAGCCCAGACCTTGCTCCTCGATAGGAGCAGCCTCGGGCTCCGCGCCCACCAGGGCCGGGTCACCGGCGCCGTGGGCCTTGCCAAAGGTGTGTCCACCGGCCACCAGGGCCACGGTCTCTTCATCGTTCATGGCCATGCGGGCGAAGGTTTCGCGCACGTCGCGGCCGGAGGCCACGGGGTCGGGCTTTCCATCCGGGCCCTCGGGGTTCACGTAGATCAGGCCCATCTGCACGGCAGCGAGCGGGTTCTCCAGTTGCCGCTCACCCGAGTAGCGGCTGTTGGCCTGGTCGCTGGTGGCCAGCCATTTCTGTTCGGCGCCCCAGTAGATGTCTTCCTCGGGCGACCAGATGTCTTCGCGCCCGCCACCGAAGCCGAAGGTCTTGAAGCCCATGGACTCCAGTGCGCAATTGCCGGCGAGGATCATCAGATCCGCCCAGGAAAGCTGGCGGCCGTACTTCTTCTTGATCGGCCAGAGCAGGCGGCGCGCCTTGTCCAGGTTGCCGTTGTCGGGCCAGCTGTTGAGCGGTGCGAAACGCTGGTTGCCGGTGCCTGCACCCCCGCGGCCGTCGGCCACGCGGTAGGTGCCTGCGCTGTGCCAGGCCATGCGGATGAACAGGCCGCCGTAGTGGCCCCAGTCGGCCGGCCACCAGTCCTGCGAGTCGGTCATCAACGCCACCAGGTCTTTTTTCACCGCGGCGAGGTCGAGCTTCTTGAATGCCTCGGCGTAGTTGAACTCGGCGCCCATGGGATTGGACTTTGCCGTGTGCTGGTGCAGGATCTTGAGGTTGAGCTGGTTGGGCCACCAGTCCTGGTTGGAACGCACACCGTTGGTGGCGCGGGCTCCGTGGGCGGCGGCAAAGGGGCACTTGGCTTCGGTTGTCATGGCTGCTGGCTCCTGGTCTTGTGTGGGAAGGCCCTCCAGTCTAAGTTGATGAAGACTATCGAAAGATAGTTTTTATTGATTGAAGCTATAGGAACAAAAGCCATGGACGAAAAAAAGCCCCGCAGCGCGGGGCCTTGGCCATGGACGGCGGCGTTCAGGCGGGTGCCAGGCGCTCCGTTCCCCCCAGGTAAGGGCGCAGCGCCTCGGGAACGGTCACGCTGCCGTCGGCGTTCTGGTAGTTCTCCAGCACCGCCACCAGGGCGCGCCCCACCGCCAGGCCGGAGCCGTTGAGCGTGTGCACGAACTCGTTCTTGCCTTGTGCATTCTTGAAACGCGCCTGCATGCGCCGCGCCTGGAAGGCTTCGCAGTTGGAGCAACTGGAGATTTCCCGGTAGGTGTTCTGAGCCGGCACCCAGACCTCGAGATCGTAGGTCTTGGCGGCGCCAAACCCCATGTCGCCGGTGCACAGCGTGATCACGCGGTAAGGCAGCCCCAGCTTCTGCAGGATGGCTTCCGCATGGCCCACCATCTGCTCCAGCGCTTCGTAGCTCTTCTCGGGGTGGGTGACCTGCACCATCTCGACCTTGTCGAACTGGTGCTGGCGGATCATGCCGCGCGTGTCGCGCCCGGCGCTGCCCGCCTCGGAACGGAAGCAGGGGCTGTGGGCCGTGAGGCGGATCGGCAGGTCGGCCTCGGCCAGCACGCGTTCGCGCACGGTGTTGGTGAGCGAGATCTCCGAGGTGGAGATCAGGTACTGCTCGGCGGCGGCCTCGTCGCCCGCGCCCTTGCCCCGGGTGACCCAGAACATGTCTTCCTTGAACTTGGGCAACTGGCCGGTGCCCTCCAGCACTTCGCGGTTGACGATGTAGGGCGTGTAGCACTCGGTGTACCCGTGCTCCTGCGTCTGCACGTCCAGCATGAACTGGGCGAGCGCGCGGTGAAGCCGGGCGATGGGACCGCGCATGAAGGTGAAGCGCGAGCCCGACAGCAGCGCGCCGGTCTCGAAGTCCAGCCCCAGCGGCGCGCCGACGTCCACATGGTCGCGCACCTCGAAATCAAAGGTGCGTGGCGTGCCCCAGCGGCGCACCTCCACATTGGCCGATTCGTCGCCACCGACCGGCACGCTGTCATGCGGCAGGTTGGGCACCGCCATCAGCAGGCCCTGCAGTTCGGACTGGATCACGTCCAGCCGCGCCGCCGAGGCCTCGAGTTCGGCTTTGGACGCGGCCACCTGGGCCATCACGGCGTCGGCGTTTTCCCCCTTGGCCTTGAGCTGTCCGATCTGCTTGGAGAGCGCATTGCGCTGGGCCTGCAGTTCCTCGGTACGGGTCTGCAACGCCTTGCGTTCGGTTTCGAGCGCCCGGAACGCCGGCACATCCAGGTAGGGCTGCGGCTGTCTGCGCGTTTCGAGCCGCGCGACGACCGCGTCGAGGTCTTTTCTCAGTTGAACGATGTCTAGCATGCGGAGATTGTAGTTTTGGGCCTCGCAGGCCCGGCTTCAGCGCAGGTGCGGCAGCGGCGCCTGGCCTTCGGTGTCGGTCTTGAGGCCTTTGGGCAAGGGAAACTTGACGGTCTCGGTGAGTCCGTCCATGGTGCGCACCGAGATCGCGCCCAGGGACTTGATGCGTTCGATCACCTGACGCACGAGGATCTCCGGTGCGGACGCGCCGGCGGTCAGGCCCACCCGGCGCTTGCCCTCGAACCATTCAGGCCGCAGCTCGTCGGCGTTGTCGACCATGTGGCTCGCCGTGCCCAGCTTGAGCGCCACCTCGCGCAGACGGTTGCTGTTCGAACTGGTGGGACTGCCCACCACGATCACCACGTCCACCTGCGGGCTGAGCATCTTCACCGCGTCCTGGCGGTTCTGCGTGGCATAGCAGATGTCCTGTTGCTTGGGCTCGCGCACCTGCGGAAAACGCGCCTTGACCGCAGTCAGGATCTGCGCCGCGTCGTCCACCGACAGCGTGGTCTGCGTGACCACGGCCAACAGTTGGGTCTGCAGGGGCGAGATGCGCGCCACATCCTCCACGTCCTCCACCAGGTGGATACCGCTGTCGAGCTGACCCATGGTGCCCTCGACCTCGGGGTGGCCCTTGTGGCCGATCATGATGAACTCATAACCTTCGCGGTGCAGCTTGGCCACCTCCACGTGCACCTTGGTCACCAGCGGGCAGGTCGCGTCGAACACATGGAAGCCGCGATCGCGCGCCTCCTGCTCCACCGCCTTGCTCACGCCATGGGCGGAAAACACCAGCGTGGCGCCGGGCGGCACTTCGGCGAGATCTTCGATGAAGATCGCGCCCTTGGACTTGAGTTCGTTGACCACATAGGTGTTGTGCACGATCTCGTGGCGCACGTAGATCGGCCGGCCGAACTTGGCCAGCGCACGCTCCACGATCTCGATCGCGCGATCGACGCCGGCGCAGAACCCGCGCGGTTCGGCCAGCAGGATTTCCTGGGCATCGGCCATGTCACAGCACTCCGATCAGTTGAACCTCGAACCGCACCGGCTGGCCCGCCAGCGGGTGGTTGAAGTCGAAGAGCACCGCGCCATCCTCGCGCACCTGCAGCGCCGCGCCCGCGTAGGTGCCCATGCCATCAGGGGTGGGGAATTGCACCACGTCGCCGACCGCGTACCGCTCGTGCGGATCGCCCAACTCGTTCAGCAGCTTGCGCGCCACCCACTGGACCATATCGGGTTGGCGTTCACCAAAGGCCTCGCCCGCGGCCAGTTCGATCACGGTGCGCGCGCCCTCCTCCAGCCCCAGCAGGCGCTGCTCGATGGCGGGCGACAGCTCCCCCATGCCCAGGCTGAGCGTGGCCGGCTGGCCATCGAAGGTGTCGATGATCACCTGCCCCTGGGGTCCGGACATCCGGTAGTGCAGGGTAAGGAAGGAGCCTTCTTGGACGTGGGGCATGGGTGGGGGGGTAGTGGCAAAGGCCCTATTGTAAAAAGCGGGCTCAACCAGGGAGAACAAGCGATGGAAGGCCTTCATGCCACCGGGCTCAAGAGCCTGCCCAGCGACACACGTCCGCGCGAGAAACTGCTGGCGCGCGGGCCATCCGCCCTCAGCGACGCCGAGCTGCTGGCGCTGCTGTTGCGCACCGGCATCCAGGGCAAACACGTGATTCAGCTTGCCCAGGAACTGCTGGACCGCTTTGGCGGCATGGCTGGGCTGCTGCACACCGGCGCGGAAGCGCTGCGCCAGATCAAGGGCCTGGGTCCGGCCAAGCGGGCGGAGGTGGTGGCGGTGCTCGAACTGGCCCGCCGCGCGCTGGCCCACCGCCTGCGCGAAAACCCGGTCTTCGACAGCCCGCAGGCCGTGCGCGACTACCTGCAATTGCAGCTGGGGGCCCGTGCGCACGAGGTGTTCGCGGTCATGTTCCTGGACAACCAGAACCGGCTGATCGCTCTGGAGGAACTCTTCCGGGGCACCCTCACGCAGACCAGCGTATACCCGCGCGAGGTCGTTCTGCGCGCCCTGCACCACCACAGCGCCGCCGTGGTGCTGGCCCACAACCACCCCAGCGGCGTGGCCCGCCCCTCGCGCGCGGACGAGGCCATCACGCAGACTCTCAAGGCGGCCCTGGCTTTGGTGGATGTGCGCGTGCTGGACCATTTCATCGTCACCAGCGAACGTGCGGCGTCGATGGCGGAGATGGGGCTGGTGTGACCTTTCAGGTCGGGAGGTCGCCGGCCACGGGCGACAATCCCACCATGAAAGTCCGTTCGCTGGCCGACCTCCAAGCCATCCGGCGCGCCCTGGCCGACCGGGCGGCCGCCGAGGCCGTGCAACGCGACCTGCTGCGCCAGGCGCAGGCACAAAAAGAGGCGGAGCAGCAGCTTTTCCAGCGCAGCGTCGGGCCGGTGCGCGCGCTCCCCGGGCGCAACCGTATCGAACCCTACCGCCGGCCTGTCCCGCCCCTGCCCGTGCAGCGCCAGCGCGACGAGGCCGCGGTAATGCAAGAAGCGCTTTCGGACGAATTCGACGTCGAGACGCTCTTGCACACCGATGAGCTGCTGAGCTTCCGCCGACCGGGCCTGGGGCCGGCGATCGTGCGCAAGCTGCGCGAGGGCAGTTGGAGCATTCAGCGTCAGGTGGACCTGCATGGCCTTCGCACCGACGAGGCCCGCGAGGCACTGGGCCGTTTCATCCGCGAGGCGCATCAGGCCGGGCTGCGCTGCGTGCGTGTGGTGCACGGCAAGGGCCTGGGCTCGCCCGGGCGCACCCCGGTGCTCAAGCAGCGTGTGCTGCGCTGGCTGGTGCAGAAAAAGGAAGTGATGGCCTTCGTGCAGGCCCGGCCCGCCGAGGGCGGCGCCGGAGCGCTGGTGGTGCTGCTGCAACCGGGCTAAGCCCGAACCGGATGAACCGGAAAGCGGTGCTCGGGCAGACCCGGCACATCGACATCCACCGCGAGCACGCCGCCGGCCAGGGGCTCGGCGCGCAACTGGGTGCGGCTGAGGAACTTGCGGGCGGTCGTGATGTAGAGCGTGCGCAGGTCAGGGCCACCCAAGCAGACGCAAGTGGGGTTGCTCACCGGCAGTTCGATCACGCGGTCCACGGCACCCGAGGGCGTGAACCGCACCACGCGCCCGCCAGCGAAGATCGCATTCCACACATGGCCTTGCGCGTCCACGCAGGCGCCATCAGGCCGGTCCTGAGCCGCCCGGTGGTCCACGAACATGCGCTGGTTGGACAAGTTGCCGCTTGCCGGATCGAGGTCGAACTGCCAGGTCTGGTAGCGCCGCGTATCGGAGAAATACAGCCGGTCCTGCGCGGGCGAGATGGCGATGGTGTTGGAGACGATCACGTCCTGCAGCAGGCGTTGGACCCGGCCGTCTGGGTCCACCCGGTAGAAGGCGCCGTTGGGACGGTGGAGCTGGTTGTCCATGGTGCCGACCCAGAAACGCCCCGCCGCATCGCAGCGCCCATCGTTGAGGCGGTTGTCCACCTCGGCCGGTTCCACCTGGCAGAGCAGGTGCAGCGCGCCGCTGCCCATGTCGAATACATGCAGGCCCAGGTCCAACGCGACAAGCACGCGCCCGGGGTCGGACGTCAGGGCGAGCGAGCCCACGTAGCGGGCATCGAAGGTGAAGACGTCGTGCCGGCCGGAAGCGGGATGCCACCGCTGAAGCCGGCCGCCGTCGATGTCCAGCCAGAGCAGCGACTGGGTCTGTCCGCACCACAGCGGCGTCTCGCCAAGGATGTCCTGCCCCGGCAGGACGCAGCGCACATCGTCCGGCCGGCTCATCGGCGCGCTCCACGGCTGCCCGCGGGCCGGTCGGCCACGTTGCCCCAGGTCCCGACGTTGGCGGCCTTCAACAGTGGCGAGGCGTTCGATGCCAGCGCCAGTTCCTCCGCCGCACGCAGCAGGGCGGGACCCAACTGCAGCATGCGCTTGTGGCTCAGGCGCAGCGTGGGACCCGCGATCACCAGCACACCCGTGGTGGGTTCGTCACCGCGGCGCACGGGCGCAGCCATGGAACTCATGCCCACCGCGTAGGTGTCCTGGATGACGCTGAACCCGCGCTTGCGGTGCTCGTCCAGCATCTTGAGCAGCGCACGCACGCTGGTGGGCGCATTGGGGCCGTAGTCCTTGGGGCTGCCCAGCCCCTGGCGGGTCACGTACTCGATGGCCACGTCTTCGGGCAGGGTCATGAGCCAGGCATGTCCGGCCGCGCTGCAGGACAGTCGCAGGTCCACCCCGGTGTCGGGGTCGTAGAGCAACCCGGACTTGGCGCCCTGCGCCTTGGCCATGAGCGTGAGGCGCTCACCATCCACCACCGCAAGGCGCACCAGTTCCTCGGTGTGTACCGCCAGGCGGTTGATCACCGGCTGCGCGATGTCCACCACGCCGGACTTGCTGAGAAAGCTCAAGCCCATGGACGCCATCTTGGTGGTCAGCGCGTACTCGCCGCGCACAGGCAACTGCCGCACATAGCCGTACTTGATCAGCTCCTGGAGGGTGCGGTGGCAACCGCTGCGCAACTGGTTGAGGTCGGTGGAGATCTGGGCCAGGCTGACCCCATCGGGAAATTCCGTCAGGTACTCCAGGATGGCCAGGGATTTTTCGAGGGCGCCGCTCATGCTGCTCCAGGTCGTAGGGCTTTCAATTTTTGAATGTTATCGTTTTGTTGAAAGCCTTTCAACTTTGTGGCAGCATGGCGGCCCCGAATCCAGGTGGCCACGCAGGCCACCTTTCACGAAGACAAGAAAGGTTTGCAGGCGATGTCGCTGTTGGGTAAGGCCGCACTGGCCATGTGGTGGGATATGGCGGGCGACATGCGCACCGAGTTCGAGGACTGGCACACGCACGAGCACTTCCCGGAGCGCCTGTCGATCCCGGGCTTCCGGCGCGCCACGCGCTGGGCCAGCGCCGAGGGCGGCGAGGGCATCTTCCAGATGTACGAGCTCGACGCCCATGAGGTGGTGCAGTCCGCTGCCTATCTGGAGCGCCTCAACTCGCCCACGCCTTGGTCCACGCGCATGATGCCGCACCACCGCAACATGGTGCGCAGCCAGTGCCGCGTGCTGGCCACATCGGGCGGCAGCGTGGCGCGGCATGCGCTGACCATCCGGCTTTCGCCCCAGGCCGGTGCCGACCAGCGGCTGCAGTCCTCGCTGACGCCGCAACTCGCAGCCATTGCCATGCAGCGCGGCTGCGTGGGCGCACACCTGCTGCGTCATGAGAAGCCCCCCATTGCGCAGACCCGCGAGCAGAAGATTCGCGGCGGTGACCGCGAGGCCGACTGGGTGTTGACCGCCATGGGCTACGACCTGGAGGCTTTGCGCGCGCTGCGTGCCGAAGCACTCTCCCCCCGGTCCCTCGCCGGCATGGGAGCCGAGGACACGTCCGAGAGCGCGCTGTACACCCTCTGCCACAGCGCCACGCCCACGGACACGGCCATCCAGCCAGACTGAAGCGCCTTGTGAACGAGCACCCATGAAAGCCGTCGCCAAACTCAAGCCCGAACCCGGCGCCATGGCGCTGATCGACCTCCCGGAGCCGGTGCGAAAGCCCGGCGAGGTGCTGATCCGCATCGCCGCTGGAGGCATCTGCGGCACCGACGTGGCGATCTGGAAATGGCACGAGGCGGTGGTGGGTCAGTACGCGCCGTCCTTTCCCCTGATCGTCGGCCACGAGTTCGCCGGCACGGTGGTCGAGACGGACAGCGCGCGTGCGCCTCTGGGCGCCGTGGTCGCGGTGAATCCTCAGATCGCCTGTGGCCACTGCCGCTATTGCGGCCTGGGCCGGCCCACGCTGTGCGACGACCGCCGCCTGATGGGCGGGCGCATCAACGGCGGCTGGACCGAATACGTCAGCGTACCGGCATGGAATGTGTTTGCCTTGCCAACGGACATGGACCCCGCGGTCGCGCCTCTGCTGGAGCCGCTCTCGGTGGCCACGCACGCGGTGCTGGAGCGCGTACCCGTGCGCACCGGCGACGTGGTGGCGGTCATCGGCGCGGGACCCATCGGCATCCTGTGCGCCATCCTTTCGCTCGCGGCAGGCGCACGCGAAGTGCTGGTCACGGGCGTCACGGCCGACGAAGGCCGGCTGCGCATGGCGCGCGACCTGGGCGCGGTCACCGTGAACGTGGAGGCACAGGATCCGTTGCTTTCCCTGCGTGCGCTGCAGGCCGACGGAGCGGACATCGTCTACGAGACCAGCGGCGTTGCGGCCACGCTGGAACAGGCCATCGCCATGACCCGCCGCGGCGGCAGCGTGGGCCTGATCGGGCTGTGCCAGGGCGCCAGCACCCTCAAGAGCACACCTGTGGTGCTGAAAGAGCTTGCCCTGGTCGGCTCGCGCGGCTACAACGAAACCACTTGGGCGCTGACCATGACGGTGCTACCCCGCGTGGCAAAGGACGTGATGCGCCTGGTGACGCATCAGGTCGCCTACAAGGATTTCGAGCAGGCACTGCAGCTCGTCGAGCGTCGGGAAGGCAGCAAGATCGTGCTGCGCCCGTGACGGCAAACCGGTTTCATCACGGCCTCTGGCCCATTCAACCAAGCAGAAGGAGACACACCATGAAACTTCGTCAGTTGTTGCTGGCGGCCACGCTGGCCGCCGTAGGCATGAGTGCCGCGCAAGCGCAGATCCAGGAACGCACGCTGCGCTTCGGGCACGTGGTGCAGCAGGGCCACCCCATCTCGCTGGGTGTGCAGAAGTTCGGCGAGATCGTCGCGGCCAAGAGCGGCGGCAAGATCAAGGTACAGGAACTCGGTGGCGGCACCGTGGGCGGCGAGGCCCAGCAGCTCAGCGCGGTGCAGGGCGGCGTGCAGGACATCACCCTGCCCTCGGCCACCATCATGGGCGGCGTGATCAAGGAGTACACGCTGCTGGACATCCCGTTCTCATTCACCAAGGCCGAACAGGTGGACGCACTGGTGGCCGGGCCTTTCGGGCAGGCCCTCTCGGCCAAACTCGGCGAAAAAGGCCTGGTGGCCCTGGGCTTCTGGGAAACCGGTTTCCGCAACTTCACCAACAGCCGCAAACCCATCGTCAACGTGGAAGACCTCAAGGGCTTGCGCCTGCGCGTGATTCCCAACCCGCTGTTCCTCGAAGCGTTCGGCGCACTGGGCACCAACCCTGTGCCCATGGCCTTCCCCGAGCTGTACGGCGCCCTGGAGTCCAAGGCCATGGACGCGCAGGAAAACCCCTTCGCCGTGGTGCTGACCAGCAAGTTCTACGAGGTGCAGAAGTACCTCAGCGTGACCAACCACGTCTACACCGCCAACCCGGTGGTCATCAGCAAGCGCACCTGGGACAAGCTGTCTCCGGCCGAGCAGAAGATCATCCAGGAAGCTGCCGTCGAGGCGGGCAACTTCCAGAAAACCCTGAGCCGTGAAGCCGCCGGCAAGGCGCGCAAGGAACTGGAGGCCAAGGGCATGCAGATCAACGACGTGCCGGCCGCGACGCTGGACAAGATGCGCGAGCTCACCAAGCCCGTGGCCGACAAGTTCGCCGCGTCCTACGATCAGGCGATCGTGAACATCTACCGCACGGAAATCGAAAAGGTCCGGGCCGGCATCAAGTAAGCCCGAGTGGGCTGGCGGGTCCGCCCGCCGGCCCCTGACCGGAAGTCGGACATGCTGCAAAAATTGCTCGATGGCATCTGCACGGTGCTCTCTGCCCTGGCCGTTCTCTGCCTGGCCCTGATGGTGGTCATGGTCTTCGGCAACGTCGTGTTGCGCTATGGCTTCAACTCTTCCATCCTGGTGTCGGAAGAACTTTCACGCTGGCTCTTCGTCTGGATGACGTTCCTGGGCGCGGTTGTGGCGGTGCGCAAACGCCTGCACCTGGGCACGGAAATGCTGGTGGCGCGCCTGCCAGCGCTGGGCAGAAAGATCTGCCTCGTGCTGACACACCTGATCATGATCTATCTGTGCTGGCTCATGCTCGACGGCGCCTGGCAACAGACCCTCATCAACCTGGGCAGTACCAGTGCGGTGATGCAGGTTTCCATGGCCTGGTTCTTCTCTGCCGGCGTGCTGTTTGCCGTCTTGTGCATCGTCATCCTGCTGGAGTCGCTCTGGCGCCTGTTCACCGGCCGCATGACCGAAGCCGAACTGGCGGGGCTGTCGGCTTCCGAAGAAGCCTCCGACGGCGTCGTGCCGAACACCGGGAGCCCGCGATGATCATTTCCATCTTCCTCGGCACGCTGCTGGGCACCATGGCGCTGGGTGTGCCGATCGCGTTCGCGCTGCTGGCCTGTGGTGCCGCGCTGATGTGGCACATGGACATGTTCGACGCGCAGATCCTGGCGCAGAACACCATCGAGGGTGCCAACAGTTTTCCGTTGCTCGCGGTGCCTTTCTTCATGCTGGCAGGCGAAGTCATGAACGCGGGCGGCCTCTCGCGCCGCATCGTGAACTTTGCGATGACGCTCGTCGGCCACGTCAAAGGTGGACTGGGCTACGTGGGCATCATGGCCGCCGTGATCATGGCGTCGCTCTCCGGCTCGGCGGTGGCCGATGCCGCCGCACTCGCAGCTCTGCTGCTGCCCATGATGAAACGCGCCGGCTACGACCCTGCGCGGTCGGCCGGCCTGCTGTCTTCGGCCAGCATCATCGCGCCCATCATCCCGCCTTCCATCGGCTTCGTGATTTTTGGCGTCGCGGCCAATGTCTCCATCTCCAAGCTCTTTCTGGCCGGCATTGCCCCCGGCATCATGCTGGGCGCTGCCCTGTGGTTCACCTGGTGGTGGCTGGTGCGCAAGGACAAGCTGGAAGCCCCGCCGCGCGCCAGTCGCGCGGAGGTCTTCGCCGCCTTCAAGGACGCCACCTTTGCACTGGTGTTGCCGGTCATCGTCGTCGTAGGGCTGAAGTTCGGTGTCTTCACACCGACCGAAGCGGCGGTGGTGGCGGCGGTGTACGCGCTGTTCATCTCCCTCGTGGTCTACCGTGAACTCAAGCTGTCCCAGCTCTACGGCCTTTTCCTCGCTGCCGCGCAGACCACCGCAGTGATCATGTTCCTGGTGGCCGCGGCCATGGTTTCGGCCTGGATGATCACGGTGGCCAACCTGCCAGCGGAGATCGTGAGCCTGCTGCAGCCGCTGCTGGACAACCCCACGCTGCTGATGTTTGCCATCATGGTCCTGGTCATGCTGGTGGGGACCGCGATGGACATGGCCCCCACCATCCTGATCCTCACTCCCGTGCTCATGCCCATCGTCAAGGCCGCCGGCATCGACCCGGTGTACTTCGGGGTGCTGTTCATGATCAACAACGCCATCGGCCTGATCACGCCCCCCGTGGGCACGGTGCTCAGCACGGTGGCGGGGGTGGGCAAGATCAGCATGGACCAGGTCACGCGCGGCGTGCTGCCCTTCATGATCGCCCAGTTCGGCGTGTTGTTCCTGCTGGTGCTGTTCCCCTCGCTGGTCACGGTGCCCGCAAGGTGGCTGCATGGCTGAGCCGGCGACGGGCATGCTGCGCTAAGCTCGGGGCATGCGGGCCCGGTGGACGGCCTGCCCAGGAGCCTTCACATGAGCCTGTCATCCCTGCGCGTGGTGTTCGTGTTCCATCCGGACGACCAGGACTGGATACGGCGATCGGCTGTTCCCGTGCCCCAGTTCTGGCAGGGGCACCCGGTGCCGCCCGCGCGCGGCGACGTGGTGCGTTTCGGCGGACGCCAGTTCACCATCCAGGGCCGGCTCTGGGAACAGGATGGCGACTCCGTCACGCTCCGGCTGTACATGAGTTCCGCCCACGCACCGAGCGACACCATCTTCGGCTGAAGCCGCACCGCCTCAACCGGGCGAGTTGCGCATCCAGTCGGCGGTCTGGAAGAAGCTGCCACGCAGGCGCTCCCGAAGAACCGGGTCCACGCCCGTCTCCCCCATGGCCTGGTCCATGCACGCCAGCCACTGGTCGCGTTCGACGATGCCGATCACGAAAGGCATGTGCCGCGCCCGCAGGCGCGGGTGGCCAAAGCGGTCGGTGTAGTGCTGAGGCCCGCCCAGCCAGCCGCAAAGGAACCAGAACAGCTTCTGCCGCGCGCTCTCCAGCGTGCTGCCATGCGCCGCCCGCAGCTCGCGGTAGCGCGGCTCGATGTCCATGAGGTCGTAGAAGCGCTCGACGAGCGCATGCACGCGCGCCTCGCCGCCGATCCACTCGAACGGGGTGTCGTAGGGAGATTTCTGGTCAGCCTGCATGGGTTCCGCCGTCACTCACAGCGCGGCCTTGCGCAAGGTCTCCACCACCGGGGTGCGCAGCACGCTGCGCAAGCCCCACCAGCCCGCCGCCAGCGCGAGCAGTGCGCCGGCCAGAGACCCGGCCAGAGGCACCCAGGGTGAGGCGGTCCAGGTGAACTCGAAGGCGAAACGCGCCAGTGCCCAGCCCACGGCCACCGCGACCACGGAAGCCAGGAAACCCGCCAGCAGGCCCACACCCAGCAGTTCGATGCGCTGCACCTGGCGCAGCAGCCCGGACCCGGCACCCACCGCGCGCAGGATGGCGAACTCGCGTTCGCGCTCGCCGCGCGTGGCCGTCACCGCCGAGAGCAGCACCACCAAACCGGCCGCCAGCGTGAAGGCAAACAGAAACTCCACCGCACCGATCACCTGGCCCAGCACCCGCTGCACCTGCGCAATGGTCTGGCTCAGGTCGACGTTGGTGATGTTCGGGAATTGGCGCACCAGGGCATTGTCGAAACCGCTGGCGGCACCCGGTGCTGCGTCTGGCGCGCGGAACGCGCTGATGTAGGTCACCGGCACGTCGGCCATCTTCGCCATGGGAAACAGCACGAAGAAATTCACCCGCATGGAGCCCCAGTCCACCTTGCGCAGGCTGGTGATGCGGCCTTCGGTGAGCTGGCCCGCGATGTCGAAGCTCAGCCGGTCGCCCAGCTTGAGGCCGAGCTCCTCGGCCAGCCCCTCCTCCACACTGAGGCCGTCGGCCTCGTTGGCCTGCCAGCGGCCGGCCACCACCGGGTTGTGCTCAGGCAGCGCATCGGTATGGGAGAGGTTGAACTCGCGGTCCACCAGGCGCTGAGCGCGGTCGGAGGCAAAGTCTTCCGGCTGGACCTGCTGGCCGTTGATGCGCACCAGGCGCCCCCGGATCATGGGGTACCAGTCGTAGCGCTGCACGCCGGCGGCGCGCAGCGCCTGCTGGAACGCCTCGCTCTGTTCAGGCTGCACGTTGATCACGAAGCGGTTGGGCGCATCCGGCGGCGTGGCGTTGCGCCAACTGGCGACGAGGTCCGTGCGCAGCAGCACCAGCAGCACCAGGGCCAGCAAGCCAACCGCCAGGGCACTGATCTGCACCACCGCGAAAGCCGGGCGTGCGCCGAGCTGGCGCGTGGCCATGACCAGCGCACGCGGTGCGGTAGCCTCGTTGACGCTGGCGCGCAGCAGGCGCACCGCCGCGTAGCTGGCCGCCGCGAAGAGCAGTACCGCCCCGGCGAACCCGCCGACGGCGATCGCACCCAGCAGAAGATCGCGGCTGGCCGCCAGCAGCAAGGCCGCGAAACCCGCCATGCCCAGGGCCAGCACCGCCAGCGAAGCGGGCTTGAGCTGGCCGACATCGCGGCGGATCACGCGCAGCGGCGGCACGCGCGCGAGCTGCAGCACAGGCGGCAGGCCAAACGCCATCATCAGCGTCAGGCCCATGCCCAGGCCCAGCAGCACCGGCGCGACACCCGGCGCGGGCAGACTGGCGTCCACCAGCCCGGCCAGCAGCAGCACGAAGACATGGTGCACCGCGTAGCCGATGGCCACGCCCGCCGCGCTGGCCAGCAGACCGGTCAGCGCGAATTCAAAGGTGTAGGCGCGCGCCATGGTGCCTTGCGACAGGCCCAGCACGCGCAGCATGGCGCAGTCGTCCAGGTGGCGCTGCGCGAAGCCCCTGGCGGCGATCGCCACCGCCACGGCGCACAGCAGCGCCGCCAGCAGCGCCACCAGATTGAGGAATTTCTCGGCCCGCGCCAGGGTCTGCTGCATCTCCGGCCGCCCGCCCTCCAGCGACTCCAGCCGCAAGCCGCGAACATCCGGCTTGTGGACTTCCTGGTCAGCCCAACGGATGAACTGGGCCACGCGGGCGTCCTCGCCGGCCACCGCGAAACGGTAGTTGATGCGGCTGGCTGGCTGCACCAGAGCAGTGGCCGCCAGGTCGGCGCGGTTGATCATGACGCGCGGCGCAAAGCTCATGAAACCCGCGCCACGGTCGGGCTCGACCACGACCACGCGGGCAATGCGCAGCGTGGCGTCGCCCAGCAGCAGCGGGTCGCCCATCTTCAGGTCCAGCGCCACGAGCAGCGCGGCATCCACCCACACCGTGCCGGGCTGCGGAATGTCGCGCGTCGGGGCATCGACGGCCTGCGGGCCTTCCGCCACCCTCAGGCTGCCGCGCAGTGGATAGCCTTCCCCCACCACCTTGAGCGCCACCAGCCGCGCGGCGCCCCCTTCTTCGTCACGGGCCCGTCCCATGGTGGGAAAGTCCAGCGTATGCGTGGAGGACAGCCCCAGGGCGCGTGCCTGCGCCTCGAAGGCTGGTGGCGTCGGGTTGTCGCTGCGCACCACCGCATCCCCCCCGATCAGCGCCCGGGCGTCCCGGGCCAAGCCACCCTGCAGCCGGTCGGCAAAAAACCCCACCGCCGTCAGCGCCGCCACCGCCAGCGTCACCGCCAGCAGCAACAGCCGCAACTCACCCGCCCGCCAGTCGCGCAGGAGCGAGGACCAGCCCAGGGTCCAGAAACGAATGGGCAACGGCGCTGGATGGGTGTTCATGGCCCCGTACCTTATCGCATCGAAAAAACCCACACAGAAGACGCGCCACGACCCTGGCGCGCGAAGACCCCGCTGGAGTCCCGCGGCGCAGGGGAATCTACTTGGTGCCGAAGATGCGGTCGCCCGCATCGCCCAGTCCGGGCACGATGTAGCCGTGCTCGTTGAGTCCCCGGTCCACCGCCGGGGTGTACACCGGCACGTCCGGGTGGGCGTCGTGGAAGGTCTTGAGGCCTTGCGGGCAGGTCACCAGACAGACGAAGCGGATGGAACGCGGACCGGTCTTCTTGAGCCGCTCGACCGCCGCCACCGCCGAGTTGCCGGTGGCCAGCATGGGGTCGAGCACCAGCACGTCGCGCTCGTGCATGTCCTGCGGCATCTTGAAGTAGTACTCCACCGCCTGCAGCGTGGCCGGGTCGCGGTAGAGGCCGATGTGACCCACGCGCGCGCCGGGAATCACCTGCAGCATGCCATCGAGAAAACCGTTGCCGGCGCGCAGGATGGACGCCAGCACGATCTTCTTGCCATCGATCACGCGCGCGCGCATCTTCTCCAGCGGCGTCTCGATCTCGATGTCCTGCATGGGCATGTCGCGGGTGATCTCGTACGCCAGCAGCGCACTGAGCTCATGCACCAGCTCGCGGAAGCTCTTGGTGCTGGTGTCCTTGCGGCGCATGAGTGTGAGCTTGTGCTGCACCAGCGGGTGGTCGATGACGTGGACGTCTCTGCTCATGGAAGGTCTTTCGGCGAGGAAACGGAGGGATGCGGCACAGGGCACGCGAACGTTGCCGAGTGTATGTCCGAAGCCAGGCGCAGGCGCCTGCAACGGTGGCTTCGTCCGTAGAATGCCCCGCGTGGAGACCACGATATTCCCCCCCGCCCCCGAGAAAAGCCTGGAAGGCTGGCCGGACTGGTCGATCCTGATCGTCGACGACGAGCAGGGCATGCTCAACTTCCTGGTGAAGACGCTGGCGCCGCGCTGCCATTTCGTCATGAGCGCGGGCAGCGCCGAGGAAGGCGCGCAATGGCTGCGCGGCCACCATGTGGACCTGGTCATCCTGGACATCTCCCTGCCGGGCAAGAGTGGCGTGGCCTGGCTCAAGGAGTTGCGTGAACAGGGTTTCACGGGCGAGGTGATCCTGATCACGGCCTTCGCCGACCTGGACACCGCCATCGAGGCGCTGCGCGCGGGCGCCTCCGATTTCATCCTCAAGCCCTTCCGGGTGCCGCAGATCCTCAACGCGGTCAAGCAGTGCTACGAGCGCTCGCGCCTGCGGCGCGAGAACTTCGTGCTGCGGCGTGCGGTCACCAGCACACCCGGGCGCGGGGCACTGGTGGGTTCGTCTGAGGCGTTGCAACGTCTGCGCGAATCGGTCACAAGGGTGGCGGCGGTCAACAGCACCGTGCTGCTCCAGGGCGAATCGGGCACCGGCAAGGAACTGGTGGCGCGTGAACTGCACGCACTGAGCAGCCGCGCGGCGGGCCCGTTCGTGCCGGTCAACTGCGCCGCCGTGTCCCCCGAGCTCATCGAAAGCGAGTTGTTTGGCCACGCCAAGGGCGCCTTCCATGGCGCGACGCGCGCGCGCGACGGCCTGTTCCACTACGCCCAGGGCGGCACGCTGTTCCTCGACGAGATCGCCGAGCTCCCGCTGCCCATCCAGGCCACGCTGTTGCGCGCCATCGAAGACCTGAACATCCGACCCGTGGGCAGCGAACAACTGGTGCCGCTGAACCTGCGCATCGTCGCCGCGACCAACCGCCAACTGAGCGAGGAGGTGGCGGCTGGCCGCTTCCGCAAGGACCTTTATTTCCGCCTGCAGGTGGTGGACCTGACATTGCCGCCGCTGCGCGAACACAAGGCAGACATCGCCGAGCTGGTGGCGCATTTCATGGCCCAGTTGGCGCCGTCGCTGGGCGTGGAGCCGCTGGCCATCAGCGAACGGGAAATGGACTTCCTGCGCCAATACGACTGGCCGGGCAATGTGCGCGAATTGCGCAACCTGATCGAGCGCTCCCTGATCCTGGGCAGCCTCAACGTGTCCGCGCTCTACCCGGGCGTGCGTCCGGCGCCAGACAGCGGTGTGGCACCGCTGGTCCCCACCGACCTGCACACGCTGGAGAAGATGCACATTCTCTCGGTGCTGGACTCGGTGCAGGGAGACAAGACCCGCGCGGCGCAGTTGCTGGGCGTCTCTCGGCGCACACTGGAGCGGCGTGTGGCCGAATGGGGCTCCGCGTGAGCGGGCGCACCTGCCCATGAGCCTCTGGCACCCGCCGCGCTGGCTGGCCGGCTCGGTCCGCAACAAGCTGCTGGCCATGGCCTTGCTGCCTTTGCTGCTGGCGTTCCCGTTGCTGGTGCTCGCGCTGGCGCTCTGGAGCAACGTGGCCTATGACCGCCTGCTGATCACCAAGGTGCGCAGCGACCTCGCGGTGGCGCACGGCTACTTCGATCAGGTGCTGGGTGAACTGGGCACGGGCACGCGGGGCGTGGCCGACTCCCGGGCGCTGTATGCGGCGCTGCTGCATCAGCCCGACGACCATGCCAGCGCCGTCGTCGGCCAGCTCGCGCTGGCGCGCGAGCGCCTGGGACTGGACTTTCTCCTGCTCTACGACCCCGAAGGCCGACCGCTGGCCCGAGCGGTACCGGTGCGCGCAGGCACAGGTGAAGCGAACGCGCCCATCCCGCTGATGCCCAGCGCCCTGGGGGAAGCGGTACAGACCCCACCTCCCGACGGGGCCCGGGCCCGGCTGCTGGTCCTGGAGCCTGAGGCCCTGGCCGCGCTGGCGCCGCATCTGCCCCCGCGCCTGGGCATCGCCCTGGTGGCCACGCGCAACGCGGCGCCCGCCACACGCGACGTGGAGCACCGGGCCATGGTGATGCTGGCCACCCACCCGGTGAAGGACCAGGCCGGCCAGACCATCGCGGTGCTCGCGGGGGGTCTGCTGCTGAACCAGAACCTGGACTTCATCGACCACATAAACCGCATCGTCTACCCCGAAGGATCGCTGCCTTTCGGCAGCCAGGGCACGGCCACGCTGTTCCTGGACGATGTGCGCATCACCACCAACGTGCGCCTGTTCCAGGATCAGCGCGCCATCGGCACGCGGGTCTCGCAGACGGTGCGGGAAGCGGTACTGGGCCGGGGCCAGACCTGGCTGGACCGCGCCTTCGTGGTCAATGACTGGTATGTCTCCGCCTACGAGCCGCTGCTGGACGCCAGAGGGCAACGCATCGGCATGCTCTACGTCGGCTACCTGGAAGCCCCTTTCCGGCTGGTGCGGTACGCCATGCTGGCGGTGATGGGCCTGATCTTCCTCGGCGTGATGGCGCTTTCCGCCTGGTTCTCGCTGCGCTGGGCGCGCAGCATCTTCCAGCCGGTGCAGCGCATGAACCGCACCATGCAGATGGTCGAGCAAGGTCAGTCGGATGCGCGCGTGGGAGACATCGCTGCACGCGACGAACTCGGCGCGCTCGCCGGCCACCTGGACGAGCTGCTGGACGTGATTGACGAGAAGACCGAAGCCTTGCAGCAATGGGGCGAGGCACTGGACCACAAGGTGGCCGAGCGTACCCGGGAGCTGGAAGCCTCCAACGCCTCGCTGCAGTTGGCCCAGCAGCAGCTCGTCAAAAGCGAGAAGCTGGCCGCCATAGGCCAGCTGACCGCCAGCATTGCGCACGAGATCAACAACCCGATCGCCGTGATGCAGGGCAACCTGGACCTCATGCGCGAGACCCTGGGACCTTCGGTGGCACCCGTGCGCGCCGAGCTCCGCCTGCTGGACGAACAGGTCGAGCGCATGCGCATCATCGTCACGCAGCTCCTGCAGTACGCGCGCCCCACCGAATACGCCGGCTATGTCGAGACGCTGGAACTCAACCGCACCGTGGAAGACTGCCTGGTGCTGGTCGGCCACCTGCTGGCGCAGACCGGCATCGGCGTGCAGCGCGACCTGCAGGCGACACGGCGCGTGGGCTGCAACCGGCAGGAACTGCAGCAGGTCGTGATCAACCTCATGATCAACGCCATCCAGGCCATGCCGCAGGGTGGCGTTCTGCGGCTGGTCTCAAGGGACTGGGCGGACGCCGCCGGACGCGGGGGCGTGCGCCTGTGCGTGCAGGACAGCGGCACCGGCCTGTCCGCCGAGGTGCGAGAACGCCTGTTCCGCCCCTTCTACACCACCAAGAACGACGGCAACGGCCTGGGCCTGTGGATCAGCCAGGGACTGGTGGAACGCTACGGCGGCCAGATCAGCGCCGACAACCGCGAGGACGGCCCCGGCGCCTCGTTCTGCGTCACCCTCTACACCGAACCCCAGGCCCCCGAAGCCACCCCCACCCGCGACGGAAGACCCGGCGGTACATGAAAAGGGAGGGCAGCGCAACGAGGCGCCCAACCCAGAGATGCCGAGGGTCCGACCCCACCAGCCCAAGCCACCCCAGCGAGCGCAGCGAGGCGCACCCACCCAGAGATGCCGAGGGTCCGGCTCCGCCGGCCCAAGGCATCGTCCCCCCTCGAAGCGCCGAAGGCGCGCCACAGAGGGGGGAAGCCGCGCAGCGGCGCAGGGGGGTGCCCCCTCCCCTCAATACGTTTCGAGGTGCAGGCGGCCTTCGCGCTTGAGCGCGCCGCCCAGGCTGTCCCAGTCCAGCCCTGCACCCTGCGCCACGTCGCGCAGCGCCAGCACCACGCCCTCCTCCATGCTCTTGAGTCCGCAGACATAGAAGTAGGTACTGGGGTCCTGCAGCAGTTGGGCCAGGTCGGCCGCGCGCTCGCGCATCGCGTCCTGCACATAGCGCTTGGGTGCACCCGGCGTGCGGCTGAAGGCAAAGTTGATGTCGATGAAATCCTTGGGCAGGCTCTGCAGTGGCCCGAAGTACGGCAGTTCTTCCTGCGTACGCGCGCCGAAGAAGAGCATCAGCTTGCCACCCTCGAACTTGCCAGAGGTGCGCAGGCGCCGGCGCCATTCGGTCATGGCGCGCATGGGCGCGCTGCCGGTGCCGGTGCAGATCATCACGATGTTCGAGCGCGGGTGATTCGGCATCAGGAAACTGCTGCCGAACGGTCCGATCACCTCGACCTTGTCGCCCACCTTGAGGTCGCACATGTAGTTGCTGGCCACGCCGCGCACCGGCTGCCCCTGGTAGTCCTCCAGCACGCGCTTGATGGTCAACGACAGATTGTTGTAGCCGGGACGCTCTCCATTGCGAGGGCTGGCGATGGAGTACTGCCGCGCATGGTGGGCGCGGCCCGAGGCGTCGGTGCCCGGCGGCACCACGCCGATGCTCTGGCCTTCGAGCACGGGAAAAGGCATGGCGCCGAAGTCCAGCACGATGTGGTGGGTGTCGTAGTCGCTGCCGGCCTTGCGGCCCACCTCGGTCACGCGCACGTTGCCCACCACGGTCGCGGTCACGGTCTTCTGCGCCGCCTTGGGACCGTAGAGGTTGGTATAGGCATGCGCGGCGGACCACGGCGGCAACGTGGCGCCGAAGGACGAGGCATTGAATGCTTCCTGGCCCGTAAGATCCCGGACCGGCTCCGCCACGGCCTGGACCACGGACTGGGCCGCCTCGTCGAGATCGTCAAAGGCCTCCTGCGGCAATTCCGGCGGCAGTTCGTCCCAGGTGAGTTGCTCATCGGTGGAATAGGCGCGCACGCGCGGCATGGTCCGCCAGTTGTCGATCGACCCCGTCGGGCAGGGCGAGATGCAGTCCATGCACAGGTTGCACTTGGAAGCATCCACCACGTAGTTGCGCGAATCGTGCGTGATCGCCTGCACCGGGCAGATCGACTCGCAGGTGTTGCAACGAATGCAGATCTCGGGATCGATCAGGTGTTGCTTGATGACAGCGGCTTCAACAACAGCGTTCATGGGCGTGTCTCCGTGGGTCGAGACAGTGTAGGTGCGAGAGAAACCAGAGCCAAGAGCGACGCGGAACCGGTTTTGCCGGGCCGCAGACGCTGCCCTCTGGGGGAGTGACGCGCCGCAGTCGCGGCGCGGGGTGCATCACCCGAACCGGACGTACTCGAAGTCCACGGGCTGGCGGTTGATGCCCATGACGGGCGGTGCGATCCAGTTGGCGAACTTGCCCGGCTCCACCACGCGGCCCATGAGGGAACCCACATAGGCACGGTCTTCCTCGCTGGGCAGCCATTCGTTGACACGGGCGTTCCACTCGGCCTCGCTGACCACGCGGCCATCGGGCGAAACCTTCACGCCGGCCAGCGAGCCGATGTTGCGGTGGAAAGCCTTGTGCGGGACGGTGAGCTTGAACGGGATGCCGGCCTTCTCGATCAGGCGGTTCCAGCGCTCCACCCCCGCCACGGAGTCCTTGATGTAGTCGTCGCGCAGCACCTCGTTGAGCGCGTTGAGCATCGGCACTTCCTTCTCCACCAACTGCCCGTCCACCACCTCCAGAATCTTGTAGCTCTGGCCCTTGAGGACGTGGTCGTCGGTGCGCTTGCCTTCTTCGTAGCGGCCCTTGAGGCCGGCGCTGTAGAAGGTGGCGGCGTTGCTCGACTGGTCGGCGCCGAACAGGTCGACGGTGACGGAGAAGTGGAAGTTGATGTAGCGCTGGATGGTCGGCAGGTCGATGACGCCCGCCGCGCGCAGCTTGGCCGGGTCATCGGTCTTGAGTTCGTTCATCACCTGGCAGGTGCGGCTGATGACACGGCCCACGCCGGACTCGCCCACGAACATGTGGTGCGCTTCTTCCGTCAGCATGAACTTGGTGGTGCGCGCCAGCGGGTCGAAGCTGCTCTCGGCCAGTGCGCAGAGCTGGAACTTGCCGTCGCGGTCGGTGAAGTAGGTGAACATGAAGAAGCTCAGCCAGTCGGGCGTCTTCTCATTGAAGGCCTGCAGGATGCGCGGGTTGTCGGCGTCGCCGCTGTTGCGTTCGAGCAGTGCCTCGGCCTCTTCACGGCCGTCACGGCCGAAGTGCTTGTGCAGCAGGTACACCATGGCCCAGAGGTGGCGGCCTTCTTCCACGTTGACCTGGAACAGGTTGCGCAGGTCGTACTGGCTCGGGCAGGTCAGGCCCAGGTGGCGCTGCTGTTCCACCGACGCCGGTTCGGTGTCGCCCTGGGTCACGATGATGCGGCGCAGGTTGGCGCGGTGTTCGCCAGGCACGTCCTGCCAGGCCGGCTCGCCCATGTGGTCGCCGAAATGGATCTTGCGGTCCTGCTCGGCCGGGTTGAGAAAGATGCCCCAGCGGTAGTCGGGCATCTTCACGTGACCGAACTGCGCCCAGCCTTGCGGGTCCACGCTGACCGCGGTGCGCAGGTAGACATCGAAGTTCTGCGAACCGTCCGGCCCCATGTCCTGCCACCACTGCAGGTAATTGGGCTGCCAGTGCTCCAGCGCGCGCTGCAACGTGCGGTCTTCGCTGAGGTTGACGTTGTTGGGAATCTTCTCGCTGTAGTTGATCGTGGACATGGAGATCTCCTGGGTGGTAACTCAAACTGCCGTTCGCCCCGAGCTTGTCGAAGGGCTCACGCGATGCTGACTGGCATGGGCTTCGACAGGCTCAGCCCGAACGGCGGAGGCCCGGTCGTCCCCAGCTTGTCGCAAGACAGGCCCGGGACGACTGGCCCGCGCTTACACGCGGTTGAAATCGAAAGCGGCCTTGTCGCCCTTGCCATAGACCTTCAGCGCGCCCTTGTCGCCGACGGCGTTGGGGCGGATGAAGATCCAGTTCTGCCAGGCCGTGAGGCGACCGAAGATGCGGGTGAACATGTTTTCCTTCTGGGCAAAGCGCAGGTTGGCCTCCAAGCCGGTGAGCGCGTCTGGCGACATGGCGGCGCGCTCTTCCAGCGCGATGCGCACCTCGTCGACCCAGTCGATGTCGTCGAGCGCCGCCGTCACCAGGCCGAGGTCGGCCGCGGCATCGGCGTCCAGCGCCTTGCCGACCGCGCCGCGCGCGGCTTCCATCGGGCCGGCCTCCTCGTAGAAGCGGCGCTGCAGACGCGACTGGCCGTTGACCATGGGCAGGTAGCCGAAGTTGAACTCGCCGAGTTGCAGGCTCGGTGCTTCTTCAGGTGCGTCCGGCAGGGCCAGCATGTAGGCGCGATCGGCGGCGAAGGCCAGCTCGGCCAGGCTGCCCGCGAAGCAGGAGCCGGACTCTATCAGCGCGAACAGGCTGCGCGAAGACACGTCCAGGCGCGCGAAGGTGCGGCGCATCAGGCCCAGGGTCTCGCGCACGAACCAGTGGTCCTTGTGGGCCAGCATCAGTGCGTCGCTGGCCAGCACCGCTGCGGCATCGCCTTCGGTCTTGAGCAGCCAGGTGCCGATGTCAAGCTCGTTGGTGCGCAGGCACAGGATGGCGTCGTCCAGTTCACGCGCCATCTGCAGCGGCCACCACGCGGCGCCCGCCGCCTCGATGCCGGCGAGGTCCTTGGGCTGGGCGCCAGAGGGCGCCTTCACCGTCAGCGTGGCGGTGCGCTTGGCGCGGTCGATCGCCACGTTCACATACGCATAGCCCAAGCCGTTCTCGCTGTCGGTGCGGGTCACGCGCGGCAGGGCCACACCCTTGGCATGGGCGGGGCGGTCGCTGCCCGCCGCCAGGGCTTCGGCGCGCTCGCGCACACGTGCAGCGAACTGCTGCGGCTTGGCGATCGCATCGACCAGGCGCCAGTCCACGGCCTTCTGGCCGCGCACGCCTTCGCTGGTGGTGCAGAAGATGTCGGCCAGGTCGTGGCGCACGTGGCGCTTGTCCGTCACGCGCGTCAGGCCGCCGGTGCCGGGCAGCACGCCCAGCAGCGGCACCTCCGGCAGCGACACCGCCGAGGAGCGGTCGTCCACCAGCAGGATTTCGTCGCAAGCCAGCGCCAGTTCGTAACCACCGCCGGCGCAGGCGCCGTTGAGCGCGGCCACGAACTTCAGGCCGCTGTGCGCAGACGAGTCCTCGATGCCGTTGCGGGTCTCGTTGGTGAACTTGCAGAAGTTGACTTTCCAGGCGTGGCTGGAGAGGCCCAGCATGAAGATGTTGGCGCCCGAGCAGAACACGCGGTCCTTCAGGCTGGTGACCACCACCGTGCGGACCTCGGGGTGCTCGAAACGGATGCGGTTGAGCGCGTCGTGCAGCTCGATGTCCACACCCAGGTCGTAGCTGTTGAGCTTGAGCTTGTAGCCGGGCCGGATGCCGGCGTCTTCGTTGATGTCCACCGCGAGGGTGGCGATGGCGCCGTCGAAAGACAGCTTCCAATGGCGGTACTGGCTGGGATCGGTGCGGTAATCGACGGCGGCGGGCGGCTGGTTGGCACTCATGGGCATGTCTCCGGGCAGGGTCTGAGGCGATCGCGGCGGGCTGGCGCCACGGGGTTTCGCGGCCCCCCCGCGTCCGCATCAGATGCGGGCAGGACCTCGGTGACGTGAATAATATTTCACATTACCCAAAACGTCAATGCACTTTTATGCATGTCACGCCGGCTGGCCGATCAACTCCCGGACTTGGTCACGCAATGCGGCAAACGCCTCCTCCAACGTATAGGCGCTGGTGTTGAAGCTCAAGTCGGCTTTGGAATAGAAGGCCGAACGGCCAGCCAGGATGCGCTTGAGGTCCTCCATGGCTTCCCGGCTGGCGGCCATGGGCCGCAGATCACCTTGCGCCGCCACGCGCCCCATGTGGTCCGCCGGGTCGGCCTGCAGCCAGACGGTGGTGCAATGGGACAACAGCAGGTTGAAATTGGCCGCATCCGAAACCAGGCCACCGGGCGTGGAAATCACCACCTCGGGGTAGATCTGTATGGTCTCCTCCAGTGCGCGGCGTTCGTAGCGGCGGTAGGCCGGCGTGCCATAGAGCGAGTGGATCTCGTTGATGCTGCAGCCGGCGAACTTCTCGATCTCGCGGCTGAGCTCGACATAGGCAAACCCCAGGTCCTGGGCCAGGCGCTGGCCCAGGGTGGATTTGCCCGCCCCGCGCAGGCCGATGAGCGCGATGCGCGAGCGCCGCGCCGGGTCGCCACCGGCCACCGGACCACCGTCCAGCAGACCGGCTATGGCCATGCGTACGCGGCGCAAGTCCGGCTCCGAGCGCTTCTCCAGCAGTTCGCGAATCAGCAGCCATTCCGGTGAGCTTGTGCTCACGTCACCCAGCAATTCCGCCAGCGGGCATTGCAGGGCCTGGGCCACCTGCAGCAGCACCAGGATGGATGCATTGCCGGTGCCGTACTCCAGGTTGGCCAGGTGCCGCTCCGACACGTCGGCCGCCAGGGCCACCGCCTTGCGGGTCATGCCACGCCGCGAACGCAGCGTGCGCACCCGCTCGCCCAGCGCCAGGAGAAAGGGGTGGCGGGCCTCCTCGACGGCCGGATCGGTCGGCCGGTCCGCGCTCAGTGCCGCCTCGCTGCGGTCGGGTGATTCCATGGTGGCGGTGTTTTTCAATGATTGAACCGGGTTAACCCTGGGAAGGCTTGCCATTCGGGACAACATGCACTTTAATGCACAATTTGCAGCAAGCAGGATAGTGCATTTATAGCGCCATTGCCCGCCTGCGAACAGCCCCATCTACCCCAGGCATGCCCCCTACCGGAGACACCATGAGCATCCCCACCCTGCTTCCCAACCACCTTGGCGGCCAATGGGTCACCGGCAGCGGCGCCGGCACACCGTTGTTCGACCCCGTGCTGGGCACCGAGCTGGTCCGCGTGAGCAGCGCGGGCCTGGACCTGGCCGCGGGCTTCCGCTTTGCCAGGGAACAAGGGGGCAGCGCCCTGCGCGCGCTGAGCTATGGCCAGCGCGCCGGTCTGCTGGGCGCCATCGGCAAGGTGCTACAGGCCCACCGCGACGCCTACTACGAGATCGCCACCGCCAATTCGGGCACCACCGCGCGGGATTCGGCGGTGGACATCGATGGCGGCATCTTCACGCTCGGCTACTACGCGAAACAGGGCGAGGCCCTGGGCGAGGCGCGCGTGCTGCTGGATGGCGAGCGCATCCGCATGGGCAAGGACCCGGCCTTCCAGACCCAGCACATCCTGCAGCCCACGCAGGGTCTCGCGCTGTTCATCAACGCCTTCAACTTCCCGAGCTGGGGCCTGTGGGAGAAGGCGGCACCCGCCCTGCTCTCCGGGGTGCCCGTCATCGTGAAACCCGCCACGGCCACGGCCTGGCTCACCCAGCGCATGGTCCAGGACGTGGTCGACGCGGGCATCCTGCCGCCCGGCGCGCTCTCGGTGGTCTGCGGCTCGTCCGCCGGGCTGATGGACCAGCTGCAGCCTTTTGACGTGGTGTCGTTCACCGGCTCGGCCGAGACCGCACGCCTGATCCGCAGCCACCCGGCGGTGGCCGAGCGGTCGGTGCGCTGCAACATCGAGGCCGACAGCCTGAACGCCGCGCTCCTGGACCCCGACGCCACCGCCGACAGCGAGGCCTTCAACCTGCTGGTCAACGAGGTGGTGCGCGAGATGACGGTCAAAAGCGGGCAGAAGTGCACCGCGATCCGCCGGGTCTTCGTGCCGCGAGCGCTGTACGACGCCGCCGCCCAGGCCATCGCCGCGAAGCTGGCCAGGACCACGGTGGGCAACCCGCGCAGCGAGGCGGTGCGCATGGGTTCGCTGGTGAGCACCGAGCAGAAAGCCAACGTGCTCGAAGGCATCGCCCGCCTCCGCGCCGAGGCGGAGGTGCTGTTCGACGGCAGCGGCCAGCCCCTGGTCGATGCGGACGCCGCGACCTCGGCCTGCGTGGCGCCCACCCTGCTGGGCAGCCGCGCGCCCGCCCAGGCCCGGTTGCTGCACGAGGTGGAGGTATTCGGCCCGGTCGCCACGCTCATGGCCTACGACGGCCTGGCGCAGGCCGTCGAACTCATCCGCCGCGGCGAAGGCTCCCTGGTGTGCTCCCTGTACAGCGCCAACCCGGCCTTCATCGCCGAGGCCGCGCTGGCGCTGGGCAGCGCGCACGGCCGCGTGCACGCCATATCGCCCGACGTCGCCGCCAGCCAGACCGGCCATGGCAACGTGATGCCCATGTCGCTGCACGGCGGGCCCGGTCGCGCCGGCGGCGGTGAAGAACTGGGGGGCTTGCGCGCGCTGGGCTTCTATCATCGGCGCAGCGCCGTGCAGGCCGGAGTCGATGCGCTGGACGCGCTGGCGGCGTCCGCTGTCGCGCTCAAGCTCTGAACACCCCGCTGCCACCCGCCCGCGAGGCCGACAGGGTTGAAGGACACCCGACCCGGTTCGAGCAGGCTTCGACAGGCTCAGCCCGAACGGATTGGGCTCAACCTGAAGGGATTGGGCTCAACCTGAAGGGATTGGGCTCATTCCCAAGGGATTGGCCTCATTCCCAAGGGATTGGCCTCATTCCCAAGGGATTGGCCTCATTCCGAACAGACCGTTTGCATGAACAACGCAGGAGACACATCATGACCACCCCCGTCACCGCGCCGCCCGAACGCTTCAACTTCGCGCGCCACCTGCTCGAACTCAACGCCGGCCGCGCGCAGAAGGTCGCCTTGATCGACGATGCCGGCACCCTCACCTACGGCCAACTGGCCGACCAGGTGCAGCGCTTCGCGGGCGCGCTGGCCGCGCTGGGCCTGCGGCGCGAAGAACGCGTGCTGCTGCTGATGCACGACAGCAGCGACTGGGTGGTGGCCTTCCTGGGCGCACTGCACGCCGGGGTGGTGCCGGTGGCGGTGAACACCCTGCTCACGGCGCAGGACTACGCCTACATGCTGGCCAACAGCCGGGCCCAGGCCGCGCTGGTGTCCGGCGCGCTGCTGCCCACGCTACAGACCGCGCTCGACAGCTTGCAAGGCCAGGGCGGCCACGAGGTCAGGCATCTGGTGGTGTCGCGTGCGAGCGGCGCCCTCCCCGAGGGTGCGCACGACTTCGCCGCCCTGCTGGCGCGCAGCCAGCCCGCGACCGCGGCCGACACCCATGGCGAGGAGCCGGCGTTCTGGCTCTATTCCAGCGGGTCCACCGGCGCCCCCAAAGGCACGGTGCACACCCAGGCCAACCTGTACTGGACGGCCGAGCTGTACGGCAAGGCGGTGCTGGGCCTGCGCGAGAGCGACGTGGTGTTCTCCGCCGCCAAGCTGTTCTTCGCCTACGGCCTGGGCAATGCGCTGAGCTTCCCGCTCAGCGTCGGCGCCAGCGTGGTGCTGATGGCCGAGCGGCCGACCCCGCAGGCCTGCTTCAAGCGCTTCGTGGAGCAGCGCCCCACCATCTTCTACGGGGCGCCCACCGGCTACGGCGGCATGCTGGCCAGCCCCGACCTGCCCGCGCGCAGCCAGGTGGCGCTGCGCCTGTGCTCCTCGGCCGGAGAGGCCCTGCCCCAGGACATCGGCGAGCGCTGGACCCGGCATTTCGGCGTCGACATCATCGACGGCATCGGCTCCACCGAGATGCTGCACATCTTCCTCTCCAACCGCCCGGGCGACGTCCGCTACGGCACCACCGGCAAGCCGGTGCCGGGCTACGAGATCGAGCTGCGTGGCGAGGACGGCCGGGCCGTGGCCGACGGCGAGATCGGAGACCTGTACATCCGAGGTCCCAGCGCCGCGCTGATGTACTGGAACAACCGGGGCAAGAGCCGCGACACCTTCCAGGGCGGCTGGACCAAGGCCGGCGACAAGTACACGCGCGACGCCGACGGCTACTGCACCTACGCCGGGCGCAACGACGACATGCTCAAGGTCAGCGGCATCTACGTCAGCCCCTTCGAGGTGGAGGCCACCCTGGTGCAGCACCCCGCGGTGCTGGAGGCGGCCGTGATCGGCAAGACCGACGCCGATGGCCTGACCAAGACCAAGGCCTTCGTGGTGCTCAAGGCAGGCGCGCAAGCGAGCGAGGCCGAGCTGCAGGCCTTCGTGAAGGAGCGGCTCGCTCCCTACAAGTACCCGCGCTTCATCGAGTTCCTGTCCGAACTGCCGAAAACGGCCACGGGCAAGATCCAGCGCTTCCGGCTGAGGGAGAGGGAGACCGGACCGGCCTGAAGAAGACGGCGCGGCGATCCGGCGCGGACAGGCCCGGGCTCGCTGGCGCTGCCTCAGGTGTCCTTCGATATCTTGATCGAGGGAAACTTGCTGGAAAAGTCCTTCGCCTTGGTGGCCACCTTGACCGCCACCTGCCGCGCCACGCTTTTGTAGATCTGCGCGATCTCGCCATCCGGCTCGGCCACCACCGTGGGACGGCCACCGTCGGCCTGCACGCGGATGCCCATGTTCAACGGCAGGGCGCCGAGGTAGTCCATGCCGTACTCGGCAGCCATCTTCTTGCCGCCGTCGGCGCCGAAGATGTGCTCCACATGGCCGCACTTCTCGCACACATGCACCGCCATGTTCTCCACGATGCCCAGGATGGGCACGCCCACCTTCTCGAACATCTTGATGCCCTTGCGCGCATCCAGCAGGGCGATGTCCTGCGGCGTGGTGACGATCACCGCGCCGGTCAGCGGCACGCGCTGCGACAGCGTAAGCTGGATGTCGCCGGTGCCAGGCGGCATGTCGACGATGAGGTAGTCCAGGTCCTTCCAGTTGGTCTGGCGCAGCAGTTGCTCCAGCGCCTGCGTGGCCATGGGGCCGCGCCAGATCATGGCCTGGTCGGCATCGACCAGGAACCCGATGGAGATGCACTGGATGCCGTGGTTCTCCAGCGGATCCATGGTCTTGCCGTCGCTGCTCTCGGGACGGCCCTGGATGCCCAGCATCATGGGCTGGCTGGGGCCGTAGATGTCGGCGTCGAGCACACCCACGCGCGCACCTTCGGCCGCCAGGGCCAGCGCGAGATTGGCCGCCGTGGTGCTCTTGCCCACCCCTCCCTTGCCCGAAGCCACGGCGATGATGTTCTTGACGCCGGGCAGCAACTGCACGCCGCGCTGGACCGCGTGCGGGATGATGTTCATCGTCACGTTGACCGAGACGTTCTCCACACCGGGCACGGAGCGCGCCGCGGCGATGAGCGCGCGCCGCAGCGCCGGCACCTGGCTCTTGGCCGGGTAGCCCATCTCGATGTCGAAGGCGACCTCGCCTTCGCTCACCTGCAGATTCTTCAGCGCCTTGGTGGACACGTAGTCCTTGCCCGTACCGGGATCGGTCACGGCTTGCAGCGCACTCAGCAGCGCCTGGGTATCAACGGCCATGTGGGGCTATCTCCTGTGGTTGGCTCTCTTCAAGGTGGCCCGCAGTCTACCGTTCCACTCCGGCTGCGGCCATACACACAGGCGGCATGAGGGCATAGGCCCGTAAAATCGCGGGTTCCCCGACCGAAAGCCCTTCCCATGAGCCAGCGACGCCTGTTCGTCACCACCGCCCTGCCTTACGCCAATGGCCACTTCCACATCGGCCACATCATGGAATACATCCAGGCCGATATCTGGGTGCGGTTCCAGCGCATGCAGGGCCACGAGGTGCACTTCGTCTGTGCGGACGACGCGCACGGCGCGCCGATCATGATCGCGGCGGACAAGGCGGGCAAGACACCGCAGCAGTTCGTGGCCGACATCGCCGCCGGCCGCAAGCCCTACCTGGACGGCTTCCACATCGGCTTCGACAACTGGCACAGCACCGACGCGCCCGAGAACCACGAGCTCGCCCGCCAGATCTACCGCGACCTCAAGGCCGCGGGCCTGATCGAGACACGCACCATCGAACAGTTCTTCGACCCCGAGAAGAACATGTTCCTGCCCGACCGATTCATCAAGGGCGAGTGCCCCAACTGCCACGCCAAGGACCAGTATGGCGACAACTGCGAGGTCTGCGGCAAGGTCTACAGCCCCACCGACCTGATCAGCCCGTATTCGGCCCTCTCGGGCGCCAAGCCGGTGCTGAAGAACTCGGAACATTTCTTCTTCAAGCTCTCCGACCCGCGCTGCCTGGCCTTTCTCAAGCAATGGACACAGAGCGGCGCGGTGCAGTCCGAGGTGCTCAACAAGATCAGCGAGTGGATCGCGCCCGACGAAGACGGCCGGACCAAGCTGGGCGACTGGGACATCAGCCGCGACGCGCCCTACTTCGGCATCGAGATTCCCGACGCGCCGGGCAAGTATTTCTACGTGTGGCTCGACGCACCGGTGGGCTACCTGGCCTCGCTCAAGAACTGGCTCGGCAAACAAGGCATCGACTACGACGCCTTCATGGCCGACCCGACGACGGAGCAGTACCACTTCATCGGCAAGGACATCATCACCTTCCACACGCTGTTCTGGCCTGCCATGCTGCACTTCAGCGGCCGCAAGACGCCGAATGCGGTGTTCGTGCACGGCTTCCTGACCGTGAACAACGGGGAGAAGATGAGCAAGAGCCGCGGCACCGGGCTCGACCCGCTCAAGTACCTGAGCCTGGGCATGAACCCCGAGTGGCTGCGCTACTACCTGGCCGCCAAACTCTCTCCCCGCAACGAAGACATCGACTTCAACCGCGACGACTTCATGCTGCGGGTGAACAGCGACCTGATCGGCAAGTTCGTCAACATCGCCAGCCGCGCCGCAGGCTTCATCGCCAAGCGCTTCCAGGGCCGGCTTGCCGCGGCCGCGACCGATGGCCAGGCCCTGCTCGCACCGCTGCAGGCCGCCGCACCGGCCATCGCCGAGCTGTACGCCACACGAGAGTACGGCAAGGCGCTGCGCGAGATCATGCTGCTGGCCGACCGCGTGAATGCCTACGTCGACCAGAACAAGCCCTGGGAGCTGGCCAAGCAGGACGGGCAGGATGAGCGCCTGCACGATGTGTGCAGCACCTGCATCGAAGCCTTCCGCCTGCTCACGCTCTACCTCAAGCCCGTCCTGCCGGCATTGGCCGCACAGGTCGAGTCCTTCCTGCAGGTGCAGCCACTGCAATGGGCAGACGCGGCGCGCCAGCTCGGCCAGGGCCACGCCATCCAGGCCTACCAGCACCTGATGCAACGCGTGGATCCCAAGCAGCTCGATGCGCTGTTCGAACCACCACCAGCGCCGGTGGAGGCCGCGCCGCTCCCTGGCGGTGAAGCCATCGCCGACACCATCACCATCGACGACTTCGCCAAGATCGACCTGCGCATCGCGCAGATCGTGGCCTGCGAGCCGGTGGAGGGATCCACCAAGCTGCTGCGGCTCACGCTGGACGTCGGCGAGGGACGCACGCGCAACGTGTTCAGCGGCATCGCCAGCGCCTACCAGCCGCAGGACCTGGTCGGCAAGCTGACCGTGGTCGTGGCCAACCTGGCGCCGCGCAAGATGAAGTTCGGCGTCAGCGAAGGCATGGTGCTCGCCGCCAGCCATGCGGACGAAAAGGCGCATCCGGGCATTCACGTGCTCGAACCCTGGCCGGGTGCGACGCCAGGCATGCGGGTGCGCTGAGCCGTGTTTGCACCGATCCGCGGCTTCACCGGTCTGCAGCGCACGCCGCAGACCGACCTCAAGCTGGGCTCGGTGCTGGCCTTCGTGGCCGGCGCGGCCAATGCCGGTGGCTTTCTCGCGGTGGGGCAGTACACCTCCCACATGACGGGCATCCTGTCCTCGGTGACCGACCATCTGGTGCTTGGGCATTTCACCCTGGCCATGGCCGCTGCCGGTTCGGTGCTGGCCTTCCTGCTGGGCGCCATGACGACCGCCTGGCTGGTCAACTGGGGCATGCGCCAGGAACTGCGCAGCGCCTACGGCCTGCCCTTGATCCTGGAAGCCGCCGCGCTGCTGGTGTTCGGCCTGTTCGGCGCCGCCATCGGCTTCATGACCCCGGTGTTCCTGCCGCTCACCGTGGTGCTGCTCTGCTTCATCATGGGCCTGCAGAACGCCGTGATCACCAAGATCTCGCGCGCCACCATCCGCACCACCCATGTGACCGGACTGGTCACGGACCTGGGCATTGAACTGGGCAAGTTGCTCTACGTGAACCGGCATCCTGGCGCCGAACCGGTCCTGGCCGATCGGCAGCGCCTGCGCGTACACGGTCAGCTCATCGCCTGCTTCTTCGTTGGCGGCCTGGCCGGCGCCCTGGGTTTCAAACACGTGGGCTTCGTCAGCACCGTCCCGCTGGCGGCGCTGCTGCTGCTGCTCGTGCTGCGCCCGGCACTGGACGACTGGCAGCGCCTGCGTGCGCCCTGATGCTTACTTGGGGTCCAGCTCAGGGTCGCGCACCGACCCGGTGGACACCACCCGCAGGTCGCTGTCGAACACCACGGTGAAGATCTTCGAGTCGCTCGCGTTGGGACCGTCGAGGTAACGCCAGTCGTAGTGCGTCTGCCGCTTCGCTTCGTAGGGGGTCACTTTCATGGGTTTGCCCAGCATGCGGCGCACCGCCTCCATCGGCATGCCCGGCGTCACCCGCGCGAAGTTCTGCGGTGTCAGCACCTGGCGCAGTGCGGCCATCTTGCCGTCGGGCCCGATGGTGATCATGTAATTGCGGTGGCCCGCGGGCTGGCGGTTGTACTCGTAGATCTGGGCCCCGTCCTCGCCCTCCCAGACCGCCTCGGGAGCGCCAAAGCGCTCGCGCACATCGGCTTCGGTGGACACGCCCTCCTCGAGTTCACCGATGTTCTGCTGGTCGCAGGCCGCCAGCAGCGCCAGACACCCCGCCAGCACCAGCCCCCGCCACACCGCCGTTCCTCGCATGCAGACCCCTTGTCGCCACACAAAAATTCAGTGTATACCCCGCCCCGGTACCCCTCGAACCGTCAGGCCCAGCAAGGGTTGCGAAAGGTAACATGCCACGATGCTGAAAGGACTGCCGCCCCTGGCCCCATTCCGGCCCCGGCTGTTGCGGGATCTGCGGGGCTACGACCGGGACAAGCTGGCGCGCGACCTGGGCGCGGGCACCACGGTGGGCATCGTGGCCCTTCCACTGGCCATGGCCTTTGCCATCGCCAGCGGCCTCAAGCCCGAAGCGGGCCTGTGGACCGCCATCATTGCGGGCTTCCTGATCGCCGCGCTGGGCGGCACCTCGGTGCAGATTGGGGGCCCGGCAGGCGCCTTCATCGTCATCGTCTACGGCATCGTGGAGCGCTACGGCGTCGCCAACCTGCTCATCGCCACCGCCAGCGCGGGCGTGCTGCTCTTCCTCATGGGCCTGTTCCGGCTGGGCTCGCTGGTGCGCTACGTGCCGGTGAGCGTGGTGCTGGGCTTCACCAACGGTATCGCCGTGCTGATCGCGCTGTCGCAGGTGCGCGACCTGCTCGGGCTGGCCATCCCCCACATGCCGGCCAGCTTCTTCGGCCAGATCGGCGCCATGGCCGAGCACATCGGCAGCTTCAACCCCTATGCCCTCGGGCTGGGCGCGCTGTGCGTGCTGGGGCTCTTCCTCTGGCCGCGGCTGTGGGCGGTGGATTCGCAGTTCCGCCGCCAGCTGCAAGCCCTGGACACCGTCAGCGCGCTGCGCGCCACCTCGCGCATCCCCGGTCCGGTGGTGGCGCTGGTCACGCTCACCCTGCTGGCCTGGGCATTGCACCTGCCGGTGGAGACCATCGGCTCACGTTTCGGCGGCATACCGCAAGGCGCCCCTGCGTTCCAACTGCCGGAGTTCTCCTGGGAGACCGCGCGCCTGCTCGTAACGCCCACGTTGACCATTGCCCTGCTCGGAGCGATCGAGTCCCTGCTGTGCGCACGCGTGGCCGACCAGTTGGGCGACCGCCCCAAGCACGACCCCAACCAGGAGCTGATGGCCCAGGGGATCGCCAACACCGTGGTGCCGTTCTTTGGCGGCATGCCGGCCACCGGCACCATCGCGCGCACCGTCACCAATATCCGCTCGGGTGCCGTCTCGCCCGTGGCGGGCATGGTGCATGCGCTCACCCTGGCGGCCGTGGTGCTGCTGGCCGCACCCCTGGCTTTCCACATCCCGCTGGCGGTGCTGGCCGGCGTGCTGCTGTTCGTGGCCTGGAACATGGGCGAGTGGCGCGAGTTCGCACGCCTGCGGCACTTCAGCAACCACTACCGGCTGATGCTGCTGTCCACCTTCTTCGTGACCATCGTCTTCGATCTCACCGTGGCGGTGGAACTGGGGCTGGTGCTGGCGGTGGTGCTGTTCGTGCGGCGCCAGAGCGCCATCTTCCGCGCCGAGGCCGTGGCCCGCACCCCGCAGCAGCTCACCTACCGCCTCTACGGCTCGCTGTTCTTCGGCGCGGTGGCCAAGATCGACCCGATCGTGGCCGAGGTGGAGCAACACCCCGGCCCCGTCAACGTCATGCTCGACGCCAGCCAGCTCATTTCCCTGGACACCACCGGGCTGGATGCGCTGGAGCAGTTGCACAAGGCGGTGCACAAACGGGGTGGCCAACTCGGCATGGTCGGCCTGCATGAGCAGCCGCGCTCCCTGATCGAGCGTTCCGGGTTCGCCACGCGCCTGACCACCTGCCAATGACCCCGGAGCCCGCCCGGTGGGCCGGCCCGGTAAAATCCCTCTTCCTTTCGCCCTGCCCGCCAGACCACCATGTCCTTCTTCCGCCGCCCCGACTACACGTCCGACACGACGCAGTTCATCGAACAGCTCAAGGCCACGCGACCCGGGCTGGAGGCATCGCAGCGCGAAGGCCGGGCGCGTCTGTGGGACAAGCAGATCGACCGGGAATTCCAGGCCAGGGCCGAGGCCGCGCGGGTGCCTCAGAAGCCCTACGTCTACCAGACCAGCGCCGACCAGGCCTGAACCCCCACGCCATGAGCGGCGAGCCCCATATGCTCGACGAGGCCCCGCAAGGCCTGGACGAGGTGCTGCCCACCGTGGTGGACCACGTGGCGCTCGCCCGCCTCTACGGCGAACCGCTGTTCGCGCTGCCGCGCGACCTGTACATCCCGCCCGACGCGCTGCAGATCTTCCTGGAGGCCTTCGAAGGACCGCTGGACCTGCTGCTCTACCTGATCCGCAAGCAGAACTTCAACATCCTCGACATTCCCATGGCGGCGGTGACACGCCAGTACCTGAGCTACGTCGACGAGATCCGCGCCAGCAACCTGGAACTGGCGGCAGAGTACCTGCTGATGGCCGCCATGCTGATCGAGATCAAGTCGCGCATGCTGCTGCCGCCGAAAAAGACGGCCGAGGGCGAGGAGCCGGAAGACCCGCGCGCCGAACTGGTGCGCCGCCTGCTGGAATACGAGCAGATGAAGCTGGCCGCGCAGCGCCTGGCCGACTGCCCGCAATACGGCCGCGACTTCCTGCGTGCCCAGGTCTATGTGGAGCAGGCGCTGGCGCCCCGTTTCCCTGACGTGAGCGCGCTGGACCTGCAGAGCGCCTGGCGCGACATCCTGCGCCGTGCCCGGCTGGTGCAGCACCACAAGATCAGCCGCGAGGAGCTTTCCGTCCGCGAGCACATGAGCATCGTGCTGCGGCGGCTCCAGGGCCAGAAGTTCGTCGAATTCGGCGACCTGTTCGACCCTGCCATGGGCGCGCCCGTGCTGGTCGTGACCTTCATCGCCATGCTGGAATTGGCCAAGGAAACCCTGATCGAGCTGACCCAGGCCGAAGCCTTCGCCCCCATCTACGTGCGGCTGGCCTACACCCCCAGCGCATGACCGCCACCGCGCCCCGCCGCCCCATGGGGCGGCTCCCGTACCACCTCCGCGCAGCATGACCGACTTGCACCGCTTTGACGTTCTCATCATTGGCAGCGGGCTGGCCGGCCTCACCGCCGCCCTGCACCTCGCCCCCACGCACCGGGTAGCCGTGGTGACCAAGCGCGCCCTCACCGATGGTTCGAGCAATTGGGCCCAGGGCGGCCTGGCCGCCGTGCTGGCCGAGGGCGACAGCTACGCCTCCCACGTCGATGACACGCTGGTCGCGGGCGCCGGCCTGTGCGATCTGGAAGCCACCCGCTTCACGGTGGAGAACGCGCCCGCGGCCATTGCCTGGCTGCGCGAGCTGGGCGTCCCCTTCTCGACCGAGGACGGCGAACTGCACCTCACGCGCGAGGGCGGCCACAGCCACCGGCGCATCGTGCACGCGGCCGACGCCACCGGTGCGGCCGTGCAGGCCACGCTGCTGGAGCGCGTGCTGGCCACGCCGCAGATCAAGATCTTCGAGCACCACATGCTGGTGGACCTGATCACCGACCGCAAGCTGCCCGACCACGACCCGGCTCCGCGCCAGGCCGAGCGCTGCTACGGCGCCTACGTGCTCGACACCGTGCGCGACGAGGTCGTCACCTTCAGCGCCACCCACACCGTGCTGGCCACCGGCGGCGCGGGCAAGGTCTATCTCTACACCACCAATCCCGACACCGCCACCGGCGACGGCATCGCCGCCGCCTGGCGCGCCGGCTGCCAAGTGGGCAACATGGAGTTCATCCAGTTCCACCCCACCTGTCTCTACCACCCTCACGCCAAGAGCTTCCTGATCTCCGAAGCGGTGCGTGGCGAAGGCGGGTTGCTCAAGCTGCCTCCTGCGCTGGGAGGTCACCGCTTCATGCCCGACCATGACCCGCGCGCCGAACTCGCGCCGCGCGACGTGGTGGCCCGCGCCATCGACTTCGAGATGAAGAAGCACGGTCTGGACTGCGTCCACCTGGACATCTCCCACCAGCCGGCCGAGTTCCTGCGTGAGCACTTCCCCAACATCCTGGCGCGCTGCGCGGAACTGGGCATCGACATCACCAAGGAGCCCATTCCCGTGGTGCCGGCGGCGCACTACACCTGCGGCGGCGTGGTGACCGACCTCACCGGCAGCACCGGCATCGCCGGCCTGTATGCGGTGGGCGAAACCACCTGCACCGGCCTGCACGGTGCCAACCGGCTGGCCAGCAACTCGCTGGTCGAATGCATGGTGTTCGCCCAAGGCGCCGTCGGCGCGATCCTCAACGCCGGCAGCGTGCCCATGCCCGCCATGCCCCTGTGGGACGACAGCCAGGTGACGGACGCCGACGAGCAGGTGGTGATCTCGCACAACTGGGACGAGCTGCGCCGCTTCATGTGGGACTACGTCGGCATTGTGCGCACCAACAAGCGGCTGGAGCGCGCCGCGCACCGCATCTCGCTGCTGCAGCGGGAAATCCACGAGTTCTACTCGCAATTCCACGTCACGCGCGACCTGCTGGAGTTGCGCAACCTCGTGCAGGTGGCCGACCTGATCGTGATGTCGGCCATGATGCGGCACGAAAGCCGCGGCCTGCACTTCAGCCGCGACTACCCTGACCTGCTGCCCGAAGCCAAGCCGACGATACTGGTGCCGCCGGCGAGGTAAGGGACGCCCTCGAGTAGTCCGCGCCAGCGCGGCGACAGCAGCGTTCTTACGCAGCGCCGATGTGGGGCACCAGGGCGCCGGGGTTCTGCCCTCCGCGCTGAGCCGCCGTGAACGCCAGCATGCGGTCGATCGGCAGACGGGCCCGCTCGATCAGCGCCGGATCCACGTGGATCTGGTTCAGGCCTTTCTCCAGCACCTGCGCCACACCGGCCAGGCCGTTCATGGCCATCCAGGGGCAGTGCGCGCAGCTCTTGCAGGTGGCGCTGTTGCCGGCGGTAGGCGCCTCGAAGAACACCTTGCCGGGGTTCTGCTGACGCAGCATGTGCATCATGCCGTTGTCGGTGGCGACGATGAACTCGGTGGCGTCCATCTCGCGCGCGGCCTTGAGGATGGCCGAGGTCGAGCCGACCGCGTCGGCCAACGCCACGACGTCGGCGGGACTCTCCGGATGAACCAGCACCTTGGCCTTGGGGTGCTCCTTGATGAGCGCTTCGAGTTCGAAGGCCTTGAACTCGTCGTGCACGATGCACGAGCCAGACCACATGACCATGTCGGCACCGGTTTCGCGCTGGATGTAGGCGCCCAGGTGCTTGTCCGGCGCCCAGAGGATCTTGTGCCCTTTGTCCTTGAGCGCGCGCACGATGTCCAGCGCGCAACTGGAGGTGACCAGCCAGTCGGAACGCGCCTTCACCGCCGCGCTGGTGTTCGCATACACCACCACCGTGCGGTCGGGGTGGGCGTCGCAGAAGGCACTGAATTCGTCGATCGGGCAGCCCAGGTCCAGCGAGCAGTTGGCGTCCAGGTCGGGCATGAGCACCGTCTTTTCCGGGCTCAGGATCTTGGCCGTCTCACCCATGAAGCGCACGCCGGAAACCACCAGGGTGGTGGCGGGATGGTCACGTCCGAAGCGCGCCATTTCGAGCGAATCGCTGACGATGCCGCCGGTCTCCACCGCGAGGTCCTGCAGGTCAGGGTGCACGTAGTAGTGCGACACCATCACCGCATTGCGTTGCTTGAGCAGTGCGCGGATGCGCTCCTTGAGTTCGGCCCGTTGCTTCGGACCGGGTTCCACCGGTACGCGCGCCCAGGCGTGCTGCGTCGGGCATGCAGGTTGTTCGTACTCGACGTCGATCACGTCGCTGGCTGCCGTGGGGTTCATCTTGTTTTGCCTCCGAAGAAAACGCACCTCGGGCTCAAATGGCCTCGAAGCGCATGGAGAAGTCGGTGGCCTTGACGTCCTTGGTCAGGCTCCCGATGGAAATGCGGTCGACCCCGGTTTCCGCAAGGGCCCGGACCGTCTGCAGGTTCACGCCGCCGGAGATCTCCAGCACCGCACGCCCGGCGTTGCGGTGCACCGCCTCGCGCAGGTCCGCTGGCGCCATGTTGTCCAGCAGCACCATGGTCGCCCCATGCGCGAGCGCTTCCTCCAGCTGGGCCAGCGTCTCCACCTCGATTTCCACGAAGCGGGCCGCAGGCGCGGTGTCGCGCACACGCTGCAGCACCTGGGCCACGCCACCCGCGGCGGCAATGTGGTTTTCCTTGATGAGCACGGCGTCGTACAGACCGATGCGGTGGTTGACACCGCCACCGGTCTTCACGGCGTACTTCTGGGCCAGCCGCAGGCCCGGCAGGGTCTTGCGCGTGTCCACGATCTGAGCGCGGGTGCCGGCCACGGCATCGACAAAGCTCGCGGTGCGCGTGGCCACGGCAGAGAGCAACTGCAGGAAATTGAGCGCGGTACGTTCGGCCGTGAGCAGCGGCTGGGCCAGGCCCTCGATGCTGAGCACCACCTGGTCGGCAGCACAGCGGGTACCTTCGGCCACATGCCATTGCAGGCGCGCCCGCGGGTCCAGGGCCAGCACCGCCGCCTCCACCCACGGCGATCCGCAGATGACCGCGGATTCGCGCGCCAGGATGCGCGCGCGCGCTGGCCGCGCCGCATTCACCAGCGCCGCCGTCAGATCGCCACCGCCGACGTCTTCGGCGAGCGCCCGGGCCACATCGGCCCGGGCCAGTTCGCGGATGTCTTCGGAGCTGAATTCAGAGAAATGTTTCATGGGCCGCAAGCATACCGGGATGGTCTATAGTCCCCCCCATTCTGACCGACCCCCCGCCATTGCGCGGACCACGCACATGAGCACCCCCACTTCCCCCACGCCCATGGCCACGCCCTACGGCACGCTGCCTGCGGCATCCCCCCTGCCGCAACGCAAGCCGGTGAGCCTGCCGCGCCTGGCGGAACTGCGCGAACGCGGCGAGAAAATCACCATGCTCACAGCCTACGACGCCACCTTCGCCGCGGTGGCCGATGCGGCCGGCGTGGAGTGCATCCTGGTTGGCGATTCGCTGGGCATGGTCTGCCAGGGTCTGGCCAGCACCGCAGGCGTGACACTGGAAACCATGGCCTACCACGTGGAAAGCGTGGCACGCGGCCTGCGCCGCGTGCAAGGCACCGCCTGGCTGCTGGGGGATCTGCCCTTTGGCAGCTACCACGAGTCCAAAGAGCAGGCGATGCGCAACGCGGCCAAGCTGGTGCACGCGGGCGCGCACATGATCAAGCTCGAGGGCGGCGGCTGGACCGCCGAGACCGTGCGCTTCCTGGTCGAACGCGGCATACCCGTCTGTGCCCACCTGGGCCTCACGCCCCAGACCGTGCATGCGCTGGGCGGCTACCGGGTGCAGGGCCGCGACGAAACCGCCGCGCTCACGCTCAAGCGCCAAGCCCTCGAGCTGCAGGACGCGGGCGCCACGATGCTGGTGCTGGAGATGGTGCCAGCGGCGCTCGCCACGGAGATCACCCAGCAACTCAGGCACTGCCACACCATCGGCATTGGCGCGGGCAAGGGCACCGCCGGGCAGGTCCTCGTGATGCACGACATGCTGGGCATCAACCTCGGCAAGAACCCCAAGTTCGTGCGCAACTTCATGGAAGGTGCCAACAGCGTGCGCGATGCCATGGCCGCCTACGTGGCTGCCGTCAAGAACGGCAGTTTCCCGGACGACGCCCTGCACGCCTGGTAAACCGGAGGTTCCGCGCCAGGCGGTTGTCGTTCGGTGCGGCGTCCTCGCTCCATGCCCATCACCCCACATCATGAAACTCGTTCACACCATCGAGGCGTTGCGCGCCGCGCTGCGGGCCTACGACGCACCCACCCTCGTGCCCACCATGGGCAACCTGCATGAAGGCCACCTGAACCTGATCCGCGCCGCCCGGCCGCTGGGCGACGTCACCGTGGCCAGCATCTTCGTCAACCGGTTGCAGTTCGCACCGCACGAGGATTTCGACACCTACCCACGCACCTTGCAGGCCGACTGCGACAAGCTCGCGGCAGAAGGCTGCGACGTGGTGTTCGCGCCGTCGGAAAAAGAGATGTATCCCGAACCCCAGGGATTCAAGGTCCAGCCTCCGCCGGAGATCGCCGACATCCTGGAGGGACATTTCCGCCCCGGCTTCTTCACTGGCGTGTGTACCGTGGTGATGAAGCTCTTCCAGTGTGTGCTCAGCGAAGCCAAGGGGCCGCGCCACGCGGTCTTCGGACAGAAGGACTACCAGCAACAGATGGTGATCCGGCGCATGGTGCAGCAGTTCGCGTTGCCCATCAACGTCGTGAGCGTGCCCACGCAGCGCGCCGAGGACGGTCTCGCGCTGAGCTCACGCAATGGCTACCTGAGCGAAGCCGAGCGCACCGAAGCGGTCCAGCTTTCGCTGGCGCTGCGCGCGCTGGGACGCGATGCCCTGGCGGCCGCGGATGGCCTGTCTCGCCACCTCCCCGGACTGGAGGCGCGCGCCTTGCAAGCGCTGGCCGCACGCGGGTGGCAGCCCGACTACCTCACCGTGCGCCGCCGCACCGACCTCCAGCCGCCTCAGGCAGGTGACGCACTGGTCGTGCTCGGCGCGGCCCGCCTCGGCAAGACGCGCCTCATCGACAACTTCGAAATCTAGCTGCGCAAACCTCCGCGCCGCATTTCGCACGCCTTCCCGGACATTGTCTCCAGAGCCAATGCCGGACCTGCGGCGTTCTCTCTGGCTGGAACGGGTGGTTCGCAGACTCCAGAGGGCTTCCCGGCCTACTGCGCTTCCTGCTTGGGATCCCGCCCCATCAGAGCGGCCACGGCCTGTGCGGGCTTCAACCTGCCCTCCAGAAGTGCCACAACGGCCTCGCTGATGGGCATGTCCACGCCCAGCAAGCGCGCCCGCTGCACCACGGTCTGCGCGCTGTAGACCCCTTCCGCCACGTGGCCCAGCGACGCCAGCGCCTCCTGCAAACCCAGGCCTTGCGCCAGCAGCTGGCCGACCTTGCGGTTGCGAGACAGGTCGCCGGTCGCCGTCAGCACCAGATCCCCCAGACCGGAGAGCCCCATGAAGGTCTCGGTGCGGGCACCCAGCGCCACACCCAGGCGGGTCATCTCGGCCAGGCCGCGCGTGATGAGCGCGGCGCGCGCATTCAGGCCCAGCGCCAGGCCATCGCACAGGCCGGTGGCGATGGCCAGCACGTTTTTCACCGCTCCGCCCACCTCCACGCCCACGATGTCCTCGTTGGCGTAGACGCGCAGGCTGGAACTGTGAAACGCCGCCACCAGCACATCGCGCACACAGGCGAACTCGCTCGCCGCCACCAGGGCCGTCGGCTGGCCGCGGGCCACTTCCTGCGCGAAGCTCGGCCCGCTGAGCACCCCGGCCTTGAGCCGAGGCGCCACCTGCTGCTGGATCTCGTGTCCCATCAGGCCAGACCCCCAGGCGGGGTCCTGCGGGGCCTCCAGGCCCTTGCACAGCCAGGCCACTGGGGACGTATGTTCCGCCAGTTGCGTCAGCAGGCCGCGCAAGCCGGCCATCGGCGTCCCCAATACGACGAGGTCGGCGGACCACAAGGTCGCCCCCAACCCATCCAGTGGACCATCCAGGACGTCAAGCGCGGGCGTCAGCACCACGCCCGGCAGGTAGCGCTGGTTCTCGCGCCGCTCACGCATGTCGCGCGCCTGCTGCGGGTCGCGCGCCCACAGGCTGACCTGGCGAAATGCCCCGTCCTGCGCGGCGGCGCTGACCGCCAGGGCTGTGCCCCAGGCGCCCGCGCCAAGCACGATGATGTTCATCGGGCCTGCGGTCCGTCCGCTGTGCTTACTGCGTAACGATGCGCGGTGCGTCCTGCTCCGCCTGGGCCTGTTGCTGTTCGTACATGGCCTGGAAATTGATCTCGGCCAGATGCACGGGCGGGAAGCCGGCGCGCTGCACGATGTCGGCCACGTTGCCGCGAAGGTAGGGGTAGACGATCTGCGGGCAGGCGATGCCCATGATCGGACCCATCTGCTCCTGCGGCAGGTTGCGGATCTCGAAAATGCCGGCCTGCTTGGCCTCGACCAGGAACACCGTCTTGTCCTTGATCTTGGTGGTCACGGTGGCGGTCACACTGACCTCGAACACACCATCGGCCACGGGGCTGGCTTCCACACCCAGCTGAATGTCCACCGAGGGCTGCTCCTGCTCCAGCAGGATGGCCGGCGAATTGGGCTGCTCCAGCGAAGCCTCCTTGAGGTAGACGCGCTGGATCTGAAAGGTCGGTTCCTGGTTTTCTGCCATGGTGTGTCTCGGAAAAAGGGCAAACGCAAACCCGCCGGGGATGGCTTCTCCCACAGCGGGCGAAAAGCGGATTATGTCAGCCCGGCCCAGGCCGGGCCTTCACTGGCGGGAGGGTCAGGCCTGCAGCAGCGGCATCAAGCCGCCCTGGCCATCGAGCGCATGCAGATCGTCGCAGCCCCCCACGTGGGTGTCGCCGATGAAGATCTGGGGCACGCTGGTCCGGCCGGTCAGCCGCGTCATCTGCGAACGCAGCTCGGGCTGTCCATCGACATAGATCTCCTCCATGTCCACCACGCCCCTGCGTTCGAGCAAGGACTTGGCCCGGCTGCAATACGGGCAATAGGCGCTGGTGAACATCTTGACTTTGGCCATGGAAGGATCCTGCAAACCGGGAAGCGGCAGATGATCAGTCTTTTTCGACCGGCAGGTTGGCCGCCCGCCAGGCACCCATGCCACCCGAGAGGGATTGCGCGTCCGCATAGCCGAGTTTGCGGGCGATGGCCACGGCACGGTTGGCCCGTGCGCCGCTGGCGCACACCATGACGATGGGCATCGCCTTGTTCTTGACGACACCCGGGAGCTTGGCTTCCAGTTCGCCCAGCGGCAGGTTCTTCGCGCCTTTGACGTGCCCGGCGGCGAACTCGCCCGGCTCGCAGACGTCCACCACCACCGCCTTGTCGTGGTTCATGCGTTGCACCGCCTGCGCAGCATTGAGCGTGCCGGCGCGACCACCAGCAGCCACCGCCGGCCACACCAGCATGGCGCCGGCGGTGAATGCCACGGCGATAAGAATCCAGTTTTCGATGAAGAAACTCACTGAGACACCTTTCGAGTAAGCGAGGGATTTTAGAATGCTTGCCTGCGCCTTGCCCTGCCAGTCCCCGCGCAAACTTTCCGGACACCGTCCGGCCGCCCCCGGGCGTCGTCCGCCCGTCCTTGACCACCCTCCTTCAATTCCGCACCCGTCCCATGTACAAACTCGTGCTGATCCGCCACGGTGAATCCACCTGGAACCTTGAAAACCGCTTCACTGGCTGGACGGACGTCGATCTCACGCCGGTCGGTCTGAACCAAGCCGTCGCCGCCGGTCGCCTGCTCAAGGCCGAGGGATATGACTTCGACCTCGCCTACACCAGCGTCCTCAAGCGCGCCACCCGCACCCTCTGGCACGTGCTGGACGAGATGGACCGCACCTGGCTGCCGGTCGTGCACAGCTGGCGCCTCAACGAGCGCCATTACGGTGCGCTCCAGGGGTTGAACAAAGCCGACATGGCCCGCCAGTACGGCGATGAACAGGTGCTGGTCTGGCGCCGCAGCTACGACACACCGCCACCCGCTCTCGAGCCGGGCGACCCCCGTTGCGAACGAGGCGATCGCCGCTACGACCGTCTCAAGCCGGAGGAGGTGCCGCTGACCGAGTGCCTCAAGGACACCGTGGCACGCGTCCTCCCGTTCTGGAACGAGGCCATGGCGCCCGCCATCCTCGGAGGCAAGCGCGTGGTGGTGGCGGCCCATGGCAACAGCATTCGGGCCTTGGTCAAGTACCTGGACGGCATTTCCGACTCGGACATCGTCGGTCTGAACATCCCCAACGGCATTCCGCTGGTCTACGAGCTCGGCCCCGACCTCAAGCCTTTGAAACGCTACTACCTGGGCGACGCCGAGGCGGCTGCGCGGGCGGCGGCCTCTGTGGCAGCCCAGGGCAAGGCCTGAGCGGGTGATCTGTCACGCCGGGGCCGGCGGCGCGATGCGTGGCCGGGGAACCGAAGCACGCCCGTCTCCTCCAAGGTGTATATTGGCCCGGCAGGGCCATGCCGGGCCCGCATGGGCGTCTTTCTGAGGTATTTCGATGGGAAAACAGGTGAGTCACAAGCTGAAGATTGCTGGCTGGGTGGCCATTGGCGCGGTGGCCGGCGCGTTGACCACGGTCCAGTTGCAGGCGGTCGCGCGCGGCACGCTCGCACCCCTGCCCCTGGAGGAACTGCAGCAACTCGCGGCGGTGTTCGGCATGGTCAAGACCGACTATGTCGAGCCAGTTGACGAGAAGAAGCTGATTTCCGACGCGATTTCGGGCATGGTCGCCAGCCTGGACCCGCACTCGCAATACTTCGACAAGAAGTCATTCAAGGAATTCCGCGAGGGCACCAGTGGGCGCTTCGTCGGCGTGGGCATCGAGATCACCATGGAGGATGGCTTGGTCAAGGTGGTCTCCCCGATCGAGGACTCACCCGCCTTCCGGGCCGGGCTCAAGACCGGCGACCTGATCACCAAGATCGACGACACCCTGGTCAAGGGCCTGACGATCAACGAGGCCGTCAAGCTCATGCGCGGCGAGCCCCGCACCAAGGTTCTGCTGACCATCTTCCGCAAGGACGAGGACCGCACCTTCCCCGTAACCATCACGCGCGAGGAGATCAAGACCCAGAGCGTGAAGTCCCGAGTGATCGAGCCAGGGTACGCCTGGGTGCGCGTCTCCCAGTTCCAGGAACGCACCATTGAGGATTTCGCCCGCAAGGTGGAAGACCTCTACAAGGCCGAACCGCAACTCAAGGGCCTGGTGCTGGATCTGCGCAACGACCCGGGCGGTCTGCTGGATGCAGCGGTGGCACTCTCCGCAGCCTTCCTGCCCGAGAACGTGACCGTGGTGTCCACCAACGGCCAGCTCGAGGACAGCAAGTTCGTCTACAAGGCCATTCCGCAGCACTACCTGCGCCGCGGCGGCACCGACCCCGTCAAGCGGTTGACCGAAAACACCAAGGGCGCGCTCAAACGCGTGCCGCTCGTGGTTCTGGTCAACGAGGGCTCCGCCTCGGCCAGCGAAATCGTGGCGGGCGCGCTGCAGGACCACAAGCGCGCCACCATCCTGGGCAGCCAGACGTTTGGCAAAGGCTCCGTTCAGACCGTGCGCCCGCTGGGCCCTGATACCGGCCTGAAGCTGACCACTGCGCGCTACTACACGCCTTCGGGCAACTCCATCCAGGCCAAAGGCATCGTGCCCGACGTGATGGTCGACGAAACGCCCGATGGCAACGTCTTCTCAGCCTTGCGCACCCGCGAAGCGGACCTGCAGAAACACCTGATGAACGGCAAGGAGAACGAAAACGCCCCCATGACGGACGCACGCCGCGCCGAAGAACAGCAGCGCGAGGAAGCACGCGAGGCGGCCCGCAAGCGCGTGGAGGAAGAAGCGCGCAAGAACCCCGGACAGCGCCTCGTCCCCGAGTTCGGTTCCGACAAGGATTTCCAGTTGCAGCAGGCACTCAACCAGCTCAAGGGCCAGCCCGTGCTGGTCAGCAAGTCGCTCGTTGTCCGCCCCGAAGAGAAGAAGGAAAACTGATCCTTCCGCTGCGGCCCGGCCCCCGGGCCCTGCTTTGAGCACGCCCGCCTTGGACGACGCCCAGCTCCTGCGCTATTCGCGCCACATCCTGCTCGACGAACTGGGTGTCGAAGGGCAGGAGAAGCTGCTGGCCTCGCATGCGCTGGTGATTGGCGCCGGTGGCCTGGGGTCACCCGTTGCGCTGTATCTGGGCAGCGCCGGCGTTGGCCGCATCACCGTGGTGGACCACGATGTGGTGGATGAGACGAACCTTCAGCGGCAGATCGCCCACAACCTCGCCCGAGTGGGCCAGCCCAAGGCTGAATCGGTGCGCGAGGCGATCACCGCCCTCAACCCCGATGTGCAGGTCACGCCGCTGGTACGGCGCGCCGACGATGCGTTGCTCGATGCGCTGGTACCGACCGCCGACGTGGTCCTGGACTGCACCGACCATTTCGCCATTCGGCACGCCATCAACCGCGCCTGCGTGAGGCACGGCCGGCCGCTGGTATCGGGCGCTGCCATCCGCATGGATGGGCAGCTCAGCGTCTACGACACGCGCGACCCTGCGCGGCCTTGCTACGCCTGCGTATTTCCGGAGGACGCCGGTCTGGAAGAGGCCCTGTGCGCCACCATGGGCGTTTTCGCGCCGCTGGTGGGCATCCTCGGCAGCATGCAGGCTGCCGAAGCCCTCAAGCTGCTTACCGGCCTGGGCTCACGCCTGAGTGGCCAGTTGCTGATGCTCGACGGGCGTGACATGGCCTTCCAGCAGATCGAGCTGCCGCGCAATCCCCATTGCGCGGTGTGCGCCTCCCGTCCCTGACCTGCGATCAGGGCCACGCGCAGGGCCCGTGGCGTCGGCGGAAATCGCGCGGCTGCTCGGCGGAGGTGTCGGCCACCACGCCCAGGCGGGCCCGGCGCGCGGCCTCTTCTTCGCGTCCATACGGCCCCGGACTGCGTCCCCAGCGGTACGACCAAGCCACCCCTTGCGACACCAGCCAGCCACCGATGTCATCCCCCTGGTGCCTCAGGCGCGCCAGGCCGCGTCCGTAGTCGTCATGGCGCCGCACGCGCACCTCGACCACCTGGTGCAGTACGCGGGCCGCCAGGACATCGCGAGCGGCCAGGCCACCCTCCTGGCAGATCTCCGGCGCGTCGATGCCGTCGATGCGCAGCTTGCGGTAGCGACCGCCCTCCAGGGGCTGGACCCAGAGGGTGTCGCCATCGAACACCCGGCTCACGCGCGCGGCGTACACGGCCTCGTCAGGCGCCTGGGCCACAGCCGGCACGAGCCAGCCGCATCCCAGCAACGCGAGCCCAGCGGTACGCAGCCAAGAGCAGCGCAAGGCGGTCAGCCTTTGCGGCCTCCCATGAGCAGCAGCACGCCGCCCACCACGATGGCGCCGACGCCGGCCCACACCGGTACGTTGATGGTTTCCTTTTCCTTCACCGTCACCTCAACCGGTCCGAGCTTCAGCGCCTGCGTGTCCTTGGTGTAGCTGAAGCTGCCATAGACCAGGCCGATGACGCCGGCCGCGATGAGGATGACGCCAACCAGCTTGGCAGTGTTCATGAAAAAGCCCCTTGTGTGATGTCGGCGCTTCGACGCGGCGCCACAGCCGATGATGCACCAAAACGGTTCAGCGGCGCGCGGCCAGGCGCTGGCGCAGCGCCTCGTGATCGGCCAGATTCAGACGACGCAGACGCTCCAGCGCCGCCTCCACCTCGGCGACCAGCGCGGCGGTGTCGGAGACCTTGATCGCCTCGATGCGCGACCGGATGTCCTGCAGCCGTTGCCGCGCGGCGCGACCGGCCTTCGTGCGCGGCGGCGTCTGCTCGGCGAGATCGAGCAGCAGCTCGGTGATCAGCCCGAGCTGGCGACCATAGGATGCCACCTCGAAGGCCTTGCGCTCGACCTCGCCATCGCCCGCGCCAGCCGGGATGGCGTCGAAGAACCACTGGGTCTGGGGTTCGATGCGCTGGGCAACGTCGCCGCTGAAAGGCAGCTGGACCTGCGGAGCCCAGAAAAACAGCCAGGGGAACATGGGCCTCTCCTGATGAAGTACCGGCACAGCTTACGCAGAATCGACCCGCCGCAGAACCCCCATCGGTGGGAGCGCGCCGACCTCAGGCCTGCAGAAGGCCGTCCAGCCGCCGCAACCCCGCCACGGTCTGTAGGCAGGCCTGGGCCGCCTCGGTGCCCTTCACCGCGAAGTGGCGCAGGAAATACTTGCGGTGTTCGGCATGCTCATGGAAGTGATGGGGTGTGAGCACCGCAGAGATCATCGGCACACCGGTGTCGAGTTGCACCTGCATGAGCGCCTGCACCACGGTCTGCGCCACGAAGTCGTGGCGGTAGATGCCGCCGTCGACCACCAGCGCGCTGCCGACCACCGCGGCGTAGCGGCCCGAGCGCGCCAGCCGCTGCGCATGCAACGGGATCTCGAAGGCGCCAGGCACATCGAAAACATCAATGGCACCCGCGTCGAAGCCGGCGCCCGCCATTTCGGCAAAGAAGGCGTCGCGCGCCTGGTGGACGATGTCGGCATGCCAGGAGGCTTCGACGAATGCAAAGCGCAACTCGCCCGGCAGGGAAGGAAGAAGGGAGGAAGGGTTTTCGGTCTGATTCATGGTGAACCTCTGCAGAGGGGGCCAAAAAATCAGGGCGCACAAGCACGCGTCCAGCCGCAGGCGCGCACGCCTGAGGGACACGGGCTCGCGCTCTCTTTCATCCGGACTCTGGGCCTGTTGCCAGGCACCTTACCGTCGGTCCCGGGATCTCACCGGGTCTGCTGACCCCACGATCCGGACAAACCGGCCGCGGGCGCTCGCGGCACTCGTGCGGTCGTGTCCACACGCCGCCATCACCGCCGGTGGGGAATCTCACCCCGCCCTGAGAACGCTGTGTCCGGCCACAGACCGGACGCCGCCATTCTAGGCGTGACCCCATGACCGCGCGGCATACGGGGCCATGCACGAGATCAGGCCGTCACGATCCAGCCTTCAAGAGGGTCGAAGGTGGGCAATCCCCAGCGGGGGTGACCCGCCTCGTGTTGGCGAAGTGCCCACGCGGCCTGCAGCAGGCAAAGCACGGCGTCCAGGCTGTCGCCGCTGGCATCGTCGGCCAGCGTATCGCGCTGACCATGGCTGAGCTTGAGCCGCAGGCCACTCGCCGCCAGCAAGGGCGCATCGCCGTTCTCCAGCGCATGGATGAGCGCGCGGCGGGCAATCAGCCGGTCCGGCGTCTGGCGAGCCCGGTCGTCGCTCTTGTACGACGTGCCACCCAGTACGCTGCGCGCGAGCAGGCCGGGGTAGGCTTCCAGCGCTATCCGAGCGCCGTCACCCGGAGACAGGCCAGGCAGGGTGACGCCCGCGGCCAGAAGGCCAGGCACGCCCGCATGCAGCATGAAGGCGACCGGCGGATTGACCCACTTCATGCTGGGGCTGGAGCCTGCGGGTCCGTCGGTGGCGCGGTGGGCAAACTTGCTGCCAACGGGCCGCGCATCGCAGAATGCCGCGAAGGTGTCCCGGATCGTTTCACGCGAGAGGCGGGTGTAGTGCGCGATGCAGTCGCCCCATGTGGTCGGCCAACCCAGGGCCGTGACCAGTTCGCGCGGCAGACCGAAGGGCAGATCGAAGCCGCCCACCCATCGCCCCGGCTCGGCAAGACGGGCGGTCCAGGCCGGCAGCGACTCGAAGCGCTCCAGGGCTTCCAGCATCACGCGACCACGGTCCACGCGGCCCACGGCCAGGGTGATGGGTTTGCGACGGCCCGGTGCGCTGGTGAAGTCGCAGCCCAGCAGGGTCCAGAACACGGCGGGTCAGGCGCGCCCGATGATGCTGGCGGTGGCCATCAGTTCTTCGAGCAGGGCAAGCGACACCTTGCCGGACACCGCATAGGGGTCGAATTCCGGGCGCTCCGAGTACTTCAGCACGATGGAGGTGTTGATCTTGGAGAGATTGACCTGACCCATGGTCCAGCCACCGAACCGGCGCTCGGTGATCTCTTCGTAGTGAAGCAGTTCCACGGCCGTGTGACGCGGATCGGCGACGATGTGGTTGTAGAGCGTATTCACCGCTCCACGCCCTCCCTCGATGGCCTGCAGGAACACGCCGCCGCCGTAGCAGAGCACTCCGGTGATGCCATTGCCCATGTTGTGCGTGCGAGACGCCTCCAGAATGGATTCGATGGCCTTGGCGTCCTTTTCGACCGCGCGGCTGACATAGAGCAGGCGTACCAGCATGGAAGGTCTTCTCGCGAGTGATTAAGGGAGAAATCTCAGCGGGGGATCAGCGAGAGGAATTCTCGCCGAAGGTTGGGGTCCTTGAGAAAGACGCCCCGCATGACCGAATTGATCATCTTGCTGTCCATGTCCTTCACGCCACGCCAGGCCATGCAGTAGTGGCTGGCCTCCATCACGATGGCCAGGCCGTCCGGCTGGGTCTTTTCCTGGATGAGGTCGGCGAGTTGCACCACCGCCTCCTCCTGGATCTGCGGACGCCCCATGATCCACTCGGCCAGGCGGGCGTACTTGGACAGTCCGATCACGTTGGTGTGCTCGTTGGGCATCACACCGATCCAGATGCGTCCGATGACGGGGCAGAAGTGGTGGCTGCAGGCACTTCGCACCGTGATCGGTCCGACGATCATGAGCTCGTTGAGGTGCTCGGCATTGGGGAACTCGGTGACCGTGGGAGCCGTGACATAGCGCCCGTTGAAAACCTCCTTGAGGTACATCTTGGCCACGCGGCGCGCCGTGTCTGCGGTGTTGTGGTCATTCTCCGTGTCGATGACCATGGCGTCGAGCACGCCCTGCATCTTGACCGTCACCTCATCCAGCAGTTGGTCGAGTTCGCCGGGCTGGATGAATTCGGCAATGTTGTCATTGGAGTGAAAGCGTCGGCGGGCGGCCAGAACGCGTTCGCGGATCTTGACGGAAACGGGCACGCCGATGTCGTCGTCTGGGGGGGCGGCGGTGGTCATGTCGGATTCGGCTTTCCTGAGCATGGCGGATGCTAACACCTGCCCCGCAGGCCTGCGGCACCAGGGGAAAAGCCAGGCCGAACGCCTGCTCAGTAGCGGTGACCAGTGACAAACAGCGTGGTGCGCATGATGCCGAAGGCCACCCTGTCGAGCAGGCGCTGGTACCAGGGACGGCCGAGCAGCGACTGGGCATCCACCTGTTGCCCGGCGCGCTGGAGAATGTCGTCCAGGCAGTTGTGCAGCATGTCTGAGAAACGCTGGTCGGTGGTCATCACATTGGCTTCCCGCGCCAGCAACAAGGACAGGGGATCGAGATTGGTCGAGCCCACGGTGGACCAGCGGCGGTCCACGACAGCCACCTTGGCATGCAGCGCGCTGGGTGCGTATTCGTGGATCTCGATACCCGCGGCCAGAAGGCGCCGATAGACAGGGCGCGCCGCGCGGTACTGCAGGAAGTGCTCGTACCTGCCCTGCAGCAGCAGCCGCACCCGCACGCCACGCGCAGCCGCCAGCATCAGGGCCTTGCGCAGCTTGCGACCGGGGATGAAATAGGCGTTGGCGATGACAATCTCGTCCCTGGCTGTGCCGATGGCCTTGAGGTAGGCGCGTTCGATGTCGTGGCGGTGGCTCACGTTGTCGCGCAGCAGCAGCGTGGCCCGTGCATCGTCCACCCCCAGCGGCCACGGGGGCGCATCGCCTTCATCCAGGTCCGATCCACGGCCCATGGCCGCTTCGGCACGCGCTTCGATGTTGTGCAGCAACCGGGAGAAATCACCGACCGGACGGGACTCGCGCAAGGCCTCCCAGGCAGCCTTGAACTCCCGCTGTCGGGCCTTGCGCGCAGCGCGCAAGCGCCACCAGAGCTGTTCCATGGTGTCCACCATGTCTTGCACCAGAGGGCCAGCCACGCGCAGCGAGAAGTCCAGCCGGGGAGCGGACAGATGGCCCAGCGCCACGTCTTCCTGGTCATCGATGAAATTGATGCCGCCACAGAAGCCCACCACGCCATCCACCACACAGAGCTTGCGGTGCAGGCGGCGCCAGCGGCTGGGCAGCAGCAGGCCCAGACGGCCCAGGGGGGCATATATCTGCAGGGTCACGCCGGCCCGGGCAAAACGTTCCTGCCATTCCGCCGGCACGGAGGGCGTCCCCACGCCGTCCACCACCAGCCGCACCACCACGCCCCGGCGTGCGGCCCGCTCCATGGCCTCGGCCACCGTGAGAGCCGAACCGGCGAACTCGAAGATGTAGGTTTCGACGTGGATGACCTGGCGTGCCGCATCCATGGCCTCCACCAATGCGGGGAAGAACGCCGCCCCCCCCTGCAGCAGCAGCAGTTGATGCCCCCGCCTCAGGATCCCGACCGTGGTGCGCGAGGCCTTGACCATGCGGGCAGGCGCGCTCATAGCTCCAGTTCGGCAATCAGGGGCAGGTGGTCCGACATGCGCGTCCAGGCCTTGCCGTGCGGCACATGGGCCGACACTCTGCGCAGGCCGCGCACGAAAATGCGGTCCAGGTGCAGCAGCGGCAGGCGCGAGGGATAGGTCGGCAACCGGATGTCCTCGAAGGTGCGCAGCCCCAGATGGGCCATGGGCTTGAGCAGTTGAGCGCCCCAGTCATTGAAGTCGCCAGCCACGATCAGGGGCGCGCCTTCGGGCACCTCCACCTCGATGTACTGGCCCAGCCGCTGCACCTGCCGCTCCCGGCTGGCCTGGATCAGCCCCAGGTGCACCACCACCACGTGCACCTCGGACCCATCGACGAACAAGCGCACGTGCAGCAGGCCCCGCTGCTCGAACCGGTGGTCCGACACATCGGAGTGCTTGCTGTCGATGACCGGCCAGCGCGAGAGCAAGGCATTGCCGTGCTCGCCGTGCCGGGTGATGGCATTCGTGCGGTAAACCGACTCGTAGCCTTCGGGCGAGAGGTAACCCGCCTGGTCCAGGTCCGGCCAGCGGGTGAACTGCTTCTCCAGCTTGCGGTGATGCCGGCGCACCTCCTGCAAGCAGACGATGTCGGCGTCGAACTGCTCGACCGCATGCGCCAGGTTGTGTATTTCCAACCGGCGTGCGGGCCCCAGGCCCTGCACACCTTTGTGGATGTTGTACGTGGCGACACGCAGGATGCTCATGGGCACAAATGATGCCATCAACGCGCCTGGTCGACGGCTGCACGGGCGAAGAGTCGCGGCAGCCAGGAGATGGCCTCTGCGTTGGAGGGCGAAAAACACCGATCGACCGCATCGATCCAGGGCAGCCAGATCTGGTCGCGGTGTTCACGCGGATTCAGGGTCACCGCAACGGCATGAGGGATGCACAGACCGAACACGTGTTCGGTGTTGTGGACAACCCCTGGCGCGTAGCGGTGGCGCCACTGCGGGTAGATTTCATAGACGTTTTCCAGACCCCAATCCGTCAGCAGGTGGCCGGCGGCACGGGCATCGAGGCCAGTTTCCTCGTGCACTTCGCGCACGGCGGTCGCCTCAAAGCTCTCGGATTCGTGGTCCTTGGAGCCGGTGACCGACTGCCAGAAGCCGGGCGCGTCGGCGCGCTCGATGAGCAGCACCTCCAGCGCCGGTGTATGGATCACCACCAGCACCGATCGGGGAATCTTCACGGTCGCTTCAGCGGGGAGGTTGCCCACCCGCCGCCGCGGCCCGCATGCGCTGCCACAGCTTCCAGGCCGACCAAGCCCGCAGACCCAGGTTGATCGCGCGGCGCGGACGCCATACGGCCAAGGCTGCGGAGCCCGCCACGGCCGCCAGCGGATGCGCGCGCAGCCAATACCACGCGTCCTGCAGGCGATCCGCCCAGGACAGGGCCGGCTGCACCACCTGCAGCTCGGCCGACATCCGGTCACGCAGATGCGTCGAGCGCTGCAGCAGGCGTTCGCGCCGCCGGGCCAGCAGGCGCGCGCGCTGGTTCATGCGTCTCCCCCGCCAGCACGCAGGGCCTCTCGGTCCTGCTTGAGTTCCTCGACACTGGCAGAGAAAAGGCGCGTCCCCGAGCGAACGCGCTCACGCGCCAACCAGGCGGCCAGCCCTCCGAGACCCAGAAAGAGGCCCGTGAAGATGGCCAAGGACAGCAGGCGATGGGTGTCCCAGAGCATCACCGTGATCAGGATGGCCAGCAGCACCACGCCAATGCTGAGAAAAGCCACCGCGACGGCGCCGTACACGAGCAAGGCACCGACGCGCAACACCTCCTCCTGTGCCTCGATGCTGAGCAGTTCCAGGCGAACCTGGAGCAGCTCAAGCACAGTGGATGCGAGGCCTCGCAAAGAGGCCGAAAAGCGCGGGGGGCCTGCCATGGAAGCGACGTCGGATCAGCGGCGACCGATCAACAGCCCGATCACCAGGCCAACACCGGCGGCCGCACCGATAGCGGACCATGGGTGCTCGTGAACGTAGTCGTCGGTGGCGCGGGCCACTTCGCGGGTTTTTTCCCGGATCGCGGCTTCGGCATCGGCCAGACGGTGGCGGGCCTCGCGCAGGTTTTCATTGATCCGGTCACGCAGTTCGGCCACCTTGCCCTCGGTCTGGTTGGCGGTGGCCTGCATGAGTTCTTCGGCGTCTGCAATCACGCGCTGAAGGTCGGCCACCAGCTTGTCCTTGTCGGCGAGGGTGTCTTGACGGGTCTTTGGCATGGGGGACTCCTTTCAAAAGTCCATCGTAACAAAGACGGGCAATTGATGAAAAATACCGCCAGATAACCGCACAAAACGGTTTGAAACAAAAAAGGGCGCCTTCGGCGCCCTCGGAGAACAGGCCTTGGCCTCAGGCCGCCTTGCCCGCCACCGCCGGGTTGCGCAGGCGGATATGCAGCTCGCGCAGCTGCTTCTCGTCCACCGGGCCGGGCGCCTGGGTCAGCAGATCCTGGGCGCGCTGCGTCTTGGGGAAGGCAATCACGTCGCGGATCGATTCGGCCCCGGTCATGAGGGTGATCAACCGATCCAGGCCAAATGCCAAGCCTCCGTGCGGGGGGGCGCCGTACTGCAGGGCATCGAGCAGGTAGCCAAACTTGGCACGCGCGTCTTCGGGCGAAATCTTCAGCGCAGAGAACACCTTGCTCTGCACGTCGGCGCGGTGGATACGCACCGAGCCGCCGCCCAGTTCCCAGCCGTTGAGCACCATGTCGTAGGCTTTGGCCAGGCATTGGCCCGGGTCGGTCACCATGAGCTCCTCGTGGCCATCCTTGGGGCTGGTGAAGGGGTGGTGCACCGCCACCCAACGGTCCTCCTCCTCGTCGTGCTCGAACATGGGGAAGTCCACCACCCACAACGGCGCCCAGCGGTTCTCGAACAGGCCCGCCGCCTTGCCGAATTCGCTGCGGCCGACCTTGAGACGCAAGGCCCCTATGGCATCGTTGACGATCTTGGTCTTGTCTGCGCCAAAGAACAGCAGGTCACCGTCTTGAGCTCCCGTGCGCTTGAGGATTTCAGCGATCGCGGCGTCGTGCAGGTTCTTCACGATGGGCGACTGCAGGCCATCGCGCCCCTTGGCCACCTCGTTGACCTTGATCCAGGCCAGGCCCTTGGCGCCGTAGATCTTGACGAACTCGGTGTACTGGTCGATCTCGCCGCGGCTGATGGCACTGCCACCCGGCACACGCAGCGCCACGACACGGCCACCGGGGGTGGTGGCCGGTACCGAGAACACCTTGAAGTCCACGTCCCGCATGGCATCGGTGAGTTCGGTGAACTCCAGCTTGACGCGCAGGTCGGGCTTGTCGGACCCGAAGCGGTAGGCGGCTTCCTGGTAGGTCATGAGCGGGAACTGCCCCAGGTCCACACCCAGTTGCGTCTGGAAGACCTCGGTGATCATGCGCTCGAAGATCGCGCGGATCTCCTCTTCGTTCAGGAACGACGTCTCGCAGTCGATCTGGGTGAACTCCGGCTGGCGGTCGGCGCGCAGGTCCTCGTCGCGGAAGCACTTGGTGATCTGGTAGTAGCGGTCGTAGCCCGCCACCATCAGCATCTGCTTGTAAAGCTGGGGCGACTGCGGCAGCGCGTAGAACTGGCCATCGTGCACGCGGCTGGGCACCAGGTAGTCGCGCGCGCCTTCGGGCGTGCTCTTGCCCAGCATGGGGGTCTCGATGTCGACAAAGCCTTCCTTGTCCAGGAAGTTGCGCACCTGAATGGCGGTCTTGTAGCGCAGCATCATGTTGTGCTGCATGGCGGGGCGCCGCAGATCCAGCACCCGGTGGGTCAGGCGCGTGGTCTCCGAGAGGTTCTCATCGTCCAGTTGGAACGGTGGGGTGACCGAGGGGTTGAGCACCTGCAGTTCCTGGCACAACACCTCGATCTGGCCGCTCTTGAGCTTGTCGTTGGTGGTTCCCTCCGGACGGGCACGCACGAGGCCCGTGACCTGCACGCAAAACTCGTTGCGCACGTCCTCGGCGGTCTTGAACATCTCGGCGCGATCGGGATCGCAGACCACCTGCACATAGCCTTCGCGGTCACGCAGGTCGATGAAGATCACCCCGCCATGGTCGCGCCGGCGATTCACCCAGCCGCAGAGCTTGACGGTTTCACCCAGCAGGGCTTCGGTCACCAGACCGCAATAGTGGGAACGCATGGCCATTTTGGTTTCGACTTTCAACAGATTGGCAGGCCGGGCCCGCCGGGAAGCATCAGGATGTGGAAGGCCGCTGGTCCTCGCCGGCGGCCCCCTTGAAACTGGGGTTCTTCGGCCCGCCCGGCACGATCACCCCCATGGAGACGACGTAGGTGAGCGCTTCGTCCACGCTCATCTGCAGTTCCACGCAGGCACTCCTGCGCAGCATCACGAAATAGCCACCCGTGGGATTGGGCGTGGTGGGAACGTAGACACTCACGAATTCGTCCTGCTCGCTGATCCCCCCCGGCTGCGCCTGCAGGTGCTGAAGCACGTCGCCAGCGGGCGCGCCCGTGAGAAAGGCAATGGTCCACATGCCATCGTGCGGCCACTGCACCAGCAATGCCTTGCGAAAGGCATTGCCCTTGTCGGAGAACAGCGTGTCCGAGACCTGCTTGACGCCGGAGTAGATGGAGCGCACCACCGGGATGCGGTGCAGCAAGGCATGCCACCAGTGCACCAGCTTGTTGCCGATGATGTTGGAAGCGAGCGCGCCGATGGTCAGCACCACCACCAGCGCGAACACCACGCCCAGCCCAGGGATGTGCACACCCAGCCACTGGTCGGGCTGCCAGCTGCGCGGCAGGATGGTGAGCGTGCTGTCGAGCGTGCTCACCACCCACTCCAGCACCCAGATCGTGATGATCAGGGGCACCAGCACCAGCAGGCCCGAAAGCAGCCACTTGCGAAATGAGGGCATGGGACGCGGCCGCTGGGTTCAGTTGCCGGTCGAAGAGGGTGCCGGAGCGCTGGCGGCTGGCGGAGCCGCAGGGGATGCAGCAGGAGCGGCAGCCGGAGCCGCCGCCGCGTCCGTCGAGGGTTTGGCCGCTTCCGGCGCGGGTGTCGGGCTGCCTGCGGCAGAAGCCGCTTTCTGGCCCTCGCGAAAATCCGTGACATACCAGCCAGACCCCTTGAGCTGGAAGCCGGCGGCGGTCACCTGCTTGCGAAAGCTGGGCTGCCCGCAGGCCGGACAGACGCTCAGCGGGGCGTCGGAGATTTTCTGCAACACGTCCTTGGCATGGCCACAGGACTCGCACTTGTAGGCATAGATGGGCATGACGTGAACCGGTTGAAGGTGGGTGTCTGGAAAGGACATGCGAGGCGCCTGCCGGCGCCAGCCGTCCCGGCGCAGGGCCGGGAACAAAACCCGTCATTATAAATTGAGGCCCACCCGGCGACACGCCGGGCGTCGGCCTCACCAGATCTGCACGCGCAGCAGGAACTGCATGGCCAGCAAACCGAGCACGAAGCCAATGCCTCCGTAGATCAGGCCCTGCAGCAGCCGGTTGGTGCGCCGCTGTTCAGCCATCAACTGGTGTATCTCATCGCGCAGGTCCTGAGGCCGGTGCTGGAGGTAGTCATGCAGCAGGCGAGGCAGCGCCGGCAGCAACTTGGCGTACTGTGGCGCTTCCGCCTTCAGGCGCTCCAGCAGCTTGGCGGGCCCCACCTGATCGACCATCCAGCGTTCGAGGAAGGGCTTGGCGGTGGCCCAGAGGTCGAGGTCGGGGTCCAGTTCGCGGCCCAGGCCTTCGATGTTGAGCAGCGTTTTCTGCAGCAGCACGAGCTGGGGCTGGATTTCCACGTGGAAACGGCGCGAGGTCTGGAACAGGCGCATCAGCACCAGGCCCAGCGAAATCTCCTTGAGCGGACGGTCGAAGTAAGGTTCACAGACAGCGCGGATGGCGGACTCGAGCTCGTCCACCCGGGTCTCCCGAGGCACCCAGCCGGACTCGATGTGCAGCTCGGCCACCCGCTTGTAGTCGCGCCGAAAGAAGGCCGTGAAGTTCTGCGCCAGGTACTCCTTGTCGAACTCGGTCAGCGTGCCAACGATCCCGAAATCCAGCGAGATGTAGCGCCCGAACGTGTCAGGCGCGGTGCTGACCTGGATGTTGCCCGGGTGCATGTCCGCATGGAAAAAACCGTCGCGAAAAACCTGGGTGAAGAAAATGGTGACGCCATCGCGCGCCAGCTTGGGGATATTCACGCCCTGGCGGCGCAACTCGTCGACACGGTTGATGGGCACGCCATGCATGCGCTCCATCACCATCACGTCGGTGTGGCAATAGTCCCAGATCACCTCGGGGATGAGCACAAGGTCCAGTCCTTGCATGTTGCGCCGCAACTGCGCGGCATTGGCGGCCTCGCGCAAGAGGTCGAGTTCGTCGTGCAGGTACTTGTCGAACTCGGCCACCACCTCGCGGGGCTTGAGGCGCTTGCCGTCGGCGGACAGGCGCTCGACCCAGCCCGCCATCATGCGCATGAGGCTCAGATCCTTGTCGATCACGGCCCGCATGGCGGGTCGCAATACCTTCACCGCCACCTCTCGCCCTTCATGGACGCCATGGCGCAGCGTGGCGAAATGCACCTGGGCGATGGAGGCACTGGCCACGGGCACCTGCTCAAAACTGGAAAACAGCTCCGAGATGGGCTTGCCAAAGGACCGCTCGATGGTGGCTACCGCCACCTCGCTCGGGAACGGCGGTACCCGGTCCTGAAGGCGAGCCAGCTCATCGGCGATGTCGGCCGGCAGCAGATCGCGGCGCGTCGAGAGCACCTGGCCAAACTTGACGAAGATAGGACCGAGGCGCTCCAGCGCCTCCCGCAAGCGCTCGCCGCGCGGCGCATTCAGATTGCGCCCCATGGATACGATGCGCGTGAGCAGGCGCAAACCGGGGCGCTGGAAGCTCGAGAGCACGAGCTCGTCGAGCCCATAGCGCAACACCACCCAGACGATGAAGGCGCCGCGGAACAAGCGGGTCATGCGGAGGAACCGTCGGTACGTTCGGTGCCAGCGGGTGCGTCAGGACGCTCCGACGGCCGTGACGGGAATCCACTGGGCCTGCGGGCTGCAAAAGACTTCACCGCCTGAGCCCCGGCACGGGCGAAGCGGGCGATGGCGTGGGCCGGCGCATCGCCCAGCAGGCGCGACAGGTCTTCTTCGACGTCCCACCGCACGTTGTCCACCAGCCAGGCGACCTCGGCGGCGAGTTGCACATCCCCCTGGATATCCACCCCCGGGCGATCTCCCGCCAGCACGGTCTGCGCCAGGGCCAGCGGCGAGCCCTGGGTCAGGGTGACACTGAGTTCGGGAAGTGTTTGCGAGGCGCAACGCTCCAGCAGGCCTGCGGCGGTCGGTGCCAGTGTCAGGTGAATGTCGCCCCAGCGCAACCGCACCGGCTTGCCCTTCTGGCGACGCAGTCGCTCCTGAGCAGCGGGCTCCTGCATGAGCACATGGTTGAGGAACAGCACCAGCCGGTTCTGCAATTCATCGACCACCCACTCGGGAGGCCGCACGGCGCTCAGCAGAGACTGCAGAAAACTCGGGTTCGACGCGGTGCCGGAGCCAGATGGAGGAACGGGTGGTTCAGGGTTCATGACCACCCGATTCTGACACCTCTTACTGGAGCGCCTGCACCCCAGCGACCAGCCAGCCCCCGGGGCCGTTCTTGGGCCGCGTGATGTTCCAGACCTCGCGGAAAGGATTGGGGCCAGCGGACACGTCCTCGCGGATCAGCCCTGAGAATTCCACGCTGGCCATGTACTCGCTGTCCTGCTCTTCGATGCCCAGGAGCTGGGCATCCAGCATGACGACCTCGGTCTTGTTGTGCGCACCCGCGCTCGACCGCTCGCGCTCGGCCAACTGGCTGCGGATCTGCTCAAGCATGTCATCGGTCATCATCGCGCGCAGGCTGGGAATATCTGAGCGATCCCAGGCGTCCTGCAGGTTGACGAAATTGCTCTTCGATGCCTGCAGGAACCCTTCCACGTCAAAGCCCTTGGGCACACCCCAGGATTGGCTGCCCTGCAGGGCGGAACCGATCATCGAGCCGCCGGCGTGCACGTTGCGGTTGTCCAGGTCTGCCGGGCCGCTGCGCTCCCAGGGACGGGCCGAGGCGTCATTGCCCACGTTCTGGGGCTGGTAGCTGCGCGGCATGGCCGGGTCAAACTGGGAATGGCCGCTCTGGGTTGCCCCCTGGTAGGCCAAGCCTTGCGACGCCGGGGCGCGACGACGCATGACCATGCCGATCACCACCATCACGACCACCGCCAGCAGCGCGATCAGCAAGAACTGGGCAAATGCCTCGCCGAAGCCGAGTGCCGAAGCCAGCCAGGCCAGGCCCAGGCCGGCGGCCAGGCCGCCGAGCATGGCACCCCAGGGGCGTTTGGGTGCCGCGGCGGCGGCCGGATTGTTGGCCGCCGGACGGGCGGCCGCATTGTTTTGCGCCGGCGCCTGAGGCGCAGCCTGCGACTGCTGGGCAGGCGGTGTCGCGCTGCGCTGGGTCACATTGCCCGACTGCTTGCCGATGGACAGCCCACCGCCCATGCGCTTGGCCCATACGTCCTGCGTTGCCAGCGCCATCGCGCACACCAACACCATCGACCACAACTTGTTCATGCGTTTGCCCCCTTCAAATTACGAACAGCGATCCAGAAAACATCATCCACTCAACACCTGATCCCCACGTGCAACGCCACCACGCCTGCCGTGAGGTTGTGCACATCCACGTGACCAAAACCCGCCTGGCGCATCATCTGCCGCAACGTCTCCTGGTCCGGGTGCATGCGGATGGACTCCGCAAGGTAGCGGTAACTGGCTTCGTCGTTGGCGACCAGCGCCCCCAGCTTGGGCAGGACGTTGAACGAATACCAGTCATAAGCCTTTTCCAGAGGCTTGGCCACCCGGGAAAACTCCAGCACCAGCAGCTTGCCGCCTGGCTTGAGCGTGCGATACATCTCGCGCAACGCAAGTTCCTTGTGCGTCATGTTGCGCAGGCCAAACGCCACCGAGACCAAGTCAAAGGAAGCGTCCGGGAAAGGCAGCCGCTCGGCGTCGCACACCAGGGTCGGCAGGATCACCCCCTCGTCAAGCAGGCGCGTACGGCCCTCGCGCAGCATGGCTTCGTTGATGTCGGTATGCACCACACGCCCCGTGGGCCCGACCTTGCGGGCGAAGGCCAGCGACAGGTCGCCCGTCCCTCCTGCGATGTCCAGGACCTGGTCGCCCGGCCTGGGGTTGGCAACCGTGATGGTGTAGCGCTTCCAGAGGCGGTGCAGGCCAGCCGACATGAGATCGTTCATCACGTCGTAGCGGGGGGCTACCGAGTCGAACACGGAGCGCACGCGCTGGGCCTTCTCCCTCTCGTCGACGGACTTGAAACCGAAATGGGTCGAGGCCATGGTGGTGCTTCCCTTCCTTCCTAATGGTGTGCGCAGGCACCTGCGCCCTTGTCCGGCATGGGCGCATCGCGGTCCAGGCCGGCCGCGGCCAGCCGCTCGGCGTATTCCGCCCACAACGCGGCCTGCCGGGATCCAAGGTGGTGCAGATAGTCCCAGGAGAAGATGCCCGAGGTGTGTCCGTCGCTGAAATGGGGCTGCACCGCGTAGTTGCCTACCGGTGCAATATCCAGGATGTCCACGTGCCGCTTGCCTGTCTGCAGCACCTCCTGGCCGGGACCATGGCCCTGCACCTCCGCCGAGGGTGAATACACCCTCAGAAGCTCGAACGGAATGCGGAACTCGCTGCCGTCCGAGAAACCGATCTCCAGCAAACGAGACTGCTGGTGCAGCGTGATGGAAAGGGGTGTGGGGGTGTCTTTGTCGAGTCCGGCCATGGCAGTGTCTCCGCAAGCATTGAGCGTATCAGGTCTGCGGGGCCCCACGGGCCCAGCGCTTGCCGCGCCACCTCAGACCAGCACGCGTTCGATGCCGCCCTGGTTGGCCCGGGCCACGTACTCTGGCAGCCACTGCTCGCCCAGGATCTGGCGCGCCATTTCCACCACGATGTAGTCGGCCTCAAGCAGGCCGTTCTGCAAGTCATCGGTGTAGCGCGAGAGGCCCTGCAGGCAGCTCGGGCACGACGTGAGGATCTTCACGTTGTCCTTCGCACCCACCGTCCCTGCGCTGCGCAGAGCTGCCTCACCCTGGCGAATTTCTTCTTCCTTGCGGAAACGGATCTGGGTCGATACATCGGGACGGGTCACGCCCAGCGTGCCGGACTCGCCGCAGCAGCGCTTGCTCTCGATGACGTTGGGGCCGACAAGCGCCTTGACCGTCTTCATGGGCTCCTGCAGCTTCATGGGCGTGTGGCAGGGGTCGTGGTAGAGGTAACCTCCCTGGCCTTCGGACAGGCGGATGCCCTTCTCCAGCAGGAACTCGTGGATGTCAACGATGCGGCAACCGGGGAAGATCTTGTCGAATTCGTAGCCCTGGAGCTGGTCGTAGCAGGTACCGCAGCTCACCACCACAGTCTTGATGTCGAGGTAGTTGAGCGTATTGGCCACGCGGTGGAAGAGCACCCGGTTATCGGTGATGATCTTCTCCGCCTTGTCGAACTGGCCGCTGCCCCGCTGCGGGTAGCCACAGCACAGATAGCCCGGCGGCAGCACGGTCTGTACGCCGGCATGCCAGAGCATGGCCTGCGTGGCCAGGCCGACCTGGCTGAACAGGCGCTCCGAACCACACCCCGGGAAGTAGAACACCGCCTCGGTCTCGGCCGTGGTCGCCACCGGGTTGCGGATGATGGGCACGTAGTCCTTGTCTTCGATGTCCAGCAACGCACGCGCCGTCTTCTTGGGCAAGCCCCCCGGCATCTTCTTGTTGATGAAGTGGATCACCTGCTCTTTCACCGGAGCCACGCCCAGCGTGGCGGGCGGCGCACTGGTTTGCTTGCGCGCCAGCCGCTTGAACAGGTCGTTCGCCAGGCGCTGCGCCTTGAAGCCGACGCCCACCATGGCCGCGCGCATGAGCTTGATGGTTTCGGGATGGGTGGCGTTCAGGAAGAACATGGCGGCGGCATTGCCGGGGCGCACGCTTTTCTGCCCCATCTTGCGCAACAGATTGCGCATGTTCATGGTCACGTCGCCGAAATCAATCTTGACCGGGCACGGCGAGAGGCACTTGTGGCAAACCGTACAGTGGTCGGCCACGTCTTCGAACTCCTCCCAGTGCTTGATGCTCACGCCACGCCGCGTCTGCTCTTCGTAGAGGAAGGCCTCGACCAGCAGCGAGGTGGCGAGGATCTTGTTGCGCGGCGAGTAGAGCAGGTTGGCGCGCGGCACGTGCGTGGCGCACACCGGTTTGCACTTGCCGCAACGCAGACAGTCCTTGACGCTGTCGGCGATGGCGCCGATGTCGCTCTGCTGCATGATCAGCGACTCGTGCCCCATCAGGCCGAAACTGGGCGTGTAGGCGTTCGACAGGTCGGCGCTGCGCAGGTTGGCATCCCCCGGCAGGTCTTCGCGCAGCAGCTTGCCCTTGTTGAAGCGCCCTTCGGGATCCACCCGGCGCTTGTATTCGGCAAAGGGCCGGAGTTCCTCGTCGGTCAGAAACTCCAGCTTGGTGATGCCGATGCCATGCTCGCCGGAGATCACCCCATCGAGACGGCGTGCCAGCACCATGATGCGCGCCACCGCTTCATGCGCGGTCTGCAGCATCTCGTAGTCGTCGCTGTTGACCGGGATATTGGTGTGGACGTTGCCGTCGCCGGCATGCATGTGCAGCGCCACCCACACGCGCCCTTTGAGCACGCGCTGATGGATGGCATTGCACTCGGCCAGCAGCGGCCCGAAGGCCGCACCGGCAAATATCTGCTGCAGTGGTGCACGGATCTGCGTCTTCCAGCTCGCCCGCAGACTGTGGTCCTGCAGCTGCGGAAACAGGGCGTCCACATCGCCAAGCCAGTTGGCCCATTGGGCGCGCACGCTGCGCACCAGGGCCAATGCCTGCTGCACGCGGTCCTCCAGCAGTTCGGCGCTGGGTATGTCGCTGGCGTCGTCGCTGCGGCCCAGTGGCAGGTTGCCGCGGGTGAAGAAGCCCTCCAAGGCCTCGCACAGCTTGAGCTTGTTGCGCAGGGACAGTTCGATGTTGATGCGCTCGATGCCCTCGGTGTACTCACCCATGCGCGGCAGCGGAATCACCACGTCTTCGTTGATCTTGAAGGCGTTGGTGTGCTTGCTGATGGCGGCGGTGCGCTTGCGGTCCAGCCAGAACTTCTTGCGGGCTTCGGGGCTGATGGCGATGAAGCCCTCGCCGCTGCGCGAGTTGGCCAGGCGAATCACTTCACTGGCCGCGCGCGCCACCGCATCAGCGTCGTCCCCAACGATGTCGCCGATCAGCACCATCTTGGGCAGCGAGCCGCGCTTGCTCTTGGTGGCATAGCCCACCGCCTTGAGATACCGGTCATCCAGGTGCTCCAGCCCGGCCAGGATGGCCCCACCATCGCGCTTCATCTCGCCGAACATGAAGTCCTTGATGTCGACGATGGAGGGCACGCAGTCCTTCGGGTTGCCAAAAAACTCCAGGCACACCGTACGCACATGCTGTGGCATGCGGTGCACCAGCCACCGCGCGCTCGTGATCAGGCCGTCACAGCCTTCCTTCTGGATGCCAGGCAGGCCGCTGAGGAACTTGTCGGTGACATCCTTGCCCAGACCTTCCTTGCGGAAGGTCCGGCCCGGGATGGCCAGCTGTTCGGTGCGCACCGGCGTCTTGCCGTTGGCTTCGAAGTACTTCAACTCGAAAGTAGCCACCTCTGCATCGTGGATCTTGCCCAGGTTGTGGTCCAGCCTGGTCACCTCCAGCCACTGTGCTTCGGGCGTGACCATGCGCCAGCTCACCAGATTGTCCAGGGCCGTGCCCCAGAGCACCGCCTTCTTGCCACCGGCGTTCATGGCGATGTTGCCGCCAATGCAGGAAGCCTCGGCACTGGTGGGATCGACCGCGAAAACGTGGCCGGCCCGCTCGGCGGCGTCCGCCACACGCTGGGTGACCACGCCGGCTTCGGTCCAGATGGTGGGCAGTGGCTGGTCGTGGCCTGGCACGCGCACCCACTCGAGCTCGGTCATGGCCTCCAGCTTCTCGGTGTTGATCACCGCGCTCTTCCAGGTCAGAGGAATGGCACCACCGGTGTAGCCGGTGCCGCCCCCACGGGGGATGATGGTCAAACCCAGTTCGAAGCAGCCTTTGACGAGCAAAGCCATCTCCGCCTCGGTATCGGGCGTCAGCACGACGAAGGGGTACTCGATGCGCCAGTCGGTGGCATCCGTTACGTGAGAAACGCGCGAAAGCCCGTCGAACTTGATGTTGTCCCGCGCGGTGAGCCGGCGCAGAACCTTGTTGGCCCGCTGGCGCAAGGCCGCCACATCCTCGAAGGACTGGGCGAACCGATTGACGGCCTCGCGGGCCGACGTCAGCAGTTCTGCCACCAGGGCATCACGAGCGCTGTCGTCGTCCGGCGTGCGCCGCTTCTGCACCTCGGCCAGGCGGTGGTGCAAGGCGTCCACCAGTTGCTGGCGCCGCTTCGGGCTGTCGAGCAGATCGTCCTGCAGGTAAGGGTTGCGCTGCACCACCCAGATATCACCCAGCACCTCGTACAGCATGCGCGCGGAGCGGCCGGTGCGGCGCTCGCCGCGCAGGCTGTCCAGCAGCGCCCAGGCGCGCTCGCCCAGCAACCGCAGGACGATTTCACGATCCGAGAAGGAGGTGTAGTTGTAGGGGATCTCGCGCAGACGCGGCGCATCGTCGGTGGTGTTGGCGAGCAGCGAAAGCGGAGTGGGTGCGTTCATTGGTATCGGAGTCGCCAGCATGACAGCGACGAACCCAGGATGGTACCGCAGCGCAACATACACCCACCCCCCTCATGGAAACCCCTGTTGTCACGTCCAGGAAACGCCGTTGCAATGGTTTCGTCACACGAGGTCAATACGCTACCCCCGTTTCTGAATCCCCTAAGGAGTTGTGCATGCATACCCGTCTCATTCCCCTGTCCGGCGTCGTATTCGCCGCTGCCTTGCTCGGCTCGCCAGCCCACGCGCAGACCGAGATCCAATGGTGGCATTCGATGGGTGGCGCCCTGGGCGAATGGGTGAACGACCTGGCCAAGGATTTCAACGCCAGCCAGAAGGACTACAAGATCGTGCCCACGTTCAAGGGCAGCTACGACGAGTCCATGACCGCGGCCATCGCTGCCTTCCGGGCCGGCAACGCCCCCCACATCCTGCAGGTGTTCGAGGTCGGTACCGCCACCATGATGGCCAGCAAGGGCGCCATTGTTCCCGTCGGCGAGGTGATGAAGAAGGCCGGCGTGCGCTTCGACCCCAACGCCTATGTGCCGGCGGTGGCGGGCTACTACACCGCGCCCAATGGCCAGATGCTCAGCTTCCCGTTCAACAGCTCGACCACCGTTTTCCACTACAGCAAGGACGCTTTCAAGGCCGCCGGCCTGGACCCTGAGAAGCCCCCGACCACCTGGCCCGAGGTGGCCCTGGCCGCCGGCAAACTCAAGGCCTCTGGCCACAAGTGCCCGTTCACCACCAGTTGGGTGAGCTGGACCCAGTTGGAGAGCTTCTCCGCCTGGCACAACACCGAGTTCGCCACATTGGGCAATGGCATGCGCGGCATGAACGCGCGGCTGACCTTCAACAGCCCGCTGCATGTGCGGCATATTGAAAACTTGGCCAACATGGCCAAAACCGGCCTGTTCGTCTACAAGGGTCGCGGCAATGCGGCCGATGCGACCTTCGTCTCCGGCGAGTGCGCGATGATCACCGGCTCCTCGGCGCTGTACGGCAACGTCAAGCGCAACGCCAAATTCGCCAGCGGCATCGGCACCCTGCCCTACTACCCGGACGTGCCCGGCGCACCGCAGAACACGGTGATCGGCGGCGCCAGCCTGTGGGTGATGTCGGGCAAGAAGGACGCTGAGTACAAGGGCGTGGCGCAGTTCTTCGCCCACCTCTCCAAACCCGAGGAGGCCGCCAAGAGCCACCAGCGCACAGGCTATCTGCCCCTGACCAAGGCGTCCTATGAACTGACCGAGAAGTCCGGCTTCTACAAGCAGAATCCCGGCACCGACGTGTCGGTGGAGCAGATGATCCGCAAGACCACCGACAAGTCGCGCGGCATCCGCCTGGGCAACTTCGTGCAGATCCGCACCATCAACGACGAGGAGCTCGAACAGGTGTGGGCCGGCCGCAAGACCGCCAAGCAGGCGCTGGACGATGCCGTGCGGCGCGGCAACGAGCAACTGGCCCGTTTCGAAGCTGCCAACAAGGGCCGGTAAATGAGGCTCGCCAGGGCGCGCCATGCGTCCTGCACGCCCCGCACCGACGCGACTCGGGCGGGGCGATTTCTGTTGTAGCCTTCGCTTCGCACTCCCTACCTGCCAGCCCTCATGGAAAAACGCGTCCGATTCCGATCGACCTGGCTGCCCTGGGCCCTGGTCGCCCCGCAGATGGCGGTGGTGCTCGTCTTCTTTTTCTGGCCGGCCGCGCAGGCCCTCTACCAGAGCCTGCTGCAGCAGGACGCTTTCGGCCTCTCAAACGAATTTGTCGGCCTGGAGAACTTCGAACGGCTCTTCGCCGACCCCAGCTACCTCGCATCATTCCGCATCACGGCGGTCTTCTCCGCACTGGTTGCGGGCTTTGGCCTGGTCATCGCCTTGCTGCTGGCGGTGATGGCCAACCGCGTTCTGCGCGGGGCGTCGGTCTACAAGACGCTGTTGATCTGGCCGTATGCGGTAGCGCCGGTGGTGGCCGGTGTGCTGTGGCTGTTCATGTTCGCCTCGCCCTACGGGGTGGTTGCCTATGGCCTGCGCTGGATCGGCCTGGACTGGAACCATCTGCTCAACCCCAACCATGCGATGGCACTGGTGGTCATGGCCGCGGTGTGGAAGCAGATCTCCTACAACTTTCTGTTTTTCCTCGCCGGTCTGCAATCCATCCCGCAATCCCTGATCGAGGCCGCCACCATCGACGGCGCCTCGCCTTGGCACCGTTTCTGGACCATCGTCTTTCCCCTGCTCTCACCCACGACCTTCTTCCTGCTGGTCATCAACATCGTCTACGCCTTCTTCGACACCTTCGCCATCGTGGACGCCACCACGCACGGAGGCCCTGGCAAGGAGACGGCCATCCTGGTCTACAAGGTCTACTACGACGGCTTCAAAGCGCTGGACATGGGTGGATCCGCCGCGCAATCGGTCATCCTCATGGGCATCGTCATCTCGCTGACGGTGTTGCAGTTCCGCTTTGTCGAGAAGAAGGTCCAATACTGACATGATCGAACGGCGGCCCGTACTGACTTTCGTCTCGCACCTGATCCTGTTGCTCGGGGTGCTGGTGGTGGCCTTTCCGGTCTACATCACTTTCGTGGGCTCCACCCAGTCGGCGGAACAGGTGGCGACCAGCAACCCGCTCTCGCTGCTGCCCGGCAGCCATTTCTTCGAGAGCTACCGGCTGGCACTGTTCGGTGGCAAGACCACCGGCGGCTCCACCATCGCACCGGTGGCCCCCATGTTGTGGGTCAGCTTCGTGAGTGCCATGGTCATCGCCATCGGCAAGATCATCATCTCCCTCCTGTCGGCCTTCGCCATCGTCTACTTCCGCTTCCCCGCTCGCGGCCTGGTGTTCTGGATGATCTTCGTCACCTTGATGCTGCCGGTGGAGGTGCGCATAGGGCCGACCTACGAGGTGGTGTCCGATCTGGGCATGCTCAACTCCTACGCGGGCCTCACGATCCCGCTGATCGCATCGGCCACGGCCACTTTCCTGTTCCGCCAGTTTTTCCTGACCGTGCCCGACGAACTCGTGGAGGCCGCACGCATGGACGGCGCGGGCCCGATGCGCTTTTTCTGGGATGTGCTGCTGCCGCTGTCGCGCACCAGCATCGCGGCGTTGTTCGTCATCCAGTTCATCTACGGCTGGAACCAGTACCTCTGGCCTCTGCTGGTGACCACCAGCGAAGACATGTACCCCGTGGTTCTCGGCATCAAGCGCGCCATCTTCGGCGAGGTCTACGTCGAATGGAACGTGGTCATGGCCACCGCCATCCTGGCCATGTTGCCCCCGGCCGTGGTGGTCCTCCTGATGCAGAAGTGGTTCGTCAAGGGCCTGGTCGACACCGAGAAATAAGCACACGCCATGGCTTCACTGCAACTCAAGAACGTCATCAAGCAATACCGCCAGGGCAAGCAGTCCCTGCAGGTGATCCACGGCGTGAGCGCCGACATCGCCGACGGCGAATTCATCGTCATCGTGGGACCCTCGGGTTGCGGCAAGAGCACGCTGCTGCGCATGGTCGCCGGCCTGGAGGAGATCACCGCTGGGGAGATCCTCATCGGCGCACGCGTGGTCAACCAGCTTGAGCCGGCCGAGCGCGACATCGCCATGGTGTTCCAGAACTACGCGCTCTACCCCCACATGAGCGTGTTCGACAACATGGCCTATGGCCTGAAGATCGCCAAGGTACCCAAGGACGACATCAAGACCCGTGTCGACAAGGCGGCCAGAATCCTGGAACTGGGCCACCTGCTGGAACGCAAGCCGCGTCAGCTCTCCGGCGGCCAACGCCAGCGTGTGGCCATGGGCCGCGCCATCGTGCGCGAGCCACAGGTCTTCCTGTTCGACGAACCCCTCTCCAACCTCGACGCCAAGCTGCGCGCCCAGACCCGCCTCGAAATCCAGAAACTGCATCGGGAACTCGGCATCACCTCCCTCTTTGTCACCCATGACCAGGTGGAGGCGATGACGCTGGCGCAACGCATGATCGTGATGAATGCGGGCCACATGGAACAGTTCGGTACGCCCGAGGAGGTCTATTCCCGCCCCGCCACCACCTTCGTGGCCAGCTTCATCGGCTCGCCGCCCATGAACCTGCTCAAGCAAGCCCCGGGCGGGCAGACCGGGCGCATCCTGGGCATACGCCCGGAGCACCTCGACATCGGCACCGAGGGCTGGGCTGTGCGTGTGGAAACGGTGGAACTGCTGGGCGCGGAACGCCTGGTGCATGCGCGCCTGGGTGAAGAGCCCTTGATCATCCGCACCCACGAAGACCAGGGAGCCCCGGAAATCGGCAGCACCATCCATGTGCGGCCACGTGAAGACCGGCTGCACAGCTTCGACGCCGAGACGGGTCGCCGCGCATGAACGCGGCCCCCTGGCCCTATCCACGCTGGATTGCGCACCGAGGCGCCGGCAAGCTGGCGCCAGAAAACACACTGGCCGCCTTCCGCCTGGGCGCATCCCACGGCTACCGCATGTACGAATGCGATGCCAAGCTCAGTGCCGATGGTGTGGTGTTCCTCCTGCACGACACCACCCTTGAACGCTCCAGCAACGGCCGGGGCGTGGCCGGCAACCTGGCCTGGAGCGCGCTGAGCCAGCTTGACGCCGGCAGTTGGCACTCCCGTACGTTCGCCGGCGAACCTCTGGCCACGCTGGAGAGCATCGCGCGTCACTGCCAGGCCCATGGGCACTGGCTGAACATCGAGATCAAGCCCACCCCCGGCATGGACGCGCAAACGGGACGCGCCGTCGCCCGCGAGGCCACCCGACTGTGGGCCCGCGACGCCGCGCACCTGCCGTTGCTCACGTCCTTCCAACCCGACGCTTTGGCAGGGGCACGCGAGGCGGCACCGGAACTGCCGCGCGGTCTCCTGCTCGATACGCTCTGGGAGGGTTGGCAAGACGCCGCCACCCGGTTGGGCTGCGTGGCGCTGGTCTGCAACCATGCTCTATGGGACGCCACTTCCGTGGCCCAGGCCCGCGGCGCAGGCCTGCGGATGCTGGCCTACACCGTCAACGACGAGTGGGCCGCAGACCGCCTGATCCGCCTGGGTCTGGATGGGATCATCACCGATCGTGTGGACCTGTTCGCGCCCGCCCTCTGACCCGGACGGCCATCAGCGCCGGTGCAGCCACCAGGCCAGAGAGCCCTGGACCAGCACCAGGGCCGCATAGGTGGCCATCTTGCCGTCTCGCCCGAAATAGACCAGGCCTGCCAGCAGCACCACGACCCCGGCAACCACCAGCATGAAAGCCTCCAGCCGGGCGCCCGATCTGGCCCTCCCCGCGCGGCGCAGGCGAGGCACCAGCCACAGCACCAGAGCCACCGCCACGGCGGGCGCAATGAACCCCAGAATGTGGCCGAGGAAGCCGGGGAACGTCATTGCGCAAAGACCGTGGCGAGCATAAGGGTTCAATTTTATAATCGGGCAATGTCTGTCTGGGCGCTCGGCATCAACCACAACACGGCTCCGCTCGATCTGAGAGGCCGGTTTGCCTTCGCGCTGGACCAGATCCAGCCCGCGCTGCAGGGCTACCGCCAAAGCCTGGCGCGGCAACCTGAGGCTACCCTGTTGTCCACCTGCAACCGCACCGAGCTCTATGGCGCGGGCGACCAGTCGGCGCTGGACCCGACCATCGAATGGCTGGCCCGGACCGGCGGAGTCAGCAGCGAGATCCTGCGCGACCACGCCTACGTGCTGCGAGACGACCATGCCGCGCGCCACGCCTTCCGCGTGGCCAGCGGCCTGGACAGCATGGTGCTGGGCGAGCCGCAGATTCTGGGCCAGATGAAGGACGCGGTGCGCGTTGCCAGCGATGCTGGCGCTCTGGGCAGCACCTTGCACCAGCTGTTCCAGCGGTCTTTCGCGGTAGCCAAGGAAGTCCGCAGCTCCACGGAAATCGGCGCGCATTCCATCAGCATGACGGCGGCTGCAGTCCGGTTGGCTTCGCAGCTCTTCGAAGACCTCCATGACATCCGGGTGCTGTTCGTGGGGGCAGGCGAAATGATCGAACTGGCGGCCACCCATTTCGCCGCACGCCAGCCCAAAGGCATGGCCATCGCCAACCGCACGCTCGAGCGCGGCGAAAAGCTGGCGGGCCGCTTGGGTGCCGAAGTCATGCGCCTGGCCGACGTGCCAGGCCGTTTGCACGAATTTGACGCCGTGATCAGTTGCACGGCCAGCACCTTGCCCATCATCGGCCTGGGCGCCGTCGAGCGCGCGGTGAAGAAGCGGCGCCACCGCCCGATGTTCATGGTCGACCTCGCCGTGCCGCGCGACATCGAGCCTGAAGTGAAAGCGCTCGACGACGTCTATCTCTACACGGTGGACGACCTCGCGGCCGTGGTGCAGACCGGCAAAGACAACCGGCAAGCCGCGGTGGCGCAGGCCGAAGCCATCATTGATGCCGGCGTGCTCAGCTTCATGCACTGGATGGAGCAGCGCGACCCCACGCGCGGCGTGGTGCCACTGATCCAGCAGATCAACGCCCAGGCCGACGAGTGGCGTGCCACCGAGCTGGCCCGTGCCCGGCGCTTGCTGGCCCGGGGCGAACCCGTGGAAGCGGTGCTCGAAGCCCTTTCGCGCGGCCTCACGCAGAAGATGCTGCACGGCACGCTGGCGGAACTGCATGCGGGCGATAGCCACGCGCGCGCCGCTACCGCCCAGATGGTCTCGCGCCTTTTCCTGCGCGACGATCCCCCGAAACCCCCGCGCAACGCGCAGCCCTAGCCCGGTCTGCGCATGGCGGATGCGCAAAACCGCACCCGCCTGCGGCGTACCGGCGCCCTCGCCTACCCATGAAAGCCTTCGTCCGCGATACCCTGTTGCGCCAGCGCGCCCGCCTGCATGAGCTTGATGCGCTGCTGTCTGCGCCAGACGTGGTGGATGACATCGACCGCTTCCGCTCACTCAGCCGCGAGCACGCCGAAGCCTCCAGCGTGGTGGAGGTGTTCGACCGGTACCTGCAGCGCGAAGCCGACCTGACCACCGCCCGCGACTTGTTGGCCGACCCCGACATGGCGGACATGGCCCAGGAGGAGATCGCCACGGCCGAAACCGACCTCGCGCGGCTCGACAGCGAACTGCAGCAGTTGCTGCTGCCCCGCGACCCCGACGACGAGCGCAACGCCTTTCTCGAAATTCGCGCCGGCACCGGCGGAGACGAATCGGCCCTGTTCGCGGGTGACCTGGCGCGCCTCTACACCCGCTACGCCGAGCGGCAGCGCTGGCAGGTCGACGTCGTCAGCGAATCGCCCAGCGAACTCGGTGGCTACAAGGAAGTGGTGTTGCGCATCGCAGGCCCCGGCGCCTATGGCCGACTGCGGTTCGAGTCCGGTGGCCACCGCGTGCAGCGCGTGCCCGCCACGGAAACCCAGGGCCGCATCCATACCAGCGCGGCAACGGTGGCGGTCATGCCCGAGCCGGACGAGGCCCAGGCCATCCAGCTCAACCCCAGCGAGCTGCGCATCGACACCTTTCGCGCCAGCGGCGCCGGTGGGCAGCACATCAACAAGACCGACTCCGCGGTGCGCGTGACCCACCTGCCCACGGGCATCACCGCCGAATGCCAGGATGGCCGCTCCCAACACAGCAACAAGGCCAAGGCCCTGCAAGTGCTGACAGCGCGGCTGCAAGAGAAGGAGCGCAGCGAGCGTGCCGCCGCGGAGGCCGCCACGCGCAAGGGCCTGATCGGCAGCGGCGACCGCAGCGACCGCATCCGCACCTACAACTTTCCCCAGGGGCGGCTGACCGACCACCGCATCAACCTGACGCTGTACAAGCTGCAGCAGGTAATGGATGGCGACCTGGATGAAGTGGTGCATGCGCTGCAGGTTGTCCGGGGGGCCGAACTGCTGGCCGAACTGGAACAGCGCAACGCCGCATGAAAACCTTGGGCCAGACCCTGGCGGAGCTGCGCGGCAGCGGCCTGGAGCGGCTGGACGCGCAGATGCTGCTGCTGCTCGCCCTGCCGCACGACCCGCACGACCGCGCCTGGTTGTTGGCTCACGAAGGCGACCCCCTGCCCGAGGCGGCCAGCGAGCGCCTGCCGAGCCTCGTCCGCCGCCGCCTCCAGGGCGAGCCCATGGCCTATCTGCGTGGCGACCAGGAGTTCTTTGGCCTTCGGCTGCAGGTCGACACCCGCGTCCTCGTGCCGCGCGCCGACACAGAAACTCTGGTGGAGTGGGCGCTCGACACCGCCGATGCCCTGGGTAAACGCCCCGACGTACTCGACCTGGGTACGGGCAGCGGGGCGATCGCGCTGGCCCTGAAGTCGGCGCGGCCCGCCTGGCAGGTCGCAGCGAGCGATGCCAGCGAGGCCGCGCTCGCTGTGGCCCAGGCCAACGCACGCCGGCTCGGCCTGGCGGTCACCTGGTACATCGGGCACTGGCTGGCGGCCGTCCCGCCAGGCCAGTGCTTCGACCTGATCGTCAGCAACCCCCCCTATATCGCGCAGGACGACCCCCATCTGGCCACCCTGAGCCACGAACCGGCCTCGGCTCTGGCCTCAGGCACGGACGGCCTGGACGACATACGTGCCCTGGTGGCCGCGACCCCGCAGGCGCTGCGCCCTGGCGGCTGGCTGCTGCTGGAGCACGGACACGACCAGGCTGCCGCCGTGCGAGCCCTCTTGCACAAGCAGGGGTTTGCACAGATCGGCAGCCGCACCGACCTCGCGGGCATCGAGCGCTGTAGCGGCGGCCGATGGCCGCAAAGGCGATAATGACGCCCATTCCACGGGGCTACCCGCCCCATCGCAGAAGGAACCCCACCCATGAGCGACGCACAGACCCGCATCGACCAACTGGTCAAATCGCACGACATCGTGCTGTTCATGAAAGGCAGCGCGAGCTTTCCCATGTGCGGCTTCTCTGGCCGCGCGATTCAGATCCTGAAAGCCTGTGGCGTCGACACACGTGCGCTGACCACCGTCAACGTGCTAGAGGACGACGCCATTCGCCAAGGCATCAAGGAATACAGCAACTGGCCCACCATTCCGCAGCTCTACGTCAAAGGCGAATTCATCGGCGGTTCGGACATCATGATGGAAATGTACCAATCCGGCGAACTCCAACAGGTCATCAGCGGCCAGGCCTGAGTCCCGCCTGCGGCTCTTCCAGCAAGCCACCTTCGGGTGGCTTGCGTGTTTTTGTCCACACCCTGGGGCGATCCCGGAAACAGCGTGTCATGAGGTGGGCATTTCGGCATTGAGATCAGGCACGTCTTGTGCTTGAATGAAATCGTCGCCGAACCTTAGGAGAACCGCATGAGCTCCCGCAGCCTGGTCGCTTCCCCCACCCTCGGTCTGCCTATCGCCCAGATGCGCAGCGTATTCAGCGCCGAGGACGTCGAACGCAAACTGGCCAACCTGCAGGCCAGCGGCAATGAGCGCGAGTATGAAAGCCTGCGCAATACCTGGCAGCGCATGCTTGAAAGGGGCCCGCAACGCTTCGCCGTCAAGCCCTCTGGCGTACCCGACATGGCCCCGCTCTACGAGTTGCTGCCCAACTTTGGGGAGGTCCTCGACGACGTGAAGCGCCATGTCGCGCTGAGCCAGGACAGCAGCGACAGCCTGGAAGTCACCCCCATCCTGCTGCTCGGGCCCCCCGGCGTAGGCAAGACCCACTTCGCCCGCCAGCTCGCCGAGTTGCTGGGCACGAGCATGAGCCTGGTGCCGATGAGCTCCATGACCGCCGGCTGGCTGCTCTCGGGTTCGTCATCCCAGTGGAAGGGCGCCAAACCCGGCAAGGTGTTTGAAGCGCTGGTGGATGGGCAGTACGCCAACCCCGTCATCGTGGTCGACGAGATCGACAAGGCCAGTGCCGACGCGCAATACGACCCTCTGGGTGCTCTCTATGGGCTGCTGGAACACGATACCGCCCAGAGCTTCGTGGACGAGTTTGCCGAGGTGCCGATCGACGCCAGCCAAGTGATCTGGGTCACCACCGCCAACCATGAACGCGGTATTCCCGATCCGATTCTCAACCGCATGAACGTGTTCGAAATCTCGCCCCCCTCCCCAGAGGCTGCGCGCAAGATCGCCGGACACCTCTACCGGAATATCCGCAGGGAACACGACTGGGGCCAGCGTTTCGATCCGGTCCCCGCCGACGACGTGCTGGATGCCCTGGCACAACTCGCTCCACGCGAGATGCGGCGCGCCCTGGTCACAGCCTTCGGCAACGCCCGGCTGGACAACCGCTACACCCTGGAGGCCGATGACCTCCCCCGTGGCGGCGCTGGCCGCAGCCGCATCGGGTTTCTGCAATAAGGCGGGACTCACCCGGCGTCCGGGTGCGTCCAGTTCTTCGCGGCAGCGTACACGGCATTGGGGTACTCAGCCCGGCCGCGGCTGCCGTTGTAACGCCCCAGTGCCATAAAGGTGTCGCCGCGTTCGCGGTCCAGGTAGTGCCGCAAGATGACGCAGCCAAACCGCAGATTGGTCTGCATGTTGAACAGCCGGCCCACATCGCCGTCTCCGATGAGGCGCGCCCAGAACGGCATGATCTGCATGTAGCCGCGCGCGCCCACTCGCGAAATAGCGAACTTGCGGAATGCGCTCTCGACCTGGATCAGGCCCAGCACCAGGGTCGTGTCCAACCCGGCCCGCCGGGACTCGTACCACACTGTCTGGAGAAACTCGATGCGTGTCTGGAAGTCGGTCTTGCGCCGGTACAGGCGGTCGCTCATGGCCCCCAGCCAGCGCAGATAGGCCAGGCGCTTGCCGGTGTCGTTGAAATCGGGTACCGGTGGCGCACTGTTGGCAATGGCCGCGCTCAATGCGCTGCGCACCGAGTCGGCCAGCGGCTCTTCGATCTGCCCTCCAGCGGCGGCAGGCTCAGGCCAGGCACCGAGAGCGCCCAGCGAGAGCACCCCAAGCATGCTGTCCCGGCGCGACCAACCGGCCAGGCTCATGCCGACAGCTTGCTCTTCAGGAATGCGAGCAAGTCCTGCGTGTTGACTTGGGTGACCGAACTGTCTCGGCGGTGCTGGTACTCCACGTGCCCGGCCTTGAGTCCACGGTCACCTATCGTGACACGGTGAGGTACGCCGATGAGTTCCCAGTCGGCGAACATGGCTCCAGGACGCTCCCCACGGTCGTCGAGTATCACGTCCACGCCTGCGCCCAGCAGATCGCGGTGCAGTTGCTCAGCCACCTGCTTCACCTCGGTGCTGCGGTCCATGCCGATGGGACACAGCACGACCGTGAATGGCGCCAGGGCATCGGGCCAGATGATGCCGCGTTCGTCATGGTTCTGCTCGATGGCCGCCGCAGGCAGGCGCGTGATGCCAATGCCGTAGCAGCCCATCTCGAAGAACGCCGGTTTGCCGTCCTCACCCAGGAAAGTGGCGTTCATCGCCTTGCTGTACTTGGTCCCCAGGTAGAAGACATGGCCGACCTCGATACCACGCTCGATCGCCAATGCGCCCTTGCCATCCGGCGAGGCATCGCCTTCAACCACATTGCGCAGATCGGCCACAAGGTCCGGTTCGGGCAGGTCTCGCCCCCAGTTCACGCCGGTCATGTGGAAGTCTGGCTCGTTGGCACCGCAGATCCAGTCGGCCAGCACCGCGACCTCACGGTCAACCACCAGACGCACCGGCTGCTTCAGACCGATCGGCCCCAGATAGCCCGGCCGGCAGCCGAAGTGGGCTTCAATCTCCGGCACCGTCGCAAAACGAAAGCCATTGTTCAGGCCGGGCACCTTGCCCACCTTGACCTCGTTCATGTCGTGGTCGCCGCGCAGCAGCAGTAGCCAGACCTGGCTTCGGGCCACCTCGCCCGCCTCGTTGAGCTCGTCGGTGGCCAGCACCAGGGACTTCACCGTGGTCGCCAGCGGCACACCCAACAAGGCGGCCACATCCGCACAGGTGCTCTTGCCCGGCGTGGGGGTCTTGGCCATGGCGTTGGCCGCTGCCGGCCGAGGCCCAGCGGGCGCAAGCGCTTCGGCCTTTTCCATGTTGGCCGCGTAATCGCTGTCCGGGCAGTACACGATGGCGTCCTCGCCCGTGGCCGCGATGACCTGGAATTCCTCGGACAGATCCCCTCCAATGGCGCCGCTGTCGGCGGCCACCGCGCGGTAGCGCAGACCAAAGCGATCGAAAATGCGCCGGTAAGCCGCCGCCATCACCTGGTAGCTGGTCTGTGCGGCGTCGCCATCGCGGTCAAAGCTGTAGGCGTCTTTCATGATGAACTCGCGCCCACGCATGAGCCCAAAACGCGGCCGGCGCTCGTCCCGGAACTTGGTCTGGATCTGGTAGAGGTTCTTGGGCAACTGCTTGTAGCTGCGCAGTTCCTGACGCGCGATGTCGGTGACCACTTCCTCACTCGTCGGCTGAACCACGAAGTGACGGTCATGTCGGTCCTGGATGCGCAGCAACTCAGGTCCCATCTTGTCAAACCGACCCGTTTCCTGCCAAAGCTCGGCGGGCTGGATGACCGGCATCGTGAGCTCGACCGCGCCCGCGCGGTTCATCTCCTCTCGCACGATGGCCTCCACCTTCTGGATCACACGCAGCCCCATGGGCATGTAGTTGTAGATACCAGCACCCAGCTTCTTGATCATGCCGGCGCGCGTCATGAGCTGATGGCTGACGACTTCGGCGTCGGCGGGGGCTTCTTTGAGAGTGGAAATCAGGAACTGCGAAGCTTTCATGGGCGCACGGAACGGCAGAGCCGTCGTTCATCAACGGGAAGGGCGCACCGCACAGTCTCCCTGGAAGACCGCTGGCACGCCCTGGAGGCACGTCAGGTGTGTGGTCACTTCGCAAGTCGCACAGTGCGATGCATAATGAACACAGTTCAAAAAATTTGGGGTTGATTATGCTTGACAGAGAAGGCTTCAGGCCCAATGTCGGCATCATTCTGCTCAACCAGCGAAACCAGGTGTTCTGGGGCAAGCGCATCCGCTCCCACTCCTGGCAGTTCCCGCAAGGTGGCATCGACAGGGGCGAAACCCCGGAACAGGCGATGTACCGCGAACTGCACGAAGAAGTGGGGCTCATGCCGGAGCATGTGGCCATCGTTGCCCGTACGCGGGACTGGTTGCGCTATGAAGTGCCAGACCGCTTCATCCGCCGAGACGCGCGCGGACACTACAAAGGTCAAAAGCAGATCTGGTTCTTGCTGCGCCTGGTGGCGCAAGACTGGAATTTGAATCTGCGCGCCACTAGCCACCCGGAATTCGATGCCTGGCGCTGGCACGACTATTGGGTGCCACTGGACGTGGTCGTGGAGTTCAAGCGCGGCGTCTACGAAATGGCGCTGACCGAGCTGTCTCGCTACCTGCCCAAAACCGACAGCCGCAACCGTTACCTGAGGGCAGGGACGCGACACCGCGGGCAGGAAGACAACGCCGGTGCCCCCACCACGTCCAATCCATCACTCCGGTTGGAACTCCCTCCAGGAGCCAGCTTCGATCCTGACCCGCAGGCCCAGGCCGTGCCAGTCCATCACGAACGCAAATGAAAAGAAACCTCGGGCTGATGCTGGCCCTGACCGGCTTTGGAATGGCGGTGTTCGCCGCCACCACGGACGAAGAGCCCGCCTGGCAGGAAGCCCTGGTTGAAGCCCCTGCAAGCTTCAGTACCGAGCGCCTGCAGACGTTCAAAGTCTCCCAAGGCTCCTCCCTGGTCTACGGCATCGACCCCGAGACACTTTCGCTCGGGCCAGACTGGGTGGTGCGCTATGTGCTCGTGGCGCGCAGTGCCAGTGGCGCGCTCAACGTTTTCTACGATGGCATCCGCTGCCAAACGGCGGAAGTCAAGACGTATGCGCGCTGGGACAACAACCGGGCGGCGTGGCGCACGACAGAGAACGCCGAATGGAAGGCGCTCTCCTACAGCGGCGCCACCCGTCCTGCCATGGTGTTGGCCCTGGAAGGTCTGTGCAACGGCAAGTCGGCCAATGGCGACACCCGAAAAATGCTTGCCACGCTCAAGTCGGACCAACCGTACTTGCAGCGCTGACTCACTTTTCAGGCTCTGGACGACAGCACCAAGTTGTCGCGGTGGATCATTTCCGGCTCGGCGGCGTAACCCAGCAGGCGTTCGAAGTCACCCGACGAGCGCCGGCATATAAGCCGGGCCTCCGAACTGGCGTAGTTTGCCAACCCACGCGCTACCTCCTGGCCGCGTGCGTCATGAACCGCGATCACGTCGCCACGCGAAAAGTCGCCGGATACGGCTGTCATGCCGATCGGCAACAGGCTCTTGCCCTCGCTCACGATCTTGACCACAGCGCCATCGTCCACCACCACCGCCCCCCGCAGTTGCAGGTGGTCCGAAATCCAGCGTTTGCGCGCCTGATTCTTGGCGGTCTGCGCAACGAGGCAGGTGCCGATCGCCTCCCCCGCGGTCAGACGCAGGAGCACCCTAGGCTCCCGCCCCCAAGCGATCACGGTGGAGGCACCCGAGCCAGCCGCACGTTTGGCCGCAAGGATCTTGGTGATCATGCCGCCCTTGCCAATGCCGCTGCCGGCGCCCCCTGCCATGGCTTCGAGCCGGGGGTCTCCCGCCCGACCGACATGCACGAAGGTCGCCTGCGGATCGCGCCGGGGGTCGGCGGTGTAGAGGCCCTTCTGGTCGGTCAGGATGATCAGCACATCGGCCTCGACCAGGTTCGCCACGAGCGCACCGAGCGTGTCGTTATCGCCGAACTTGATCTCATCATTGACCACCGTGTCGTTCTCATTGATCACCGGCACGACCCGCAACTGCAGCAGCGTCAGCAACGTGGAGCGGGCGTTCAGATAACGCTCACGGTCGGCCAAGTCCGCATGGGTGAGGAGGACCTGTGCGCTGCCGACACCGCAGCCGCGCAACTTGCTCTCGTACATCTGCACCAGGCCCATCTGGCCAACGGCGGCGGCCGCCTGCAATTCGTTCACTTCACGAGGGCGCACGCTCCACCCCAGGCGCTTCATGCCTTCAGCGATGGCCCCGCTGCTGACCATGATCACCTCGCGCCCCTGCTGCACGAGTGCCGCCAGTTGGGCACTCCAATGACCAATGGCCTCTTCGTCAAGACCCCTGCCTTCATTGGTCACCAGGCTGGAACCGACCTTGACCACGATGCGGCGGGCCGACTGAAGCACCGCCGTTGGCGCCAGGCTTTCTGCGTTCATCGATGCTTCAGACTGCATGGAAAAGCGGCCTCAGTGTTCGTCGGCCCGATGGACAAAGCGAGGATCGATATCGACCGGCGCCTGCGCATCCCGATGGACCTGCGCGATATGTTGGTACACCTTCTGCACGAGCAATTCACAGCCCTCTCGGGTCAACGCGGATATCTCGAACACAGGACCCTTGTACTTGAGACGCTTGACGAGGTCGCGAATGCGCTTCTCGCGCTCGTCCGCCGGCAGCATGTCCACCTTGTTGAGCACCAGCCAACGCGGTTTCTCATACAGAGCCTGGTCGAACTTCTTGAGCTCGGCCACAATGGCCTTGACCTGCGCCACGGGATCCACGCCTTCGTCGAACGGCGCCACATCGACCAGATGGAGCAGCAAACGCGTGCGCTGCAGATGCCGCAGGAACTGGTGCCCTAGGCCCGCGCCTTCGGATGCGCCCTCGATCAACCCCGGCACGTCGGCCACCACAAAGCTCTTTTCTGCAGCCACCCTCACCACACCCAGATTGGGATGCAAGGTAGTAAAGGGGTAGTCTGCGATCTTGGGCCGGGCATTCGAGATCGCGGCGATCAGCGTCGACTTGCCCGCATTGGGCATACCCAACAGGCCCACGTCGGCCAGCACCTTGAGCTCGAGCTTCAGAGTGCGGCGCTCGCCCGGCCAGCCCGGCGTTTTCTGGCGCGGAGCCCGGTTGGTGGAGCTCTTGTAGTGCATGTTGCCGAAGCCGCCATCACCCCCTTTGGCGATGGTGACCTGCTCGCCGGGCTGCAGCAACTCATGTAGCACCTCGCCCGTCTCCGCGTCAGCAATGATGGTGCCCACCGGCATCCGCAGGACGATGTCGTCGCCCTTGACACCGAACATGTCGGAGCCCTTGCCGTGCTCGCCCCGCTGAGCCTCGAAGCGACGCGTAAAGCGGAAATCCACCAACGTATTCAGGCTGGCGTCGGCCAACGCGTACACGTGGCCACCGCGACCACCATCACCGCCGTCAGGGCCGCCGAACTCCTTGTATTTTTCGTGCCGGAACGAGGCGCAGCCATTCCCGCCGTCGCCAGCGGCAACGTCGATGGTGGCTTCATCCACAAACTTCATGACACGCTTTCCAAGATAGGTTGCATGGAGGACGGCTCAAACAAAAAAGCCCGCGCGAGCGGGCCTCTTTGAGCGTGCGACCTGTCACCTATGCCCTAAGGCCGGTCCAGGTCTTGCGATCGGTCCCGCCGGGACAAACGCTCAAACCGGGGTGATGCTGACGACGTGACGGTTGAGCGCACCCTTGACGGCAAAAGTCACGTGGCCATCGATCGTGGCAAAAAGGGTGTGATCCTTGCCCACGCCGACATTGAGGCCAGGATGGAACTTGGTGCCGCGCTGACGCACGATGATGGAACCGGCAGAGACCAGTTCACCACCAAACGCTTTCACGCCGAGCATCTTGGGCTTGGAATCGCGCCCGTTTCGCGTAGAGCCGCCGCCTTTTTTCTGTGCCATGTTGAGTCTCTCCTCAGGCTGCGATCGACGAGATCTGCAACTCGGTGAAATTCTGACGATGCCCCTGGCGCTTCTGGTAGTGCTTGCGCCGGCGCATCTTGAAGATATGCACCTTGTCATGCCGACCATGTCCGAGGACCGTGACCGTGACCGTTGCGCCGGAAACCAAGGGCGTGCCCACCTTCAGTTCGGTGCCGTTGCCGACCGCCAGAACTTGGTCAAACACAATCTCTTGGCCCACGTCCGCAGCAATCTGTTCTACTTTAATTTTCTCGCCAGCAGCAACACGATACTGTTTGCCGCCGGTTTTTATGACCGCGTACATATGAACCTCTCGTAAAAATTCCACAATGGGAAATTCGGAGGGCTATTGCTCCACCGAACTGCGAATTCTAACATGCGCGATCAAGCGCTGCCTAGACCGCCCATCCGCAAAAAGCCTGGCCTGCCCGGGGGCCCTCTCCGTTGCGCTTCCTATAATTCCGGCTCCCTACCAGGCGCGGCCAAGCCGCGCACGAGCGACATCTTGAGCCAACTTACGCCTACCACCACCCTACTGGAACTGATTCGGCCGGAGATGCAACGGGTGGATCAGGTCATTGGAGAACGCCTGACCACCGAGGTGCCCTTGGTGCGGGAAGTCGCTCAGTACATCATTTCCGCAGGCGGCAAACGCCTGCGTCCCGCGCTGCTGCTGTTGGTCAGTGGAGCCATCGGCAGCGAGCACCCCATGCGACACACCCTTGCTGCGGTGGTCGAGTTCATCCATACCGCAACACTGCTGCACGATGACGTGGTGGACGAATCCACCCTGCGGCGCGGCCGTGAAACGGCCAATGAGCGCTTTGGCAATGCAGCCAGCGTGCTGGTCGGCGACTTCCTGTACTCGCGTGCATTCCAGATGATGGTGGACGTGAACCACATGCGAGTGATGCAAGTACTTTCAGACGCCACCAATGTGATCGCCGAAGGCGAGGTCCTGCAGTTGGTGAACATGCATGACGCCTCCATCGACGAGGCTGCCTACCTGCGCGTGATCCGCTCGAAGACAGCCAAGCTCTTCGAGGCAAGTGCTCGCCTCGCCCCCATCCTCGCTGGCGCCGACGAACACACCGAAGCCATTTGTGCGCAATACGGCCAGGCGCTGGGCACCGCCTTCCAGGTCATCGACGACGTACTGGACTACGAAGGCAGCGCCGAGGAACTGGGAAAGAACCTGGGCGATGACTTGCGGGAGGGCAAGGTCACCTTGCCAATCATCTGCGCGATGCGCACAGGCTCAGCGCAGCAAAGAAAGCTTCTCCGCGAGGCCATCGAGCAAGGCGATGTTGCGCATCTCGAAGACATCCGCGACGTCATCCTCAGGACTGGCGCCCTGGACGCCGCACGTGCCAGCGCCCACGCCGAGGCCAAGCGTGCCATCGAGGCCGCCGAGCAGCTGCCCGTCAATGCGTACAGCAAGGCTTTGCTACAATTGGCGGCTGGCCTTCTGGAACGTCGTTCCTGATCCAGGCCAGAAGGTTCGCGAGAACATCGGGGTGTAGCTTAGCCTGGTAGAGCGCTACGTTCGGGACGTAGAGGCCGGAGGTTCGAATCCTCTCACCCCGACCAGAAATTCCATACGTGACAAGCACTTAGCGAAGTGCAGACCTCCCAAAAAGGTCGTTGCGTATAAGTTCTGCGGCAAATCTGCGGCACGGAACTGAGTTCATCAGCACCGTAGAGCCCAGAAATTTAAAGCCCGCTGGCTACAGGAGTCTCCACAACTTGGAGACCTCCATGGCCACCATCCAGAACCGTTCTCGCATCACCGTCACGGTCAAGAACCGTCACGACCTCACCCGCTCCTTCTCGTACAACGCCCTCGACAAGGTCGAGGCCTATGTCGGCGAGCTGCGCAGCAAAGGC
>NZ_JAHCKL010000013.1 GCF_026125785.1 Hydrogenophaga sp.
CTTGTGTTGGACGAAGGTTGAGGTCAGCGAAAGACGCAGGCGCGCACCGGCCCTGGCCGGGCACACGGGCGGCGGTGTCAGTCGGGTCGAGGGGGCTTCGGGCCTGCAGGCCCGGGGCCGGCTAGCGGCGGTGGCGGTCAGGTCCGTGGCGGACCGTGCGTTCGGGGTTCATGGCGTCTCCAAGTCTTGTTGTTCCGTACTGGGCACCCAGGGGGTGCACGGGCTCAGAGTATGGGACGCAATCCATGTCGGTGAAAATGAAAAAAACGTCTCATTCATACCTTTATGGATATGGATGATCGCCGCTTCACTTCACGCCTTTGCCTCGGTGGGCGAGGGGTCGAACTGCCGCAGGGCCTGTGCCCGGAAGTCGCGCGGGCTCATGCCGGTCTGCCGTTTGAAGAAGCGGCTGAAGTAGGCGTCGTCCTCGAAGCCGAGTTCGTGCGCCACCATCTTGACGCTGCCCACGGTGTAGACCAGTTCGCGCTGCGCCTCATGGATGAGCCGGGCGTTGATCAGGTCCAGGCTGGACATGCCCAGCACTTCGCGGCAGATGCGCGAGAGCTGGCCGGCGGTCAGTCCCATGATGCTGGCGTAGGCCTGCACGCTCCAGTGTTCGCGGAAGTGCTGGTCGAGCAGGGTCTTGAACTGCTCGATCTGCCGCGTCTTGCGCGAGCTGAAGGGCAGTTCGATGCGGGTGTCGGCTTTCTCCGGCGTGCCCACGATGCGTGCGATCAGCACCAGCAGCGCGGTCATGAGCGACATGCCCGCAGCGGTCTGGCCGCTGGCGTGAAGGCGGGACTCGCGTTCGAGTTCGAGGAAGATGGGCATGAGCGAGGCCACGTGGCGGCTGTCGGTGGGCAGCGCGACGACCCTCGGCGTGCGGATCACGCTCTGGAGTTCGGGCATGAGCAGCGTGGCCAGGGACTCCAGCACCTTCTGTGTGATGGTGACCACGGGGCCGTTGACCTTGGGCGTGAAGCTGAAGCCGTGGGCGGTACCGGCCGGCAGCAGGATGAGGCAGGGTGCCTGGGCACGGATGCGCGCGCTGTTGATCGTGACCTGGCCTTCGCCCTCGGTCAGGTAGAGCAACTGCAGGAAGGCGTCGTGCCGGTGTACCTGAATTTGCCAGTTGTAGAGGCGCGAACGTTGCGGAATCCACTCGAAATTGAAGGAGTTCGACCAGGCCAGGCCTGCCTGATCGCCGTAAAGGTCATAGTTGGGAATACTCCGGGCCATGGGCGTGCACAGGTCCTGATGGTCAAAAATGTGCAGGAATTGTCCTGTTCATGGCTGCAAACGTCAAATCCGGGACGGCCGCTCTGGCCAACAATCAAGCCCTCGAAAAACCAGGAGACAAGCTTGTCCGAACCGTCTTCCCATTGGCTGGGCCTGCAGGGCCGTGTTTGTGCAGTGACCGGCGCCGCCAGCGGCATCGGCGCTTCCGTGGCGCGCCAGTTGGCGCAGGCGGGCGCCCACGTGGCGCTCATTGACCGCGACCTCGAAGGGGCCGGCCGCCTCGCCGCCGAACTGGCCACCACCTTCGGTGCCTCGGGGGTGCGCACCCTCGCCGTGGGGTGCGACATCGCCAGCGAGGAGCAGACCCTGGCCGCAGCTGCCCAGGTGCAGGCCCAACTGGGTGATTGCGCGGCCCTCATCAACAACGCCGGCCTGCTGCGCGCGGGCAGCCTGGACAGCGTCAGCCTGGCCGACTGGAACATGGTGCTGGGTGTGAACCTCACCGGCTACCTGCTGTGCTCGCGGGCCTTCAAGCCGCAGCTTGCGCGTACCCGCGGCGCGTTGGTGCACGTCTCGTCCATTGCCGGGTTGTTCCCGCAGTCCAGCAGCGGGGCCTACAGCGCGGGCAAGGCCGGTGTGCTGCTGATGTCGCGCCAGATGGCGACCGAATGGGGGCCACTGGGCATCCGCAGCAACGCCATCTGCCCAGGCATGATCCGTACCGCGCTGTCGGCCAAGTTCTACGAGGAACCGGGCCTGGAAGAGAAACGCGCGGCCGTCACCGCGAGCCGGCGCGTCGGCGAGCCGCAGGACATTGCCGATGTGGCGTTGTTCCTGGCCAGCCCACGCTCGGCCTACATGAACGGCGCCGAACTGTCCGTGGACGGTGGCATGTCCTCCATGCTCATGGACATGGTGCCGCGCCCTGGCTACAACAAAACCGCTTGAGGAGATATCTCTCATGAAGACCGAATACGACCTGATCGTCGTGGGCTCCGGCGCCGCCGGCCTGGCTTGCGCCGTGACCGCCAAGAAGCGCGGCCTGGATGTGGTGGTGCTGGAAAAGGAACCGGTGTTTGGCGGCACCACCGCGTTGTCGGGCGGTGTGCTGTGGATTCCACTGAGCACGCACGGACGCAAGCAGAACCCGCAGGACACGCGCGACGCGGTGCGCCGCTACATGCTGGAAGAGACCGGCCAGTACTACGACGAAGCGGCGGTGGAGGCCTTCATCGAGCAGGGGCCGAAGATGGTGGAGTTCTTCGAGCGCGAGACCGCCATGCAGTTCGCGCCCACGCTGTACCCGGACTACCACCCGCACCTGCCGGGTGGTGCCGACATCGGCCGCTCCATCCTGGCCGCGCCCTTCGATATCCGGGGCCTGGGCAAGGACATGCCGCGCCTGAAGCGTCCGCTCAAGACCATCACCTTCATCGGGATGATGTTCAACTCGTCGAACGCCGATCTCAAGCACTTCTTCCAGTTCACCAAGTCGCTGACCTCGTTCGTCTACGTCACCAAGCGGCTGTTGACCCACCTCAAGGAACTCGCGCTCTACCAGCGCGGCATCAACGTCACGACCGGCAACGCGTTGGCGGCACGGCTGGCCAAGTCGGCGCTGGACCTGGGTATCCCGATCCTGACCGACACGCCGGTGCAGGGCCTGGAGCAGGACGGCGATCGCGTCGTGGGCGTGCGCACGGGCGGGCAGGGCGGTGCGAAGCGCTTCACCGCTCGCCGCGGCGTGGTGCTGGCCACCGGCGGTTTCCCGCACGACGCCAAGCGCCTGGCGCAGGCCTACCCACACGTGCGCCGTGGGCATGAACACCTCTCGCCCACGCCGACCAGCAACACCGGCGACGGCCTGAACATGGCCGAGAAGGTCGGGGGTGTGGTCGACATTCGCCTGAAGTCGCCCGCAGCCTGGATTCCGGTGTCCCGAGTGGACTATGGCGGCGGCGAGATCGGCGTGTTTCCTCACCTGCTGGACCGCTACAAGCCCGGCATCATCGGTGTGCTCAAGAGCGGCAAGCGCTTCACCAACGAATCCAACTCGTACCACGACGTCGGCGCGGCCATGGTCGAGGCCTGCGAGGGCACGGGCGAGACGGCCATGTGGCTGATCTGTGACAAGCCGACCCTGGCCAAGTACGGCCTGGGCTTCGTCAAGCCCGCGCCCATGCCCATTGGCAAATTCCTGCGCAACGGGTACCTGGTCAAGGGCAACACGCTGGCCGAGCTGGCCAGGAACGCCGGTATCGACCCGGTGGGCCTGGAGCAGACGGTGCGCGAGTACAACGCGGGCGCGGTCAAAGGCGAAGACCCGGCCTTTGGCCGCGGCAGCACCGCTTTCAACCGCTACCTGGCCGACCCGGCCGTGCAGCCCAACCCCTGCGTGGCGCCGGTGCAGAGCGGCCCGTTCTTCGCGGTCAAGCTGGTCATGGGCGACCTGGGATCGTTCGACGGCCTGAACACCAGCGTGGTCGGCGAGGTGCTGCGGCGCGACGGCTCGGCCATCGCCGGCCTCTATGCCGTGGGCAACGACCGCGCCAGCGTCATGGGCGGCAACTACCCGGGCGCCGGCATCACCCACGGGCCGAACATGGTGTTCGGCTACGTTACCGCCAACCACATCGCCGATCGCAGCACCGGGAGCCCCGCATGAACGCCACCACACCACTGCCCTGGACCTCCACCAGCGCCACCTCGTTGAGCAAGCCGCTGGTGGACCACCGGATCTACACCATTGCTCTGCGCAAGATGCCCGAGTTCCTGGACGTCTTCAACCGTCTGGCCATGCCCATCCTCATGAAGACCCTGGCGCACCCGGTGGGCTTCTACACCAGCATGGTCGGGCCGCAGAACCAGTTCATCCACATGTGGGCCTACGAAGACCTGGCCGACTACGAGCGCCGCAGCCGCCAGCGCGACAGCCACCCGGACTTTCCGGCCTACCTCAGCGCCTCGGCCCACCTCATCGTGGCCCAGGAAACCCGGCTGATCCGGGCCACCGCCATGCCAGGCTGGGCGGCTTGAAGCGGCCGGACGACTCGCTCAAGGTGAGGAATACGTCACATCCGGCCGATCCAGACGGATTTCGGCCGGTTTGTCACGCAGTTCTGCTTACTTTTTGTTGCGGGCGGCCCTATACTTGACGTACAAAGATTGAACCCCCGGGGGTTTTCCGGATTCGGGAGCGAACACGAGGTACGCAACATGATGGACTCTTCTCAGCAACCTTCTTCCACGCCGTCGTCTCACCAGGCATCGGGGATTGCTCGACGCCGTCTGGTGCGTGCCGGCCTGACCGCCGCGCCCGTGCTGGCCGCGCTGAAGACCAACAGCGTGCTGGCCGGTGACCACACCTGCATCCGCCCCTCGTCGTTCTCCTCGCTGGCCGCTGCCCACATGAAGGTCAGCCAGGGTCGCGTGATCCGCTCCGACTACGAGTGCCAGTCGCACGGCTACTGGAAGAACAAAGGCTCGGGCCTGCCGAGCAACTTCAAGGAAAAGACCCTGTTCCTGGGTGCCACCGGCTTCGTTGCCAACCCTCGCGATGCCTACAGCAAGCTTTCGCTGCAGGACGTGCTGGAACTCAAGGGCAACCAGAACAACGCTGCGCTGGCGCGCCATGTGGTCGCGGCCTACCTGACGGCAACCAAGTTCAACAACAGCTCCGAGCGCGTGCTGCTGACCAAGGGCCAGTGCGTACAGATCTGGAATGGCCAAGGCAACTGGTCGCCGTTTGCCGGTGCCAACTGGAATCTGGCGCAGACCATGGCGTATTTCGACATGATCTACGGCCCGGCCTTCCTGTGACCCTGGCGCCGGCGTATGCCGGTTGCCATTGCGCGCGGCCCGGCGATTTCGTGCTTCAGCGCTGGCCGGACGGAGTGGTCGTCTACGACGATGCCAACGCCAGCCTGCACGCCTTGAACCTCGTCGCCGGCGAGGCTTTCGAACTTCTCCTGAACCAGTCCGAAGCGACGGATGCCCGTGCGCTGGCGTACGCGCTGGTGCAGACCGAGCCCACGGAGGAGGATGTCGAACTGGTGGCCTCCCTGCTGGCGCAATTCGAGTCCATGGGTCTGATCGAGTGCACGCAGACGCGCTGAGCGCCCCGCGGACGGTGGCCTCGTTGCCGCCCGACGAACTGGCCCGCCGTCTCGACGGCGACGGCATTGTGCTGCGCCTGCCTCCTTTTGCCATGCGCATCCGCAGCCCGATTCCAGTGGTGGCCCAGGGCCTGCGCGCGCTCTACCCGGACCACGTGCTGCTGGAAGGGGAAGACCATTTCGTCGACTTCCACGTCGCGGTCAAGCCCCGGCGCCGGCTGTTCAAATCGGTCTGCGTGTTCGAGATGGACGGCTTCCAGCCCTTCACGCCGCTGGCCTATGGCGAGGCCTTCGCCTTTCTCGAATGGGGCATGAACTGGTGCGTCACCAGCTACTGCCACACCTGGATCACCATCCACTCTGCCGTGCTCGAGCGCAACGGGCGCGTGGTGCTGCTGCCGGCCCCGCCAGGATCGGGCAAGAGCACGCTCTGTGCCGCGCTGATGCTCAGCGGCTGGCGCCTGCTTTCTGACGAGATGGCGCTGCTGGACCCGGTCACGGGCCTGGTCACGCCTTCGCCACGCCCGGTAAGCCTGAAGAACCGGTCCATCGAGGTGATCCGCCAACGCGCCCCGGACGCCGGCTTCGGCCCGGTGGCCCGCGACACCATGAAGGGCACGGTGGCCCACATGCGCATCTCCGCCGACAGCCTGGCGCGCGCCGACGAACCCGCCCGTCCGGCCTGGGTGGTGTTTCCGCGTTACCAGCAGGACGCACCGCTGACCATCACCGAACGTCCCCGCGCCAGCGCCCTGGTGGAACTGGCGTCCAACAGCTTCAACCAGCATGTGCATGGCCGCGACGGTTTTCAGGCGCTGGCGCGGCTGGTGGATGGCTGCGCTTGCCACGACCTCGCCTACGGCCAGCTCGATGAGGCCATTGCCTGGTTCAATGCACAGGCGGAGGCCGCATGACGCTGCCAGCCATCGACCTGCTCGTCACCGCGCTGCAGCGTCCGCAGACCTTGCCCTCATTGGCGCCGCGCGACTGGGATCTGCTCATCCGCCAGGGCCGCCAGGCCGATCTGCTGGCCCGCCTGGGCGGTCGCGCGCAGGCCTCGGGCCAGTGGGACGCGCTGCCCGCTTCGCCGCGGCGCCATCTGGCCTCGGCCATGATGCTGGCGGCGCGCCAGCACCGCGAGCTGCGCCACGAGGTGGTGCAGGTGGCGCGCGCGCTCGAACCGATCGGCGTGCCCACCGTGCTGCTCAAGGGGGCGGCCTACACGATGGCCGGGCTGGACGCCAGTGTCGGGCGCATGGTGTCGGACGTGGACATCCTGGTGCCGCGCGAACGGCTGGCCGAAGTGGAGTCGGCGCTGATGATGGCCGGATGGGTGTCCATGAACCGCGATGCCTACGACCAGCGCTACTACCGCACCTGGATGCATGAGCTGCCGCCGCTCAAGCACATGCGCCGTGGCACGGTGCTGGACGTGCACCACGCCATCATGCCGCTGAGCGCACGCCTCAAGCCGGATTCGCACCTGCTGCTGGCCGCCGCGCGGCCGCTGCCGGCGGACCCTCGCATCCGCGTGCTGAGCGAGCCCGACATGGTGCTGCACAGCGCGGCCCATCTGTTTCACGAGGGCGACCTGGAACTGGGCCTGCGGGGCCTGGTGGACCTGGATGCGCTGCTGCGTGAATTCGAGGCGACGCCCAACTTCTGGCCTGGACTGGTCGAGCGGGCGGAGCACATGCAACTGGAGTGGCCCCTGCACCAGGCGCTGCGGTACCTGGCCCTGCTGCTGGGCACGCCCGTGCCGGCAGCGGTGACGCAGGCGCTGCAGGCGACGGCGCGCGTGCATGCGGGTGCGCGGCGCCAGCGCTGGCTGGATGCGCTGTTCCTGCGTGCGTTGCGCCCGGCGCATGCCTCGACCTCCGATGCCTGGACACCGACAGCCCGCTTCCTGCTGTACCTGCGCGGCCACTGGCTGCGCATGCCGCCCGGTCGCCTGGCCTGGCATCTGCTGCGCAAGGCTCTGCGGCCGGCGCCGCCTCCCAGCGAGGCCTGACGTGATGGCCTCGCTGCGCTGGCTGACGGGGTGGCTGGGTCTCGCCGTCCTGGCCTGGAGCCTGCCGGTGCATGCCGCCGGCCTGGTGGATACGGTGGCCCGTGTGCGCAACTCGGTGGTGCTGGTGGGGAGCGTGAAAACCGACGAAAGCCCGCACTTTCAGCACCGGGGTACTGGCTTCCTGGTGGGGCGGGGCGATCTCGTGGTGACCACCGCGCATGCGCTGGCGGACACCCAGGGCGGGGCCGACGTCTCGGTGCCCGTGGTGCAGGTGCGCCAGGCAGGGGGCGCGTGGCAGATGCGCACAGTGACGGTGGTGGAAATCGATGCCGCCCGCGACCTGGCGTTGCTGCGCCTGCGCGAGGTGGCCGGTGCCGGCTTGCGGCTGGGCGACTCTTCAGGCGTGCGTGAAGGAGACGATCTGGCTTTCATCGGATTTCCCGTCGGAGGGGCCCTGGGTTATGCGCCGGCCACCCACCGTGCCATGGTGTCGTCCATCACCTCGGCGGCCTTGCCCAGTCCTTCGGCCGAGCGTTTGCAGCCGCAGGCCATACGCAGTTTGCGCGAGGGCCGCATCGAGCTCTTCCAGCTCGATGCCACCGCGTTTCCGGGCAACAGCGGAGGCCCTTTGTTCGATGTACAGACCGGCGAGGTCGTGGGCGTGATGAACCTCGCCCTGATCAAGACCACGCGCGAGGCGGTGCTCAGCCAGCCCTCGGGCATTTCCTACGCAATACCCAGCCGGTATGTCGCCGAGCTGCTGAAGAAATACCTCTGAGACGGGAGACATGACGATGCAGGGTGAGGAGCTGGTGGATGTGGTGGTGGTCGGGGCCGGCGTGGTCGGGCTGGCGGTGGCGCGCGCCCTGGCGCTGGCAGGCCGCGAAGTCATGGTGCTGGAGCGCGAGGCCGCCATAGGCACTGGCACCAGTTCGCGCAACAGCGAGGTCATCCACGCCGGCATCTACTACCCCACCGGTTCTCTCAAGGCAGCGCTCTGCGTACAGGGGCGTGACGCGCTGTACGCCTACTGCGCCGAACGTGGTGTGGCCCACCAGCGCTGCGGCAAGCTGATCGTGGCGAACACGCCTTCGCAACTGGGTGCTCTGCCGGCCATCGTCGAGAAGGCCCGGGCCAATGGCGTTGACGACCTGCGCCTGCTCTCTCGCGAGGAAGCCTGCGCATGGGAGCCCGCGCTCGAATGCCTGGGCGCCGTGCACTCGCCCTCGACCGGCATCGTGGACAGCCATGGCCTCATGCTGGCCTACCAGGGCGACCTGGAGCATGCCGGCGGCATGGTGGCCTGTCACAGTGGCGTAGAGGCCATGGTGGTGTCCGAGGGGGGCATTGGTTTGCAGGCCACCGACGGCACGCGCCTGCGGGCCCGCGCGGTGGTGAACGCCGCTGGCCTGGACGCCTGCGCGCTGGCTTCGCGCACGCACGGCCTGGACCCACGCCACGTACCGCGAGCCTGGTACGCCAAGGGCAACTACTTCACGCTGGCCGGGCGTTCGCCCTTTACCCGTCTGATCTACCCGGCGCCGGAGCCCGACCGCCACCTGGCGGGCCTGGGCGTGCACCTGACCATCGACCTTGGCGGGCAGGCCAAGTTCGGCCCTGATGTGCAATGGGTGGCGTCGCCCGACGACCTGGTGGTCGACCCCGCGCGCGCAGAGGCCTTCTACGGCGAGGTGCGCCGCTACTGGCCAGGCCTGGCCGATGGAGCCCTGCAGCCGGGCTACGCCGGCATGCGGCCCAAGATCAGCGGGCCGGACCAGCCGGCGGCCGATTTCCTGATCCAGGGGCCCCAGGTGCACGGTGTGCCGGGCCTGGTGAACCTCTTCGGCATCGAGTCGCCCGGGCTGACCAGCAGCCTGGCCATCGGTGCGCGCGTGGCCGCGCTGCTCTGACGAAAAGTATCAGGCCTTCTTGGCATGGGCCTGGAGGGCCCGCGCCGCCTCCCAGACCAGCGACGGGCCCTTGTAGATCAGGCCCGTGTAGATCTGCACGAGCTGGGCGCCGGACTCCAGTTTGCTCACCGCGTCCTCCGCGCTGAGCACGCCGCCCACGCCGATGATGGGGAAGCTCTTGCCCAGGCAGGCGCGCAACTGGCGGATCACGCGGTTGCTGGCCTGCAGCACCGGCCCCCCCGAGAGGCCACCCGCTTCCTGCGCATGCGGCAGGCCCGCTACCGCCTCTCGGCTGAGCGTGGTGTTGGTGGCGATCACGCCGAGGGCGTTGGTGGCCTGCCCTTGCGCGTCGGCGCCGTAGCGCATCAGCGTGGCGGCGATGACCTCGATCTGCGCGTCGTCCAGATCGGGGGCGATCTTCACGAACACAGGAATGCGTTTGCCGTGGCGCTGCGCGAGCAGCTCGCGCCGCTCCGCCACCGCACCCAACAGGGCATCCAGCGCCGCATCGCTTTGCAGACTGCGCAGGTTCTGCGTGTTGGGGCTGGAGATGTTGACCGTGACGTAGTCGGCGTGGGGGTAGACGCCGTCCAGGCAGGTGAGGTAGTCGTCGGTGGCGCGCTCGATCGGCGTGCTTGCGTTCTTGCCGATGTTCAATCCCAGCAGCATGGGACTCACGCCCGCCTGCTGGCGAAAGCGCGCGCGCTGCACGTTGCTGACGAAGGCGTCGAGCCCCTCGTTGTTGAAGCCGAGCCGGTTGATCAGCGCGTTCGCCTTGGGCAAGCGGAACATGCGTGGTTTGGGGTTGCCGCCTTGCGCCTTGGGTGTGACGGTGCCGACCTCGACGAAACCGAAACCCATGGCCGAAAGGCCGTCGATGCAGCGGGCGTTCTTGTCCAGCCCGGCGGCGAGGCCGATCCGGTTGGGGAACTGCAGGCCGGCCACGGTGCAGGGGTCGTGCACGCGCGGCTCACCGTAGAGACAGGTCAGCGGCGAACGCTGGAGGCGGGCGATGGCGTCGAGGGTCAGTTCATGGGCCGCCTCGGGATCCATCTTGAACAGCAGAGGGCGCGCGAGAGCGTACGGCAGCAGCGACATTGGATAATCCGACTTGTTGTTTTCACCGATTGTCTCAAATGACCCAAGACGAACTCAAAGCGCTGGTGGGCCAGGCCGCCCTGCAATACGTGACCCCTGGCGAGATCGTCGGCGTGGGCACGGGCTCCACGGTCAACAAGTTCATCGATGCCCTGGCCTCCATGCGCGAACAGATCCGCGGCGCGGTGTCCAGTTCCGAGGCATCGACGGCCCGCCTGAAGTCACTGGGCATTCCGGTGTTTGAGGCGAACGCGGTGGAAGAACTCTCGGTCTACATCGACGGCGCCGACGAGATCGACGCCCGGGGTTTCATGGTCAAGGGCGGCGGCGCGGCACTCACGCGCGAGAAGATCGTGGCGGCACAGTCTCGGCGCTTCGTCTGCATCGCCGACGAATCCAAGCTGGTCCAGGCGCTGGGCGCCTTCCCGCTGCCGGTGGAGGTGATCCCGATGGCGGCGGCCCGCCTGATGCGCCAGTTCGCTGCGCTGGGCGGGGTCGCGAAGATCCGCCTCAAGGACGGCATACCGCTGGTGACGGACAACGGGCAGCACATCCTGGACGTGACCGGGCTGCGCATCACCGAGCCGCTGGCCTTCGAGAGCCAGGTGAACCAATGGCCGGGCGTGGTGACGGTGGGCGTTTTCGCCCACCAGAAGGCGCATGTCTGTCTGCTGGGCACGCCCAACGGCGTGAAGACGCTGAACTTCTGACGGTCGCCGTCAGAAACGGATGCCAGCGGGATTGGGTGGCGCGGGCTCGGCGGCGGGCGCCTGTTGCTGTGCCGGAGGTGTCGATGCCGGCGCGGCGCCACGCGCACCTGCTGCTTCGGTCTGCACCGCCACCAGTGGGCTGGGTGCCGGGCGGCGGTAGCTGGAGGGAAGGGCGGACTGCTTGGGGTAGCCCGCCGCGTCCAGGAACTTCGTCCATTCGGTGTCCGAATAGCCCTTGATCTGTTGGCCGCCAATGGTCAGGAACGGCAGCGACGTGTCGCCGCTGAGCCGCTGCAGCGCCTCGGTGTCCTGCGCGCTGTCGATCGTCTTTTCCACATACGGGATGCCGCGCGCGTTCAGCAGGTTGCGCCCGCTGTTGCATGGGGCGCAGTCGCGGCTGCTGTAGAGCGTGACCGGGAAGCGGCTGCTGATCTGGCGCAGTTCATAGGGCAACTGCGCGGACGCCGCGGGGGCCGGGCCGGAGGCCGCGCCGGCCGCTGGCCGGTTGCCCTGGCCGGCCGGCGGCGGCTGGTCCGAGAAGGTGACCCGCCCGTCGGGCCCCACGATGCGGTAGACGCCTTGTGCCAGCACCGGTGCAGCCAGCAAGCCGGTGAGCAGGCCCAGGCCCAGCAGACGGGGCAGGAAGGCGAAGGCGGGGCGGGTGACGTTCATGAAGGCTCCTATCGGCAGTCGTCGGCAGAACTCAAGCCATGCCCTGGTGGCGCAGCAGCGCGTCGATGCTCGGCTCGCGTCCTCGGAAGGCCTTGAAGGACTCCATGGCCGGCCGGCTGCCACCCGCTTCCAGGATGGCCTCACGGTAGCGGCGTCCGGTGGACACGTCCAGCGTGCTGTGGCCATTCTGCTGCGCAGCCTCCTCAAAAGCCGCATAGGCGTCGGCAGACAGCACCTCGGCCCACTTGTAGCTGTAGTAGCCGGCCGAGTAGCCGCCCGCAAAGATGTGGCTGAAGGTGTGGGGCGTGCGGCTGTAGGACGGAGGCTTGAGCACAGCCACCTCATCGCGCACCTGCCGCTGCAGCGCCAGGATGGCCGCGCCGCTGGTCAAGGGTTCGGGCTGGCTGTGCAGCAGCATGTCGAACAGCGCGAACTCCACCTGGCGCAGCGTCTGCAGGCCGCTCTGGTAGTTCTTGGCCGCCAGCATCTTGTCGAACAGCGCGCGCGGCAGCGGCTCACCGGTGTCCACATGCGCCGTCATGTGCCGCAGCACGTCCCATTCCCAGCAGAAGTTCTCCATGAACTGGCTGGGGAGTTCCACGGCGTCCCACTCCACGCCGCTGATGCCCGAGACATCGCGCTCGTTGACCTGCGTGAGCATGTGGTGCAGGCCGTGGCCGAACTCGTGGAAGAGGGTGATGACGTCGTCGTGCGTCAGCAGCGCGGGCTTGCCATTGACCCCTTCGGCGAAGTTGCAGACCAGGTGCGCCACCGGTGTCTGCAGCCGGCCGGTATCGGGGCGCAGCCAGCGCGCGCGCACGTCGTCCATCCAGGCGCCGCCGCGCTTGCCGGTGCGCGCGGCCGGGTCCAGGTAGAACTGACCGACCAGTTCTGTCCCCCCCGGGCCACGGCGTTCAATGCGGTAGAACTCGACGCCCGGGTGCCAGACGGGCGCCTGGTCGCGCCGGATGGCGACCTCGAACAGCGTCTCGACGATCTGGAACAGGCCGGCCAGCACCTTGGGGGCGGTGAAATAGGGTTTGACCTCCTGCTCGCTGAAGGCGTACCGCGCCTCTTTGAGCTTCTCGCCGATGTAAGGCCAGTCCCATGCCTGGGGATCGGTCAGGCCCAGTTCGGACGCCGCGAACGAACGCAGGTCGGCCAGGTCTTTCTCCGCATGGGGCCGTGCCTTGCGGGCCAGGTCGCGCAGGAAGCCGATCACCTGCTCGGGCGAGTCGGCCATCTTGGGCACCAGCGACACGTCGGCGTAGTGGCGGTGGCCAAGCAGACGGGCCTCCTCGTGGCGCAGGGCCAGCAGCTCGCCCATGATGGCCGCGTTGTCGAACTTCACCGCATCGCCGTCGGCCTGGTCGCTGGCACGCGTGGCGTACGCCCGGTAGAGCTTTTCGCGCAGCGCGCTGCTGTGCGCGAACTGCATCACCGGCAGGTAGCAGGGCATCTTCAGCGAGAGTTTGTGGCCCTCCTTGCCCTCGGCCCGCGCGGCTGCCGCCGTGGCCTGCAGCACGTCGTCGGGCACACCCGCCAGCTCGGCGGTGTCCGCGTACAGCACGAAGGCGTCGGTGGCGTCGAGGGCGTTTTCGCTGAATTTCTGGGCCAGTTCGGCCTGGCGTTCCTGCAGCCAGGCGAACCGGGTACGGGCCTCGCCCTGCAGCTCGGCACCGCCGAGAACGAAGCCCAGCATGGCGTTGTGGTGGGCGCGCGCCTGCTCCGGGGTGAGCCGTGTCGGGTCCATGGTCTTGTACTTGGCGTACAGCCGCTCATCGGCGCCCAGGCGCGTCCAGAACTCGGTGACGCGGGGCAGGGCCTCGTTGTAGGCCGCACGCAACTCTGGCGTGTCGGCCACGCTGTTGAGGTGGTTGACCGCACCCCATGCCCGCGACAGCCGCTCGGTGGGCACGTCCAGTGCCAGCGAAATGGCGCGCCAGTCGGCCGGGAAGTCGGCGGCGGTCACTTTTTCCAGAGCTGCGTCGGCATCCTGGAGCAGTGCGTCGATGGCGGGCGCCACCAGAGCGGGCGTGATCGCGTCGAACCGGGGCAGGTCGGAGAAGTCGAGCAGCGGGTTTTCCGCGAGAGGGGTGGTGGAGTCGGTCATGCGTTCTCAGATGTGGCGCTGTGAGGGGAATTCAAGCCGACGGTCCGGGCGTCAGCGGGCGCTTTTCTTCACGCTCTTCTTGAGCACTTTCGCCCGCTTGACCTGTCCCCCCGGTGTCAGGCGCTGGTTGCCCAGCACGCGGACCACCTTGACCTCGGGCCGCTGGCTACCACGTTTGCTGAACTTGAGCACCTTGACGTCGCGCGGACCGGGCATGCGGTCCTCGTCCACCACCTTTTCCTTGGGGGGGATGGGGCGCCAGAGCACCAGCAGCTTGCCAATATGCTGGATGGGGGCCGCATCCAGCTCGTCGGCCAGCGTCTGCAGCATGGCTTCCCGCTGGGCGCGGTCGTCGCTGAACACGCGGATCTTGATTAGGCCATGCGCCTTGAGCGCAAGGTCGGTTTCCTTCTTGACCGCAGGGCTGAGGCCGTCTGCGCCGATGTGCACGACGGGGTCCAGGTGATGGGCCTCGGCGCGGTGAACCTTGCGTTGGGCGGGAGTGAGAATGATCTGGGGCATGGGAGAATTATCGTTTACCAGCTCTTCAGGCGACCCGCATGGGCATCAAAGTCAAGACCCAGAGCAAGAAGGTCAACAAGGCCTGGCTCAACCAGCACGTCAACGACCCCTATGTGCGCATGGCGCAGAAGGACGGCTACCGTGCGCGTGCCGCGTACAAGCTCAAGGAAATCGACGAAACCCTGGGCCTGATCCGGCCGGGCCAGGCCGTGGTGGACCTGGGCTCCGCACCCGGCGCCTGGAGCCAGTACGTGCGGCGCCGGCTCAGCCCGCAGGGCGCGGCGGTGGGGGAATTGCAGGGACAGATCATGGCGCTGGACCTGCTGCCGATGGAGCCGGTGGAGGGGGTGCACTTCATCCAGGGCGACTTCACCGATCCCGAGGTTTTGGCCAGCCTGGAGCAGGCGCTCACGGAGCGTGGCATCCAGCAGGTGGACGTGGTGGTTTCCGACATGGCCCCCAACCTGTCGGGCATTGGGTCGGCCGATGCCGCTCGCATCGAGCACTTGGTGGAACTGGCGGTGGATTTCTCTCTCCATCACCTCAGACCCGAAGGTGCCCTGGTGGTCAAGCTGTTCCATGGAGGGGCTTACGACCCCATGGTGAGCCTGTTCCGGGAGACCTTCCGAACTGTCAAGGCGATCAAGCCCAAGGCGTCCAGGGACAAATCCGCGGAAACCTTCCTGGTGGGAATGGGTCTGAAAAAGGGCCGATGAGGCGACCGTTCATCGGTCCACCGCTGAGCCCGTGACGCGCCACGCACAGGCCTACCCTGCCGTTGACACAGGCTCGTCACCGTTCGGCGGCAGCCGGACTTGAAAGTCCTAGAATGGCGGGTATATGGGTAAGACCGTCTCTTTTGTCTCCAGGAGCTGCATTTGAACAACCAGTGGTTCTCGAAAATCGCCGTGTGGATGGTCATTGCCATGGTGCTTTTCACCGTTTTCAAGCAGTTCGACAGCCGCTCGACCGCCGGCGCGGGCTACATGGGCTATTCCGAGTTTCTTGATGCGGTGAAAACCCAGCAGATCAAGAGCGCCACCATCCAGGAAGGCCAGGGCGGCACCGAGATCGTGGCCATCACGCAGGACGACCGTCGCGTGCGCACCACGGCCACCTACCTGGACCGCGGTCTGGTGGGCGATCTGATCAACAACAACGTGAAGTTCGACGTGCGCCCTCGCGAAGAGGGTTCGTTGCTCATGACGCTGCTGGTGAGTTGGGGCCCGATGCTGCTGCTGATCGGGGTCTGGATCTACTTCATGCGGCAGATGCAGGGCGGCGGCAAGGGCGGGGCGTTCAGCTTCGGCAAGAGCAAGGCCCGCATGCTCGACGAGAACAACAACACCGTGACCTTTGCCGACGTCGCCGGCTGCGACGAGGCCAAGGAAGAAGTGAAGGAGGTCGTGGACTTCCTCAAGGACCCCGCCAAGTTCCAGAAGCTCGGTGGCCGTATTCCGCGTGGCCTGCTGCTGGTCGGCCCGCCGGGCACCGGCAAGACCTTGCTCGCCAAAGGGATCGCCGGTGAAGCCAAGGTGCCTTTCTTCAGCATCTCCGGCTCCGACTTCGTGGAAATGTTCGTCGGTGTCGGCGCAGCCCGTGTGCGCGACATGTTCGAGAACGCCAAGAAGAATGCGCCCTGCATCATCTTCATCGATGAAATCGACGCCGTCGGTCGCCAGCGGGGCGCCGGTCTCGGCGGCGGCAACGACGAGCGCGAGCAGACGCTCAACCAGATGCTGGTGGAGATGGACGGTTTCGAGACGAACCTGGGTGTGATCGTGGTGGCCGCCACCAACCGCCCGGACATCCTGGATGCGGCGTTGCTGCGCCCGGGCCGTTTTGACCGCCAGGTCTATGTGACGCTGCCCGACATCCGTGGGCGCGAACAGATCCTCAACGTGCACATGCGCAAGGTGCCGCTCGGTACCGACGTGAATGCCAGCGTGATCGCACGTGGTACGCCGGGCATGAGCGGCGCCGACCTGGCCAACCTGTGCAACGAAGCTGCCCTGATGGCTGCGCGCCGCAACGCGCGCGTGGTCGAGATGCAGGACTTCGAAAAGGCCAAAGACAAGATCTTCATGGGCCCGGAGCGCAAGAGCATGGTCATGCCCGAGGAGGAGCGCCGCAACACGGCCTACCACGAGGCAGGCCATGCGCTCATTGGCAAGCTGCTGCCCAAGTGCGACCCGGTGCACAAGGTCACCATCATTCCCCGTGGCCGTGCGCTGGGCGTGACCATGAGCCTGCCTGAAAAGGACCGTTACAGCTACGACCGCGAGTACATGCTGAACCAGATCAGCATGCTGTTTGGCGGGCGCATCGCGGAAGAAGTGTTCATGAACCAGATGACCACCGGCGCGAGCAACGACTTCGAACGCGCCACCCAGATCGCGCGCGACATGGTGATGCGCTATGGCATGACCGATGCGCTCGGGCCCATGGTGTATGCCGAAAACGAAGGTGAGGTGTTCCTGGGCCGTTCGGTGACCAAGACCACCAACATGAGCGAGCAGACCATGCAGAAGGTCGATGCCGAGGTGCGCCGCATCATCGACGAGCAGTACAAGCTGGCGCGCGAACTTATCGAGCAGCATAGCGACAAGATGCATGCCATGGCCAAGGCGCTGCTGGAGTGGGAAACCATCGATACCGAGCAGATCGACGACATCATGGCCGGCAAGCCGCCCCGTCCCCCCAAGGACTGGACGCCGCGCAATCCGGTGGGTGGTGGTGACAATGGCGGCGGCGGGACGCCGGCTGTCAACCCCGATCCCTCGCCTACCGTGGCCTGAGCGAGGCTGATTCAGCCTCGACCTCAAGGACGATCGCACTCACGGGGCCTTTGGCCCCGTTCTTTTTTTGTGACTCCTCGATTTTTCCCCATGCATTGGCAGACCGCACGCTTCGACATTGATCTGACCACGCCGCGGGTCATGGGCATCGTGAACGTCACGCCCGACTCGTTTTCCGACGGAGGGCGGCATGCCGGCGCCGCGGCGGCACTGCGTCATTGCGAGCAGCTGATGCGTGACGGCGTGGACATCCTGGACATCGGTGGCGAGTCGACCCGTCCGGGCAGCCCGGCCGTTCCCCTGGACGAGGAGCTCGCCCGCGTCATGCCCGTGCTGCACGAGGCGGTGCGCCTGGGCGTTCCCGTGTCCGTGGACACCTACAAGCCGCAGGTGATGCAGGCGGCCCTGGATGCCGGTGCCGACATCGTGAACGATATCTGGGCCTTGCGCCGTGACGGCGCGGAAGCGGTGGTGGCTGCGCACCCGCGCTGTGGCGTGTGCCTGATGCATATGCACCGCGACCCGCAGACCATGCAGGTGGCGCCCATGGAAGGCGACGTGCTGCCACAGGTCGATGCCTTCCTGCGGGAGCGTGCCCAGGCGCTGCGCGCCCTTGGCGTGGCGCAGGCGCGCATCGTCCTGGATCCCGGTATCGGTTTTGGCAAGACGGTGACGCAGAACTTCAGCGTGCTCGCGCGGCAGAGCCGGTTGCTGGCCGGTGGTTACGCCTTGCTGGCTGGCTGGTCGCGCAAGTCCTCTTTGGGGCGCATCACAGGGCAGGAGGACCCGGCTCGGCGGGTGGCGGCCAGCGTGGCGGCCGCGGTGCTCGCCATCGACCGTGGGGCACGTGTGGTGCGCGTGCACGACGTGCGTGAAACAGTCGACGCCCTGAAGGTCTGGCAGGCCGTCCAGGCCGGCACTTAGGCGCCGGCGGCGCAGATAATGCGCAGTGGCCTCCCATGGACGAAGTCGAGAATGGCGTGGGGCGCTGCACAGAACACTTCCAGGCGAGAGAGGACAACATGCCCCGCACATACTTTGGCACCGACGGCATCCGCGGCACCGTCGGCCAGGCCCCCATCACACCGGACTTCGTGCTGCGCCTGGCGCATGCCGTGGGGCGGGTGCTGCGCCGAACCGAGGCCCATCCCACGGTGCTCATTGGCAAGGACACCCGCATATCGGGCTACATGCTCGAATCCGCGCTGGAGTCTGGTTTCAACTCGGCCGGTGTCGATGTGGTGCTGCTGGGGCCGGTTCCCACGCCGGCGGTGGCCTATCTCACCCGCGCTCAGCGGGCCAGCCTGGGGGTGGTGATCTCCGCCAGCCACAACCCTTTTGCAGACAACGGCATCAAGTTCTTCAGCGCATCGGGCGCCAAGCTGCCCGATGAATGGGAAATCGCGGTCGAAGCCGCGCTGGAGGAGCCGCCGGCCTGGGTGGCGTCCGCCCAACTGGGCAAGTCGCGCCGGCTGGACGATGCGGCGGGCCGCTACATCGAGTTCTGCAAGAGCACGTTTTCCAACAGCCTCACGCTCAAGGGCTTGAAGATCGTGGTCGATGGTGCCCATGGCGCGGCCTACCAGATTGCGCCGGCCGTTTTCCATGAGCTTGGCGCCGAGGTGGTGAAGATCGGCTGCGCGCCCGACGGCCTGAACATCAACCAGGGTGTGGGTGCCACGCATCCGCAGGCGCTGGTGGACGCCGTCAAGGCCCATGGCGCCGACTACGGTGTGGCGCTGGACGGCGATGCCGACCGCATCCAGATGGTCGACGCCCGCGGCCGTCTCTACAACGGCGACGAATTGCTTTATCTGATGGCGGCCGACCGCATGGCGCGCGACGAAGACGTGCCGGGCGTGGTGGGTACCCTGATGACGAACATGGCGGTCGAGGTGGCGCTCAAGTCGCGCGGCGTGAAATTCGTGCGGGCCAAGGTGGGCGACCGCTACGTGCTCGAAGAACTCGAACGCCACGGCTGGATACTGGGTGGCGAGGGCTCGGGCCACCTGCTCGTGCTGGACCGCCACACCACGGGCGATGGGCTCGTCTCGGCGTTGCAGGTGCTGCAGGCCTGCGTGGACAGCGGCAAGACCATGGCGCAGTTGCTGGCGGATGTCAGCCTGTTTCCGCAGACACTGATCAATGTGCGGCTGCAGGCCGGCCAGGACTGGAAATCCAATACCCTGCTTGCCGACGAAACCCGTGCGGTCGAGGACGAACTGGGTGATGGCGGACGCGTCCTGATCCGCGCCAGCGGCACGGAGCCGTTGCTGCGTGTGATGGTGGAGGCGCGCGACGCGAAGCAGGCGCAGGCCTGCGCGGAGCGCCTCGTGGCGGCGGTGCGCGCGCAGGTGCCTGCCTGATGGCCGGGCATGGCATCACCGTATTGCAGGCCGACTACGCCCATCCGGCGCATGCGGATGCGCTGGTGACGCTGCTCGATGCCTATGCCCGCGACCCCGCCGGTGGTGGGAAGGGACTCTCCGAATTCGCCCGCAGCCGCCTGGTGCCCGAGCTCGCGGCACGGCCACAGGCCTACAGCGTGTTGGCCTTTGAGGGGGAGCTCCCGGTGGGCCTGGTCAATTGTTTCGAGGGTTTTTCCACTTTCGCGGGACGGCCCCTGGTCAACGTCCATGACGTGGCGGTGCTGGCCAGTCACCGTGGGCGCGGCGTGGCCGGGCAGATGCTTGCGCGGGCCGAATCGATCGCTCGCGACAGGGGCGCGGTCAAGCTCACGCTGGAGGTGCTTTCTGCCAACCACGGCGCGATGCGTTTGTACGAGCGCATCGGCTTCGCTGGCTATCAACTCGACCCGGCCATGGGCCAGGCCGTCTTTCTCCAGAAGTGGCTGACCTGAACTGAGCGCGCCGCTGGTTGGGCGCAGCACGTGCGCTCAGTACAGCAGGTAGGGCTGGCGTGCCTGCCGCCACGCGGCTTCGTCGGCCGCCGCGGCCGCATCCAGGTCTTCAGGCGGCGCGGAGACATCGTCTACCCACTCACGCAGCAGTGGGCCCCCGTTGATGAGATCGATCGCCAGTCTGTCGTGCTCGTATTCGTACGCAAAGTCGCGCCACAGCGGGTAGCCGGGTGCCTGCAGGCGCACCGCGCGGAAGGCCAGGGCCTGCAGGCGCCAGGGCCGGAAGGTCTCGTGGTCGTAGTGCGAAGGGTCCTCCACGTGGATCTGCACCCCCCGGCAGAGCTGGCCCACGTGTTTGTGGAACGTGGGTTCGAAGAAGCACTCGCGCAGCACACAGCCTTGCAGCCATTCCGGTGCCAGGCGCCGCATGTCCGCCAGCAGCCGGCGCACGTCCAGGTCGGGAGCGCCAAACAACTCCAAGGGACGCGTGGTGCCGCGGCCTTCGCTGAGTGTCGTGCCCTCCAGCATCACCGTACCGGCATACGCGCGCGCCATGTTCAGGTTGGCGGCGTTCGGGCTCGGGTTGACCCAGGTGCGCCCGGCCGGCCATCCAAAACCTGGACCGGCCTGGGGCTGCCACCCTGTCATGGTGATCACGCGGTACTCCAAGTGCAGGCCCAGGCTGGCGATGAACCAGTGGCCCAACTCCCCCATGGTCATGCCATGCCGCATGGGCATGGGGCCGGCACCCACGAAACTCTCCCAGCCCTCGCGCAGCGTGAGTCCCTCCACCGGACGGCCTGCGGGGTTGGGGCGGTCCAGCACCCAGACCGCCTTGCCGTGGCGTGCCGCGGCCTCCAGCACGTAACGCAACGTGGTGATGAAGGTGTAGATGCGGCAGCCCAGGTCCTGCAGGTCCACCAGCAGGACGTCAAAACTGTCCATCATCGTGTCCGTGGGGCGGCGCACCTCGCCGTACAGGCTGAACACCGGTATACCCAGGCGCGGGTCGTTGAAGTCGGGGGACTCCACCATGTTGTCCTGCTTGTCACCGCGCAGCCCATGCTGCGGGCCGAACGCCGCGCTGAGCTTCAGGTCCGGCAGAGCCGCCAGTGCGTCCAGCGAGTGGGTGAGCCCGCGCGTGACAGACGCGGGATGCGCCAGCAGCGCCACACGCCGGCCCGCCAGCGGCGCTCGCAGAGAGGGGTCTTGCAGGAAACGTTCGATGCCGAGTTGCATGGTGGTTGAAGCAGGGGTCATGGGTGGGCCAGTCGCAGGGTGCGGCCGCCGGGGTGATGGAAGTCCGGGCGAGCGCCCGGATGGTGCAAGGCCCAGTAGCTGAGACGGCCATCGGTCTCCTCAACCACGGCGCTGAGTCCCAGCGCCCAGCCTGACGCCGATGGGGGCAGGGCGGCGCGGGGCAGGCTGGCGGTGAGAGACAGCGCCTGAGGCGAGAGCCGGCAGTCCAGCACCGGTGCGTGCAGTGCCTGTGCGTCGGTATCGCGCACGCGCTCGGCGGCGAATCGGTAGGCGGCCCAGCGGCCAGAAGGCGCGAAGTTGAACTCCTGGTAGGCCTCGGTTTGGCCATCGGAGCAGAACGCTTCGAAGCAGGTGTGTTGCCACAAGCCGTCGGCCGGACCACCTTGGGGTTGCGCGGCGGGAATCTTCAGGGCCGAGAGGAGGCCTGTCAGTTCGTAACGCAGGACGCAGGCATCCGCATCCATCCACACCTGCACACCGATGACAAGCTTCACGCCCGCCGGTGTGGCCGGATGGCATTGCAGAGGAGCGGACAACGCAGATGCGGGCTGGAGGATCACGGGGCCCTATTCTGGCAGGGCGCTGGAACGCTTCCGTGTGTCATGAAAACTTCACCCGTTTGCCACGGGAAGGACACGACGGAGGCCAAGAATGCAGATTCATGACGACACACCTGACCCCCACAGCGTCCCTGGAGGACGCGCTGCTCCAGGAGCCCGCCATGAAAGAGTTGCCCACGCCGACGCTGGACCTGTCGCCAGTCTCGCTGCCACGGAGGTCTCTTCATCCCCGTTCGCCGCTGGTGGACGGGACACCGGAAACCCAGGCTCCAGGCATCGAGGTCACCTGGGCGCGCCACCTGGATGAAGTTCGTGAAGCGCAAAGGTTGAGGTATGCGGTGTTCGCGGGGGAAATGGGTGCCATCCTGAGCAACCAGCTGCCTGGCCATGATGTCGATCTGTTCGATGACTTTTGCGAGCACCTGCTGGTTCGTGATGCCGCCAGCCGCGAGGTGATCGGCACCTACCGCGTGCTCACACCTGCGCAGGCCCGGCGTGTGGGCAGCACCTACAGCGACACGGAATTCGACCTCACCCGTCTGCGCACCGTGCGCGAGCGCATGGTGGAACTGGGCCGCAGCTGCGTGCACCGCGAGCACCGCCATGGTGGCGTGATCATGGCGCTGTGGGGGGCTCTGGCGGCATTCATGGTGCGCAACCAGCTCGACACCATGATTGGCTGCGCCAGCATTCCCATGCAGCATGAAGGTCCGCATGGCATGGTGGGCGGCGGTCACGCTGCCGCCAGCATCTGGCGCCAGGTCAGGGAAACGCATCTGGCATCGATCGACCTGCACGTCAGGCCTCGCTTGCCACTGCCTATTGAACAGCTCGACAGCACGCTGGACGTGGAACCTCCGGCGCTCATCAAAGGCTACCTGCGCCTCGGCGCCAAGGTGCTCGGTCCTCCCGCCTGGGACCCAGATTTCAATGCCGCCGATCTGCCTATGCTCATGCGCATCTCAGACCTGCCGGCGCGCTACCGCAAGCACTTTCTGGGGGCCTGATGCGCACCACCTTCGATGCCGCAGCGCCGTGGGACTTCCCGCCTGGCGACCTCGGCGAGGAGGCGGTGTCCGATGACCGCGCGGTGGACCTGGACGACACGAGCGACCCGGAGCCTCCCGAGCGGGCCCGCTACCGCACGGTGTTCATCTCCGACCTGCACCTGGGCACGGCGGGCTGCCAGGCACGGGCCCTGCTGGATTTCCTCAAGCACCACCCCAGCCAGACGCTCTACCTGGTGGGCGACATCATCGATGGCTGGCAATTGCGCCGTCGCTGGCACTGGCCGCAGGCCCACAACGACGTGGTGCAGAAGCTGCTTCGCCGCGCGCGCAAGGGTTGCCGCGTGGTCTTCGTGCCGGGCAACCACGACGAATTCGCCCGCCAGTTCGATGGCCATCACTTCGGTGGCATCGAGGTGCGCAATGAGACCGTGCACGAAACGGCCGACGGTCGGCGTCTGTGGGTGGTGCATGGCGACCATTTCGATGGCGTCATCCAGTGCGCCAAATGGCTGGCTTACCTGGGTGACAACGCCTATGAGTTCACGCTGAGGCTGAACCGCCATCTCAATTCTCTGCGTGCGCGCATGGGCCTGCCGTACTGGTCGCTGTCCCAGTACCTGAAGCACAAGGTCAAGAGCGCGCTCAACTATGTGACGGACTTCGAGCGCGCGGTGGCGGCCGAGGCCCGGCAGCGGGGTTACCAGGGCGTCGTGTGCGGGCACATTCACCGCCCGGAGATGCGCATGATCGAGGGCACCCTGTACTGCAACGATGGCGACTGGGTGGAGAGTCTGTCGGCCCTGGTCGAACACTTCGACGGGCGCCTGGAGATCGTCCACTGGCAGGCCCGCGCATCGGCGTTCCACTCCCGTGCCGAACGGCATGAAGTGGCCTGATGACGCGTCACGTCGAGGGCGGCACATGCGCATACTGTTCGTCACCGACGCCTGGTTGCCGCACGCGCAGGGCGTGGTGACACTGCTGGTGGAGCTGGCGCGCGCCCTGCAGGCGGCAGGCCATGAGGTGGTCGTGATCCACCCCGGCCAGTTCCGCAGCCGGCCTTGCCCGGGCCAGAGAGACATGGACCTCGTGCTGTTTCCAGGTCGTCGCCTGCAGGCACTCATGGAGGCTGCGCGACCCGAGGCCATCCATCTCGCCACCGAAGGCCCTCTGGGATGGGCGGCGCGCAGACATTGCTTGCGCCAAGGCCTGCCGTTCACGACCGCATTTCATGCCGACTTTCCCGAGATCCTGCGCGCCACACTGGGGCTGCCGCTGGCCTGGGGGCGCAGGCTGTCCCGGCGTTTCCACCGGGTCAGCCAGGCGGTGATGGTGCCGGGCGCACAAACGCTCGAGCACCTGAGCCAGGCAGGCATGGAGCGCCTTCGCCTGGGGCCCCGGGGCGTGGACGGGCGGCTGTTCGCCTTGGCCGACCCCCCTCTGAGTCATCCACCTCTGGGTCCATTGGCTCGGCCGGTGAGCCTCTACGTGGGGCGGATCAGCCACGACCGGAACATCGAGGACTTTCTGCGCCTGGACGTGCCGGGCAGCAAGGTCGTCTGTGGCGACGGCCCCCTGGCTTCGGGATTGCGCCACCGCTATCCCAATGTTCACTGGCTGGGCGTGCTGCCGCGCCAAGAGCTGGCGCGGGTGTATGGCGCTGCCGACGTTTTTGTGTTTCCCACCCGTCAGGCCACGCTGGGCCTGGCGATGCTGGAGGCCATGGCGTGTGGCGTGCCGGTGGCGGCGTACCCGGTCGATGGCCCCATGCAACTGCTGGGGGCGGGACGCGCTGGCGCCATGCACCAGGACCTGCGCAAGGCTTGGCGCCGCGCACTCACGGTGAGGCGGTTCGAGGCCCGCTCCCGCGCACTGGAATTCGGCTGGGCCCGGGCGGCAGAGCAGTTCGTCGCGCAACTCTGCGTACTGCCGCAGGCGCCAGTGCGCAACCTGGGTGTCACACAAACGTCATTCGCTCGTTGAATAATCGTCACATATGAGCGGAACTCCCAACCAACAGAAACTTTCCCTGCTGGACCGCGACCACAGCATCCTGGCCTTCAACGAACGCGTGATGGACTGGGCGCGCCGACCCGACGTTCCTCTGCTGGAGCGGCTGCGCTACCTCAGCATCGTCTCCAGCAACCTGGACGAGTTCTTCGAAGTGCGTGTAGCTCCGCACCTGACGGCCGCCAAGGCCAATGAGCAGCGCGGGATCTACACCGTCCAGAGCTTTGAACAGCTGTCCTCCCAGGTGCACGCCCTGGTGGCCCAGCAGTACGCGATCTACAACGACGAACTGCTGCCGCTGCTGGAGAAAAAGGGCATCAAGCTGATTGCGCACGGCGAGCGGAATGCCCGCCAGCGGCGCTGGGTCAAGGAGTTCTTTGTCAAGGAAGTCCAACCCCTGCTCATGCCGGTAGGCCTGGATCCCGCGCATCCCTTTCCCCAGGTCGCGAACAAATCGCTGAACTTCATTGTTCGCCTGACGGGCAAGGACGCCTTCGGCCGCGAGAACGAGATCGCCATTGTCAAAGTGCCGCGCATACTGCCGCGCTTCTTCCGCATGCCTCCGGTCAAAGGCTCGAAGCAGACGCACTTCGTTTCCATCTCCAGCCTCATCCGATCGCACCTGGGCGACTTGTTTCCCGGCCGGCAGGTGACCGAATTCTCCCAGTTCCGGGTGACGCGCCATTCCGACCTCGCCGTGGATGAGGAAGAGGTGAAGAATCTGCGCACCGCGCTGCGCAAGGGCCTGCAGCAGCGCCACTACGGTCAGGCCCTGCGCCTGGAGGTGTCGGCAGGCTGTTCGCCCTATCTCTACAACTTTCTGCTCGAACAGTTCGGCCTGCCCGAACAGTCGCTCTACCGCGTGCCCGGGCCGGTGAATCTGGTGCGCCTGAACCAGCTCATCGACCAGGTCGATGCGCCCTCGTTGCGCTTCGAGCCTTACCAGGCCGGTTGGCCCCTGCAGCTCACGCCCGGGCAGTCCTACTTCGAACGACTGCGCCAAGGCGATGTCCTGATCCACCAACCTTACGAGAGTTTCGACGCCGTGCTGGGCTTCCTGCGCGAGGCGGTCGAAGACCCGGACGTGTTGGCGATCAAACAGACCATTTACCGCACGGGCGCCAAGTCTGAACTGATGAACCTGCTGCGCGAGGCCGTGCGCCGCGGCAAGGAAGTGACCGCGGTGGTGGAGCTCAAGGCCCGTTTCGACGAAGAGGCCAACATCAACTACGCCGAGCGGCTCGAATCGGTGGGCGCGCAGGTGGTATACGGCGTGGTCGGCCTCAAGACGCACGCCAAGATGCTGCTGGTCACCCGGCGAGAGGCGGGTGGCCTGCGCCGCTACGCCCACCTGTCCACCGGCAACTACAACCCGGGCACAGCGCGGCTCTACACCGACCTGAGCTACCTGACCGCAGACGAGGCGCTCACCGCCGACCTGGAACAGATCTTCCTTCACCTGGCCAGCCAGAACAGGCTGTCCCGGCTCAACAAGGCCCTGATCGCGCCTTTCCATCTGCACAAGGCCATGCTCGACAAAGTCGAGGCCATCGGCGCGGCCGCGCGCGCGGGGCGCGATGCCCGCATCATCCTGAAGATGAACTCGCTGACCGACGAGCCGCTGGCGCGTGCGCTGGCGGCCGCGTCCCAGCAGGGCGTGAAGATCGATCTCATCGTGCGGGGGGCCTGCATCCTGCCTGCACAGGTGCCAGGCGCAACGGACAACGTACGGGTTCGCTCGGTGATCGGCCGTCTGCTGGAACACTCTCGCGTGTTCTATTTCCGTGCTGGCGACGACGAAGAACTCTGGCTGTCGAGCGCCGACTGGATGAACCGCAACATGCTGCGACGCATCGAACTGGCCTGGCCGGTGACGGACCCGGCTTTGCGGCACCGCCTCATCGAAGAGTGCCTGCAGGCCTACCTGCACGACACCCGCGATGCCTGGCTGCTGCAGGCCGACGGGCGCTATGTCCCGGCGGCTGCGGTCAGCCGGGGACGCGCTGCGGCGCCGCTGTCCGCCCAGGCGAGTCTCATGGCCCGCTACGGCTCCAAGGGCTGACCAGGGGAGGGTCGGCATGGACCTGATTCTGTGGCGACACGCCGAGGCCCAAGAACACCCGGATCCTCTGGCAGGGCTGCCGGGTGATGCGGCCGACATGGCGCGCCGCCTGACGGCGCGGGGCGAAAAGCAGGCCGCGCGCATGGCGTCCTGGCTTGACCGTCAACTGCCGGATGGCGCTCGCATCTGGTGCAGCCCTGCGCAGCGTTGCGAGCAGACCGCGCTGGCACTGGGACGCAAATACAAGCTGCGCGCCGAGATCGCCCCCGATGCCGACCCGCTTGCCCTGCTGGAGCTGGTGCAATGGCCCATGGGACGGTCGCCGGTGGTGGTGGTAGGCCACCAGCCTACCCTGGGGCGCGTGGTGGCGCGGCTGCTGCACCTGGCCGACCCGGAATGCCCTGTGAAAAAAGGGGCCGTGTGGTGGCTGCGTCATCGCGAGCGCAGTTCCGTGGAGCAGACGGTGGTGGTCACCGTGCAGACTCCCGAGCTCGTCTGATCCGCGCGGGCGCCGGTTTCAGGCCGCCTTTTTCCTGGCGGCCGTCTTCTTGACAGCGGGGGCGCGCTTGGCGGGCGCTTTCCGAGCAGCGGTGGTCTTGACGACGGCCTTGGCCGTGGCAGGTTTTTGCGCTGCCTTGGCGGGCGTCTTCACCGGCGCCGCTTCCTCGACCTTGGGCCGACCGGTCTTGAGCGTGGGCACGGCGGCCAGAGCGGCCTTGAACCCGGCGTCGTTGAGCCCTTGCAGGACCACCAGTCCCGCGCGCAGCAGTTCGCTCTTCTTCACGCTGGTGCCCAGTGCAATCGCGCGGGTCTTGAGTGCCTCGATGGCGGCAAACTCGTTCTTGGGGATGGTGAAGCTGTCGCGCACCAGCTTGGGCTTCTTGGGGTTGCTCTTGCTGTTCTGACTGGCCATGAAAGGACTCCGGGTGGTTGCAAAGAACCGGATTTTAAACCGTATATACGGTTTATACTGTTATGGCAAACGCGTGACGTTTCAATGACAAATAGGTTTCAGCGAATGTCCGCGGTGAACTTCCAGACGGTCTTTTGCCAGGCCAGAACCTCTTCGCCCAGCAGCCAGGCGGACTGCGGGTACCGTCTGGCCCAGCCCGGGTTGGTCGAGAGTTTGAAGGCGCGTGGCTTGTAGCTCAGCTTGATTGACTGATGCTCCGGCAACTGGCGGGCATGGCACAGCAAAACCGCCAGTCGCAGCGCCATCAACTGTTTGGCGAACAGCTCGTCCTGCAGCGACTCCTCCAGCTTGCGCAGCTTGCCACGTTGACCCAGCACGAGCTGGCTCATGCGGTGCAGTTCCAGTAGGGAGAACCCGCGCGCGTCCACGTTGTCCAGGATGTAGGCGCCGTGGTGATGCGAGCGTTCGTGCGATATGTGGGTGCCGATCTCATGCAGCCGTGCCGCCCAGGCCAGCTTTTGCGAATAGCGTTCATTCTGGGCATCTTGCGCGGCGATCTGGTAGAAGAGGGCGGTGCTGACGTCGCTCACGCGCTGTCCCTGCGCCTCGTCCACCGAGAAATGATTGGCCAGCCACAGCACGGTGCGCTCGCGGACATCGCCACCATCGGTTTCGCGGTCGATCAGGTCGTACAACGCTCCATGGCGCAGCGCCCCTTGCGCGGGCAGCATCTGTTCTATGCCAAACAGGTCGAAGATGGCGCGCAACACACTGACCCCACCGCCGATGACCGGGCGGCGGTCGTCCTTGAGGCCCTCCAGCCGTATCTGGTCGGTGCTGCCGGACTTGATCATGCGGTCCACCAGCCAGTCCAGTCCCGAGCGGGTGATCACGCCCGTTGCCCAGCCGTTGGCGCCCAGTATGTCCGCTACCGCGTTGACGGTTCCCGAGGAGCCATAGGCCACGGTCCATTCGGACGGCGGGAACTTGTCCAGGGCATCGTCAATGACCGCCTTGGCCGCGACCTCCGCTGTCTTGAAGGCCGCCGCACTGAACTGGCCTCGCGGGAAATAGCGGGTAGACCAGGCCACGCTGCCCAGGTGGTAGGACTCCATGGTGCGCGCCCGGTAGCCTTCGCCCAGGATCATCTCGGTGGAGCGGCCGCCGATGTCGACAACCAGGCGCCGCTCATCCGAGTGCGGCAGCAGGCGAGACACCCCTTGGTAGATTAGCCGGGCTTCCTCATAACCGGAGACGACCTCGATCGTGAAGCCCAGAATGGCCTGGGCCTTGCGCAGGAACTCGTCCCGGTTCTTGGCCTCCCGCAAAGTCTGGGTGGCAACGGCCCGCACCTGCTGCTTCTTGAAGCCGTGCAGACGCTCGGCGAAGCGGGCCAGGCATTCCCAACCGCGCTCCATGGCAGCCTGGCTGAGTACTTTTTCCTCATCCAGCCCATTGCCCTGGCGCACGGTCTCCTTGAGGTATTCGATGCGCTCTATATGGCCGGAGTGGTAACGCCCGATCTCCAGGCGAAAGCTGTTGGAGCCGAGGTCGATGGCGGCGAGGAGGGTACCGTTTTGCATGCGAGACGGGGCGGTCGGGCCGGGAACGGCCCATGGGATGGGCGCTGAGCGTGAGACAGCCCGCATTGTGACGCATGCCCGGGCCACTGGCAGCCCGCCCGGCCCGTTTCTGTGTGTGACGCCACCGTGATGTCACATGCCTGTCATATTGCCTGCCTAGAGTCCTCCTTGTTCCCCTTTACCCAACGCAAGGAGTCTCGAATGTTCACCAAACGCACCTTCCTCAAGAGCGTGGCCGCCGCCGCCATGGCGACCGCCGCCATGGGCTCCGCCCTGGCCGCCGACATCACCGGCGCAGGTGCCTCCTTTCCCTTCCCGGTCTACGGCAAGTGGGCCGAGGCCTACAAGAAGGAGACGGGCATCGGCCTGAACTACCAGTCCATCGGTTCGTCCGGCGGCATCCGTCAGATCCGTGCCAAGACCGTGGCCTTTGGTGCCACCGACGCCCCGATGTCGGGTGCCGACCTGGAGAAGGACGGCCTGGTCCAGTTTCCCGCCATCATCGGTGGCACCGTGCCGGTGTTCAACCTGGACGGTTTCAAGCCCGGTGAACTGCGCGTGACGGGGCCCGTGCTGGCGGAAATGTTTATGGGCACCATCAGCAACTGGAACGACGCCAAGCTGGCGGCCCTCAACCCGGGCAAGAAGCTGCCGGACCAGGCCATCACCGTGATCCACCGTTCGGACGGTTCGGGCACCACCTTCAACTTCACCGACTACCTGAACACGGTCAGCAAGGACTGGGCGGACAAGGTGGGCAAGGGTGCGGCGGTCAAATGGCCTGCAGCGTCTTCGGTCGGCGGCAAGGGCAACGAAGGCGTTGCTGCCAACGTGAGCCGCGTCAAGGGTTCTCTGGGGTACGTGGAATACGCCTACACCAAGAAGAACAACATGCCGTTCCTGCAGATCCAGAACAAGGACGGCAAGTACGTTAGCCCGGACGACAAGTCGTTCGCCGCCGCGGCTGCCGGCGTGGACTGGTTCAGCGTGCCGGGCATGGGCGTTTCCATGGTCGACGCCAAGGGTGCCGAGAGCTGGCCCATCAGCACGGCGTCCTTCATCCTGATGTACAAGGTGCCGGTCGACAAGGCCCAGTCCGCCGAAGTGCTCAAGTTTTTTGACTGGTCTTTCAAGAGCGGCAAGCAGATGGCCGCCGATCTGGACTATGTGGCTCTGCCCGACAGCCTGACCAACGAGATCCGCTCCAAGGTCTGGAGCCAGATCCAGAAGTAAGCTGGGCTGTGGCATCCACCCGGGTGGGTGCCGCAGCAGGCCTGGCTGAAGCCATCGCAACGGAGTCAACATGAACGTGGGAACCACCATGAGTTCGCAACCAGTGCCTGTGGAGTCGGGCAACCCGGACATGCTGTCGATCGCCAGGCGGCAGCGCATCGAGGACGTCGTTTTCCACCGGGTGACGCAAGGCTTCTCCCTGTTGGTTCTGGTGGCGCTTCTGGGCATCATCATTTCCCTGTTCATCAACGCCTGGCCGGCATTTCAGAAGTTCGGCATCGGCTTCCTGTGGCGCGTCGAATGGGATGTGGTCAATGAAGAGTTCGGAGCCGCGATAGCTATCGTCGGCACGCTGCTGAGCGCAGGCATCGCCTTGTTGATCGCCGTTCCTCTGGCGTTTGGCATCGCGCTGTTTCTCACGGAGAACTGTCCCGTCTGGCTGCGCCGACCCTTGGGCACCGCCGTGGAACTGCTGGCGGCCGTGCCCTCCATCATCTATGGCATGTTCGGCCTGTTCGTTTTCGCGCCGCTGTTTGCCGACCACGTGCAACCTGGCATCCAGGGCCTGCTGGGCAGCATGCCGCTGATCGGGCCTTTGTTTGGCGGTGCCACCAACGGTATTGGCATCCTGGCGGCGGGCATCGTCCTGGCGTTCATGATCCTGCCCTTCATCGCGGCCGTGATGCGCGACGTGTTCGAGATCGTGCCGCCCATCCTGCGCGAGTCGGCCTACGGGCTGGGTTGCACCACCTGGGAAGTGGTGCGTCGCGTGGTGCTGCCTTACACACAGAAGGGCGTGATCGGCGGCGTCATGCTGGGGCTGGGCCGCGCGCTGGGCGAGACCATGGCCGTTACTTTCGTGATCGGCAACGCCAACCGTTTGCCAACATCGCTGTTCTCGCCGGGGACCTCGATCGCGTCCACCCTGGCCAACGAGTTTGGCGAGGCCGCTGACTTCCATCTTTCTGCCCTGTTCGCGCTGGGCTTCCTGCTCTTCGTCATCACTTTCGTGGTGCTGGCTGCGGCCAAGGTGCTGGTGCTGCGCGCCGAGAAAGCCAAGGGCCTGTGAGTCGGCCACGATCCTCCAACGCAACGGACGACCCCATGGAATTCAACCGAACCCTCTACAAGCGCCGCCAGCGTGCCAACACCGTCGGACTCACCCTGTCCATGGGGGCCATGGTGCTGGGCCTTTTCGTGCTGCTCTGGATCCTGAGCGTGCTGTTCTCCAACGGCTTCAAGGCGCTGGACTGGAACCTGTTTACCCATTCCACGCCGGCACCGGGCAGCGACGGCGGCGGGCTGGCCAATGCCATCGTGGGCAGCCTGATGATGGTTGGGTTTTCGGTGCTGGTGTCGACGCCGGTCGGCATCCTGGCGGGCATCTACCTGGCCGAGTACGGTGACCGCAGCCGGGTGGCCGAGCTCACCCGCTTTGTCACGGACATCATGCTTTCGGCTCCCTCCATCGTGCTGGGCCTGTTCGTCTACGCCATTGCGGTGGCCACGGTGGGCAAATTCTCGGGCTGGGCGGGCAGCCTGGCGCTGTCGCTGATCGCCGTGCCGGTGGTCGTGCGCACCACCGAGAACATGCTTCGCCTGGTGCCCGGCAGCCTGCGCGAAGCGGCGTTCGCCCTCGGCGCACCGCGCTGGAAGGTGGCCACCATGGTCACGCTGCGCGCGGCCAAGAGCGGCGTCATGACCGGCCTGCTGCTGGCGGTTGCTCGTATCAGCGGGGAGACCGCGCCGCTGCTGTTCACCGCGCTGAACAACCAGTTCTTCAGCACCGACATGGGCGGGCCCATGGCCAACCTGCCGGTGGTGATCTTTCAGTTCGCGCTCAGTCCCTACGACAACTGGATTCGCCTGGCCTGGGCCGGCGCGCTTCTCATCACGCTCTCGGTGCTGCTGCTCAACGTGGTGGCCCGCGTGTTCCTGCGGGAAAAGAAAGCCGGTTGAGCCTCGCCACCCCTTCACGTCACACACGAAACCCACGCCATGGACATGACCATGCCCGACCTCGCCCCCAATCCCTCCACCAAGCCTGCGGCCAGGAATGCGCTGGAGTTGCATGACCTGAATTTCTACTATGGCAAGTTCCAGGGTCTGAAGAACGTCAACCTCCATATCGAGGAGCGCAAGGTCACGGCTTTCATCGGGCCTTCAGGCTGTGGAAAATCCACGCTCCTGCGTACCCTCAACCGCATGTACAGCCTCTACCCGGGGCAACGTGCCGAAGGCCGGATCCTGTTCTATGGCCAGGACATTCTTGATCCCAAACAGGACATCAACCTGCTGCGCGCCCGTATCGGCATGGTGTTTCAGAAGCCCACGCCGTTCCCGATGTCGATCTACGACAACATCGCCTTCGGAGTGAAACTCTACGAAAGCCTGGACAAGAGCGACATGGACGATCGCGTGGAGTGGGCTCTTTCCAAGGCGGCGCTGTGGAACGAGGTGAAGGACAAGTTGCACCAGAGCGGCCTTTCGCTCTCCGGTGGCCAGCAGCAGCGGCTGTGCATTGCGCGCAGTGTGGCGGTCAAGCCCTCGGTCTTGTTGCTGGACGAGCCCACCTCCGCGCTGGATCCGATTTCCACGGGCAAGGTGGAAGAGCTGGTGCATGAACTCAAGCAGGACTACACCATCGCCATCGTCACGCACAACATGCAGCAGGCGGCGCGTTGCAGCGACTACACGGCCTACATGTACCTGGGCGAGTTGGTCGAGTTCGGCACCACCGAACAGATTTTCTTCAAGCCCAGCAAGACAGCCACGGAAGACTACATCACCGGGCGCTTCGGCTGATCGGCACACTTTCGGGAGACACCCCATGAGCGACAAACACATTTCCAGCCAGTTCGATGTCGAACTGAACTCCATCTCCACGCAGGTGCTTGAAATGGGCGGCCTGGTGGAATCCCAACTGCACCAGGCGGTCTATGCCTTGGTCAACATGAGCCTGGAGTCGGCCGAGCAGGTGATCGAGAACGAGAACCGGATCAACCAGATGGAGCTGCAGATCGATCACGAGATCATCTCGACCATAGGCCGCCGTCAACCCACCGCGCGCGACCTCCGTTTCCTGATGGCCATCTCACGCACCACCCAGAACCTGGAACGTGCAGGCGATGAGGTGGCGCGCATCGGTCGCATGGTCAAATCCATCATCGAAGGCGGATCTCCCCGCAGCCTGCCGATTTCCGAACTGCGCGTGGCCGCCGACCTGGCGGCGGCGCTGCTGCGCAAGGCGCTGGACTCCTTTGCCCGGCTGGACACCACCATGGCGGTGGCGATCATCAAGGGTGACAATGAGATCGACAACGAGTACAACGGTTTCCTGCGCAAGCTCATCACCTACATGATGGAAGATCCTCGCACCATCTCTCCCAGCCTGGACCTGCTGTTTCTGGCCAAGTCCATCGAGCGCGTGGGCGATCACGCCAAGAACATTGCAGAGCAGATCATCTTTATCGTCAAGGGCGAGGACGTGCGCCATACGCCCATGGCCAAAGTGGAGTCGGTGGTCGGATGAAAGTGGTGTGCAGATGTTCAGAACATGCGGCCGTGAGGCTGGTTGACGCTGGAGGCGTGGCATGAGGAAACTGCCCCGTATCCTGGTCGTCGAGGATGAGCCATCCATTGCCGAACTGATCGCGGTCAACCTGCGCCACAACGGCTTTGCGCCCACCGTGGTGTTCGATGGTGTGGCGGCCCAGCGTGAAATCGATGCGGTGTTGCCAGATGTGATCCTGCTGGACTGGATGCTGCCGGGCGAGAGCGGTGCTTCACTGGCGCGGCGCTGGCGCAAGCACGAGCGCACCAAGGCCATCCCCATCATCATGCTGACCGCTCGCAGCGACGAGACCGACAAGGTCCAGGGGCTCGATGCCGGCGCCGACGACTACATCACCAAACCCTTTTCTACCCAGGAGTTGCTCGCGCGCATTCGTGCGGTGCTGCGCCGCCGTGCACCCGAAGTCGTCAACGACTCGGTACAGGTCGGCGAACTGTCGCTGGATGCCGCGACTTACCGGGTGAGTTTTCGCGGCTCGGAACTCAAGGTGGGGCCGACAGAATTCAAGCTGCTGCATTACCTCATGAAACATGCGGAACGGGTACACACCCGTGGTACGCTGCTCGACAAGGTCTGGGGAGACCATGTTTTCATCGAGGAGCGCACCGTGGACGTGCATGTCAAGCGATTGAGAGAGTCACTGGGCGAGGCGTCCGGCATGGTGGAGACCGTGCGAGGCGCCGGCTACCGCCTGACGGCGATGAACAACACCGGCAAGCCGGCTCAAGGTACCGCGATTCCCGCCGCATGACCCGGCGTGCGATCGAGCTGCTGCTCCTGGTGGCGCTGGGAGCGGTGCTGGGCTGGGTGCAAAGCTCAGCCGGCTGGACCTTTGCTGGCGGGTTGACGGGCGCGTTGGCCTGGTCGTTCATCGATGGCCTGCGCGCGCGCCGCGTGGTGCGCTGGCTGGGCAAGGCCGATAGCGCGCGGGCGCCACGCATCGGCGGCACCTGGGGCGAGGTGATTGACCGTTGCCGCAAGCTCATCAAGAAGCTGGAGAAAAAGGCCCAGAACAGCGATGCGCGGCTCGAGGACTTTCTGGCCGCCATCCAGGCGTCTCCCAACGGTGTGATCCTGCTGGACTCGAGCGGTCGCATCGAATGGTCCAATCTCACGGCGGCCAATCACCTCGGCTTCGATCCCCAGCGCGACCTGGGTCAGTATGTGCGCAACCTGGTGCGCAATCCCGCATTCACCGCCTACCTCGCGGGCGGTGACTACAGCTTCGAGATCCAGATCGATGGTCCCGGTCCCCGACCATCGCAACCCACCAAGATATCCACCCAGCTTCATCCTTACGGCAAGAAGCGCAAGCTCATGCTCACGCGCGACGTCACGGCCGTGCAGTTGGCGGAAGCCATGCGGCGTGATTTCGTGGCCAACGTCTCGCATGAGATCCGCACGCCACTGACCGTGCTCAGCGGTTTCGTGGAGACCATGCAAACCATTCCTTTGGACGAGGCCGACCGGGCGCGCTACCTGGAGCTCATGAGCCAGCAGGCGCAGCGCATGCAGACACTGGTGAGCGACCTGCTGACGCTCTCGCGGCTGGAAGGCAGTCCTGCTCCCGGGCAGGGCGAGTGGATTGATGCCGAGGAACTGCTCACCCATGTACTGCAGGAGGCCAAAGGCCTCACGCTCGCCATCGCTCAGACGCCTCACGATATCGACGCGGTGGCCGGGCCAGGGCTGTGGGTGTCCGGCGCCAAGACCGAGCTGCTCAGTGCCATGTCCAACCTGTTGAGCAACGCCGTGCGCTACACGCCGGGCGGCGGCCGCATCCGTGCCGGCTGGCGGATGCGGGAAGACGGTGGGGCGGAGTTCTTCGTCACCGACAGCGGTCCTGGCATTGCCGCCGAGCATCTGCCGCGCCTGACCGAGCGCTTCTACCGTGTGGACCGCAGCCGTTCACGGGAGACAGGTGGTACGGGCCTGGGGCTCGCGATCGTCAAGCACGTTGCCCAGCGCCATGGTGGCCGCATCGAGGTGCAAAGCACATTGGGCGAGGGGTCGACCTTTGTGATCGCGCTGCCGGCGTCCCGCGTGCGCGAGCGCGTCAGCGGTTGATGCGCTGGTAAACCAGCAAGCTTTCCTTGTTGTCCGTCAGGCGCCGCACGGTCGCCTTGAACGCCCACTGGGTCAGGTCCACACGTTGATCCAGCGTGGGCTGCGTGTCCGGTGAGACCACCATGTGGCGGCATGTGCCTGCCTGCGGGGCGCTGCTTCGCACCAGTTGCATCTGGCCGTGGTACTGCAGTGCCGAGATCTGGGCCTGCGTCAGGCCATCGACCAGTACACATTGCGTGCGGTCGACGATGCCTGCGATGCCGCGCGAGATCGGGCCATAGCTGCGACCAAAGTCCAGCAGCGGCAGCCAGAGCGTCATGAGCAGCAGCCAGCACAGCGTGCTGCCCGCGGCCGGGAGGATCAGGCTCTTCCAGATGGCCTGGCGGTGTTTGCCCACGCGCCAGACCACCAGCCAGATCCATGCAGCGGTGGCCAGCGCGCCCACGGCGAACAGCACCAGGGAGAACGACGGAACGAAACCGGGCGCGAGCTTGGCCACATTGGCCGCCGGCTTGGCGGGCACACCCGTCTGCATGGCGAACCAGATGACCCAGATGACCAGGGCGCAACTGGAAAAGAACAGCAGCGTGAACCAGTCCACCAAGGCGGACACGCTGCGCCGCAGCGTGGGCAGCGCAAAGGCCGCCAGCGCCGCCAGGGCCGGCAGGGCCAGCAGCAGCGCACGGTCGCGCTCATCCGCAAATGCGCTGTTGAAAACACTCACCAGGGTGGCCCACAGCGGCAGGGCCACGTGTGGCCGCAGCAATTGGTAGCGCCATCGCCACAGTGTCCACAGCGCCAGTGGCCAGGCGGGCCAGGTGAACCAGATCAGCAGTTTGAACCAGCTTCGCCACTGGACATCCGCCAGAGGTGTGTACAACTCGGGTGGCGGCACTTGCCCGGCCAGCCAGGCCAGGAGCAGCGCAGCAGGCAGTGCGATGCTGCTCCAGCGCAGGGCGTCAGGTTGCCCGGAGGCCGGGGAGGCCATCAGCCAGTCGGTCTCCGGCGTTACGGCAGGGCCGCGCCGGGCCAGCCAGAGTACCGCCAGCAGGCCCGCGCCTAGGGCCAGTGCGGTCCAGGGAGCGCCGCTGAGCATCAGAGACAAGGTGGCGAGTGCCCAGGCGACCACGCTGCGTACTGGCCTGCGGCCTCCGGCGTGGGCCATGCGGGCGGCAGAGAAGAGCAGCAGAGACACCAGGGCCAGTCTGGCCAGATCCGGCGTGGTTTCATGAGAGAGCTGCGCCAGGCCCAGGCAGGCGACCAACGCCAGCAGCCCGGCGTCAGCGAGCGCGCGGGCGTAGTCCTTGGGATGGGCCTCGCCGCCGAACGCGAACGCCACCGGTTGGGCAGCCGGCTGGCGAGCGAGGTGGTAGACGGTGTACCAAGTGCAGACCAGTGTCAGGGCCAGCAGCAGACCGAACGGGACGCGGACCGCGAATTCGGGCGACAGGAACGGCAACAGCCGGATGAACAGCGCCCCCAGCCAGTAGGGCAAAGGCCCGGGTTCTTCCGCGGCCAGCCCCAGCACTTCGGGTGACCACCAGGCGCTGCGTCCGCCGGCCAGCTCCAGCATCACGCCAAAGGCCGAGACATCGTCGTTCTTCCAGGGCTCACGACCCAGGAAACCGGGCAGCACATAGGCCACACAGAAGAGCACCAGCGCCAGCCGGGGCAGGCGCCGCACGGCCGACTGGCTGACGATGGCTGGGGTGGGCTGATTCACTGCAGGAAATATACAAGGCCTGTCACGGGCGTGTGACGGGTGCCCTCAGGGCAAAAAAAAGCAGCCTGCGAGGCTGCTTTTTCTGCCGGGGCAGAGGGCCGCTTACTTGGCGGCTTTGGCGTAGCGGTTGCGGAAGCGTTCGACGCGGCCGCCCATGTTGTCCACGCTCTTCTGCGTGCCGGTGTAGAAGGGATGCGATTCGCTGGAGGTATCCAGCTTGAAGAGCGGCAGTTCGCGGCCGTCTTCCATCTTGATGGTTTCCTTGGTGTTGGCGCAGGAGCGCGTCACGAATTTGAAACCGTTGGAGAGGTCCTGGAAGCAGACTTCGCGGTAGTTCGGGTGAATGCCTTCTTTCATGGCGGATCTTTCAGGTCAGGTGCGGCAGCCGCAGGGAACCCATTTCCCCGTACTTTCCGCAATGTGCAAAGCCTCGGATTATACCGTCTTCGGCGCCACCATCCACGGGAGCGCCGCCAGACGAGCGCAGCGGGTCAGCCGCCCCTTCGCATCATGTCGAAGAACTCGGAGTTGTTCTTGGTCGACTTCATGCTCTTGAGCACCATTTCCATGGCCTCGATCTCGTCCATGTTGTACATGAACTGACGCAGGATGCGTGTCTTCTGCAGGATCTCCGGCTGCAGCAGGAGCTCCTCGCGGCGGGTACCGCTGCGGTTGAGCTGGATCGAGGGGAACACGCGCTTTTCATAAAGGCGGCGATCGAGGTGGATTTCGCAGTTGCCGGTGCCCTTGAACTCTTCGAAGATCACCTCGTCCATGCGGCTGCCGGTGTCCACCAGCGCGGTGGCGATGATGGTCAGTGAACCGCCTTCCTCGATCTTGCGCGCCGCGCCGAAGAAACGCTTGGGGCGCTGCAGGGCGTTGGCGTCGACACCGCCGGTCAGCACCTTGCCGCTGGAGGGCAGCACGTTGTTGTAGGCGCGGGCCAGGCGGGTGATGGAGTCGAGCAGGATCACCACGTCCTTCTTGAGTTCCACCAGGCGCTTGGCGCGTTCGATCACCATCTCGGCCACGTGCACGTGGCGCGCGGCAGGTTCATCGAAGGTGGAGGCAATGACTTCGCCGCGCACCGTACGCTGCATCTCGGTCACTTCCTCAGGGCGTTCGTCGACCAGCAGAACCATGAGCACGACCTCGGGGTGGTTGGCCGTGATCGCATGGCATATGTGCTGCATCATCACCGTCTTGCCGCTCTTGGGCGGCGCGACGATGAGGGCGCGCTGACCTTTGCCGATGGGCGCGATGATGTCGATCACCCGGCCGGTGATGTTCTCTTCGCTCTTGATGTCCCGCTCAAGCCGCATCTGCTCCTTGGGGAACAGCGGCGTGAGGTTCTCGAACATGATCTTGTGCTTGTTGTCCTCGGGGGGCAGGCCATTGATCTTGTCGAGCTTGTTGAGGGCAAAGTAGCGTTCGCCATCCTTGGGGATGCGCACCTCGCCTTCGATCATGTCGCCGGTGTGCAGGTTGAAGCGGCGGATCTGGCTGGGCGAGATGTAGATGTCGTCGGTGCTGGCGGTGTAGCTGGTGTCGGGCGCCCGCAGGAAGCCGAAACCGTCGGGCAGCACTTCAAGCACGCCATCCGCGTAGACCAGTTCACCGCCCTTGGCGCGCTTCTTGATGATCGCAAACATCAATTCCTGTTTGCGCATGCGGCCCGTGTTCTCGATTTCGAGCGCTTCGGCCTGCTTGAGGACTTCAGACACGTGAAGTGCCTTGAGTTCGTTGAGGTGCATGGAATTCACTCCGGGGAGGAGTTGAGTCAGTAACCGGGGGAGGGGGCGCCGGCGTCCGGGTGGCGGACGGTGCGCTAGAAGATGGGCGGGTGTCTGTCAGGCCCGCTGGCGCAAATTATGACAGGAAAACAGGGCCTGGGGAAAGCCGGCCCGGGCGTTGCACCGGGGCCGGCATCGGGGATGGGGTCAGGCCAGTTGCTGGTCGATGAAGGCGGTGAGCTGCGCCTTGCTCAGCGCGCCGACCTTGGTGGCGGCCAACTGGCCGTCCTTGAACAGCATCAGCGTGGGAATGCCGCGGATGCCGAACTTGGCGGGCACGTCGCGGTTGTCATCGACGTTGAGCTTGGCGATCTTGAGCTTGCCGTCGTAGGAGCCGGCCACTTCGTCGAGGATCGGGGCGATCATCTTGCAGGGGCCGCACCATTCGGCCCAGAAGTCCACCAGCACCGGCGCCTTGGCTTCCAGCACGTCGGCCTGGAAGCTCGCATCGGAAACGTGTTTGATCAGGTCGCTGGCCATGATTGATCCTAATTAGCGTTGAACGGGGAGGTTACAGTTTGGTCCATTGCCTGGGCGGATACAGCGGGGTGGAGCACCCTCTGCGCACAGACTCCGCACCATTGTGACAGAAACCCCTTTTTCATGACGCCTGTGAGCCCATCCCGCGACCACCCGCCGCAGGCCCACGGGCCGGGCGGCGCGGTGCGGGATGTCCATCTTTCCGAGCGGCTCTGGCAGCGGGCCATTGCGCGCTTGCGGGAACTGATGGCCGAGCGCGACGTGTCGCCGGGGCGCGTGGTGGTTCTGGTGCCTTATGCGCAACTGATGGAGCCAGGGCGGCGCGCCTGGGCCTGTGCCTGCCCGAGTGGTTTTTCTCCGCGCTTCGAATCCAGCCGGAACTGGGCAGCCTCCCTCCAGCCGTTCGCGCCGGGACCCGGAGACATCGGGCTGGACATGGCGCGCGACAGTCTGGTGGCCGCGGCGTTGGTCGACCGTGTGGCGCCCGTGCGCACGGAAGCCGGGCTGCGGGCCGTCATGGCCAGCCGCCTGGTCGAGGCCGCGCGACAGTTGGCGCCTCTGGCGGCCGCTGTGCGGCCCCAGGATCGGCTGGCCTGGGCCGACGGGTTGCGCCAGGCGGCGGCGTTGGGACAGCCCTCTTTGCAGTGGGAAAACCTGCTCGCCTCGCTGGCATTGACCTGGGTGGGGACTTCCGCCTTCGCCACCGACGTGCTCTGGGGTGAGTGTGCCCGCCCTGGCGAGGACGCCGACCTGCTGGTGGTGCTGCAAGGGTTTCAGCAGGACCCGTTGGCCCAGGCTCTGGCCATGCGCTGGGGTGAGCGGGCCAGCGTGCTGCCGCTGTATGAACCGAGTGAGGCCGGGGTTCCGGTGCCAGCCGCACGCCAGCATGCCTGTGGCGACGCCGAGGACGAGGCCCAGCGGGCGGCGGCTTGTGTGATCGCGCGGATCAACGCTGGTTGCGCGCCGGTGGCACTGATCGCCAACGACCGCCTGCTCACACGTCGGGTGAGCGCCATGCTGCACGAAGTGGGACTGCCTGTGCGCGACGAGACCGGCTGGAAACTGTCGACCACGCACGCAGCGGCAGGTCTCATGAGCCTGCTGAGGGCCGCGGATGCGCGCGCGTCCATGGACGACGTGCTGGATCTGCTCAAGCAGGCGCCGCGCTGGGCCGATGCGCAGGTGCGCCCCTTTGAACACCAGGCGCGCGAACTGGGCGTGTCTCGCTGGAGTGCCGCGCGCAGCCATCATGCGCTGGCCACGCTGCTGCCCGAAGGGCTGGCGGCGCTTCTGGAAGGCCTGGGTGCCAGCCGCCCGTTGCCGGACTGGTTGGAGGATCTGGCCGCTGCCCTGCGGGAGAGCGGGTTGTGGGCGCGCCTGGACGCGGACCCGGCCGGTCAGCAGATGCTGCAGGTGCTCAGGCTCAACGAAGGTGCCGCGATGGAACTGGTCAGCGTCGGGCAGGGCATCGCCGCCGCCGATGGGCGCGCGCGTGGCGCGCGCATGCCTTTGGCTGTTTTCACTGCCTGGGTGCGCGATGTCCTTGAAGGAGCCAGCTTCACGCCGCGCCAGGAAGGCGAGGCCATGGTGGTCGTGCTGCCGCTGCCGCAGTTGCTCGGCAGGCACTTCCCGGCCGCGGTGATGCCCGGTTGCGATGAGGTTCATCTGAACCCCAGCCCCGAGCCACCCGGTGAATGGACGGCCGCGCAGCGCGAATGGCTGGGCCTGCCGTCGCGCGAAACCCTGGCCCGGGCGGCGCAACTGGCCTGGCTGCATGCGCGCGAGTGGCCCGAGCTGGACCTGCTCTGGCGCACGCAGGACCGTGGCGAGTCGGTCCAGCCCAGCGGCTGGCTGCAAGGGTTTTCGCCGGCACCGACCGAGGATCCCAGGGGCCTGCGCGCGCTGACGCCCCACGTCGACCCACCGCCGGCACCCAGCGCCGCAGACGTACTTCCCGCCGCACTGTCGGCCAGTGCCTACCAGGATCTGCGCGACTGCCCCTACCGTTTCTATGCGCTGCGGCAGTTGCGGCTGGCCGAGACCGCCGAACTGGACGCGGAACCCGACCAGCGCGACATGGGCAACTGGCTGCATGCCGTGCTGCGCGCGTTCCACGAGCAGCGCGGTGACGCCCGGCCAGGCCGCGAGGCCGACCGTGACGCGCTGGACCGCCTGGCCGATGCCACGGCCCGGGCCATGGGCTTGCAGGGTGGGGAGGGCGAAGCGGGCTTCTTGCCGTACCAGGCGTTGTGGCCGGCCCTGCGCGAGGGCTACCTGGACTGGCTGGCCGGGTTTGAGGCCGCGAGCTCCGGCAGTGGGCCGCGTTTCGAGCGCGCCGAGGCCGAACTGACCGTGAAGATCGGCCCCTGGAGCCTGTTGGGCAAGCTCGATCGCATCGATCGGCAGGACAGCCCCGAGGGCGGCATCCCCATCGTGATCGACTACAAGACCGAGAACCGCCAGAAAACCCTGGACCGGGTGAAGCTGCCGCTGGAGGACACGCAACTGGCCTTCTACGCCGCGCTCATGCCGGATGAGAATTTGCGCGCGGCCTACCTCAGCATCACCGACCGGCGCGGCGATGGACCGCGCGATGCGCCGACGCTGCTGGTGGAGCAGCCAGAGGTACTGGCCGCGCGCGAGGCCTTGCGCGAAGGGCTGGTGCATGACATGGCCCGGGTGGCAGCGGGGCAAGCCATGCCCGCGCTGGGTGAAGGCCGCGTGTGCGAATACTGCGCCGCGCGCGGGTTGTGCCGCAAGGACTTCTGGGAGCATGCCGCATGAGCGCGGCCCGGTGGTTCCACAAGCGCCCGCATCCACGGCGCACCGCGCGGAGGGTGTTCCCATGAACCCGCTGGACCAGGCGGCCTACCGCATCGACGGCGTGCTCACGGCGCGCGAGGCTTTTTACGCTGTCGCGTGCAACCCTGCTCGCAGCGTGGCGGTGGAGGCCTGTGCCGGCGCAGGCAAGACCTGGATGCTGGTGTCGCGCATGCTGCGCGCGCTGCTGGACGGCTGCGCCGCTCAGGACATCCTGGCCATCACCTTCACCCGCAAGGCCGCTGGCGAGATGCGCGAACGCCTTGACGCCGAGTTGCGGCGCTGGAGCCAACTGGACGACAGTGCCCTGGCCGCCGAACTGCGAGCGCGCGGGCTGCCGGCGGACATGGCACGGCAGCGTGTACCGCAGGCACGCGCCCTGCAGGCGCAGGTGGTGGCCCAGGGGCGCCCGGTACAGGTGCGCACCTTTCACGGCTGGTTTGCGGCCTTGCTGCGTGGCGCGCCGCTGAGCGTGCTGCAGTCGCTGCAACTGCCTCTGCAATACGAACTGCTGGAGGACGACGAAAAAGCCGTGAGCCTCGTGTGGCCACGGTTTTACGCCGCGCTCAACGAAGCACCTCCGCTGCGGCAGGACTTCATGGCGTGCGTGGCTCTGCACGGCCGCGCGCAGATGGGCAACGCCTTGAGGAAGGCCTTGCAGAAACGCGTGGAGTTCGCGCTGGCCGACGCAGCGGGCGTGGTGGACACGTCGGTGGAGCCGGTGGCGGAGCTGTTCCCGGAATTCGCAGGTACGGAGGGGGAGCCCCGGCAATGGCTGGTGCGGGACGCCCGTGCCCAGACCCTCTTGCGCGAAGCCGCGCAGGCGCTGGCTGGTGCCAGTGCCCCGAGCTTTGCCGCCAAAGGCCGCGAGCTTGCGCAGGCGCTGGACGGCGGCGATGCCGCAGGCGTGCTCGATGCCCTGTTGACGCAGAAAGGCGAGCCGCGCAAGTTCGGCGAAAAGATCGCTGGCATCGACTCGGTGCGCACCGCGCAGGATCTGGCCCAGCGCACCGTGGCGGCCCAGGCGCAGCACACGGCCTGGCTGCACCACCATCGCATGGCCCGTCTCACCCGCGCGCTGTTGCAGAGCTACGCCCAGCTCAAGCGCGAACGCGGCTGGGTGGACATGAACGACGTGGAAGGGGCGGCGCGCCGGCTGCTGGGTGACGCCGAGCTCTCGGGCTGGCTGCAGCAGCGTCTGGATGCGCGCGTGCGACACGTGCTCATCGACGAATTCCAGGACACCAATCCGCTGCAATGGCAGGCGCTTTACGGCTGGCTCTCCGCCTACGCAGGTGCGGGCGCAGGTGAAGCCCCGGGCGTGTTCCTGGTGGGCGACCCCAAGCAATCGATCTACCGCTTTCGCCGCGCGGAGCCGCAGGTGTTCAAGGCGGCACAGGCCTTCGTGGTGGAAGGGCTGGGCGGCGCGCTGCTCAGTTGCGACCACACGCGGCGCTGTGCGCCAGCGGTCGTGGTCGCACTCAACAGCGTGATGAGCGAGGCGGTCCAGCAAGGGCAGTACAGCAGCGACTTCCGAGCCCACACCACCGAGAGCAGGGAAGACGGCGCCGTGCTGTGCCTGCCCCAACTGGCGCGTGATACCCGGGAACCGGCCGCCGAGGCAGCGGACGACGGCTGGCGTGACAGCCTGCTGACCCCCCGCGTGACGCCTGAGGACAGCATGGCGTCGCGCGAGGCCGCGCAGGCGGCCGACTGGGTGGTCGGTGAAATCGCCGCCGGGCGGGTGCGCCCGGACGAGGTGATGGTGCTCTCGCGCCGGCGCGAACGCCTGACCTGGATGTTCGAGGCCTTGCGTGAGCGCGGGGTGGCCAGCGAGCAACCCGAGAAGCTCGAACTGGGCGACGCACCGGCCGTGCAGGACGTGGTGGCGCTGCTCGACGTGCTCGTCTCCGTCGGCCACGACCTGAGCCTGGCACGCGCGCTGAAGTCACCGCTGTTCGGTTGGCACGACGACGACCTCGCGCAATTGGCGCGTCTGCGGCAGCAATGGTCGCCGGCCCGCGCCCCCGGCAGCCTGGAGGCGCCGGCTCGCCTGTCCTGGTGGGACGTGATGCAGCGGCTGGCCGGGCTGGCCAGCGCCGATCAGGTGAGTGCCGCAGGGGACTCCGCCCGCGCCGTCCGCATCACCGATGCCGCACAACGCCTTGCCCGCTACCGCGAATGGGTATGGGCGCTGCCCCCGCACGACGCGCTCTCGGCCATCTATGCCCAGGGCGATGTTCTCGCTCGCTTCGCCCAAGCCGTGCCCGCCGCACAGCGGCTGGCCGTCCAGGCGCAGTTGCGCGACCTGCTCTCCCAGTCGCTGGCGCTGGAAGGCGGGCGTTTCCTGACGCCGTACCGCCTGGTGCGCGCGCTCAAAGCCGGTGGCATCAAGGCCACACCGGTGCACACGCCCGGTGCCGTGCGCCTGCTCACCATCCATGGCGCCAAGGGGCTGGAGGCGCACACCGTGCTGATGCTGGACACCGATACCGGCAGCGCGCGCCCGGAAAGCATGGGCGTGCTCGTCGACTGGCCGGGCGAAGACCCGGCGCCGCGCCGCTTCGTCTTTCTCGCCAGCGAGAAGCAGCCACCCGCATGCGCCGCCGACGCGCTGGCCATTGAGCAGCAGGCCCGTTCGCTCGAAGAACTCAACGCGCTTTACGTTGCCATCACACGCGCCGCGACGCGCCTGGTGATCTCGAGTTTCCAGCCCCACCAGCGCAGCGCGCAGAACACCACCTGGTACGAGCGCCTGCAGCCGCGGGCCGATGCCGTGCCCAGCGTGCCGGTGCCCATCACCGAGGCCGCGCAGTCGGCCATGCCCATTCCCAGCCTGCCGTGCCTGCCCGCGCTGGACGCGGCCATGGTGCCGCCGCGCGCGCCCGTGGAGCCCACCGAGGCGCGCGACGACACCGCCACGCGCCTCGGCCTGGCGATGCACCGGCTGTTGCAATGGCGGCCCACACCGGTGCGGGACTTCACCTGGAGCGACGTCCATGTGCAGGCCGTGGCGCGCGAGTTCGAGCTGGATGCCCCGCTGGCCCGCGAAGCCCTGGCCATGGCCCGCCGCATCGTCTCCGGTCCCGCTGCGTGGGCCTGGGATGCCGACCAGCTTCGGCACTGGGGCAACGAGGTGGCGCTGTTCCACGAAGGCCAGTCGTGGCGGCTGGACCGCCTGGTGCGCCGACGAGACACGGGCGACTGGTGGGTGCTGGATTTCAAGAGCGCCGCCCAGCCACAGCAGCAGCCCGAGTTGCTGGCGCAGATGCAGCGCTACCGCGAGGCCATGGTCGCCGCACGGCCTGGTGAACCCGTGCGCCTGGCCTTCATCAATGCCCAGGGCCACCTGATCGAACTCCCGTCCTCGTCATGAGCAATCCCGTTTCGGAAACGTTCTTGGAAGTGGCCGTCATCGGCGGTGGCCCCGCCGGCCTGATGGCGGCAGAGGTGATGAGCCGCGCCGGCGTGTCCGTGCACGTGTTCGACGCCATGCCTTCGGTGGGGCGCAAGTTCCTGCTGGCAGGCAAAGGCGGCATGAACCTCACCCACGCCGAACCCTTGCCCGCCTTCGTGTCCCGCTATGGCAGGCAGGCAACACGCGTGCAGGCATGGCTCCAGGCGTTCGGTCCGCAGGCCGTGCGCGACTGGGCGAACGGGCTGGGCATAGACACCTTCGTGGGCAGCTCCCAGCGCGTATTTCCGTCCGACATGAAAGCCGCACCGCTGCTGCGCGCCTGGCTGCACCGCCTGCGGCACCCAGCGCCCGGTGGCGCACCGGTGCAACTGCACATGCGCCACCGCTGGCTGGGCTGGACGCCAGAGGGCGCGCTGCGCCTGGGCACCCCGCAGGGCGAACGCACGGTCCAGGCGCGTGCCACGGTATTGGCGCTCGGTGGTGCCAGCTGGGCGCGTCTGGGCTCAGACGGCGCCTGGTTCCCGTGGCTGCAGGCCGCGGGTGTGCCCGTGGCACCGCTGCAACCCAGCAACTGCGGCTTCGACGTGGTGGGTGGCTGGACCCCGTTCTTTGCCGAACGCCATGCGGGCCAGCCTTTCAAGTCGGTCGCCATCCGCGTGCGAGACGACGCGGGTCAGGTGCTGTTCCACCGCAAGGGCGAGTTTGTCGCCACCGCCACCGGCGTGGAGGGCAGCCTGGTCTATGCCGCTTCCAGCCTGCTGCGCGAACAGATCCAAGACCACGGGCAGGCCCGCTTCGAGCTGGACCTGCTCCCCGACCGCACGCCCGAGCAGGTGCTGGCCCAGGTGGCCCACCCACGGGGCTCGCGCAGTGTCTCCAGCCACCTCAAAAGCCGGCTGGGTCTGGACGGCATCAAGATGGCCATCGTCAACGAACTGCTGGACAAAGCCAGCCTGCACGACCCGGCCCGGCTTGCCGGCGCGCTCAAGGCCCTGCCCGTCACGCTGGCGCAGGCGCGGCCGATCGACGAAGCCATCAGCACCGCAGGCGGGGTGCGGCTGGACGGGTTGGACGAGCACCTCATGGTGTCGGCGTGCCCGGGCCTGTTCTGTGCGGGAGAGATGCTGGACTGGGAAGCGCCCACCGGCGGCTACCTGCTGACCGCTTGCCTGGCCAGCGGCGTGGTGGCCGGGCAGGGCGTGCTCGCCTACCTCGCCACAGAGCTCACACCGTCTCAGCTACCACCCAGCACCGACAGATCCAGCGTATAGGACCGGCCCAGCCACAGCGCACTGTCGCGGTGGTCACCCAGCTCGTCGCCGGTATTGGGGTGGATGAACACATCCAGCCCCCCATGGTTCAGGGCCAGCCAGCCCACCACATGGCTGAAATTCGCCGGCTCAAAGGCCAACTGGTAGCTCCAAGCCGGATGAGGCCCCACAGGCCGCTCATGAAACCGCCCCATCTCCACCCTCGCCGCCAACTCCAGCCCCACCAGTTCACGCAAGGCCCACGCAGCATCGCGCGAAGCGGCATCGAAGTAGACGTGGGCGTGCCAACTGTGGATGTGGCTGGGATTGCGAGCGGTCATTCGGGATGGGGGAAGGGAGGGTGACGAGCCTTGGCATTGCCAAGTTGCTGAAAAATACAACTAAATAAATAACTTGTGAGATTTTTATTCGTCGCAAGTGATACAGGGCGGTGCGAACCCCATGCTAGCCGAGTCCAACTCCAACTCCAGAACCTACGTCGTTGCAATGCTCGTTGGCCGCGTTGTCGCAAGAAGGTGTGCTTGACCCATAGCTCTGTCGAGCAGGACCACACCGTCGAAGCCGGTTGAGTATGTGGCCTCCAATGTGTGGGAGGGGATGTGCACCGCCGTGGAGCCTGTGAATCCCTCTGCGACGATGAGCAGATAGACGGTTGACGTCTTTTGGCGGTACGCACTCAGCTTGGGTTCTTTCCCATGTATCGCCTTGCGGAGTCTCGCCGGGTCTAGAGAGCCAACCGACCACGCCTTCACCGAGTGCCACCGCTCGAACTGCCAGTCCTCAATATAGTGAATAAATACGGTCGATACGTAGGTCCAGAGAGGAGACCCCAAGCAATCGACCCGAACTTTCCAATCTTTACTTTCACGGCCTGAGGCGTGCTGAAGCACGAGTTCTGCGATCTGCCGCGCAGCGTCCTCTCTATCGACAGTTCGTGCCAGATCGATCTCGCGCTGAAACAAAACAGCGACATCTATGCCGAGTCCCAGATGGGCGATGTTCCGCGCTCTAGTGCACACTTTCCGTCGCTGTGCCTCGCCGCTCTTTACCGTCTCATTCACGAGTTCCGTCACCTCGATTCCGACAGAGCCTCCCGCAAGCATCACATCTGGACTTTCACCCGGTACTTCTTCTCCCAACTCATGAGGCCACACTCCGGGCAAGGCTTCCCGTGCAATGCGGACAAACGCGATCTCTCGGGCTTTCTTTTGGTCGGCGGTGTTTCGACTCATACAGAGACCGGTCAAACCTGCCATGTGACCTCACGTTGAACGCAACGTGTCACAGTCGGGTGCTACAAGAGGGCCTTATGAGGCCTTTGGTCTCGACAACCTGTTGATGCACAACAGGTTTTTTATAGAAGGGTGACGAGCCTTGACCCCGGCACTGGCTACACAGTTAGGGCTGCTTGGTTCCCCACCTGACCCGGTTGGCCGCTTCACCATGCGGGAAGGCCCGTCGAGGGCTATTGTAGGCGAGGTGAGGGGGGCGCCTGGTCAGCGCAATTGCAAGTCCTCGTTGCCGAAGGTGACGTTGATGGGTTCGATGATGAGTTGCTTGGGGCCGGCTTCGACCTGGCCGGCGACCAGGGCGGACACGCCTTGTGCACGGGCGATTTCCACCGTGCGTTCGGCTTCGTCGGCGTGGACGAAGAGTGCGAAGCCGGCGCCCATGTTGAGGGTGCTGTAGGCCTCGCGGTCGTCCTGTTTGGCGTGCTGCTGCATGAACTTGAGCACGGGCGTCACTTCGGGGATGCGGGTGATGCGGTAGGTGAGTTCTGCGGGGTGGCGCAGCAACTTGCGCCAGCCGTGGCCGGTGATGTTGGCGCAGTAGCGCGGGGTGATGCCGGCGCGGTAGAGCGCTTCGGTCACGGGGGAGTAGAGCACGGTGGGCGCGAGCAGGGCTTCGCCGTAGCTCAGGCCGGGGGTGACTTCGGTGAGGTAGCCCTGCGGCAGGCGTTCGGCCAGCTTGCGCGCCAGGCTCAGGCCGTTGGCGTGGATGCCGCTGGAGGCCAGCAGCACGATGGCGTCGCCCGCGCCCAGGCGGTCACCGACGGAGAGGCGTTCCTTGGGGTTGATGAGGCCGGTGCAGGACGCGGCGAGGTCGATGCGGCCGGGCTCCACGATGCCGGCGAGCGCGGGGGTCTCGCCGCCGCCCCAGGCCACGCCACAGGTGTCACAGGCTTTCTTCCAGCCGGCCACCAGGGCCTGGGCGCGCCGGGCGTCGCCAAACCAGTCGCTGCCGCCGGCGGCCCAGTAGGCCTGCACCACCAGGGGCGTGGCGCCCACGGTGATGAGGTCGTTGATCGCCATGGCGATGGTGTCCTGCGCGATGCCTTCGTAGTAGCTGCGGCCGGTCAGGCGTGCCATTTCGTCGGCCACCAGGGCCTTGCTGCCCAGGCATTCGACGATGCTGGCGAGGTAGAACGGGCCCACGTCCACCACGTAGGCGGATTCGCCGCGGGAGGCGGCGATTTCAGAGAATCCGTGTGCGCCCAGGTGGGCGCCGGTGGCGGCGGCGGCGCGCTGGGCTGCCACTTTCAGGGGGTCGATCAGGTCGTAGTTGACGCCGGCCTGTTCGTAGCTCAGCGTGCCTTCGGCGGCGGGGGAGGTGGGGGATGACATGGGGGGATTATCCGGGATCGCCGGGGCGGGCCGCCGGGGGGTGCCCCGTAGAATGCGGGGCATGTCCTATCTCGTGCTCGCCCGCAAGTACCGCCCCAAGACCTTTGCCGAAATGGTGGGGCAGGCGCATGTGGTGCAGGCGCTTTCGAACGCGTTGACGTCCCAGCGGCTTCACCACGCGTACCTGTTCACCGGTACGCGCGGCGTGGGCAAGACCACGGTCTCGCGCATCCTGGCCAAGTCGCTCAATTGCGTGGGGCCGGACGGGCAGGGCGGCATCACCGCCGAGCCCTGCGGTGTCTGCCAGGCCTGCACCGACATCGACAGTGGGCGCTTCGTGGACTACACCGAGCTGGACGCCGCTTCCAACCGGGGTGTGGACGAGGTCCAGGCGCTGCTGGAGCAGGCGGTCTACAAGCCGGTGCAGGGGCGTTTCAAGGTCTTCATGATCGACGAAGTCCACATGCTGACCAACACGGCTTTCAACGCCATGCTGAAGACGCTGGAGGAGCCGCCCGAGTACCTGAAGTTCGTGCTGGCCACGACCGACCCGCAGAAGGTGCCGGTGACGGTGCTCTCCCGCTGCCTGCAGTTCAACTTGCGCCCCATGGCACCCGAGACGGTGCTGGAGCACCTGCAGCAGGTGCTGCAGGCCGAACAGGTGACGGCCGACGTGCAGGCTCTGCGGCTGCTGTCGCGCGCCGCGCGCGGCTCCATGCGCGACGCGCTTTCCCTCACCGACCAGGCGATTGCCTTTGGCGGTGGCCAGTTGCAGGAAGCGGCGGTGCGCCAGATGCTGGGGGCGGTGGACCGCTCGTATGTGCTGCGCCTCATCGATGCGCTGGCGCGTGGCGACGGAGCCGATGTGGTGGATACGGCCGAGGCGTTGCGCGTCAACGGCCTGAGCGCGGCGTCCACCCTGGAGGAAATGACCGGTGTGTTGCAGCGCATGGCGGTGCTGCAGGCCGTGCCTGGGCGTGCGCCAGCCGAAGACCATGACGACCCGGACGAGCTGCGCATTGCCGAACTGGCCCAGGCGCTGCCGGCCGACGAGACGCAACTGCTCTACAGCCTGTGCCTGCATGGCCGTGCGGAGCTGGGCCTCGCGCCCGACGAGTACGCCGCCTTGACCATGGTGCTGCTGCGCTTGCTGGCCTTCAAGCCCGGTGGGTCGGCCGCGGCGGCCCCGGCGGAAAAAAAAACACTGAAAACGGCTGAAACGCCGCCCGTGGTGGCGGCTGCTCCGGCGGTGGCGCCTGCGGCGCCGGTGCCGGTGCCGATGCCGGTGGTGGCCCGGCCGCCTGCCGTGGTGCCCGTGCCGCCTACGCGCGCCGTGCCGGTCGTGAGCACACCACCCCGCGCCGCCGAGCCCGCACCACCGGCCGAACTGGACGAGGCCCCCTGGCCTGACGACGATGGCCCACCCTGGGAGGAAGCCAGCCCGGCGCCGCGCCGCGTGGTGGCCGTGCCTGTGCGCGATGCCGGCGACCCCGGGCCGCTGGACCAGCCGCAACCGCGCGCCGAGCGCGGTGCGCTGGCCTTGCTGCCGGCGGCCCCTGGCGGCAGCGTGGAGGGGGATTTCTGGTTCGAGACGGTGATGCAACTGGTCAAGGCCGAAGCAATTACCGCGCTGGTGCGCGAACTCGGGCTGCAGTCGCAGCTCGTGGCGCGTGACGAGGGCCAGTGGCTGCTGCGCGTGGAGCGCGAATCGCTCAACCAGGGCAATGGCCGCGAACGGCTGGCGAACGCCCTCAAGACCCTGGGCCACGAGGTGCGTCTGGCGGTGGAGATCGGGACCGTCACCGACTCACCTGCGCGCCGTCTGGCCTACGAGGCCCAGCGGCGTCAGCAGGAAGCCGAGGCCGTGATCCTGGGCGACCCGTTCGTGCAGGCGATGATGCGCGACTTTGGCGGCAAAATCGTGCCCGGCACGCTCAAGGCCAGCAGCGTCTGAGGCGCGCTGGCCATTTCTCTCTCATTCAGACAGACACAAGGAAGACCATGTTCAACAAAGGACAACTCGCCGGCCTCATGAAGCAGGCCCAGGCGATGCAGGACAACCTCAAGAAGGCGCAAGAAGAACTGGCGAACATCGAAGTGACGGGCGAGTCCGGCGCGGGTCTGGTGAAGGTGGTCATGACCTGCAAGCACGACGTCAAGCGCGTGACCATCGATCCCAGTCTTCTGGCCGATGACAAGGACATGCTCGAAGACCTGGTGGCCGCGGCCTTCAACGCCGCCGTGCGCAAGGCAGAAGAAACCTCCAACGAAAAGATGGGCAAGATCACCGCCGGCATGCCGGGCCTGCCTGGCGGCATGAAGTTCCCGTTCTGAGCACGTCCGCCGCCTGCTCGCCATGGCCGACAACCATTCGCTGGAGGTGCTCGTGCAGGCGCTTCGCCGCCTGCCGGGTGTGGGGGTGAAGTCGGCGCAACGCATGGCTTTTCATTTGCTGCAGCACGACCGGCAGGGCGCCCAGCAACTGGCGCGTGCGCTGGACCACGCCGTGACCACGGTGAAGCATTGCGCGCTCTGCCACACCTTCACGGAAGACGAGGTCTGCGCCACCTGCCGCGACCCGCGGCGTGACCACGGGCAGCTGTGCGTGGTGGAGACGCCGGCAGACCAGGCGGCGATGGAACGCACCGGGGCCTACAAGGGGCTGTACTTCGTGCTCATGGGCAAGCTCAGTCCGCTCGATGACGTGGGCCCGCGCGACATCGGATTGCAGAAACTTTTCGACCGCGTCGCGGGCACCGTGCCCGAGGAGCCCGCCGTGCGCGAGCTGATTCTGGCGACCAACTTCACCGCCGAAGGCGAGACCACGGCCCACCTGATCGCGCAGGCGCTCAAGGGCAGTGGCGTGCAGGTGACGCGGCTGGCGCGGGGGGTGCCGGTGGGCAGTGAGCTGGAGTACGTGGACCTGGGCACCATTGCCCATGCACTGGTGGACCGGCGCTGAGCGGTCCGCGAGGAAGGAACCCATGAAGATCGCTGGATTGACGGTGGCCTACTGGTCGGTGCTGGTGGCGGCCCTGCTGCCCTTGGTGTGTGGCTGGCTGGCCAAGTCGGGCGCTTTGGGCAAGCCGCGGCGCGAGGGCGGGTTCGACAACCACGATCCGCGTGCCTGGATGTCGCGCCAGACCGGTTGGCGCGCACGCGCCAACGCCGCGCAGGCCAACAGCTTCGAGGCGTTGCCCTTCTTCATCGGCGCGGTGGTCATCGCGCACCAACTGGGCGCCACGCAGATCCGTGTGGACGTGCTGGCCTTCGTGTTCGTCGTGCTGCGCCTGCTCTACATCATGATGTACGTGGCCGACATGGCCACTGCGCGCAGCCTCATCTGGGCGCTGGCGTTTCTGGTGAACGTTGCCATTCTTTTTGCCTGAAACCCGCCGAAACGGGCAAGGTCTTTTTGTTACATCGGCGCGTGCTTTTGGGCTCGGTACAAACCCGGTCGGGAATGGTCCCGATGCGGAACTCGCGCCCCGCCTCTAGTCTCAAGACCCGATATACGCAGCTTATCCAGAGAGGAATGCCGGGTCATGTGGAGTCGCCGACATTGGGGTCGAGCCTTTGCGCTGGGGGCCTTGGCCACCGCGCTGCCGCCCCTGCGTGCGCAAGGCGCCTCTGCCCCGGCTGCGCGGGTCGCCGCCGCACGCCAGGTGATCGCGGCCTATGACCGCGCCTCGTTCTGCTACCTGCCACTGACCATTGCGGAGCGGCTGGGCTTCTTTGCGCAGGAAGGGCTGGACGTGGATGTGCGCGAGTTCGCCGACGCCCAGCAAGCCACGCAGGCGGTGCTGGGTGGAGCGGCTCAGGTGCTCTCTGCCTCCTACAGCTCCGCCATCAGCTTGCAGGCCCGGGGGCAGAGCTTCCAGTCCTTCGTGCTGCAGGGTCGGGCACCGCAGGTGGTGCTGGGCATCTCGATCAAGACCATGGGGCATTTCCGCGAACTGGCCGACCTGCGCGGGCGGCGCGTGGGCGTGGTCGCCGACGGCTCGGCCTCGCACCGCGTGGCCAGCCTCGTGTTGGGCAAGGCCGGCTTGCGGCCTGGTGAGGTGCAGTACGTGGCCCAGCCATCGCCGGCTCTGGCCCTGCAGGCCTTTCGGCGGGGCCAACTGGATGCCATCAGCTACACCGATCCGACTGTGACCGAGCTGGAGCAGGGGGGCGAATTGCGGGTGGTGGTCGACACGCGCAGCACGCGCGGCACGGCCGAGGTTTTCGGTGGGCCCATGCCTTCGGGCTGCCTGTGTGCGCCGGTCGAGTTCCTGACCCAGCAACCCAAGGTCAGCCAGGCCATGGCCGATGCCCTGGTGCACGCGTTGAAGTGGCTACAGACAGCAGGTCCGTCGGATCTGATCAAGGCGGTGCCCGAGCGCTACTTCCACGGAGACCGTGCGCTCTACCTCGCAGCGTTTGCGCGCGTGCGTGAGGCCTGGACGGTGGACGGTCTCATGCCCGAGGCCGGTCCTGCCACCGCAGCGCGCATGCTGGCACTGTTCGAGGAGCCCGAGTCGGTGCGGCGCGTGGACCTCGCGCGCACCTTCACCAATGACTTCGCCCGCAAAGCCAAGGCGCGCTTCAGGGCCTGACCAGCCCTGAAGCCTGTGGCTGTTTCAGGGCTTGCGCTCTGGCTTGGTGCTGGAGGCGACGCGCGTCTTGCTGTTGCTGTGGCCGCTGCTGCTGGCCTTGGTCTTGCCCTTGGCGGTCTTGCTGGCCACGGTGGTGGTGGCCTGGGTCTTGCCTTTGCTGGCCGAGGCCTTGGCGGTGGACGTCCGCTGGGCGGGTGCCTTCTTGGCGGCACTGGCCACCGCGGCCCGCTTGGGCAACAGGAGGGTGATGCGCTGACCCGCCTTGAGCGGGGCATTGACGGCGAGCTTGTTCCATTCGGCCGCGCTGACCGGGCTCACGCCGTGCCGACGCGCCAGGCGCGCAAGGTTTTCGCCCTGGCGCGCGCGCACCGTGGTGCGCGTGAGCACGATCTCTGGCTGCAGGCTGAGGCTGGCGTTGTCGGCCACGTGCACCGGCACGTCGCCATGGTGGCGGTCCGAGCGCGGTACCAGCAGGCTGGAGCCCGCGCGCACCTGCATGCGCGGCGGGATGTTGTTCACGCGGCGCAGCTCGGCTTCGGTCATGCCGGTGCGCGCGGCCGCCTGCGCCACGGTCATGGTGCTGGGCACCACCCATGCGGTCCAACTGGCCAGGGGACCGGCGTAGCTCTGCAGGTGGTCCTCGAAGATCACCGCGTTGTCCCAGGGCAGCAGGATGTTGGGCGTGCCCGCCGCCATCACCATGGGTTGCTTGAGCGAGGGGTTGAGCACGCGGAAATCGGCCTCGCTGATGCCCGCCAGCCTGGCGATGACGGCCACGTCCATGTCGCGCCTGATCGTGACGGTGTCAAAGAAGGGGTGGTTGCCGATCAAGGGCAGGGTGGTGTTGTAGGCCTCGGGCCGGGCGATGATGTTCTTGACCGCCTGCAGCTTGGGCACATAGAGGCGGGTTTCTGCGGGCATGGCCAGATCGGTGTAGCCGGTGGGCTCGCCCTGGCGCTGGTTGCGGGTGATGGCGCGGTTCACATTGCCCTGTCCCCAGTTGTAGGCGGCCAGCGCGAGGTGCCAGTCGCCAAAGCGGGCGTAGAGCTGTTGCAGGTAGTCCAACGCGGCGCGGGTGGAGGCCAGCACGTCGCGCCGGTCGTCCCGGAACACGTTCTGCTTGAGGTCGAACGACTCGCCGGTGGCCGGCATGAACTGCCACATGCCGGCGGCACGCGCGCTGGAGACCGCCTGCGGATTGAACGCGCTCTCGATGAAGGGCAGCAGGGCCAGCTCCATGGGCAGGTTGCGGCGCTCGATCTCTTCGACGATGTGGAACAGGTAGCGGCTGGAGCGCTCGGTCATGCGCTGGATGTAGTCCGGCCGCGTGGCATACCACTGTTCGCGGTCGCGCACGAGGTCACCCTGCAGGTCGGGCATGGCGAAACCGCGGCGGATGCGGTCCCAGAGATCCGCGGGGGCGGCGAGGCTGGCCACGGCGGGAGGGCGGGTCTCGGCGGTGCCGATGGAACTCAGCGGGGCCTGAGGATAGACCGGCAGCGAGGGGGTCGAAGATGCGGCGGGGGCGCTTTGAGGTGCGGGGGTGGATGCGGGTGCGGACGGCGGCAGCGAGGTGGCGCAGCCCGAGAGCACCAGCAGGAGTGCGATGCCGGCGCTCAGCAGCCAGCGGGATGGGGTCCTGGCAGGCGGGGAAAGGGTCATCAAAATACGTTCTTCCATTCCCGGAGCGTGGCGAACACGCTCACGGCATCGGTGGGTTGGCCCGGCGCATGGGCCTGGGCGGACCGCACCACCTCGGCCTGCGTTGCCCGCAGAAAGGGGTTGATGCGTTTTTCCAGGCCGATGGAGCTGGGCAGAGTGGGAAAGTTCTGCGCGCGCAGGGCTTCACAGCTGCGCTGGTAGGCCGCGAGGTCGGCGTTGTGCGGTTCGACCGCTCGCGCGAAGCGCAGGTTGGACAGCGTGTACTCGTGCGTGCAGCAGACGCGCGTGTCGTCTGGCAGCGTGGCCAGGCGGGAGAGTGAATCCAGCATCTGGGCGGGCGTGCCTTCGAACAGCCGGCCGCAGCCGCCCGAGAACAGGGTGTCGCCACAGAACAGCAGTGGCGCGCCTTCGGCGTGTGCCGCGTAGTAGGCGATATGCCCGGCGGTATGGCCGGGCACATCGATCACTTCGAAGCGCAGGCCCATGGCGTTCACCTCGTCGCCACCGCCCACGCGGCGCAGCGGCTCGGGCATGCGCTCGCGCGCCGGCCCTGTCACCTGGGCGCCCGTGGCCTCGCGCAGCGCGGCCACGCCGCCGGTGTGGTCCGGGTGGTGGTGGGTGATGAGGATGGTTTCCAGCCGCAGGTTCTGGCGCCGCAGCCAGGCGACCACACCCTCTGACTCGCCCGGATCGACCACCAGCGCCCGTTCACCATCGTGCAAGGCCCAGATGTAGTTGTCGCTGAAGGCGGGAATGGGGGTGAGGTGCATCGGCTGGCGCTGGATTTCGGGTGGGGGCGTGTAGAGTGCGGGCTGGCCGTTGCGGCGTCCCGCAGTGTCGCAGACTTCGGGCCGGGCGCGCGCCCGGCTTTACACACCATGACCGCAAAAATTATAGGGTTGACCGAGTGGTTCGGGACCGCGCCAGGCCGCTACCTGCTGGACTGGGAGCAGACCCAATTCGACCAGGCCGCCGTCGACCTGTTTGGGTTCAATGCCTTGCAACTGGGACTGCCCGAGCTGGAAACGCTGCGCAGCAACCGCATGCCGCACCGCTGGCTGGCGGCGCCCGAGTTGCCGCTGGCCCCGGAATCCGAGCCCGCCCCGAGCCCGCGCGCAGCCCTGGTCACCGACGCGGCCGCGCTGCCGTTTCCCGCGGCCAGCCTGGACCTGGTGGTGCTGCCCCACACCCTGGAGCTCAGCGCCGATCCCCATCAGGTGCTGCGCGAGGTGGAGCGCGTGCTGGTGCCCGAGGGGCGCGTGGTGGTGTCGGGTTTCAACCCGGCCAGCCTGTGGGGTTTTCGGCAGGCGCGCGGCCGCTTGTGCGCGCAGCTGGGCATTACCGCGCTGGGTGCGTCCAGTCTCTACCTGCCCGAAGCGGGCGAATTCATCGGCCCCTGGCGCCTGCGCGACTGGCTGCGGCTGCTCAGCTTCGAGGTGGAGGCCGACCGCTTCGGCTGTTACCGGCCGGCGGTGCGCAGCGAAAAATGGCTGCAGCGCTACGCCTGGCTGGACCGCGCCGGGGCCCGCTCCTGGCCGATCTTTGGCGCCGTGTATTTCATGGTGGCGGTCAAGCGCGTGCGCGGGATGCGTCTGCTGGGCCCGGCCTGGAAGCCCCGCCGGGCCGGCGCGGCGGCACCCGTGCAGGTGGCCAACCGCCGCTGAGACGCCCGGCTGAGTCCGTTTGCGGGCTGCTTTACACCATCTTTACTTTTTGCATTTTTGAAGGAGCCTGGCTTGAAACATGTGGTGATCTACACCGACGGCGCGTGCAAGGGAAATCCTGGCCCTGGCGGCTGGGGTGCGTACCTGAAGTCCGACGGGCTGGAGAAGGAACTCTGGGGCGGCGAGCCCAGCACCACCAACAACCGCATGGAACTCACCGCCGTGATCGAAGCCTTGAGCGCCCTCAAGCGCCCGTGCCGGGTCTCGCTCTATCTGGACAGCGAGTACGTGCGCAAGGGCATCACCGAGTGGATTCACGGCTGGAAACGCAAGGGTTGGGTCACGGCGGCCAAACAGCCGGTCAAGAACGCCGAGTTGTGGCAGAAGCTGGACGCGCTGGTGCACAGCGGCGTGCACCAGATCGAATGGCACTGGGTCAAGGGGCACGCAGGCAATGCCGGCAATGAGCGGGCCGATGCCCTGGCCAACCGCGGGGTGCCGAATTGACGACCGAGCGTTGGGGTGCCTGGGCCATGGACCCTCAGTGCGCTCGGAATGAGGAACTTCTCACTGCCGCCGTGGCTCAGCACTGCTACATTTCGTTTCTTTGACGTGTCAACGTCCAGTTGGCTCGGTCGTTGGGTGTGCAATTTCCCCTGGGGCGTATTCATTCATGGCGAACAAGGCGCTGTATGTGGTGGTGGCCGTGGCCGGTATCGGCCTGGCCTCGGGTGCGGCCTGGTGGTACCAGAACCAGCACCGTGCTGGCGCCAGCGCCGGGTCAGCGGCCAAGGTGCCGGCATCGGCACCCCAGGGAGGCGGCGGAAGTGGCGGCGGTGCAGGGGGCGCTCCCAGCGTGGAGGTCGCCAAGGTGAAGACGGTCTCGCTGCGGGACGATGCGCAAGCTGTGGGATCCCTGCGCTCGCGCCAGAGCGTGACCGTCAAGCCCGAGACCGCCGGGCGCGTTGCCCGCATCGCGTTCGCGGACGGCGCCCAGGTGCGCGCAGGCCAGGTGCTGGTGCAGCTCGACGACACCCTGCAGCGTGCCGAACTCAGCCAGGCCCAGGCCCAGCTCTCCATTGCGCGGGCCAACCTCAAACGCAACCAGGAACTCGTGGCGCAGAACTTCGTGGCACAGCGCGTGGTGGATGAGAGCCAGGCCAATCTGCAGGTGGCCGAGGCCCAGGTTGCGCTGGCCGAAGCGCGCCTGCAGCGCATGCGCATCACGGCCCCATTCGATGGCACGCTGGGCCTGCGCAGCATCAACCTAGGCCAGTACGTCAAGGATGGCGATGCCTTGGTCAACCTCGAGGACACGTCGCAGCTGACGGTGGATTTCCGTCTGCCGGAGCGCTACCAGAGTCGTATCGCACCGGGCCAGGCGGTGCAGGTGCAGCTGGATGCGCTGCCCGGCAAAAGCTTCGAGGCCAAGGTGGTGGCGGTGGATCCCTTGCTGGACGCGAACGGCCGCTCGATCTCCGTGCGCGCCGCCATGCCGCGCACCGGCGGTTCCGACCTGCGCCCTGGCATGTTCGCGCGCGTGCTCATTGTGTTCTCCGTCAACGACGGCGCGCTGGTGGTGCCTGAGGAGGCCATGGTCCCGCAGGGTGGAAAGCAGTTCGTCTACGTGCTGGACGAGCAAGGGCAGGGAGACGCGAAAAAGATGGTGTCTCGCCGCGTGGAGGTCGAACTGGGCATGCGGCGCGGCGCCGATGTCGAGATCGTCAAAGGCCTGGGCGCGAACGACACGGTGGTGGTTGCAGGCCAGCAGCGCCTGCAGCGCGATGGCACCGCGGTGCGCGTGGTCGACATGGCGCGCGGCGCGCCAGCGGCCCAGAACCGCACCAAGCCCTGACCCGATGACGCATCCCTCGCACGGGAGTCTCCATGCAACTGCCTGAACTGTCGATACGGCGCCCGGTCTTCGCCTCGGTGCTTTCCCTGCTGATCCTGCTGGTGGGGCTGGTGTCCTTCAACGGTCTGACGGTGCGTGAATACCCTCGCATCGACGAACCCACCGTCACCGTCACCACACGCTTTGGCGGGGCCTCCAGCGAAGTGATCGAGTCGCAGGTGACCAAGGTCCTGGAGGACTCGCTGGCGGGCATCGAGGGCGTGGACATCATCACCTCGATCAGTCGCCAGGAACAAAGCCAGATCACGGTGCGCTTCAAGCTCGAACGCGACCCGGACTCCGCCGCCGCCGACGTGCGCGACAAGGTCAGCCGCGTGCGCCAGCGGCTGCCCAGCGACGTGGACGAGCCCACGATCGCCAAGGTCGAGGCCGATGCCACGCCGGTGATCTGGCTGGCGCTCAATTCCGACAACGTCTCTCCGCTGGAGCTCAGCGACCTGGCCAACCGCCTGATCAAGCCCCGGTTGCAGACCGCGCCGGGCGCGGCCGACGTGCGCATCTGGGGCGAGCGCCGCTTCTCCATGCGCATCTGGCTGGACCCGGACCGCCTGGCGGCCTACAGCCTTACGGTGCAGGACGTGGAGGATGCGCTGCGCCGCTCCAACCTGGAGGTGCCCGCCGGCCGTATCGAGAGTTCACTGCGCGAGTTCAACGTCACCGCCGCGACCGACGTGCAGACGCCTGAGCAGTTCCGTGCCATCGGCATCCGCACCATCAACGGGCAGACCATCCGCATTGGTGATGTCGCACGCGTGGAGCAGGCGCCGCAGGATGAACGCACCTCCGTGCGCTACAACGGGCGCGACGCGGTCTCGCTGGGCGTGATCCGCCAGGCGACCGCGAACCCACTGGAGCTCTCCGCTGCCGTGCAGCAGATGCTGCCGCGCGTGATGGAAGAGCTGCCTGCGGGCGTGAGCATCGAGGTCGCTAACGACAACTCTATCTTCATCGACCGGTCGATCAAGGCGGTCTACACCACCATCCTGGAAGCCGTGGTGCTGGTGGCGCTGGTGATATTCGTCTTCCTGCGCACGCTGCGCGCTTCGGTGATCCCGCTGATCACGATTCCCGTGAGCCTGATCGGCTCGTTCGCGCTGATGGCGTTGTTCGGCTTCTCGATCAACACGCTCACGCTGTTGGCGCTGGTGCTGGCCATCGGCCTGGTGGTGGACGACGCCATCGTGATGCTGGAAAACATCTACCGGCACATCGAGGAAGGCATGAAACCCTTTGACGCCGCCATCAAAGGGGCGCGCGAGATCGGGTTTGCCATTGTCGCGATGACGCTCACGCTGGCGGCCGTGTACGCGCCGCTGGCGTTCACGCCCGGCCGCACAGGCCGGCTGTTCGCGGAGTTCGCGCTGGCCCTGGCCGGTGCCGTGGTGGTTTCCGGCTTCGTCGCGCTCACGCTGTCGCCCATGATGTGCTCCAAGCTGCTGCGCCATGTGGACAAGCCCAGCCGCTTCGACCGCTTCATGGAGTCCGTGCTGGTGCGGCTGACATCGGGGTACGAGCGCGCACTGGGCGCTTCGCTCAAGGTGCGCTGGCTGGTCGTGGGCGTGATGCTGGCCAGTGCCGGCGCAAGCTGGTGGTTGCTGCAGAGCACGCGTTCCGAACTCGCCCCCATGGAAGACCGAGGGGTGGTGCTGGCCAACATCAACGGCCCGGACGGCGCCACGCTGGCCTACACGCGGCGCTACGCCGAGGCCATCGAGAGAATGGCGATGGAGCAGCCCGAGTTCGACCGCATCTTCACGGTGGTAGGCAACCCCTCGGTGGCGCAGGGCAGCGTGGTCATGCGCGGTAAGGCCTGGGAAGAGCGTGACCGCACCACGATGGACATCGCCCGCTCGATGTCGCCGGCCATGGGGCGCCTGCCGGGCATCAGCGCGTACCCGATCACGCCGCCCTCGCTGGGCCAGGGCTTTCGCGAGCGGCCGGTGAACTTCGTCATCGTCACCGGCGACAGTTATGAGAACCTGTCGGCGGTGGTTCGCCAGTTCCAGGAGCGCATGGCGCAGAACCCCGGCCTGGTGCAGGTGGACACCGACCTGCGGCTGAACAAACCCGAGATCCGCATGGACGTGGACCGCGAACGCGCCGCCGACATGGGGGTGGGCGTGGACGTCATCGCGCGCACGGTCGAGACCATGCTGGGCGGGCGCATCGTCACCCGCTACAAGCGCGACGGAGAGCAGTACGACGTGGTGGTGCAGACCGTCTCGGCCAACCGCAGCACGCCCGAGGACATCGACCGCCTGTTCGTGCGTGGCCGCGGTGACGCCATGATTCCGCTGGCCTCGCTGATCACCACGCGCGAAGTGGTGGTGCCGCGCGAGCTCAATCACTTTGGCCAACGCCGCAGCGCATCGATCACCGCCAACATCGCGCCCAACTACTCGCTGGGCGAAGCGCTTCAGTTCATGGAACAGACCGCGCGCGAGATCCTTCCCGCGGGCTACGCCACCGATCTCAACGGCCAGAGCCGGGAGTTCCGCAATGCGTCGGGCTCGCTGGCGATGGTGTTCGTGCTCTCCCTGCTGTTCATCTACCTGGTGCTGTCGGCGCAGTTCGAGAGCTTCATCGACCCGTTCATCATCATGCTGTCGGTGCCGCTGTCCATGCTCGGGGCCTTGCTTGCGCTCAAGCTCACGGGAGGCACGCTCAACGTGTTCAGCCAGATCGGGCTGATCACGCTGGTGGGGCTGATCACCAAGCACGGCATCCTGATCGTGGAGTTCTCCAATCAGCTCAGGGAGCAGGGCATGGAGAAACTGGAGGCGGTGAAGAAGGCGGCTGGCCTGCGTCTGCGCCCGATCATGATGACCACGGGCGCCATGGTGCTGGGCGCGATACCGCTGGCGCTGGCCACTGGCGCGGGCGCCGAGAGCCGCCAGCAGATCGGCTGGGTCATCGTGGGCGGCATGAGCCTGGGCACGCTGCTCACGGTGTTCGTGGTGCCCACCATGTACACACTGCTCTCCCGCGACCGGGCTCACCAGCCAGCCAAGCCCACCCACGAAGAGCCCACCGGCGCGATACCGGCGAAGTGAGCGATGGGGGCAGTGGGAGGAGGGGCGGCGAGCCTCTACAGCACGCCTTCGAACATCATCACCTCGACGGTGTCGCCCACCGCAACATCGCCGCGGTCGTGCGGCAGCACGATGAGGCCGTTGGCTTCCACCATGGAGCGCAGCACGCCAGAGCCCTGGTGGCCGGTGGTGCGCACGCTCAGTTGACCCTCTGCCGTGCGTGAGACGATGCCGCGCTGGTACTCGGTGCGGCCAGGTTTCTTGCGCAGCGGCTCCGCACAGTGCGCCTGCAGCAGCACCGGCGCGCAGGCCGTGCAGCCCATGAGGCGCTGCAGGGCGGGGCGGACGAACGCGAGGAAGGTCACCATCGCCGCGACCGGGTTGCCAGGCAGGCCGAACAGCAGTGCGCTGCGGTCTTCTTGAACGATGCGACCCACCGCCATGGGCCTGCCGGGTCGCATGTCGATACGCCAGAAGGCCACATCGCCCAGCTTTTTCATCATGGCTCGGGTGTGGTCCGCCTCTCCCATGCTCACGCCACCGGTGGTGATGACCGCGTCGGCCCTGGCCGCCGCTTCGCGGAAGGCCGCTTCGAGTTGTGCCGGCTCGTCCTTCACCGCGCCCAGATCGACCACCTCGACGCCCAGGCGGCTGAGCAGGCCGAACAGCGTGTAGCGGTTGCTGTCGTAGACGGCGCCTTCGCGCGGCGCCTCGCCCAGGCTGAGGATTTCATCGCCAGTGGAAAAGCAGGCGACGCGCGCGCGACGGAACACACGCACCGTGGGCAAGCCCAGGCTGGCGATCAGGCCCAGCGCGGCGGGGCCCAGGACCTGACCCTGGCGCAGAGCCGCCTGCCCGGCCCGCAGGTCTTCGCCGAGCAGGCGGCGGTTGTCGCCTGCTCGGACGGCGTCGGCCGGTAGTTCCACGTAGGCCCCGTCCAGGCGCACGCGCTCCACCGGTACGACGGTGTCCAGGCCCGCCGGCAGGATGGCGCCGGTCATGATCTTCAGGCATTCGTCGCCAGCCAGCCGGCCGCTCCAGGCCCGGCCCGCAAGGGCGGTCCCGGCCACGCGCAGACGAAGCGGCCGCCCGGCGCGCAGCAGCGCGCCATCCAGCGCGAAGCCATCCATGGCCGAGTTGTCGTGGGGCGGCACGCTGATGGGCGAGATCACGTCCTGCGCCAGCACGCGCCCCAAGGCTTCCAGGATGCCGAGTTCTTCCGTTTGCGCCAGGGGCTCGACCCAGCGGGCGAGAAACAGCCCCACGGCATCGGCGTGCAACGCCGTGGGTTCGTAGTTGTCCAGGGCGGCAGCGATCTGCTCCAGGGTCTTCATGTCAGGTCGGGGTCGTCTTCCAGTGCCTTCAGCTCGCTCAGCGTGTTGGCGTTGAAAAAGGCGCGCGGGTTGTCCGTGGGTTTGTCGAAGGCCACCAGCCGCGTTTCATGTTCGGCGGTCCAGTGGTCCACCCTGCGTCCACCGGTTTGCGTGAAGCGCAGCAGGCTGTCCATCAACCCGCGACGCATCAGGCTGAACACGGGTTGCGGGCGCAGTTGTCCGTCTTCCTCCAGCGCGGCGGCCATGGCGATCTCGGTGCCTGGCCGGTCAAAGGCTTGCGCCAGGCGCCGCGCCAGATCGAGCGGAAACAGCGGTGTGTCGCAGGGCACTGTGAGCACGTAGGGCGACTCGCTGTGCGCCAGCCCGCTGAGGAACCCCGCCAGCGGGCCGGCGAAGTCGGGCAGCGCATCGGCATGTACGGGCACACCAAAGGCGAGGTAGGTGTCGAGGTTGCGATTGGCATTGAGCAGGTGGTGGCCCAGCAGATCGCCTTCCTGCGCTTGCAGGCGCCTCAGCGCGTGCAGGGCCAGGGGCTTGCCCAGGAAGGGTTGCAGGCCCTTGTCGATGCCGCCCATGCGCGAGCCTCGCCCGCCCGCGAGCACCACACCGGTGATATCGCCAGGACCTATGTCAGCCTCCGATGTAGCTCATTTCGACGCGACGCCGGCCGCCAGCCGCTTCGGGCGGGAGCGAGGCCCGCAGTTCGGAGTAGCGATCGTCCCGCCGCTGCCAGATGGCCGCGATGGCACTGGCCAGTTCCTCGTCACTCGCGCCTCCGCGGATCAGGTGGCGCAGATCGTGGCCCTGGGTGGCGAACAGGCAGAGGTAGAGTTGGCCTTCGGTGGACAGGCGCGCGCGGTTGCAGTCCCGGCAGAAGGCCTGGGTGACGCTGCTGATGACGCCGATCTCACCCGCGCCGTCGGCATAGGCCCAGCGCTCGGCCGTTTCGCCCGGGGCAGAGGCCTGCAGCGGCACCAGGGGGAACGCTTCGTGGACGCGGCGAACCACCTCCGCGCTGGGCAGCACCTCGTCCATGCGCCAGCCATTGGTCGCGCCGACGTCCATGAACTCGATGAAGCGCAGCACGATGCCGCTGCCGCGGAAGTGGCGCGCCATCGGCACGATCTCATGGTCGTTGGTGCCACGCTTGACCACCATGTTGACCTTGATCGGGCCGAGCCCCGCCGCCTGCGCCGCCTCGATGCCCTGCAACACGTCGGTGACAGGAAAGTCCACATCGTTCATGCCGCGGAACACGGCATCGTCCAGCCCGTCGAGGCTCACCGTCACACGCTGCAGTCCTGCGGCCTTGAGTGCGCTGGCCTTGCGCGCCAGCAAGGACCCGTTGGTCGTGAGCGTGATGTCCAGCGGCGCGCCTTGCACCGTGCGAAGTGCGGCGAGCTGCCCGATCAGGATGTCCAGGTTCTTGCGCAACAGCGGTTCTCCGCCAGTGAGGCGGATCTTCTGCACGCCGTGTGCCACGAACTGGCGTGCCACGCGCGTGATCTCCTCGAAGCTGAGCAGGGCGCTGTGCGGCAGGTAGGGATAGTCCTTGTCGAAGATGTCCTTGGGCATGCAATAGCTGCAGCGAAAGTTGCAGCGGTCGGTCACGCTGATGCGAAGGTCGCGCAGCGGCCGGCCCAAGGCATCGCCCAGCAGACCGGTGGCCGGGATGGGGTGCGGCGGAATGGCGGCGGCCTGTGAAACCAGACGCTGGTCAATCAGGGGGATGACGCGTTCGGACATGGGCAGATTATGGGCGAGGGGCTCGCGTGCGGACCGCAAATGCCTGTGGCATGCGGGTATTCCCGGCGCGCCTGGGCGAGCGCCGGCCGGCCGTGTCAGGCCGGTTCCGGGCGGCCCACCGGCGTGTAGGCGTCGCGGTTGTTCTCCAGCCACCGGGCCGAGAGTTCGCTGTGCTGCTGCGCGGGGTGAAAGTCCGGGCGGAAGTAGGCGCGCCACGGGCGAAGGCTGGTTCGCAGCAGTCCGTCGCGCGCGAACAGGTGGCGCCCCGCGTTGCGCCAAGTGCTCCAGCGCCACAAGGTGCCGTCATGCCGCAGGTTGTTCACGGTCTGGCGAAGGGCATCGGTGAGGAAGATCAGCGTCACGCGCCGCATCCATTTCACGCGCCAGTGGTGGCTGCCGCCGAGCGCCATGTAGAGGTCAAAGGCGGTGCACTTGTGCTCGGCCTCTTCCGCGCTGTGCCAAAGCCACAGGGTCTTCAGGCGCGGCTCGCTGCCGTCGAGCACACCGGGGTGCGACAGCAGCCATTCCGCGAACAGCGCCGTGAAGTGCTCATTGGCGGCGGTGATGGCCAGGCCGTGCCGCGGATCGGTACCTTGCAGAAGCTGCAGCCGTTGGCGCGCACGGGGCTCCCAGGCATTGGCGAGGCCGTGTTTTTCGATCTGCGCATTGAACAGCGCGTGGATGCGCCGGTGCGTGGCCTCCTGGCCCACGAAGCCCTGCACCTCCGCCTGCCATGCGGCCTGCTGGTCGGGGGGCAGTGCTTTCAAACCTTGGCGCACCGAGTCGATGAAAAACTGCTCTCCGATGGGAAAGCTCATGGACAAGGCATTGAACCAGGCGGTGAGGAACGCATCGTTGGCGCACCAATGGCGTGGCACCGGCTGTTCCAGGTCGATCAGGAGACGGCGGACGACGAGTTCTGTCATGGTTCTGAATCGAATGGGGAAGGGGTTGGTACCAATCGGTACCAACTCGCCATGGTGAGGGCCTGGAGCCGGTCTGTCAAGCCAGCCAACGGATAATCGCGCGATGAGCCGCACGCCGCAGTCCCACGCCGCTTCCCCCGCCAGCGACCACCGCAACCGCCTGCTGGAGGCCATGGCTTGCGTGGCGGCCAGCCAGGGCCTGGCTGCGGCGTCCATCGCGTCCGTGGTGACCGAGGCCGGGGTGTCCAAGCGGACCTTCTACGAGCATTTCACCGGCAAGGAAGACTGTTTCCTCGCGCTCTACCGCGCCGCCAGTGCCTCCGCACTGCGCACACTGCGCGACGCGGTGGATGCCCAGCAGCCGTGGCAGGACCAGTTGGAGCGTGCGCTGGGTGCCTACCTGGCGCACCTGGCGGCTGGTCCCGAACTGGTGCGCATGCTGTTCGTCGAGATCCATTACCTCGGGCCCGCTGGTGACCAGGTGCGCCGCGAGGTGATGCAGCACCTCGCGGATTTCATGCTGCAGACCATCGATGCGGATGGAGCGTCCCTGCCGCCCGAGATGGCCGTGGCAGCGGTTGGCGGCATCCATGAGCTGATTCTGCTGGCCATCGAGCGAGGCGAGGCGGCGCAACTGAATCGCCTGGTGCCTGCGGCCAGCGAGGTGGTGCGCAGGCTGGCGGGCCCGCACGCCGGGCGGAAAAAAGGCCCGCCGAAGCGGGCCTCCTGAGCATCGGGCTGGGTGGCCCGCGTCAGCCGGCCAGCGGCAGCAGCGGCACGATCAGCAGGGCCACGATGTTGATGATCTTGATGAGCGGGTTCACCGCCGGTCCCGCCGTGTCCTTGTAGGGATCGCCCACGGTGTCGCCGGTGACGGCGGCCTTGTGGGCCTCGCTGCCCTTGCCGCCATGATGGCCATCCTCGATGTACTTCTTGGCGTTGTCCCAGGCGCCGCCACCGGTGCACATGGAAATCGCCACGAAGAGCCCGGTCACGATGGTGCCCATGAGCAGGCCGCCCAAGGCCTTCGGCCCCAGGAAAACGCCTACCAGAATGGGAACCACGACCGGCAGCAGGCTGGGCACGATCATTTCCTTGATGGCCGCGGAGGTCAGCATGTCCACCGCTTTGCCGTACTCTGGCTTGGCCGTGCCTTCCATGATGCCGGGGATCTCCTTGAACTGGCGCCGCACCTCCACCACCACAGAGCCGGCCGCGCGGCCCACCGCTTCCATGGCCATGGCGCCGAAGAGGTAGGGAATCATGCCGCCGATGAACAGGCCAATGATGACCAGCGGGTCGCTGAGGTCGAAGCTGACTTTGGCGCCGTAGGTTTCCAGCTTGTGGGTGTAGTCGGCAAACAGCACCAGGGAAGCCAGGCCGGCCGAGCCGATGGCGTAGCCCTTGGTCACCGCCTTGGTGGTGTTGCCCACGGCGTCCAGCGGGTCGGTGATGTCGCGCACGCTGCTGGGCAGTTCGGCCATCTCGGCGATGCCGCCGGCGTTGTCGGTGATGGGGCCGTAGGCGTCGAGTGCCACCACGATGCCGGCCATGCTCAGCATGGCCATGGCCGCGACCGCGATGCCGTAGAGGCCCGCCAGTGCGTAGGCGGCCACGATGGCGGCGCAGACGAACAGCACCGGCCAGGCCGTGGATCGCATGGACACGCCCAGGCCGGCAATGATGTTGGTGCCGTGGCCGGTGGTAGAGGCTTGCGCGATGTGCTTGACCGGGCTGTACTGGGTGCCGGTGTAGAACTCGGTGATCCAGACCAGCAGGCCGGTGAGCACCAGGCCCACGGTGCAGGCGCCAAAGAGACGCAACTGGCTGCCGCTGGCGGCGATGGCGTTGTCCGGGATGATCCATGCGGTGACGAACCAGAAGGCGATCAGCGACAGCACGCCGGCAATGACCAGGCCCTTGTAGAGCGCGGGCATCACGTTCTTCATGCCGGGGCTGGCCTTGACGAAGAAGCAGCCGATGATGGATGCGATGATGGACACGCCGCCCAGAACCAGCGGATAGAGCACGGCCTGCATGGGAGCGGCCGCGACCATCAGCGCGCCGAGCACCATGGTGGCGATCAGGGTGACCGCGTAGGTCTCGAACAGGTCGGCCGCCATGCCGGCGCAGTCACCCACGTTGTCGCCGACGTTGTCGGCGATCACGGCGGGGTTGCGCGGGTCGTCCTCGGGGATGCCCGCCTCGACTTTGCCCACCAGGTCGGCACCGACGTCGGCGCCCTTGGTGAAGATGCCGCCGCCCAGGCGCGCGAAGATGGAGATCAGCGAGGACCCGAAGGCGAAGCCGATCAGTGGGTTCAGCGTGGCGGCCAGGCTGGTGCCCGAAGCGGCAGCGCCGCCGCCGATCAGGAACCAGAAGAAGCCGGCCACGCCGAGCAGGCCCAGGCCCACCACCAGCATGCCGGTGATGGCGCCCCCGCGGAAGGCCACGTCCAGCGCCGGGCCGATGCCCTTGGTGGCCGCCTGGGCGGTGCGCACGTTGGCGCGCACCGAAATGTTCATGCCGATGAAGCCGCAGGCTCCCGAGAGCACCGCGCCCAGCAGGAAGCCAATGGCGGATGTGAGACCGAGGAAGATGCCGATGAGGATGGTGATCACCACGCCCACGATGGCAATCGTCTTGTATTGCCGGGCCAGATAGGCCGCGGCGCCGGTCTGAATGGCTCCGGCAATTTCCTGCATGCGGGCATTGCCCGCGTCCTGCGCAAGGATCCAGCTGCGCGACCAGAAACCGTAGACCACGGCCACCAGCCCGCACACCAGCGCGAACACCAACGCACTTTGTCCAACCATGAATGACTCCTGCTTGTTTCGACTTGGAGGGGGCAACGCCTCCGGGGATGCCCCCGCTGCGTTGCTTCCTCGCTGCCGGCAGGTACCGCAGTGAGCGGTACTCGAGCAGGACGATTGGCCAACGGCGTGAATTTAGCGGCAATTGGCCTGGATGCACCAGCGCGGGGCCCGGGATGTCAGCCTGGAATCAGTAAAATCAGGGTAAATCCTAGGGGTCCGGGTCCCACGCGCGATAGCCGGGCGCCTCGGCGGCCATCTTTCACGGTGGTCCGACGTCTTTCTCAACCAAGCCTTCTCCGAACATGTCCTTCGACAAAGTCACTCCCGGCAAGAACGTTCCGGAATCCTTCAACGTGATCATCGAAATCCCGATGAACGCCGACCCCATCAAGTACGAGGTCGACAAGGAAACCGGCGCGATCTTCGTCGACCGCTTCATGAGCACGGCGATGCACTACCCCACCAACTACGGCTATGTGCCGCAGACCATCTCGGGCGATGGGGATCCGGTGGACGTGCTGGTGATCACCCCGGTGCCGCTGATTCCGGGCGTGGTGGTGCCGTGCCGCGCCATCGGCATCCTGAAGATGCAGGACGAGGCAGGCGAGGACGGCAAGGTGCTGGCCGTGCCCATCGACAAGATTCTTTCGATCTACACCCAGTGGCAGAAACCGTCGGACCTCAATCCGATGCGCCTCAAGACTATCCAGCACTTCTTCGAGCACTACAAGGACCTGGAACCTGGCAAGTGGGTCAAGGTGCTGGGCTGGGAAGAGAAAGAAGCTGCCCACCAGGAAATCCTCGAGGGCATCGCGAACTACCAGAAGCAGCAGAAGGGCTGAACGCCCCCCGCGCGTTCAGAGTTCGCCGCGGTACTCGATCTTGCCCCGCACTCGCGCGCGCGGGTGCAGGTCGATGAGGTCGTCGTAGCTCGCGTCTCCCACCAGGGTGCCCGAGCCGGCGATCTCCAGCGCCTTGCGGGCGATCACCGTGCCGGTGACCTTGCCCTCGATGAACACGTAGTCCGCTTCCAGGCGGGTGTTTTCGATCACACCGGTGGCCCCCACGTGCAAGGTGCCGCCGGATTCGAAGCTGATGTTGCCGCGCAGGTGGCCGTCGACCTTGATGCCCTGGTCCCTGCTGGACTGGAAATGGCCCTCGAATGCAGAACCCTCGGCGATGAGGCTGGTGATCGCGCTCAGGCGCTCGGCCGGGACGAGCCGGGTGGGGGCGGGTTGGGCAGTCATGGACTTAGGGCTCCAGGCGTTTCAAGGTGTGTTGGATGGGGCGCGCGGTGGCTGTGCAGGCGGCTCGACCGTGGCGGGCGTATGGGGCAATACCAGGAAACGGGGCATGGCCGGGGTGGGCCGGGAGGCACCATGCACCCACAGGCCTACGGCGGCGGCAAAGGCCAGGACCAGCAGCAAGGCGAGCCCATAGCGCCAGAAGGCCCATGCCAGCCAGCGCAAGGCGAGGCGCCTGCGGCCTACCTGGCGGTCGCGCCGCCAGCTCGCCTGCAGCGCGGCCACCCGGATGGCCTCGGCCTGCGGGTGCGGGGCCTGCGAGGAGGGCAGCGGTTCGGGCGTCACGGTGGACGTGGCTCACGGGGTGATGGGGCTCAGCCTGTCTGGCCTGGCGCCAGGGCGCGTTCCAGCGTGGCGTTGAGATCGGCGCCATTGACCTGGATGCGACCGTAGCGGATGGTGCCCTGCACGCGCGCGGTGTCGTGCAGCGAAACCTCACCCTGGCCAGCGTCGAGAATGCCCTCGGTCTGTCCCATCACGGAGATCTTGACCGCCGAAATGTCGCCTTTGACACGGCCAGTCTCGGTGACCACCACGGCGGCCTCGGAGCCGGGTGCCTGGCTCAGGTTGCCCTCGACCACGCCGGCAATGCTGCACGGGCCGCGCAACTGCGCGTTGCCGGTGAACAGCATGCCTTCGGCAATCAGGCTGCGCGTGGGCGGTCCGTCGATCACGTCGGTCAGCACCACCGGCTGCACCTGGGGCGGTGCGCCAGCACTCAGGGCATTGCCCACCGGCACCTGGAGCACGGGTGGGTGGGGTGCATGCTGGGGCACGGGAACGTCAACGATGGAAGGGGTGTAGGAGTCGTTCATGGCAAATGGGGTTCAGGGCCGTTGCGTGGGTGTTGGCGGGCTGGCGTCGAGTTTGAGCGTCTTGAAAGGGCCTTGCAAGCTCGCTCCCTCGTAGAGTTGCAGGCGCCGCGCGAGCAGGGTGCCGGTGGAAACCCCGGTCTTGGAGATGTAGACCATGCCCTGGCATTCGAGGTGGGTCTCGTGCGGGCTGGCGCCGCTGGCGCCCAACTGACCGAAGAGATAGAGGTCGCCATCGACTTGCACGCGCCCTCGCACCGAGCCGCCGGTCCAGATGATGAGTCGTCCGCGAACCCGGATGTTGCCCGAGAGCGTGCCCTGTACCAGCAGGCCGCCATCGAACTCCAGGTCGCCGCTGAGCACGCTGCCCGCGGCGACCCGGCTGACCACCGCCATCGCGATCGGATCGATGGTGAGCGTGTCCTGAGTCGCCTTGGGGTCCATGGTCAGCCCAGTGGAATCCAGCCCGCGCGGGCCATCAGCACAACGAGAAGGGTGGCCATCAGACTCAGCAGCCCCAGGGCGGCCAGCCACAGGGCGTGGCGTTCCAGCCGCCGGCGCCAGATGCCTGGTCGACGGCGTGGCCGTCCATCGGGTGTGGCGCCGTGCCCAAGCAGCACCCAGGACAGCCACTGCTCGCTCAGTTGTGCGAGACCCGTGGCCGGCTGCACCCGCAGGCCCTCTGCCGCCAGTTGTGCCGTGTCCATTCGGTGGCCAAGCAGCACTGTCACGGGCGGACCCACGATGGTCTGGGTGAAGAAGGCGTCGGCGTCGTCCATCAGTCGGAGTTTATAGGCGAGGGGGGCGCCTGTTTGAGCGGCGAGCGTTGCGCCAGATGCGCCAGGTACTGCCCGACCCCTTCACCCTCGCGCGCGAGGTAGCGCTCCACCGCTTCGGCAAAGCCCGGGTGGGCCAGCCAATGCGCGCTGGTCGTGGCCACCGGCAAAAGAGCGCGTGCCATCTTGTGTTCACCCTGCGCGCCGCCTTCGAAGCGCAGGTAGCCGTGCGCGATGCACCAGGCCAGCGGCTGGTGGTAGCAGGCCTCGAAGTGCAGGCAGTCGACCCGCGCCAGCGCACCCCAGTAGCGCCCGTACGCCACCTTGCGAACCGGGTCAATGCCGATCAGGCTGCTGGCGATGGGTTGGCTCTCGTGTTCGGCCACGAACAGCAGCCAGTTCTCGGGCATGGTGCTGGCCATGCGCTCGAAGAAATCCCGGCTGAGGTAGGGTGCGTTGCCATGTTCGAGGTAGGTGCGTTCGTAGCAGCGGTAGAAGAAGTCCCAGTCTGCATGCGTGATGTCGGTGCCCTGCGCCCAGCGAAAGCGCACGCCGGCCTCGGCCACCTTGCGCCGCTCCTGGCGGATCTTTTTGCGCTTCTCCTGCTGCAGGCCGGCCAGGAAGTGCTCAAAGTCCCGGTAGTAGGGGGCCGACCCCGGCGCAGCCGGGAGATGAGGCGCCTTGTTTTCCCAATGGAACTGCACGGTTTGCCGCAACAGCAGGCCTGCTGCCTGCGCCGCTGCCACGTCCTGCGGCTGGGCAAACAACAGGTGCAGCGATGAGAGCTTTTCGTCCTCCGCCAGGGCGAGCAGGGCATGCAGCAGCGCCGTGCGCGCGGGCGCATCACGGGCCAGCAACCGGGCGCCGGGCACTGGCGTGAACGGCACGGCCACCAGCGCTTTCGGGTAGTAGCGCAGGCCATGCCGCGCATAGGCGTCCGCCCAGGCCCAGTCGAAGACGTATTCCCCGTAGGAATGGCTCTTGAGGTAGAGCGGGCATGCCGCCTGCAGCTCCTCTGCGCCGCTCCACAGTGTCAGGAGCCGGGCCTGCCAGCCGGTGGCTTCGTTCGCGCAGCCACTGTCGTGCAGTGCCAGCAGGTACTCGTGGCGCATGAAGGGGCTGGGGTCGGCTTCCCGTGAAAGCAGGGCATTCCAGTCCGCGGCGCAGACCTCCGCCGGCGAGGACAGGACCCGGGTGACATAATCGTTTTCAGCCAAGCCCGGCCCCCGCGCGCGGCCCGCGCGCCGCTTTCTCTGCCCGTTTTCCAGACCTCATGACTCTCTCCATTTGTGTGGCCCAGCTCAATTTCGTGGTGGGCGACATGGCGGGCAATGCCCGGAAAATCATCGACGCCGCTCAGCAAGCCCATGCGCGCGGCGTGCGCCTGTTGCTCACGCCCGAACTGGCTCTGTGCGGTTACGCCGCCGAGGACCTGTTTCTGCGTCCGGCTTTCATCGATGCCTGTGATGATGCCCTCAAAACCGTGGCCCGTGAGACGGCCGCCCTCAAAGGCCTGTGCATCGTGGTGGGGCATCCGGCGCGGTTGGTCGAGGGCGAGGCGCTGCGGCGCGAACGCAGCGTGGCGGTGGCCCGGCTGCACAACGCCGCCAGCGTGCTGTGCGAGGGGCGTATCACGCACACCTACGCCAAGCGGGAGCTGCCCAATTACCAGGTGTTCGACGAGCGGCGCTACTTCCAGCCGGGCGCCAAGCCTTGCGTGTTCGACGTGACCGGGGACGATGGCCGTGTGGTGCGTGCGGGCCTGCTCATCTGCGAGGACGCCTGGTTCGACGCGCCCGCCGCCGACTGCAAGTCGGCCGGTGCCGAACTGCTGGTGGTGATCAACGCTTCCCCCTTCCATGCGGGCAAGGGCGGCGAGCGCGAGGCCACGATGCGCGAGCGTGTGCTGGCCACGGGGCTGCCCATGGTTTACGCCCATCTGGTGGGCGGTCAGGACGAAATCGTGTTCGAGGGGCGCAGCTTCGTGCTCGCCGCCGACGGCTCGCTGGCCGGGCGCGCCGTGAGCTTTGCGGAGGCCCTGTTCGACGTGGCGTTTTCACGCGCGGGCGCAGGGTGGCAGATAAGCGCTGAGACCGATCGCGCCCACAGTCCGGAGGCCGATCTCTGGCACGCATTGGTGCTGGGCGTGCGCGACTACATCGGCAAGAACGGTTTTCCCGGTGCCTTGCTGGGCTTGTCGGGTGGGATCGACTCCGCATTGGTGCTCGCCATCGCGGTCGATGCCCTGGGCAAGGACAAGGTGCGCGCGGTGATGATGCCCTCGCCCTACACCGCCGACATCTCCTGGATCGATGCGCGCGATATGGCGGCTCGCCTGGACGTTCGCTACGACGAGATCGCCATTGGGCCGCAGTTCGAGGCCTTCAAGGCCAGCCTGGCCAGTGAGTTCGCCGGCCTGCCCGAGGACACCACCGAGGAGAACCTGCAGGCGCGTATCCGCGGAACGCTGCTGATGGCGTTGTCGAACAAGTTTGGCAGCATCGTGCTGACCACTGGCAACAAGAGCGAGATGGCCACCGGCTACTGCACGCTGTATGGCGATATGGCCGGCGGCTTCGCGGTCATCAAGGACGTCGTCAAGACCATGGTGTTCCGCTTGGCACATTGGCGCAATGCGCACGACCCTTTTGGAACCGGTGCCAACCCGATACCCGAGCGCATCATCACCCGGCCACCCAGTGCGGAACTGCGCCCGGACCAGAAAGACCAGGACAGCCTTCCCGAGTACGCCGTGCTCGATGCGATCATCGCGCGCTACATGGAAGACGACCACAGTCCGGAGAGCATCGTGGCAGAAGGCTATGCGCGCGCCGACGTGGACAAGGTGGTGCGGCTGATCCGGATCAACGAATACAAGCGCCGGCAGGCTCCGGTGGGCATCCGCGTCACGCACCGCAGCTTTGGCAAGGACTGGCGCTATCCGATCACCAGCAAGTACAGGGCCTAGACGGCGCGTCCCGCCGCAGTGGCCTTACAGGGACAGCACAGCACGCATCTCGCCGACTTCGATGCCGGCGGCGTTTTTCAGTGGCGCAGGCATGAGGCGGGCCAGCGCAGTACGGCTGTCGTCGTCGAGCCAGCCAAGTTGCTCCAGCACCTCGATCACGGCCACCATGAGCGGGGTGAGCTGACCGTCGCTCACCTTGGCGGCGATGCCTATGCCGCGGCTGAAGCTCGCCAGGGCCTGCACGCCGTCGGCGCCGACCTTGCTGACCCAGTCGCCACGGCCCGCACGCATCAGGCTCAGGTCGTTGCGGCCCCGGCCGCTGACCAGTTCGGGATGACGGCTCATGGCGCGTGCGACGCGCAGGGGCGCTTCGCCGTAGGCCGCGTCCGGCGTGGCCAGCGTGAGGCGCGCGAAACCCTGCGCCAGCGCCCTCAACGGCACTGCGTAGTTGGGTGCGCTGCAGCCATCGGTGCCGAGCACCAACCGATGCATCGGCACGTCCATGAAGTGGCTGACGCTGCGCGCGATCTCCTGCTGCACCGGATGGGCCCTGTCCAGATAGCCTGACAGCGGTGCCCCCAGGGCGTCGGCCAGCAGCAGCATGCCCGTGTGCTTGCCTGAACAGTTGTGGTGCAGCCGGTTGAAGCGCGCCTCGGGTGGCGGCGTCAAGCCGTTGGCGCCGAAGAAGAACGGCACGTGGGTGCCGCAGGCCAGGGTTGTTTCGTCCGCGCCAATGCGCGCCAGCAGCGAAGCCGCGCGTTCCACATGCATGGGTTCACCGCTGTGGCTGGCGCAAAGCAGCGCGATGTCGGCATCTTCCAGCCGCTGTGTTTCTGCATTGCGGGCCACCAGCGGCATGGCCTGGAAGGGCTTCAGGGCGGATCGGGTGAACAGCGGGGTCTCCACGTCACCCACGCTGGCCAGCAGCTCACCTCGCGTGTTCACCACGGCGACGGAGCCATGGTGGATGTTCTCCGGATGGCCGCCCCGGTAAGCGACGGCGACAGGCACATGGCGGGGCAGGGCGGTGGCGGCGGGCATGAAGGTCTCCAGCGGGCAATGTCCGAGTGTACGAAGGGCCCTCGGGGGCTTGGGCATAATCGTCCGTCACCCTCTTTGCACAGCTCCGGAGACACCGCATGAAGCAGATCACCGCCGTCATCAAACCGTTCAAACTGGAAGAGGTGCGCGAAGCGCTGGCCGAACAGGGAGTGACCGGCCTCACCGTGACCGAGGTCAAGGGCTTCGGCCGCCAGAAAGGGCACACGGAGCTTTACCGCGGTGCCGAGTACGTGGTGGACTTTTTGCCCAAGGTCAAGGTCGAAGTGGTGGTCAAGACCGACGACGTCGACCGCTGTGTGGATGCCATCATCCGCGCCGCCCGCACCGGCAAGATCGGCGACGGCAAGATTTTTGTGACCCCCGTCGAGCGGGTGGTGCGCATCCGCACTGGCGAAGAAGACGAAACGGCGGTGTGAACAGACCCCCCACGCTCCGCCGCTGCGCGGGTCGCTGCCCCCCAGGGGGGCTGATCCGGCTTGGAGGCGGCCCGGCGCCGGATCGATAGCCTCCACGCTCCGCCGCTTCGCGGTTTCCCGAGGGGCCGATCGCCGCTTCAGATGGCTTCGATGCGGGCTTCTGGCGCGAGGCCGGCGGCCTGGACCAGTTCGGGCAGCAGACGGGCAGGATCGTCGTCCACGCGGATGAGGTCCATCTGCCAGGGGTTCATGAACTCTTGCGCCACTGCGCTGCGGGCGAAGGCCATCAGGCCGTCGTAGTAGCCCTGGGTGTTGAGCAGGCCGACCGGTTTGTCGTGGTAGCCCAGTTGGCGCCAGGTCCAGACTTCAAAGAATTCTTCGAAGGTGCCGATGCCGCCAGGAAGCGCCAGAAAGGCATCGGCGCGCTCGGCCATCATGCGCTTGCGCTCGTGCATGGTGTCCACCACATGCAGTTCGCTGCAACCCTGGTGCGCCCATTCCTTTTCGACCAACGCCTTGGGAATGATGCCCACCACCCGCCCGCCGGCGGCCAGGGTGGCTTCGGCCACGATACCCATGAGCCCGTTGCGGCCGCCGCCGTAAACGAGCTGGCCGCCGCGCTGGCCGATCCACGCGCCCACGCGCTCGGCCACGGCCGCGAAGGCAGGGTCTGCGCCGGGACGGGAGCCGCAGTAGATGCAGAGTGAAAAGGCGGGAGAGCTCATCGGAAACTGGGGCGGTAGGTGAGGGGTCAGCCCATGCGCGCCCAGAGTGCGGCCAGCCAGACGCCGGCACACAACAGAAGGCTGAGCAGCACGGCAGCGCTGCCCATGTCCTTGGCGCGTTTGGAGAGATCGTGCCATTCGGGGCCGATGCGGTCGATGGCGGTTTCAATCCCTGTGTTGAGCAGTTCGACCACCATGACCAGCACCACCACGGATGCCAGCAAGGCCGTTTCCAGCCAGTTCTGGCCCAGCCAGAAAGCCGCCGGAAGCAGCAACAGGGCGGCAATGGCTTCCTGGCGGAAGGCCGTCTCGCCCCAGCCCGCGCGCAGGCCGGCAAGGGAATAGCCGAAGGCATGCCACAGGCGCGAGAGGCCGGTTCGCTGCTTCTGGGCGTTGACGGGTTCCCGATTGGCTGGTTCTCGCATGGCGGGTGGATCAGGGCGTGGTGGTGCGAGGAGCGGGGACGGCGACCACGGCGATCAGGCGGGTGCCTGCCAGGGCGTCGTGCAGGAACTGGCGCTGCGGATGGAAGCGCGAGAGCAACGCCCAGACCAGCACCCAGCCGATCAAAAGCACCAGCAACTCGCCGCCAGACGCCCGCAAGGCTCCCGCGAGGGCCAGTGGCGGCAGCAGCCACAACCAGGCCAGCACGTAGCGCCAGAGAGCACGTGGCTGGCTTACGGGCAGGCCCTGCCGGTCCACGATGCGGATCTGCCAGGTTTTCATGGCCAGGGTCTGGCCCTTGTGCCAGAACCAGGTGAAGTAGATGCCAAATACCACGAAGAGGTAGGACTGGCGCAGCAGGCGGTTGTCCAGGCCATGGCGGCTCTGGCTGAGCGAGCTGAAAAGGTAATCCGCCAGGAACACCACGGCGAACATCAGCATGCCTTCATAGAGCCAGCAGGCCATGCGCCGACGAAGCGGCGGCGCCACGAGGTCGGGCGAGGGAAGCGAGGAGGCAGAGGACGGCGCTGACGAAGCGGGCATGGCGCGAAAAAGTGGCGGATAGCCGTGCAAAGTCCGGAATTGTCGCATTGCCGCCCGAAACGACGGTTTTTTTGCATGACCGTCCCGCGCGGACGCGGCAACGCGATGTTGCGGTGCGATAATCCCGGCTGCAATTCAACACAAGGCAAACGGATCAGGGTCCGGCGGGGTATGTGTCCGCCCATGGCCATTGGTCTCAAGTCTCGACACCGCTCCACAAGGGTTGGTCTAGAGGCACCCAAGGTTTTTCGTCAGAGAAATTCTCGAAAGGTTCATCATGGAAATCAGCAAGGCCGAACTGGCCTCGGCTGCCGCCGCTCACGGCGGTGCCACCCAAGAACTCCGCGGCGCGGAAATCCTCGTCAAGTCCCTTCAGGCAGAGGGCGTCAAGTACATCTGGGGCTATCCCGGTGGTGCGGTGCTGCACATCTACGACGCGTTCTACAAGCAGGACACCATTCAGCATGTGCTGGTGCGCCATGAGCAGGCCGCAGTGCATGCGGCGGACGGCTATGCGCGCGCCACCGGCGAAGTCGGCGTGGCGCTCGTGACCTCGGGTCCCGGCCTTACCAATGCCGTGACTGGCATTGCCACCGCCTACATGGACTCCATCCCGATGGTGATCATCTCGGGCCAGGTGCCGACGGCCGCCATTGGCCTGGACGCCTTCCAGGAGTGCGACACCGTCGGCATCACGCGCCCTATCGTCAAGCACAACTTCCTCGTCAAGGATGTGCGGCAGATGGCCGAGGTGCTGAAGAAGGCTTTCCACATCGCCCGTACCGGCCGTCCCGGGCCGGTGGTGGTCGACATTCCCAAGGATGTGTCTTTCAACAAGACTGCCTATCACGGGCACCCGACGTCGGTGGAGATGCGCTCCTACAACCCGGTCCGCAAAGGCCATGGCGGGCAGATCCGCAAGGCGCTGCAACTGCTGCTGTCGGCCAAACGTCCCTACATCTACACCGGCGGCGGCGTGATCCTGGGCGAGGCCACGGGGGAGCTCCGTGCGCTGGTCGACATGCTGGGCTATCCGGTGACCAACACCCTGATGGGCCTGGGCGCCTACCCGGCCTCGGACCGCAAGTTCCTGGGCATGCTGGGCATGCACGGCACCATCGAGGCCAACAACGCCATGCAGAACTGCGATGTGCTGCTGGCGGTCGGTGCGCGGTTCGACGATCGCGTGATCGGCAACCCCAAGCACTTCGCTCAGAACGAGCGCAAGATCATCCACATCGACATCGACCCTTCGAGCATCTCCAAGCGGGTCAAGGTCGACGTGCCTATCGTGGGCGACGTCAAGGACGTTCTCACCGAGTTGATCGGCATGGTGCGCGAAAGCACTTCCAAGCCCGACGCCAAGGCACTGGCGGCCTGGTGGGAGACCATCGAAGGCTGGCGTTCGCGCGACTGCCTGAAGTACGACCGGACCAACCAGGACGTGATCAAGCCGCAGTTCGTGCTGGAGACGCTGTGGAACATGACCAAGGACGCCGACACCTACGTCACGTCCGATGTGGGGCAGCACCAGATGTGGGCCGCGCAGTACTACCGCTTCGATGAGCCGCGCCGCTGGATCAATTCCGGCGGCCTGGGCACCATGGGCGTGGGCATTCCGTATGCGATGGGTATCAAGCTGGCCAAGCCGGACAGCGAGGTCTACTGCGTGACCGGTGAGGGTTCGGTGCAGATGTGCATCCAGGAACTCTCCACCTGCCTGCAGTACAACACGCCGATCAAGATCGTGTCGTTGAACAACCGTTACCTCGGCATGGTGCGGCAGTGGCAGGAGCTTGACTACGAAGGCCGCTACAGCCACAGCTATATGGATGCCCTGCCCAATTTCGTGAAGCTCGCCGAGGCCTATGGCCACGTGGGCATGCTGATCGAGCGTCCGCAGGACGTGGAGCCCGCCCTTCGCGAGGCGCGCAAGCTCAAGGACCGCACCGTGTTCATGGACTTCCGCACCGACCCGACGGAAAACGTGTTCCCCATGGTCCAGGCCGGCAAGGGCATCACCGAGATGCTGCTGGGGTCCGAAGACCTTTGAACATCCGCTGTTGGGCGTTGAGCGTCCGGTACCGAGCGGGAAACACGCTCAACGCCGCACGCTCGACGCTCGACCTCCCCCAGACGAATCTATTGTTCGCCAAGCCCACGCATTACCGTGCGTGGGGGAGGGCGACGAAAAGAGGAATCGCACATGAAACATATCATCGCTGTCCTGCTGGAAAATGAACCCGGCGCCCTGTCCCGCGTGGTGGGGCTCTTCTCTGCCCGCGGCTACAACATCGAGTCGCTCACCGTCGCACCCACCGAGGACCCCAGTCTGTCGCGCATGACGATCCAGACCACGGGTTCGGACGACGTCATCGAGCAGATCACCAAGCACCTCAACCGCCTGATCGAAGTGGTCAAGGTGGTCGACCTCACCGAAGGCTCCTACACCGAGCGCGAGCTCATGATGGTGAAGGTGCGCGCGGTGGGCAAGGAGCGCGAGGAGATGAAGCGCATGGCCGACATTTTCCGTGGCCGCATCATCGACGTGACCGAGAAAAGCTACACCATCGAGCTCACCGGCGACCAGGCCAAGAACGACGCCTTTCTTGAGGCGATCGACCGCGCGGCCATCCTGGAAACCGTGCGCACCGGTGCCAGCGGCATCGGTCGCGGTGAACGCATCCTGCGGGTGTGAGCGACAATCCGCCGTTCACCAGAACAATCCCTTCTCAGACAACCTGAAAAACGCCTTCAACTGGAGCCAACATGAAAGTTTTCTACGACAAAGACTGTGACCTGTCCCTCATCAAGGGCAAGACCGTGGCCATCATCGGCTACGGCAGCCAGGGGCACGCACACGCACAGAACCTCAACGACAGCGGCGTGAAGGTCGTCGTGGGCCTGCGCAAGGGCGGAGCCTCCTGGGACAAGGTCGGCAAGGCGGGCCTGACCGTGATGGAAGTGAATGACGCCGTCAAGGCGGCCGACGTGGTCATGATCCTGTTGCCCGACGAGCAGATCGCCGAGGTGTACCGCAACAACGTCGAGCCCCACATCAAGCAGGGCGGTTCGCTGGCGTTCGCGCACGGCTTCAACGTCCACTACAACCAGGTCGTCCCGCGTGCCGACCTGGATGTGTGGATGGTGGCCCCCAAGGCGCCTGGTCACACCGTGCGCAGCACCTACGCCCAGGGTGGCGGCGTGCCCCACCTCGTGGCCGTGCACCAGGACAAGAGCGGCAAGGCCCGTGATCTGGCCTTGTCTTACGCGATGGCCAATGGTGGCGGCAAGGCCGGCATCATCGAGACCAACTTCAAGGAAGAAACCGAGACCGACCTGTTCGGCGAGCAAGCCGTGCTGTGCGGTGGCGCCGTCGAGCTGATCAAGATGGGTTACGAGACCCTGGTCGAGGCCGGTTACGCCCCTGAAATGGCCTACTTCGAGTGCCTGCACGAGCTCAAGCTGATCGTGGACCTGATCTACGAAGGTGGTATTGCCAACATGAACTACTCGATCTCCAACAACGCGGAGTTCGGCGAATACGTGACCGGCCCCGAAGTCATCAACGAGCAGTCCCGCGCGGCCATGCGCAATGCGCTCAAGCGCATCCAGAATGGCGACTACGCCAAGATGTTCATTCTGGAAGGCCGTACCGGCTACCCGAGCATGACGGCCCGTCGCCGCAACACCGCCGATCACAGCATCGAGGTGGTGGGTGCCCAACTGCGCGCCATGATGCCCTGGATCGCCAAGAACAAGCTGGTCGATCAGACGCGGAACTGACGGAGCAGCCTGCGCTGCTGCCTGCGCTGCTCAGCGCGCTTTGAAGAGGCCACTTCGGTGGCCTTTTTCTTTTGCCCGACTCGCTTACACTGCGGCTTTCAGCAGTGCCGGGCCCGACCGGTGACTCCCAAGACACATATGCACGACGGCACCGACCCCCAGACACCCATCGGCGAGGATCGCCCCCGGCGACCCAAGGGTATCTACATGCTGCCCAACATGATCACACTGGCGGCGCTGTTTGGCGGCTTCTACGCGGTGGTCATGGCCATGAATGGCCGCTACGACCTGGCCACCGTGGGCGTGTTCGTGGCCATGGTGCTGGACAGCCTGGATGGCCGCGTGGCGCGGCTGACCAACACGCAAAGTGCGTTTGGTGAGCAGATGGATTCGCTCTCGGACATGGTGTCCTTCGGTGCTGCTCCCGCGCTCATCGCCTACGAGTGGACCCTGCGCGATCTGGGGCGCTGGGGCTGGATCGCGGCCTTTGTCTACTGCGCCTGTGCGGCGCTTCGCCTGGCCCGTTTCAACGTGAACACCGGTGTGGTGGACAAGCGCTATTTCCAAGGGTTGCCGTCACCTGCGGCAGCGGCGCTGGTGGCGGGCTTCATCTGGCTCATGACCGAGCTTGAGGTGCCGCCCCAGGAGGTCACATGGGTGATGTTCGCCCTCACGCTCTATACAGGGCTGACCATGGTCACCAATGTGCCGTTCTACAGCTTCAAGGATCTGAGCCTGCGCAAGAGCGTGCCTTTTGCTGCAATCGTGCTGGTGGCGCTGGCCATCGCGGTCATCAATATCCACCCGCCTACTGTGCTGTTCGGCTTGTTCGTGATCTATGGCCTTTCCGGTTATGGGCTCTATTTCTGGCGCAAATCCAAAGGCCGTCCTACCAGCGTGATCAGCACCTCCACGGACGAGCCCGACGAACGCGGCCTGCACGACTGAGCGGCCTGCCCGCGCTTTGTGATACATTGCTTCCCCATGTTCCAGATTTCGCTCTCGCTACTACTGGGTGTCCATCACGGGCGGGACTGGTAGCGCGCGAGCGATTTCCTACAAACGGCCCGTTTGCACCCGCAGCGGGCCGTTTTCATTTGGGGCTGCGGGTCCTTCCTCCAACGAAAGACCATCATGTTGAAGCAACCCGCCAGCAAGTACGCCGCCTTCCAGCCTGTGGGCCTGAAAGACCGCACCTGGCCCGATGCGGTGATCACCCGGGCCCCGATCTGGTTGAGCACCGACCTGCGGGACGGCAACCAGGCCCTGATCGAGCCCATGGACGTCGAGCGCAAGCTGCGCCTGTTTGGTCTGCTGGTCAAGATCGGCTTCAAGGAGATCGAGGTCGGCTTTCCCTCGGCTTCACAGACGGAGTTCGATTTCCTGCGCCGGCTGATCGACGAGCGGCTGATTCCCGATGACGTCACCATCCAGGTGCTCACGCAGGCCCGCGAACCGCTGATCCGCCGCACGTTCGAGGCTTTGCAGGGTGCGCCGCGCGCCATCGTTCACCTCTACAACGCGGTGGCACCCGTGATGCGGCGGGTGGTCCTGGGCATGGACGAGGACCAGATCGTCGAGCTCGCCGCCTCTCACGCGCGTCTGTTCAGCGAGCTCGCGGCCCAGCAGCCGGGGACACAATGGACCTTCCAGTACTCCCCCGAAATGTTCTCTGGTACGGAGATGGCTTTTTCCAAGCGTGTCGTCGATGCGGTGACGGCGGTCTGGCAGCCCACACCTGAGCGCAAGTGCATCATCAACCTGCCCTCGACGGTGGAGCACAGCACGCCGAACGTGTTTGCCGACATGATCGAGTGGATGCACCGGCACCTCGCGCGGCGCGACGCCATTGTTCTGTCCGTGCACCCGCACAACGACCGGGGAACCGGCACGGCGGCAGGAGAGCTCGCGCTCATGGCCGGTGCCGAGCGTCTCGAAGGCTGCCTCTTCGGCAATGGCGAGCGCACGGGCAACCTGGATCTCGTCAACGTCGCGCTCAATCTCTACACGCAGGGTGTCTCGCCCGGGCTCGATTTCTCTGATATCGACGACATCCGCCGCACGGTAGAGCACTGCAACCAATTGCCCGTGCATCCGCGCCATCCGTATGTGGGGGATCTGGTCTACACCTCTTTCTCCGGATCCCATCAGGATGCGATCCGCAAGGCCTTCGCGGCGCGGCGCGAAGGCGACGTGTGGAACATTCCCTACCTGCCCATCGACCCCAAGGACCTGGGGCGCAGCTACGAGGCCGTGATCCGCGTGAACAGCCAGTCTGGCAAGGGGGGCATGGCCTATCTGCTGGAGACCGAGTACGGCCTGGAGCTTCCCCGTCGCCTGCAGATCGAGTTCAGCCAGGTGGTGCAGTCGGTGATGGATACCCACGGCAAGGAGTTGTCCGCCGCGGATCTCTGGCAGATCTTTGCCCGCGAGTACGGTCTGGATCAGGTGCAGGCCCCCTTGCATCCGGTCATGGAAGACACCTTGGGGCGAGGCGTGCGCGTGACGGCCCGCGTCCCGCTGTCTGGCGGCGTCGTGTCGATCGATGGTGCCGGCAACGGCCCGATCGATGCATTTGTCAACGGTCTCACGGTGGCCACGGGGCGCACGTTGCGCGTGCTGGATTACCACGAGCACGCGATCGATTCGGGCGCGCATGCCCAGGCTGTGGCCTATGTGGAAATGCTTGTCGACGACAGCCATACCGTGTTTGGCGTCGGCATGGACGCCAACATCGTGTCCGCGTCCTTCAAGGCGATCGTCTCGGGCCTGCAGCGTATGGCGCACAGCCGTCGGACCGACGCGCTTCGGGTATCCTGATGCGCTTTGCGCGTGCAGCCTACAAGAACAGACCAGCGCCTCCACCGACCTCTCCACGGAGCTTTCCCCATGAGCGACAAACTGATCATTTTCGACACCACCTTGCGCGACGGCGAGCAATCGCCCGGCGCCTCCATGACCAAGGACGAAAAGCTGCGCATTGCACGCCAGTTGGAACGCCTGAAGGTGGATGTGATCGAGGCGGGCTTCGCGGCCAGTTCCAATGGCGATTTCGATTGCGTGCAGGCGATTGCCAACACCATCAAGGATTCGACGGTCTGCTCGCTGGCACGTGCCAATGACCGCGACATCGCCAGGGCCGCGGAGGCGCTCAAGGGCGCCAACCGTGCGCGCATCCACACCTTCATTGCCACCAGCGCGCTGCACATGGAAAAGAAGCTGCGCATGACGCCCGAACAGGTGATGGAGCAGGCCATCCAGTCGGTGCGCTTTGCACGCAACCTCGTGGACGACATCGAGTTCAGCCCGGAAGACGGCTACCGCAGCGACGTGGACTTTCTTTGCCGTGTGCTGGAGGCGGTTATCAAGGAGGGGGCGACCACGTTGAACATTCCCGACACGGTGGGCTACGCGGTGCCCGAGCTGTACGGCGAATTCATCCGCACCCTGCGCGAGCGCGTCCCCAACTCCGACAAGGCGGTCTGGTCCGTGCATTGCCACAACGACCTGGGCATGGCGGTGGCGAACTCTCTGGCTGGCGTGAAGATCGGTGGTGCGCGCCAGGTGGAGTGCACCATCAACGGTCTGGGCGAGCGGGCTGGCAATTGCTCGCTGGAGGAGATCGTGATGGCGGTGCGCACGCGCCGGGACTACTTCGGCCTGTCGGTCGGCGTCGATGCGACACAGATCGTGCCGGCCAGCCGCATGGTGAGCCAGACCACGGGCTTCGTGGTCCAGCCCAACAAGGCGGTGGTGGGGGCCAATGCGTTCGCGCATGCCAGCGGCATCCACCAGGATGGCGTGCTCAAGGCGCGCGACACCTACGAGATCATGCGCGCCGAGGATGTGGGCTGGAGTGCGAACAAGATCGTGCTGGGCAAGCTGAGCGGCCGCAATGCTTTCAAGCAGCGCCTGCAGGAGCTGGGCATCGAAATGGCCTCGGAAGGTGAGATCAACACCGCCTTCGCGGCCTTCAAGGAACTGGCCGACCGCAAGAGCGAGATTTTCGACGAGGACATTCTGGCCCTGTGCAGCGATGAGAGCGTGACGCCCGAGAAGGAGCAGTACGGCCTGGTGTCGCTGTCACAGCGCAGCGAAACGGGCGAGCGCCCTCACGCCAGTGTGGTGTTCACAGTCGATGGCAAGGAGTTTCTCGGCGAGAGCGATGGGAACGGTCCGGTGGATGCTTCACTCAAGGCCATTGAGCAACACGTCAAGAGCGGGGCGGAGCTGCTGCTGTATTCGGTGAATGCCATCACCAGTGGCTCGACCGAAAGCCAGGGCGAAGTGACGGTGCGTCTGCAGCACGGTGGCCGCGTGGTCAATGGCGTGGGTGCCGATCCGGACATCGTCGTGGCCTCGGCCAAGGCGTACCTCAGTGCCTTGAACAAGCTGCACAGCAAGGGCGAACGGGTCGCAGCGCAAGGGTAAATTCGTTCTGAATCAAAGACTTGGGAACATGTTGTCGATGAACGCGAAAAATGATGCCAAAAGTACCATCTGTTCTACCGTTCATTGAAGAACATTTTCCAAGCTTTTGATATTGCTAGTTTTTTTGCTGCTGACTATACTTCGCTCCGGCGTGGTTCTTGTTTGCGGAGTGAAGTCATGGTCAAAGCTGTCGGTCGGATCCAGAATGCCCTCCTGGGTGCAACTTTGGTTGCCTGTCTGACATGGCTGGGGGTGCCCCAGGTTGCCCAGGCCGCCAGCAACCAGGGCAAGACCAAGGTCGTCAAGAGCCAGAAGAAGGTTCCGGTGGCCAAGAAGTCCACCCAGCGCGAGAAGGTCGCCCAGCGCAAGGACGTTTCCCGCAAGAGCCCCGTCGCCAGCAAGAGCCGTTCGGGCTCGGCCAAGGTGGCCGCTTCCAGCAAGGCCGGCCAACGCGTCAAGGTGCAGATGGCCGGGGGCAAGGCCACCACCATGCACGCCGTCTCGGTCAAGCGCAAGCCGGAAACCCGCCAGCAGGCATCCGTGGTGCGTGCCGCCATCCAGCACCGTCCCTCGGTGGGTGAATCGCTGGGTCTGCGCGAGAAGGACGACGCGCTCGAATTCAACTCCAGCGTGGCGCTGGTGATTGATCAAGAGACCAACGAGGTGCTGTTCAGCAAGAACGACTCCGCGGTGCTGCCGATCGCTTCGCTCACCAAGCTCATGACCGGACTGGTGATCGCCGATGCCAATCTGGACATGAACGAATCCATCACCATTACCAGCGACGACATCGACACGGTCAAGGGTAGCCGTTCGCGTCTGGCTGTGGGGACCACTCTGAGCCGGGGCGAGATGATGCATCTGGCGCTGATGTCCAGCGAGAACCGCGCGGCCCATGCGCTGGGCCGCACGTACCCGGGTGGCCTGCGCGAGTTCGTGCGGCTGATGAACCAGAAGGCAGCTTCCCTGGGCATGGCCGATACGCACTACGTGGAGCCAACGGGGCTGTCCAGCGACAACCGTTCAAGTGCCCGTGATCTGGCCACTCTGGTCTCGGTGGCCTATGAGCGCCCGATCCTGCGCAACCTCTCGACCTCGCCCGGCTATGAGGTCGATCTGGGACGCCGCACGCTGCAGTACATCAACTCCAACCGCCTGATCCGCAATTCAGACTGGGACATCGGCCTGCAGAAGACCGGCTACATCTCGGAGGCCGGCCGCTGCCTGGTGATGCAGGCCAAGGTGGCGGGGCGCCAACTGATCATGGTGTTCCTGGACTCCGCAGGCAAACTGGCCCGCGTGCAGGATGCCGAGCGCGTGCGCCGCTGGGTGGAGCTGCACAACGGTCCTCGCGCCACCATGGTGCGCCACCAGCCGCAGGGCTGAACGCGGCTCAACGGGCGGCGCTGGCGGGCGCGGGCACCTTGGGGCAGCCCAGGGCCGTGGAGATCTCGGCCGCCGTGGCCTTGAGCTTGGGCAGCCAGCTTTCATCGATGCGATCGGCCGGCGCCGAGATCGACAGCCCCGCGACCAGCTTGCTCTGGTCATCGTAGATGCCCGCGGCCATGCACCGCACACCCAACTCCAGTTCCTCGTTGTCGCGCGCCACGCCGGCCTGGCGGCACTGGGCGAGTTCACGTTCCAGCGTGGCCAGTTGGGTGAGGCTGTTGCGGGTGTTGCCGGCCAGGCCGGTGCGGGTGGCGTAGGCGCGCACTTTGGGCGGTTCGTCATCCGCCAGGAACAGCTTGCCCACGGAAGTCAGGTGCAGTGGTGCGCGCCCTCCAATGGCCCGCACCACCTGCATGCCGGAACGTTCGCTGTACGCCCGCTCCACATAGACGATTTCATCGCCCTGGCGCACGCTGAGGTTCACGGGCTGCTGGATGAGTTTGTGCAACTCGCGCATGGGTTGCAGGGCGGCGTCGCGCACGCTCAGCCGCGCCTTCACGAGGTTGCCCAGTTCCAGCAGGCGCATGCCCAGCCGGTAGCTACCGGCCTCGGGCCGGTCGACGAAACGGCCTATCGTGAGGTCGTTGAGGATGCGGTGGGCGGTGGAGGGATGCAGGCCGGTTTTCTCGCTGATTTCTTTCAGCGAGACCGGCTCTTCGCGAGAGGCCAGCACCTCCAGCAGGTTGAACATGCGTTCGATCACCTGCACGGTGGGGGTGCTGGGGAGGGTTTCGGTGCGTTTGGTCATGGGCGGCAATCGGTTGGCCGCAATTTTACAAGATGAAATTGAAATCCGTGAGGCGGGGCGCAATAGAGCGCCCGAGCTCAGACGGAAGGTGTCCAGCGGCCGTCGATCAGCAGTTCATGCGGCTGGAAACCCGCCTTGTAGTTCATCTTGTTGCTCTCGCCGATCCAGTAGCCAAGGTAGACGTGCGGCAAGCCCAAGGCCCTGGCCTGTTCGATCTGCCAGAGAACGCTGTAGGTGCCGTAGCTCGCCCGGTCCTCGGGTTCGTAGAAGGTGTAGACCGCCGAGAGGCCGTCGTTGAGCACATCGACGATGGACACCATCTTCAGGCGAGGCGGTTGCCCGTTGGTGGCGGGCTCAAGAAATTCGATCAACCGCGAGTTGACGCGACTTTGCAGAAGGAACTGCGTGTACTGGTCGATGCTGTCATGGTCCATGCCGCCGCCCGCATGGCGGCTGTTCTGGTAGCGCAGGTAGAGCTGGTAGTGCTCGGGAATGAAGCACAGCTTGAGCACGCGCGTCTGCAGGTGTCCGTGTCGGGCTTGGGTGCGGCGCTGGCTGCGGCTGGCCTGGAAGCGGTTCACGGGTACGCGCAGCGGGACGCAGGCCTGGCAGCCGTCGCAGTAGGGACGGTAGGTGAACATGCCGCTGCGCCGGAAACCGTGGGTGACCAGGTCGGAGTAGGCGTCGTTGTGGATGAGGTGGCTGGGCGTGGCGACCTGGGAGCGGGCCTGGCGGTCCGGCAGGTAGCTGCACGGGTAGGGCGCCGTGGCATAGAACTGCAGCGCCTGCAGGGGAAGTTCTTTGAGGTGGGTCACGCCAGACGACCGTCATCCTGGAGGAGTGGGGCCCAGTATACGGGGAGGAATTCCCATGCAGGCGCGGGGCGCGGCAGCGCCATGCGGACATGGTCACAGAATTCGGCGCGCGGCATCAGTCGGGCGCCCAGCGAAGCGAGGTGCGCGGTGTCCTGCTGGCAATCGATCAGGGGCACGCCTTGCGCGCGGCTGAAGGCCACCAGTGCGGCCAGAGCGATCTTGGAGGCGTTGCTGCGCCGTGTGAACATGGACTCGCCATAGACCATCTGCCCGAGGTTGATGCAGTACAGCCCACCTGCGAGGTCGCCGTCTATCCAGGTCTCCACGCTGTGTGCCATACCGGTTTCGTGCAGGCGCAGGTAGGCTTCCACCATGGCCGGCAGTATCCAGGTGCCGTTCTGGCCGGCGCGTGGCGTGTAGGCGCAGGCGCGGATGACACGTTCGAAGTCGCTGTCGAAACGCACCTGCAGGCGACCCTCGCGCAGCAAGGACTGGATGGTCTTGCGCAGCGAGCGGTGCAGCCGGAAGGCGGCAGTCTCCAGCACCATACGGGGATCGGTGCTCCACCAGAGGATGGGCTGGCCCGCGCTGTACCAGGGAAAGATGCCGCGTGAGTACGCGGCGATCAGGGTCGGCACGTCCAGCACGCCGCCGGCGGCGAGCAGTCCTGGCGCGGGATCGTTTTCTCCCCAGGCGGTATGGACGGGCGGGAAGGCCTGCCCAGGCTCCAGCCAGGGCAGGGCGCGGGTGGGGGGCGTGTGTGACATGGCCCCTATTGTGCGCAGTGCGGGGCGGGCTTCAAGCCCTGCCGGGCGTGTGGTGGCGCAATGGCCACCAGAGGGCGGCGCCTGCGGCGATGCCCACCGCGTCGGCCAGCCAGTCGCTCCATTCGCCGTAGCGCCAGCCGGTGGCGGCCTGCGCCAGTTCGATGGCGCCGCCCAGCACCAGCAGCCACAGCGCCAGCCGACCGGGCCGCGCCGGGTAGCCCACCAGCCCCCAGAAGGCCAGCCAGGCAAAGCCGCCGGCGTGCTGGGCCTTGTCCCAGATATCGAAGGTCTGGGGCGGCAGCATGTCCACGGGAAGCAGGGAGGCGGTCGTCAGGCCGGCTACGCTGAGCCAGAAGCCGGCCTGGATGAGGCGCAGGAGGAGCATGCGGTGGTTCAAAGAGCGTTTGCGCTGGACGTGTCCACGCGAGGCGCGGTCTTGCTCTCGGATTCGAGGTAGGCCGTGAGGTGCTGCAGGTGCACCCGCAGCGCTTCGCAGGCGCCTTCGGCGTCGCGTGCGCGGATGAGGCGCAGTACCTTGCGCCGCACGGGGATCATGTCCGGGTGGGGGCGTGGGTCGATGCGCAGCAGCAACATGCGCATGACCTCGGAAACCGAATCGACCAGCATCACCATCAGGTCGTTGTGAGTGGCCTGGGCCAGCAGGCGGTAGAAGTGGCCCATGGAGCGCGCGTTGCGCGAGCCATGGCCCTGGCGGAACAGTTCCGCGTGCATCTCGATGTCCGCCTCGATCGCGTCCAGGTCCGCCTCGGTGGCGCGTTCGCAGGCCAGCCGAATGGCGGTGCAGGTGAGTTCGATGCGGGTCTCGGTCACCTGGCCGATGGGCATCTGCGCGAGCGCCACCATGTCGCTCATGGCCTGGGTGATGCCTTGCGACGTACTGGCCCGGATGTAAATGCCCCCATGCGCGCCCATGCGGGACTCCACCACGCCCATGGACTCCAGGCTGCGGATGGCTTCCCTCACCACGCTGCGGCTGACGGCGAGTTGCTCCGCCAGATCCCGCTCGCCGGGCAGGCGGTCACCGGTGCGCAGTTCGCCGCGCGCGACCTGCTGGCGGATCTGCTCGCACACCGCCTCGAAGCCGCGCTGGCTGCGGACCTCGCGCAGGCCCAGCCCCGCGAGGATGTCCGCGTCGGTCGTGACCGGATCGGACAGGGTGGTCGGGGGCGGGGTGCTGGTGCGGCGCATGGAGCAGGCGGAAGCGGACGAGTGGCTGAGCCTGGATGATCGCACAGCGCCCTCAGCGGCCCGCCGCGCTAGGTGGCGGGTCTGAACATGGGCACCTTGTCTCCGCCCTCGGCTTCCTTGAAGCAGAGTTCCACCGGGTCACCAATGCGCAGGCGGTCCAGGTCGCCATCCACGATGTTGGTGAGCATCGCGACGCCTTCCTCCAGTTGGACGTAGGCCAATGCGTACGGGATGGGGCCGACTCGGCGCGCCACGCTCACGCTGTAGATGGTGCCCTTGCCGCTGGCTTGCACCCATTCGGTGTCGCCCAGGCAAAACGGACACAGCGCGCGCGGATAGAAGTGCACCTTGCCGCAGGCGGTGCAGCGCTTGATCCGCAACACGCCTTCGCGCGCGCCCTGCCAATAGGGTTCGGTGGCCGCGTCCTTGACGACCGGCGACAGCGGGCGTTCCTGGTAGTTCGTCTGGCTCATCGTGTTCACTCCCGTTCCATGATCAAGGTCGCGCTGCCGTGGCGCGAGGTCAGCAGGCCACCCGTGCCCTGGGCCAGCGCAAGCCGGCAATCGGGCACCTGGACCTTGGGATGGGCTTCGCCGCGCAACTGGCGCACGGCTTCGATCACCTTGGTGATGCCGCCGCGGTTGGCCGGGTGGTTGTTGCACAGGCCGCCGCCGTCGGTGTTGAAGGGCAGTCGGCCCACGCCGGAGATCAGGTTGCCGTCGGCGACAAAGCGGCCGCCCTGGCCCTTTTCGCAGAAGCCCAGGTCCTCCAGTTGCATGAGCACCGTGATGGTGAAGCTGTCGTAGATCGATGCGTACTGGATGTCCGAGGGCTTGACGCCGGCCTCGGCGAAGGCGATGGGGCCGGAGATGGCGGCGCCCGACCAGGTCAGGTCGATCTGCCCGCCGTTCTGGCCCTTGATGGTTTCGCCTGCGCCCAGGATGTTCACCACCGGACGCTTGAGCGAGCGCGCGATCTCCGGGCGCACGATCACCAGCGCGCCACCACCGTCGCTGACCACGCAGCAGTCCAGTTTGTGCAGCGGGTCGGAAATCATGGGCGAGTTCAGCACGTCCTCCACCGTGACCACGTCGCGCAGCATGGCGTGCGGGTTGTGTTGCGCGTGCGTGGAGGCGGCCACCTTGATCCATGCGAGCTGTTCGCTGGTGGTGCCGTACTCGTGCATGTGGCGGGCCGCGGCGAGGGCGTACATGTTCACTGTGACCGGCGCGTAGGGCATTTCGAAAGCCACGTCCGGCGTGGCCGCCGTCACGTTGCGCGGTTGCACGCCCACGCCGCTGGTCTCGCTGCGCGGCCGGCCAGCCAGTGTGACCAGCGCGACGTCGCACTTGCCCGCTGCGATGGCCTGGGCCGCATGCGCCACATGGATCAGGGGAGCCGAGCCGCCGGTGTCTGTGGTGTCCGTGTGGCGCAGCTTCAGGCCCAGGTAATCGGCCATGCTGAGCGCGCCCAGACCGGGCGCATCGCCGGCGCAGAAGTAGCCGTCGACATCCGACAGCGACAGGCCGGCGTCTTGCAGCGCGCCGCGTGCGCATTCCGCATGCAGTTGGGGGGTGGTCTTGTCCGGGGCCTTGCGGGTGGGGTGCTCCCACGCGCCCGCGATGCAGGCCTTCTTCTTGATCGTCATGGCTGGTGCCTTGCCTTTCCTCGTATGGGTGGATTGCGAACACGCCCCTCGGCTAGGGATTTCCCTTGGTCGAAGGGCGGTCTGGCTGATGTTACCATTGGTCTGACCTTAAAACTAATTGAATTTTCAACCGATCTCAAGAACCGTCAAAAGGACAAGGAACAAGCTCATGACACCTATCGTTTCGCTCCAGGGCCGCACCGTCGTGGTGACCGGCGCCGCGCAAGGCATTGGCAAGGCGATCGCCGAATGGACCATCGAACTGGGCGGCAACGTCGTCGCGGTGGATCTCAATGCCGCCGGGCTGCAGGCGCTGGCCGGCGCGTTGCCGGCCGACCGCGTGATGACCGTCGCCGGCAGCGTGGCCGATGCGGCCCTGGCCGCCAAGACGGTGGAAGACGCCGTGGCCCGCTTCGGCGCGGTGCACGGCCTGGTGAACAACGCCGGCATCATCCGCCCGGCCATGATCGAAAAGATGACCCTGCAGCAGTGGCAGGAGGTCATCGACGTGCACCTCAGTGGCACCTTCTACTGGCTGCAGGCGGTGGGGCGCCACATGGTGGCTCGCGCCCGGGAGGGCGACACCACCGGTGGCTCCATCGTCAACATTTCCTCCGATGCCGGGCGCAAGGGCTCGATCGGGCAGATCAACTACGCGGCGGCCAAGTCCGGCATGTTCGGCGTGACCATGACCGCGGCCAAGGAATGGGGCCGCTACAACGTGCGGACCAACTCCGTCTGCTTCGGCGTGGTGGAAACGCCCATGACCGAGGTGGTGCGCGGCGAGAAATTCCGCGACCAGATGCTCGCGCAGATTCCGTTGGGCCGCTGGTCCACGCCTGAGGAGGTGGTCAAGACGGTGTGCTTCCTGCTGTCTGACGGCTCTTCCTACATCACCGGCCAGCACATTGGCGTCAACGGCGGCTTCCACATCAGCGTGTAAGGCAAAGCGCCCCTGGCCCGATCAGAACAAGCGACACGGAGACAAGCCATGACACCCAAGCACACGCGCCGACGGCGCGGCGCTCTCTTTTCCCTGCTGGCCTCGGCATGCGTGCTGGGGCTGGGCCTGCCGGCCACGGCACAGGAGGTGGCCTTTCCCACCAAGCCCGTGCGGCTGATGCTGGCCACGGCGCCCGGCGGTGCCACCGACATCCTGGCGCGCCTGATGGCCGACAAGCTCAGCGCGGCCTGGGGGCAGCCGGTGCTGGTGGAGCAGCGGGTGGGGGCCAACGGCATGATCGCCGCCTCGGCGCTGGCCAAGGCGCCGCCCGACGGGCACGTGGCCTACCTTTCCATCAGCTCGGTGGTGCAGAACGTGCTGCTGCGGCCCAACCCGGGCTACAAGATGGAAGAGCTGGCCCCCGTCACGCTGGTGGCCACGATTCCCATCGCGTTCGGTGTCAGCAGCACCTTGAACATCCAGTCGGTGGCCGATCTGGTGAAGTACGCCAAGGCCAAGCCCAATGGCATCACCTACGGCACGTCGGGGACCGGCTCGGGCTCGCACCTGGTGGGTGCCGCGCTGGCGGGTGCGGCAGGCTTCCAGGCGACCCACATCCCCTACAAGGGCGAGGTGAGTTCGCTGGCCGATCTGCTCAGCGAGCAGTTGACCGTGGGCTATGGCTCGGCCGGCTTCTATGCCGCGCAGGAAGCCGCAGGCAAGGTCAAGGTGCTGGCGGTCACCGGGCCCAAGCGGGTCGCGCGCTACCCGCACATCCCCACGCTGGCCGAGGCCGGCTACCCAGGGGCCAACCTGCCGGGCTGGTACGGGCTCTTCCTGCCGGCCGGCACGCCCAAGGCGGTGGTGGCCAAGTTCTCCGACGAGGTGCGCCGCATCATCGCCATGCCCGACATGCAGGCCAAGATCCAGGAGGTCGGGTTCGTGTCCGTCGGCAATTCGCCGGAAGAGTTCTCACGCTACATCGCCACTGAAGTGGACACCTGGTCCAGGGTGATCCAGCAGAACAACATCAAGGTGGACTGAGCCCCATGGACTTCCGACTGACACCCGAACAGCAGACCTTTCGTGCCGAGGTGCGCGCCTTCATACAGGAGCGCCTGCCCGACGACATCCGTCAACGCCTGCGCAACGGACACCCCGCCCGCAAGGAGGACGTGGTCCGGTTCCAGCGCATCCTGCACGAGCGTGGCTGGGCCGCGCCCCATTGGCCGAAGAAGTTCGGCGGGGCCGACCTCGGACAGGCCGAGCGGCTGATCCTGCAGGAAGAGATCCAGCGCGCACCGGCTCCCATGCCCGCCATCTTCAATGTGGTCATGCTGGGGCCGCTGCTGCTGCGCTATGGCACCGAGGCGCAGTGCACCCACTTCCTGCCCAAGCTGGCCAACGCCGACCTCTGGTTCTGCCAGGGTTTCTCGGAGCCCGGCTCCGGCTCCGATCTGGCCTCGCTGCGCACCTCCGCGCGGCGCGAGGGCGACGAGTACGTCGTGAACGGCCAGAAGATCTGGACCAGCTCGGCCCACCAGGCCGACTGGATGTTCTGCCTGGTGCGCACCGAGCAGGCCGCGCGCAAACAGGACGGCATCACCTTCCTGCTGATCGACATGAAGACGCCCGGTCTGACGGTGCGTCCTATCGTCTCCATTGACCACGCGCACCACCTCAACGAGGTGTTCTTCGACAACGTGCGCGTGCCCGTGGCCAATCTCGTGGGCGAAGAGGGCAAGGGCTGGGCCTGCGCCAAGTTCCTGCTGGGCAACGAGCGCACCGGCATCGCCAACGTGAGCTACTGCCGCGAACGCCTGGAACATGCGCGCCACCTGGCGCGAACCATCACCCAGGCTGGCCGGCCGCTGGCCGAGGACCCGGTACTGCAGGCCGAGCTGGCCGCACTCGATGCGCAGGTGCGGGCGCTGGAGGTGACCAACTGGCGCATGCTGCTGGCGCCGGGAACGGCGCTGGCCGGCGAATCCTTTGCCTCGGTGCTCAAGCTCAAGGGCACGGAAATCCAGCAGGCGCTGGTGGCGCTGATTGCGCGCCTGGCCGGCCCGACCGGCCTGGAGCGCCGACCCGGCGACGGCCCGGGCAGCGAACACTGGGCCGCGCCGGCGGCACCGCGCTACTTCCAGTCGCGCGCGGCCAGCATCTACGGCGGCTCCAGCGAAATCCAGAAAGACATCCTGGCCAAGGCGGCCCTGGGGTAGGACGGCATGAACTTTGAATTGAACGAAGACCAGGTGCAGTTGCGCGACAGCGTGGAGCGCCTGCTGTCGGACAACTACGGCTTTGAGCAGCGCCGTGCCATCGCCGCCAGCGAAGGCGGTACCAGCCCGGCGGTGTGGCGCCAACTGGCCGCGCTCGGCGTATGCGGCCTGCGCATCGCCGAGGCCGATGGTGGTTTCGGCGGCCGCGCGACCGACCTGCTGCCGGTGATGCAGGTCTTTGGCAAGGCCTTGCTTAACGAACCTTTCCTGGCCAGCGCCGTGCTGGGCGCGACGGCGCTCTCCGTGGCTGGCGACGCGGCGGTGCGCGCCGAATGGCTGCCGCAGGTGGCCAGCGGCGAACGCGTGCTGGCCTGGGCGCACGACGAGGCGGGCGCGCGCCATGCACCGCTGTGGGTGGAGACCACCGCTCGCCAGATGGACGGGCAGTGGCGCCTCTCGGGCAGCAAGTGTTTGGTGCTGCACGCGGCGCAGGCCGACGCCTTCGTGGTCAGCGCACGCCTCTCGGGTTCGCCGCAAGACAACGACGGCCTGGGCCTGTTCCTGGTGGAGGCCCGCTCGCCCGGGCTGGTGTGCCGCAACTACACCCTGGTGGACGACACGCCCGCGGGCGAGCTGCATCTGGACGGCGTCGTCGCGCGTGCGCTGGGCGATCCGCGTGGTGCGGGCGCGGCCATCGCCTCGGTTCAGCGCGCCGGCCTCGCCGCCGTGTGTGCCGACGCCGTCGGCGCCATGGAAGGGGCCTACCAGCTCACCACCGCTTACCTGAACACGCGCAAGCAGTTTGGGCGCCTCATTGGCGAGTACCAGTCGCTGCGCCACCGCGTGGCCGAAATGATGGTCGACCTGGAGATCGCGCGCAGCATGGCTCTGCTCGCAGCGGCTGCCATCGACGACCCCGATTCGGTGCAGCCGGGCGATCTCGCGCGCGCCAAATACATCATCGGCCAGCACGGCCGCACCCTGTGCCAGAACGCCATCCAGTTGCATGGCGGCATCGGCATGACCGAGGAGTACGCCGTGGGTCACTACCTGCGGCGCATCACGGTGATCGACCAGTTGTTCGGCGACAGTGCGAGCCAGCTCTCGCACCTGGCCGCGCAGCCGTTAGCCCCAACCTGACCATCACAACAGGAGACAAACCATGAAGTTCCCGGCCTTTCGTCCTACCGCCTTCCTGGCATCCTTCGCCGCCGCCGTGGGCGTGTCTTTCAGCATGCCGCTGACGGCCAACGCGCAGTCGGGCGACTTTCCGAACCGCCCGATCAAGCTCATGGTGGCCACCGCGCCCGGCGGCAGCGCCGACGCGACCGCGCGCATGATCGCCGAAGGCCTCACCCAGGCCTGGGGCCAGCCGGTGGTGGTGGAGAACCGCACCGGTGCCAACGGCATGATCGCCGCGCAGGCGCTGACCAAGTCGCCAGCCGATGGCTACACCATCTACATGTCGCTCAGCAGCATCGTGCAGAACCTGCTGCTGCAGCCCAACCCGGGCTACCGCATGGAAGAGCTCACGCCGGTCTCCATGGTCGCGGTGCTGCCTATCGCACTGGCCGCACCGTCGCAACTGCCGGCCTCCAATCTGGCCGAACTGCTGACGATGGCCAAGCAGAAACCTGGCAGCGTGAGCTACGGCTCTTACGGCGTGGGTTCGGGTGCGCACATCATCGGCGTGGCCCTCAACAAGAAGGCCGGCGTGGACATGACGCACATCCCCTACAAGGGCGAGACGGATTCTTTCGCCGACCTGGTCAACGGCCGCGTGACCACCGCCTGGGGCTCGGTCGGCTTCTACGCCAACCACCTCTCCGGCGGCAAGGTCAAGCTGCTGGCAGTGGCCAGCCCGCACCGGCTCAAGGCGTTTCCCAATGTGCCCACACTGGGCGAGGCCGGCTATCCCGAGGCCAACCTGGCGGGCTTCACAGGCCTGTTCCTTCCCACCGGCACGCCGCCGGCCATCGTCAACAAGTACGCGCAGGGCGTGGCCAAGGTCCTGGCCACCCCCGAAGTGCAGGCCAAGGTGGTGAGCTTTGGCTGGGAACCCATGACGAATACGCCGGAAGCCTTCAAGAAGCAGCTCGACGAGGAGATGCAGAAGTGGTCCACGGTCATCCGCGAGAACAACATCAAGCTGCAGTGACATGAGCACATTCGAGACCATTGCCTACGAGGTGTCCGGTGGCGTGGCCACCATCACGCTGAACCGTCCCGAGGCCAAGAACGCCATCAGCCCGACGCTCTCGCGCGAACTTGGCGAGGCGGTGCTGGAGGCCAAGGCCGACCCGGCGGTGCGGGCGGTGGTGCTCACGGGCGCCGGTGGCGCCTTCTGCGCCGGCGGCGACGTGCGTGGCATGAACGACGCCGGCCCGCGCACGTCGGCGCAGGTGCGTGCCGGCATGGAACGCTACCGCCGCACCACCGAGGCGCTCATCAACATGGACAGACCGGTCATCGCGGCGGTGGACGGTGTGGCCTACGGCGCCGGCTTCAGCCTGGCGCTGCTGGCCGACATCGTGCTGCTGAGCGACCGCGCACGGCTGTGCATGGTCTTCCAGCGCATCGGGCTGATACCGGACTTCGGTGCCCTGTACACGCTGCCACGCTGCGTGGGCCTGCAGCGGGCAAAGGAACTGGTGTTCTCCGCCCGTGAGATCGGCGCGCAGGAGGCGCTGCAAATGGGCATCGCCATGGAGGTGTTGCCGCCGCAGGACCTGATGCCCCGGGCCCTGGCCATGGCCGCCAGCTTCTGCGGCGCGTCCGAAGCCGCCCTCAGCCTGGCCAAACGTGGTCTCAATGCATCCCTGGGCAGCGACCTGGCCACCATGCTGGAACTCGAAGCCACCGGACAGGCGGTGGCCGCCAGCAGCGACTACCTCAAGGAATCCGCCCGCCGCTTTGTCGCCAAGGAGCCGCCGCAGTTCCGCTGGCCGGCCCGTGAACCTTTCCCCGAGAAAAACTGAGCCCTCCCTCATGCTTGACTACCAGAAAACGCGCCATCTGAAGTTCGACGATGTGCGCCACACCTACACCACGCGCGACACCATCCTCTATGCCCTGGGCATAGGCTTCGGCGCCGACCCGCTGGACCGCGGCGAGCTGCGCTTCGTCTACGAGAAAGACCTGCTCGCCGTGCCGGTGATGGCCAGCGTGCTGGCCTCGCCGGGTTTCTGGATGCGTGAGCACAAAGAGCTCGGCATCGACGCCGTGAAGCTGGTGCACGGCGAACAGGCCGTGAGCCTGCATGCGCCGTTGCCGGCGGCCGGCACGGTGATCGGGCGCACCCGCGTCACGCGCATCGTGGACAAGGGCGAGGGCAAGGGCGCCATCATCCAGACCGAGAAGCAACTTTTCGACGCCGCCAACGACCAATTGCTCGCCACCGTGGAGCAGTCCGTGTTCTGCCGTGGCGACGGCGGCTTTTCCAAGGTGGGGGGTGGTGGTGACGAACCCGGGCCCGCGCTGGTCGCCACGCCCGAGCGCGCGCCCGACATCAGCGTGGACCTGCCCACGCGCGCGGACGCGGCCTTGCTCTACCGCCTCTCGGGCGACCTCAACCCGCTGCACGCCGACCCCGACATCGCCACGCGCGCGGGCTTCCCCAAACCCATCCTGCATGGCCTGGCCACCTACGGCGTCACCTGCCGCGCGCTGCTGGCCGCCTTCTGCGGCAACGATCCCGCGCGGCTCAAGGCGATGCGCACGCGCATGTCGTCTCCCGTGTACCCGGGCGAGACGGTTCGCGTGGAATGCTGGCGCCAGCCCGATGGCGTCGCTTTCCGTGCCCGCGTGCCCGAGCGCGACGTGGTGGTGCTCTCCCACGGACACGCCGAGATATCTTCTTCCTGAACACCCGTCATGCCACCCGTTTCCAGCCGTCCCGTCTACCGCCGCGAACAGACCCGCCGCCTCATCGCCCCCGCCAGCATCGCCATCGTTGGCGCTTCCGCCAATCCCGCGTCCTTCGGAGCCCGCACGCTGGGCAACCTGCACAGCTTTGGCGGCCCCATCCACCTCATCAACGGCAAGTACAAGGAGATCGACGGCCGCGCCTGCCACGCCTCGTTGTCTGACCTGCCCGAGGTGCCGGACTGCGCCTTCGTCGCCGTGCCGCGCGACGGCGTCAAGGCGGTGGTGGAAGAATGCGTGCGCCTGGGCGTGGGTGGCGTGGTGATCTTCGCCTCCGGCCTGGGCGAGAGCAGCAACCCCGCGCACCAGGCCCTGCAGCGCGACATCGTCGAACTCACGCGCCACACCGGCACCCGCCTGCTGGGCCCCAACTGCCTGGGCATGATGAACGCCGTCAATGGCGCGCTGGGCACCTTCACCCACATCCCCGTGCGCCTGCGCATCGAAGGCTGCCGCTCCATCGGCCTCATCAGCCAGTCGGGTGCGCTGGGTGTGGGCATGGCGCAGGCGGTGGAGCGGGGCGTGTCTTTCAGCCACGTGCTGACCTCCGGCAACGGCTGCGACGTGGACGCGGCCGACCAGATCGCCTACCTCGCGGAAGACCCCGACTGCGATGCGATCGCCTGCGTGTTCGAAGGCGTCACCGACCCCGGCCGCCTGATCGAGGCCGGCGAGATCGCCCGCCGCGCGGGCAAGGCCGTGGTCGTCTACAAGATTGGCACCAGCGAAAGCGGTGCCGAGGCCGCGCTCTCTCACACCGGCGCTCTGGCCGGTTCGGCCGCCGGCTACAACGCCTTGTTCGAGCGCGCCGGCTTCGTGGTGGTGGATCAGTACGAACACCTGCTGGAGGCAGCGGCCTTCTTCGCCAAGGCGCCGCCGGCCAAGGCCGATGGCGTGGCCGTGCTCACGCCATCGGGCGGTGCCGGCATCATGGCGGCGGACCAGGCCGAGGTGTTCGGCGTGGAGCTGCCCCAGCCGGGACCCGCGCTGCGCGCGGTGCTGGAGTCCCACATCCCGGAGTTCGGCTCGTCGCGCAACCCTTGCGACGTCACGGCCCAGATCCTCAACAACCCGGCCTCCTTCCCCGCCTGCGCCGAGGCCTTCCTGCAGGAAGCCCACATCGGCGCCATCGTCACCCCGTACACCACCGCCATTCAGGCCAGCGCCCAGCGCAACATCGACCTGGGCAGGCAGGTGCGCGCGCACGGCAAGATGGCCTGCATCTTCGAGCTGACCGGCTGGATGGAAGGGCCCGGCGTGCGTGACATGGAAATGAGCCCCGACCTCGCCGTCTTCCGCTCCACCGCCAGTTGTTTTCGCACGTTGTCCGCCTGGCACCAGTGGTCGCGGCGCCAGGCACAGCCGGCCGATGCCGGCGAGCCACCCGCGCTCACCCCCGCGCAGCGCCAGGGTGTCGAAGCGGCGCTGCAGGCCGCCGGTGCCGAGCGCACCCTGCCCGAAGGCCCGTCGCGCCGCGTGCTGGAGGCCTGCGGCGTGCCGGTGGTGAACAACCAGCTCGTGAATTCGGCCGAAGGCGCCGTGGCCGCCGCGGGTGTGCTGGGCTACCCCGTCGCGCTCAAGGTCGAGACGCCGGACCTGCCGCACAAGACCGATGCCGGCGTGCTGCGCCTGAACCTCAAGGACGAGGCCGCCGTGCGCGAAGCCTACGCCGCCATCATGGCCAACGCGCTCAAGGCCACCACCGCCGAGCGCATCAACGGCGTGCTGGTGCAACCCATGATCCCGCCCGGTGTGGAGATCATGGTGGGCGCGCGCGTCGACCCGCTGTTCGGCCCCATGGTGGTGGTGGGCATGGGCGGCATCCTGGTGGAACTGCTCAAGGACACCGCGGCCGCGCTGGCTCCGGTGAGCCCCGCCGCCGCGCACGAGCTGTTGCGCCGCCTGCGTGGCTACCGCCTTCTGCAGGGCTTCCGCGGCAGCGCGCCGGCCGACGTGGAGGCGCTGGCCGAGGCCGTCTCGCGCATCTCGCTGCTGATCCACGGCGAGCGCGAGCGCATCGCCGAGATCGACGTCAACCCCATCATCTGCGGCGCTACACGCGTGGTGGCGGTCGACGGTCTGGTCGTGAGGGCCTGAAGATGGCACTGCATCCCGAGCTGCGCGCCTCGCTGAGGCTGCCCGCCGTCTGCGCGCCCATGTTCCTGGTCAGCGGCCCGGAACTGGTGACCGAGGCCTGCAAGGCCGGCATCGTCGGCGGGCTGCCGCGCCAGAACGCGCGCAGCTTTGAAGAGTTCGACAACTGGCTGGGCAGCATCCGCCGCGCGCTGGATGAACACACGCAGCGCACAGGCCAGACCACCGGCCCGGTGGCCGTCAACCTGGCCACCCGCGTGCCAGAGGAAGAACTGGGCCGGCATTTCGACGCCTGCTCGCGCCATGGCGTGAAGATCGTCATCACCGTGGGTGGCGATCCCACGGCGCTGATCCGCCGCGCGCACGACGCCGGCCTGCAGGTGTTCCACGACATCACCTCCATCCGCTTCGCCGAAAAAGCCATCGCCGCAGGCGCCGACGGCCTCAACTGCATCGGCGCGGGCGGTGGCGGCCACTCCGGCACCATCAGCCACCTCGCGCTCATCCGCACCGTGCGCGCCATCTACAGCGGCACCATCGTCATGGGCGGTGCCGTGTCCGACGGCGCCACCATCCGCGCCGCCGAAGTCCTGGGCGCGGACCTGGCCTACCTGGGCACCCGCTTCATCGCCACCCAGGAGTCGCGCGCACCGCAGGCCTACAAGGACCTGCTGGTGTCACAGACCTCGGCCGACCTCAGCTACACCGACGGCATCGCCGGCGTGCACGCCAACTGGCTGGTGCAGTCCATCCGCGATGCCGGCCTGGACCCGCAGAACCTGCCCCGGCCCCTGGGCAAAAGCATGCGGCACGACCACCTGCCCGAAGGCGTTGCGCCCTGGAAAAACGTGTGGAGCGCAGGGCAGGGCATAGACCTCATTCACGACATTCCTCCCGTGCAGGCGCTCGTGCAGCGCCTGAGCGACGAGTACGACCAGGCGTGCGCGCTGCCGCCCTTCGCACTACGATAGGCCGGCCGGCGCCCAGGGCAGGCGCTGCCCACGTGGAGGAGACGAGCATGGGCTTGAACGAGACAGGCTGGCAGAACGCCCGGCGAGGCCGGGCCACCATCATGGCGCTGCTGGCAGCGGCGACCACTCTGGCGCATGCCGCGCCGGACGAAAGCTTTCTGGGCGCCGACGCGGGCTACCCGCGTGGCACGCCGCAGCAGGTGACCGAAGAGCGCTACAAGGTGGGCAGCTTCAGCGCCCTGGCCGAGATCCTGCCCAGCCGGCCCAGCCTCAGGGGCGGCCCGGTGTGGGTGCTGGAGGAGGGCAAGCCACTGCCCCCAGTGAGCTACAACTTTCGCGGCACCACGCTGCCGCTGGACGCCTACTTCGACCGCCGGCGCGTCACCAGCCTGCTGGTGCTGCACAAAGGCCAGATCCGCCTGGAGCGCTACCAGTACGGCCGCAACGCCGACCACCGCTTCGCCTCGTTCTCCATGGCCAAGAGCGTCACCGCGCTGCTGGTGGGCATCGCGCTGGAGCGTGGGTTGATCAAGTCGGTCGACGACAAGGCCGAGGTCTATGCCCCGGAACTCGCCGGCAGCGCCTACGGGGACAGCACCATCGCCCACCTGCTGCAGATGGCCTCTGGCGTGCGCTGGAACGAAGACTACAGCGGCCGCGACGACGTCAGCGACCTCTGGGGAGCGCTGTTCCGCGTGCACGCCGGCGGCAACCCCACCCAGGTGCTGACGCGGCGGCGCCCCATGGACGCCGAACCGGGCACACGCTTCAAGTACGGCACCGGCGAAACCCAGGTGCTCTGCCACGTGCTCAAGGGCGCTACAAAGCGCAACGCCGCCGACCTCACCACCGAATGGCTGTGGCAACCGCTGGGTGCCCAGGCCGACGCGGCCTGGCTCGTCGGCTGGCAGGACATCGAATACTGCGGCGGCGGCTTCAACGCCACCACCCGCGACTACGCCCGCCTGGGCCGCCTGCTCGCACTGGGCGGCCGGCGCGACGGCCAGCAGATCGTCCCCGAAGCCTTTCTGCAACGCGCCACCGACCACACCCGCCAGCCCCCAGGCTTTCGCCTCAACGAACCCGGCCCCCGCTTTGGCTACGGCTGGCAGTACTGGCTGGTGCAGGACGGCTTCCTCATGCAAGGCGTCTACGGCCAGATGGTCGCCGTCTTCCCGGCCCAGGATCTGGTCGTGGTCCACACCGCCGTCTGGCCCCGCTCATCCGACCCGGACGCGCGCGCGGAGCGCGACACCATGGTCCGGGCGCTGGTGACGACGTTGGCGCAGGAGTGAAACTCAAATCCTGATGCGCAAGGAGGATCAGGTTTGTCGCTGCAGCGGTCGTTGCGTGATGCTGGCAGATGCCGACACATGCCGGCCATCGTGTAGCGGCGCTGGACGCCGTCGTCATGTGAGGAGCCTTCGAAAGGAACCCCCCTTCGCTGTGGTAAGTTGAGCCCTTTTGCGTAGGGGGAGCCTGGAACCATGGGCACGCGAATCAACGGAAATGCGGCCGTATCGATGGCACTGGCACCTGCTGTCCTGATGCTGGCAGGATGTGAAACCATGAGCACAACGCCACGTCCGACGGTGGCCGAGTTGACGCCGACCCGCAGCGTTGCGCCCGCCGTGGTGGACAAGTCCTCGCCCGGGCTGCTGATGTTTCTCTTGTCGAATGCAGGCGTGGGCCCGTCTTCGGGTTGGCGCATCGAACTGCTGCGTGCCGAGCGCAGCCAGGGGTTCAGGCCCCAGGCCAGCAAATCCCTGCAGGTGGGCGAGGCGGCGCGATTTCTCCTGTGGGCGGACCGCTACCTGGTACGCGTCACAAACCGGGGCGACGAGATGTACCGAGGGTGGGTGGAGGTCCTGCCGGATCGATCCACCTCCTTGCTGGCCGACATAGGACTCCTGACTTCCGAGGTGAAACTGTTCCCTGCGGCCAACGATGGCATGACGCGCCTGGCGCTGAACGCCTCCGGCGTCGCAGTGCCCTGGCAGACCACCTTTGAGCCCTTCGAGCTCGTCAAAACCGGGGCACTGCAGGCCCGGTATGCCGGCCCGCAGTACCAGGGACAGGCGCAGGATGGCGGCGAACTTGTGCTGGTTCAGTCTGGCACGCCGGTCCTCACCGTGCGCAACACCCGTTTTGGCGCCACCACCATCGAAGGGGACATGCGCTTCGTAGACGGGCGGACCACGCAGGCCAGTCTGGGAGCGGATTTCCAGCTACCCGAAGGTGCACACACCACATGGCAGGACGGCCGCAGTTTTGTCGGCAGCTACCAGGGCGTACAGCCTTCTCAAGGCCGCTTGAGGCTGGCCGATGGCCGCCAATGGACGGGACCGGTGAGCCAACTGCGCCCCGCAGGCAGAGGACGCATGACTTGGTTCAACGGCGACTGGACGGATGTGCTGGATGGCAGCTCGGTCGAACAGTTGACGGGTACCTTTCAGTGCGGAGGAGAAACCGTGTCGGAAGGACAGTGCTACTACTTCGGAGGCAGAAAACTGGCATCGGCGCAGGAACTGGCGGGCTTGGTGGAGCAGCAGCGCCTGGCCGATGAAGCCGCGCGAGGCGCGCGCGCGATGGAAAAAGCGGCAGGTGCCACAGTGCCTGAGGCCGACGACAAAGCCAGTGGCTGCGCGCAGGCCAGCGGGCGTTTCGTTCTGAACGACGACAGTGGCACCGTACTGACACTACAAGGCCGGGGAAGCGGCAGTGGCCATCTGCGCCAGATCACGCGTGGGGGAGCCACCCGCTACCAGTTCGACATCGACTTCCGTTTTAGCGCCACCAAGAACGACATCCGCTTCGTATACGGTGAGGGCACGTACCGCGAGGCGGTGTCAGGCAAGGTGCTGCAGCGCATGAGTGTGCCCAGCGGCACCGTGCGCTGCAGCTTCGATGGGCAGACGCTGCTGATCGACAACAAGCGATATGTGTCGCGGTGAAGGCACCCCGGAAACTGGGCAGTTCTGTTGTTCGTCGCCAAGGCTGCGCTAGCAAACGTCTTACCAGCGACCCAAAAGCAGCAAGGCCTTCCGAAGAAGGCCTTGCAAATCGATCACTTATTCTGGCTCCCCGACCTGGACTCGAACCAGGGACCTGCGGATTAACAGTCCGTCGCTCTACCGACTGAGCTATCAGGGAACAGCCTCAGATTATAGCGCCATTTCGGGGCGTTTCCGGACGAGCGGTAATTTTCTGCTCGGGCGGGTTGGTGGTATCAGCCGTGAGGTGTCGAGACGGAGAGGCGCTGCCGGTCGTTGGGGTCTTCTTCTGTGCCCAGCACCACGAACTCATTGCATGCCGAGACGAAGCTTCGCGCGGCGTCGGCTCT
>NZ_JAHCKL010000014.1 GCF_026125785.1 Hydrogenophaga sp.
AGTGCCGCCATAAGGGATGAAACCGCCATGCAGCGCCACCCCATTCATGATGGCCGCCATGCCGAATTCGCGCACGCCGTAGTTGATGTGGCGCCCGCCACGGCCCTGCTCGTCCTTGAGCACGTCGCCAGCCAGGTTGAAGCGCAGCGCCGGCGTGGACTTGGTGTTGGTGAGGTTGGAGCCGGTGAGGTCGGCGCTGCCGCCGAGCAGCTCGGGCAGCGCGGCGGTGAAGGCTTCCAGCGCAAGCTGGCTGGCCTTGCGGCTGGCCACGGTCTCGGCCTTGGTGTGCGCGGCCACGGCGGTGTCCACCGCCACCTGGGCAAAGTTTTTCGGCAATTCGCCTTTCATGCGGCGGGTGAATTCGCGCGCCAGCTCGGGGAAGGCGGCTTTGTAGGCGGCGAAAGCATCGTTCCAGCCAGCCTCGGCGGTCTTGCCGGCGGCCTTGGCGTCCCAGGCCGCGTAGACGTCCTGCGGAATTTCGAAGGGCGCGTGGCTCCAGCCCAGCGCGGCGCGGGTGAGGGCGATTTCCTCCGCGCCCAGGGGCTCACCGTGGGCCTTGGCGGTGTTGGCGCGGTTCGGGCTGCCCTTGCCGATGTGGGTCTTGCACAGGATCAGCGTGGGAGCGTCGGCGCTGTTCTTGGCCTCGCGGATAGCGCGGTCGACGGCGTCCACGTCGTGGCCGTCGATCGGGCCGATCACGTTCCAGCCGTAGGCCGCGAAGCGCAGCGCGGTGTTGTCGATGAACCAGGGCGTGACCTGGCCGTCGATGGAAATGCCGTTGTCGTCGTACAGGGCCACCAGCTTGTTGAGCTTCCAGGCACCGGCCAGTGCGCAGGCTTCGTGGCTGATGCCTTCCATCAGGCAGCCATCGCCCAGGAACACATAGGTGTGGTGATCGACGATGGTGTGGCCGGGCCGGTTGAACTCGGCCGCCAGCAGCTTCTCGGCCAGCGCCATGCCCACTGCGTTGGTGACGCCCTGGCCCAGCGGCCCGGTGGTGGTCTCCACGCCGGGCGTGATACCGACCTCGGGGTGGCCGGCGGTCTTGCTGTGCAGTTGGCGGAAGTTGCGCAACTCGCCCATCGGCAGGTCGTAGCCGGTGAGGTGCAGCAGCGCGTAGATCAGCATGGAACCGTGGCCGTTGGAAAGCACGAAACGGTCGCGGTTGGCCCACTGCGGATGGACCGGGTTGTGGCGCAGGTGGCGGCCCCAGAGCGCCACGGCCATGTCGGCCATGCCCATGGGCGCGCCCGGGTGGCCGGAATTGGCCTGCTGGACAGCGTCCATGGCCAGTGCGCGGATGGCGTTGGCCTGGACCTGGGGCGTCACGGCCGAGGCGGCGGAAGCGGTGCGGGAGGAGGTGCTGGCTGCGTCGGACATGGGTCTGGGGGATGTGAGGAGAAGGGAAGGGAGACGGCGCGGCGGCGCAAAACCCCGGATTTTATCGGTCAGACCGACATGGTCGTCTGGGCCCGACCGTGCGACTTCCCACAGCCGCCCCCATAATTCTTCGACGCGCACCGCCCCCCACTCGCCGGTCGGTCGCCGCGTGCCCCATGACCCAACACCCCGCCGCCCCGTCCATTGCCGCCATGATCCTCGCCGCTGGACGCGGTATGCGCATGCGCCCGCTCACCGACGCCCACCCCAAGCCCTTGCTGCCGGTGCGCGGCAAGCCCCTGCTGCAGTGGCCCATGGAAGCCCTGCACGCCGGTGGCTTCACCCGGCTGGTGGTCAATTCCGCCTGGCTGGGCGAGCAGATCGACACCTTCTGCGAGCAATGGCAGGCCAGCCATCCGCAGGCACAGCTCAGCGTCTCGCGCGAGGGCCTGGATTTTGGCTATGCGCTGGAAACCGCCGGTGGCATCGCACGCGCCTTGCCGCTGCTGGGCGACGCTTTCTGGGTGCTGGCCGGCGACGTGTACGCGCCCGGCTTCGTGTTCACGCAGGAGGCCGTGGCCCGTTTCCTGGGCAGTGGCCGCCTGGCGCACATCTGGCTGGTGCCCAACCCGCCGCACAACCCGCGCGGCGACTTTGGCCTGAGCGCCGAAGGACTGGCGCTCAACCAGGCCGGCGAGCGCCTCACCTACAGCACCATCGGCCTGTACCGGCGCGAATTGTTCGAAGCACCGTGGTGCGAGGTCGTGCCAGGCAACCCTCAAGGCACCGCGGAACCCCTGGCGCCGCTGTTGCGCCGTGCCATGGACGCGGGCCGCGTGAGCGCCGAGCTGTACACCGGCCCCTGGACCGATGTCGGCACGCCCGAACGGCTCGAGGAACTCAACCGCTGAACACAACCTGGAGAATGTCAGACATGGACGCCAGCACCCACACCCAGATCTACGCGGAACGCCGCGCCCGTGTCGCCGCCGCGCTGGGTCCCGGCGGCATCGCCATCGTGCCCACCGCGCCAGAGCGGGCACGCAACCGCGATTCGGACTTTCTCTACCGGCACGACAGTTATTTCTACTACCTCACCGGCTTCACCGAACCCAACGCCTGGCTGGTGATCAGCGCGGAAGGTGCCACCACCCTGTTCTGCCAACCCAAGGACCTGGAGCGGGAAATCTGGGACGGCATCCGGCTCGGCCCCGAAGCCGCACCGGCGGTGCTGGGCGTGGACGAAGCCTTCTCCGTGGCCGAACTGGCCCAGCGCCTGCCGCGCCTGCTGGAAAACCGCCGCACCGTCTGGTACCCGTTCGCCACCCACGACGGGTTGGAAAGCCGCATCAATGGCTGGCTGCAGCCGGTGCGCGCCCGCGTGCGCTACGGCGCGCTGTGCCCCGAATCGCAGCGCGACCTCTGCGGCGTGCTCGACGAGATGCGCCTGGTCAAGGACGCGCACGAGCAGGCCATCATGCGCCGCGCCTCGCGCATCAGCGCCCAGGCACACATCCGCGCCATGCAGCGCAGCGCGGCCATGCTGCGCGCGGGCCAGGACGTGCGCGAGTACCACCTGGACGCCGAACTGCTGCACGCCTTCCGCGAGCAGGGCTCGCAGTACCCGGCCTACGGCAGCATCGTCGCCGCCGGCGCCAACGCCTGCGTGCTGCACTACCGCGCCGACGCCGCGCCCATCCGCAACGGCGAACTGGTGCTGATCGACGCCGGCTGCGAACTCGACGGCTACGCCAGCGACATCACGCGCACCTTTCCGGCCAACGGCCGCTTCACCGGCCCGCAGCGCACGCTGTACGAACTGGTGCTGGCCAGCCAGGACGCCGCCGTGGCGGCCACGCGGGCCGGCGCGCGCTTCGTCGATCCGCACGACGCGACCGTCGCGGTGCTCGCGCAGGGCCTGCTGGACGTGGGCCTGCTCGACGCCAACAAGGTCGGCCACGCACAGGACGTGATCGCCAACCGGTCCTATTTTCAGTTCTACATGCACCGCACCGGGCACTGGCTGGGCATGGACGTGCACGACTGCGGCAGCTATGTGGAGCCCGCCGAGGTCGGCACCGTCAGCGAGCGCAAGGACCCGCTCAGCGGCGAGATCATCAAGGACCGGCCCAGCCGCATCCTGCGCCCGGGCATGGTGCTCACGATCGAGCCCGGCCTCTATGTGCGGCCGGCCGAGGGCGTACCCGAGGCGTTCTGGAACATCGGTATCCGCATCGAGGACGACGCCATCGTCACAGCCACCGGCTGCGAACTGATCACGCGCGACGTGCCGGTGAAGGCCGACGAGATCGAAGCCTTGATGCGCGGCTGAGGCATGGCCGCGCCTTGATCTGGGTCAAGGCGCATGTTCGCCGGCCGTCAACGGGTCATTGATTGGGAATGGTTCTCATTTAAACTGGGGCCTCCGGCCACCCTGTGCCGGCCCCTGTTCACCCAACCTCCCGGCCCGCAGCATGAAAACCACCCTCTCCGTCCTGGCCCTGGCGGCCACCCTGGCGCTGCCGCACGCCCAGGCACAGACCCAGCCCTCCAACCCTGCCGCGGCCGCCACCGCTCCAGCCACCTACGCCAGCGTCGCTGGCCACTACGCCGCCCTGGTCTACGCCAGCTACAGCGACACCCTGTCCGCCGCGCAGGACATGCAAGGGGCCATCAAGGCCTTCGTCGCCGCGCCCTCGGCCGATGGTCTGGCCGCCGCGCGCAAGGCCTGGCTGGCCGCGCGCGAGTTCTACGGCCAGACGGAAGCGTTCCGCTTCTACGGCGGCCCGATCGACGACGACAAGGGCCCCGAAGGCCAGATCAACGCCTGGCCGCTGGACGAGTCCTATGTGGACTACGTGCAGGGCAAGCCCCAGTCGGGGCTGATCGCCAACACCAAGTTCAAGATCACCAAGGCCAACCTGGCCAAGTTCAATGAACGCGGCGGCGAGGAAAACATCAGCGCTGGCTGGCACGCCATCGAATTCCTGCTCTGGGGCCAGGACCTGAGCGAGACCGGCCCGGGCAACCGTTCGTTCGAGGACTACCTCGATGGCAAGACCCCCAACGCCGATCGGCGCCGCCAGTTTCTGACGGTGGCCACCGAGTTGCTGGTCGATGACCTGGGCTTTCTCGCCAAATCCTGGGCGCCGGGCCAGAAGAACTACCGCGCCCGCTTCGAGAAAGGCGGCAAGGAGTCGGTGCGCAAGATCATCGTCGGCCTGGGCTCGCTCTCGCGCGGTGAACTCTCCGGCGAACGCATGGAGGTGGCCCTGAATTCGCAGGACCAGGAGGACGAGCACTCCTGCTTCTCGGACAACACGCACCGTGACATCGTCAACAACGCGAAGGGCATCCAGAACGTGTGGCTGGGCCAGTACAGAAAACGCGACGGCAGCGCGCTGCAGGGCCCCGGCGTGCGCGACCTCGTGGCCGCGAAAAAGGCCGACCTGGCCGAGAAGACGACTGCGCAGATCGCGCTCTCCGTGCAGTCGGCCGAGGCCATTCCGGCCCCGTTCGACCGCGCCATCGCCAAGGGCGCGGCTGGCCGGCCGGTGATCGAGAAAACAGTGGCCAGCCTGGTCGAACAGTCCAAGCTGCTGGTCGAGTCGGCTGGTGCGGTGGGCATCGCCAAACTGACCTTGGTGGAACCGTGACACACGGCACGCCGCTGCGCGGCGCCGCACGTCCCCAATAGGCGTTTCCATCATGTCGCTCTTTCCCAAAGCCGCGCGCACCGCGTCAGCCATGGGGGCCCTGCTCATCGGTTCGGCCGCCCTCGTTCTGCAAGCCGACGAGGCACCCGACCCGCTGGGCGAAAAGACCGGTGGCGCCACCACCGTCTACGCCACCGGCAAGAACGCGTTCTCGTTCCCGTTGGCCAACCTGGACGATCCGGGGCGCACGCGCTTCGTGATCGGCAACTCTTTTTTCAAGCGCAACTGGGTCGAGGCGCCCGCCTCGACCACCGCGCGCGATGGCCTCGGGCCGCATTTCATCGCGCGGGCGTGCGCCGGCTGCCACGTGATGGACGGCCGGGGTGAGCCGCCCGCATGGCAGCGCACGCTCGGGCCCGACCCGGAGCCGACCGTGGCGCTGCTCATGCGCCTGTCGGTGGCCGGCACGCCCGACCCCAGGGCCGGCGTGCGGCCCGACCCGGTGTATGGCGACCAGTTCAACAACGCCGCCATCCAGGGCGTCAGGCCCGAGGGCCGTGTGGAGATTCGCCAGCAGCCCATCCACGGCCGCTTCGCCGATGGCACGCGCTACACGCTGCAAAAGCCGCTGTACACACTGACCGACCTGGCCTATGGCCCGCTGGCCCCGGGGGCCATGGTCAGCCCGCGCATCGCACCGCAGATCGCGGGCATCGGCCTGCTGGAGGCGATTCCCGAGGCCGAGATCCTGCGCAACGCCCGCGAGCAGGCCGCCGCGCCCGGCCTGGTCAAAGGCCAGCCCAACCGCGTATGGGATGTCTTCGCACAGGAGGAGCGCATCGGCCGCTTCGGCTGGAAGGCCAACGTGGCAACCATCGCGCACCAGACAGCGGGCGCGTTCCACGGTGACATCGGCATCACCTCCAGCGTCTTTCCGCAGGAAACCTGCACGCCGGCGCAGAAGGACTGCCTGGCTGCACCGCATGGCGGCGGCCGGACCAGCGGCCGCGACGGCCTGGTACCGGCCGCCAGCGCCGACGCCAGCCGGCCCGAGATCGACGATGACACCTTGGGCCAGGTGATCTTCTACCAGGCCACGCTGGCCCCAGCGGCACGGCGCAACGTGAACGACGCACAGGTGCTGCGCGGCCAGGCCCTGTTCGCGCAGGCCCAGTGCGCCGCCTGCCACCGGCCCAGCTACGTGACGGCCGAGGGACCGTTCCCCCGCTTCACCAGCCCGGCGTTGAAGGGCCAGCGGATCTGGCCCTACACCGACTTGCTGCTGCACGACATGGGCCCCGACCTCGCCGACGGCCGGCCCGACTTCCTGGCCAGCGGCAGCCAGTGGAAGACGCCGCCGCTGTGGGGCATAGGCCTGATCAAGGACGTGAACGGCCACACGCGCCTGATGCACGACGGGCGTGCCAACGGCGTGCTCGAGGCCATCCTGTGGCATGGTGGCGAGGCGCGGCCCGCCAGGGAACAGGTGTTGAAGATGAACCGCGCGGACCGCCAGGCGCTGGTGAAATTCGTGGAGTCGCTATGACACGCACACGCAAGCGGCTGCAACGCGCCGCGTTGGCGGCGCTGCTGGGCCTGGCACTGGCTGGCATCGCCGCTGCGCAAAGCCCGGGCCCCACCGTAGCGGCCCCTTACTACTCGGCCGAACAGGCCCTGCAAGGCATCTACACCCACCGCCTGCCGCCACTGGCCCAGGCCTTCAAGGCGCAGGCGGACGGCCTGGCCGAGACCGCAGCGCGGTTCTGCCAGGGCCAGGCCTCCCTGGAAGACCTGCGCGCGCAATGGCTGGCGGCGCTTCTGGGCTGGGAGACGCTGTCTACCCCCGCCGTGGGGCCCATGGTCACTCGCCGATCGCAGCGCCAGATCGATTTCTGGCCCGCGCGCCCGGACCTGCTGCGCCGCTCGATGGACAAGGCGCCGGCCACGCTGGCCGACATGGAGCGCGTGGGCACACCGGCCAAGGGCTTCCCGGCTTTCGAGCTGCTGCTGGAGCGGTGGTCCAAGGAGCGCCCCACCGCGCCGGCATGCCGGTACGGCGAGCTGGTGGCGCAAGACATTGCCGCTGAAGCACAGGCGCTGGACGCCGAACTCGGCCAATGGGCCACCAAGGAATGGGACGATGAACCCGAGACCACCACCGCCGCGCTGGCCGAGTGGGTGAACCAGTGGCTGGCAGGCTTTGAGCGCCTGCGCTGGGCGCACATCGAAAAGCCCCTCACCACGCAGCGCACCACCGGCAACATGGCCAGGCCGGCGCCGTTCGCGCGCCTGGACCGCGAGAGCAGCCTGCGCGACTGGCGCGCGCAGTGGCAAAGCCTGCAGACGCAGGCTCGCCTGCGGCCTGGCGCCAACCCGCCTGCGGGCGGGACAGCCCTGATCCCTCTGGAAGCCCTGCTCCTAGGGCGAGGCCACCTGGCGCTCGCCCAGCGCTGGGGCCAGGCGCTGGACCAGGTCGGCGCCGGCATGGACCGTTTGACGCCTCGCTCCAGCGAGCGCGAACTGCTGGCGGTCGCCAAGTCCATGAAGGCGCTCACGGTGCTGTACCAGAACGAGGTCGCGGCCGCGCTGGACGTGCCACTGGGGTTTTCGGATGCCGATGGGGACTGAGTGACGGACCCCGCCGAGCCAACGGTCGTTTCGCGCCGCCAATGGCTGCTGGCCATGGCGGCGGTGGGCTTCGCGCCCGCCTGGGGTGCTGCGCCTGCCGCGCGCCTGCTGGCGGCCTGGCAGGCAGCAGACGGGCAACGCATCGGTGTGATCGAGGTGAAGACCGCGCGCTGGTCGGTGCAGAGCGAACTCGATGTACCCACGCGCGCGCACGGCCTGCTGGTCGAGCGCGGTGGCAGCGTGCTGGCCGCCGCGCGGCGCCCCGGCGATTGGCTGCTGCGCTGGCACCCGGCCAGCGGGCAGGCGCAATGGCACTGGATCGAGGACGACCGCCGCTTCAATGGCCATGTGGTGGCGAGCGAGGATGCTTCTGTCTTGTGGACCACCGAGACCGACCTGGACACCGCGCAAGGCCGGCTCGCCACGCGCGATGTCCGCTCGCTGGAGAAGCGCGCGGAATGGCCGACGCACGGCATGGACCCGCATGCGCTCATGGTGTTGCCCGAGCGCGTGGGCGACATCCCCACCGGCAGCCTGATCGTGGCCAACGGCGGCATTCCCACACTGCCCGAGACCGGCCGCAGCAAACGCCAGTTGGACCGCATGGACGCTTCGCTGGTGGCGCTGGACCCGCGCGACGGCCGCCTGCTGGGCCAATGGCGCCTGCAGGACCCGTACCTGAGCGTGCGGCACCTGGCCTGGGACCCGGTATCGCGCACCGTGGGCATCGCATTGCAGGCCGAGCACCCCGACGCCCAAGCCCGCCAACAAGCCCCGGTGTTCGCGGCGTGGGACGGCCTGCAGCTGCGGCCCGCCCAAGCACAGCCAGCAATGCACGGCTATGGCGGGGACATCTGCGCGCTGCCCGGTGGCGGCTTCGTAGTGAGCTGTCCGCGCGCCGACGGACTGGCCCTGTTCGACACCGGCGCCCGTTGCTCAGGCACGCTGGCGCATGCCCAGGCCTACGCCCTGGCCGCCGGCCGTGGGCACTGGTGGGCCAGCGGCAGCGAAGGGGTGTGGTGCGCACCCGAAGGCAGGCCGGCCCGCGCTGGTGGCGCGTCCGTGCAGTTCGACAACCACTGGGTGGCGCTTTAACAGGCCGTTGTTCACCGCGCCTGCCCCGCGTCATCGGCTTCGGCGCCGGCGGTCAGCTGCGCACAGGCCGCACCGGTGCGCCGGCACTGTCCATCTCCCTCCAGCCAGGGGTGGGCGTGGCCCACGCAGCCGGTCTGGCAGATCACCGCGCTGGCCTCGGCCATGTCCTGCGCGGCCTGCGCCTGCACCGCCGCGCGGCCACGGCGCACGAGAGGCCTGGCCACGCCGGCCAGACCCAGGCCCCACAGCATGCAGGTACGGGCCACGACCAGTTGGGCACGCAGGTTCAGCACCTCCTCCTGCAATGCCAGCACCTGCAAGGCCTGCGCGCGCATCTGCTCGCCCACCCGGCGCTGCAGCCCGGCCATCTGCCGCGTGAGCACGCCGTGCTCCTGAGCAAGTTCCTGTGCGGTGGTGCCGTCGTGGCGAACCAGGAGCCGGGGGTTGCTGGGTGTCATGTCAGGACCTCTCTGAAACGGGTGGAACATCCGCCGCGATGAGCAACTGCGCCACGCCATCGGCCGCGCGCACGGTGCTGGCCTGCACCTGCCAGACACGCCGCAGCAGGTCGGGGTGCAGCACGCGCGCCGGGCGGCCAGCGGCACGCACTTCGCCGCCGTCGAGCACCCAGACCCGGTCCGCGTAGCGCAGCGCCAGGTTGGGGTCGTGCAGCACGGCGAGCACGCCCACGCCCTGTCCGCGCGCCCAAGCCTGCACGGTGCGCAAGGTCTCGTGCTGGTGGCGCAGGTCGAGCGCGGCGGTCGGTTCGTCCAGCAACAGCCAGCGCGGCGCGCCGTCGGCGCCGGCTTCCCAGATCTGCGCCATGACGCGCGCGAGCTGCACGCGGGCGCGCTCGCCACCGCTCAGGCTGGCCACGTTGCGCATCGCCATGGCCGCCACCCCGGTGGCCTGCATCGCGGCCTGCACGATGGCGGCCTCGTGGCGCGATGGCTGGCGCAGGTGCGGGTAGCGCCCGAGCTCCACCACGTCCTGCACGCGGAAATCGAACGCCACCGCGGTCTCCTGCGGCAACACCGCGCGGTGCCGCGCGAACTGCGGCGCCGCCGCTGGCGTGACGGCCTGCCCGTTCAGGCGCACCTCGCCTTCGTGGCAGGCGCGCAGGCCGGCCAGCACCGAGAGCAGGGTGGACTTGCCCGCGCCATTGGGGCCCAGGATGGCACCGACCTCTCCTGGCGCGAGGTGCAAGTCCACGCCCCGCAACAAGGTACTGGCGCCCACCCGCACGCACACGCCACTGGCGCTCAGGCCATCGTTGCCCCGAGGTTCGTGCCGCGGCATCCCATCGTCGTCGTCGTCCAACCAGAGTGGACGTTCGCCACCGGGTAGCGCTCCGCAGGCACTGCGCCAATCGGCGTCCAGCAGGCGCGCGTTCACAGCCGCCTCCCGTGCGCACTGCGCAGAAGCAGCAGGAAGAAGGGCACCCCGACCGCGGCCGTCAGCACGCCCAGGGGCAGTTCAGCCGGTTGCAGGATGGTGCGCGCCACGGCGTCGGCGGCGATGACCATGACCGCGCCCAGCAGCGCCGAGCCGGGCAGCACCCAGCGATGGTCGGGGCCGGCCACCAGCCTCACCATGTGCGGCGCCACCAGACCGATGAAACCGATGATGCCGGTGGTCGCGGTCACCGCCCCGACGGCGAGCGCGGTCGCCACGATGGCGATGCGCTTGACGCGCTCGATCGGCACGCCGAGCAGCACGGCCTGCGCCTCGCCCAGCGCCAGCGCATTGAGCGCGCGCGCCAGCCGCAGGCCGATGGCGCCGGCCAGCAGCGTGATCAGCCCCACCAGCGCCACCGCGCTCCAGCGCGCGCCGCCCAGGCTGCCCAGCAGCCAGAACTGCAGGTTGCGCAGCTGTTCGTCGGTGGCCAGGAAGTTCAACAGGCCCAGGCCGGCACCGGCCAGCGCATTGACCGCGATGCCGGCCAGCAGCATCAGGCCCACGCGCGTACCCCCCTCACCGCGCGAAAGCAGGTAGATCAACACGGTGACCGCGAGACCGCCGCCAAAGGCCATCAGCACCAGCGTCCAGCTGCCCAGCGAGCGCGGCAGGTCGGGAAACCAGAGGTTGCCCAGCACGATGGTGAAACCAGCCGCCAGTGCCGCGCCGCTGCTCACGCCGATCAACCCAGGATCGGCCAGCGGGTTGCGGAACAAACCCTGCATGAGCGCGCCGGCCAGCCCGAGGCCGGCTCCAGCCGCCAGGCCCAGCACCAGGCGCGGCAGGCGGATGTTGAAGAACACCAGCTCGGCACCGCTGCCTGCGCTGCCGCCGAACAGCACGGCCGGCAGATCGCTCAGCGGCAGGCTGTAGGCTCCCTGACCGGCGGCCCAGAGCAAGGTGACCAGCAACAGCACCGACAGGGCCCCCAGCAGCGTCGGACCTGGCACCTGTCCCGCCGTCCAGCGGCGCGGGTTCCACGGCATGGCCGTGTCGGTGGCGCTCATCGGCCCACCTCCGCGCGCGGCGCGTGTGGGGTGGCCGCCCTGGCTGGCGACCCAGGCGCGCGGTCGATCAGGTGAAGCACATTGCCATCGATGTCGGTGAGCGTGGTTTCCCAGGCACCCCAGGGCTGCCAGATGGGCGCGGCCCCCAGCCGCTGCGCGGGCGCCGCCGCAGCCCTCAGCAGGCTGGCGTGCAGCGCGTGCAGGCCTCGCAGTTCGACGCGCAACCGGGCCGGCTCGAAGGGAGCGGCCTCGGCGGCCGTGGGTTTTTCCCAGCGCGCGGGTCGGGCGCCGCAGGCCCAGAGTTGCACGCACAGCGGCCCGTGGACCAGGCGCGCGTAAACGCCCCGCACCATCTGCTGGCACCGGAAGTCGAGGCCGCGCGCATAGTCGGCCACCGCGCGCGCGAGATCGGGCGTGTGCACGTTGGCCACAGACCCGATGCCGCCTTGTGCAAGCAGGACGTTCATGCCCGCACCATGCGCTCGTGCAGGCGCTCGATGACATCGGGTAGGCGCGGCCCGAAGCCCAGGAGCTCCAGCGCGTCCAGGTGCACCAACGTCTTCTGCGAGGCGCGCTCCCGCCAGGCCGGTGTGAGCGCGAGTTCGGGGCGCTGCCAGAACTTGGCCTCTCCACCCACGGCTTCCAGCCCTTGCGTGGTGGTCAGGATCACGTCCGGCGCCGCCTGCGCCATGGCCTCGGCGGTCATCGGCCGGTAGCCCTTGAAGCCGCCCAGCGCGTTGCGCGCGCCCATGAAGCGGATGAGGGCGTCGGCCGCAGTCTGCTCACCGGCCACCATGGGGCTGCCGCTGTGGGAGAGCACGAACAGCACGCGCGGACCCACCTTGCCCGACGACTGCACCCGTGCCAGCACGGACTGCCATCGCGCATCGAGACGGGCCTGCAGTTCGCGTGCCCCCGCCTCGCGTCCTGCCGCGCGGCCAACGGCGGCCACCTTGCGGCGCACCTCATCCCAGCTGTGGTCGGAAACCACCAGTTCCACGCGCACGCCAGCGCTGCGCAACTGGTCCAGCACCACCGGTGGCCCCGCATCGGAGCCCGCGATCAGGGCGTCGGGCCGCAGCGCGAGCAGGCCTTCGGCCGAAAGCTGGCGCATGTAGCCCACCTTGGGCGTGGCCTGCGCGGCGGCCGGGTACAGGCTGGTGGTGTCGGTGCCCACCAACTGGTCCTGCGCGCCCAGCGCATACACCACCTCGGTGATGCCGCCGCCAACGGTGACCAGCCGGGGCGCGGGGCGCGTCTGCGCCAGCGCGGGCCAGCCGATGCCGACCACCGCCGACCCGGCCAGAGCGGTGCGTGCAAGCCGGTGCAGCGCACTTCTGCGCGCAAGGCCCCCGGAAGAGGTGGATGGTGTGGGTTTCATGGATCGGTTCCGGAAATTCATGGTTGTCAGGGCAGGCGGCCCACCGGCTCGAAGCCCGGCGTGTTCTGCCCGATGTGCCAGCACACGCCACTGGGGTCGATCACCACGAACTCGGTGATGCCCCAGGGCTGCGCCACCACGGGCGTGACGCGCACGCCCGGGTAGCGATCGGCCAGCCCGCGCGCCACCACATGCGCGTGCCAGGCCTGTACGTCCTCGACCAGCAGGTGCATGACGAGGTTCTCGGCCAGTGCCTGCTCGTAGAAGTCCTGCAGCAGGAAGGGGCAGCCGTCCTCCAGACTGAAGTACGCGACGCCGCCGCCCTGCGAGCGCTGGGTGAAGCCGAGGTCGGCATAAAAACGCAAGGCGGTGGCGAAGTCCTTCGCGGGCACGAAGGCCTTGAGCTCCACGCTCGCCAGCGTGCTCATGCCGCCACCGGCTGCCCGGCCGCCGGCAGGTGCGCGACGATCTGCCGCCAGGCGTCCAGCTCGGCCTGCCCAGGCTTGCGCGCGCCGAAGAACATGGCCATCAGTCCCCCATGCGCGTCGAACGCCTCGACCGAGGTGACCACGCCGTCGCTGGTGGGCTTCTCGACCACCCACACCTCCTGAATCAGGTCCTCGCGCAGGTGGAGGTTGAAGCCCGGGTCCAGCACGTTGAGCCAGGTCTTGCCATGCACCTCCATGGGCTCGACGCGCTTGACCGGGCCGGTGTGGATCTGAATGCAGCCCGGACTGCCGACAAAGACCATGACGGGCGTGCCGTCGAACGCGGCCTCCACCAGCAGCTCGCGCACCGCCGCGTTGACGACCCGGTGCGCGTAGCGCCCTTCGACCAGGCGAAAGCCCTGCTGGCGCTCCAGACCAAACCGCTTGAGCAGGCCGAAGAACTGGTGCGTGTCGGTCATCGCCTCCCATGCGGCAGCGAAGGCCTCGGCGTCCACGTCCTGCGCCACGGGCGCGGGCGCGCGAACCGCCTCGGGTGGCTCGAACACCGTCTCGCGCGCCGGCTCTTCGAAACGCGCGACGACCTGCCGCCAGGCCGCCAGGTCGGTCTGCTCGCGCACGAAGATCTTGTGCACGGCAGCGCCATGGCGGTCAAAAAACTGCAGGCTGGGCGGCGCCTCTTCGCCGGGCTGCGACTTCAGGGCTTCGAACACCGCGAAGCCGGCATGCCACTGGTTGAAGAACAGGCGAAGGTCGATGTCCTCGCCCAGGGCCAGGCCCACGTGGCCATTGGCAGACACCTTCTGGTAGATGCCGGTCTTCTCGTGCACCACCGCGTCGTTGCGCGTGAGCGCCATCAGCGGTCCACACACCTGCAGCGACTGCAGCAAGCCCAGCCAGTCCGGCTTGAGGGGCAACGCACGCAGGGGACCTCCGCTCGCGCCGCAGTGCGCCGCCATGGCCGCACCCTCCCCCATGCCCAGCGCCTCGGCGGCTTCGCGCGCGCGCAGGCCGCGCTCACGCTGGTTCTGGAAAGCGGTCCGGATGTCCTGGAGGGAGGTGTTCATGGTCATGTCCTTGGTGGGATAGGAAAGAGAGGTGTGTTCGAAACGTGATGGGCGAGACCGTCACTGCACGCTCACCGGTGGCGCATGCCACAGGCTGCTGGGCGGCGTGGGCGCCAGCGCGGCGGTGTGGGCGTTTTCCAGTTCGATCTGCCAGCGCGTGCCCAGGTTGCCCAGCATGGCCTGCATGGGCGGTGAGAGCTGCGGGTGCGCCGCCAGGCGCAACAGGTTGGACACCAGCTTGCCGGCCATGAGCGCACGGTGAGGGCAGGCCTGCGCGCTCTGGGCATAGCCGGTCATGAGCGCCAGCGTGCCGGCCAACAAGGCCTCCACGCTGGGCAGCGTGTACTCCTCGTCCGACAGCATGTCTGGGTTGCGCGAATCGGCTGGCATGGCGGCTCCCGGGCTTTGCAGATGCTGAAACTAGAAGTCGGCCACCAGCGCGACGGCCACGCTGCGGCCTGGCGCGGTGTACGCGTCCAGCACCGTCGAGCTGGCGGCCAGGCCACGCACATTGGTCCATTCCCAGTACTTGCGGTCGGTCACGTTGTTCAGTGCGGCGCTGATCTTCATGCCAGGGCGCAGCTGCCAGCTGGCCCGCAGGTCCAGCGTGGTGTAGGCCGGCGTGGCGAACTGGTTGGGCGCACTGGTGTAGTCGATGTCGCCGGTGGACTTCTTCGCCACATGGTTGACCGAGGCGCCGAACTTCCAGTCGCCCACGCGGTGGTCCACGCCGAGCACCAGCCGCGCCGGATTGACGGAGTTCAAAGGCACGCCCGCGGTGGTGTCCCGGCCCTTCGTCTGGCCATAGGCCAAGCGCAGGTCGGTCGCCTTGCCCAGTGCCAACTTGCCCTTGAGCTCGAAGCCGCTCAGGCGCACCTGGCTTTTGTTGACCGCCTGGTAGGTCAGCGGGTTGGCGGGGTTGCCGGCCTGGCCGCCCACCACCACCAGTTCCTCGATGAAGTCCTTGTAGCGGCCCGAGAAGACCGCCGCTTCCCACTGCACCGGCCCCGTGGTGTCGCGCGCGCCCAGTTCCAGCGTGCGGCTGGTCTCGGGCTTGAGATTCGGGTTGGGGATGGTGCGGTAGCTGGCCGCGGTGTTCTGGAAGAAGTTGTTGAGCTGCAGCGAGCTGGGCGCCTTGAAGCCCGCAGCCAGGTTCGCGAACAGGCTGAGTTCGTCCCCCGGGCGGAAGATCAGGCCCAGCTTGGGCGACAGGGCCGAGTCCTTCAGGCTCGCGGGCTGCAACGGGTACAGCGGGTCGGCTGCCGCCTTCAGGTCAAAGCGGTCGTAGCGCAGCGCCGGAATCACGCTCCAGCGGTCGGTGGCGAACTCGCTCTGCACGAACAGCGCCGTGTTGGTCTCGCGGGTGGGCGGGAAACGCTTGAGCGGGTAGGTTTCGTAGGCCGGCGGGGTGACGCCGGTGACCAGGTTGTCCATGCGCGAGACCGACACGTCCACGCCATAGACCAGTTTCTGGCCCCAGTCCGCGCCCAGCGAGCGCGCCTTTTCCGCCTGGAGCACCGCCTGCCAGAGCTTCTCGGTGTAGGTCACGTCGCGCGAGCGGTTGTTCGGCGTGGCGGTGCGCAACTCCGTCGACACCTCCTGCGAATCGGCCTCCTGGTAACCCACGGTGGCCCGGAGTTCGTCTGCCCAGGCCGAGCCGTCGACGCGGAAGCGCCCGTCCCAGCTCAGGCGCGTGCGCTGCATGTCGGTGGTGCCGTCCAGGTCCAGCGTGCCGGTCGCCGTGGTCGAGCGGCCGCTGTAGGCCTCGACCTCGCTGCGCTTGTCCACGTGCTCCAGCGTCAGCGTGTGGCGCTGGCCGCCGCCAGGGGTGAGCACCACCTTGCCCAGCAGCGAGACGCCCTTGTCCTTCTGCGGATTCGGCGCCGTACGGTTGCTGTTCAGCGCGAAGTTCTCCCCCTGGTTGTCCAGCTCCTTGGCACGCCCCACCTGCACGCTGCCCAGCCACTGCAGCGTCTCGCTCGGCGCACCCGCCAGCGTCACGCCCACGCCACGGCTGCCATCCTCGGTGTCCGCGCGCAGACCTACGCGCCCACCCAGGGTCTGACCGGGCTTGAGCAGGTCCTTGGGCTCCGTCGTGAACATCGCCACCATGCCCGCCAGCCCGTCCGAACCGTAGAGCGCCGAGCTCGCGCCGCGCAGGATCTCCACGCGGGAGATCAGGCCGAGGTCGTAGTAGTCGCGTCCGAACGCGGCCGAGCCGAACACGCCGCTGGAGAGTTCGCGCGGCACGCGGATGCCGTCCACCGTGAGCAGCACGCGGTTGCCCTCCAGGCCCCGGATGTTGAAGCCGGCGTTGCCGTCCCGTCCGGTCGAACCGTTGACAGCCCCGAAACGTTGGGGCGCGCGCCGCACGCTGACGTTGGGCACATTGCGCACCAGTTCGCGGATGTCGCCCACACGGGCAGGATCGAGGTCCTCGCCCGTGAGCACATCGACACTGGCGGGCACTTCGTCAAGTTCGCGCTCGCTGCGCGAGCCGCTGACCACCACCTCGCGCAGCACTGGAACGCTGGCCTGCGCCACCACGGGCGCCGGGACAGGGGCGCTCTGCGCCAGCACGGGTCCGGCCATCAACATGGCCAGAGAAAAGCCGGAAAGGCGAAACCGGGAGAGTGGGGAAGTTTGCATGCGCGCCAAGTCATGGCGCGGACCGAGGCAGGAGGAAGTCACGACGTCACCTGAATCCGAGGGTTGATGGAATCGGCTGGCGTCGCGGCCCGGGCTCAACAGCACCGGGCGCTGGCTGGCGAAAGCCGCATCATATACGAACGATTCTCATTTGCAAACTTGATGCAGGTTTTGAATGCGTCTCAAGGGCAGACCGCGTTGACGCAGCGCGCACAATGCGGGCTCTTTTCCAGAACAACATCGAAAGGAGTTCCCATGAAGGGTGACACCAAGGCCATTGGCCATCTGCAGGCCCAGCTCAAGAACGAGCTGACCGCCATCAACCAGTACTTCGTCCACTACCGCATGCTCAAGCACTGGGGGCTGGACAAACTGGCCGCCAAGGAATACAGCGAGTCGATCGGCGAAATGAAGCACGCCGACAAGCTGATGGACCGCATCTTCATGCTCGACGGCCTGCCCAACCTGCAGGACCTGGGCAAACTCAACATCGCCGAGAACGTGCCCGAGCTGCTGCGCAGCGATCTGGCGCTGGAACAGGGCGCGCAGAAGACCGTCAAGGAAGGCATGGCCTACCTGGAATCGATCCGCGACTTCGTCTCGCGCGACCTGCTGCAAGGCATCCTGGAAGACACCGAGGAACACATCGATTTCCTCGAGACGCAGATCGAGTTGATCGAGAAGGTCGGGCTGCCCAACTACCTGCAAAGCCAGATGGGCTCGGCCAGCTGACGCCCGGAACAGGCCAAGACCCCGCCGCGCGCGGGGTTTATTTGGCGCCATGAATACGATCAATTATCATTTGCAGGCGTTTCAACTTTCGCCGCCCGCCTGCTCCATGATCGTTTGCGTTTGCCATCGCGTCAGTGACCACACCATCGCACGGTGCGCGCGCTCGGGCATGGCGTTCGACGATATCCAGCTTGAACTCGGCGTGGCCACGCAATGCGGCCAGTGCGAGTCGGGCGCCCGTGCACTCTGGTCGGAATGCACATCCCACCAGGCAGTGGCTCACATCCAGCTGCACCCGGCCAAGCTGCCCGCCCAGGCCGCCTCGGCCTGAAACCTCTTCCGCCCCTCTGCGGAATCCCCGCATCTCTCCTCGCCATCGGCGGGCGCATACTGCGCAAGCGCCTGATCGCGCGACCGCGCCGGGCATTGCCGCCCAAAAAGTCAAAGGCATCGCGACGTCTGGTGTCGCCATGCGCACTAGGGTTTTCCCGATCGCCGCTTTAGAATGTGCGATTACTTTCCGCATAGCAAGATAGCCCTCGCCGGAGACACGAGCATGAGCAAGGACAACAGCCCCGACAACAAACGCGCCGAGCTGCGCCGAGCCGCCCTCGAATACCACGAGTTCCCCACCCCGGGCAAAGTGGCGATCGCCGCCACCAAACAGCTCACCAACCAGCGCGACCTCGCGCTGGCCTACTCGCCCGGTGTCGCCGCCCCCTGCGAAGAAATCGTGGCCGACCCGGTCAATGCCTTCAAGTACACCAGCCGAGGCAACCTCGTGGCGGTGATCACCAATGGCACCGCGGTGCTGGGCCTCGGCGATATCGGCCCGCTGGCCGCCAAGCCGGTGATGGAAGGCAAGGGCGTGCTGTTCAAGAAGTTCTCGGGCATCGATGTGTTCGACATCGAAATCAACGAGAAGAACCCCGACAAGCTGGTCGAGATCATTGCCTCGCTGGAACCGACCTTCGGTGGCATCAACCTCGAAGACATTAAGGCGCCGGACTGTTTCTATGTGGAGCGCAAGCTGCGCGAGCGCATGAAGATCCCAGTCTTCCACGACGACCAGCACGGCACCGCCATCGTGGTCGGTGCGGCCGTGCTCAACGGTCTCAAGGTGGTGAAGAAGGACCCGCGCGACATCAAGCTCGTGACCTCGGGCGCGGGCGCCGCCGCCCTGGCCTGCCTGGGCCTGCTGGTCAAGCTGGGCATCCCGCGCGAGAACATCTGGGTGACCGATCTCGCCGGCGTGGTCTATGAAGGCCGCACCGAACTCATGGATGAGGACAAGATCCAGTTCGCGCAGAAGACCGATCAGCGAACCCTGGCCGAGGTGATCGCCGGCGCCGACATCTTCCTCGGCCTGTCCGCCGGTGGCGTGCTCAAGCCAGACATGGTGAAGACGATGGCGGCCAACCCGCTGATCCTGGCGCTGGCCAACCCGAACCCGGAGATCACGCCCGAAGAAGTGAAGCAGGTGCGCAACGACGCCATCATGGCCACCGGGCGCACGGACTACCCCAACCAGGTCAACAACGTCCTGTGCTTCCCCTACATCTTCCGCGGCGCGCTGGATGCCGGCGCCTCGACCATCACGGATGAAATGGAGATCGCCGCGGTGCACGCCATCGCCGAGCTGGCGCAAGCCGAGCAAAGCGAAGTGGTCGCCGCGGCCTATGCGGGCGAGAAGCTGGCGTTCGGCCCCGAATACCTGATCCCCAAGCCCTTCGACCCGCGCCTGATGATCAAGATCGCGCCCGCAGTGGCGCAGGCCGCGGCCGACAGCGGCGTGGCACTGCGCCCGGTCACGGACATGGCCGCCTACCGCGAGAAGCTGCAGAGCTTCGTGTTCGCATCGGGCACGATCATGAAGCCCATCTTCGCCGCCGCCAAGCAGGCCGAACGCAAGCGCGTGGCCTATGCGGAGGGCGAGGAAGAGCGCGTTCTGCGCGCGTGCCAGATCGTGGTCGACGAAGGTCTCGCGCGCCCGACGTTGATCGGGCGGCCGACCATCATCGCGCAACGCATCGAGAAGTTCGGCCTGCGCCTGCGCGAGGAGCTTGACTACGACGTCGTCAATGTCGAGCAGGACTTCCGTTACCGCGACTTCTGGCAGACCTACCACCGCATGACCGAGCGCAAGGGAGTGACCGCCCAACTCGCCAAGATCGAGATGCGTCGCCGGCTCACGCTGATCGGCTCCATGCTGTTGCACAAGGGCGAGGTCGATGGGCTGATCTGCGGCACCTGGGGCACGACGCACACCCATCTGAAGTACATCGACCAGGTCATCGGCAAACGCGAAGGCGGCAGCCCCAGCACCGCCCAGGACGTGCGCATTTATGCGTGCATGAACGGCCTCATGCTCCCCGGTCGCCAGGTCTTTCTGGTCGACACGCACGTGAACTACGACCCCACACCCGAGGAACTGTGCGAGATCACCGTGATGGCCGCCGAGGAGATGCTGCGTTTCGGCCTGCAGCCCAAGGCCGCGCTGCTGTCGCACTCCAACTTCGGATCCAGCGAAGAACCCTCCGCCGTCAAGATGCGCCGGACGTTGGCCCTGTTGCGGGAACAGGCACCCTGGCTGGAGGTGGACGGTGAAATGCACGGAGATGTGGCACTGGACGCCGCCGCGCGCCAGGCGCTGATGCCTCATTCGACCCTCAAGGGGGCGGCGAACCTGCTGGTACTGCCCAATATCGACGCGGCCAACATCGCCTACAACCTGCTCAAGACGGCCGCGGGCGGCAACATCGCCGTCGGACCGGTGCTGCTGGGTGCCGCGCAGCCGGTCCACATCCTCACGCCGAGCGCGACGGTCCGCCGCATCGTCAACATGACAGCACTCACCGTGGCCGACGCCAACGTTTCTCGCTAAAGACTCCTGCAACAGCAAGCGCTAACTTTTGCTCACATCTTCCGCCGCCTGCCATTGCCCTCTCATTGCGCAAGCCCTTGCAATTTGGGGCCGCGTCAGGCACACTAGCGCGCTTGGATTTCAGGGTTAACCCGCCCCGAGACAGGCCGCAAAAGAATGCCTTGGTATTCTTTTCCGACCTTTCCCACGGCGGGCTGATCGCACCAGAAGCAGGGGAATCTCATGGGTCTGCAGCAGATCCGGACTCGCATCGGGAGCATCAAGGTCGTCGCTGCGGTGGCCTTCGCGGCCACATTGCTGGCTTCGCTGGGCACCATGGTGGTGCAAGCCCGCTCACCCGACGTGATGGCTCCGGCTGTGGTGTCGGCACCCATGCCGGTTGCCAGCCTGCCAGTGCAAGGCCAGGCGGTGATGGACCTGATCCGGCAGGGTGGTCCCTTCCGCTACGAAAAGGACGGCACGGTGTTCGGCAATCGCGAACGCCTGCTGCCGGGCCAGAAGCATGGGTACTACCGGGAATATACCGTGCCCACCCCGGGGCTGAGCCACAGGGGAGCGCGGCGGATCGTGTGCGGTGGGTTCAAACCCCGCTGGCCTGAAGCGTGTTATTACACCGAGGACCACTACGGCAGTTTCCGCCTCGTGGTGCAGTAGGTTCTCGATGGTGTGGATGGTTTTTCAACTTTGACTTGAGAGAAAGAGACGCGGAGATGGACACGCCACTTCGTAACGTACGACCCAATATCGTTCAGTCGATTCGCGCCCATGGCGTGAAAGACTTGCAGGCCGCGGCCGAACACCTGGGGCACCACTTCCTCTACGCCAACCTGGCCAAGGCCCAGAGCAAGCAGGATGTGCTGGAACTGATCGCAGCGCAGTACACCCTGCCGTCGCACTTCGGCAAGAACTTCGATGCGCTCTACGACTGCATGACCGACATGGTCCACAAGTCGGGGCCGCAAACCGGTTTCATCGTGGTGCTGGAGCACATTCCCGCGCACGCCAAGTTCGACAAGGAAGCGCGCGAGCAACTGCTGGATATCTTCCGCGATGCCGCCGATTACTGGTCGGACCGGAAAATCCCGTTCCGCTGCTTCTATTCCTTCTCCGTTGCGCGTGCGCCCAAGGGAGAGGAAGACATCGAGGTGCAGAGCGACGAGCCCATGCCCACGGACAAGATCCTGGACGTGAGCCCGATGGCGCTGCGCATGAGCAGCCCGTTCAACGCCGGGTACTGGCTGGCAGCGGCTTGATCCGCCCGCGCCGCGCACCTGCGGCGGCGGGTCACCCCTTCCAGGGGCGGCATCTGAGAGCCGGCGAGGCCAGATCCTCGATGCCCACGGAATGAGCCCCGACAGATGTCGGGGCTTTTTCATGCCTGCGTGTTCTGGGCCAGCTGGATGTAGTCGTTCACGGGTACTTCTTCCGCCCGACGTTGCAGGTCGAAGTCACCAGCATAGTTCCGCTCTTCGAGCCAGCGACCGAGCGTGTTGCGCAAGATCTTGCGGCGCTGGCTGAACGCGGTCTGGACGAGCTGGCCGTAGTGCGCGGCATCGATCTTCGGCGGATCCTCGACCGGGACCATGCGCACGATGGCGCTGTCCACGCGTGGAGGGGGATCAAAACTTTGCGGCGGCACGAACAGGATGTTCTCCATGGCGTAGCGCCACTGCAGCATGACCGAGAGACGACCATAGTCGGCACTCGCAGGCTGCGCCACCATCCGGTCGATGACTTCCTTCTGCAGCATGAAGTGCTGGTCGCGCACCACGCTCACGTGGTCGAGCAGGTGAAAAAGGATGGGCGTGGAGATGTTGTAGGGGAGGTTGCCAACGACCCTCAAGCCGCCGGTGCCGGCCGCCTTCATGGATTGGGCCAGTGCGGTGAAGTCCACCTTGAGCACATCCGCCTCGATGACATTGAGCTGACCGTGGCCGCGCAGGCGCTGTGCGAGATCGCGGTCGAGTTCGACCACGGTGAGACGGCCCAGGCGCTCCACCAGGGGCTGGGTGAGCGCAGCAAGCCCGGGGCCGATTTCCACCATGGCGTCATCGGGCTGCGGCCCGATACCGCGCACGATGGCGTCGATGATGGCGCTGTCGGTCAGGAAGTGCTGACCGAAACGCTTGCGTGCGATGTGCTTCATGGCGAGAGAGCCGTACCAGGCGCGCCGCCCGGGCTTACAACTGTGGTGGCTCGCGGTATTCGACGAAGGCGCGGCCGCGCACGTCTTGCGCCCAGGCCCGCAGCGCCTCGTCGGTCTTCTTGTCACGCACCAGGCCACGGACGATTTCGCGCTGCTCGCGCGAGGAGAGCTGCGCCTGCCGACGCTCCTCCACCTTGATCAGGTGCACGCCGAAACGCGAAACCAGCGGCTGCGACACCTGGCCGGGCTGAAGGCCGTTCATGGCCTGTTCGAACTCGGGCACGAATTGCCCGGGGCTGGCCCAGCCCAGATCGCCGCCTTGGCTGGCCGAGCCATCCTGGCTGTGCTCACGCGCCAGTGTTTCGAAGCTTGCCTGCCCGCTGGCAAGCTGCTCGCGCCAGGTACTCAGGCGCGCGATCGCCTCACTCTGGCTCAGACGGCTGTCGGGGCGCAGCAGGATGTGGCGGGCCCGCGTCTGGGTGATGTTCACGTCGGGCAGACCGGCCTGTCGCTTGTCGAGCACCTTGAGCAGGTGAAAGCCCGCGGGGCTGCGCAGCGGACCCGCGATGGCGCCCACGCCCAGCGCACGCGTGCTGTCAACGAAGAGCGACGGCAGCCGCGACGCTGCCCGCAAACCGAACTGCCCTCCATTGACGCGTTCAGGCGCGTCCGAGAACTCGCGCGCGAGCTGCCCGAAATCCGCGCCGGCCCGGGCACGATCGGCCAGTCCCTGGGCCTTGTCCTGCAACTCCTTGACGCGCTCGGGGCTGGCGCCTTCGGGCACGATGAGCAGGATGTGCGCGAGGTTGAGTTCCAGGCTCGCCAGGTCGTTGCTGCCCTGCTGTTCACGGAGGTAGTCGTCGATGTCGGCCTCGGTCACACGCACGCGCGAGTCGACCTGGCGCTCTCGCACGCGCTGCAGCAGGATCTGGTTGCGCAGGTCGTTGCGCAGACGGTTGATGTCCATGCCTTCCTCGGCGAGGCGGCGGCGGAACTGCTCCGGGGTGAGCTGGTTCTGGGCGGCGATCGAGTTTTCCGCCTGTGTGACGTCGGCCTCGCTGACCGTGACGCCCAGTTCGGTGGCCTGCTGGACCTGGATGCGTTCGTTGATGATCTGCTCAAGCACCTGGCGCGCAAGTTGGTCGCGCGTTGGCATGGCGCCGCCTTGCTGGGCGATCTGCTGCTCCACGCGCACCAGACGCTGCCGCACTTCGTTGTTGGTCACGGGCTCGGAGTTCACCAGTGCAACGATGTAGTCGGCCGTCCCCTGGGCGGTGGGAGCGGACGGCGTCGGGGACACGGGGACGCGCGACAGGTTGAGCTGGCCGGAGGGGCGCAGGCCTTGGGCCTGGGCCGAAACGGCCCACATCAAAGCGGCCAGGGCGGCCAGTCCGAGCGCCGCGCAAGCGCGGAATGGGAAGCGGTCAGTCATATTGTTGGAACCGGCTTGGCGGGTTGATTTCTTCGCGCAGGTACTGGTAACGCGGCACATTTTCCTTGAGCGTGCGCAGTGGGTTGGAGCCCAGGCGCGAGAAGCCCGAGAACTCCAGCTGGAACAGGATACGCTGGTTGGCGCTGGCACCGCTGCGCTGGAGGCGCTCGACCACGATGCGCCCCAGCCAGCAGCCGGCGTCGTACTCGAAGCCGGCCACCAGATCGACCACCTTCTTGTCGGGCACGCTGTAGTTGACGCGGCCTACGCTGTACCATTGCCCCGCGCCCAGGCCGCCGCCAGGCACGCGGTCGCGCGCGGACTCACCCCAGAGATCGTTGAGCGGCCATTGCCAGCCGATGTCGAACTGCTCGCTGCTGCCGCGAAGCAACCGGTAAGCCGCGCTGAAAACGCGGTAGGGGCCCGGCGTGTAGCGTCCACCCAAGGTCGTACGCACAGACTCGCGGCTGCTGGGGTTGAACTGCACGTTGGTGTCCAGCGCCCAGGAGGGACTCCACTGTACGCGTGTGGCCACCAGGATGTCGCTGAGCCGTTCCTTGACAGGATCGCCACCGGGTTGACCGCTTGCGCGCGGCAGGTAGACGTTCTGGTCTCTGAACAGATAGCGCTGAGCCACCCCGACGCGCAACATCTCGGCGCCGGTCCCTGGGTCCAGCAGGCGCGAACTCACGCCCAGCGTCAGGGCCCGGGTATCGGAGATACGGTCGTTGCCACCGAACACGTTCTCCGAAAAGATCGATGCCAAGTTGAAGTCGTTAAGCCCCGAGTCGTAGTTGGGCAGCAGGCTCTGGTCCCGGTAGGGTGTCCAGGTGAAGAAGGCTCGCGGCTCCAGCGTCTGCACGAAATTGCGCCCCAGATAGCTGGCGTCGCGCTCGAACACCAAGCCGCTGTCCAGGCTGAAAGTCGGCAACACGCGGGTGGCGCTGCGCGCGCCATTGGACAGCGGGCTGTCAAAACTGTAGTACGTGCTGTGCAACTGCGCTCGGGGTTTGACAAACCACCCGGGTGCAAGCCAGCGACGGCTGATCTCCGCCACCATCATGGCGCGCGTGCCATTGGTCTGACTCGTCAGCAACGGATTGGAGTGGAAACGTGTCAGTTCGTTGGATATGGACCAGTCCCAGCCACCCAGGCCCCCCAGCCTGGCATCGCTGCGTCCATAGCGCAGCGTCAGCATGGGCAGGCGGTCATAGGGAGGCGTAATGGGTGCGTCCACGTCCTGCAGCGTCTGCCAGGTGTAGGCGCCCGCACTCATGGACCAGGGTCCATAGCCCCAGCTCGCGACGACGTCGTTGGCCAGCAGGCGGGTGGTCAGGGACGTGGTGGCACGCGGGAAATCGCGCCAGTAATCGTCGTCACTCACCCTATTGAGGTTGACGTAAAGGCTCGACGACGCACCAAGCGCCAACCCCGTGCCAGTGAGGTTCTGGTTGTGCTGGTAGCTGTAGCCCCAGCGGTCTGCGTCGCGCAACTGGTCCGAGGGCATGTAGGCGCCCCGGATCTGGCCGCTGTAGGTCGGCTGCAGGTAGCGCAGCTCGCCGCCCAGGTCGATGCCCCGCTTGCTCATGAACGTGGGATAGAGGGTAGCGTCGAGATTGGGCGCGATGTTGAGGTAGTAGGGAACCGTCAGTTCGAGTCCGCTGATGTTGTCCAGGTTGAGCGTGGGCGGCAGCAGGCCCGACTTGCGCGCATCGGTCAGAGGAAACGTGAAATAGGGCGAACCCAGGATGGGCACGCCCTGGAATTCCAGCACGCCGTTGGTGGCCTTGCCGATCTCCTCCACGTTGTCGAACTCGATGCGCGAAGCGCGCACCAGCCAGGCAGGCATCCAGTCGGCTCCTGGCGTGCGCGGGCAGGTGGAATAGCGTGCATCGTAGGCATCGGTGCGGTCCTTGCCCAGGAACTCCAGGCGGCTGGCATCCCCTTTGCCGTTGTTCTTCAGCAGTTCGAACGTGGGCTGGGTGAACGTGCCTTCGTACGTATCCAGGTTGATCTGCACGTCCGGCCCCTGGAACCGCTCGCCATTGCGGTTGATGAGCACATTGCCGGTGGCGCGTGCATCGTTGGTCGGCTGATCGAGCTGCAGCCGGTCACCCTTGATCACGATGTTGTGGCGCCGCAGCTCGGCAGACCCCTCCACGGCGGTGACGCCGTCGGTCTTGCCCTCGATGCGGTCACCGGAGATGAAGACCGGGGCTTCACGCAGCGCCTCCTCCGGCAGGCTCTCCTCCAGCATGCGGCTGGACTTGAGACGCGCGCCCGGCTCCACCGGCGTTTCGTCGCCATCGCCTGACTGCGCGAGCGCCCAGCCGGGCGCGACCAGCAAACCCGTCGCCAGCACGGACAGCCAGGCCCGCACACCACGTGCTACCGGTGCGGCGGGAAAGGGAGCGAGCGGTCCGCCTGCATCAGGGGAGCCGGAGCGCGGCGGATCGGTACGGCGGTTCAAGGGAAAAGTCGGCGGAGACCAGCAAGCCCGCTGTGCGCGAGAGCCGGTCGTTGCAGGACGCGGGTTTGTAGAATCAGCGGGCATTATCCACTGACCGTCGCACCGCCCGACCGTTCCGCGTACGGTGTGCATTCCTCGCCCGCCATGCCCCAGCCCACCTCTCCCGTCACGTGGCCCGACGCCGCGCGCGAAGCCGCCTTCCATGCCTGGCTGTCGCCGCTGGAAGCACGTTTCGGGCTGCTGCCGCCGTCCTTGCGGGCAGCGTCCGCCGACGCCAGCTTCCGCCGCTACCTGCGCCTGGACACCCGCACGGCGGGCAGCCTGATCGTGATGGACGCGCCGCCCGAACGCGAGAACTGCAAGCCATTCGTGCAGGTCGCCTCGCTGATGCGCGATGCCGGCTTGCTGGTCCCCGAAGTGCTGGACTGGGATGAGCCCCAGGGCTTCATGCTGCTGAGCGACCTGGGTGGCCAGACCCTGCTCGAAGGCATGGACACCTCGGACGCGCAGGCCAACCATGCGCGCTACATGCAGGCGCTTGACGCACTGCTGGCGTGGCAGCTCGCGTCGCGCCCCGGTGTCCTGCCCCCTTACGACGACGCACTCCTGCGCCGCGAGTTGCAACTGTTTCCGGACTGGTACCTCCAGAAACACAAAGGCCTCCCACTCAACGAGAACCACGCCCAGGTGCTCGCCCGGACCTTCGACACCATCGTCGCGCGCAACCTGGCCGCGCCACAGGTCTACGTGCACCGGGACTTCATGCCACGCAACCTGATGCTGCCCACGCGCCCCGGCGCCACCCCGGCACAGCAACTCGGTGTGCTGGACTTCCAGGACGCGGTGCACGGTCCCATCACCTACGACGTCGCCAGTCTCATGCGCGATGCTTTCCTGAGCTGGGAAGAGGATTTCGTGATCGATGTGACCGTGCGCTACTGGGAGAAGGCCCGCGCCGCCGGGCTGATGGACTTCGAGGACTGGCACGCGGACTTCGGTGCCTTCTACCGCGCGGTCGAGTGGATGGGACTGCAGCGCCACCTCAAGGTAGCCGGCATCTTTGCGCGCTTGACACTGCGCGACGGCAAGCCCAAGTACCTGGCGGATGCCCCGCGCTTCATCAACTACATCCGCCACACCGCGCACCGCTACCGCGAACTGGCGCCGCTGCTGAGGCTTATCGACGAGGTCGAGGGCCTGCAGGCGGCTTCGGGCTTCGCCTTCGGCAGGGTCTGAGCATGCCGAGGCTGCACTGCCCCGTGCCCCTCGTGTCGGGGCAGGTGCTGGCACTGCCGGCGGTTGCCGCGCGCCACGCGCAGGTGCTGCGGCTGCAGCCAGGCCATGCCGTCACCCTGTTCCAGGGCACCGGAGGCGAATGGGATGCGACCATCTCCCGCATGGGCCGCAGCGATGTGGAGGTACAGGTCGGTGCGCACCATGCCACCGAGCGCGAACCCCGGCGACCCGTGCACCTGGCGCTGGGCATGCCCGCCAACGAACGCATGGACTGGCTGGTGGAGAAAGCCACCGAACTGGGCGTGGCCAGCGTGCAGCCGCTGCACACGGCGCACAGCGTGCTGCGCTTGTCTGGCGAGCGTGCGGAAAAAAAGCAGGCGCACTGGCGCTCGGTGGCGATCGCGGCCTGTGAGCAATGTGGTGGCAACCGCGTACCCGACATCCATGCGGTGCAGGAGCTCACCCCCTGGCTGCGAGGTCTGCCGGCACCGGCGCCCAGCGGCGTGCGCTGCCTGCTTTCGCTGGCCGAGGGCACACAGCCGCTGAGCCAGGTACTTGCCACGGTTCCCACAGACGCGCCGGTGTGGTTCCTCGGCGGACCGGAAGGTGGCCTGAGCGCCGCCGAAGACCAACTCGCACGCCAGGCCGGGTTCTTGCCGGTGACCTTGGGCGCGCGGGTGCTGCGCTCGGAGACGGCGGCCCTGGCTGCGCTCATGCAATCGGTGGGTGGCTGAGCGGCGGTCCTGCGGTGAGGTCCACGCGCCGCAGCGCCTTCATCACATGCCTGCGCTCACCGCCCGCGCGAGTGCGGCGCGCGCAAGCAGACGCGTCGAATCCAGCGTCGGCAGCGGCGAGTTGGCATCGCTCATGATGAGCGGAATCTCGGTGCACCCCAGCACGATGGCATCGCAGCCTGCGTCGCGCAGACGCCCGAAGACCGCCTGGAACCGGGCCACGCTCTCGGGCTTGAACACCCCGCAGACCAACTCTTCCATGATGATGCGGCCGATGTCGTCGCGGTCCGCCACCGCCGGCCGCACGGCCTGCACGCCGTGTGCGGCCAGCGCCTCGGGATAGACCTCGCTGTCCACCAGCCAGCGCGTACCGGTGATCCCCAGGCGCCGATGGCCGCGACGGACCGCCTCCTGCGCCACCACCTGCGCAATGTGCAGCCAGGGCAGCGGCGATTCCGCCTGGACCCGGCCAAAAGCCTGGTGGATGGTGTTGTCCGGGCAGATCAGGAAATCCGCGCCCGCCGCGGCCAACTTGCGCGCAGAGGACAGCATGAGCGCAGCCACACCGTCCAGGTCGCCGCGCTCCAGGGCATGGACGTAATCCGCCAGCGAATGGCTATGCAGCGAAATCTCCGGGTGTGCGTGCGGTCCGAGCTGCTGCGGGGCTTGTGTGCAAAGGGTGCGGTAGCACAGCGCGGCCCCCTCGGCCGAGCAGCCTACGATGCCAATGTGAAGAGTCATGGAGAGAAGGGTAGCGTGGCAGGGCCAGCCACTGTAGCGCCGCGCCGACGGCCCGTATGCGCAGCCCGCCTCGTGTATAACCATAGACTTATGAATAAGAACCTCTGGCTGTTGGCCACCGCGCAAGGCCTGTTCCTGACCAACAACGTGGTCTTCATCGCCATCAATGGGTTGGTCGGACTCTCGCTGGCGCCCCTGGGCTGGATGGCCACACTGCCGGTCATGGGTTATGTCGTGGGGGGTGCGCTGTCCACCCCGCTGGTGGCACGCACCCAGAGCCGGTTCGGCCGCCAGATCTCGTTCCAGATCGGCCTGCTGGTCGCTCTGGCCTCGGCCCTGCTCTGCGCCTGGGCGGTGATGGAAAGGGATTTCTGGTTGCTGGTGGTGGCCACCGTGGTCGCCGGCTACTACAGCGCCAACGGCCAGCTCTACCGCTTCGCGGCCGCCGAACTCAGCGCGCCGGCCTTCCGCGAGAAGGCCGTGTCGCTGGTGCTGGCAGGTGGCTTGGCGGGCGCGGTGATAGGCCCCAACCTGGCCACACGCACCAGGAACTGGCTGGAGGTGCCGTTCGCGGGCGCCTACCTTGCGCTGGCGGTGGTCGCGCTGGTGTCCATGGCCGTGATCGCGCTCATGGCCTTTCCGCCCCTACCGCCCAAGTCGGCCCACGCCAACCCCGGGCGGCCTCTGCGCGAGATCATGCGCCAGCCGGTGTTCATCGTGGCCGCAGCGGGTGCCGCGCTGGGCTACGGGGTGATGAATCTGCTGATGGCGGCCACGCCACTGGCCATGCAGGTCTGCGGCTTTCCTTTCGAGGACGCCGCCCTGGTGCTGGAATGGCATGTGATCGGCATGTTCGCGCCGGGCTTCTTCACCGGCCACCTCATCCGGCGCTTTGGCGTGCTGCCCATCATGGGCGTGGGCGTGGCGCTCAACGCCGCGTGCATCGCGATCGCGCTCACCGGCGTGGACCTGCACCAGTTCCTCATCGCGCTCTTCCTGCTCGGCGTGGGCTGGAACTTCCTGTTCACCGGCAGCACCACGCTCTCGCTGCAGGCCTGGCGGCCCGAGGAGAAGGACCGCGCGCAGGCCGCCATCAATTTCTTCGTCTTCGCCACCATGGCGCTGACCTCGTTCGCCTCCGGCGCCCTGGTGACCACGCGCGGCTGGCAATGGCTCAACCTGGGCTCACTGGTCCCCGTGGCCCTCACCGGAATGGCCCTGGTCTGGCTTGCCTGGCTGCGCCGCGAGTCACACAATGCCGGCTGACTCTCTCCTGCATTTCAAAAAAGGACATCCCATGGGACTGCTGGATTCACTCATTGGCGCGGCGGCACAGGCCGGGCTCGGCGCGCCGCAAGGACAGAACACCACGAACACCCCCGGCGGCCTGGATCCGCAGATGCTCGTTGCCTTGCTGGGCACCCTGCTCAACAACGCTGGCGGCCTGCAGGGCGTCCTCGCGCGGTTGCAATCGGGCGGCCTGGGTGATGCGGTGCAGTCCTGGATAGGCACCGGCGCGAACCAGCCGGTCTCTGGAGAGCAGCTGGGCGGCGCGCTCGGCCCCGAACTGCTGGACATGGTGGCCAGACAGCTCGGCAGCAGCCCACAGCAGGCATCGGGCACGCTGGCCGACCTGCTGCCCGGCCTGATCGACCAGCTCACCCCACAAGGCCGCATGCCCGAGGACAACGGCCTCGGCGCACTGGGCGGTCTGCTCGGTGGTGGCGGCGCCACCGGCAACGCCGGCGACCTCATGGGAGCACTCGGCGGCCTGCTTCAAGGCCGGCGCTGAAAGCGCTCACCCTGCGGGGGCGTGCACGTCGAGCCAGGCCTTGAGCGTGCCAAAGACGGCCGAGGGATCGGCTTCGTTGAAGATCTCGTGGTACAGGCCCTCGAAGGCCTGCACGTGCACCTTGTCGGATGGCGCGGCGGCCGCGAAGGCGCGGCTGCCTTGCGGGCTGACCAGGTGGTCGTCGCCCGCATACATCAGCAACGTGGGCACCTGCCAGCGCCGGGCCGCGGCAATCACACGGGGCCCGTTGCTGGCGATGAACTGCGCCAGCCGCGCGCTGATGCGGTCGTGCACCATGGGGTCCTTCTTGTAGGCCTCCACGGTGGCCGCGCTGTGCGAGATCTTGCTGGCGTTGAGTCCGTTGGACACCGCGAGGTTGGGCGCAAAGCGGTAGAGCAAGTCGATCAGCTTCTGCTGTGCCCAGCCAAGGCCCGGGTCCAGCGCGGGCGACGACAGCACCAGCCCATCCACCGGCGCCATGCCGCGCTGCACGAAGGTGGCCGCCAGCAGGCCGCCCATGCTGTGGCCCAGCAGGATGAGTGGACACGACCACGGCTCGGCAATGTGGCTGCGCGTGTCTTCCACCACCTCGGCCAGGTCGTCCAGCAGCGCGTCGTCGTCCGGCAGCACGCCGCGCGCACCGCCAGATTCGCCGTGGCCCCGCTGGTCGTAGGAGCGCACGCAGAAGCCCCACTCATTGAGGCGGTGCGCCACCGGGTCATAACGCCAGGCATGTTCGCCCAGACCGTGGACGATGAGAATCACCGCGCGCGGACGCCAGCGCATGGGCAGCGGCCAGTCGTACAACGCCAGGTTCAGGCCGTCGCGCAGCGTGAAGGGGGCCTGGGTGGTCTCGGACATCTCAAAGGCCCATCGCTGACAACTGGCCCACCGCAGAGGTGCCACCAGCCGCGCCACGGAACCGGCTTCGCCGGCTGGCTGGCGGGCGCCCCTTCCAGCCCAAGGCCAGAGAGGCAGCAGATGCGAAACGGCGCAGGGGGTGCGTCATGTCAGGGCATGCGGGCGATGACCTGCGCCACCGTGGCGGTCAGGCGCCTGGCGTAGTCCAGGTGCAGGAATTCGTTCGGCCCATGCGCGTTGCTCTTGGGTCCCAGCACGCCACAGACCATCATCTGTGCCGAAGGGAATCCCTGGCTGAGCATGTTCATCAGTGGGATGGTGCCTCCCTGGCCGATGGTGCCGCAGCCAGCACCATTGAAATGCGCCTGCGAAGCCGTCTGCAGCGCCTGCTCGAACCAGGGTTCGGTCGCCGGCGCGTTCCAGCCGCTGGCCGCGCCTTCGCCTTCGAAAGTCACGCGCGCCTGGTAGGGCGCGTTGTCTTCCAGCAGGGTCTTGAGCTCCTGCACCGCAGAGGGCGCGTCCACCAGCGGCGGCAGGCGCAGGCTGAGCTTGAAGGCGGTGTAGGGACGCAGCACGTTGCCGGCGTTGCGCAGCTCGGGAAAGCCATCGGCACCGGTGACGGACAGCGTGGGCCGCCAGGTGCGGTTGAGCAAGGCCTCGACCGGGTCGGTCGTGGTCGGCAGCGCGAACACGGTGGCGCCACCGCAATCGTGGTGCGCCCAGGGGAAGCGCTTGAACAGCTCGTCGCCCAGAATGGCCGCCGTGGCGCGGGCCTGGGCCAGGCGCTCGGCCGGCACCTCGCAATGGAAGCTGGCAGGCAGCAGGCGACCGGTGGCACTGTCCTCCAGACGGTCCAGCACCTGGCGCATGATGCGAAAGCTCGATGGCACCAGCCCCGATGCGTCGCCCGAGTGGATGCCCTCGGTGAGGATCTCCACCTTGAGCACGCCGCTGGCCATGCCGCGCAGACTGGTGGTGAGCCAGAGCTGGTCGTAGTTGCCGGCACCACTGTCCAGGCAGATCACCAGGCCCACGTCGCCCAGGCGCGCGCGCAGCGCGTCGACATAGGGCAACAGGTCGCCGGAGCCGCTTTCCTCGCAGGTCTCGATCAGGCCGACGATGCGAGGATGGGCTGCGCCCTGGCTCTTGAGCGCCTGCAGCGCCGCGATGCTGGCGTACACGGCATAGCCGTCGTCGGCTCCGCCACGGCCGTAGAGCTTGCCGTCGTCGATCTTGGGAATCCACGGCCCCAGGTCGCTGCGCCACCCGGTGAACTCGGGCTGCTTGTCCAGATGGCCGTACATCAGCACGGTCTTGCCCGAATCGGGTGCGGGCGTGCCGTCGCGACCCGCGCTGGCAGGCACTTCGAAGAACAGCACCGGCGTGCGCGGCCGGCCCTGCGCATCCTGCAACCGGACGATCTCCAGCGTCAGGCCGTCGACCTTCTGCGCGCGAACCCAGTCGGCCGCGCTCTGCAGCACCCGCTCCAGAAGGCCGTGCGCGGCCCAGTCGGCGTCGAAAGCCGGTGATTTGGCCGGCACCTCGATGTACTTCACCAGCTCAGGCACGATGGCGTCCGACCAGCGGGCATCCACGTAGGACTGCAGGGCCATCGGATCGATCGCGGTCTGGGGCAGGCGGGCATTCATGGCGGACGTCTCCGGAAGCGTGGGCGAAGGCGGGTGCACAACGCCTGGGTAGGCACGGAAACTAGTATAGGCAGGCGCGCCCCGTTGTGGCGTGATGCCTTGCGCACGGAAACAGGTGTTTACGCGGGTGTGGCGCCGCTCCCATGCGCCAGGCGGAACACCCGCACCACATCGGACAGGCGCAGCGCCTGGTCCTTGAGGCTGTCGGCGGCGGCGGCGCTCTCCTCCACCAGCGCCGCGTTCTGCTGCGTCATCTGGTCGAGATGGCTCACCGCGGTATTGACCTGGCCAATGCCCTGCGACTGCTCAGTGGCGGCGGTCGTGATGTCGGCGATGAAGGCCGACACCTTCTCCGCGTTGACCACGATCTCGCCGATGGTGCTGCCGGCCTGCGCCACCAGGCGTGTCCCGTCCTCCACCTTGCCCACGCTGACCTCGATCAGGCCCTTGATCTCCTTGGCCGCCTGCGCGCTGCGCTGCGCCAGGCTGCGCACCTCGCCCGCCACCACCGCGAAGCCCCGGCCCTGCTCGCCCGCACGCGCGGCCTCCACCGCCGCGTTGAGCGCCAGGATGTTGGTCTGGAACGCAATCCCGTCGATCACGCCAATGATGTCGCCGATCTTCTGGCTGCTGCGGTTGATCTCTTCCATGGTGGTCACCACCTGCCCCACCACCTGCCCGCCGCGCGCGGCCACCTCGGCATTGACCGAAGCCATCTGCGACGCCTGACGCGCCGCGTCCGCGCTCTGGCGCACCGTGCTCGTGAGTTGCTCCATGCTGGATGCGGTCTCCTGCAGGCTGCTAGCCGCCTGCTCCGTGCGCGCGCTCAGGTCCTGGTTGCCACTGGCGATCTGCGAACTCGCGGTGCCGATGCTGTCGGTGGCGTTGCGCACCTGCCCCACGATACCCGCGAGCGACGCCTGCATGTCGCCCAGCGCACGCATCAGCGTGGAGAGTTCGTCGCGCCCTTCGGCACGCACGGGCTGGGTGAGATCCCCCGCCGCGATCGCGCTGGCCAGACCACGCGCCTGTTCCACCGGTCGGCAGATGCTCTGCATGTTGAGCAAGGTACTGGGCACCACGACCACCGCCGCGACCAGCACGGCCAGTCCGAAGAGCAGCAATGTGAAGTCGCGCGTCTGTGTGGCTTCCTGCTGCAGTTGTTCCGCCTCCGCCACCAGCGCGCCTTCCACGCGTTGCAGGTTCTGCAGCAGGCCGTCGTACTGTTCATGCGCGCGCGCCAGCACGCGGTTGGCCACAGTCGCCGTGTCGTAACCGCCGGTGGACAGCTGCAGGCTCACCGGTTCGACCATGGCCGAGTAGCGGTCTATCTGCGTCTTCATCTCCTGCACCAGGGCGTTGTCGGCGTCGGCTTCGCCATGGAGCATCTGGTCCATCTGCTGGCGAGCCATGTCGCGAGCCAGCTGCCAGCGGGCCTTGGCCTTCTCCACCACCTCCGGCTTCTCGTAGCCGATGATCATGTCCTTCTCGAAACGGCCCATATCCCCCAGCGCCGTCTGCAGGCGCGAGAGCACCAGCGATTCCTGAAAGGCGTTGTCGACGAACTTGCCACTGAGGGTATTGAGCTGTGCCATCCCCCAGAGACCGGCGCCGCCGACGAGCACGAACAGGGCAAGCACGACACCGATGGCACCCAACATGCGGGTTCGAATGGAAAACTGGCGCATCAACTTTTGCATGGCATTTCCGGATATGGAATGAAATCGGCGGCAGGGAACTGCCGCCGGTCGTGACGCTGGGCGCGTCAGAAACTTTCCCAGTCGCCCTCGTCGCGGGACGTGGTTGCGCTATGGGCAGCCACCGCCACGGGCGCCTGCTTCATCTGCGGTGCGGGTCGCCTGGGTGCAGGCGGTTCGGCCGCCGGTGCCGGCCTGGGTGCGGCAGCGCGAACTGCGGCAGGAGCGGGCGTGGCCCGCGGCACCGACGCCGTCAGCGCCTGGCCATCCAGCCGGAAGACCTGCACCACCTGCGCCAGGCGGCTGGCCTGGTCCTTGAGGCTTTCGGCGGCCGCCGCGCTCTCCTCCACCAGCGCCGCGTTCTGCTGCGTCATCTGGTCCAGCTGCGTCACCGCCACGTTCACCTGGCCGATCCCGTCGCTCTGCTCGCCCGCCGCCGCCGTGATCTCCCCGATGATGTCGCTCACCCTCTGCACCGAGCCCACGATCTCGCTCATCGTCTGACCCGCATCGGCCACCAGCCTCGAGCCCGTCTCCACCTTGTCCACGCTCGCGCCGATCAGCCCCTTGATCTCCTTGGCCGCCTGCGCGCTGCGCTGCGCCAGGTTCCTCACCTCGCCAGCCACCACCGCAAAGCCCCGCCCCTGCTCCCCCGCCCGCGCAGCTTCCACCGCCGCGTTCAGCGCCAGGATGTTCGTCTGGAAGGCAATCCCGTCGATCACGCCGATGATGTCGCTGATCTTCTTGCTGCTGTGGTTGATCTCGTCCATCGTCGTGACCACCTGGCCCACCACCTCGCCCCCGCGCACCGCAATCTGCGCCGCGCTGGCCGCCAGCTGGTTCGCCTGGCGCGCCGCGTCCGCGCTCTGGCGCACCGTGCTCGTGAGCTGCTCCATGCTCGCCGCCGTCTCCTGCAGGCTGCTCGCCGCCTGCTCCGTGCGCGCGCTCAGGTCCTGGTTGCCCGTCGCGATCTCCGCCGACGCCGTGTTGATGCTGTCCGTCGCGCTGCGAAGGTGCCGCATCATGGCCAGGAAGCGCTGGCGCATGGCTTCGACCTCGCGCACCAGACGACCGATCTCATCCTGCCGCTGGCTGCGGAAATCGCGGCTGAGGTCACCCTGCGCCACCGTGGTCACGGCCGACGTCAGTTCGGCCAGAGGCTGGCTCACGTTGCGGCGCACCAGCACATAGAGCCCCAGGCCGAGCAGCGCGGTGGCAACCGCCAGCAGAGCCCAGAAGGCATACATGGTGCGCCAGTACGAAGCCATGGCTTCGTCGTCCGACACCTCGGCGATCACCCACCAGCCGCCCGCGTCCGACTGGCGCTTCACCAGCCAGGGCGCCTGGATGGTGGCGCTGAACAGCGGCGCGGCGTGGCGCACGAATCCCTCGGGGGCCTCGCGCAGGTGGGTGAGCATGGCATCGGCATCCGGATTGACCTCCAGCACCTTCTTGCCGGCCGCGGTCGGATGCGACACGAACACCGCTTCGGCATTGCTCGCGCGCGGATCGATGATGTAAGTGCCGCCGGTCTCGAAGAAGCGGGCATCGCCAACCAGCCGGTCCAGCGAGGCCTGGAAGTCGCTCATGTCAAAGCCGATGAACAGCAGGCCGACCACTTTGCCCGCCTCGTCGCGCACCGCCTCGTAGTGGGTCATGTACGGCTTGCCGAACAGCGCGGCGCGTCCGGTGTAGGTCTTGCCCTCCAGCATCAGCGGGTAGGCCGGGTGGTTGCGCGCCAGCAGCGTGCCGACAGCCCGTTCCCCATTCTCTTTTTTCAGCGAGGTGCTCACACGCTCGAAGTCGTCGCCCTTGCGCATGAAGATGGTGGCCACGCCACCGCTGGTGCGCTGGAAGGTATCGACCTCGGAGAAATCGCCATTGAGCAGCATGCCCCAGCTCTTGAGCATGCCGGCCGACGCATCGAGCTCGAACTTCTCGGCGAATTTCTGGCGGAAGGGCCGGTACGCACGATCGGTCATCAACCGGGCGGTGGCGTCGAAAGCGTCGGCCGAGTCGGCCACGGCCAGCGCCTTGTCCCCGGCCCACTGGACCAGCCGGTCACGCGAAAGCCCTTCGGCCACCACGGCCATGGCGCCGCTGATGAGCACCAGCACGCCGGTAAGCAGTGCCACGGACAGCAACGACACCCGCCGCGCCACGGAGCGCGTGGCCTGGGAAACGGTATTTGACATCGGGTTCTCCGGCAAGGGCTGGGGCCTGTCCGGCTTACTGGAGAACCTGGGTGCTGTCCATCAGGCCCATATCCTGGCTGGACATCAGCGCTTCGATGTCCATCAGGATGAGCATGCGTTCGCTCACGCTGGCGATGCCGGTGATGAAGCTGGTGTCGACATTGGTGTTCATCTCCGGCGCGGGCTTGATCAGGTCGCCGGCGAGCTCAAGCACATCGGACACCGAGTCGACCACGGCACCCACCACGCGGCCGCGCACGTTGAGCACGATCACCACGGTGAACCCGTTGTACTCGACCTTGTCGCAACCCAGCTTGATGCGCAGATCGACCACCGGCACGATCACGCCGCGCAGGTTGACGACCCCCTTGATGAACGCGGGCGCATTGGCGATGCGCGTGGGCTCCTCGTAGGAGCGGATCTCCTGCACGCGCAGGATGTCGATGCCGTACTCCTCGCCCCCAAGGCGGAAGGTCAGGAATTCCGCGTTGGCCTTCTGGCCCGCGGCGGCGGCGCGCGTGCCCTCGATGCGGGCGGCAGGGGATGGGGTGGGGCGCATGTCCATGGAATCGGTCCTCGAAGTTCGGGTTGATGCCCGGAATATCGGCGGGCCCGTCCGCGCCTGAAGGCGGAAAAAACCGGACAAACCCTGGCCATTACCCCCGGACGACAGGCGGTCGAAACCAAAGTACTCATCCGCGCCCGCCGCCGGGGAGGGGATTTGTCCCACAGGCGACGCCCGCAGCGGGCACGTCTGCTACCTTGGGTCCATGAACGAGCGAGACGACCCCGGGCCGGGGCCACAGCACCTGGCCAGCACGCCCTGCATCGACAGCGACCACCCCGAGGTACAGGCCTTCGCGCGCACCCATGCCCAGGGGGAAACCCCTCGGGAGCAGGCCATCTCGCTCTACCTGGCGGTGCGGGACCGCGTGCGCTACGACCCCTACCGCATCGACCTCTCGGCGCAAGGCATGTCGGCCAGCGCCACACTGGCCCAGGCCTTTGGGTGGTGCGTGCCCAAGGCCGTTCTGCTGGCGGCCGCCTGCCGCGCGAGTGGCATTCCCGCCCGCCTGGGTTTCGCCGACGTGCGCAACCACCTCTCCACCGAGCGGTTGCGCCAGACCATGGGCACCGATGTATTTGCCTGGCATGGCTACACCTCGATCTGGCTGGATGGCCAATGGCGCAAGGCCACGCCGGCCTTCAATATCGAGTTGTGCGAAAAGTTCGGGCTGCTGCCCCTGGACTTCGACGGCAGGTCGGACTCGCTCTACCACCCCTACGACCGCGAAGGCCGCCAGCACATGGAGTACGTGCGCGAACGCGGCGCCTTCGACGATCTGCCGCTGCAACCCCTGAGAGACGCCTTCCGGCAGATCTACCCCGACCTGCCCACGGCCATGGAGAACGTCGAGGGCGATTTCGCCGCCGACGCCGAGCGCGAGGCCTCTCGCTCAGCTTGAAAAGCGGAACACCGCCGTGCTGGCCAGCAGGTTGGGCCAGCGGTGGATCTCCCGCCCTTCGTGCAAACCGAAGCTGTCCTCGATGGAGAGGCCATTGCGCCGCGCCAGCACCTCGAAGTCCGCATGCGTGCCCACACGGATATTGGGCGTGTCGTACCACTCGTAGGGCAATCGCTTGGTCACGGGCATGCGGCCGCGCAGCACCTGCAGACGGTTGGGCCAGTGCGCAAAGTTGGGGAAGGCCACCACGCCCAGCCGACCCACGCGGGCCGTCTCCCTCAACATGGTCTCGGCATTGCGCAGATGCTGCAGCGTATCGATCTGCAGCACCACGTCGAAGGCCTTGTCCTCGAACATGGTCAGGCCATCCTCGAGGTTGAGCTGCAACACATTCACGCCGCGCTGCAGGCAAGCCTGCACCTTGGCATCGTCGATCTCCACGCCGTATCCCGTGCAGGCACGCGTGGCCTGCAGATGGGCCAGCAAGGCGCCGTCGCCGCAGCCCAGGTCCAGCACACGCGAACCCGGCGGCACCAGGCGCGCGATCGGCTCCAGCACATGGCGCTCGCTCATGCCGCCCCCCCGACCGTGTGCTCGAAGTAGCTGCGCACCGCCGCGTGGTAGCGTGGGTCGTCGAGCAGGAAGGCGTCGTGGCCATGGGGCGCATCGATCTCGCAGTAGCTCACGGCACGCCCGTTTTCCAACAGCGCCTTGACCATCTCGCGGCTGCGTGCAGGCGAAAAACGCCAGTCGGTGGTGAAGCTCACCAGCAGGAACCTGGCGCGCGCGCGCGCCAGCGCCGCGCTCAGCCGCCCCTCGTAGGAGCGCGCAGGGTCGAAATAATCCAGCGCGCGCGTGATCAGCAGGTAGGTGTTGGCGTCGAAGTACTCGCTGAACTTGTCGCCCTGGTAGCGCAGGTAGCTCTCGATCTGGAACTCGATGTCCTGCGTGCTGTAGCGGTAGCTCCCCTCGGCGGTGGTGCCGGCAACGGAAGCCCCATCGTCCAGCAGGGCCTCGGCATCCCGCGGCCGCAGCATGCGTCCGAACTTCTCGTTCATGACATCGTCACTGAGGTAGGTGATGTGGCCGATCATGCGGGCGATGCGCAGCCCGCGCCGGGGCAGGGTACCGTGGCGCAGGTAGTGGCCGCCATGGAAATCCGGATCCGTCACGATGGCGCGGCGAGCCACCTCGTTGAAGGCGATGTTCTCCGCCGTCAGGTTGGGTGCGCTGGCGACCACCACCGCATGGCGAACCCGCTCGGGATACTGCAGCGTCCAGGACAGCGTCTGCATGCCCCCCAGGCTGCCGCCCATCACGGCCGCCAGGGTGTCGATGCCCATGGCATCGAGCAAACGGGCCTGGGCATTCACCCAGTCTTCCACCGTGACGACCGGAAAATCCGCGCCCCACGGCTCCCCAGTGGCGGGGTTGATGTGGGTGGGGCCCGTCGAACCGAAGCAGGACCCCAGGTTGTTCACACCAATGACGAACCAACGGTCGGTATCCACCGGCTTGCCCGGGCCGATCATGTTGTTCCACCACCCCTCGCTGCGCGCGATGGTCTGTCCACCGGCATCCGCGTACCAGCCCGCCACATGGTGGGAGGCGTTGAGGGCGTGGCAGACCAGCACCGCATTGGTGCGCTCGGCGTTGAGCGTGCCGTAGGTCTCCACCGTGAGCTCATAGCTGGGCAGCACAGCGCCGCTTTGCAGGCGCAATGGCTCGGTGAAAGAGAACGTTTGGGGTGTGACGATCAAGGCAAATTCCGCAACGGGCGGCCAGGCACCCAAGAAAAATCCCGGTGGCGCCAAAGAGCGAGACCGGGAATCTCCCCTTTAGCGGCATTTCTAAAGCGCCCGCAATCGGAACAAATCGGCGCTGCTGGCGGCAAGTATAGAGGCAAGCGCCGAGCCATGGCGCGCCGCCCTGAGCCCGAAACGCTGTTGTAAGCACGCATCGCCGCCGCGCAGGCCTTGCACATCCTGAAAAATTGTTATTGTTTGTGCCGCATTCAGCGCATAATGCTTCGGCGAGTACCGTAGAGACTCGCTTTGTCAAGTGATCGGTCGGTTTCGCGCGCTACAGGTAATTGAGTGCTAACGGGGCTCCATCGCTATTTTTCTCAGTGTTATTAGGAGTCCCAACCATGGGCAACAAACTGTACGTCGGCAACCTGCCTTACAGCGTGCGCGACGAAGACCTGCAGCAGGCGTTTGGCGCCTTCGGCGCCGTGAACAGCGCCAAGGTGATGATGGAACGAGACACCGGCCGCTCCAAGGGCTTCGGCTTCGTGGAAATGGGCAGCGATGCCGAGGCACAGTCGGCCATTGAAGGCATGAACGGCCAGTCTCTGGGCGGCCGCAGCCTGGTGGTCAACGAAGCCCGTCCGATGGAACCCCGTCCTCCGCGCAGCGGTGGCGGCGGCTTCGGCGGTGGCCGCAGCGGTGGCGGCGGCTTTGGTGGCGGCGGTGGTGGCGAAGGCGGTTTCCGCAGCCCCTACGGCGGTGGTCGCCGTGATGGCGGCGGTGGCCGCGGCGGTTACTGAGCGCACCCGCCAGTCCGGCTCGCAGCCGGTCTGAACACAAAGCCCTGCGGCGCTGCCGCAGGGCTTTTTTCATGCGCGTTCGGATTGCCGGTGCTTGCGCGGCCGACCCGCGAGGATGCGGTCGAACCAGGCATTGGGCAACAGCCGCAGCAGCTTGGCCACCACCCCCATCTGCCAGGGAATCACACGGTAGCTGGTGCCCGAGCGGATGGCGTCGAACGCCCGGTCGGCAAAGGTTTCCGCCGTCAGCAGGAAGGGCATGGCGTAGCGGTTCTGCCGCGTCAGCGGCGTATCCACATAGCCCGGCAGCAAGGTGACCACGGCAACACCGCTGCTGCGCAACTCGCCCCGCAGGCTCTCGCAATACGCCACCACCGCCGCCTTGCTGGCGCAGTAAGCGCCATGACCGGGCAGGCCCCGGATCGCGGCCACGCTGGCGATGCCGACCAGAGCGCCGCTGCCCCGCGCGCTCATGCCCTGCACGAAGGGATGGAAGGTGGCCGCCATGCCGATGTTGTTGGTGGCCAGCGTGCGGGCCATGACGTCAATGTCTTCGCGCTCGCCCGTGTCCATGCCGATGCTCACGCCCGCGTTCGCGATCACCACGTCGGGCAGACCCTGCGCAGCGATGCAGGCCTGGCCAGCAGCCACGATGCTGTCGATGTCAGCCACGTCGGCGCCATAGACCTGGCACTGCGCGGCATCGAAACCCTGGGCATCCGCCCAGGCCTGCATCTCCGCCACCCGCCGAGCCACCAGGGCCAACCGAAAGCCGCCGCGCGCAAAACGCGCCGCCAGCGCCTGCCCGATGCCACTGGAGGCACCGGTGATGAAAACCAGAGGCCGCGTGGACGCATTCATACGCACTTCTCCCGTTGGACAGCAACCAGCACCACCCCAGCGAGCGAAGCGAAGCGTGCAAGCCCAGAGATGCCGAGGGTCCGGCTCCGCCGCCGGCCCAAGGCATCGTCCCCCCTCGAAGCGCCGAAGGCGCGCCACGGAGGGGGGAAGCCGCGCAGCGGCGCAGGGGGGTGCCTCTTCACTTCACCTCGCCTCCAACCGCATCTTCACCCGACCCTTGAAGTTCGCGACGCGTTCGTCGCCGCGGTAGTCGAGGTTGTCGGCCTGCAGGCGGTCGCTGCCACGCAACAAGGTGACGGGCTGGTCCGACACCACCCGTTCGGGCTCGGTGTAGATGTGCAGGAACTCTCCTCGGAACTCGAGCCTGGGCACCGTTTCGCCGTTGGCGTTGACGCCGGCTTCGCGCACGACGACGGCGTTGCCGCGCAGGGTGAACTCGGTGTTGTCGCCGTTGGAGGTGATGAGCCTGGCGCTGGCCAGCGTGGGCAGTCCTGTGTCACCGATGTGGCGGATACGGCCGTCGTCGATCTCGACCATGTCGGTGGCGGGAAAGTGCCTCGCCTCGGTGCCGATCACGCTGGTCTTGAGGCTGCCGCCGGCGTCGAACACCTTGACGGAGAAGCGCCGCATGAAATAGTCGGGTTCGGTGCTCACGGGCCGGGTGACTGACTCAGCCACGTCGGTGGCCGGTGTGGCGCGCAGCAACCAGTACGACGCCAGCGCGAGCAGGCCCATGAGCAGCACGGGCAGGTAAATGGAGAGCCGGTCGAGCCACTGGCGCTTGCGGCGCGGCTTCTGCGGCACCGTGGCGGTGGTGTCGATGTCGGCGAAGAAGTCCAGCGGATCGCCCGTGCTCACCTTGCCGCCGCCTCCAGCTCGGCCGCGTAGGCACCGCTGGCCACCAGCAGCAGGTCACAGAATTCGCGCACCGCGCCGGCACCGGGCGCGCGACGCGGTACGAAGTGCGCGATGGCCAGCACCTCTTCATGTGCGGTGGCCGGTGCGCAGGCCAGGGCGGCACGGCGCAGCAGCGGCAGGTCGGGCCAGTCGTCGCCCATGGCGGCGGCGGCTGGCCAATCCAGGCCCAGTTCGTCCAGGATGGCCTGCGCGGCGGGTGCCTTGTCTTCGGTGCCCAGGCGCAGGTGGGTCACGCCCAAGGCGGCCAGACGCCGGCGCAGCGCAGCCGAGTCGCGGCCGCTGACCACCGCGGGCATGATGCCGGCGCGCTGCAGCAGCTTGAGGCCATGGCCGTCGAGCGTGTGAAAGCGCTTGAGGGTCTCGCCGCCTTCGGTGAAGTACAAGCCGCCGTCGGTCAGGACGCCATCGACGTCGAAAAAGGCCACGCGCACCGGCTGGGCGCGCAGCAGCAGCTCGGGCGGAAACTGCAGCACCGGTGTCATATCACCTTGGCCCGCATGAGGTCGTTGCTGTTGAGCGCGCCCAACAGGCGCCCCGCGTCATCGACCACCAGCAGGCTGGTGATGCGGTTGGCTTCCATCAGGCCAGCGGCCTCCACCGCGAGCGCATCGGCCGCAATGGTGCGCGGCCTGGGGTGCATGACATCGCTGGCGCGCAGCGTGCGCAGGTCGGTGCCGCTGCCGGTCTTTTCGATCAGGCGGCGCAGGTCGCCATCGGTGAAGACGCCGAGCACACGCTCCTGCCCGTCGACGACGGCGCTCAGGCCCAGGCCCTTGGCGCTGATCTCGCGCATGAGATCCATGAGGCCGGTGTCGGGACCGACACGGGGCGTGTCCTGGGCACCGCGCATCACGTCGCGCACGTGGGTCAGCAGCTTGCGGCCCAGCGAACCGCCAGGGTGGGAGCGCGCAAAGTCGTCGGCCTTGAAGCCTCGGGCGTCGAGCAGGGCCACGGCCAGTGCATCGCCCAGGGCCAGTTGCGCGGTGGTGCTGGCGGTGGGCGCCAGGTTGTGCGGGCAGGCTTCTTTCTCCACCGAGGTGTCCAGTGTCACGTCGGCATGCCGGCCCAGCGTGGAGTCGGGCCGCCCGGTGAGCGCCACCAGGGGCACGCCCATGCGCTTGATGAGCGGCAGGATGGCGGTGAGTTCTTCGCTTTCGCCGCTGTTGCTGATGGCCAGCACGAGGTCGGCCTGGGTCACCATGCCGAGATCCCCGTGGCTGGCCTCGGCCGGATGAACGAACTGGGCGGGTGTACCGGTGGAGGCCAGGGTGGCGGCGATCTTGCGGCCGATGTGGCCGCTCTTGCCCATGCCCATGACGACCACGCGCCCGGACACCCGCAGCATGCGCTCGACCGCCTGCACGAAGGAGGCGTCCACCCGCTGCGCCAGCGCGCCGACGGCCTGCGCCTCGATGCCCAGGGTGTCCCTGGCCAGGGCCTGGATGCGGGCGGGGTCGAGAGTGTCGGGCAAGGCCATGCGGCCGATTATCGCCGCCGCCCGGGCCGGCCTGCCATTACCATCGCATCACCATGAACTCGCTCGACATCGCACTGCTCTACCTGTTGGCGGCGGTGCTGGGCGTGGTGATCTGCCGATCGCTGCGCATGCCGCCCATCCTGGGCTACCTGGCGGTGGGCGTGGTGATCGGACCGAATGCCTTGGCCCTGGCCCAGGAGTCCGGCGGGGTGCGCTACCTCGCGGAGTTCGGGGTGGTGTTCCTGATGTTCGTGATCGGGCTGGAGTTCAGCCTGCCCAAGCTGCGGGCCATGCGCAGGCACGTGTTCGGGTTGGGCATGGCCCAGGTGGTGCTGACCATCCTGCTGACGACCGCGGCCTCGCTGGCGCTGACGCTGCTGTTGCCGGTGTGGTGGAACGTGCGCTGGCAGACGGCGCTGGCGCTGGGCGGCGTGATGGCCATGAGCAGCACGGCCATCGTGATCAAGATGGTGGCCGAGCGCCTGGAGCTGGAATCCGAACACGGCAAGCGCGTCCTGGGCGTGCTGCTGTTCCAGGATCTGGCGGTGGTGCCGCTGCTGGTGCTCATCCCGGCGCTGGCCGCCGACCCGGAAGACCTGCTGATCGCGCTGGGCTGGGCCACGCTCAAGGCCGCGCTGCTGCTGGGCCTGCTGCTCACTGGCGGCCAGCGGATCATGCGCTGGTGGCTCACGCTGGTGGCGCGCCGCAAGAGCGACGAGCTGTTCATGCTCAACCTGTTGCTGATCACGCTGGGCCTGGCCTGGCTGACCGAGCACGCGGGCCTGTCGCTTGCGCTGGGCGCTTTCGTGGCGGGCATGCTCATCGCCGAGACCGAGTTCAAACACCAGGTGGAGACCGACATCCGGCCTTTCCACGATGTGCTGCTGGGCCTGTTCTTCATCACCATCGGCATGATGCTGGACTGGCGTCTGGTGCTCGAGCGCTGGCCCCTGGTGTTGCTGCTGCTGTCGGTCTCCGTCGGCTTCAAGATCGCATTGATCACAGGCCTCACGCGTGCCTTCGGCGCACCCACCGGAGTGGCACTGCGCACCGGCCTGTACCTGGCGCAGGCCGGTGAGTTCGGGCTGGTGCTGCTCACGCTGGCGGGCAAGAACCAGTTGGTGCCGCCGGCGCTGTTCAACCCCATCCTGGCCAGCATGGTCATCTCCATGCTGCTCACGCCGATCGTCATTCTGTACGCCAACACCATCGTGACGCGGCTCGTCGGCAGCGACTGGCTGATGCAGTCGGTGCAGATGACCAGCATCGCGCGCCGTGCGATCAACGCCGACAAGCATGTGATCATCTGTGGCTACGGACGCTGCGGCCAGAACCTGGCCCGGCTGCTGGAGGCCGAAGGCATTCCCTACATGGCGCTGGACCTGGACCCGGACCGTGTGCGCCAGGCTGCGGCGGCCGGGCATTCGGTGGTGTTCGGCGACGCGGCGCGCCTGCAGGCGCTGCTGGCGGCCGGCCTGCACCGCGCCAGCGCGGTGGCGGTGACCTACCTGGACACGGCCAGTGCGCTCAAGGTGCTGCACCACACGCACGAACAGGCGCCCCAGGTACCGGTCGTGGTGCGCACCGTGGACGACATGGACCTGGAGAAGCTGCGATCGGCGGGTGCGACCGAGGTCGTGCCCGAGGCCATCGAAGCCAGCCTGATGCTCGCCAGCCATGCGCTGGCGCTGGTGGGCGTGCCCATGCGGCGCGTCATCCGCCTGGTGCAGGAGCAACGCGACGCGCGCTACAGCCTGCTGCGCGGTTATTTCCACGGTGCCGACGACGACGGCGTCGACGAGATCGACCACGAGCGCCTGTCCACCGTCACACTGCCCGCTGGCGGACGCAACGTGGGACGCACCCTGGACTCGCTGGCGCTGCACGCCATCGGCGTGCGCGTGGTGAGCCTGCGCCGCGCCAACGGGCGCGCCCAGTCCCTGCAGGACGATCCGGCGCTGGAAGGTGGCGATTCGGTGGTCATCAGCGGCAAGGCGCCCGCGCTGGCGCTGGCCGAAGAGAAGCTGCTCTCGGGCTGAGACATCGGCCGCCCTGTCACCCGTCGGCCCACGGCCACCATACGCCGGACGCGCGACGGCGCGGGCCGCGTGGCATCCCACAATGAAACTGTGAGTCCACCCCATGGCCTGAACAGGGTCGCCATGGTCCCTGGCCCCGGCGCCCAGCGCCGGGGTTTTTTTTTTTGCGCCGCCCGGACCCATGGGGATAATGGCCGCTCCCCAACCCCGCGCCGCCATGGACACCTCCGACTACCTGAAATCCCACATCCGCACCGTGCCAGACTGGCCCGCACCGGGCGTGCAGTTCCGTGACATCACGCCTCTGCTGCAGGACCCCAAGGTGTTCCGCGTCCTGATCGACACCTTCGTGCACCGCTACATGGACCCCGCGCTGCGGCCCAACGTGGTGGCGGGCCTCGACGCACGCGGCTTCATCATTGGTTCCGTGCTGGCCTACGAGCTCGGCGTGGGTTTCGTCCCCATCCGCAAGAAGGGCAAGCTGCCCTATGCGACGGTTGAGGAGACCTACGAACTGGAGTACGGCAGCGCCACCGTGGAACTGCACACCGATGCGGTGCGCAGCGGCGACCGGGTGGTGCTGATCGACGACCTGATCGCCACCGGCGGCACCATGATGGCCGGCCGGCGCCTGCTGGAGAAGCTGGGCGCGCAGGTCATGGAAGGCGCCGCCATCGTGGACCTGCCTGAACTCGGTGGTTCGGACAAACTGCGCGCCTCGGGTCTGGCCCTGTTCACACTGCTGGACTTCGCCGGCCATTGAGCCGGCCTGCCAGCGCACGCGCCCGGCGCGTCAGAGCTTGCCGTACTGGGTTTCGCTCAGCGCAGCGAAATCGCTGTGGGACTCGGGCTCGGGCGCCCGCGCCTCGGTGGTGGCCGGACGGTCGCCCGACGGCACGTTCTGCAGCGCGCGGCGGAAGGCCTCTACCTCATCCGGCGCGACCGCCTGCGCGGGTTCCCGCGATTCGCGGATGTCCGGCCTGGGAATGGCCGTAGGGCTGGGCACCGGCATGGGCCGGGAGACTGGCGCCACCGGAGCAGGCGACGTGATGGCGGCCTCGCGACGGGTCTGCGCGGTCACGGCCGCCTTGAGCGCCATGCCCACCTGGTCATGCACCGCCTTGCGCCGCCAGTAGACCGAGCGGATGTCCATGTCGTGCCGCGTCTTCGCGCTCTGCTGGACCCAGCGTTCGATCTCCAGCAGGTACTCGTCGGGCATGGCCTGCGCCGGCAGCGCGAGGTCGACCAGCACCAGGAAGGTATCGCCGGTGGCATCCAGGGTGAGCACCTTGAACTGGTAACTGGTGGACAGCACGCCCGCGCGGATAAGCGATTCGCGCACCACCGAGAAGAGCTGCTCACGCCGCAGGATGCGCCGGCCCCGGCGGGGCGAGATCAGGGGCAACGTGGTCTGGCTGAATTTGTGGCGCGCCCGCACGAAGGCGCCTTTGCCGGTTGCGGTGGGTTTCCTGGCGTGCCACCAGCTCATCAAGGACATGTACAGAGTGTGCGCCGACGGTGGGTGCGGAAAAGGTTGATAAGCGGGCGTGAAGAGGCGCTGTTGGTCCACCGTGCATCGCCCATGTGTTGGCTCAGGTCACCGCGACCCGCTTGGGCCGGTTGTACATGCGGCGGGCCAGCACCGCCGACATGGCCACGGTGAGATCCAGCGCGATCTCGGGATGGCGCGCGGAGAGTTCGCGAAAGCGCAGCGGCGTGAGGCACCACAGGCGGCAGTCGCTGCCCGCATGCACCGTGGCGCCGCGCGGCAGGTGGCTGAAGAACGCCCCCTCACCCAACAGCGAGCCCGCGCCCACCATGGCGATGCGCACGCGCTCGCGAGAGTCTTCGTAGTGCACGGTGAGCGTGCCGCTCTCGACAAAGTAGACCGTCCGATCTTTCACACCCTGCTCGATCAGCACCTGACCCTGCTGCAGGGCCACGGGCTGCAGGTAGTTCGCCAGCAAGGGCCACTGGCTGTCGTTGAGGGTCAGGGGAACGGCATCCAGCGCACTGCTCAGGCGCATGGCGTGGGCCAGGCCTTGAATGTCGAAGCGCACGGAGGCGGGAAGCTGGGCGTTCATGCGGCCACGTTAACCGTGTCGCCTCCTTGCGCGCAAGGCACCCATTACCCCTGCTTACAGTTGCGCTCCGGGCGGTGCGCAGAGCGCCGTGAACGGCAGGGCCGGGTTCACTTGCCGATGCAAAAACGCGAAAAGATCTCGCCCAACAGGTCATCGGCGGTGAACTCGCCGGTGATCTCGCCCAGAGCGTGCTGCGCCAGACGGAGTTCTTCGGCCAGCAGGTCCAGATGTTCGCCGCGCCCTCGCAGAAGGGTGTCGGCTGCCGCGAAGTGGCCGTCCACGCGGCGCAAGGCTTGCAAATGGCGTTCTCGCGCCATGAACAGCCCATCGCCACCGGTCTGCTGCCAACCAACCAGTGCCAGCAAGCGCTGGCGCAAAGCGTCCAGCCCGGTGCCCTGCCGCGCCGACAGCGCCAGGCCACCGGCCTGCCCGAGCGCCGCATCCAGGGTGGCTTGGTCAACCTGGTCCATCTTGTTCCACACGTGCAGCAAAGGCACCGAGCCAGGCAACGTGCGGGCCAGTTCGCTGGCGATGGCCGCATCGGCCGCCCGGTAGGTCGCCTCGGCGCTGCGGGTCAGGTCGTGCACGAACAACACCGCGTCCGCCGCCTGGATGCGCGCCCAGGCGCGGGCGATACCGATCCTCTCGACCTCGTCCACATCGGGGCTGTCGCGCAGGCCCGCGGTATCGATCACGTGCAGCGGCACGCCTTCGATCTGTATGGTCTGCTGAACCACGTCCCGCGTGGTGCCCGCCACCGGTGTGACGATGGCCAGCTCCGCCCCCGCCAGCGCATTGAGCAGCGAGCTCTTGCCGGCATTGGGCTGGCCCGCGATCACCACCTGAAGACCGTCGCGCAGCAGGGCGCCCTGGCGCGCCTGCTGCAGCACCTGGGCCAGCGTCTGGCGCAGGCGCTGGAGCTGGCCCGCCGCATCGGCCTTCTGCAGAAAGTCGATCTCTTCTTCGGGAAAGTCCAGCGTGGCTTCGACCAGCATGCGCAGGTTCACCAGCGCGTCGCGCAGGCCGTGCACATGCCCGGAGAAGACGCCGGCCAGCGAGCGTGAAGCACTGCGCGCCGCCGCCTCGGTGCTGGCATCGATCAGGTCGGCCACCGCCTCGGCCTGCGCCAGGTCGAGCTTGTCGTTGATGAAGGCGCGTTCGGTGAACTCGCCCGCGCGCGCCAGGCGCAGCAGCGGCAGCACGTCACGCCCCACCTCCAGGCAGCGCGCCAGCAGCAGTTGCAGCACCACCGGCCCACCGTGGCCCTGCAGCTCCAGCACGTCCTCGCCGGTGTAGGAATGCGGTCCGGGAAACCAGAGCGCCAGGCCGTGGTCTATGGGCTGGGCTGCCGCATCGGGAAACGGCAGGTAGGTTGCCTCACGCGGCCGCAGCGCGCGCCCAAGCAAAGCCCGTGCGAATGGCTCCAGCCCCCGCCCGGAAACGCGGACGATGCCCACGCCACCCCGACCGGGCGCCGTGGCGATGGCAACGATGGCATCACGGGAAGCAGCGAGCATAGGCGGCGAGCTTAAAAGAGAAGGGCCTGCAATGCAGGCCCGAGCAAGGAAGAAGCACCACCCCTCCCGGTGACACCGGGGGGCCGGCCAGCCGGCCCCGGGCGGTCACCTGAATTTGGGTATGTTGAATTTCAACGGCACCCCCATGCTCTTGTTGATCACCGCCTGCTGGGCAATCGTGAGCACGTTGTTGGTGATCCAGTAGAGCACCAGGCCGGAGGGGAAGAAGAAGAACATCACCGAGAACATCAGCGGCATCAGCCACATCAGCTTGGCCTGCAGCGGGTCCGGCGGCAGTGGGTTCAGCGCGGTCTGGATCAGGGTGGTGACGGCCATCACCAGCGGCAGGATGAAGTAGGGGTCCGGCGAAGACAGGTCGGAGATCCACAAGGCCCAGGGCGCGTTGCGCATTTCCACGCTGGACAGCAGCACCCAGTACAGCGCGATGAACACCGGGATCTGGATCAGGATGGGGAAGCAGCCACCCAGTGGATTGACCTTCTCCTCCCGGTAGATCTTCATCATCTCCTGCTGCATCTGCTGCGGATTGCCCTTGAGGCGCTCGCGCATTTCCATGATGCGAGGATTGATCTTCTTCATCTTGGCCATGCTGCGGTACGCACTGGCGTTGAGCCAGTAGAACGCGGCCTTGATGAGCACCACCAGCAGCACGATGGCCCAGCCCCAGTTGCCCACATAACCGTGGATCTTCTCCAGCAGCCAGTACAGCGGCTTGGCCAGAATGGTCAGCCAGCCATAGTCCTTCACCAGCTCCAGCCCCGGGGCGATGGTCTCAAGGACCTTTTCCTCCTGCGGGCCGGCGAACAGACGCGACTCCAGCGTTTGCGTCTGGCCAGGCTCGATCGTCGGTAGGCGGGTGATCGCACCCACCGCGAACAGGTTCTTGTCCACCTGGCGCACGAAGTTCTCACGCGCCACGCCATCGCCCAGCAGCCAGGCCGAAGCAAAGTAATGCTGCACCATGGCAACGTAGCCATCGGTGGTGTTCTTGATGTACTCCGCCTTGTTCTTCTCGATGTTGGCGAACTCGACCTTCTGGTACTTCTTCTCGGTGGTGTAGACCGCCGGGCCTGTGAAGGTCGAGTAGAACGGCGTCTCGCTGCTGAGCTTGCTGCCGTCGCGCACCAACTGCACGTAAAGCTGCGGGTTCACCGCCTGGCCGCTCAGGTTCTGCACCTCGTGGCGCACGCCGATGTCGTAGTGGCCACGGCGCAGCGTGTAGGTCTTGACCAGCTTGACGCCGCCAACCTCGGCCGACTCGAAGCGCACCTGCAACTCGTTTTGCCCTTCGGCCAGCGCGCTGGGGCTGCCACCCACCAGGGTCATGGGCGTCTTGTGCGTCGGGAAGCCACCACCAATCAAGCCCGTCTGCGCCACGTAAACATGGTTGCCATCCTGGTTGAGCAGGGTGAACGGACGCACCGTCTGGTCCTTGCTCTGCTGCGTCGCTTCGGCATGCTTGAGCAGTTGTGCCTCGATCAGCGAGCCGCCTTCGCTGTTGAACACCAGCTTGAAGACATCGGTGCTGAACTCGTGGCGTTGCGCCACCGCGCTGGGCGCGCCGCCCGGTGCTTCGGACGCAGGAGCGGAGCCCCCAGGTGCGGCAGTGGACGCCGCCGCTGGCAGGCTGGTGTCGGCGGTAACTGCGGCCGGACCGGGCTGGGCCGGTGCCGTACTGGCGGGCGCAGAGCCGGGGAAGAAGGTGGGCGCGTGGCCGTTGTGGATCTGCCATTTGTCCCAGATCAGGACCATGGACATGCCAAACACCACCCACAGGATGGACCGACGAATGTCATTCATGAGCGATTCTTCTTTTCGCAGGAAGGAGAGAGCAGGCCGGAGAACGGCGCGGCGCGCGGCGCCGAGTCGGGTACCGGATCATGGCCACCCTCGCACCAAGGATGGCAACGCGCAAGGCGCCTGAGCGTGAGATAGCTGCCCTGCAGGGCACCATGGCGCTCCAGAGCGCCGATGGCATAGACGGAACAGGTGGGCTCGAAACGGCAGCCATTGCCCAGCCAGGGACTGAGCAACAGCCGGTAGGCCTTGACCAGACCCACCAGCAGGCCACGGGGCACATCAGACAGCCGCATCGCCCGTCTCCGCTTCGTTGGAGGCGGCCACCGGCCGCACGGCCACCCGGCCCAGCAGTTGTTCCAGTTCCGCGCGCACCGCGCGCTTGAGCACCACCGACGTGGCGCTCACGAACTGCTCCCGGTTGAACGTGCTGCGCAGCCGGACCACCAGGGCCGCCTGCGGCAGGCTGTCGGCGCGGTGCCGCGCCACTTCATAGATCTGGCGGCGGATCGCATTGCGCGTGACCGCGCGGCGCGCCCAGCGCTTGGGCAGCAACACCCCCAGCCAGGCATCGGCCACGGGAAACAGGGCGCGCCCCCCCTGTTCACAGGACAGGGCCGCACGGTGCAAAGCGAAATGGGGGGTTCTGGCCACGGGAGGTCCCGCCATGACGGCCTGGAACTGTTGCCGGGACCGCAGCCGCTGGATCACCTGGCGTCCGCCGCAACCGCAGAAAGCAGCAGCCGGGCGAAACGGCGCCGGCACAGCATGCGCAGCAGCCTCAGACTGCCAGGCGCTTGCGGCCTTTGGCGCGGCGGGCGTTGATCACGGCGCGGCCACCACGGGTTTTCATGCGCACGAGGAAGCCATGGGTGCGGGCGCGGCGGATCTTGGAAGGCTGGTAAGTGCGTTTCATGATGGGTCTGTAGAAATCGGGGAAACCCGCAATTATCGCAAAGAAAACCCAATTGCGGCAAGCACTTGGCGCTGCCGGGTGCCCGCCAGCCGGGCCAGCGGGCACGGGCAGGCCAGGGCCCGCCCGTAGATCGGCAGCACAATTGTGTGTTTGCGCTAACTTTTCTCGAACTCGTCCAGATCAGGTGAGTTCGGAGGGTTGGGTTTCGTGCCAGAGCTCCGGCGTGCCCTCGGCTTCGCCGGTTTGCGTGACCCCCTCCCGAACCAGCTCAAGCAGCTTTTCGCCAAACACCTCCGGCCGCCCTTCGAACAGCGTGGACACGCCGTTGCGGGCCAGCAGGGCCTTGCGCAGGGCCAGGCGTTCGACCGGATCGTCGATCAGGCGGACCGCGGCGTTGACATAAGCCTCCGTCGAATTCGCGATCGTCCACTCGGGCAGGCCCAGGCGGCGGAACAGGCCCTCGTCGATGTGCTCGTGCACCTCCCGGCCGGTTCGGCAGATGCCGATCAGGCCCGCCGACACCGTGTCCACGATGCCGTTCGTGTTGCCGAACGGAAACGGGTTGAGGAACAGGTCGCAGTGGCGGATCACCTCCATGTACTGGGCGTACGGCTGGTGGTGCCCATGCCGATGACGCGTGCGTTCAGCGAGGCGTTGGCGGTCAGGTTGAGCACGCCGCCGCCGGTCTGCAGACCGTTGGTGAGAAAAATGCCGTAGACGCTGAAGTTGGCGCTGTCGCTGGAGCCATTGAGCACCACGCTGCCGTTGCCGTTCTGCGCCAGGTTGGTGACGACCACGCCAAAGCCGGAGCCGGTGTTGCGGCCGTTGAGCACGGCGCTGCCGGTGCCGTTCTGGGTCAGGTTGGTGATGCCGATGGCGTTGTCCACCTCCGACGTGCTGCCGCTGCTGCCGGTCAGCACGATGCTGCCGTTGCCGCTCTGGGTGAGCGTGCCCACGCTGTGGGCGGAGATGCCGAAGCCGGTAGAGGCGGTGCCGGTGATGGTGCCGTTGCCGCTCTGGGTCAGGTTGGTGGCGGAGAAGCCGCGCGCACCGGTCGGCCCGTTGGCGATCAGGTTGAGCACGCCGTTGCCGGTCTGCAGGCCGTTGGTGATGCGGATGGCCGCTGCGGCGCTGCGGTTGGCCCGGGTGCTGGTGCCGTTGAGGGTGATGGTGCCGGTGCTGTCCTGCGTCAGGTTGGTGACGACGATGCCATCGCCGGTGCTGGTGAGCGCGATGCTGCCGCTGCCGTTCTGCACCAGGTTGGTGAGCACGTAGCTGGAGCCCAGGCCGTTGTTGGAAATGTTCAGGCCGATGGTGCCGGCCGCTTCCTGGGTGATGTTGGTCCCTGTGTAGCCGCGGTTGGCGGCGGAGACCAGGTTGCCGGTGATGCTGCCGTTGCCGGTCTGGGTGAGGTTGGTGATGCTGCTGAGGCCTTTGTTCTCGACCAGGGCGTCGAGCACGGCGCCGTCGACCGCGACGGTGACGAGGCTGCCGGAGTCGAGCGTGAGCACGATGGTGTCGCCCGCGGCGAGCACGACCTTGCCGCGCGCCGCGCTGAGGCGGCCGGTGCTGTCGTTGACGAGCTGGTCGCCCACCAGGGCGATGTAGCCGCCTTCGGTGGAGGTGATGTTGCCCTGGTTGACGATGGTGGCGCCAGGACGGGAAGGGCCGCTGAAGCGGTAGTTGCCGGCGCTGAAGTCGGCGTTGCTGATGCCCTTGGTGGAGACCACGAGGCCGGCGGCGTCCACCGTGGCGGTGGCGCCGAAGAGCACGCCGTTGGGGTTGACGAGGAAGACCTGGCCGTTGGCCTTGAGCGCGCCGAAGATGGCCGAGGGGTCGTTGCCGATCACGCGGTTGAGGGCCACCGCGCTGGCGCCGGGCTGCAGGAACTGCACGGTGTGGCCCGCGCCGATGGAGAAGGTCTGCCAGTCGATGCCGAGGCGGGCGCTGTGCTGCTGGATGGTGAGGGTGTTGTCTGCGCCGGTGCCGCCGGAGATGGTGCCGGCGCCGACCACGACGCTGCCGCCGCTGGGCAGGTTCTGCGCCAGCGCGGGGGCCATGCCACCGCAGAAGGCCATCATGACCGCACCGCCCAGGGTGGCCTGCCGGAACTGGCGCGCACGCCGGCGCATCTGCGCGGCCTGGCGGCGGCGCTCACCCTGCGAGAGGGATGCGGCGCCGCGCAGGGCGTTTTCCGCCAGCAGGAGCAGGGGGATCTGCGTGTTCTTGGAGGGGGTGCGTTGAGATTGGGTCATGGCGTTCTCTACCGGTTGGACGTGACGGTGCGATGCGGTGCTGCGTGCAGGGCGTGCAAGGCGGAAAAAAGGCAGGGCTCAGTACTGGAAGGCGGCCTGCAGCCAGAAGCGGTCCCGCTTGCCGGGTTCGACCAGGGAGCGGTGGCTGCCGGTCTGCTGGGCCCAGACGAGGTCCACGCTGTAGGCGCCGGGCTTGCCCAGGCCGACGCGCAGGCCAGCGCCGCCGAAGTCGTCCTGGTTGGGGGTGGTGGCGCTGGCCAGGGGCCGCTGGTTGCGGCGGACCCAGCCGTGGTCGTAGAACAGGCCGTAGCTGAGCACGGCGTTGTTGCCGGCGAAGCGGGCCGGGCTGGTGTGGCGCAGTTCGAGGGTGGCCACGGTGCCGGTGTCTCCGCTGCCTTCGCCGATGGGGTAGGCGCGCACGCCGGTGGGGCCGCCGAGGTAGTAGCGTTCGGCGCTGGCCAGGTTCTTGCTGGCCGACTGGCCGGAGACCGAGCCGTAGAGCGTGAATGCGCCGGCGAGGTTCTGCTGGCGTTCCAGCAGGTAGTTGAACTTGCTGAAGTCGCCAGCGGTTTTCAAGCCGTTGAGCGGGTTCTGGTCGGCGGCGCGCGAGATGGTGTCCAGGCCGGAGAGGCGGCCGTTGGTGAAGGACAGCGAGAACTTGCCGTAGCCGCCGCCCAGGAGGCCGTCGATCCAGTCGCCCTGGAAGGAGACGACGGTGCCCTCGATCTGGCCGGTGGCGCGGCTGCCGTAGATGCCGATGTAGTCGCGCAGCTGTTTGTGGTTGTAGGCCAGGCCGAGGCTGAGGTTGGCGTTCAGGGAGCGCACCAGGGGGTAGGTGAGCTGGGCGCTGGCGACGTCGGCGGTGCCGTGCGCGTCGAGCGCGGCGAAGACGTCGCCCAGCGTGTACTGGGTGTGGGAGGCGCTGAGGCCGGCCCGCAGGCCCGAGCCGGTCACGAGTGCGCTGTAGGCGGCGCTGCCGTTCCAGAGCTTGCTGCCCGAACCGATGAGGCTGGCGTCGAACTGGTCGCCGATGCCAAAGGGTTCGTTGACGGTGAGCGAGGTCGAGCCGCGCCATTCGCCGGTGACCTGGCTGCCATAGTTGTCGGCACCGAGGCGCAGCACGTAGCGCTGGCCGGGCGTGAGCTTGACGCCCAGGTCCGCGGTGCCGAAGGTGGTGCCGCGGCGAAAGGCGGCGTCGGCCTGCACGCCGGGGAGGTCGGAGAGCAGCAGGGTGGCACGCTGCAGGCCTTTGTCGGTGATGGGTTGCCCTTCGCATGGGGCGCCCGCGGCGCACAGGTTGGCGTCGAGCACGCGCTGGGCGACGCCGGGGCGCAGGCGGGTGCCCGATTCGTCGAGCTCGACGCGGCCGAAGCGGCCTTCGACGATGGTGAGGGTGACGCTGCCGTCGGAGCTGGTCTGCGCGGCGAGCAGCGCGCGGGCCAGAGGGTAGCCCTGGATGCGGTAGTGGCGCGAGACCTTGTCCGCGAGGGTGTTGAGTTCGTCGGCGGTGATGCCTTCGGGCGGCAGCGGCGGGATCACGCTGGCGAGTTCTTCGGTGGAGATCGAGGTGTTGCCCTCGAAGCGGATGGCGCGCACCGGCAGGCGCTGGCCGTTGCTGCTCAGGCGTGGGGTGCTTTCGTCGACGGCGCCAGCCTGCGGAACCGGTGAGGCGCCCTTGTCGGGCACGACGGCGGGCTGGTTGCCCTGGAGTTGCCGGTAGAGTTCGCCGCCGGTGGGCGCGGTGGCCTGTGCCCAGGCGCCGCAGGCAGCGAGTGCGAGGACCAGTGAAGGAACGGCCTTGGCCGTCAGATCTGCAGTTTTGAGGTTCATTGGAGTTACACCCGTGCTCTTGAACAGAGGAATGGAGGGGGAGGGCGCGGCATCAACCACGCTGGGCGTGGAACCAAGAAATTGGGCCACCCAGGGCAAACGGGCGGGAACGAAAGACATGACCCTGTCCCAGGATTTCGAACCGTTCGGTTACAGAGAGACCCGGCATGATGAACGCCCTATGTGGGCAGGAGCATGTCGTGAAGAAGAGCAAGTTCACCGAGGAGCAAATCGCATTTGCCCTCAAACAAGCTGAGCTGGGTACCCGTGTCGAGGAGGTCTGTCGCAAGATGGGCATCAGCGATGCGACGTTCTATGTGTGGAAGAAGCGCTACGGAGGGGTTGGGCCTTCTGAGCTGAGGCGGCTGCGCCAGCTTGAGGAGGAGAACCGCAAGCTCAAGCAGATCGTGGCCGATCTGAGTCTGGACAAGGCCATGCTGCAGGCGGTGGTCGCAAAAAAGCTCTGAGGCCCTCCCAGCGACGCGAGTTGGTGCCCGATCTCATGCAACGCTTCGGGTGCAGCCAGCGCCAGGCATTGCGCATCGTGCGCATGTCGGCCTCGACCTATCTGTACGTCTCCCAACGCAAGGACGAGAGCGTATTGAAGGCGCGCATCAAGGAGATCACCGACACGCGCGTGCACTACGGCTACCGCCGTGTGCATGTGATGCTGCGTCGGGAGGGCCATATGGACAATGTCAAACGGGTGTATCGCCTGTACCGCGAGGAAGGCTTGTCGCTGCGACTGAAGCGTCCAAGGCGCAACAAGGCCGCACAGCGCAGGCAGCCCAAACAGCTCGCGCACGCCATCAATGAGATATGGAGCATGGACTTCGTCGCCGACGCGCTGTTCGATGGACGCAAGCTGCGCATGCTGACGGTGGTCGATCTGTTCACGCGCGAGTGCCTGGCCATCGATGTAGGGCAAAGCCTCAAAGGTGAGGATGTCGTGCGCGTGCTCACGGCCATCACATACGAGCGCGGTATGCCACGAACCATCAAGTCAGACAACGGCAGCGAGTTCATCTCCAAGGTTATGGACAAGTGGGCTTACGAGCGGGGTGTCGAGCTCGACTTCAGCCGTCCGGGTAAGCCGACCGACAACGCCAATGTGGAAAGTTTCAACGGGCGCCTGCGCCAGGAGTGCCTCAATGCCACCTGGTTCATGTCGTTGGACGACGCACGAGGCAAAATCGAAGCTTGGCGTCAGTACTACAACGAGAGTCGCCCCCACTCGTCGTTGGACTGGACCACGCCCACCGAATTCGCCCGTCGTTGCAGGCAGCTGCCTGCAACGACGATCTCAGAGGAGCCGGAAATCTCCACTTCCGAGCGGTACTGAATCGGGTACAGGGTCAGGAGCCGGAAATCTCCACTTCCGAGCGGTACTGAATCGGGTACAGGGTCAGTACGCAAACACGACGAACTTCGTCTGATTTTGCGTATGACTCGGTGCTGGCAGAGGAGGCCAAAAAGCTTGGCCGGCTGGTTTCGCCAGCGGTGGCCGGCGTCGGCAGGTCGCTGGGCCAGATAGGTGCGTTCATTGAAGATCCAAGAGGGCGAAGGCTGGTCATCCCCTCGTCAGCACCATGGCCATGAGCAGCCGCGTCTTCATGAAAATGATGATCGAACATCTTTTTTCTGTTGATGTGTTGGGGAAAATTGCCTCTCGAAGTTTCAATTTTTCTTGACCGAGCGTAAACCCTAGCCTTCATTTTGAGGTTCGTACCTCAAAATGAAGGCATGACAGCGAAACCAGAAAGCGCGGCCGCGCGCGCCACGCTGAGTGATGTGGCGCGTGAGGCGCAGGTCAGCCTGGCCACGGCGGACCGTGTGCTCAACAACCGCGCCGGGGTGCACGCCAAATCCATCGCCCGTGTCCGTGAGGCGGTGGCGCGCCTGAACTACCGTCCCGACCCGGCGGCGGCGCGCCTGTCGCGCACGCGCACGCACCGCATGTGCTTTGTCTTCCCGTCGGGCAGCAACCCCTTCGTGGCCCAGTTGCGGGCGGAACTGGTGGCCAGCCAGGTCTGGCTGCAGGACCACCGCGTGAGCGTGCACAACCTGGAGGTCGATGTCTTCGAGCCTCAGCGTCTGGCGGCCATGGTGCGTTCGCTGCAGGGGCAGTGCGAGACGGCGGTGATCATGGGGCTGGACCATCCGCTGGCGCAGAACGCCATCGATGGCCTGGTCGAGCACGGCTGCGGTGTCATCACCCTGGTGTCGGACGTGCCGCGTTCGCGTCGCCATGCCTACGTGGGCATTGACAACGTGGCGGCCGGGCGCACGGCGGCGAGCCTGCTGGGCCGCTTTGTCGGGCGCGAGCCGGGTGAGGTGGGTGTCATCGCCGGCAGCCTGTCCTTGCGCGACCATGCCGAGCGCAGCCTGGGCTTCAACCAGGTGATGTCGGCGGAGTTCGCTCATCTCACGGTGCTGCCGGGCCTGCAGGGCAAGGACGCATCGGCGCTCAACGAGTCGCTCACGCGCGAACTGCTGGCGGCGCACCCCCGGTTGCGTGGCATTTACAGCATCGGCGCGGGCAATGAGGGGATCTCGGCCGCGCTCAAGGCCAGCGGCAGGGCGGGCGAGGTGGTGTTCGTGGGGCATGAGCTCACGCCCGCCGCGCGTCTGGACCTGCTGGACGGCACCATGGATGCGGTGATCAACCAGGATGCCGGGCACGAGATCCGTTCGGCTCTGCGCCAGGCGCTGGCGCGCGTGACCCGCGAGCCGGTGCATGCGGACCAGGAGCGCATCCGCATCGACATCTACCTCAAGGACAACCTGCCGTGATCACCCTGGGCATCGACCTCGGTACCTCAGGCGTGAAGGCGCTGCTGCTGGAAGACGATCGCCAGTTGGCGGTGGCGAGCGCGCTGCTGACGGTCAGCCGGCCGCACCCGGGCTGGTCCGAGCAGAACCCGATGGACTGGTGGCGGGCCACCTGCGAATGCCTGGACCTGCTCAAGGCCGAGCATCCCCGCCTGCTGGCGGCGGTGCGGGCCATCGGGTTGTCTGGGCAGATGCACGGCGCCACGCTGCTGGGGGCCGACCACCGCGTCCTGCGGCCTTGCATTCTCTGGAACGATGGCCGCAGCGAGGCGCAATGCGCCGCCCTGGAGGCTCCTGGGCTGGGTCTTCGGCAACGCGCCGGCAATCCCGCAATGCCCGGTTTCACCGCGCCCAAGCTGTTGTGGGTGCGCGAGCACGAACCCGAGGTGTTCGCCCAGGTGGCCAAGGTGCTTCTGCCCAAGGCCTGGCTGCGTTGGCAACTTTGCGGCGAGTGCGCGGAAGACATGTCCGACGCGTCAGGGACCTTGTGGCTGGACGTGGCCGCGCGCGCCTGGAGCGCACCGCTGCTGGCCGCCTGCGGTCTCGACGAGCGGCATATGCCACGCCTGGTGGAAGGGACCGAGCCCACGGGCCATGTGCGGGCGGACTGGGTCTCTCGCTGGGGGTTCGAGCGACCGCCCCTGGTGGCCGGTGGCGCGGGCGACAACGCGGCCGGAGCGGTCGGCGTGGGGGCCGTGGCCCCTGGCGATGCCTTCGTGTCGCTGGGCACATCTGGCGTGCTCTGGGCCACCACGGCGGGTTTCGCGCCAGCGCCCGAGCGCGCCGTGCACGCCTTCTGCCATGCGCTGCCGCAGACCTGGCACCAGATGGGGGTGATGCTCTCGGCGGCGGCCAGTCTGTCGTGGTGGTCCACCGTCACCACCTGCAGCGAGCCGGCCTTGCTGGACGAGGTCGATGCCAGCGCCACCGGTGACGGTGCCTGCTGGTTCGCTCCCTACCTGTCCGGCGAACGCACGCCGCACAACGACGCCGCGCTGCGTGGTGGCTTCGTGCATCTTTCGGCCGGCACCCGGCGTGCCGACATGACGCGGGCGCTTCTGGAAGGGGTGGCCTACGCTTTTCGGGACATGCGCGAGGCGCTGGCCGCCGCCGGCACCACCATGGCCCAAGCCGACCTCATTGGCGGTGGAGCGCGCTCGGGAACCTGGAGCCAGATCCTCGCGGACGTGCTGGGCGTGCCGCTGCACCAGGTCGTTGGTTCGCAGCATGGCTGCGCATTGGGCGCGGCGCGGCTGGCGCGGGTGGCGGCCGACGGCACGCGTCTCTTTGGCAAGCCGCCGCGCCAACACACCTACGTGCCCGATGCGCGGCGTGCGCGGCACCACGACCAAGCGTTCGACCAGTGGCAGCGCCTGTATGGCCGCCTGCGGCACCTGCCTTCTCCTTCACCCACACCGGAACCCGCATGAGACACGACCTTGCCAGCGGACAACGCTCCGCCTACTTCAGCTTCCCGTCGGCGTTGGCTTACCGCGGCCCGGGCCATGTGCCCAGCGCGCAGGAGCCTCTGGCCTACCGCTACTACGACAAGAACCGCCTGGTGCTGGGCAAGAGCATGGCCGAGCAGTTGCGCTTTGCCGTGTGCTACTGGCACAGCTTCGGCTGGGGCGGCACCGATCCTTTTGGCGAGCCGAGCTTCCAGCGGCCGTGGCATGCCGCTGGCGACCCGATGGCACAGGCCCATGCCAAGGCGGACGTGGCCTTCGAGCTGTTCCGCGTGCTGGACGCGCCGTTCTTCACCTTCCACGACCGCGATGTCGCGCCCGAGGGTGCCACGCTGGCCGAGTCCAACGCCAACCTGCGCCGCATCGGCGACGTGTTCGCCCGCAAGATGCAGGACACCGGCGTGCGCCTGCTCTGGGGCACGGCCAACCTGTTCTCCAACCGGCGCTACATGGCGGGCGCCGCCACCAACCCGGACCCCGAGGTCTTCACCTACGCCGCCGCGCAGGTGAAGAACGTGCTGGAGCTGACGCACGAGCTGGGCGGTGCCAACTATGTGCTGTGGGGCGGACGCGAAGGCTACGAAACGCTGCTCAACACCGATCTGCAGCGCGAACTGGCGCAGCTCGGCCGCTTCCTGAACCTGGTGGTGGAGCACAAGCACAAGATCGGCTTCAAGGGCCAGATCCTGATCGAGCCCAAGCCCGCTGAGCCGACCAAGCACCAGTACGACTACGACGTGGGCACGGTCTACGGTTTCCTCAGGGCCCATGGCCTGGAGAAGGAGGTCAAGGTCAACCTGGAGCAGAACCACGCCCTGCTGGCCGGCCACACTTTTGAGCACGAGATCGCGCTGGCTGGCGCACTGGGCATCTTCGGCTCGCTGGACATGAACCGCGGTGACGAGATGCTGGGCTGGGACACCGACCAGTTCCCCAACAACCTGCCGCAGGTGGCGATGGCGATGTACGAGGTGCTCAAGGCCGGAGGCATAGGACAGGGGGGGCTGAATTTCGACGCCAAGCTGCGTCGCCAGTCCATCGATCCGGATGACCTGGTCTGGGCCCATGCGACGGCCATGGACCTGTGCGCGCGCGCCTTGCTGGTGGCCGAGCAGATGCTGGCCGACGGCGCGCTGCAGCGCCACGTGCAGGACCGGTACGCAGGCTGGGAGAGCGACGACGGGCGCGCCATTCTGCGGGGCGAGCGCTCCCTGGAAGACCTGGCGCGCGAGGTCGAGAAGCGCGGCCTGGAGCCCCAGCCACGTTCGGCCCGGCAGGAGCGGCTGGAGCACCTCGTGAACAGCTACTTCTGAACATCCCACGACACAAGGAGCGAGACATGGCCACCAACATCAAGGGCCCGGGCATCTACCTGGCGCAGTTCGCGAGCGATACCGCGCCGTTCGATTCCTGGGCGTCGATCACGAAATGGGCCGGCAGCCTGGGCTTCAAGGGTGTGCAGATCCCATCGTGGGACCAGCGCATCTTCGACCTGGAGAAGGCCGCCGCCTCCCAGACCTACTGCGACGAGGTCGCTGGCGTGGCGCGCGAGCACGGCGTGGCCATCACCGAACTCGGCACCCACCTGCAAGGCCAACTGGTGGCCGTGCACCCGGCTTACGACGAGGCCTTCGACGGCTTCGCGCCCGAGTCCGTGCGCAAGAACCCCAAGGCCCGCCAGGCCTGGGCGGTGGAGCAGATGAAGCTGTCCGCCCGGGCCTCGCAACGCCTGGGGCTCAAGAGCAATGTGAGTTTTCCTGGCGCGCTGGCCTGGCCCTTTCTGTACCCGTGGCCCCAGCGCCCCGCAGGGTTGATAGAGACCGCCTTCGACGAACTCGCCCGGCGCTGGCTGCCGATCTTCGATGCCTTCGAAGACGCGGACTGCCACGTCTGCTTCGAGCTCCACCCCGGGGAAGACCTGTTTGACGGCACCACCTTCGAGATGTTCCTGGAGCGTGTGAACAACCACCCCCGCTGCTGCATCAACTACGACCCCTCGCACTTTCTGCTGCAGCAGCTCGACTACCTGGAGTTCATCGACATCTACCACGAACGCATCAAGGCCCTGCACATCAAGGACGCCGAGTTTCGCCCGACCGGGCGCCAGGGGGTGTACTCGGGCTACCAGCCCTGGGTGCAGCGCGCGGGGCGCTTCCGTTCGCTGGGTGACGGGCAGGTGGACTTCGGCGCCATCTTCTCGAAGATGGCCCAGTACAACTACGACAGCTGGGCGGTGCTGGAGTGGGAGTGCTGCCTCAAGCACCCCGAGGCAGGCGCGGCAGAAGGGGCGGCCTTTATCCGGGACCACATCATCCGGGTGACCGAAAAGGCCTTCGACGATTTCGCCGGCGGCGACACCGACCCCGCGCAACTGCGCCGCATGCTGGGCCTGCAGGAGGGCGCGCGATGACCATCGAAGCGAGCAGCCCGGCGGCGGCCGGTGCGCGCCGACGCATCCGCCTGGGCATGGTGGGTGGCGGTGAAGGGGCCTTCATCGGTGCCGTGCACCGTATCGCCGCCCGCCTGGACGACCACTACGAACTGGTGGCCGGCGCGCTGTCGTCCACGCCCGAGAAGGCGCTGCGATCGGCCGCCGCGCTGGGGCTGGCGCGGGGTTACGCCGACTACCTGACCATGGCCCGCGAAGAAGCCGCGCGGCCGGACGGCATCGAGGCGGTGGCCATCGTGACCCCCAACGACCAGCACGCGCCCGCCGCGCAGGCCTTTCTGGAGGCCGGCATCCATGTGATCTGTGACAAACCGGTCACCACCACGCTCGCCGATGCGCAGCGCTTGCGCGCGCTCGCGCAGTCGCGCGGCCGCCTGTTCGCCGTGACCTACAACTACTCCGGCTACCCCATGGTTCGCCATGCACGGCGCCTGGTGCAGGACGGCGCGCTGGGAGACGTCCGCCTGGTGCAGGTGGAGTATGTGCAGGACTGGCTGTCCGAGCCGCTGGAGTCCACCGGCCAGAAGCAGGCCGCCTGGCGCACCGATCCCCAGCGCTCGGGCGCGGGTGGTTGTGTGGGCGACATCGGCACGCACGCCTACCAGTTGGCCGGCTTCGTCACCGGCCAGCAGCCTGCCCAGCTGTGCGCCGAACTCAGCCGGTTCGTGCCTGGCCGCGCACTGAACGACAACGTGCAGGTGATGCTGCGCTACGCCAGTGGCGCGCGTGGCATGTTGTGGGCCAGCCAGGTGGCGCCCGGCAACGAAAACGCGCTGCGCCTGCGCATCTACGGCACACGGGCCGGCTTGGAATGGGAGCAGGAACACCCCAACCAGCTGCGCTTCACGCCGCTGGGCGAGGCGCCGCGCACGGTATCGCGCGGCACCGGGTCGGCCCATGCCGACGCGGCCCGCGTCACGCGCCTGCCCTCGGGCCATCCCGAGGGCTACCTGGAAGGGTTTGCCACCGTCTACACCGAGATCGCGCAGGCCATTCATGCCGCTCGCGATGGCCGGCCAGCCCCCGCGGAGGTGCTTTTCCCCACCATCGACGACGGTGTGCACGGCGTGGCCTTCATCGAGGCGGCGGTTCGCTCGTCCGCGGCTGGCGCCACCTGGGTGGATGTCTGACATGAGCCTGAGCGTGCGTTTCGACGGCGTCTGCAAGCACTTCGGACCGGTGCAGGTGCTGCACGGCGTGAGCTTCGAGCTCGCGCCGGGTCGCGTCTACGGCCTGCTGGGCGAAAACGGCGCGGGAAAGTCCACGCTCATGAAGATTCTGTGCGGCTACGAACAGGCCGGGCAGGGAGGCTTCGCCATCAATGGCCAGCCGTGCCGCTTCGCCGACTCGCGCGAGGCCGAGGCCGCGGGCGTGGTGCTGATCCACCAGGAGTTCAACCTGGCCGACGACCTCAGCGTGGTGCAGAACATCTTTCTGGGCCGCGAATGGGGAAGTGGCTGGCGCCTGGACGACGCCGGCATGCGCCGCGCCGCCCGCGCCGCGCTGGACGCCGTGGGGCTGGACATCGATCCGGATACCCGCACGCGCGACCTCATCGTGGCCGAGAAGCAGATGGTGGAGATTGCCCGTGCGCTTTCGCGCGAGGCGCGTCTGCTGGTCATGGACGAACCGACCGCGACGCTCACGCCCGGAGAGACGCACCGTCTCTTCGCGCTGATCCGGCAGTTGCGAGAGCGCGGCGTGACCGTCATCTACATCTCGCACAAGCTGGACGAGGTGGAGCAGATCACCGATGAGATTGTGGTCATGCGCGACGGCCGCTTCGTGACCCGAGGCCCCACGGCGAGCCACACACGGCAGGACATGGCCAACCTGATGGTGGGCCGGGAACTCACCGACATGTTCCCGCCCAAGGTGCCGCTGACGGCGGCTGCGCCGCTGCTGTCGGTGCGCGGCCTGAGCGTGCCGGGCTGGGCAGAGGGCGTGAGCTTCGACGTCCATCCAGGCGAGATCCTGGGCTTTGCCGGGCTGGTGGGGGCGGGACGCACGGAGCTGTTCGAAGGGCTTCTGGGCCTGCGCCCGCGTGGCGGTGGCGAGGTCCTGCTGCAGGGACGATCGGTGGCCTTCGCCGATCCGCGCGCCGCATCCAGGGCCGGCTTGACCTACCTCAGCGAAGACCGCAAGGGACGGGGCCTGCACGTTCATCTCTCCCTGCAGGACAACCTCACGCTCATGGACCTGGACCGCCATGCCAGGCCCTGGCTGGACAAGGCCTCGCAGCGCACCGCGCTGCAGGAGGCGGTGGAGGCGTTCCGCATCCGGACGGGCAGCCTGGACGCCCGCGCCGGCGCGCTCTCGGGCGGCAACCAGCAGAAGCTGGCCATTGCCAAGGTGCTGCAACCGGGCCCGCGCGTGGTGGTGCTGGACGAACCCACGCGTGGCGTGGATGTGGGTGCCAAGCGCGACATCTATTTCCTGATCGCACGGCTGGCCGCGCAAGGCCACGGCGTGGTCGTCATTTCGTCCGAGCTGGTCGAGCTCATCGGCCTGTGCCAGCGCGTGATGGTCATGCGCTCGGGGCGGGTGCAGACCACGCTGGCTGGCGAACACCTGAATGAAGAGGAGCTCATCGCCCATGCAACCGGCACCCACTAGTCCCCTGCCGTCCGTCGCCGACACGCCGGAACCGGCGAGCCCGCCCCCGCGCCGCCGCGTCAGCTGGGGCAGCCGCCTCTCCGCTTTCGGGCCGCTGGCCGGCCTGGTGCTGCTGTGCCTGGCGGGCACCTTGCTGAACCCGGATTTCGCGACCTGGGACAACGGCATGAACGTGCTCACGCGCACCGCCTTCATCGGCATCATCGCCGTCGGCATGAGCTTCGTGATCATCTCCGGCGGCATCGACCTCTCGGTGGGGTCCATGGCCGCGTTGATCGCGGGCAGCACCATCCTGGTGATGAACCAGCTCGCGCCCATGGTGGGCTCGCCGCTGCTGGCCGTGCTGCTGGGCGCCGTGGTGGCGCTGGTGCTCGGAGCGGTGTTCGGCCTGGCGCACGGGCTGCTCATCACCAAGGGGCGTATCGAACCCTTCATCGTCACCCTGGGCACGCTGGGCATCTTCCGGGCGTACCTCACCTACTTCGCCAACGGCGGCGCGATCACGCTCGATGGCGCGCTGGTGGACGTCTACAGCCCGGTCTACTACGGCAGTTGGCTGGGCATTCCGATCCCGATCTGGGTGTTCGCCGCCATCGCGCTGCTGGGGGGCTTCCTGCTCAACCGCACGCGCTATGGCCGCTATGTGCAAGCCATCGGGTCCAACGAGCAGGTGGCGCGGTATTCCGCCGTGGCGGTGGACCGGGTCAAGGTCCAGACCTACGTGCTGCTGGGCGGTTGCGTGGCGGTGGCCACGCTGCTGTACGTGCCGCGCCTGGGCTCGGCTTCACCCACCACGGGCCTGCTCTGGGAACTCGAGGCGATCGCCGCCGTGATCGTCGGCGGCACCGCGCTCAAGGGTGGAGGAGGGCGCATTTTCGGCACCGTCGTCGGTGCCGTTCTGCTCTCCGTCATCAGCAACATCCTGAACCTCACCAGCATCATCAGCGTGTACCTGAACGCGGCGGTGCAGGGGTTCGTGATCATCATCGTGGCCTTCCTGCAAAGAGGGCGTCGATGAGACGAACCGCGGGGCAGCCCCAGGGGCGCTCGCGGACACCTGTGACCCGCAAACCTACCTGGAGACAAGCATGCAACGCAGACTATTCACCCTGACCGCTCTCGCCCTTGGCAGCCTTCTTGCCTCACCGGCCTTCGCGCAGAACAAGCCCGTCATCGGCGTGTCGGTGCCGGCGGCCACCCACGGCTGGACGGGCGGGGTGGTGTACTGGGCCAACCGCACCAAGGACGAGATCGAGAAACAGCACCCCGGTGTGAAGGTGATCGTGAAGACCGCCAGTTCCCCCTCGGAGCAGGCCAACCAGATCCAGGATCTGCAGGCGGTCAACAAGATCGACACCCTGGTGATCCTGCCTTTCGAGTCGGCACCGCTCACGCGCCCGGTCGCCCAGGTCAAGGGCAAGGGCGTCTTCGTGACGGTGGTCGATCGCGGCCTGACGGACCCTTCCGCGCAGAACGCCTACGTGGCGGGCGACAACCCCGGTTTTGGCAAGGTGTCCGGCGAGTACATGGCCAAGGCCATGGGAGGCAAGGGCAACGTGGTCATCCTGCGCGGTATTCCCACCGTGATCGACAACCAGCGCGTGGATGCCTTCAATGAGGTCATGAAGGCCCACCCGGGCATCAAGGTGCTCGATGCCAAGCACGGCAACTGGAACCGTGATGACGCGTTCAAGGTGATGCAGGATTACCTCACGCGCTTCAAGCAGATCGATGCCGTGTGGGCGTCGGACGACGACATGGCCGTGGGCGTGCAGCGTGCCATCGAGCAGGCCAAGCGCACCGACGTCAAGCTCGTGCTGGGCGGTGCCGGCGCCAAGGACTACATCAAGAAGGTCATGGACGGTGACAAGCTCGTGACCGCCAATGTGACCTATTCGCCCAGCATGATCGCCGACGCCATGAAACTCACGGCGGATGCGCGTGTCTCCGGCAAGCCCATGCCGGCCACGACCATCATTCCCTCGGTGCTGGTGACCAAGGAGAACGCGGCGAAGTTCTACTTCCCCGATTCGCCTTACTGAAGCAGGTGCCGCCGGCGTGCCCATGCACGCTGGCGGGCATGGGCGTTTCCTGGTGGCGCGCGGCGGCCTTCATTGCATGTACCAGCCGTGGCTGACGAATACCCGATCCTTCGCTGCTGGGCGGCCTCGCGGGTTGCGTGGTGGCGCCGCCGGCGCCGCGCTTCGTCGGCGAGGTGGTCTACGCGGCGCCCCCGCCCCCACCGGTGGAGGTGATCGGGGTCGCCCCGATCCCGGGGCAGGTGTGGATCGGTGGCTACTGGAACTGGGTCGCTGGCCGCCATATGTGGGTGGGCGGGCATTGGGAGGCACCGCGACCCCCGGGGGCCGCGCCAGGCCCGCCCCTTCAGCCGCTTTTGGCCGGATACTGCGGCCCATGCTGCCACCCACGAACGCGACCCACTGGCTCACGCTCCATGGCCTGGTGACCCTGCTGGCCGTGCTGGTCTACGTGGTCAGCTCGCACGCCATGCACCAGCGCCGGCCACCAGCCTCGGCGATCGCCTGGATGCTGTTCATCGTGCTGCTGCCCTACCTGGCCCTGCCGGCCTACCTGGTGTTCGGCTCCCGCAAGCTGGCCCGGCCCTCGGGAGCCCGCGCCGCGCTGCCGGCGGGGGCGGACCGGCCCGATCGCTGGGCGGTCGACACCATCCTCGCGCTCGGCCAGCCTGCGCCCACGACCTGCGAAGACCTGCACCTTCATGCGGATGGGCAGGCGGCCCGCGATGCCCTGTTCCGGGTGATCGAGGGCGCGCAGGAGCGCATCGACATCTGCACCTTCATCCTGGGCAACGACACGCCCGGCCCGGAGGTGGTGGCGCGTCTGGCCGCCAAGGCCCGGCAGGGTGTGCGCGTGCGGCTGCTGCTCGACGGCCTGGGCAGCCTGATGCAACGACCCGTCAGCCTGGCGCCACTGACCGCGGCGGGTGGTCAGGTGCAGCGCTTCGTGCCGCCGCTGCATTCACCACTCAAGGGAAGGACCAACCTGCGCAACCACCGCAAGATGCTGATCGCCGACGCCGGGCTGCCGGCCGCGCGCCTGTGGTGCGGTGGGCGCAATCTGGCGGCCGAGTACTTCACGGGCGCAGCGGGAAAACCGGCATGGCGGGACCTGAGCTTCGACGTTGGCACCGGTCTCGTGCAGCAGGCGGCCAACCTGTTCGCGCGCGACTGGGCGTTTGCCAGCGGCCAGGCCGCGCCGGCGGGCCTGGGCGAGCCCGCGGTCCGCGTGGTACCGCAAGGCGGCGCCCAGCTCGTGGCGTCCGGCCCGGACCAGGCCGATGACACCGTGCTGGCGCTGCTGGTCATGGCGGCCTACCGGGCGCGCGGGCGCATCGCACTGGCCACGCCGTACTTCGTGCCAGACCCTTCGCTGCTCATGGCACTGAGCCTGGCCGCCCGGCGTGGCGTGGTGGTCGACCTTCTGGTGCCGGCGCGCTCCAACCACCGGCTGTCCGATCTGGCGCGCGGGCGCGGCCTGCGCGCGCTGGCGCAGGCCGGCGGCCGCATCTGGATGACGCAGGACATGATGCACGCCAAGCTGGCGGTGTTCGACGAGGTGCTGGCCCTGGCCGGCTCCGCCAACCTGGACAGCCGCAGCCTGCTGCTCAACTACGAACTCATGTGCGCCTTCCACGGGCAGGACGACGTCCGGCGCTTCGGCGACTGGTTCGAACACGAACGCCAGCGCGCCCGCCCATGGGCCGCGAAGCCGCCCGGCCTGGCGCGCGATCTCGCGGAAGGCATGCTGCTCTGGCTGGGGTTCCAGTTGTGACGGAGCCCGCCTCCGAGCGCGTGCGGCGCCTGCTGCCCTGGCTGGTGGCGGTGGCGTTCTTCATGGAGTCGCTGGACACCACCATCCTGAACACGGCGGTGCCGGCCATCGCTGCGGCGCTGCAGGTGCAGCCCCTGAGCATGAAGGCCGTGCTGAGCAGCTACACCTTGAGCGTGGCCGTTTTCGTGCCGGTCAGCGGCTGGCTGGCGGACCGGTTTGGCACCCGCCGGGTGTTCGCCACCGCCATCGCGCTGTTCACCCTGGGCTCCTTCCTGTGCGGCATCGCCACCGACATCCACACCCTGGTGGCCTGTCGCATCCTCCAGGGGATGGGCGGGGCCATGATGGTGCCGGTCGGGCGCCTGACCATGGTGCGCACCTTTCCCAAGGGGGAACTGGTGCGCGCCATGAGCTTCGTGGCCATTCCCTCGTTGATCGGGCCCATGCTCGGGCCGGTGGCGGGCGGCTTCATCGTGCACTACCTGCACTGGCGCGCGATCTTTTTCGTCAACATCCCCATTGGCCTGGTCGGCCTGTACATGGTGTGGCGGCATCTGCCGGACTACCGGACCGAGCGCAGCGACCCGCTCGACTGGATCGGCCTGGTGCAGTTCAGCAGCGGCATTGCCCTGCTGTCGTACGTGCTGGAGGTCTTTGGCGAGCACACGCTCAGCGGCCGGGAAATGCTCGCGCTCCTGGGCCTCTCCATGGCGCTGCTGGCCGCCTACGGCCGCCACGCGGTGAGCACGCCCCGGCCCTTGCTGAGGCTGGTGCTGCTGCGCATACGGACCTTTCGCGTGGCGGTCGGCGGCAGCTTCATCACGCGGCTGGGTGCTGGCGGCATGCCGTTCCTGCTGCCGCTGCTGTACCAGGTGGGCATGGGCTACACGCCGGTGCAGGCAGCGCTGCTGATCGTCGCCCAGCCGATCGCGGCCATCAGCCTGAAGGTATTCGTGCCGCACATCCTGGCCCGCCTGGGCTACCGGCGCGTGCTGCTGTGGAACACCGTGCTCATGGGCGGCCTGATCATGCTCTTTGCCACCATCGGCCCGGGCACGCCGGTGTGGCAGATCCTGCTGCAAGGCTTCCTGTTTGGCTTCTGCTCCTCGCTGCAGTACAGCAGCATGAACACCCTGGTCTACGCCGACGTGTCCGGCAGCGACACCAGCATGGCCAGCACCATTTCCAGCACCTTGCAACAGATGTCGATGAGTTTTGGCGTCGCCACCGCCTCGCTGGTGGCCGCGCTCTTCATCCCGGACCGTTTCCACAGCAATCCCGCGGAGCTGATCCATGGCATTCACCAGGCCTTTCTGGCGCTGGGTGCGCTGACGGTCCTCTCCGCCCTGGTTTTCCGGGAACTGCGGGCCGACGACGGCCTGGCCGTCAGCCGTGGCCAGGACGGCGCGTCGGAAGCCTCCTTCGGCAAGTGAGCCGGCCGTTCCCTGTGCCGATGTTGCAACTGCAACATGGTTGCCACCGTCCGTAGGCACACTGGGAGTGAACGGGTGGGGGTATTGCGTATGATGCGAGACCGCCCGCGCGGGGGTGCGCGAACGAGGCCCGGACCGGCCTTGCCGGATGCCCGCAGGCCCGCCCGCCGTCACGCTCCCGCCGCATGTCCGTCCACCCCGCCACCGGTCTCTCCCACCCGAAATACCGCCCCGACATCGACGGCCTGCGCGCCGTGGCCGTGCTGTCGGTGGTGGTGTTCCATGCCTTCCCGACCTGGCTGCGCGGCGGGTTCATCGGCGTCGACATCTTTTTCGTCATCTCGGGCTTCCTGATCTCGACCATCCTGTTCGAGAACCTGGACCGCGGCAGCTTCAGCTTCACCGAGTTCTACGCCCGGCGCATACGCCGCATCTTTCCGGCGCTGCTGCTGGTGCTGGTGGCGAGCTGGGCCCTGGGCTGGTTCGCGCTGCTGGCCGACGAGTACGCCCAACTCGGCCGGCACATCGCCGCGGGTGCGGGCTTCGTCTCCAACTTCGTGCTCTGGAACGAGGTCGGCTACTTCGACAACACCGCCGACACCAAACCGCTGCTGCACCTCTGGAGCCTGGCGATCGAGGAGCAGTTCTACATCGTCTGGCCGCTGGCGTTGTGGCTGCTCTGGCGCTGGCGCGCGAGCCGGCCGCACCTGCCGCTGGTGCTGATCGTGCTGGCCTTCGCGGCCTCCTTCGCCTTGAACATGAAGGGCGTGCGGCAGGACGCCATGGCCACCTTCTATTCGCCGCAGACGCGGTTCTGGGAGCTGCTCAGCGGCAGCCTGCTGGCCTGGGCCGCGCTGTACCGCCCGGCGGTGCCGTACGCGGCGCGCCGCACGCGCGCCAACGTGATGGCGGTGCTGGGCCTGCTGCTGCTGTGCTATGGCTTCGGGCGCATCGCCAAGGGGCTGAGTTTCCCGGGCGCCTGGGCCGCCGTGCCGGTGCTGGGCGCGGTGCTGCTCATCGCGGCCGGGCCGGCGGCCTGGGTCAACCGCAAGGTGCTGGCCCACCCGGTGCTGGTGTTCGTGGGCCTGATCAGCTTTCCGCTCTACCTGTGGCACTGGCCACTGCTGTCCTTTGCGCGCATTGTGGAAAGCGGCACGCCGAGCCTGGCGGTGCGCCTGGCGGCGGTCGCGCTGTCCTTGCTGCTGGCCTGGCTGACCTACCGCCTGGTCGAACAGCCCTTGCGGCATGGCGGACACGGGCGGGCCAAGGCCGCGGGCCTGCTGGGCCTGATGCTGCTGGTGGGCCTGGGCGGGTACCTCACGCACCGCCAGGATGGCTGGCCGTCGCGGGACGCGGCGCGCCACTTCGTGGACAACAAGCAGGAACTGGTGCGCACCCCCGAGAAGGACGATGCCTGCCGGCGCTACAGCGGCCTGGCGGACCCGCTGTTCCACTACTGCCGGTTTGACGACGCCGGGAGTGCGCGCACGGTCGCACTCATTGGCGACAGCCATGCCCACGTCGCCTTCCCGGGCCTGGCCCGGGAGGCGCGGGCACAGGGCCTGAACACGGTGCTGCTGGCCAACAGCGGCTGCCCGCCGTTTCTCGACACCCCCGTGGGCGCCAACGAGACAGAGCGCGCGGCCTGCTCCGAACAAACCGCGCAGATCTTGCAGACCCTCTCAGCGCGCGAGGACGTGCGCCAAGTCTTCATCTTCACGCGTGGGCCGATCTACCTCGATGGCATCGACCTCGCCGCCGGACCGGGCGACACCTTGCCGCGCGGCACCGTGACGGCCGCTGCGTTCGGCCAGGGCGCGCAGAAGACCGTTGATGCGCTGCAGCGCGACGGCCGGCAACTCTTCTACGTGACGGAGAACCCGGAACTCTCCAGCATGGCGGAAGCCTGCATCCCACGGCCCCTTCGCCGGCATACGCGCGACTGCCGCCCGGCGCGGGCAGAGGTGCTGCAGCGGCAGGCCGGGTACCGCCAGCAGATGGACGCGCTGCGCAACGTGACGGTGCTGGACAGCCTGGCCGTGTTCTGCCCCGGCGAGCAATGCCAGGTGTTCGACGCCACGGGCGCGCTGCTGTACGCCGACGACAACCACCTGTCCATGGCCGGCAGCCTGTTCCAGGCCCGGGCGCTGTTGGAGCCCCACCTGGAAAAATAGGGCTAACCCAATCCGCCTTGTCCGTGGCCCCGCCCGCCCTGTGGCTGCGGGCCGCCCGGCCCGGTGCCGTGGCCACCCCCCTGGCCCATGTACTGGGTCCAGTGGGCACCGCCGCCCGCCGCCGCGTGGCGTGGCCAGAGACCCGGTACCGGTGGGCGCAGGCCGTGGCGCGCGAAGGTTTCGCGCACGGCGTCCCGCTCCTGCTCGCCGAGGACATGCAGTCCCTGTGCCAGGGCCTCTCGCCCCTGCGGGTTGCTCGCCAGCCGGAGCAGGGTTTCTTCGTCGGCCAGGAAGGGGCGCACCCAGCCGGCGCGATCGGCTTCGGGCAGGTGCCCGGCCATGCCCAGAACCTGAACGATCTCGCGGGTGGTTCCGCTGCGCATCAGCGCATCGGGCGCCGGGTCTTGCAGCAGTTGCTGCAGCACCACTTGCCTACGCCCGGGTGGAATGAGCAGCGCGGCGGCCGCGGCCTGGGCGATGAGCGCGCCATGTTCCTGCTGGCTCAGCCCGCGCGCTACGGTGGGCGTCAGCACGCGCTCCACCACCTGGGATCCCCGGGGCGCGGGTAGTGCGGTTGCCGCCGCCGCGAGCCGTGCCGCCGAGGACAGCATGCGGTAGGGGCCTTGCGCGTTTGCCAGCACCGCATCCACAGCACGGTCGGTCAGTGCCCTTTCGCCCAGTTCGCTCCTGCGCGCTGGCGGTTGTTCCATCAGCGCTCCCAGAAAAGCATCGAGTTCGGCCGCCGTGCCGTGGGCGCCCATTTCCGCGGCCGCCCGCGGCGTCATCGCCACCTGCCATACCTCGCGTCGCCGTGCGGGGTCCAGGATCTGGGTCGAGGACATCAGCTGGGCGAGCTGCCGAGTGTCGCCCTGTTCGGCCGTGCGCGCCGCGAGCGTGGAATGGGCGGGATCCAGCAGCCGATGCATGGCCTCGGCGCGTCTGGGACCTTCCAGCCAGCGCACCGCTTCCATCGTCTGGTGGCCGTGCTCCAAGGAGCCGGACTGCACGGCGACCTGCAAGGTGCGCTCGGACAGGAGGTGCCCCATCAGGGTGGCCTTGCCTATCCGGTCGGGCCAGGCGCTCACCGCGGCCATCAGTCCGAAGATCGTCCCGGCATCGCCTTCCCGGGCCGCGAGGCTCAACGTGCGCTCGGACACGAGGCTCGCCATCATGGCGGACCTCTGTGACGGGTCAGGCCAGGTGCTCGCCGCCGTGACCAGTTCGCGCACCGTCCCGGCATCGGCTGCCTGGGCCATCAGGCCCAGCGCCGGTGGCCACAGGCAGCGCGCACGGTGGCCGGGCTGTTCCGCTTCAGGCAGGCAGGGCGCCAGGGCCCACAGATGGCGGGCGGCAAAGGCATTGCCCTGCACCACCACCGTGTGCAGGCAGGTCTGTGCCTCGGCCGCCAGCGCTTGCGCGGCATTCGTGCGCCCGGGTTCTTCCATGAGCGGCACCGCAAAGGCCACGGCCGAGATGATCCCGGCATCGCCGCTCCGCGCCGCGCGCCCTACTGCGTCGGCCGTCAACAGCTCGCTCAAGATCCGGCCTTCTTGCGACGAGAGTGGTGGCCATGCCAGGGCAGCCACCACGTGTGCCAGGGCCCGGGGATCCGGCGAATTCCGCAAGCCCTCCAAGGCATGCGGCGTGCACAGACTTGGCAACTGGTCACGGAGGCCTGTTCGCGAGAGCAGGTGCGCATACTCGCCTACCGCCGCGGGGTTGGAACCCGCTGCGACCGTGGCCATCGCGTCTGGATGCACGAGAGACTGCCGAATCGCGGCCCGGGCCTCTTCCGGTTGCACATCTGCGGCATGGCACATCAGCGTGAACAACCTGTCTTCCGAGGCTTGCGTTACCAGGGTCTGCAGCACGGAGACCAGGGGCGACTGGCGATTGGGGTGCATGGGCGTGCCGGGCCGCAACAAGGCCTCGGCGAGCTCAAACAGCTCATCCCCCGAAGCGCTCCGGCAGATGCGCTCCACGGCCTGGGTGCGCTCCAGATGAGCCAGGATCCAGCCGCCTTGGACATCGGACATGCCCGCCGCCGCGAGGCGGGCGACCTGCAGGGCGCCCTGAGGTGTTCGCGCGGCCAGTTGTACCGAAGGGGTCGAGTCGAACAAGGCCTCCAGGCAGGCGGCCGAACGCGCAGGGTCCAGCTGTGCGGCAGCCCGGGCAAGGTCGTTGACCAGCGCACCCGCGCCGGGGTCATCAGGCTGCAGGCGTCCGCTCAGGGCCCGCAATGCCTGCGGTTGCATCAGCAGGCCCATGCCGTGGGTGAACCGCCCCATATGCCAGCCCAACCTCTCTATGGTGGCGAGCGCTCCACGCCACTCGGGCGCGCCTCCCTCGCGGACACAGTGGTGCAGCGTCGCCAGCGCCTGGTGCCACGGCGAGATCTCCGCCTGATGCGCAGGAGGCAGTCGACCGATGGCATCGCTCAGCCGCTGACGCCGCCCCTCATTGTTGCTGTCCATGATGCGCGCGACCGCGTCGTCGGAGAGCAGGGCGCGCACGGCGGGGTCACGCGATGGCGGCGGGAGTTCCATCATTGCCGACAGGCAGATGTCGATCTGACTCGGAGATCCCTCCTGGGCCACCCGGGCCGGATGCGGGGGCTGGAGGAACCTCTCGCTCACGGAGAGGCGATCGGGCGGATGCAGGTGGACCGCGGCGACCAGCCCATCGACGATGCCGTTCAGGTCCGGATCCGCCAGCAGGGCGGCCACCGCCTGCTCCGTCAGGAGCGCGCGGGCCGTTTGTGCCTGGCTATCGGGTTCCAGGTAGGGCACGGCGCGGCAGGCCAGCTGCCTGAGCGCGGCGGGCTCATTCGTGCATGCAATGCGCGCAGCCAGCGTGGGGTCTGCGCGCAACAAGCTTTCCAGGCGATCGGTGCGCGCCTGCGGTTCTGTCATTCCCAGGGCTGAAATCAACCCGTCGTGCAGGGCATCGGCCTGGTCCTGCGGCAATGGCATCGGGCGGCGCTGTGCGGTGGCGGCGTGTGTACTGCCCATGGAAACCCCCTACGTGGACACGTGAACAACAGGGATGTGGGCCATTCTTGATCGCTGCACCGGGCGCGGCCGGCACATGGCACCAGCCATCCGGATGCCGTCTCCGAGCGGGTATGGAGGGCATCCGACGACGGCCGGCGCCCTCGGGGCCCCTGCTTCACGCAGCCGGGTATGCAGGGAGCCACGCGACCGGCCACGGCGGCCGGTGGGTGACGGCCACCGCCACCATGGTGCCGAAGCAGGCCAGCGCCAACACCAAGGCGATGGCCTTGCCGCCCCGGGTGCGGGCGCGGCGCAGGGCGAAGCTGCCGCTGACGATGTAGGCCAGCAGCAGCATGAGCTTGGCCTGCAGCCACGGTGTGGCGAACGGGTTGAGCTGCAGGGTGGCCAGCAACAGCAGGGCGGCGAGCAGCAGGGCGCTGTCGATGGCCTGGCTCAGGTGGCGCACGGGCGCGGCCATGGGGGTCTGTGCGCCGAGCAGCACGCCGATGCCTCGGCCCGCGAACAGGCCGCCGCTGGTCAAGGCCAGTGCGACGTGCGTGGTCTTGACCCAGGGATAGAGTTCGGCGAGCAGGTCCGTCATCGGAAAAGCACCTTGGGCACCGCCCAAACGTAGACCACCATGCCGAACAGCTCGACCAGGGACTGGGCGACAACGACCATGGCCGCCACCTCCCAGCCCGCGGGCAGTGCGAGCGCGAGCGGCAGCACGACGAAGGAGTTGCGCGTGCCCAGGCTGAAGGCCAGGGTGCGGCCCTGGTCGCGCGGGAGCTTCAGCGCACCGGCCAGGCCACGGGCGAGCAGCGCGGCACCGGCGAGGTAGAGCACGAACACCGGCAGCACCGTGGCGAGTTCGGCCAGCGCGGCGCGCACCGCGCCCACCTGCGCGGCGGCGATGAGAAACACCACCACCGCCAGCAGCGGGACCGGCCACCAGGCCATGGCCTCGCGCGCGGCCTGTGCGCGGGGATGGGTGGCGATCCCGCGTTCGGCCACGGCGGCGGCGGCCAGCGGCACCAGCACGATCAGCGTGGCCGGCACGAGGCCGGCCGGTTCCCACGCACCGAGGCCGCCGGTGTCGGTCATCAGCGCCAGGTACAGCGGCAGGAGCAGCAGTTGCAGCACCAGGTTGAGCGGGGTCACCGCCACGGCGCGCGGCACGTTGCCGCCGCCGAGCTGGCTGAAGGTGATGAACCAGTCGGTGCACGGGACCAGCAACACCAGCAGCACGCCCAGGCGCAGCGCGGGTTCGCCGGCAGGCAGCAGCAGGCTGGCCAGGCCCCACGCCAGCAGGGGCACGGCCACGAAATTGCCCAGCAGCACGGCGGCGGCGAAGCGCCGGTCGCTCAGCGCCTCGCGCAGGTGCCGCAGCGGCACCTGCAGAAAGGTGGCGAACAGGAGCAGCGCCAGGGTGGGCCAGAGCAGGTGTTCCAGGGCAGGTGCCACCGACGGCAGCGCCGTGCCGGCGGCCAGGCCGAGCGCGATGGCGGCCAGGTAGAGCCAGACCTGGTGGCGCTCCAGGGCCAGCCGTGTCATGCGGTGGCCGTGGGAGGGATCAGCAGCACGTCGTTCTCGGTCTGCTCCAGGATGCGCTGGGCCACGCTGCCCAGCAGCAGGCCCAGCAGCCCTCGGCGGCGCTGGGTGCCGAGCACGACCAGGTCGCCAGGGTGCGCCAGGCTGTGCGCGTGCAGCAGCACGCTGGCGTCGCCGTAGGAGAGCAGCAGACGCACGCGCGCGCGCGCCGCCTCGGGCAGTTCGCTGGTGTGCAGGAAGCGCCGGGCTTCTTCTTCGGCCTGGCGCCGCCCGTCGGCCTGGGCCACGGCCGGATCCATGCCGGCGAGCGCGGGATAGGGTTTGTCGAAAGCGTGGAAGAGGGTCAGGGCGGCGTCCGGAAAGAGGGCGGCGGCGGTGCGCAGCGCCAGGGCCGAGGCGGGCGAGAAGTCACTGGCCACCAGCACCTGCCGGTAGCTTTCGCGCGCCCGGTTGCGCACCACCAGCAGCGGCACGGGGGCGTGGCGCGCCAGGTCGTCCACGGTGGAGCCGAGCACCACGCGGCTGAGCGCTTCGTTGCGGGCCACGCCGGTCACGATGAGGCCGGCGCCCTCGCTCTTGCAGGCTTCCAGGATGGCGGCGGCGACGGGGCCCTGGCCGATGCGGATGGACAGCGGCAGTTCACCTTCGATGGCGAGATCGGCGTGCAGGCGCTGCTCGGCGTGGCGCAAGGCCATGTCACGCTCCTGCGCGGCCACGCCGCCCAGTGCGGCGGCGGCGGAGGTGGGGTAGTGCGGACCGGGCTCGACCACCGTCATTGCCACCAGCCGGGCCTGCCACTGGCGGGCGCAGAGCAGGGCGCGGTCCAGCGCCCGGTCGCAGCGGCTGCTGAGGTCGGTGGCGAACAGGAGGGCGGCTGGCGTTGGCGGGGCGGGAGCGGTCATGCGGAGATCCTTTCAGCGGGTGGCGGTGGTCAGGCACTGGCCGGGGTCGCGGGCCGCAGTTCGGCGAACACGTCCCAGCGCCGCAGCAGCGCCTTCTCGGTTTCGAGCACCAGCATGGAGACTACACCGATCGCGATGACGATGACGCCATCGACCAGCGGCACGTCGCGGGTGTCGAAGAGGGCCTGCATCCAGGGCAGGTAGGTGAAGGCCAACTGGGCCAGCACCACGGCGGCCACGGCCCACAACACGGCCGGCGTTCCGCGCGCGCCGCGCCAGGTGAAGGAGCGCATGTGCAGGTAGCGCACGTTGAAGAGGTAGAAGATCTCCAGCACGCACAGCGTGTTGACCACCAGGGTGCGCGCCAGCTCGGTGCCATGGCCGCGGTGATGCGCCCAGGCCAGGATGCCGAAGGCGCCCGCCGTGAAGAGCAGGGAGACGAACACCACCCGCCAGAGCATGAACGGCGAGAGCAGGGGCGCGCCGGGCTGGCGCGGGCGCCGGCGCATCACGCCGGGTTCGGCCGGCTCGAAGGCGAGCACCAGGCCCAGGGTGATGGTGAGGATCATGTTGACCCACAGAATCTGTGGCGGCGTCATGGGCAGCGTGAGGCCGAAGACCAGCGCGGCCACGATGGCCAGCACCTCGCCGCCGTTGGTGGGCAGGGTCCAGGCGATCACCTTGCGGATGTTGTCGTAGACCGTGCGCCCTTCGTGCACCGCCGCTACGATGGAGGCGAAGTTGTCGTCGGTCAGCACGATCTGCGCCGCTTCGCGGGCGGCGTCCGTGCCCTTGTGGCCCATGGCGACGCCGACGTCGGCCTGCTTGAGCGAAGGCGCGTCGTTGACACCGTCTCCGGTCATGGCCACCACCTGGCCTTCGGCCTGCAGGGCGCGAACCACGCGCAGCTTGTGTTCCGGGTTGGTGCGGGCGAACACATGGGTGCGCAGCGCCAGCGCGCGCAGGTCCTGGTCGGAAGCGGCGTCCACGTCCTGGCCGGTGGCCACCCGTGGCGCCGCGGACAGGCCGAGCTGGCGTGCGATGGCCGCGGCCGTGGCCGCGTGGTCGCCGGTGATCATCTTCACCGCGATGCCCGCGCCGTGGCAGTCGGCGACGGCGGCCATCGCCTCGGCGCGCGGCGGATCGATGAAACCCACCACGCCCAGAAACACCAGCTCGTCGACGGTGTCGAAATCGAGTTGGGTCGGCACGGCGTCCAGGCGCCGCACCGCGAAGCCCAGCACGCGTTCGCCCGCCGAGGCGGCATCGGCGATCGCCTGCTGCCAGTACCCGGCATCGAGCGGGTGCAACGCGCCATGCGCGTCGATCTGGTGGTGGCTCATGGCCAGCACACGTTCCGGCGCGCCCTTGACGAACAGCTCGGCGCCACCGTCGGCGCGAGGATGCAGGGTGGCCATGAAACGGTGGGCGGCGTCGAAGGGAATCTCGTCCGCGCGCGGGTGGCCGGCGCGCAGCGCAGCCGGGTCCAGGCCAGCTTTCATTGCGAGGGCGACCAACGCACCCTCCATGGGGTCGCCGTCCACGCGCCAGTCGCCCGGCGCGCCTGGCAGGAGCCGGGCGTCGTTGCACAGCAGGCCGGCCTCGACCAGGCGGCGCGCGTGGGCGGGCAGGGCGTGCTGGCCTGGAGGCAACTCGAAGCGGCCCACCGGGGCATAGCCCGATCCGCCCACGGGCAGGGTCACCCCATCGGCGACCACGCGGCAGGCGGTCATTTCATTGCGGGTCAGCGTGCCGGTCTTGTCGGAGCAGATCACCGTGGTCGCGCCCAGGGTTTCCACCGCTGGCAGGCGCCGCACGATGGCGTGGCGCGTAGCCATGCGCTGCACGCCGATGGCCAATGTGATCGTGATGACCGCGGGCAGGCCTTCCGGCACCAGCGAGACCGCGATGGCCACCACCACCATCAGCGCGTCCACCCAGTCCATGCCGCGCAGGCCAACGGCAAAGGCAAACAGCGCGGCCGCGACCGCCACGGAGAACGCCGTGAAGCGCTGGCCGAACTGGTTCACCTGGCGCAGCAGTGGCGTGGTCAGCGACTGCACGCCGCCCAGCAGGCTGCCGATGCGCCCGATCTCGGTGTGCACGCCGGTGGCCACCACCAGGCCCAGGCCCTGGCCCGCCGCGACCAGGGTGCCCGAATAGGCCATGCCCTCGCGGTCGCCCAGCGCGCAGTCCCTGGCCACGGCCTCGCCGGTCTTGACGCTGGTGACCGATTCGCCGGTGAGGATGGCCTCGTCCACGAGCAGGCCACGGGCGCGCAGCAGCCGCAGGTCGGCCGGCACGCGGTCGCCGGCCTCCAGCAGCACCACGTCGCCGGGCACCAGCGCGGCCACCGGCACCGTGTCGCGCTGGCCGTCGCGCAGGACGTGCGCACTCGGGGCGAGCATGGCGCGCAGCGCGCCCAGGGCTTCCTCGGCCTTGCCCTCCTGCACGAAACCCACGATGGCGTTGACCGTGACCACGCCCACGATCACCGCCGCGTCGACCCAATGACCCAGCCCGGCCGCGAGCGCGGCGGCGGCGATCAGGAACAGGATCAGCGCGTTCTGGAACTGCTGCAGAAAGCGCAGCAGTGCCGGCTTGCGTGGCGGCGCGGGCAGCTCATTGGGGCCGTACAGACCGAGCCGCCTGCCGGCCTCGCTGCTGGCCAGTCCCTGGCGTGTCGTGGCCAGGCGCTGCAGCGCTTCGTCGGCGGTGAGGGTGTGCCAGGCCTCGGCTGGGGTGCGGTCGGGTGTGGTGGTGGAGGAAGCGGAAGAGGGGAAAGGGTCGGTGGGCGCCATGTTCCGATAGGACCACAGGGCCGGAGCGGGTTCAAGGTTGGCAGGCCGCTCTCCGCTGAAGAATCGGGCTGCGTTTGATACAGATCAAGTAGGGCTTGTGCTCATCTACACTGCCCTGTGACGCCAACTGCCGGCCACTCTCTCTATGTACCTGCCGCCCTCATTCGCCGCCAAGGACCCGGGCATGGCCCGCGAGCTCATGCGCTCGCATCCCTTTGCCAGCCTGATCTCCAACGACGACGAGGGCGTGCCCTTCGTCACCCACCTGCCGCTGCACCTGCTGGAGGAAGAGGGTGGCGGGCTGGTGCTGCTGGGCCACGTGGCGCGGCCCAACCCGCATGCCGCCTACCTGCGGGCCCGTCCCCAGGCGGTGGTGACCTTCCTCGGGCCACAGGCCTACATGACGCCGCGCGTCTACCCCGACCTGGCCCGCGTGCCGACCTGGAACTACCTGGCGGTGCACGCGACCGTGCAGGCGCGCGAGGTCAGCGGTTTCGGCGACAAGGACCGCCTGCTCAAGCACCTCATCCATGACCACGACCCAGCCTACGCTGCGCAGTGGCGCGCGCTGGACGAGGACTTCCAGCAGCGCCTCATGCAAGGCATTGCCGCCTTCGAGTTCCGCGTGACCGCGCTGCAGTGCAAGATCAAGCTCAACCAGCACCGGCCCGAAGCCCATGCCGCCATGCTGGCGGCTTACGACGGCGGCAACGCCGACGAACGCGCGCTGGCCGGCTGGATGCGCCGCCTGGGGCTTGGCGAGGCCTCCTGAGCGGGTGGTGTCTTTACACTGCGCTCCAGAACTTCTCCCGGCCCGTCGCGATCCACTTCCTCGCCCGCCTTCCCTGCGCTGCCCCATGCCATCGAACCGCTTTCTTCCGCGCCGCCTGACCCGCCTGGGGGTCTGCCTGTCCCTCGCGGGCATGGCCCTGCCCGGGCAGGCCCAGACGCAGGCGCCCACACAGGTGGCCGCACTGGCGCCGGCCGCCGCCAGTGCCGTGGACCCGCGCTGGCAGCCCAGCCTGGATGCCTTCGCGGCGGCCGATCGCTTGCGCGCGCCTGCGCCGGGTGGCGTGGTGTTCGTGGGCAGTTCCTCCATCCGCCTGTGGAACGACCTGGAGACCAGCTTTGCCGACCAGCCGGTGGTCATCAAGCGCGGGTTCGGCGGGTCGCAGCTGCTGGATTGCGTGAAGCTGGTGGACCGGCTGGTGCTGCCCTACCAGCCCAGGCTGGTGGTGGTGTACGCCGGAGAGAACGACATCGCCGAGGGTGCCTCGCCGCAGCAGGTGGCCGAACGCTTCGTTGCCTTTGTGCAGGCCGTCAAGGACGCGTTGCCCGAGAGCCGCATCGCCTTCGTCTCCATCAAGCCCAGCCCCTTGCGCGCCCACCTGATACCGGCGGTGCGCGAGGCCAACGAGCGCATCGAGATCTACAGCCAGACCGAGCCTCGCCTGGACTTCATCGATGTCTTCTCGCTGATGATCGATGCCCAGGGCCAGCCGCGCCCCGAGCTGTTTTCCGACGACCGCCTGCATCTCAATGCGCAGGGCTACAGCCTCTGGCGGCAGCTGATCGCGCAGCACCTCAAGGGCTGACTGCCGCCACGCGGACCGGTGCCCGTGGTGGCCGGGCGTGGTGGCGGCGTTCGCGGGCCAGGGTGACCCGGGCCACCAGCCAGAGTGCGTAGAAGCCCACGAACAGGATCAGCAGGTCCACAGACCAGGGTCGCTGCGGCTGCGCAGAGCCGAACAGCGCCAGCGCCAGCAGCGCCACCACCAGGTGCGCGCAGAACACCGGCAGCGCCGCCCGTCCCAGGGTTTCCAGCACGCCCCAGCGGGGCAGCTCGCGCCGCAGCCAGGGCGCGAAGTGCATCGCCAGCACCAGCAAGGCCATCACATTGAGCAGCCGCAGCGGACCCAGGTGCCACTTGTCGAACATGAGGTTGACGGGTGAGAGGCCGGGCACCGGTGTCTGGCCCACCCCGTGCCGCCAGACGAAGGCCACCAGGGCCAGCGCCAGGGCGGCAGCGACCATCCAGCGCGGGAAGCGCGTGGGTGCCGCGCCGGGCTGGCTGTGCAGGGAGCCCAGCCACAGGCCCAGCACCCACAGGAATTGCCACGCCAGGGTCTCGAAGGCCCCCATGTCGCGGTAGCGCAGCGGCATGTCGAACCAGCCGGTGGCCAGGTGATAGGCCGCCGGGCCCAGGCCGAACTGGGCGCCGAACCACACCGCCAGGCTGAGGGCGAGTACGCCTCGCCAGCCGTGGGCGTTGCCATGCAGCAGCACCAGCGGGCTCGCCAGCATGAACAGGATGTAGATGGGCAGGATGTCCAGCAGAGCCGGGTTGTAGAGCAGCAGCGCCGCACCCACCAGCGCCAGCGTGGGCTTTTCCAGGTAGAAGCCGAGCAGGCTGGTGACGGCGCCTTCGCGCAGCAGCAGGCCGATGCCGGCGATCACGGTGAAGGCGAACAGCAGCAGCGCGATCTGGCAGGCGTAGAGCTTGAGCGCACGCAGCAGGAAGGCGGTGGTCATGGTCGCGTCGCCCTGCCTGCGGGCCTTGCCCGCATAGACCTTGCCGGCCATGTAGGCCGAGAGCAGCACGAAGCCCTCGGCCGCCGAGACGAAGCCCAGCGGCTGTCCGGTGGGGCCGGCCAGGTTCGTGGGCAGGTGGGTCAGTGTCATCAGCACGAGCATCAGGCCGCGCAGCGCATCCAGTTCCCACCGACGGTCGCTCGTGCTCATCGGTCCTTCATCCATCCAGGTCGGAGGCGGGCGCCAAGGAAAACGCCCGCCCTGGTGGGGCGCCGGGCGAGGCCTAAAGTTCCCGCCGGGCCCCGGCCCAGGGCCCGGGTCTACATTCTTTTGCAACTGGGCCTCGCCGTTCGGCGAGCAGGGCCACCGCAAAAAGACCAGCGAATGCCCCCAGCAACAGCACCCCGTCGCTGCGCCAGGGGCGGATCACCTCGGTCGAGCCGAAGAAGGCGAGGGTGAGCAGGGTGATGACGAGGTGGGCGCAGAACACCGCCAGGCTGTGGCGGCCCAGCAGCTCCAGCGGCACGGGGCGCGGCAAGGCGCGGGAGATCCAGGGGCCGGCTGCCACCAGCAAGACCGCAAGGCTGGCCACATTGAGCATGCGCAACGGTCCCAGGGACCATTTGTCGAACAGCAGCGCCACCGCCGGTACGCCAGGCATGGGGTCCTGGCCCACCATGTGGCGCCACAACAGCATGCCGCTGGCGTACAGCACCGCCGGCAGCAGCACCCACAGGGGCACGCGCGGCAGGGGGGCATCGCGCGCGCCCAGCCACAGGCCGACCACCCACAGCGCTTGCCAGGCCAGCAGATGGAACGCCCCCGTTTCGCTGTAGGGGATGGGCAGCGCCAGCCAGGCGGCGAGGGCGCCATGCGAGGCCTGCCCCAGCCCCCATTGCTCGGCCAGCCAGAGCAGCCCGCTGATGCCGAGCACGCCGCGCCAACCCACGCTCAGGCCCCGGCGCAGCAGCCAGGGGCTGAGCAGCATGAACACGATGTACAGGGGCAGGATGTCCAGCAGAGGCGGGTTGTGCAGCAGCAGCGCGGCGCCGATTACCGCCGTCGAAGGGTCGATGAAAAAGAATTCCAGCAGGCCGGTGGCGCCGCCCTGGTGGTTGCGCTGCCCCAGCCAGGCGATCAGCGTGAAGGCCAGCAGCAGCAGGCCGAGCTGGCAGAGGTAGAGGCGCGCGGCGCGGTGCAAGAAGGCCTCTTGCATGGCGGGCCAGCCGTCGCGCCGGCCCCGGCGGCCATAGACGCGGCCCGCCATGAAGGCCGACAGGAAGACAAAGCCCTCGGCCGCCGACACGAAGCCCAGTGGCTGGCCCATGGGCAACGAGAACCTCGTGGGCATGTGGGTCAGCGTCATCAGGACGAGCATCAGGCCGCGCAGGGCGTCGAGCTCCCAGCGGCGAGTGGGCATGGGCAATCAGGGAAAACCAGGAGAACCCGGGATCATGCCAGAGACCGTGGCCTACACTCGACCCCATGTGCCCAGCCCAGCCGCCGTCCGACGAAGACTTCATGCAGTTGGCGCTGGCGCAGGCCCATGCCGCCGCCGAGGCGGGCGAGGTGCCTGTGGGGGCCGTGGTGGTGCGTGACGGGCAGGTCATCGCCACTGGCCGCAACCACCCCATCGGCAGCCACGACCCCACCGCGCATGCCGAGGTGGTGGCGCTGCGCGAGGCGGCACGGACGCTCGGCAATTACCGGCTCGACGGCTGCACGCTTTACGTGACCCTCGAACCCTGTGCCATGTGCAGTGGGGCGATGCTGCACGCGCGCCTGGCCCGCGTGGTGTTCGGCGCCACGGACCCCAAGACCGGTGCGGCGGGTTCGGTGCTCGACCTCTTTGCGCAGCCGCGCCTGAACCACCAGACCGAGGTGCGGGGTGGTGTGCTGGCCGAGGCTTGCTCCGAGATGCTCAGGGACTTCTTCAAGGAGCGGCGCGGCGGCAACCCGCATCCGCTGCGCGATGACGCCCTGCGCACGCCGGACGACCGCTTCAAGGACCTGCCCGGCTACCCCTGGGCGCCGCGCTACCTGAGCGACCTGCCGGCGCTGCAGGGCCTGCGCCTGCACCACCTCGACGAGGGACCCGCCGACGCGTCGCTGACCTGGCTGTGCCTGCACGGCAACCCGGCATGGAGCTACCTCTACCGCCACATGATCCCGGTGTTCCTGGGCGCGGGCGACCGCGTGGTCGCGCCAGACCTGATCGGTTTTGGGCGCAGCGACAAACCCAAGAAGGACAGCGCGCACCACTTCCTCTGGCACCGCCAGGTGCTGCTGGAGCTCGTGGAGCGGCTGGACCTGCGCCGGGTCGTGCTGGTGGTGCAGGACTGGGGCGGCCTGCTCGGGCTCACGCTGCCCATGGAGGCGCCGGCGCGCTACGCCGGCCTGCTGGTGATGAACACCACGCTGGCTTGTGGGGACGCGCCGCTCTCGCCCGGTTTTCTGGCCTGGCGCGAGATGTGCGCCAGCCGGCCTGATTTCGACGTTGCGCGCCTGTTCGCACGCGGCAACCCGCAGATGAGCGAGGCGGAGTGCGCCGCCTACAACGCACCGTTCCCCGACCGGGGCCACCGCGCCGCGCTGCGCGCCTTTCCCCCCATGGTGCCGGAGCTGGCCGACGACGAAGGCGCCGCCGTCTCGCGCCGCGCGCGCGACTTCTGGCGTGAGCAGTGGGCCGGCCGCAGCCTCATGGCCATAGGCCAGCAGGATCCCGTGCTGGGCGAGCCCGTGATGCGCGCGCTGCATGCCGGCATCCGTGGCTGCCCGCCGCCGCTGCTGCTGCCGCAGGCGGGCCACTTCGTGCAGGAGCACGGCGCGGACATCGCGCGGGCCGCCGTGCGGCATTTCCATCCCGCCGGATAATCAGCGCCTTTTGCGCTTGCCGTTGCCGCCACCATGAGCCATATCTACATCTATTCCCCCTCCAGCGCGGTGCGCGACAAGGCCGCCTTCCGCCGTGGCCTGGCCCGGCTCAAGGCGCTGGGACATGACGTGGAGGTGGACGAAGCGGCGTTGCAGCACCACATGCGTTTCGCCGGCGACGACGAAACCCGCCTGGCGGCCATCGCCCGCGCCGCGGCCAGCGGCGCCGACGTGGCGTTGATCTCGCGCGGCGGCTACGGCCTCACGCGCATCCTGGGGCAGTTGCCGTTCAAGGCCATGGCCAAGGCCATCGAGCGGGGCACGCATTTCGTCGGCCTGAGCGACTTCACCGCGCTGCAGATGGCGCTGCTGGCGCGGACCGGCAGCACCACCTGGGCCGGACCGGCCCTGGGCGAGGACTTTGGCGCCGAGGCGCCGGACGACATCATGGAGGCCTGCTTTGACGACCTGCTGCAAGGGCAGGGCGAAGGCGCGGGCTGGCGCCTGCCGGCGAGCGACCCGCAGCGTGACAAGCCCTGGCGCGTCGGCAGCGGCACGCTCTGGGGCGGCAACCTCAACGTGATCTGCGCGCTGGTGGGCACGCCCCACCTGCCGGTCGTCGAGGGCGGCATCCTGTTTCTGGAAGACGCCAATGAGCACCCCTACCGCATCGAGCGGCAGCTCACGCAACTGCTGAACGCCGGCATCCTGGGACGGCAGAGGGCGGTGCTGCTCGGGGCCTTCAACCGGTACAAGCTCGTGCCGGGCTACGACCGCGGTTTCAAGCTGCAGACGGTGGTGGACTGGCTGCGCACGCAGACGCGCACACCCGTGTTCACAGGCCTGCCGTTCGGCCATGTACCGACCAAGGTGCTGCTGCCGGTCGGGCGAGAGGTGGAACTGCTGGTGGAAGGCCGCGACGCGTTGCTCTACTGGGGACACGTGCACCACCACGACCATCACCACTGAAGGGCCGCATCGCGGCCCCGGGGTTCAGCGGCGCAGGCGGCAGGCGTCGATCAGGCTGCGCGGCACGTGGCCCTGGAACATGGGCGAGAGGCTTTGCACCCGGTGCACCGCCAGGGCTTCGCCATGCAATTGGCTGAGCACGGCCACGATTTCGGCGCGCGCGAACCACAGTGCGTGGGCATCGTGCAGGTACTTGAGCTTGCGGGTCAGTTGCGGGCTGGCCTTGGCACCTTCTTCGCCCAGGACGGCGAGCATGGCTTCGCGCACGGGCTCCAGTGCTTCGGTGGAGTCGCGGCGCGCGTCGGGTCCCAGCAAAGCGGAGATGCTGTTACGGATACCGGGTTTGAACCAGCGCATGAAGTGGCCTCAACGACTTTGTAGAAATTGGTTGCAGGATACCTTTCGTATCCATGGGCTCGCAATGACATATTTTGCATTCAAATAGAAAAACAACAGATAAATCAAATGTTTGCTGGTGGTTTTTGAGAACTGGCGCGAGGTGTGTAGTACCTTTTGATGCAAAGGATGAAGAAGGCGTCGCAGGCACGAGGCCCTCCGGCCTGCTTTGATGGGGTTGCGCGGCCGCGACTGAGTACCCCACAGATGGGGGTGGTGCACCGAGAGCGCTCTCTAATACGGGGGGTAGTGTGATGTAATTCACTCCTTTCCCCCTGTTCCCATGGCCGAACTGACTATTGCTTTTGTCGACCTGACCGGCAGCGTGTCCGTGTTTGAAACACTCGGTAACGACCGCGCCACCAAGGCCGTCACCAAGCTCACGCAGTGGATAGGCACCATGGGCGTGGAGAACGGGGGTACGGTGGTCAAGATGCTGGGCGACGGCGTGCTGCTGTCTTTCGCGAACAACCGCAACGCGGTCGACGCGATGGTGCAGATCCAGCAGGAGCACGCCAAGCGCGTGGCCCAATGGCCCAACCGTCTCAAACTCATGATGCAGATCGGCATGGCACGCGGCCAGGTGGTCGTGGTCGATGGCGACTGCTTCGGCGATGCGGTGAACGTGGCGTCGCGCCTGAGCGACCTGGCTGGCCCCGAGCAGATCATGGCCACCGACACCGTGATCCGCAAACTCGACCCGCGCAGCGGTGTGCGCAGCCGCAGCCTGGGGCCGATGCGCATCAAGGGCAGGGTAGAGCCGTGCGAGGTGTTTCGCGTCGAATGGCAGCCGGAGATGCTCTCGGAGTTCCTCACGCTGCCGGCGGATCTGCACGCGTTGCACAAGTCGTCCGAATCCGTGTTCGGGGGCATCGAACTGGTGTGGCTGGATGCGACGCACGCGTTCAACATCACCGACCTGCCGGTGAAGATCGGGCGTGTGCCGGAGGCGGATTTCGTGGTGAGCGACCCGCGCGTCTCGCGCATGCACGCCAACATCGACATCCGCTCGGGCAACTACGTGCTCGAAGACGTGAGCAGCTACGGCACCTGGGTGCGCTTCGCGGGTGGCGACAACGCCATTTCACTGCGCCGCCAGGAGTGCCTGCTGCACAGCGACGGCGAGATCGCCATGGGCGCGCCGTTCACCGACTTCAGTGCGCCCACGGTGAGCTTCCGTCTGGTGGACGGCACCATGACGCTGGGCCGCGGGCTGATCCACCACACCGACTGACGCAGCCGACCAAGACAACAGACGAGGGGCCCGCCGGCGGGCTGGCTCGACAAGGAGACTCCCGTGCGCTGGATCAAACGACTTGCCGCCCTGCTGGGCTTCGTGTTGGTGTTGCTGGTCGCGCTGCTGGCGTTCTATGTCCAGCGCAGCCTCCCGCAGACCTCGGGCAGCCTGGTGCTCTCCGGCCTGTCGGCCCCCGTGCAGGTCAAGCGCGATGCCAGCGACGTCACGCACATCCTCGCCCGCAAGCCGCAGGACGCCTGGATGGCGCTGGGCTACGTGCATGCGCAGGAGCGCGGCTGGCAACTGGAGTTCAACCGCCGCGTGATGCGGGGCACGCTGTCCGAAGTGCTGGGCCCGGCGACGCTGGAGACCGACCGGCTCATGCGCACCCTGGGCATACGCGAGGCGGCGCGCGCGCAGTACGCACGCCTGCCGTCCGATGCGCAGGCGGCGCTGCAGGCCTACAGCGCCGGGATCAACGCCTTCTTTGCCCAGGGCGACCGCACGCTCACGCCGGAGTTCGTGGTGCTGGGCACGGACCCTGCCGAAGCGGCGCGCGCCGGCACCTACTGGGACCCGCTGGACAGCGTGGGCTGGTCCATCATGATGGCGCTGGATCTGGGCGGCAACTGGGGCAACGAGTTTGCGCGCCTGGCAGCGCTCCAGGTGCTGGACACCCCGGCTCTGTGGGAGCTGTTCCCGCCGTACCCGGGAGAAGCCCCGGCCTCGAAAGCCGACCTGGCCGCGCTCTACCGAGGCCTGGGCGTCTACCGCGAAGGACCCAGGACGAGCACCAGCGCGCTGCCCCCCGAACTGGCCGGCGAGGGCATCTACGCCCGTATCGGCCGCGACCTGCAGGACTGGGCCCGGGAACTGGGCAACGTGGAGGGCAAGGGTTCGAACAACTGGGTGGTGGCTGGCACGCGCACGGTTTCGGGCAAGCCTTTGCTCGCCAATGACCCACACCTGGGCCTGAGCGCGCCGGCCATCTGGTACTTCGCGCGCCTGCAGGCCCCCGAGGCCGATGGCATCGCCGGCATGGACGTGATGGGCGCCACGCTGCCGGGCACGCCCTTTGTGGTGCTGGGCCGCACCACCGAGGTGGCCTGGGGATTCACCAACACCGGGCCAGACGTGCAGGACCTCTACCTGGAGCAGATCAACCCGGCCAATCCGGCGCAATACCGCGTGCCGGCGCCGGGCAGCGAACCCGCCTGGGCCGACTTCAGCACCCGTGTCGAGACCATCCGGGTCAAGGGCCAGGCCGATGTGAGCCACACCGTGCGCAGCACCCGCCACGGACCGGTGCTCAGCGACGCGCAGGCCTTGCACGCGCAGGTGATGAACACCCAGCGCTTCGTGCTGTCCCTGCGCTGGACGGCACTGGAGCCGGACAACCGCAACGTGGTGGCGACGCTGGCCGCCAACCGCGTGCGTTCGGTGGACGAACTGCTCACGGCCCTGCGGGACTTCGACGCGCCGATGCAGAACGTGGTGATGGCCGACCGCAGCGGGCGCATCTTCTACAAGGCCGCCGGCAAGGTGCCGCTGCGCGGTCCGGACAACGACATCAGGGGCGTGGCACCGGCGCCCGGTTGGGACGCCCGCTACGACTGGACCGGCTGGCTGCCCTACGCCGACACACCGCAGGACGACGGCGCGCGCGGCTGGATCGCTACCGCCAACCAGCGCATCCATGGTGCCGACTACCCGTTTTTCCTGACCCAGGACTGGGCGCCGCCCTACCGGCAGGAGCGCATCGAGGCGCTGCTGGCCGCCACGCCCCGGCACAGCGTCGGCTCGTTCCAGGCCATGCACGGCGACCAGCGTTCGGCCGCCACGCTGCGCCTGCTGCCTTTCCTGCAGAAAACGCCGTCGACCCACCCGCTGGCCGGCGCGGCCCAGGCAGCCTTGCGCGATTTCGACGGCGAGATGCGCGCCGACCGGGCCGCGCCCCTGATCTATTCCGCCTGGATCGATTCGTTCACCCGCCAGGTCATCGGTGCGCGCCTGGGCAAGGAGCGCTTTGAGTCCCTGTACGGCAAGCGCCTGTTCCGCAACGCGGTGGAGGGCATCCTGGAGCGCAACGACGCGAGCTGGTGTGGCAGCGGTGGCTGCGTCGCGGCGAGCACGGCGGCGCTGGACGATGCGCTGGAGCGGCTGCAGAAAGTGCATGGCGGCGACGTGGCCGCCTGGCGCTGGGGCGACGCGCACCCCGCCATCTCCATTCACCGGCCGTTCAGCAACGTCAAGCCGTTGGCGCGCTTCTTCGAGGTGCGCACGTCCACGGGCGGCGACCCTTTCACCGTGAACGTGGGTCAGTACCACCTCGACAAGCTGGACGCGCCCTACGCCAACCGCCACGCCGCCAGCCTGCGCGCCATCTACGACCTGTCCGACCTGGACAACTCCCGCTTCATCTACCAGACCGGCCAAAGCGGCAACGTGTTTTCCAGCCGCTACCGCGACATGAGCGACGCCTGGGTGGGCGTGCAGTACCGCGCCTTGAACATGAACCCCGCCACCTGGTCCTCCAGCCTTGAGCTCCTGCCCGCCGAGCGCGCGGCCAAACCATGACACCTGCCATCGACTCCTACAGCTACCACCGCTACTTCGGTGAAATCTACCCTGGCCTGGAAAGCGATCCCGGCCAGCGCATGAGCATCTCGGACTTCCTGCGGCGCGCACATGGCCTGGGCGTGGCGGGGGTGTCCATCGAGTCCTGCTTCGTGTCCGATACCTCGTCCGCCGCTATAGACGCCATGCGCCGCGAACTGGAGGCGCTGAGCCTGGCTTGCGTCTGGGCCTGGGGTCATCCCTCGGGCCTGCATTCCGGCAACGCCCCCCAAGAGGTGGCCGACCTGAAGCGGCATACCGACATCGCCGCCGACGTGGGCGCGCCCGTCATGCGCATCTGCTGCGGTGGCCGCCGCACCCGCATCGCCGACTGGGGCGAGCACAAGGCGCGCCTGATGCCCCTGCTGGACGACGCGGTGGCGCACGCGCAGCGGCGGGGCGTGGTGCTGGCGATCGAGAACCACATCGACTTTCTGGCCGACGAACTGGTGGACCTGGTCCAGGCTTTCGACTCGCCCTGGCTGGGCGTGTGTCTGGACACGGCGAACAACCTGCGCATGCTGGAGGACCCCAGCGAGGCGATCCGCAAGCTCGCCCCCTTCGCGCGAGCCACCCACGTCAAGGACATCACCGCGCGCCGCGGTGGCGGCAGTCCGCGCGATTTCGGTTTCTGGCCCAGCGTGCCGCTGGGCACCGGCCTGATCGACCTGCGCGGCGCGTTCGGTGAATTGCGCCGCCATGGCTACGACGGCCTGCTGGCGCTGGAGATCGACTACCTCGACCCCGCCAGCGGCGATCCCGACGTGGCGATCGCCCACAGCATCGCGGCCATGCGCGAACTGCTGAGCGCTACTTGAGGTTGCCCTTGAGGAACTGGGCCAACCGCTCGCTGCGCGGGTTGGCCAGCACCTCGCGCGGCACGCCTTGTTCCTCGATGCAGCCCTGGTGCAGGAACACCAGGTGCGAGGACACCTCGCGCGCGAAGCCCATCTCGTGCGTGACCACCACCATGGTGCGGCCTTCCTCGGCCAGCAGCTTCATCACCCGCAGCACTTCGCCGACCAGTTCGGGGTCCAGCGCGCTGGTGGGTTCGTCGAACAGCATCACGTCCGGCTCCACCGCCAACGCACGCGCAATCGCCACGCGTTGCTGCTGACCACCGCTCATGTGCGAGGGGTAGCGGTCTTCGACGCCCCGCAGGCCCACGCGCTCCAGGTAACGGCGCGCGGTGGCCACCGCCTGCTCCCTGGGCACGCCGAGCACGTGCACCGGTGCCTCGATGATGTTCTGCAGCACCGTCATGTGCGCCCACAGATTGAAGTGCTGGAACACCATGGCCAGCTTGGTGCGCAGGCGCTGGAGCTGCGCCGCCTGGACCGCGCGCAACTCACCGTGGCGGTCGGCCTTGAGCTGCAACTCTTCGCCGCCGAGCACGATGCGCCCCGCGTTGGGATGCTCCAGCAGGTTGATGCAGCGCAGCAGCGTGCTCTTGCCCGATCCGGAACTGCCGATGAGGCTGATGACGTCGCCCGCGCGCGCCTGCAGCGACACCCCCTTGAGCACTTCGTTGCTGCCAAAACGCTTGTGGATGTCGATGACTTCCAGCAGCGGACGAGGGGCCGGGGTGTTCGGGGACGGTGTTGTGGTGTCGGCGGTCATAGGTTTCTTGTCTCAGGCACCCAGCAGATCGCCGGAACGGAAGGGGGTGGCACCAGCGATCTTGCCGACCTCGCCACCCGCATGCACATACCGCTCGCGCACGCGGGCGTACAGCACGCCGCCAACCTCCGCGCGCACGGTGTGCACGCGCGCAGCCCCGGTGGCCGTGGGGTCGATCACCTCGGCCACCACATCGCCCACCGCGACACGCTCGCCCGGTGCGACCAGGAAGACCAGCAGGCCGGGCAGGGGCGAGCGCAGCGTCTGCGACCCCGCCAGCGGCGTGGGCTCGCAGGGCAGGGCAGGCAGCGCAGGCAGGGCGCCAGATGCGGTGCCGAGCACACCGGCATGGGCCAGAAAATCCAGCACCGCCTGGGCATCCTGCCGGGCCAAGGCATGCGAGACCTCGGCCTCGCCCCGCAACTCCACGGTGGTGCTGGCGCAGCCCTGCGGCAGCGGCGCATCGCGCCCCGCCTGCCGCAAGGCCTCGGCCAGGCGCCACCAGAGGCCGGAAAGCCGTTCATCGAACGGTCCGCCGCCCGATTCACGCGCCAGCAGCACCGCCTGGCAACCCAGCAGCCGGGCCAGCGGCTCCAGCGGTGGCCAGCAGGCCTGCTCGCTGTACAGGTGCATCACCGATTCCGCGTCGCAGTGCAGGTCCAGCACCACGTCGGCATCGTGTGCAAGCAGCATCAGGTGGCGGCGCTGGCTCTCCAGTTCGCTGGCCGGTTGCCAGGCGCGCAGCCAGTCGCCGACCCATTGGCGCACCAGGCTCACATTCGCCTGGGCATCGGGCCCCAGGTCTCGCAGCGCCTGCGCCTGCACCGCCTCGGCCAGGTCCGGGTAGTGGCGGTTGAAGTTCTGAGCGGTGTCGAATTCGAAACGGCCGGTGGGCTTGTGGTTGAGACGCTGCCCCAGCCCGACCGGGTTGGCGGCCGGCACCAGCACCACCTGGCCGCGCAGGCGGCCGGCCTTCTCGGCCGCCTCCAGGTGCTCGCGCAGGTGATGGGCCACCAGCATGCCGGGCAGTTCCTCGGCATGCAGACTGGCCTGGACATACACCTTGGGCCGTGCCTGCGGCGAGCCGAACTGCAGGCTCACCAGGGTCTTCTGGCTGCCCAGGCTCGGGCTGAGCAGGGGGTGTTCGGTGCGTTGCATGCCGTGTTCGTCAACGGGTCGGTTCAATGGGCCCTGGGGGCCAGATGGGCCAGGAAGCGGCGCTCGGCCAGCTTGAACAGGCCCACCAGGCTGAACGTGATGGTGAGGTAGATGGCCGCCGCGAAGATATAGGCCTCGAACGGCAGATAGTAGTCGGAATAGATGCGGCTGGCGGCTGCGGTCACATCCAGCATCGCCGGCACCGTGGCCGCCAGGCTGGTGGCATGCAGCATCATGACCACCTCGTTGCTGTAGGCCGGCAAAGTGCGGCGCAGTGCACTGGGCAGCACGATGCGCCGCAAGGTCTGGCTTCGGCTCATGCCCATGGCCTGGGCCGCCTCGATTTCGCCAGGGGCCGTTTCGCGGATCGCGCCCGCGATCATCTCCGCCGTGTAGCCCGCCGTGTTCAGGCTGAATGCCAGCAGGGCACAGAAGAATGGCTCCTTGAAATGCGTCCAGGGCCAGACGTCGTTCCAGCGCGCCTGGATCCACTCCAGTTGCGCCAGCCCGTAGTAGATGAGGTAGAGCTGGATCAGCAGCGGCGTGCCGCGGATCACATAGGTATAGGCCCCGACAAGCCAGCGCAGCGGAGCGATGGAACTGGTGAGCGCGAGCGCGAACAACAGGGCCAGCACCGCACCCACACCCAGGGAAGACAGCAGCAGCCACAGGGTGGTGACCAATCCCTCACCGTACATGGCGAGGTTCTTGGCCTGGAAGATGACGTCCCAGCGCATCGTGGCCACCTCAGGCGCGGGCCCGCTTGACGCCCGCAGTGAAACGCCGGTCCAGCCAGCGCAGCACCCACAGCGAGACAGAGGTGTAGATCAGGAACAGGACCGCCGCGAACAGGAAGTAGGTGAACGGCTCGCGCGTGGCCGCGCTGGCCTGCTTGGCCAGGTAGGTCATCTCCTGCAGGCCGATCAGGCTGATCAGCGCGGTCGCTTTGATCAGCACCAGCCAGTTGTTGGTGAAGCCGGGGAGGGCGTAGCGCACCATCTGCGGCGCCGTGATGCGCATGAAAGTGCGCAGCGGGCCCATGCCAAAGGCCCAGGCGGCCTCCATCTGGCCCTTCGGAATGGAGAGAATGGCGCCCCGGAAAGTCTCCGTCATGTAGGCGCCATAGATGAACCCGATGGTGAGCATCCCCGCCAGGAAGGGGTTGATGTCCACCGAAGACCGGCTGCCCGCCGCCGCCAGCAAGTGGTTCAGGCCGATCGTGCCGCCATAGAAGATCAGCAGCATCAGCACCAGTTCAGGGACGCCCCGCACCAGCGTGGTGTAGACGGTGGCCAGGCCCACCAGGAGGGGCCTGCCAGAGAGCTTCGCGCTGGCGCCCAGCAGACCCAGCAGCACGGCCACCAGCAGCGCGGCCAGCGAGACGCCCACCGTGAGGAGGGCGCCCTGCAGGATCGACGCGTAGTAGCCGGAGAGCACGGGAACGGCTTAGTTGCCGTACACGTCGAAGTCGAAGTACTTCTTGGCCACCGTCTCGTAGACGCCATTGCCGCGGATGGCCTTGATGGCGGCGTTCAACTGGTCCTTCAGTGCGGTTTCGTCCTTGCGCAGCGCCACGCCCACGCCGGTGCCAAAGTACTTGGCCTCGTTCAGCACCGGGCCGACGAAGCCATAGCCCGCACCCTCGGGCTTGCTCAGGAAGCCGCCGTTGACCTCCACCTGATCGGCCACCGTGCCGTCCAGACGGCCGGACTTGATGTCCAGATACACCTGGTCCTGGGCCTCGTAAGGAACGATGCTCACGCCAGCGGGCTTGAGTTCACCCATGGCGTACTTTTCCTGCGTGCTGCCCTTGAGCACGCCGATCTTCTTGCCCTTGAGGGACGCCGGATCGGTGTACGCGGTGCCGGTTTTCACCACGATGCGGCTGGGCGTGAAGTAGTACTTGTCCGTGAAGTCCACCACCTGCTGGCGTTCCTCGGTGATCGACATCGAGCTGATGATCGCGTCGTACTTCTTGGCTTGCAGGCCGGGAATCATGCTGTCCCAGACCTGTTCGACGTACACGCACTTGCGCTTGATCTCGCTGCACAGCGCCTCGGCGATGTCCACGTCGAAACCGGTGGGCTTGCCATCGGCGGTCTTGAAGGTGAACGGCTCGTAGGTCGGGTCGATCGCGACCTTCAGCTCGGGCATTTCGGCGGGCGCCGGCGCGGGTGCGGCAGCGGGCGCAGGGGCCGCTGCCGGCGCGGGGGCTTCAGACTTGCCGCAACCAACCAGGGCTGCGGCACCAACCAGACTCAGGGAAAAAAGGAAGTGTTTCATGGATGACTTTCGCGGGCTTGCCACACGGCTGCCCAAAGGAAATGAAGAGGCGACCGAATTGTAGGTGCAGGGTAACGAGCTGCCTGAAGCGGTACAGCAGTGTTTGCCCTGAATGAGTTCCCTGGGAGACACCGCCATTGAAAGCACTTTCTGAACCTGCCAACGGACCGTCCGATAAATCAAGCACTTAGCTATCCATGATTTCGGGCTTGCTGGTCTAGGCGTGCAATGAGGACCAGTTTTGCAAGCTATTTCTTGCAACGGCCAAATCGATGCCGTAAGTTGTTGATTTATAAGAACAAAATTTCGGGAGGGCGTGGACGTGCTTTCTGGCGACGCGCCACGGCCAGCAGCTCTGAATGTGCGCTTGATTGCAGGAGGGGTTCGACAAGGCTGAGCCAGGCCTCGAGTTCCCCGGGGCTGCGTGTCTTGGCCGAGGGAGCGGCGAAAACAGAGCTGCAGGTCGCGCCGCAACCCCGCCGCCGGGCGCGCGCTTGGTGGGACGCTGCGGACACCCACCCCTTATCACGCTTTATCTTGCGAAATGAAAATTATCATTTCCGATGATGTAACGCGATAAAAGCCGGAGGGCTGCTACCTGCCCGAGGTCACCTGCGCTCCCTGCGTTTGTTCAGCCGCAGGGGTCATACCCTGCAGCCGCAGGTCTACCGTTCCCGAGGGGACTTCCACAGTGCGAGCTGTTCCAGCGCGTTTACCGGGCCTATGAGTGCCCGAGCTTCCTGGAGTCGTCCGAGAACCTGCAGTCGCTGCTCCTCCGGCAGGCTCTCAGCTTCTCGTGTCGCCAGTTCAAAGAACTCAAGAACACTACGCGTCTGTTCCCAGGAGGCAATCGCC
>NZ_JAHCKL010000015.1 GCF_026125785.1 Hydrogenophaga sp.
CGGCCATGCCAGCCTGTTCCGCGCCGCGGCCGAGGGCGCGGCCGGCGTGCCGCGAGAGGACGCGGTGTCCCCAGCCATCGAGGCCATCACCCGCCGCCTGCGCGCCGAGTTCGATCCTCTGAACCTCTTCCACCGGGCCGCCTGAGTCCGCGCGCACCATGCAGACCCAGCTCTCTCCCGAATACCAGCAGCGCGCCGATGGCCGGGCCGCCGAAGCCATCCTGCGCAAGTGCGTGCACTGCGGCTTCTGCACCGCCACCTGTCCCACCTACCAGGTGCTGGGCGACGAGCTGGATGGCCCGCGCGGCCGCATCTACCTCATCAAGCAGGTGCTGGAGGGCGCCGAACCCACGCGCAAGACGCAGTCGCACCTGGACCGCTGCCTGACCTGCCGCAACTGCGAGAGCACCTGCCCCAGCGGCGTGGACTACGGCCACCTGGTCGACATCGGCCGCCAGATCGTGGAGGAGAAAGTACCGCGCCCGGCGGGTGAGCGCGCTGTGCGCTGGCTGCTCAAGGAAGGCCTGCCTTCGCCGCTGTTCGGCCCCGCGATGAAGCTGGGCCAGGCGCTGCGCCCGCTGCTGCCGCAGGCGCTGAAGCACAAGGTGCCGCCGCGCCAGCCCGCGCGACCGCTGCCCACGCGCACGCACGCGCGCAAGGCGCTGCTGCTGGCCGGTTGCGTGCAGCCGGCCATGATGCCCAACATCCACGCCGCTACGCTGCGCGTGCTCGACGCCGCCGGCGTCCAGGGCGTGGTCGCGCCCGAGGCCGGCTGCTGCGGCGCGGTGAAGTTCCACCTCAACGACCAGGACGGTGGGCGGGCGCAGATGCGCGCCAACATCGACGCCTGGTGGCCACACATCCACGGCGGCGCGGTAGAGGCGATCGTCATGAACGCCTCCGGCTGCGGCGTGACGGTGAAGGAGTACGGCCACCTGCTGGCCGACGACCCGGCCTATGCCGAACGCGCGGCGCGCGTGAGCGCCCTCACGCGCGACCTGAGCGAACTGCTGCCGGACCTGGTGCCTGTCCTGCGCCCCCAACTGCGCGAAACCCCGGACGCACGGCGCGTGGTGGCCTTCCACCCACCCTGCACGCTGCAGCACGGCCAGCAGCTCAAAGGCGGCGTCGAGAGCCAACTCACCGCGCTGGGCTTCAACGTGCAGGTGGCGCGCAGCGAGGCGCACCTGTGCTGCGGCTCGGCCGGCACCTACTCGGTGCTCAACCCCGGCATCGCCACCACCCTGCGCGACCGCAAGCTGGGCCATCTGGGCGAACTGGCGCCGACCGTCATCGCCAGCGCCAACATCGGCTGCATCACCCATCTGCAGAGCGGGACCGACACGCCGGTGCGCCACTGGGTCGAGCTGCTCGACGAGGCCCTCCGCGAACCGGGCTCGCCATGATTCCCGCGCTCGCCACGCTGCTGTTGTGCCAGTTGCTGGGCGAGGTGGTGGTGCTGCTCACCGCTGCGCCGGTACCCGGGCCGGTGGTCGGGCTGGCGCTGCTGCTGGGCCTGCTGGCGCTGCGGCCCGCGTGGGCCGACGCGGTGCGGCCCACCTCGCAAGGCCTGCTGCAGCACCTTTCGCTGCTTTTCGTGCCCGCCGGGGTGGGCGTGATGCAGCACCTGCAGCGCCTGGGCAGCGAGGCGCTGGCCATCGGCGTCGCGCTGGTGCTCAGCACCCTGGTGGGGCTGGCGGTATCGGCCTGGGTGATGGTCGCGCTGATGCGCTGGCAGGCCAGGAGACCCCATGGCCGCTGAGGCTCCCCAGCGTCTGGCCGACATCTGGGTCTACCTCGCGGCCACGCCGCTGCTGGGCCTGACGCTCACCCTGCTGGTCTACCACGCGGCCTTCGTGCTCTACCGGCGCAGCGGCTTCCACCCGCTGGCCAACCCGGTGCCGCCGGCCGTGCTGGTGCTGGCCACGCTGCTCTGGGCCACGGGCACACCCTACGCCACCTATTTCGAGGGCGCCCAGTTCGTGCACTTCCTGCTCGGCCCCGCCACGGTGGCGCTGGCGGTGCCCTTGTTCGAGCAGATGCACCGCCTGCGCCGGCTGGCCCTGCCGCTGCTGGGCGCGCTGGTGGCCGGCGTGCTGGCCACCACCGTCACCGCCATCGCGCTCGCGTGGGCGCTGGGTGCCTCGCCCGCGACCCTGGCTTCGCTCGCGCCCAAGTCGGTCACCATGCCCGTGGCCATGGGCATCGCCGAGAAGATCGGCGGTCTGCCTTCGTTGACGGCCGTGCTGGTGATGGGCACCGGCGTGCTCGGCGCGGTGAGCGCCCGCTTTCTTTTCCAGGTGCTGCGCATTGAAGACCCGGCCGTGCGCGGCTTCGCGCTGGGCACCATCGCGCACGGCATCGGCACCGCGCGCGCCTTTCAGGAAAGCGAGGAAAGCGGTGCCTTCGCCGGCCTGGCCATGGGCCTGAGCGCGCTCTTCAGCGCGCTGGTGCTGCCTGCGGTGGCGGCCGGGCTGCTGGCATGGATGGCGCCGTAGGCCTGTCCACACGGTACTTGCATGCGGCCCGTCCGGGCGCGCCACTCAGGCCGCCAGCGCCGCCTCGATGTCGCCCGCCAGCTTCTCCGGCGCATCTTGTGGTGCGTAGCGCCGGATCACGCGGCCGTCCTTGCCGACCAGGAACTTGGTGAAATTCCACTTGATGGCCTTGCTGCCCAGCAGCCCGGGGGCCTCGGCGGTGAGCCACTGGTAGAGCGGGTGGGCCTTGGCGCCGTTGACGTCGATCTTGCCCATCATGGGAAAGCTCACGCCGTAGTTGAGCTGGCAGAAGCTGGCGATCTGGTCGTTGCTGCCCGGGTCCTGCGAGCCGAACTGGTTGCAGGGGAAGCCCAGCACCACCAGGCCGCGTTCGCCATAGGTCTGGTGCAGTTTCTCCAGGCCGCCGAACTGGGGCGTGAAGCCGCAGGCGCTGGCCGTGTTCACGATCAGCAGCGGGTGGCCGCGAAAGCGCGACAGGGGCACCGGCTTGCCGTCGATGGACTGGGCTTCAAAGTCGTAGATGCTGCTCATGGGACTCTCCTGGGTGAGGGTGTGTTGGCCAGCCGGATTGTGGCGTGCACGCCCTGGTGGCGACAAAAGTGTCACATTCCGCGGCCCTGTGCCGACGGAGGGCGGTGCAAAGCCGCCCGGGCCCCGACCTTCGCGGGCATACTGGCCGGCGGTCGATACTCCCATAACAAAACGAGTCGGGGGCAGGTGATGTTGACGTACACAGTGGCGCTGGTGGGCTTTTCGCTGGCCGAGGCCGCCACCTTCGAATCCTTTTTTCGTCTGGCGGCGCGCCGGCCACCCGGCTACCGCGTGCAGGACGAGGTGATTGACGCCCAGATCCTGGTGGTCAATGCCGACAACGCGCAGGCCCTGCACCTGGTGCGGTACGCCGAGCTGCCGGGCAAGGTGCTGCTCGTGGGCAGCACCGACGGCGGCACCGGCTGGCCGCTGCAGAACAAGCCGGTGCGGCTGGTCAGCGTGCTGGCCGCGCTGGACAAGATCGTGGGGGCCAGCCCTTCCATGGCGGCCGGCGCCTCGCGCTACCAGGCCACCGAACCCTTCAAGGCCTCGCAGCTCCAGGGGCTGGACGCCAGCATGCGCCGTGCCGCCAGCCGCCGTGGCGGCGCCGACACCGAGTTCCCGCCCACGCGGCCCATGGTCCGCGAGGCCGCTGCCATGGCCACCGCGCCGCGCACGGCCACGCGTCCGGGGGTGGTGCGCATGACCGACTTTGCCGGCCTGGAGGACCTGCCTTCGCCGCCCCCGCCACGCACCCGCTCGCCGCGCTCGCGCCTGAGCGCCGAGAAGGCCGGGAGCGCCGGTGCGTCGGTGCCCGAGGTGCAGCGCGGCGACCTGCTGCTGGTGGCCGAGAGCCTGGTGGAAGGGCGCATCCTGCTCAAGCGGTTCAAGAAATACGGCCTGGCGGTGGACTGGTCGCGCGAAGCGCCACAGGCGCTGGTGATGCTCAAGGCCCACCACTACCGAGTGGTGGTCGTCGACCGCCTCAAGGGCGAGCCCGACGCCTTCCAGATCTGCCGCTCCGCCAAGCAGGCCAAGGGCCCCAAGGGGTCACCCGTGGTCATCATGTTCGCGCCCACCGCCGGCAGCATGGACCGCATGAAAGCCAGCCTCGCCGGCAGCGATGCCTACCTCTCGCGTTCGGTGAGCGAAGCCGATCTCTACAAGGTGCTGGCGCAGCACCGTCTGGTGAGCCTGGACGGGTTCGCACCCACGAACGTGGGGTTCTGAACCACCTCCGGGGCATCGGCCCCGAGCGGCGCCTTACCCGTGCAAGTCGTCCCGCCGGGCAATCTCCAGCAGGCGCTCGATCTCGTGCGGATGGTGCCGCTGGTTGTGCCGGTGCCAGAACGCGATCATCGCCATGGCGGCGGCCACCAGCAGACCGAAAGCGGTGATGGCCGCGAAAGCCGACAGGCCCATGCCGGTGGAGAAGCTGTAGAGCGCACCCAGGCCCAGGATGCAGGCCTGCTCGTTGAAGTTCTGCACCGCGATGGAGCGGCCGGCGCCCATGAGGTTGTGGCCGCGGTGCTGCAGCAGCGCGTTCATGGGAACCACCAGGAAGCCCCCCAGGCCGCCGAGCAGCACCAGGAAGGGCGCGGCGACCCAGACGTTGTCGATGAAATTCATGAGGATCACCAGCAAACCCATGCCGATGCCCAGGGGCATCACCCGGGTGGCCTGGTCCAGCCGCATGCGCATGGACGCGACCACCGCACCCACCGCCGTGCCCACCGCCACCACGCCCACCAGTGAGGACGCCTGCGTGGTGGAGTAGCCCAGCGCCGCGCCGGCCCAGGCCAGCACGATGTAGCGCAGGTTGCCCGAGACGCCCCAGAACAGCGTGGTGGTGGACAGGGAAATCTGGCCCAGCCGGTCGCGCCACAGTCGGTTGTTGCAACGCCAGAAGTCCGGCAGCAGCTCCAGCGGGTTCTTCGGCATGGGCCGCGGCGTCACGCCGGTGAGCGGGATGCGCAGGTTGAACCACGCCGCCAGGGCGTACACCACCACCAGCGCGGCCACCGCCGCTTCGGCTGGCCGGTCGATGCCGGTGTGCACGCCGGGCACGTTGATCGACAGCAGCCAGCCCGAGAGCACGGGCCCCACGAGCTGTCCGCCCAGCAGCACGCCCAGGATGATGGAGGCGATGGTCAGCCCTTCGATCCAGCCGTTGGCCTTGACGAGTTGCGAGGGCGGCAGCAGTTCGGTGAGGATGCCGTACTTGGCCGGTGAATAGGCCGCCGCGCCCAGGCCCACCAGGGTGTAGGCCAGCAGCGGGTGCACGCCGGTGAGCATCAGCAGACAGCCCGCCACCTTGATGGCGTTGCTGATGAACATGACCTGGCCCTTGGGCCGCGCGTCGGCAAAGGCGCCCACGAAGGGGGCGAGCGCGACATAGAACAGGGCGAAGAGCGGGACCAGCGCGGCGCTCTGCCATTCCGGCGCGCCGCGTGAGCGCAGCAACTCGATGGCGGCGACGAACAGCGCGTTGTCGGCCAGCGAGCTGAAGAACTGCGCCGTCATGATGGTGTAGAAGCCGCGCTTCATGAGGATGATTCTGTGTGCCGGGCGACTTCTGTGGGGCTGGCGTGAGGCTGCCGGCAAGCGCTTTGTGCGACAGTCGGCGTTCGGGCGTCTCCAACGATGCGGCGTTATAGCATGCCGCCTTGCAGGCCCCGTGTCCCGCCAGCCCAGCGCCAGCGCCCAGGCCCGCTTCCGCCGACTTTTCGCACGCCATCCGCCCATGCCACGCCCCATCCTCGCCACCGTCCACCCCGAGGCTTTGCGCCACAACCTGCAACGCGCCCGGCAACTCGCGCCCGATGCGCGGGTCTGGGCGGTGGTCAAGGCCAACGCCTATGGCCACGGCATCGAGCGCTGTTTCGAGGCCCTGCGCGGCGCGGATGGTTTCGCGCTGCTCGACCTGGCCGAGGCCGAACGCGTGCGCGCGCTCGGCTGGCGCGGCCCCATCCTGCTGCTCGAAGGCGTGTTCGAGCCGCGCGACCTGGAGCTCTGCTCGCGGCTGCAGTTGTGGCACACCGTGCACTGCACCGAGCAGATGGACTGGCTGGCCGCGCACAAGACGCAGGCACCGCACCGCGTCTTCCTCAAGCTCAACAGCGGCATGAACCGCCTGGGCTTCACGCCCGAGGCCTTTCGCAGCGCCTGGGCGCGCCTCAACGCCTTGCCGCAGGTGGAGGAAATCTCCTTCATGACGCACTTCAGCGACGCCGACGGTCCGCGCGGCATCGCGCACCAGATCGCGGTGTTCGAGGCCGCCACCGCCGACCTGCCCGGCGAGCGCACCCTGAGCAACAGCGCGGCCATCCTGCGCCACGCCACCGCGCGCGTCGGTGGCCAGCCGCTGGCCGCCGACTGGGTGCGCGAAGGCATCGCCCTCTATGGCAGCGCGCCCGACTTCCCCGAGCACAGCGCGGCCGACTGGGATCTGCGGCCGGCCATGACCCTGGCCAGCCGGCTCATCGGGACGCAGCAGCTCCAGGCCGGCGACACCGTCGGCTACGGCTCGGCCTTCACCGCCGACGGCCCGATGCGCGTCGGGGTGGTGGCCTGCGGTTACGCCGACGGATACCCCCGCCACGCACCGGTGGGAACGCCGGTACTGGTGGGGGGTATTAGGTCCCGCACCGTGGGTCGGGTGAGCATGGACATGATCACCGTGGACCTGTCTCCGCTCGACGCGGCAGGCCTGCCCGCCGGCGTCGGTACCGAGGTGGTGCTCTGGGGCCGCGCCGCCTCGGGCGAGGTGCTGCCGATCGACGAGGTGGCCCGGCCGGCCGGCACCATCGGCTACGAACTGATGTGTGCGGTGGCGGCCCGCGTGCCGTTTGCATCACCCTGAGCCGGGCACGGATTCAACATACTGGTTGGGGTATGTAATATACTGCGCTCCTGAGAGGAGTCCGCAGCATGTTTCCCTGGCTTTTTTCCCGTCGGTTTCACGTGTTCGCCGCGCTCGGCGCAGCGGCTGGCATGGCATGGGCGCAGGCCGAGGCGCCCCGGGTGCCGGTGGCCGAGGTGGGCGCGCGCGCCGTGGCGCAAGGCCTGGTGCTGGACGGCCACCTGCAGGCGGTGCGCCAGAGCACGCTCTCGGCGCAGGCCAGCGGTCGCATCGCCAGCTTGTCGGTCAAGGCCGGCGACCGCGTGAAGGCGGGCCAGGTGCTCGCGGTCGTGGACGACCGCCTTACCCAGGCCGGTGTGGCCCAGGCCCAAGCCGGCGTGGCGCAGGCCGAGGCCTCTCTGGCCAACGCCCGCGCCCAGTTCGAACGCACCCGTGACCTGCGTGCCCAGGGCTTCGTGGCCCAAGCGGCGCTGGACACCGCCGAAGCCCAGTTCAAGGCCGCGCAGGCAGGGGCCGCGGCAGCCCGCGCCGGCCAGGCCCAGTCTTCGCTGGCCCAGGGCTTCACGCGCCTGACAGCCCCTTACGACGGCTGGGTGCTGCAGACGCACACCGAGGCCGGCGCACTGGCCACGCCCGGCGCGCCGGTGCTCACGGTGTACGCGCCGCAGCCGATCCGCGCCGTGGTCTACGTGCCGGCCTCGCAACAGCCGTTGGCCGAGGCCGCGCAGCGCATCGAGGTGCAACTGCCCGGCACCGGACGCTGGATCCGCCCGGTGCAGCGCACCAGCCTGCCGGCGGCCGATCCGGTGTCGCAGACGGTGGAGTGGCGGCTGGACCTGGCCGAGGCCGATGGCGCCGGCCAGGTGCCCGGGCGCCAGGTGCGGGTGCGCTTCGTGCGCGAGGGCGATGCCACCAGCGACGCCCGCCTGCGCGTGCCCGCATCGGCGCTGCTGCGCCGTGGTGAGTTGACCGCGGTGTACGTGGTGGTCGAGCGCGGCGCCGAACGCGCGCCGGGCTTCTCGCTGCGCGCGGTCCGCACCGGCGCCAGCGACGACGGAGCGGGTGTGGAGATCCTGGCGGGCCTGAAGGCGGGCGAGCGCATCGCGCTGGACCCTGTGCGCGCCGGGCTGGCGGGCGCGCGCCCGGCACCCTGAGGACGCTGCCATGAACAAGACGCCGTCTTCCCACGATGCGGGCCTGGGCTTCTCCGGCGCGGTGGCGCGCCGCTTCCAGTCCAACGCCATCACGCCGCTGCTGGCCATCGTGGCCCTGCTGCTGGGCTTCTTCGCGGTGATGGTGACGCCGCGCGAGGAAGAGCCCCAGATCAACGTGACCATGGCCAATGTGCTGATCCCGTTCCCCGGGGCTTCCGCCGCGGACGTGCAGCAGCTCGTGGCCGTGCCGGCCGAACAGGTGCTCTCGCAGATCCAGGGCATCGAGCACACCTACTCCGTGGCGCGCCCCGGCGTGGCGGTGCTCACCGTGCAGTTCAAGGTCGGTGTGCCGCGCACCGAGGCCCTGGTGCGCCTGTACGACGTGCTCAACGCCAACCAGGACTGGCTGCCGCAGGGGCTGGGCGTGTTGCCACCGGTCGTCAAGCCCAAGGGCATCGACGACGTGCCGGTGCTCGCTGCCACGCTGTGGACGCACGACGCCGCCAGTGCCCTGGAACTGGAGCGCGTGGCGCGTTCGCTGGAAGCCGAGCTCAAGCGCGTGCCCGGCACGCGTGAGGTGCAGACGATCGGCGGGCCGGGGCGTGTGGTGCTGGTGGCCCTGGACCCCGCGCGCCTGCGCGAGCGCGGCGTGAGTGTGCAGGCCTTGCAGCAGGCCATCGCATCGGCCAACCAGGCCATGCCTTCAGGCACCGTGGCCCAGGCGGCGCGCGCGCCGGGCGAGCCCGGCATGCTCAGCGTGGAGACCGGCGAGTTCCTCAAGGGTGAGCAAGACGTGGGCGACATCGTGGTGGGCACCAGCAATGGCCGCCCCATCTACCTGCGCGAGGTGGCCCATGTGCAGGCGGGTGCCCAACAGCCGACGCAGCATGTGTGGTTCACACCCGGCCCGGCGGCTGGCGGCGCGGACGCGGCCCAGGTGGGCCAGGCTTTTCCCGCCGTGACGCTGACGGTGAGCAAGAAGCCGGGCGAGAACGCGGTGGACGTGGCGCGTGGCGCGCGCGAGCGGCTGGACCAGCTCGCCAACAGCGTGATTCCCGAAGGCGTGCAGGTCAGCATCACACGCGACTATGGCCAGACCGCCGCCGACAAGGCCAGCAAGCTGATCCAGAAGCTGGTCTTCGCCACCGGCAGCGTCATCGTGCTGGTGGGCCTGGCGCTGGGCCGGCGCGAGGCGGTCATCGTCGGCGCGGCGGTGGTGCTCACACTCACCGCCACCCTGTTCGCCAGCTGGGCCTGGGGCTTCACGCTCAACCGGGTCTCGCTGTTCGCGCTGATCTTCTCCATCGGCATCCTGGTGGACGACGCCATCGTGGTGGTCGAGAACATCCACCGCCACCGCCAGCTCGAACCCGATGCGCCGCTGGCGGCCATCATCCCGCGCGCGGTGGACGAGGTGGGCGGTCCCACCATCCTGGCCACCTTCACCGTCATCGCGGCCCTGCTGCCCATGGCCTTCGTGAGCGGCCTGATGGGGCCGTACATGAGCCCGATCCCGATCAACGCCAGCATGGGCATGGCGATCTCGCTGGCCATCGCCTTCACCGTCACGCCCTGGCTGGCCCTGCGGCTCACCAAGGCCGATGCCAGCCATGCGGCCCATGGCCCGGGCAGGCTCACGCGCGCGCTGCAGTCCGGTTTTGCCCGTCTGCTCACGCCCCTCTTGCAGAGCGCACGCAAGCGCTGGCTGCTGCTGGCCGGCATCCTGGCCGCGCTGCTGCTGTCGGTGGGGCTGGCGCTGGTGCAGTGGGTGGTGCTCAAGATGCTGCCGTTCGATAACAAGAGCGAGTACCAGGTGGTGCTGGACATGCCCGCCGGCACGCCGCTGGAAGACACCGCCGCCGCGCTGCAGGACATGAGCGCCTACCTGGCCACGCAGCCCGAGGTGGCCAACGTGCAGGGCTACGCGGGCACCGCCGGGCCCATCACCTTCAACGGCCTGGTGCGCCAGTACTACCTGCGCGCCGAAGCCGAGAGCGGCGACCTGCAGGTCAACCTGGTCGATGCCCACCAGCGCCATGAGAAGAGCCACGCCATCGCGCAGCGCCACCGCCCCGCACTGGAGAAGATCGCCGCCGCGCACGGCGCGCGCGTCAAGGTGGTGGAGGTGCCGCCGGGTCCGCCGGTGCTCTCGCCCATCGTGGCCGAGGTCTACGGCCCGGACGAGGCCGGCCGCGCCGAACTCGCGCGCCGCGTGGCCGCGGCCTTTGCCGCCACACCCGACATCGTGGGCGTGGACACCACGCTCAAGGAGGCCGCGCCGCGCGCCTTCCTGCGTGTGCGGCGCGCGCGCGCCGAAGCGCTCGGCATCCCGGTGCAACGGGTGGCGCAGACCGTGCAGGCCGCGCTGTCGGGCAGCGACGCGGCCTACCTGCACGACGGCCTCTCCCGCCGCGCCGTGCCGGTGCGCCTGCAACTGCCGCGCGAGGCCCAGGTCGGGCTGGACGCGCTGCTGGCCCTGCCGCTGCAGGCCGCCAATGGCAGCATGGTGCCGCTGTCCGAGCTCGTGGTGGTCGAGCGCGGCGTGATCGACCCGCCGCGCTTCACCAAGAACCTGCTGCCGGTGACCTACGTGCTGGGCGACATGGCCGGCGCGCTCGACTCCCCCCTGTACGGCCTGTTCGGCATCCGCTCGAACCTGGGCTCGGCCGCGCTGCCGGACACCGGCGCCTTGGGCGAGTACTGGATCTCGCAGCCAGGCGATCCCTACCGCGCCTACGCCCTCAAGTGGGACGGCGAATGGCAGATCACCTACGAGACCTTCCGCGACATGGGTGCCGCCTACGGCGTGGGCCTGATCCTGATCTACCTGCTGGTGGTGGCGCAGTTCCGCAGCTACGTCACGCCCCTGATCATCATGGCCCCGATCCCGCTCACCCTCATCGGCGTCATGCCCGGCCATGCGCTGCTGGGTGCGCAGTTCACCGCCACCAGCATGATCGGCATGATCGCGCTGGCCGGCATCATCGTGCGCAACTCCATCCTGCTGGTGGACTTCATCGAACTGGAGACCGCGCGCGGCATGCCCTTCGTCGACGCGGTGGTGCAGTCCGCCGCCGTGCGCGCCCAGCCCATCGCGCTCACCGGCCTGGCGGCCATGATGGGCGCCTTCTTCATCCTCGACGACCCGATCTTCAACGGCCTGGCCGTCTCGCTGATCTTCGGCATCGCGGTCTCCACCCTGCTCACGCTGGTGGTGATCCCGGTTCTCTACTACGCGGTCTACCGGCGTCGCCACGAGGCGCCGCCACCGGCCACTGCGTGAACGTGTGTCCCCTCTGTTCTTTTTTAACCAAGGAGTCTGAAATGACCGTCGAACGCTACATCCGCATCCTGGCCGGCTTTGTCGTCATGCTCTCGCTGGCGCTGGGCGTCGAAGGCAGCCCTCTCTTCATCAACAAATGGTTCCTGGCGCTGACGGCCTTCGCCGGCTTCAACCTGTTCCAGTCCGGCATCACCGGCTTCTGCCCACCGGCCTTCCTGTTCCGCAAGCTGGGTGTGCCTGAAGGCGGCGGCGCCTGTGCCACTGGCAAGCGGAGCGACTGACGCTTTCGGGAGACACGCCATGCGCCACGCCACGCCCCTGAAGTTCCTCATGCCAGGCTGGTTCTCGCTGGTCATGGGCCTGTGCGGCCTGGCGCTTGCCTGGCATCGCGCGCAAGGCCTGCTCGGTGACATGGCCGAAGGTGTTGCGCTGGTGCTGGGCGTGGCCGCGTTGCTGGTGTTCCTGGTGCTGCTGGTGGCGTCGGCCGTTCGCGGTGTGCGCTACGCCCAGGCCCTGGCCGAGGACCTGCGCCACCCGGTGCGGCATGCCTTCGTGGCCGCGCTGCCGGTGTCGCTGCTGCTGCTGGCCACCGTGGGCGTGGCGCTGGCGGGCCCGCAGGCGCCGCTGGCCGCGCTCTGGCAGACGCTGTGGTGGCTGGGCAGCCTGGGCCAGCTCTGGGCCACGCTGTGGGTGCTCGGGCGCTGGCTGGCGCCGCCCGAGCCGGGCGCGCCGCCTGGGCTCTGGCCGGCCATCACGCCGGTGCTGCTGATTCCCGTGGTGGGCAACGTGGTGGTGCCCCTGGCCGGCCTGCCGCTGGGGCATGGGCTCTGGTCGGCCGCGCAGTTCGGCATCGGCGCGGTGCTGTGGCCGGTGGTGCTGGCGCTGCTGCTGGCCCGGCGCATCGCGCATGGCCCGCTGCCGGAGCGCATCCTGCCCGCCTGGTTCATCACCGTGGCGCCGCCGGCCGTGATCGGCGTGGCGCTTCTGCAGTGGCAGGCACCGTTGCCACTGGCGTTGGGCGCCTGGGGCGTGGCGGTGTTCTTCCTTCTCTGGGTGGCCACGCTGGCCCCGCGCCTGGCGGGCCAGCCGTTCACCATCGCCTTCTGGGCGCTGTCGTTCCCGCTGGCCGCACTCACCGTGTTGACCCTGCGCCTGGCGGACGCGACGGCAGAGCCCGCGCTGCGCACCCTCGGCCTGCTGCTGCTGGCCATGGCGTCGCTGGCCGTGCTGTGGCTGGGCTTCGCCACCGTGCGCGGGCTGCGCGAAGGCAGCCTGCTGGCGCCCGAGCCGGTGGCCGCCATCGCGCCAGCGGCAGCCTGAGTGAACGTTCAGCGGCCGGGCGAACAGGCGGGAAAGCCGTAGCGTTCGCAGAACGGGTTGCCCAGCACCGGCAGCCAGGCCGGGATGCCGTGGAACTCGCGCGCCACCTCGGCCAGCACCGTGTCGCGGTACGGCTGGAAGCGGAAGCCCGTGCCGTCGACCGCGTAGAACGCCACGCCGTCGATCTCGAAGCGGCGCTTGCTCACCCGCTCGAAGTAGGGCGCGAAGGCGGCGAGGTCGGGGTCGTCGTAGGAAAAGATGCGCAGCGGCTTGCCGTCGTAGCCGCGGAAATCGATGATCTGGTCGTCCTGGCGCGCATGGTGGCGGCCCACGCCGAACACCGGCACGTAGCGGCCATGGTGGTAGGCCAGCATGGCCGCCGGGTTGTAGGTGCGTGCCATGAGCGTGGCGTCGGCCGGCAGGTCGCGCCGCAGCTCGGCCACCACGGCGGCCGTCTCACGCAGAAACACCGCCCGCTCGTGGACCTTGAACGGCTGCCACCAGGCCAGCGGCGCCCAGGCCACGGCCGCCACCACCAGCAGGTGCGGCACCGAGAGTGCCAGCGTCCAGGCCATGCTGCGGCGCAGTTCCCACGCGCCCAGGCGCAGGCCGGCCCACAGCACGAACAGCGGCACGAAGCCCAGCACCCAGTGCAGGCCGATGGTGCGGCGCGTGCTCAGCAGCAGGAACACCAGCAGCGGGAACAGCCACAGCACCGCCGCAGTGCGCGCGGTCACGGGTGACACGCCCGGGGCGACGCGCGACACCATGCCGCGCCAGAGCAGCCAGGGTGTGAGCAGGTAGAGCGCCATGCCCACGTACACCCCGAAGGTCTGCAGCGACCAGTGCGAGCCTTCGTTGCGGTTGAACACGTTGAACATCACGTTGCTCCAGCCGTGCGTGGCGTTGAAGGCCAGGTTCAGGGCGATCGAGGGCAGGGCGCAGGCGAAGATCAGGAACGGTGCCCACCAGCGCTCGCGCCGCCAGCCGAAGGCGTGCACAGCGTAGGCAAAACCCAGCAGCGCGGCGAAGTACTTGGAGAGAAAGGCCAACCCGAGGAACAGGCCCGCCAGCGCATAGCCCGCGGCGGCACCGCGCTGCGCGCCGTCGGCCCGCAGGTAGGCCCAGGCCGAGAGCGCCATGAAGAAAATCAGCGGCGTGTCGGTGGTGACCAGCACGAACATCCACGACCACGGCATCACCAGGTAGACCGCCCCGGCCAGCCAGGCGCTGGCCTCGCGCTCTTCGGGCAGGAAACGGCGCAGCAGGTCCACGATGCCCAGCGCGATGACGCTGGTGACCAGCAGCGTGAAGCTGCGCAGCGCCAGCGGGTGTTCGCTGATCTGGCGCAGCAGGGCCAGCAGCCAGCCCACCATGGGCGGGTGGTCCGAATAGCCCCAGGCCGGGTACACGCCCCACTGGTAGAAGAAGGCTTCGTCCCCAGTCATGGGAAAGCCCGCCGCCAGCACCACCTTGAGCAGCAGGGTGGCGGCGAAGGCGGTCCAGAAAACGCGGCGCGCGGCGTGCGGTGTGTTCACGGAAAGACGGGCAACGCTCAGGCTTCGAGCGCGAGCAGCGAGACGCCGATCACGATCAGCGTGCACGCGCCCACGCGCAGCCACGAGAACGGCTCACCCAGCCAGAGCACGCCCGCGGCCATGGTGACCACGAAGCCCAGGCTGACCAGCGGGTAGGCCACGCTCACATCCAGGCGCGACAGCACCCAGAGCCAGAGCACGGCGCCCGCGCCGTAGAGAACCAGGCCCACCCACACCATGGGGCTGGTGAGCGCATGCAGATAGGTGGCACCGACGTCGCCTCCGGCGGGCGCACCCATGCCGCGCTTCATGGCGATCTGTGCCAGCGACGAGAGCAGCACGCAGAAAAGGGCCAGGCCCAGGGCAATGGATTTCATGGAAGTGAGGTCCTCGGGTGTCAGAAACCGGTGGTGGCGAGCAGGCCGATACCGCCCATGGCGATCAGCATGGCCCAACTGAAGGGATCGCGCAGCGCGAACTGCAAGGGGTCTTCGCCGTGCAGTTCGCGCCGGCCCGTCTTGAGCCAGATCCGCATGATCCACAGCAGCAGCAGGGGGGCCGCGCCCCAGAGCCAGTCGGGCTGGCGGTAGAGCGAATGGCTGTTCTGGCTGTCGATGTAGAGCGCCAGCACCATCACCGACAGGAAACCGCTGGCCAGGCCCATGGCGCGCAGCGAGGGCAGGTCCTGCATCTGGTAGCCGCGACCCGGCGCCAGCCGGGCTTGCTCATCGGCGGCGATTTCTTCCAGTTCCGCGCAGCGCTTGACCAGGGCCAGGCTGAGGAACAGAAAGATCGAGATCGCCAGCAGCCAGTTGGAGAGGTCCACGCCCGCGGCCACCGCGCCCGCGCCGATGCGCAGCGTGTACAGGCCCGAGAGCATCAGCACGTCGACCAGGGCCAGCCGCTTGAGCACCATGGAGTAGGCCAGTGTGGCCACCGTGTAGCCCGCCAGCATCGCGGTGAAGCCGGGCGAGACCGCCCAGGCCAGCACGAAGGCCAGCACCAGCATGGCCAGGCCCAGCAGCACCGCGGTGGGAATGGCGATCGCGGCGGCCGCCAGCGGGCGGTGGCGCTTCAGGCGGTGCACGCGGTCGTTGGGCAGGTCCAGCAGGTCGTTGAACAGGTAGGTGGCCGAGGCGCACAGGCCAAAGGCCAGGAAGGCCATCAGCACCATCGCCCAGCGCTGCGGGTCCAGCGAGTGCGCGGCCAGCAGCGGCACGAACAGCAGCGCGTTCTTGGACCACTGCTTGAGGCGGATGGCGCGCAGCACCGTGCCCAGGCGAAGCGGCTCGCGTGCGAAGACACGGGCCTGCGGGTGCACCTCGCGCAGCGAAGCCAGAACGCCCTCGGGCGCATTCACCGCCACGGCCTGCGCGCTGCCGGCCCACACCGGCAGGTCGTCGCGGCTGTTGCCGGCGTAGGCCCAGCGCGCGTGGCCGCCCTCGCGGGCATGGTGGTCGATGGCCGCGCGCTTGCGTTCGCGGCTGAGGTTGATCCGTCCATCCTGCGGCGCGTTGCTGCCCAGCGCGTCTTCGAACAACCGCAGGTGGTCCGCGACCTCCTGCACGATGCGCTGGTCCGCTGCACTGGCCAGCACCAGCGGGCGCCCGCGCCCATGCTCGTCGCGCAGGTACTGCAGGAAACCATCGTGGTAGGGCAGGCGCGCCGGATCCGGACGCACCGCATCCGCCAGGCGCTGCTTGAACCCGGCCTTGCCGAGCAGCAGCCAGGCCAGCAGGCGCAGCAGGTTCAGCGGGTGGCGCCGCACGAACAGCATCACCGACTCGTGCAACGTATCGGTGCGCGTGAGCGTGCCGTCCAGGTCCACGTACAGCGGCCATTGGGCGGACTCGTTCAGTGGTGCGGTGGTGGGGTTCAATCGGCGCTCTGATCCGGGGGGTCGAGCCGATTCTAGTGTCGCGGGTTGGCGCTTCGTTGAGCCAATCCGTGAGCAAAGGGCATGCCCCGTTTCAAGCACCGGACCACGGCGAGGGTCGGCCGTGTCCGTCCCACCCCAAAGAACACGGCCCAGCGAACCGCTCGGGCTCGCTGGGCCGTGCAGCCCGTCGCGCCGGCTTCAGGCGGTGGCCTTGGCGAAGAACTCCCGGTACTTGGCCCCCAGCTCCTCGGCGCGCGCATCCACCTCAGACAGCGGCATGCGCAGGCATTCGTAACCCAGCAGGCGGTGCATGACCTGCATCTCCCTTTCGGTGAACACCACGGTGCCATCGGCTTCGATGCGGTCAATCCCATCGAAGCGCTGGCAGTCGTTGTTCACCTGGATCAGTGTGTCCAGCGCCATGCCATCGGGTACGTCGACGACCGCCTCGCCGCCGACCAGGCGCACGCGGTACCCGCCCGGCAGGCCACCCGGTGCCGGTGCGTGCACCGTGGCGGTCTGCTCCAGCAGCACCGGGGAGAGCACGGAAACCGCAGAGGACGCGGTGATCAACTGGCGGAATGCGCCACCCGTGCGCTGGAACTTCGTCTGCACCAGGCCGAAGGCGTCTTCGAAGTCCACCTCGCCGGTGACATCGTGGCCGTTGATCCTTGCCCGGGCAACGTAGGGCGCGCCGCCAGAGTCGCCAGCGGCCGGAACGCGGTGGCTCAGGTAGTGCTGGGTGTACAGCGAGACATGGACTTCCTGCAGCGGCACCTCCAGCATCAGGCCCAGCGCGCCACGCAGCGCGGGCAGCACGTTGGCGACGTTGCCGATCCCGATCTGCGGCGCCATGCCCACCGACTTCAACACGGGTCCCACCGCGTCGGGAAACGCAGCGTTCACGACGAAGGGCTTTTGCCCGCTCAGGTCCACCGCCTTCATGAGCTTGTGCATGAGGGACAGGTGCATGGGCAGCCACGGGCCGAACTGCGCTTCGTCCAATGCCTTGAACGCGGCGGTCGGCAACTGCGTGATGATGCGCCAGGACTGCAGGGTGGCCGTGTTGAAGATCACGTCGGGCTTGAGGTCGCGGATCCAGTGTGCGGACTGCTCGACGTTCTGAAGGTCCATCTGCACACATTCGATCCGGTGGTAGCGGCCCAGCTGGGCAGAGAACAGCAAGGCCAGGTTCTTGCGGCGGTTCATCTCGGCGAGATCGCGCCCGGCGAGGATGATCTTGCCGAACTCCTTGCCCTGCACCAGCAGGTTGAGCACCAGGCCGGCGAGGTCGCCGACGCCGATCATGAGAAGGGTCTTGGACATGGGTGTTTCCTTTCAGAGAAGTTCTTGCGGTGTCATCGGCAGGTGCGCACGATGTCCAGCGCCTTGCGGTAGGCGGCGTTCACGTCCTTCAGGCCCGTGATGAAGGCGGGATGGAAGCAGAACGCCTCGGGGGGCATGCCGTCGGGCTCATAGGCCTCGCAGAAATAGGGAATGCGCATCAGCTTGTCCATGACCTCGCCGGGCACGGGCTCACCCCACGCCGGGCCAGGAGGAATGCGGTCCGAACCCGACTCGAACAGCTCCAGAAAGAACGCGGGTGGGATGGTGTAGACGCAGTCGGAGCCGATGCTTTGTTCGATATGGAAGCAATGCCTGGCCGTGCCGCTTTTGTCCACCCGCAAGCTGCACAGCAGCATCTTGATCGGCAGGCCCAGGGCTTCCACCATCGGCTGTATGCGTTGGAACAAGGCCATTTCCGCCCAGCGGATGTCGCGCACGGTCAACTCGATGCCGCGCTCCCGTGCCTGCTGCGTGAACTCCTCCTCCGCGCCCAGTCGGCCCACCATGTAGGTGATCACGGCGCGCCAGCGCGTGAGATCGACGCCATTGGCCTGGGCCTGTGCGTAGCCTGACTTCAACGCATCGAGTGCGCGCACGAACTGAGGCACGGAGAAAGACAGGGTGTTGTTGATGGAGATGCCGCGCGCGGCCAGTGCCTCAATGGCCTCGTAACCCTGCTTGCTGCCCACCACCTTGATCATGAGGTTGGGCGATACGGCCGCCATCTCGACGCCCTGGGCCACCAGCGCCTCCGTGTCGAAGCTGGAAACCGGTGGCATCTGCGCGCAGACCCAGCCCTGGCTGCCGCCGGAACGCCTCCAGTGCTCCAGCCACAGCCGGCTCTCGTCGGCGAACGTCTCCATGTAGAGCTGCCAGTAGATGTCTTCGTCGGTCGCCGTCGTGCGGGACGCCGCGATGCGCGAAATGCGCTCGCGCGTCCGCTCAGGGTCCATCAGGAGCGACTCCAGGAACAGGCGGGGGTTGGTCGTGGAGCCTTTGAGCAGGCCGGAGCCCTCTCCCCTCCCGCCGATCAGTTGGGCGAAGCCGGCATGGAAAAGCTCGCGTTGCCTTTCCGGCAAAGTCTCGGCCAGCCGGTCTCGCCACTGGACGAAGCTCGATGGCATGGAATCCCACCAGACCTCGGCATGGGGACTGCGATGGGCAATTTGATTCAACAGCAGCATGGTTGCGCTCCCTTGATTGGGCGTTCTGTTCAGCGAGGCCGTGGTCTCGGCCCCGCCACCTCACCCGCGAAGGCCTGATGGGCATCGCGGGCGACGGAAGTGTCACAAAGGAGACGGCGGAACAGGTTGCAAACTTCGAAGTGAAGATTTCAGGCCATGAACGTGATGAAGAACGGTTCGATCTGCGAATGGCCGTCGTCGCATGTCCGCTCCGCATGCAGTTCGGCGTTCATTTGCGGCGACTGGGTCACGCGGTGGCGCGGTCGTCGTTCGCTTGGCATGCAACTCGAATCTGAGTCATGACCGTTGGAGCAGCGAATCTGTTGATTCGAGACTTTCAGCACTTCTGGGCCACCGTCTTGGCCACACTCCCGGCGGCTGCCGCATGCATGGCATGCCAGGCGCCGGCGGCGGAAACAGGGAACCCTGGACCCGCCTAAAGAACGTCCATTCATCAGGGAGACATCACATGTTGGCCACCCCAGTCCTGCAGGAACCCGCACCTGCGCGCGCGCATCCCCACTTCGGCTCGCCGGGCCAGTCGGCTTTCGACGCCGTGTTGTTCGACTGCGATGGCGTGCTGGTCGACTCCGAACCCATCACCAAAGAGGTCCTGCGGGAGATGCTCACGGAAATGGGGTGGGCCATCTCCTCCGACGAGTGCATGGGCCTCTTCATCGGCAAAGCCCCCACCGATGAGGCCGCGCTGATCGAGCAGCGCACCGGGCACCGCCTCACGGAGCCATGGATTGCCGAGTTCCGCCGGCGGCGCAACGAGGCGCTGGAGCGTGAACTCCTCGCGGTGCCCAACATCCACCAGGCCGTGCACGCCGCGTACGTCCACCACGGCGGGCGCATCGCCTGTGCATCGGGGTCGGACCGGCGCAAGCTGGAACTGCAACTGGAAAAGGTCTCGCTGATGCGGTATTTCGACGGCCGCATCTTCAGCGGGCCTGAGATGAAGCGTTCCAAGCCGGCGCCAGACGTCTACCTGGCGGCCGCGCAGGCGCTGGGGGTGTCGCCGCAGCGCTGCGTGGTGATCGAGGACACCGTCACGGGCGTCACGGCCGGGGCGGCTGCCGGCGCGCTCGTGTTCGCCTACAACCGCGAACCCATCGGCGACCTCACGCCCCGCGCACTCCTGAATGCCGGCGCAACGCTGGTGTTCCATGACATGGCGGAACTCCCATCGCTCGTATGTGGATAGGCCTGGGCGCCGGTGCGCTGGCCGGCGCGCTGTGGGGGCTGGTGTTCATCGCGCCACGCATGTCCGCCGGCTACTCGACGGTGGACCTGGCGGCGGGCCGCTTCATGGTCTACGGGCTGGTCTCGGTGGCCCACCTGGCCCTGACCGACGGCCTTCGCAGCCGGCCCAGCCCTGCCCAGGCGCTGGCCGCCCTCGGCATGAGCGTGCTGGGATTCACCGGGTACTACGCCCTGCTGGCCTTCGCCATCCGCAACGCGGGTACCGAATTGCCCACCCTCATCATTGGCACCATCCCCCTCTGGGTGACCGTGCTGGGCAAACCCCAGGACCTCAGGCTGAGCGCGCTGCTGCCGGGCATTGCATTGACTATCCTGGGTCTCCTGCTCATGGCCAGCGCACAGGCGCCCGACGCATCCGGACAGTCAGCCACCGGCCACTGGGTGGGCCTGGGGGCCACCGCGCTGGCCCTGGCGTTCTGGGTCGCGTTCTCCCTCCTGAACTCGCGCTGGCTCGCCGCCCATCCCGATCTGGGCGCCACGCGGTGGACCAACTGGCTGGGCATCGGCGCGGGCCTGGGAGGGCTTGCACTGTGGTGGACCGCCGGCTCACCCATCGAGGTACTGGCGCAGCAACCGCGGCTCCTGGAACTCGTCCTCCTCGTGGCGGTGCTGGGCGTGGGTTCCACGTGGCTGGCCACCGTGTGCTGGAACGTGGCGAGCCAGCGCCTGAGCGCCAGCCTGTGTGGTCAGTTGATCCTGTGCGAGACCTTGTTTGCGCTGCTGTACTCGTTTACATGGGACCAGCGCTACCCCAGCGTGGCGCAAGTGACCGCCTGCGTATTGTTTACGGCCGGCATCGTCGCTTCGGTTCGCGCCCATGGCCCTGCGGCCCAACGTCTTGGGCACGGGCATGGGCCGCCTGCCCAGCCTGTGCCAGGAGGCCATGGCCCGTGAAGGACGAACCGGGCCTCGTCTTCGAAACAAGTTGATTGCGCAGATTCAGCCGCACAGGTCTATCAGGCGCGATTTCATGCAATTGCCTCTGATGCAGCTTGAACGGTACCCATGATGTGGATCTGACTCCCCATCTGATCGATTCATCGGCGGCCTTGTCGGACTGCATGGCCAACTGGTCAAGAGACCTCAATGGGGCGCAAAACCAAGACATTGGATACATCGTCAAGGAGCCATATGCCTGAACTGTTGAACTGCTCGTTGTGCAAACACAAGGTGTCCAGTGACGCAAGCACTTGCCCTGGTTGCGGGACTGCTTCATTCAAGCCCAGATCCGGGGGGTCGTCGCGCCCGGGCCCTCAAATTACATGCCCGACATGCCACGGTTCAGGCCAACTGACCCGAGAGCGAACGACGCTGCGTTGTCATGGCTGCTCGGGGCGGGGATCGGTTCCGTCTTATTGACGGCCAGCGCGCCGCGCCCGTGCTCCCTTCCCGTCCGTTTTAACCCTTGCGAACATCTCGTCGCCTGAGGGAGATATCTCATCCATAGGCCTGGTGGTGGAGGGGGCTGATGGGCGGCTCATCATGTTTGTAGATATTCGCCGTTGCGATGCGCGATGTGTTGCGCGTGGCATTTGATTCCGACTTTAATTTTTGAAGTGAGGTATCTATGGAGTTTGTATATAAGGGCAATTTTCTGTATTCATCTCTCGTCATCTTTTGGTTGACTGTTGGTGCTATATGGCTGTTGCCGATGAAGAGGCGCCTTCAAAAGAAACATGGCTTTGATAAGAGTAATGATTACTTTATTGATCTGGCCCGGGCTGGTGACCCAGAGTCTAAGAGGGTTGTGATGCATACCAAAATTCATCTTGTGTTATCGGCTTCTACCTCTGGATTGATGTTCATGTTCTTTTGATTTGATGGCTGGAGTCACCAGTAGCGGGCTGTGCTTTTATGGCTCTTGCCAGAGTTAATTCGAAGAGCCTGATGCCTGTGTTGAATGGAGGTGGGTGGTGAAAATCTTGTTTGTGGTTGTTCTGCTTATTGTTGTGGCGATCCAGTTCTATTTCTCGTGGAGGATATTTTCTATGAGGAAAAATTTTGATTCTGAGAAAAATAAAATCGAAAGAATGATGAAGCACAGTAGAAGAATGCAGCTGATGGGGCTGCTGTTCTTTGCGGCTGTCTATTTTTCAGGGGGATTCAAATAGGTCGCAGCAAGTGCGACGGAATGGTTGCGGAGACTGGTGGATCTCTACGCACACCACCACAAGCTGGGTGCATCTGGAAAGACGGCGACGGCCAGACCGACGCGGGCGAACTCCTCAGCCTGGAACAGGCCAGGGTGCTCAAGCTCAACCTGCGCTACGCCGACCTGAGCAACCACGTCAACACCGCAGACCCCCAGGGCAACCAGCACCGCCAGGTAGGCAGCTACGTGGCCGCCGCCGACGGCAGCACACGCGGCATGAACGACGTGTGGTTCTCCGTCAACCCCGGGCAGACCGCGGACCTCAACCCTGTGCCCGTGAGCGAGGCCATCGCCGCGCTGCCCGACGCCATGGGCATGGGCAACCTGCCCAGCCTGCGCCAGGCCATGGCGCGGGCACCGCGCCGTTCTCCTTCTCGTACCTCCGCCCCGCTCGCTCATTAACCCGCACGGGTATCTCGTCACCTGAGAGAAATGCCCCGCCATGGGCTTGATGGCCAAGAGGCGGCGGCTCATGAAGAACGAACCGGGCTTCGTTACTTTATTACTGGGCGGCTGATACGGCACTCATCATGCTTGGCGGTATTCGTCATCTTGATTGCTTGTGCAGTGCGTTTGGAATTTGATGCGAAATACTTCTTGAAAAGGACGTTTGATAGTGAAAATTGCGAAATCTCAATTTTTAATCTTGGCAATTTTTGTGAGCATCTTATGCCTGCTCTGGGGTGCTTTGAAATACTACTCCATGCAAAATGAAAGCAAATACAAGGTGCTCATCAATATGCATGCTTCTGCGTTGCAGAATGGGGCTTCTGAAACTATAGATATGGGTCAAGAAATTCGCAAAATATGCTTGCAACCTCCATATGTAGCGTTAGATGATTTTGGGCGGAGTTCAGGGGAGCATCTAAAAGCATATAAAAAACTAAAAGATGGGCAGGTTGGCGTGCATTTTTTTCTTCGAACTAGCGGACATAGTTATGCCATTTTTAACGATTCAAAACTGCATGTGGACGTGATGTCTAAAGGACTCTGTGGCCTATCTTCGATGCTGACACTGAGTAATCGAGATGGCTTGATTTTTATCCGAGTGGAAGGGGGTAATCTATGATCATAATTTCACCACTGTTTTATACGGGTGATATCCTAAAAATAGCAGAAGTGATGCCCTGGCCGAACTCGACGACAACCGCGACGGCGTCGTCGACGCCCTGGACACCACGAGCTGGGCGCAACTGCGCATCTGGAAAGACAGCGACAGCGACGGCCAGACCGACGCGGGCGAACTCCTCACGCCGGAACAGGCCGGAGTGCTCAAGCTCAACCTGCGCTACGCCGACCTCAGCAACCGCGTCAACACCGCAGACCCCCAGGGCAACCAGCACCGCCAGGTCGGCAGCTACGTGGCCGCTGCCGACGGCAGCACGCGCGGCATGCACGACGTGTGGTTCTCCGTCAACCCCGGGCAGAGCGTGGACCTCAACCCCGTGCCCGTGAGCGAGGCCATCGCCGCGCTGCCCGACGCCATGGGCATGGGCAACCTGCCCAGCCTGCACCAGGCCATGGCGCGGGTGCCGCGCCGCTCTCCCTCTCGTGCCTCCGCCCCGTTCGCTCATTAACCCGCACGGGTATCTCGTCGCCTGAGGGAAATGCCTCGCGCATGGGCTTGGTGGTCGAAAGGCGGCGGCCCATGAAGAACGAACTGGGCTTCGTAACTTTATGAGTAGGTTGCGGAAACGGATGTTCATCATGCGTGACGCCCCGGCGGGGGTAGGCAAGTACAACGTGCTGCAGTTCAAGGCGGGCATCGCGCCGGGGGACGTGGTGGTCACCCGGTCCGACGATGCGCTGGTGCTCGGCATCGCGGGCAGCACGGACAAGGTCACGGTCGCGTACTTCTTCTACCAGGGCGACCCTGGCAACAACTACAACCCCATACAGGCCGTGAAGTTCGCCGATGGCACGGTGTGGAACACGGCGCAGATCGTGAGCCAACTGCCCGTCTACGCCAACAGCAGCGCCACTCTGGGCAATGAGCAAAAGGACCTGGTGCTGACGGGGTCGACCAACGCATCGGGCACCGGCAACGCGCTGAACAACAACCTGACGGGCAACACCGGCAGCAATGTGCTGCTGGGACTGGCGGGTGGCGCGCTACGAACTCAAGCCGTCGGCCAAGGGCAAGCCGCCACTGGCGGTGTGGACGGCGTTCTGGGCGGGTGCGGACGGCCGTCGCCGCAGCCGCGCATTCTCGGTCAGCCGATGGGGCGAGGAGGGGGCCAGGCTCAAGGCGATCGAAGCGCGCGAGCTGAGCGTGGCGCTGGTCGCTGCGGAGCGGACCACGCCGCGCAGGCGGGTGTCCTGAGGTCTGGATGGGGAGCCCCGCGTTGCTCAGGGAGCGGGGCGCGTGTAGATATCGAACCAGGCCGGCTGGCCGGGTTGGCCAAACTGCAGCATCACCGCCTTCACGGGTCCTTCGTTGGTGGCGTTGACGCGTCGGTAGTCCGGCATCACGCAGTGGTCATGGCGTTCACCGGGTTGCTCTGAATTGGCCATGGGGATGAAGCTGGGCTGCCCGTCGGCCTTCTCATGCAGCGCGAACCACACGCGGTAGCGCGGAACGGGCACGGGCAGGCTGAAACCGTCGGCGCGGAAGCCGACCTCCAGTGGTTCCGTCGCACCGGCGGCGGTGTCGGGGCGGTGCGTGGCCATCACGCGCTGGCCGTCGGTGCCGACCCAGTGCAGGCGCAGCCAGGGCGCACCTTCGCGGGCCGACCACACGAGGTGGACACTGGCGCCGTCCAGGCAGAAGCGCGGGTGCGTGCGCTCCCGCATGTCTTCCCAGCGCTCGCCGTGGCGCTCGTCCACACGCTGCAGGCGCAGGCCGGGCGGCGCGGTCAGCGACTGGGCATAGACCACGCCGGCCTGGGGCAGCGCGAACTGGCGCACCGGCTGCACCGTGTGGGCCAGGGCCGTCGGTGGCCCCGGGTCGCGGGGGTTGTCCTGTGCATGGCGGAGCGCCGCTTGCAGCGGTTCGATGGCGTTGACAAGTGCGATCAGAGGCAGGCCCCAGATCAGCAGTCCGCTGAGTGACAGCGCGGTGCTTTCTCCGACGCTGAACGCGGGACGCAGTCGCGGCCCCAGGAGCAGGTGCGTGCCGAACCAGATCAGTGGCGCCAGCGTGAACAGCAGGCCGTAGAACACGGCCAGGCCTTCCATGCCACTGACGGCGCGGGCCGGTACCAGCACCACCAGCACGCACAGACCGGCCGCCAGCAGCGACGTCAGGCGCAGGACGGCCCAACTGGCGCCCCGGCTGCGCGTGCGGCAAAGGCGCCATTCGAGCCCCAGCGCCAGCACCACCAGCGCGGCCACCACCGCCGCCATCATCTGGACGTGAGCGGGCAGCAGGGGCAGGGCGGTGGTGAGGTCGGAGAGGTTCATGGGCGAGGAGGTATGCCTGCATGCTACGCCGCGTGCGCGCGGGCTTGGGGCGCGGGGTGTTCAGCGGCGGCATGGGTCTCGTGTGCGGTTGGGTCCGCGTCCAGGAGAATCGGCACATGTCTTTTTCTGACTGGTTCACCGGGCTCACGGCCCGTTTCGACGCCGATGTGATGCGCGAGCCCGCCGCCAGGGCTGGCCCTGTGGCGGCGCCGACACCGGCGGGGTGGGTGCCGCTGCTGGATTGGTGTCACAGTGGCGCGGGCGACGGCCGCTGCCCGTGGTGGCGGCCTGGCGCGCTGCCTCGCGTGGGCCAGCGTTTTGAGGTGGCCTGGCTGGATGCGTCCTGTGCGCCTGTGGTGGCGGCCTTCTGCCTGCATCTGGATGGCAGCGAGGCCCTGGCCGCGGGCGGCCGGCTGGCGGGCCTGCTGCTGCGCCTGCGCACCAAGCGGGACGACGCGCTGTGGTGGCGTGCGCGCCAGCGCACCGATCCCTGGGACTGTGGCCACTTGCGCGAGGGCACGGCCGCGCTGCAGGCGCTGGCGCGCTTTCGCCCGCGCCGCGCCACGCTGATGGTGGTCGAGGGGCTGCCGGACGACAGGCTCCAGGCGGTGCTGCGGATCCTGCGCGAACACGGCGCCGCGTACCGGCATCCGGTGCGCCTGCTGGTGCTGGGCGGCGAGCCGCCGGCGGGTGGCCGGCGCCTGTGAAGTGTCAATGCGGCGGCGGCAGTTCGTGCAGCAGCCGGGTGACCAGTTGCGACTGGCTGTGCACGCCCACTTTGGCGAACACCCGCTTGAGCGTGGTGCGCGCCGACTCGTAGGTGGTGCCGGCGCTGCGCGCGGCCTCGCGCAGGCTGTGTCCCTGGAGCAGGCCCATCACCAGCCGTGTCTCCGCCGGGGTGCAGCCGTACCGCGCCCGCAGCGCTTCGGCGGCTTCCCGCTGACTGGCGCCGTCGTGGCGTGTCACGCTCAGCAGGACCAGTGCCGGCCGAGGCAGGTAGCGCGCGGCCGCGTGGCCACGCACCGGGGTGGCCTGAATGCGCAATGGGCCCTGGGTGCCGTGCGGCAGCTCCAGGGTGTGCGCGGCGGCCGCGCCGCTGGCTTGCTGCGCGGGTGACAGCGCGGCCTCCACCAGCGCCTGAAGGCGCCATTGCGTGCTGGCCGTGCCCGTGGCCAGCCGGCCCTCGCGCAGGCGCAGCCCGCCACCTTCGCGCAGCAAGGCTTCCATGGCGCGGTTGGCCAGCACCGGGCGCAACTGGCGGTCCACCAGGGCGACGCCGTACCGCAGGCCGTCCAGTGCCGCCGCCCCTGCGCCGGTGACGTCGGCGCGTTCCATCTGCACCGCCATGCGCAGCGCGCGCGTCATGTGCCGGCTCAGGCGTTCGAAAGCCGCCACCTCGGTGGCGTCGAAGGTCGGCATGTCCGGCGCCCGCAGCAGGGTCACGTTGGCCACCATGTCGTCTTCGGCGAACAGGGTGTTGCCCAGCGTGTAGCGGAAATCCTGTGGCCGCATCCAGTCGTTGTAGTAGGCCGATCGGTAGAGCGCCTGGTCGTCGCGCAGGTACGCCGCCAGGCGTTCGTTGGTGCGCACCACGCCGGGACGGTGCAGGCGTTCGCTCAGGTGGATCCAGGGGTTGTCGGGCGCGAAGTACAGCGCATCGAACGCGCCCAGCCAGCGGGGCGATACGCCTTCGAGCGCGACCGGCCGCACGCGGCCGGAGAGCTTGTCCAGGAAGTAGAAGGTCTGCCCGTTGGATGGAAAGGCCTGCGCCGCCAGCCGCATTGCATCGGCCCAGGCGTCGGGTTCGAACACCGCGCGGTAGACGGTGTCGGTCAGGGACTCTTCCAGATCGGCTCGCATGGCGGGGCGACGTTCGGCTGGCAGTTTCAGAGAGGGTGGTGTGCCCATGGCCGTGGGCGACGTGCTCCCGTTTGGGAGATGCGCGCGGCAGGGGCTCTTTTTACCCTTGCCCGATCCTCTCACCAACCCGCAAGGAGCCGCAAGTGCCTTTGACCACTTTGTCCGGTGTCATCACCGGTATCCGCCATTCCACCGAAACCGTCGGACAGATCGGCAAGAACGGAGGCTCGGTGCAGACCGGCCAGGTCCTGGCCTTCCGGGTCGACGACCGCTCCGCGCGCATCAAGCTCAAGGACATGCCCGACGTGCGCGACGACGACCGCGTGACCCTGGCGGGGCGCGTGAAGAACGGCACCTTCCACGCCCTGGCCATGCGCAACGACCAGACCCGCGCCGTCTTCGCCACCGCCGCCTGGCCGGGCTATGTGATGGGCGGCATCATGGTGGCGCTGGGCATTCCGCTCAGCCTCATGATCATCGGCCTGCCGTTTCTCGTGGTCGGCATCTACACGCTGTACCAGGCGGTCCAGTACACGCAGGCCGCCCGGCTTCTGCAGGGTTGATGTGGGGCGGACCCGCCGCCGGATTTTGTAACAAACCTCCCCATTCCTGTCACTGCCTGGCCCGTCCAGGCATTTTCATATGGTGGATTTTGGGGTCTATTTTTGACAAAAAATAATCTAATTAAGAAAACTTAAGTACTTGCACCACATGGGTGCGAGAAGATATGGTTTCTGTTGAAAATCAAAAAAATCCATATAAAACATTGTTAAAACAATGTTAATAAAAAACTATCTGAGCGAATCTGAGCTTTCTGCTTGTTGTAAATGTGTCGAATAGATCACTTTTTCGGATCTAGTTTGTGCTCCGACGGACTTTGTAACCAGTGACGTCGCTATAGTCCCCGCTTGTAACGAAACGCAGCCTTAACGGGGTGCGTGCACACCGGCACCAGGCCCGCGTGTGCGTCCAAGAGGGGAAAAAACATGTTCCGTTTTTTTGCACGTGGTGCGGCCACGGGTAAGGGCACTCCTGCGCCTTTTGCAAACACGGCCCGCACGCTGGCGTTCGCCGCCGCGCTGCTGGCGGCCACCTCGGTTCACGCCACGCTGGTGGTGAGCCAGGCGGTGAGTGCCAGCACCATCGTGGTGGGGGAGCGCACCCGGCTGACCATCACCGTGAGCAACGACAGCGTCCAGGAAGACGGTGTCCAGCTCATCAACAACCTGCCGCCACAGTTGCGCCTCTACCCGGCCAGCTACCCCGGCTACGTGGCGCCCGTCAGCACCTGCGCTGGCGCCGTGGTCAACGCAGCGCCGGGCGCCGGAGTGGGCGGGGTGGACGTGCTCTCGGTCACCGGCATGAGCATCCCCGCGCACAGCGCCGGCATCGACGGCTCGTGCACGGTCTCGGTGGACATCACGTCCTACAACGGCGGCGGCACCTGGAACAACGTCATCAACGCCACCGACCTCTCGCCCGCCGCCGCATCGCCCGCGCAGCAGAGCGTGCTGGTCAACAGCATCCTGCTGCCCGCGGTGAGCAAGAACCTGGGCGGCGCCACGCTGGTGCAGGGGCAGTCGCGCACCGCGACCATCACGTTCACCAACCCCAACAGCGGGGTGAACATTCCCTTCACCACCTTCACCGACAACCTGCCTTCCAACCTGGAGGTGCTGGGCATCGTGGGCAACACCTGCGGCAGCAGCACCAGCTTCACCCCCAGCAGCGTGACGCTCTCGGGCGGTGCGATCCCCGCAGGTGCGCCGGGCACCTGCAACCTGCAGTTCACCATCCGTGGCGTGCTGCCGCCGGGTGCGGCCTCGGCGGCCGACGCCAACACCATCGCGGCGGGCGACATTGGCAACACGCGCGGCCTGACCTACCCGGGCGCAAACACCAACATCACGGTCAACAGCCCGATCAACCTGTCCAAGGGTTTCTCGGTCACGCCGCTGACCGCGGGAGCGGACTCGCTGCTGACGGTGCGCATCGGCAACACCAGCACCAGCCCGCTGACCATCGTGGGTCTGAGCGACACGGTGGGCGCGGGCTGGCCGGCCGCGTTGCGCAACTCGGGGCCGATCGGCGCGGCGAACCTCAATGGCTGCGGCCCGGGCGCCACGCTGGTGGCCGGCTCCGACGGCGGCGTGGACAAGGGCTTCGTGCTGAGCGGCGCCGAAGTGGCGGTGGGCGGCGAGTGCCGCATCCAGTTCAACGTCACGTCCACCACCACCGGCATCCACACCAACAGCCTGCCCCTCGGCGCGGTGACCAACGCGCAAGGCTTCACCTCGCCTGCGCGCCCGGCCTCGATCGACGTGCGCGACAACGCGCTCACGGTGTCCAAGGCCATCAGCCCGACCACCGTGGCGCCGGGCGACATCGCCACCTTCGCGGTCTCCGTCACCTCGTTCAGCATCGCGCCGCAGACCAGTGTGAGCTTCACCGACACGCTGCCCGCAGGCATGGTCTACGTGGACGCGACCCAAGGGGGCATCACGCCCACCATCACCGGCGGCTGCAGTTTCTCCGCACCCATGCCGGCACCGCTGGTGACCGCGCCGTCCTTCTCTTTCGACTTCCCGGGCGCGGCGGCCGGTGGCACCACCTGCGTGGTGCGGTTCACCGCCCGCGTGCCGGACAACGCCTCGCCCAGCACCCTGCTGACCAACCAGAGCTTCACCGCCGGCAACGGCACCGTCACCGGCAGCGCCGGCGCGGTCAGCCTGACGGCGGTGAACCCGCTGGTGGTCACCAAGACCTTCGATGGCGTGGTCGCGCGCCAGCGCTTCCAGGGCACGCCCTCGGTGGTGCAGATCGAGCTGACCAACAACAACTTTTCGGTGCTCTCCAACCTGACCTTCACCGACACGCTGCCGGCTGCGCTGCGCGTGGCCAATCCGGCCAACGCCACCACCACCTGCGGCGGCACGGTCACGGCCAACCCGGGTGACGACCGCTTCACCCTGTCCGGCGGCAGTCTGCCCGGGCGCCTGGCCACCAGTCCGTTTTCACCCGGCCAGTGCAGCGTGCGCGTGACCGTGGTGGGTGGCACCGTCGGCGTGCACAGCAACCAGATCCCGGCCTACAACGGCAGCAACGCGGCCCAGACGGTGAGCGCGACCGGCACCGTGGCGAACGTGCCGGGCAGCACGATCCGCAACCTCAACACGACCACCTCCTCGCTGGAATACCTGCCCGCGCTCACGGTGGCCAAGACCTTCCTGACCAACCCGGTGCAGGTGGGTGGCAGCAGCCGCGTGCGCATCACGCTGGGCAACACCGGCAGCGGCCAGCTCACTGGCGTGTCGGCGACCGACCCCCTGGCCGGTACCGGCCTGGTGGTGGCCACGCCCGCCAACGCCAGCACCACGTGCGCCGGCCCGGTGTCGCTGAACGTGCCGGCTGGCGGCACCAGCGCGGCGCTGACGGGCGCCACCATCGCCGGCGGTACCTCGTGCGACTTCCTGTTCGACGTGCTGGCGCAGAGCAGCACGCCCTCGGTGAACACGCTCGGCCCCGGAGCCGTCACGGCCGACGGCGGCGTGGCCAGCACCACCACCACCACCGCCACGCTCAACAAGATCACCAGCGCGGTGAACCTGACCAAGGCGTTCTCGCCCAACACCATCGCCGGCCCGGGCAGCGTCTCGCGTTTGACGATCAGCATCGACAACACCAGCGCCACCGCGCTGAGTAATCTGGCCGTGACCGACAACATGCCTGCCGGCATGGTGGTGGGCGTGGTGCCCAATGCCAGCACCACCTGCGCGGGCGGCATCGTCAACGCCACGCCAGGCGCGGGCGTGGTGAGCCTCTCGGGTGGCTCGCTGGCGGGCAACAGCGCCTGCACGGTGTCGATGGACATCACCTCGTCGGCCATCGGCACGCTCAACAACACCTTGCCTGCGGGCGCGGTGACCAACACCCAGGGGGTGACCAACGCCAACCCCTTTACCGCCAACCTCGCGGCGCTGGCCGGCCTGGGGGTGGAGAAGTATTTCGACCCATCCGCCGTCGCTGCCGGCCAGCCCGCGCTGCTGGTGATTCGCGTGCGCAATTCGCTGCCGCAGCCGCTCACCAACATCTCCACCACCGACAACCTGCCCGCAGGCCTGCTGGTGGCCACGCCCGCCAACGCCAGCACCACCTGCGCCGGTGCGGTGATCACCGCCGCCGGTGACAAGGTGTCCTTCCGTGGCGCGCAGCTCCCTGGCGGCCCCAGTGCCTGCGAGGTGCGCGTCTACGTGGTCGCGGCCGTGCCGGGCAGCTACGTCAACGTCATCCCGGGAGGCACCGTGGTGGCCAACGACGGCGCGGTCACCAACCCGCAGCCCGGCCCCAGCGCCACGCTGCACGTGCTGCAGCCACCCACCATCGCCAAGGCTTTCGCTCAGGCCACCGTTGCCCCGGGCACGCCCAACCGCCTGACGGTCACCATCACCAACCCCAATGCCACGCAGGCCCTGACTGGCGTGGCCCTGCGCGACAACCTGCCCAGCGGCCTGTTCGTCGCCCAGGTGCCCAACGCGTCCACCACGTGCGCGGGCGGCACCGTGAGCGCGGTGGCCTCGGCCACCAGCGCTCAGGTGGCCGGCGCGACGGTGCCGGCGGCCGGCTCCTGCACGTTCGCTTTCGACACCGTCTCCAACATCCCGGGCCTCTACACCAACACCATCCCGACCGGTGCGCTCACCAGCAACCAGGGTGTGAGCAACCCCGATCCCGCCAGCGCCAATGTGCGCGTGCTGGAGCCGCCGACGGTGGTCAAGACCTTCGTGCCGCCGACGATCTCGCCCAATGGCGTCTCGCGCCTGACCATCACCCTGGGCAATGCCAACGCATCGGCCCAGACCCTGGCCCAGGCGCTGGACGACACGCTGCCCGCCGGTGTGGTCGTGGCGCCCACGCCCGCCATCGGCGGCACCTGCACCAGCGGCGCCGTCACCGCAGCGGCTGGCACGGCGCTGGTGCGCTACGCCAACGGCGCCAGCATCCCCAGCGGTGGCTGCACGATCGAGGTGAACGTCACCGCCAGCACCGCCGGCACCTACCCCAACGTGATCCTGGCCGGCGCGCTGCGCACCGGCGCGGGCAGCAACCCCAGCCCGGCCGAGGCCGACCTGGTGGTGAGCCCGCTGGGCTCGATCTCGGGTCGCATCTACATGGACGCGAACAACAACGGCGTCCACGACATCGGCGAGCCCCCGCTGGCCGGCCAGTCCGTGAGCCTGATCCGCGCGCTCGACAGCGTGGTGCTGCAGAAGACCACCACCGACGCCGGCGGCTTCTACGTGTTCCGCGGCCTGGCCGATTCCGCCACCCTGGGGTCGGACTACACCGTGCGCTACCTGCGCGGTGGCAGCGACAGCGTCGGCGTGGGCGGCCAGCCTTCGCCCTCGGCGCAGATCAACCCCGGCAGCGGCACCTTCCAGGCGCGTCTGACCGCGGGCTCCACCGCCGAGGCCAGCATCGTCGGCAGCGGCCAGATCGGCACGCCGAACAACAGCAACGTCGACTTCGTCTCGCGCCGCAGCAACATCCGCCTGGACGCGACCGGCGGAACGGTGGCCAGTTCGGTGGGCAACAACTTCGGCGAACTGGTGCCGTCGGAAATCTCCGGCAAGGTTTACCGTGACGACAACAACAACGGCGTGGCCAACGGCACCGAGCCCGGCATCGCTGGCGCGCAGGTGACCCTGGCCGGCGTGGACGACCTGGGGCAGGCGATCTCGCTCACCACCACCACCGACGCCGATGGCAATTACCGCTTTGCCAACCTGCGGCCCAGTTGCTCGCCGCTGAACGCACCCACCTGTCCCGGCTACGTGGTGACGCAGGGCGCGCAGCCGGCAGGCACGGTCAACGGCACACCCACGGCCGGCACGGTGGTCAACCTGTCCTCGGGCAGCGCGACCGGCACCGCCGGCACCGCGTCCAACAACGCACCCGCCATCAGCCACGGCGCGCCGGCCTACAGCATCCCGGCGGGTACCAGCCGGGTCGCCGGCATCGTGCTGCCAGCCAATGCGCGTTCGGCCGGCAACAACTTCGGTGAACTTGCCAACGACCGCAGCGTCAGCGGCCGCATCTTCACCGATGCCAATGGCGATGGCGTGTTCAACGGCAGCGACAGCGGCGTGGGCAGCGGTGCGCCTGGCGCGGGCAATGTGGCGCAGACGCTGACGCTGACCGGTACCGACCTCAGCGGCAACCCGGTCTCCCTCACCACCACCACCGACGCCAACGGCCAGTACACCTTCACCGGTGTACCGCCGGGCGCCAACTACACGGTCACCTGCACCAGTTGCGCGCCGCCGGCCGGCTTCATCAACAGCACGGTGCCGCTGGCCTGGCCCGGCAGCACCGGCGGCACGGCCGCCGGCACGCAGGCCGTGCCCGCCATCACCGGCATCGACCTGAGCGGCCCCCAGACCGCCTCGGTCAACAACCACTTCACCAAGACGCTGCCGGGCAGCCAGGTGAGCGGCTATGTCTACTTCGATCCGGACAACAGCGGCGGCGTGGCCACGGCCGACGACCTGCCCGTGCCCGGCCAGACCCTGGAGCTGCGCGACCAGGTGTCCGGTGCGCTGGTCGCCACCACCACCACCGACGCCAGCGGCGCCTACGTCTTCACCGGCTTGCCCGCCGGCAACTACCGCGTGCTCATGCCGGCACTGCCGGCCGGCACCACGCACGGCCGCACCAGCGCCGGCACCCTGGGCGGTGCACCCAATGGCACGGCCACGCCGCCGGGCACCGCGCCCGCCGCGATCGCCAGCATCGCCGTGGGCGCGAACCAGACCACGGCGAACCACAACTTCCCGCTGGTTTCCGACATCCGCATCGCCGGCCGCGTGTACGAGGACATCGACTTCGATGGCCAGTACAGCGGCGGCGAGCCGGGCCTGCCCGGCGGCACGGTCACGCTGGTGGGCACGGACGCCTTCGGCAATGCGATCACGCGCTACACCACCACCGACGCCAGCGGCCAGTACGGCTTCGCCGGCCTGCCACCGGGCCAGTACACCGTGCGGCAGTCGCAGCCCCTGGGCTACACCAGCGTGGCCAACACGGTCGGCCCGGTCACGGGTGGCAGCGCGGGCGCGGTCGGCGCGCTCGGCGGCGCCGTCGAGACCCTGGGCCTGAGCTTCAACGCCACGCCAGGCGCGGCGCTGCAGGTCAACTTCGGTGAGTCGCAGGGCAACGGCGTGCACGGTTTCAAGGCCGTGCGCATCGTCACGCCCGCAGCGGCCGTGGGCATCTCGCCCGGTGCCGAGGTGGTCTGGCAGATCATCTACCGCAACGAGACCGCCCACCCGGTGACGATGGACGTGCGCGACACGCTGCCCACCTACATGACGCGCACCGGCGCGCCCGCCATCACCCACCGAGGCGGCAACGGCGGCGTGTTCACGCCCAACGCCGGCTACACCGGCGTCGCCGGTGGTGACCTGCTGGGCACCGCCGTGCTGGCCGCCAACGGCGGCTGGATCTCGGTGGACGTGCCCGTGGTCGTCACACCGGGTGCCACCACCACGCTGTTCAACCAGGCCAGCGCGGGCGCGCTGGGCATCCGCACCGACACCGTGGACGACACCACGCCCAGCGGCGGCCCCGGCCAGCCGCCGGCCGGCGTGATCACGCCCGGCAGCGTGCCGCAAGGCACCTACCAGACCAGCGGGCTCGACGCCACCGGCGTGCCGCTGGCCGCGCTGCCGGCTTCGCTCTCCGGCTCGGTCTGGCGCGACGACAACGGCGACCGCCGCCGCGACGCGGGCGACACGCCGGTGGCCGACTGGGCGGTCGAGGTCGTGGGCAGCGACGGCCAGGCCGTGGCCTGCCGCACCGTGCCCGCCAACAGTGCGCAGGGGTGCGTGACCATGCCCGACGGGCGCAGCCTGTTCCGCACCGGCGCCGACGGCAGCTACGGCGTGATCGGCCTGGTGCCCGGCGACTACCGCATCTACTTCCGCGACCCGGCGAACAACGTCGTCTACGGCACGCCGCAGAACACCGGCGGCGACACCAGCTCGCGCCTGTCCAGCGAACGCGACCACCTCGCGGTGACGCTGCTGCCGGGCGCCGACCTGCGGCAGCAGGACCTGCCGCTGGACCCCTCGGGCGTGATCTACGACGCCAGCAGCCGTGCGCCCATCGACGGCGCCCAGGTGCGCTTCTGCGGCCCGGCCGGCTTCAACCCGGCGACCATGCTGGTCGGCGGCGCGAGCTACACGGTGGTCGGCGGCTGCGCCCAGATGCAGACCGGCCCGGGCGGCTTCTACCAGTTCCTGCTGGCGCCGGGCGCGCCTTCGGGCGAGTACACGCTGGCCGCGTCGGCGCCGAACTACGCACCCACGCCCATCGCCTCGATCCCGCCGCAACCGGGCGCGCTCACGCCGTCGGGTGCCTCGCCGCTGCGCGTGCAGGCGCAGGCCGGTCCGCCCTCGGGCACCCAGCCCACCACCTACTACCTGCGCATGAACCTCGCACCGGGCATGCCCGACGTGGTGCACAACCACATACCGCTGGAGCCATCAACCGGTGCGGGCCTGTTCCTGCAGAAGCAGGCCAGCCGCGACGTCGTCGAGCTCGGCGATTCGGTGCAGTACACGCTGCGGGTGCTGAGCCCCAACGGCCCGGCCACCGACGTCGTCATCACCGACAGCCTGCCCGCGGGCCTGCGCCTGATCCCGGGCACGGTCCTGCAGGACGGCGTGCGCGTGGCCGATCCGGCCGGCTCGCCCGGTCCGGTGCTGAGCTTCGCGGTCGGCGGCTTCGCCGCCAACACACCGGTGACCGTGACCTACCGCGTTCGCGTCGGCGTCGGCGCGCAGCAGGGCGACGGCATCAACCGCGCGCAGGCCGCCGGGCTGGTGAACGGGACACGGGTCTCGTCCAACCGGGCCCAGGCACGCATCCGCATCACCGGCGGCGTGTTCTTCCAGGAAGCCTGCGTGGTCGGCAAGATCTACATGGACTGCAACCGCAACCGCATCCAGGACGCCGAGGAAGTCGGCATCCCCGGTGTGCGCTTCTACCTGCAGGACGGCACCCACCTGGTGTCCGACAGCGAAGGCAAGTACAGCATCTGCGGCCTGCCCGCGCGCACCTCGGTGATGCGCGTGGACACCACCACGCTGCCCACGGGCAGCCAGCTCGTGACCAGCAGCAACCGCAATGCGCTGGATGCCGGCAGCCTGTTCCTGGACCTCAAGTTCGGTGAGCTGCACCGGGCCGACTTCATCGAAGGCAGTTGCTCGCCCGAGGTGCTTGAGCAGGTCGAGAAGCGCCGCCGCGTCGGCCAGATCGTGAGTCCCCTGGTCGATCCACCGAGTCCGCCACCCCCGCGCGTTTTCCGCTCCGGTCCTTCGCCGGCCGGCAAGGGAGGTGCGCAATGAACACCACCCGTTCCGCCATGCGACCTCTTGATGCCGCCCTCCACGGTGTGCGCCGCCCGCTGCTGGCGCGCGCCCTGACCTCGGCCCTGGTGCTGCTGCCGCTGGGCACGGCGCTGGCGCAAACGCAGTCGCTGCCGCCGCGCTTCACGCCGCTGGCCCCGGGCAGCGACCCGGCCCAGCCCGCACCGGCGACCGCGCTGCCGCTGGCCGCGCACTGGCGCGCCGGCAGCCTGGCCGACAGCGGTCAACTGGTGCTGGAGGTGGCGCAGGACCAGATGGTGGCCGACGGCCGCTCGGTGGTGCTGCTCACCGTGCGCCTGTTCGACCGCGATGGCCAGAAGGTCACCGCCCCCACCGACGTGCTGGTCAGCACCAGCCACGGCCGTGTGCGCCTGCCTGGCGCGGCCATCGACGAACCGCCGCGCCAGGACCTGCGCCTGACGGTGCGCGGCGGCGAAGCCGTGGTCGAGCTGGTGTCCTCCTTCCGCCCCGGCGATGCGCAGTTGCAGGTGCAGTCCGGCAACGTCGCCGTGCGCGGGCGCGTGGGCATGGTCACCGAGCGGCGGCCCATGATCGCCGTCGGCGTGGTCGAGGGCACGCTCAACCTCAGCCGGCTGGACGCTTCCCAGATCAGCCCGGCGCGCGAGGACGACGGCTTCGAGCTTGAGATCAAGCGCCACACCGGCAGCTTCGACAACGGCAAGGGCTCGCTGGGCGCGCGCACCGCGTTCTTCCTCAAGGGCGTGGTCAAGGGCGAGACCCTGCTCACGCTGGCCTACGACTCCGAGAAGGAGTCGCGCGGCCGCCTGTTCCGCGACATCCAGCCCGACCAGTTCTATCCCATCTACGGCGACTCCTCGCTGCGCGGCTTCGACGCGCAGTCGCGCCAGCGCCTCTACGTGCGGGTGGACCAGGGCCGTTCCTTCGTGCTCTACGGCGACTTCAACACCGGCACGGGCGGCCCCGCGCGAGAGCTCAGCCGCATCAACCGCTCGGTCTCGGGCCTGCAGGTGCACCACGAAGGCGAGACCTTCGAGGCCAATGCCTGGGTGGTGCGCGACAACGTGGCCCAGGTGGTGGACGAGCAACCCGCGCGCGGTGTCTCCGGTCCCTACCGGCTCTCCAGCAGCGACGGCATCTCCGGCTCCGAGAAGGTCGAGATCCTCACGCGCGACCGCAACCAGCCGTCCATCATCCTGCGCGCCGAGCCCATGGTGCGCTTCGTGGACTACGAGTTCGAGCCCTTTGCCGGCAGCATCGTGTTCCGCGCGCCCGTGCCGTCTGTGGACGCCAACCTCAACCCGCAGTCGGTGCGCGTCACCTACGAAGTGGAGCAGGGCGGGCCCAAGTACTGGCTCGGTGGTGTGGACGGCAACTGGCGCATCACGCCCGCGCTGGAGATCGGCGGCAGCCACGTCGAGTCGCGCGACCCGGCCGACCCCTACCGCCTGAGCGGCGTCAACGCCACGCTGCGGCTGGGCGAGCGCAGTTGGGCGCTGGTGGAAATCGCCCGTTCCGAACGCGAGGCGCTGGGCGCCCTGGGCAAGGGCGACGGTGCACGCGTGGAAGTGCGCCACGAAGGCGAGCGGCTCGACGCCCGCCTGTGGGCCGGCAGCACCGACCGCGAGTTCTCCAACATCTCCTCGTCCTACAACGGCGGGCGCGGCGAGGCCGGCGCCGTGGCCACCTGGAAGATCGACCCCCAGTGGTCCTTGCGCCTGGACGCCATGCGCTCGCACGACAAGACCATCGACGCCGTGCGCGAGACCGCCTATGCGGGCGTGCAGTACGCACTCACGCCGGCCTGGACCGTGGGCCTGGGCCTGCGCCACGTCACCGACGACGGCGGCGTGCCCAACGCGGCCTCGGCCTCGGGTGTGAACATCCCGCAGACCTCGGGCTTCACGCCCTTCCAGATCAACGCGCCGCTGTTCGCGGCCACGCCCGGGCAGACGCGCAGCTTCAACGCGCTGTCGGTCAACGCCGTGGGTCAGATCTCCGATCGGCTCACGGTGCTGGGCGAGTTCGAGCAGGACCTGGAGAGCGCCAGTGGCCGACGCGTCACCGTGGGGGCCGACTACCGGCTGAGCGAACGCTTCCGCGCCTATGGCCGTGCCGAGGTCTCCAAGGGCCTGGGTGGTGTCAACGGGCTGGCGGTGCAAGGCCGCGAGACCGCGCTGGTGGCCGGCCTGTCCAGCGAGACCGTGCGCGGCGGCGAGGTCTTCAACGAGTACCGCCTGCGCGACGCCATCTCGGGCGAGGACGCGGTCAACGCCATCGGCCTGCGCCAGACCTTCGCCGTGGCCGAGGGCGTGCGCCTGAGCGCCAGCGCCGAATTCCAGAAGGCGCTGGCCGGCGAGGCCACCTCGGCCACCGCGCTCACCGGTGGCATCGACCTGGCCTACGACCCCAACTGGCGTGCCACCGGCCGCCTGGAATGGCGCCGCGACCGCAACCACGACGCCTGGCTCTCCACCGTGGGCACCACCGTCAAGATCGACCGCGACTGGTCTCTGCTCGTGCGCAACGCCCTGTCCCTGCAGAAGGCCCGCCACGGCGGCGCCTACGACCAGTGGCAGGACCGCTTCCAGATCGGCGCGGCCTACCGCCAGACCGACCTCAACCGCGTCAACGCGCTCGGCCTGTACGAGCTGCGCGCCGAGAAGGACGACAACCCGGCCGTGGACTACCGCCGCACCTCGCACGCGGTCTCGCTGCACGGCGACTACCACCCCAGCCGGCCCTGGTGGCTCACCGGCCGGCTGGCGGGCAAGTACGTGTCCGAGCGCTTCCCCGGTGGCGTGCCCTCGAACTACACCGCCTACCTGGCGGGCGGCCGCATCACCTGGGACGTCACCGAACGCTGGGACGTCGGCGTGCAGCACCACATCCTGTGGAGCCCGCGCGGCGGCTCGCGCCAGCATTCCTTCGGCGTCGAGGCCGGCTACCTGCTCAAGGCCAACCTCTGGCTGTCCTTCGGCCTCAACGCGCGCGGCTTCTCCGACGACGAACTGCAGGGCGCGGCCTACACCCGCCAGGGCGTCTACCTGCGCCTGCGCTTCAAGTTCGACGAGACGCTGTTCCGCGGCAACCAGCCCGAGACCAACCGCGCGTTCAGCCCGCTCGCCTCCGCCCAACGCCCCTGATCTGTTGTGAGACCCCTGCCATGAACGCCAAACACCTTCTGCTGTCCCTGCTGTCGCTGGCCATCCTGGGTGGCTGTGCCGCGACCGATCCCCGTGTCACCGACCGCGTACCCGGCGCGCAGCCACCGTTCGCCGAACCCGGTCGCCAGACCGACGAAGCCCAGCGCGCCGACCACCGCGTGCTGCAGTCGGTGCAGGACCGGCTGGCGCGCCTGAACCGCGACGGCCGCGTCCCCGTCAACAGCTACCCCTGGGCGAAGGCGCAGTGCTGGCTGGACATGGCGCGCCAGAACTACCACGAGAACGACCGCGGTCCCGTGGTGCGTGAGGCGGTGGACGAATCGGTGCGCCTGATCGACGCCCTGGAGAAGGGCGCCACGCCCGAGGTCCGCACACCCCTGATCGGCGGCAGCGTGCGCCTGCGCGAAGACCTGTGGGCGCGCGCCGAACGCGCGCGCACCGGCCCGGGCGCGGCCTGCGTGGCCGCGCAGGCCGCCTGCCTGGAGGTGCAACTGGTCTGGATGGGCCATGAATACGCCGAAGGCGGCTGGCGCCACGCCAACCCCTACATCGGCATGGCCGAGACCATGGCCGACCGCATGGACGCCGGGCAGGCGGCCTGCGCCGCACTGCAGCCTGCTGCTTCGCCCGCTGCTGCTGCGCCAGCGCCCGTGGTGTCCGAGCGCGTGATCGAGCGCCTGGTGCTCGCCACCGACGCGGTGTTCGCGTTCGACCGCGCCGACCTGAACGACATCGGTGCCGCCGGGCGCGCCCGCCTGGACGTGATCGCCGAACGCGCGCGCGGCTTGCGCGGCATCGAGCGCATCGTCCTCGTCGGCCACACCGACCGCCTGGGCGACGCCGCCTACAACCAGGCGCTCTCGCTGCGCCGCGCCACCGCCGTGCGCGACCACCTCGTCTCGCGCGGCCTGGACGCGGCGCTGTTCACGGTGGAAGGCAAAGGCAGCGCCGAACCCGTGAAAGCCTGCTCCGACAGCCTGGCGCGCGGCGCCCTGATCCAGTGCCTGCAGGACAACCGGCGCGTGGAAGTGGAGATCCGGGGGCGGCTGGAGGCCGGTTCGGGCGCCACCACGCACTGAGGCACCGCCGGGTCCTAGACTCCCGCCCTGGCGCATGGGCGCCGACACGCACACGGGAGGGTAGGAGATGGAATTCAAGGCGGGCCAGGCCCTGGGGCGCGGGAGGATGCGCCTGATGATGTACGGCGGCGTGCTGCTGGGCATCTTCATCAGCACGGCGTTGTCCGGCGCCAAGGGCGCGTGGCTGACCCGGTTCACGGTGTTGTTGATTCCGTTGATCCTGCTCATGCTGCTGGTGGATCTGCTTGTCATCCGCAAGCTTCCCCGCAAGGGCGAGGTCGTCGTGACCCTGGAGCCGGATGCGCTGGTGTCCCGCCTGCTCAGCTCGCGGCTCAAGCGCGTGGCCTGGCAGGACATGGAAAGTGCGCGCGTGGAGAGCCTGGGCGGTCACATGGTGCTGCAGTTGCGCTTGCGGCCCACGCCGCAGCGTCCGGACCGCCGCGCCTTCTTCACCGGCAACAACCCCGCCCGGCCCTACCTGACGCTGACGGCGCTCTCCCCGGCTGACCAGGAGCGTCTGCTCGACGCGGTGCAGGAGCGCCTGCGGGAACGGCAGGCGGGCATGGCGGCAACGCCAGCGCCCAACGAGCTGGCCATGGCACGCGCGCTCGAAGAGCGGCTGGTGTCCCTGGCGCCGCGGCCGTGGGCCAGCATGGCACTGATCGCCGCGAACGTGGTGGTCTGGCTGGTCACGGCGTGGCTGGGCGCGGGCTGGCTGACCGGCAATGCGGACAGGCTGTACGCGTTGGGCGGCAACACCGCCTCGGCGGTGCAGGGCGGCCAGTGGTGGCGGCTGCTCAGCGCGGCTTTCCTGCATTCGGGTGCCCCGCACCTGTTCTTCAACATGGTCGGCCTGTGGGTGGCGGGCGTGCTGGTGGAGCGCATCTTCGGCCGCGCGGCCTTCCTGCTGGTCTACCTGGGCAGCGCCCTGGCGGGCAGCACCGCCAGCCTCTATTTCAGCGCGCAAACCACCGTGTCCGTCGGCGCGTCCGGCGCGGTGTTCGGGCTGGCCGGTGCGCTGGTGGTCGCGGTGGCCCGTGAGCGCGAAGCCCTGCCCCGGCTGTTCAACCGCCGCATCCTCGGCGGCATGAGCCTGTTCATCGGCTACTCGCTGCTGATGGGGCTGACCCGGCCCGGCATCGACAACGCGGCGCACGTCGGCGGCCTGCTGGCCGGCGCGCTGCTGGCCCTCCTGCTGCCAACCCGCTTCGACCTCCAGCAATATGAGGCGAGGCTGGGCAACCGCATGGCGCTGGCGCTGGTGCTGCTGGTCGCCGTACTGCCCTGGGCTGCGTCGCGGGCGCCTGCGGCTGCGGTCGATGTGCAGGCCCGCATCGAGTCCCGCAAGGTCTTCGAGCGCGCAGCGCGCGAGTTCGACGAGGTGGTCAAGGCGGTGCGGCAGGATGCCGAGGACCAGCGCGAAGGTCGCCGCTCGGCGCTGGAGGTGGAGGAGCGCAGCCGCAGCGTGCACGCACCGCGCATGCACGCCGTCGCGCAGGCGCTGGAGTCGGTCCAAGCCCATGTCGGCGGTTCCGGGCTGCAAGCCTATGTCGCGGACCTGCTCATCCTGGCGCGCTCGCTGCACGAGTTGCTGGCCATGGCGTCGGTGATGGTGGACGGCAAGCTCGTCCCCGCCGACCAGGCACGTGCCCGGGTGCTGCAGGAAACGATCCAGGCCGCCAACGCGCGCCTGCTGCGCCTGCAGGGCAACAATAAGCAGCCCTCCTGAACACTCAGGCCCACACTGCGTCCAGCGCGTTCCACGCCGCCGCGATCACCGGTTCGCTCGCGCGCGCGGCCAGGCACAGGAAGCTCAGCTCGCACGCCAGCGCCACCTGGTCGGCGATGGTCAGGCCCCGGGCCTGGGCCTCGCGCATGGCGATCGCATCGCGCACCAGCGACAGGCCCACGCCGCTGCGCACCAGGTCGAGCATGGAGGCCTCCTGGTCCACCAGTGCCACGCGCTGCGGCTCCAGACCGGTGAGCGAGCCCGGTCCGAACACGCGGCGCTGCAGTCGGTGGTGGACGCTGGCCGGCGGTGTGGCCAGCCAGGGCAGAGCGGCCAGCGCCTTCCAGTCCTTGCCGCGCACCTGCGGTCCCCAGCCGGCCGGTGCGAGCACGCGGTAGGTGAAGCGCGCCAGGCTGCGCCGCACGTAGACCGCGTCGAGCGGCTCGTCGGGGGGGTCGAGAAAGAAGCCGACGTCGAGGTCGCCTTGGTCCAGGCGCGCCAGCACTTCGCCGCTCATGCCCTGGCGCAGTTCCGTGCGCACCTGCGGACTGGACTCGACCAACTGTTTCAGGAAGGCCCCGAGCCGGGTGAATTCCGGGTCCAGAATCGTGCCGATGCGCAGGCTGCCGCGCGGCGTGGTGTGCAGACTGGCGGCGGCCTGGCCGACGTCGGCCAGTGCGGCCAGTGCCTTGTCGGCCAGCGGCAGCAAGGCTGCACCATCGTGCGTGAGCACCATGCCTTGGGGCGTCCGGGTAAAGAGCCGAAGGCCAGTGGCCGTGGCCAGCGCCTTGAGCTGCAGGCTGATCGCAGGTTGGCTCAGATGAAGGCGCCGCGCCGCCCGCGAGACATTGCCCTCGCGCGCGACAGCGGCAAAGGCGCGCAGGGCCTGGGGGTCGATGGGGGGCGGGCGGTGGCGCGTCATGGCCTTTGCATTATTTGTGTTTTTTATAGAAAGCCTTCGCGGATTTCATTGGATTTTTGCGGAGGATGCCAGCACACTCGCCCGATCTTCGGAGGCAGACCATGAGCGTTTCAAATATCGACCACTTCGTCAATGGCCACAACGTGGCCGGCAGCGGTGCCCGCCGCCAGGACGTCTTCAACCCGGCCACCGGCGCCGTCACCGGCCGTGTGGCGCTGGCCAGCGCCGCCGATGTGGATGCCGCCGTGGCCGCCGCGCAGGCCGCCTTTCCCGCCTGGGCCGACACGCCGCCGATCCGGCGCGCGCGCGTGCTGTTCAAGTTTCTCGAACTGGTGAACCAGCACAAGGACGACCTGGCGCGCCTGATCACCGCCGAACACGGCAAGGTGTTCACCGATGCCCAGGGCGAGGTCGCGCGCGGCATCGACATCATCGAGTTCGCCTGCGGCATTCCGCAACTGCTCAAGGGCGACTTCACCGACCAGGTCTCCACCGGCATGGACAACTGGACGCTGCGCCAGCCGCTGGGCGTGGTGGCCGGCATCACGCCGTTCAATTTCCCCGTGATGGTGCCCATGTGGATGTTTCCGCTGGCCATCGCCGCGGGCAATACCTTCGTGCTCAAGCCCAGCCCGATCGACCCTTCGCCCGCGCTCTTCATGGGGGAGTTGCTCAAGAAGGCCGGTCTGCCCGACGGTGTCTACAACGTCGCGCAGGGGGACAAGGAGGCGGTGGATGCGCTGCTGGCGCACCCGGACGTGAAGGCCATCAGCTTCGTCGGCTCCACGCCGATCGCCAACCACATCTACGAGACCGGCGCGCGCCACGGCAAGCGCGTGCAGGCGCTGGGTGGCGCCAAGAACCACATGGTGGTGATGCCCGATGCCGACCTGGACCAGGCGGTGGATGCGCTGATCGGCTCGGCCTTCGGCAGCGCGGGGGAGCGCTGCATGGCCATCAGCGTGGCCGTGCTGGTGGGTGACGTGGCCGACCGCATCATGCCCCAGTTGATCGAACGCACGAAGACGCTCAAGGTGCTGGATGGCACCAACCTCGCGGCCGAGATGGGCCCCATCGTGACCGAGGCCGCGCGCCAGCGCATCCGCGGTTACATCGAGGCCGGCGCGAACGAAGGCGCCCAACTGCTGGTGGACGGCCGGGGTTTCGACGGCGCGCAGGCCGGTGCCGGTTGCGGCCAGGGTTTCTGGCTGGGCGGCACGCTGTTCGACCACGTCACCACCGGCATGAAGATCTACCGTGAGGAGATCTTCGGCCCGGTGCTCTCGTGCGTGCGCGTGCCCGACTTCGCCGCCGCCGTGGACATCGTCAACGCGCACGAATTCGGCAACGGCGTCTCCTGCTTCACGCGCGACGGCAACGTGGCGCGCGAGTTCTCGCGCCGCATCCAGGTCGGCATGGTGGGCATCAACGTGCCCATTCCCGTGCCCATGGCCTGGCAGGGCTTCGGTGGCTGGAAGAAGAGCCTGTTCGGCGACATGCACGCGTACGGCGAAGAGGGCGTGCGCTTCTATACGAAGCAGAAGTCCATCATGCAGCGCTGGCCCGAGAGCATCTCCAAGGGCGCGGAGTTCGCCATGCCGGTGTCGAAGTAGGCTTCTCGCGGCAGTCACCATGAGGCGGGCATGAGCGACACCAGCTTCGACTTCATCGTCATCGGCGCGGGAACGGCGGGTTGCCTGCTCGCGAACCGCCTGTCGGCCGATCCCTCGAAGCGGGTGCTGCTGGTGGAGGCCGGCCGCAGGGACGACTACCACTGGATCCACATTCCGGTGGGCTACCTGTATTGCATCGGCAACCCGCGCACGGACTGGCTCTACCAGACCGAGCCCGATCCCGGCCTCAATGGCCGGCGCCTGCGCTACCCGCGAGGCAAGACCCTGGGTGGCTGCTCCAGCATCAACGGCATGATCTACATGCGCGGCCAGCGGCGCGACTACGACCACTGGGCCGCGCTCACCGGCGACGACGCCTGGCGCTGGGACGCCTGCCTGCCCGACTTCATGGCGCATGAGGACCACTACCGGCTCGACGCCGCGCGCGACCCCGCGTTCGCCGCGCTGCATGGGCACGGTGGCGAGTGGCGCATCGAGAAGCAGCGCCTGCGCTGGGACATCCTCGACGCCTTCGCGCAGGCCGCGCAGCAGGCCGGCATTCCCGCCACGCCCGATTTCAACAGCGGTGACAACGAGGGCGTGGGCTATTTCGAGGTCAACCAGCGGGCGGGCTGGCGCTGGAATGCGTCCAAGGCCTTTCTGCGTCCGGTGCGCCACCGCCCCAACCTGGTGGTCTGGACCGAAACCCTCACCGAGCAGCTGGTGGTGGTGCCCGCGCAGGGGTCCGGCGTTCTGCGTTGCACCGGTGCCGTGCTGCGCCGTGGCGCGCAGCGGGTGAGCGTCGAGGCGCGGGGCGAGGTGGTGCTGTGCGCCGGCAGCATCGGCTCGCCCGCGCTGCTGCAGCGCTCGGGCATAGGGCCGGCGCCGCTGCTGCGGCGGCACGGCATCACGCCGCGCCACGAACTGCCTGGTGTGGGTGAGAACCTGCAGGACCATCTGCAGATCCGCGCGGTGTTCAAGGTACAGGGCGCAAGCACGCTCAACGTGCTGTCCAGCTCGCTCTGGGGCAAGGCCCGCATCGGGCTGGAGTACGCGCTCAGCCGCAGCGGGCCGATGAGCATGGCGCCCAGCCAGCTTGGCGCGTTCGCGCGCAGCGACGCCACGCAGCCGCATGCCAACCTGCAGTACCACGTGCAGCCGCTGAGCCTGGACGCCTTTGGTGAACCGCTGCACCGTTTTCCTGCCTTCACCGCCAGCGTGTGCAACCTCAACCCGGGCAGCCGGGGCCATGTGCGCATCACCTCCGCGCAGCCGGACGCCGCGCCCGCCATCGCGCCCAACTACCTGGCCACGCCGGAGGACCGCCGCGTGGCCGCCGACAGCCTGCGCCTGACGCGGCGCATCGTCGCGCAGCCCGCGCTGGCGAAGTACCAGCCCGAGGAGTTCAGGCCGGGCGTCCAGTTCCAGAGCGACGAGGAACTCGCGCGCCTGGCAGGCGACATCGCCAGCACCATCTTCCATCCCGTGGGCACCACCAGGATGGGCCGTGACGACGACCCCATGGCCGTGGTCGACAGCCGCCTGCGCGTGCGCGGCGTGGCCGGGCTGCGCGTGGTCGATGCCGGCGTCATGCCCACCATCACCAGCGGCAACACCAACAGCCCCACCTTGATGATCGCGGAGAAGGCCGCGCGCTGGATCGCGGCTTGAAGCCAGTCCCGCGCGGGCCGGCTCCGCGCTCCGTGCTGCAGGCCTGCACGTAAACTGGGTGCGCTGCCAACCCGCGCGCCCGCCATGCCCGACTCCCTGTCCAACCACACGCCGGTCTCCGGCACCCCCCGCTGCATCCTGGTCGACGACGACGAGGACATCCGCCACCTGCTGGGCGACTACCTGCGCGGCTTCGGCATGTCGGTGGAGCTGCTGGCCGACGGCGCCGCTCTGCGCGAGCGGCTGCCGCGCGGCGAGGTCGACGTGCTGCTGCTCGACCTCATGCTGCCGGGCGAGAGCGGCCTCGCGCTCTGCCAGTGGGTTCGGCAGATGCAACCTGGCCTGCCGGTGATCATGCTCACCGCGCAGGGCGACGTGGTGTCTCGCGTGCTGGGGCTGGAACTGGGCGCGGACGACTACCTGCCCAAACCCTTCGAGCCGCGCGAGCTGGTGGCGCGCATCAAGGCGGTGCTGCGGCGTGGCGGGTTGGCGGCCAGCGGCGCATCCGCCGCCGAAGTGCATTTCCGGGGCTGGGTGTTCGACCGCCTGCGCCGCCAGCTCGCCGCCCCCGACGGCACCCTGGTCGCCCTGTCCGCGGCCGAACACCGGTTGCTGGTCGCCTTCACCGATCACCCCGGCCAGGTGCTGAGCCGGGAGCGTCTGCTGGACATCACGCGCGCACCCGGCGTGGAGGTCAGCGAGCGCAGCATCGACCTCGCGGTCTCGCGTCTGCGCGGCAAGCTGCGCGAGGACGAAGGCCGCGACGGAGACCCTCCGCTGATCCGCACCCTGCGCGGCGCGGGCTACCTGTTCGACCCTCTGGGCAGACGACGATGAGACGGTTCCGCTTCGACACCCTGTTCCTGCGCCTGTTCGTGCTGATGTGGGTGGTGCTGGTGCTCAGCCACGTCGTGGCCTACCTGGCGGCCGCCCCGGTGCGGCCGGGCGACAGCGGCCTGGCCAGCCGCCTGGACCCCACGCGCATGCCCGCCATGCCCTCGCTGCCGCCCGGGCTGCTGCCCGGCAACGGGCCGGGTGCGCGGCCGGGAACGGCGGGACCACCGCCAGGGGCGAACGGCGCGCGACCCGCGGGCGCGCCCCGTTCGCCGGGCATGCCGGCCCGCGCGCTCTGGCTCGACTACGGCTTGCGCGCGCTGTTCATTGCGCTGGGTGCATGGCTGGGCGCACGCTGGCTGGCCGCACCCATGCGCCGGCTTTCGCAGGCCGCCACCGCACTGGCGCGCGGGCTGGACCGGCGCACCCCCTTGCCCACGCTGGACGAGGGGCGCGGCACCGTGGAGGTGCGTGCAGCGGCCCAGGCCTTCAATGGCATGGCGCGGCAACTGCAGGCGCAGTTCGACCAGCGTGGCCTGCACATGGCCGCGCTCTCGCACGACCTGCGCACACCGCTCACCCGGTTGCGCCTGCGTCTGGAGCGCCTGCCCGGGGAAGCCGCGCTGGCGGCCCAGGCCGACATCCGCGAGATGGACGAACTGATCGACGCCTCGCTGGCCGTGATGCGGGAACAGGCCAGCGCCGCCGCGCCCAGCGTGCTCGACCTCGGCGCGTTGCTGCAGTCCCTGGCCGACGACCTGCGTGAGCAGGGCCATGCGGTCGAGTACGCCGAGACACTTCCGTCGATGAGGGCGCGGGCCCATCCCGTGGCCTTGCGGCGCGTGCTGGGCAACCTGCTGGACAACGCCTGCCGGCATGGGCGCGGCGGTGTGGTGCGGCTGAGCGCGGTGCCGGCCCGGATCGAGGGGCAGGTGATTGTCCACGTCGACGACGAAGGGCCGGGCATACCACCGGAGCAACTGGAACGCGTGCTGCAGCCCTGGGTGAGCCTGCCTGGCGGCCAGGCGCTGGCGGGCAGCGGACTGGGCCTGGCCATCGCGCGCGACCTGGCCGAGCGCGAGGGTGGCCGCCTGTCGCTGGCCAACCGCCCCGGCGGCGGCCTGCGCGCCAGCCTGACACTGCCGGCGGCCTAGGGCCTGGCTTACGTTTTGTTTCGCCGTCGGTACAAACTGCCCATGGGGCGGTGACACCTGCTTTCCAGAATCGGGAACCTGCGGCCAGGCCATCCGGCAAGGCGTTCCAGACCATCCCCATGACCCCACATCCTTTGCTTCCAGCGGCCAGCCATGCGCATGGCCTCGGCCACGATCTCGACACGCTGGCTCGCCAGATGGCCGGACGCCGCCAATGGCTGCGCTGGCTGGCCACCGGCGCCGGCGCCTGCGCCATGCCTCTGGTGCTGGGGGCCTGCGGCGGCGCGGCCGAAGACGGGTCGGCCACTACGTCCACCGGCAGCAGTGGTTCAACGACATCCACGACCACCACCACTTCCTCCTCCGGCGGGAGTTGTTCGAGCATCCCCAGCGAAACCGCGGGGCCTTATCCGGCCGACGGCTCGCTCGCCTCCAGCCAGCGGCTCAACGCGCTCACGCTCTCGGGCATCGTGCGCAGCGACATCCGCAGCAGCGTCGGGGGTGCCAGCGGCACCGCCGCCGGTGTGCCGCTGACCCTCACGCTGCAACTGGTGAACACGGCGGCGAGCTGCGCGAACCTGCAGGGGCTGGCGGTGTATGTCTGGCACTGCACGCGCGAGGGCGGCTACTCCATGTACTCCAGCGGCATCACGGGCCAGAACTACCTGCGCGGCGTGCAGGTCAGCGACGCCAACGGCCAGGTCAGCTTCACCACCATCTTCCCGGGCTGCTACAGCGGGCGCTGGCCGCACATCCATTTCGAGGTCTACCCGAACCTGCTCAGCGCCACCGACAGCAGCCAGGTGAGCGACTACGAACGGGTCTCCCAGCTCGCGCTGCCGGCGTCCTTCTGCAATCAGGTCTATGGCGTGGTCGCCGGGTACGAGGCCAGCGTGGCCAACTTCGCCGGCATCTCCCTGGCCAGCGACAACGTCTTCGGCAACGACGGCGCCGCCCTGCAGATGGCCACCGTCTCGGGCGACGTGGCCAGTGGCTTCACGGCCACGTTGCAGGTCGGCATCTGAGGCGCACCCAGCGGGACGGCCGGGCTTTGTGTTCAGTTGCCCTCGGCCGGCTTGGGCGGCAGGCCGGGCAATGTGGCCAGCAGGTGGTCGCAGAAGCCCCCGTCGACCAGCAGGTTGCTGCCGGTGACGTAGCCGGCCCCAGGGCCGCCCAGGTAGGCCACCGCGCGCGCGATGTCGTCGCCGGTGCCGATGCGGCCCAGGGGCACCATGGCTTTGCGCCGCGCCGCCACCTCCTCATGCCGGTAGGTCGCCTCGGTCAGGGGGGTGCGCACCATGCCCGGCGAGATGGTGTTCACGCGGATGCCGTCGGCCGCCCACTCCTGGGCCATCTGGCGGCACAGCATGAGCAGAGCCGCCTTGGACGTGGAGTACGCGCCCGAGCCGGGGTGCGGGTGCAGGCCCGCCATGGACGCGATGGCCACCACGCTGCCGCGCGCGTTCGCCAGCGCGGCATGGCTGGCCTGGGCGAGCAGCCAGGTGGCGCGGACATTGACCTGGAACAGCAGCTCCCATTGGTCCAGCGCCAGCGCCTTGAGTGGCCCGGGCCGGCCCATGCCCGCGTTGGACACCAGCAGGTCGAGGCGGCCTTCGCCGTGCTCCACGGCTTGTCCGGCCAGGCGTTGGCACGCCTCGGGGTCGGCCAGATCGCCATGCAGCCCCCGGACCTCGGCACCTTGCGAGCGCAGTGTGCCGACGAGTTCGTCCAGGGCCGCGCCGGGCCGCGAGGCCGCGACACTCAGGCGCACGGACTGGCCGCGCGCCTGCGCTTCGTGAAGAACCGCCAGGCAGGTGGCGCGGCCAATGCCGCCGGTGGCACCGGTCACGAGGGCATGGAAAGGGGGAGCTTCGGAAGAGGTCATGGGTGTCCAGCAGGGAAATCAGAGAGAGCAAAGGGAACGGCACGGGCCGTGGTGGCATCAGGGGGCCAGCGGCCCCGCAGGCGTCCATTCGTCACCCAGGATCTCGGGTTCCGCGTACGCCTGGATGTTGGCGAAGTGGTGGGGCAGATCTTCCCGGTAGAGCTCGCTGGTCAAACCCTCCGCCAACCGCCGGGCCACCAGGCTGATGCCGGGGATGTCGCCCGAGGCACCACCATGGGTGAGCACGGCGGGGAAGCAGAAGCAGTGCACGCGCTCCAGGCCTGGCAGCGAGCCTGGCGTCTTCTCCAGGAACTCGAACTGGGGACCGACGTAGGGCATGCTGGCCAGGGAAGGATCGGCCTCGCCGGCCGGCGGGGCGTAGCGGTCGGCCCAGGTCAGCACATGGGGCGCCAGGTGGGCGAACTCCTCGCGGTGGGTCCAGTCGACCTGGAAGCCGGTGGCGAAGATCAGGAAGTCCAGCTCGAAGCGGCCCTTGGTGGTTTCCACCGACAGCCCATTGCCGCTGGGGGTCGCGTCGTGGATGGCGCACGAAAAATGGAAGCGCGCATTCGGGTGCCGCGAGACCCGCAGGGTGCTGCCGCGCGGTGGCGGGATCTGCACCTTGTTGATGTACTGGCGGATGCGCCATTTCCATTCGTCGGGCAGCGTCAGGTGGCCATGCATCAGGCCCGGCGTACCGGCGCCCTTGGCCTTGTTGATGCGGGGAAAGTCCGGCCGGCGTATGAGCAGTTCCACCTGGGCCGCGCCGGCCTCCAGAGCGGTGGCCGCACTGTCCATGGCCGACGCGCTGGCGCCGATGACGCCCACGCGCTTGCCCTGGAGTTCGGCGTAGTCCATGGTGTCGGACGAGTGCGCCCAGAGGTGGCGGGGCAGATGGGCGGCGAAGGCGGGTAGCTGAGGGCCGCCCAGTCCGGCGTAGCCTGTGGCCAGGACGACATGGCGCGCGCGCAGCGACTGCGTGCCAGCGGGTGACTGGAAGGCCAGTCGCACGAAGCCGTCGGCCCGTGGTTCGATGGCGGTCATGCGGTGCTGGTTGCGCACGTCCACCTGCATCACGCGGCGGTACCAGCGCAGGTAGTCCATCCACTGCAGCCGTGGGATCTTGTCCAGCGCCTGCCAGCGCGGCAGGCCGAACTGGGCCTCGTACCAGGCGCGGAAGGTCAGGGCTGGCAGGCCCAGCGCCGGCCCGGTCAGTTCCTTGGGCGAGCGCAGCGTCTCCATGCGCGCGGTGGTGGCCCAGGGCCCTTCGAAGCCTTCGGGTGCCTGGTCGAAGACGCGCACGTCCACGCCCAGGTTCTTCAGCGAGGCCGCCGCCGCCAGGCCGGCCTGGCCGGCAGGCCCAGCCATTCCAGGTCCTGCCGCAGGCGGGCTTCCAGCGCGTGCAGGCCGATGGCGTGCTCCGCCGCCGCTGCGGCGGGCACGTCGGCGCGAGCCAGCGCGCCGTTGTCGAGAGGGGAGGTCGTGTGTGCGGAAGACATGCGGGTGGTCCGGCGGAGGGCGTCAGGCGCCGATGAAGGCCTGGTACTGGGCCTCGTCCATCAGGCCGCCCAGCTGGCCTTCGTCGGCTGGGCGCACCTTGAGCAGCCAGCCCTCGCCCAGCGGGTCGGTGTTGAGCAGGCCGGGCTCCGAGACCACCGCCTCGTTCACTTCGAGGATCTCGCCATCGACCGGCATGTGGACGTCGGCGGCGGTCTTGGTCGACTCCACCACGCCAGCCGCGTCACCCTGGCCGAAGCGGCTGCCGGCCTCGGGCAGTTCCGTGCTGACGATGTCGCCCAGGGTCTCCTGGGCATGGGCGGTGATGCCCACCGTGGCGACACCGTCCTGCAGGCTGATCCAGACGTGTTCGTTCGAGAATTTCTTCATGGTGTTCATTCGATCTTCAGGTTGGCCTTGCGGATGGTCTGTTCCCAGCGTGCCGCGTCTTCCTTGATGACCCGGTCGAACTCGGCCGGCCCCGCGCAGGCCACGATCTCCTTGAACTGGCGCGTGGTCTCCGGGTCCTTGCAGGTCGCCAGGATCTGTTGCGTGAGCTTCTCCGCCACCGCCGGCGGCAGCTTGGCCGGTGCCATCAGGCCGGTCCACACCGGCACCTCCAGGCCCTTGATGCCGGTGGCCTCGGCCATGGTCGGCGCGCCGTTGGCGCTGGGCAGCCGCTGGGAGGAGAAGGTGGCCAGGATGCGCACCTGCCCGGCCTGCACCTGCGACTCCAGCGAGGTCGAGCTGGTGATGATCAGGGGCACCTGGCCACCCAGCAGGTCGCGGATGGAGCCGATGCCCTGGTAGGGGACGAAAGTGAACTTGACGCCGGCCGCCTGCGCGAAGAGTTCGCCCACCAGGTGGCTGATGGCGCCCACGCCGGTGGTCGCCACCGTGAGGCCGCCAGGGCTGACCTTGGCGGTCTGCAGCACGTCGGCCACGGTCTTGAAGGGGCTGTCGGCGCGCACCGCCAGCGACATCGGCATGTCCGCGATCATGGCCAGCGGCGTGAAGGCGGTCTTCGCGTCGTAGGGCATGCTGGTGCGCAGGTAGGGCGCGATGGTCAGCGCCGCGCCGGTGGTGAGAAAGAGGGTCTTGCCATCGGCCGCTGCGCGCGCCACGAAGGTGGCGGCCAGCGTGCCCGCGGCGCCGGGTTTGTTCTCCACCACCACCGGGTTGCCCAGCGAGTCTGCCAGCCTGAGCGCGTAGAACCGGGCCATGGCATCGAGCTGGCCACCGGCCTGGAACGGAACAACCAGGCTGACCGGGCGCGTGTCCGCGCTTTGCGCGTGCGCGGTCGCGAGGTTCAGCGCAGCCAGCAGCGCGGCCAGGAATCGGAAGGGCAGACGTTTCATCGGAAGCTCCATCAGGGTTGAGAATCGTGGTGGGAGGCCCCGCTGGGAGACCTCAGGACAGGGCCAGCCGAGCGGCGCTCAGTGCCTGCGAAAAATCGTCGATCAGGTCCTGGATGTTTTCCAGGCCCGCGTGGATGCGGATCAGCGGCCCCTCCAGCGCGGGCTGGCTGACCGAGCGCGTGGGCGTGCCCACCGGCAGCGCCAGGCTTTCGTAGCCGCCCCAGGACAGGCCGATGCCAAAGAGCTGCAGGCGAGAGAACAGCGTGGAGAGCTGCGCCTGGCCAACCGGCTGCAGCTCGATGGCGAACAGGCCGCTGGCACCCAGGAAGTCGCGCCGCCAGAGCCGGTGGCCGGGATCGTCCGGCAAGGCCGGATGCAGCACGCGCCGCACCAGCGGATGGGCGCGCAGGGCTTGGGCCAACGCGATGCCATTGCTCTCATGCTGGCGCAGGCGCACGCCCAGGCTGCGAATGCCCCGCAGCGCCAGGAAGATGTCGTCGGGGCCGGCGGTCTGCCCCAGGTCGTGCGCGCCCTCGCGCAGGCGGTCCCAGGCGCGGGCATTGGCCGTGGCCACGCCCAGCAGGGCGTCCGAATGGCCGATCAGGTACTTGGTCGCGGACTGGATCGAAATGTCCACGCCGTGTTCGAACGGCTTGAAGAAGAGCGGCGTGGCCCAGGTGTTGTCCATGATCACCAGCGCGCCCACGGTGCGCGCCTGCTCCGCGATGGCGCCGATGTCCTGGATCTCGAACGTGAGCGAGCCCGGCGACTCGACGAAGACGAGCCGCGTGTTGCGGCGCAGGCGGCTGCGCAGGCCGGTGGTCTCGTGCGGACCGTAGAACTCCACCTCCACCCCCAGGCGCGACAGCACATGGGTGGCGAAATGCCGCGTCGGGCCGTACACGCTGTCGGTGATCAGCACGTGGTCCCCTGAACGCACGACGGCGAGCAGTGCGTGCGCGCACGCCGCCAGGCCCGAAGGGAAGACCAGCGAGGCGTGGCCCCCTTCCAGCCGGGCCACGGAGCTTTCCAGGGCGCGCGTGGTGGCGGTGCCGAAACGGCCATAGCTGGCGTACGGGTTGTTGGGCAGCTTGCGCGCTTCCCACTCCTCCAGGGAGCTGGCGAGGATGGTCGAACCGCGGCACACCGGCGTGTTGACCAGTCCGTCGAAAGCCTGGGGATTGCGACCGGCCTGTATGGCCATGGTCTCGGTGCGCCAGTCTGTGCCTGCTGGCGTTGGGTGGGCGAATTCAGTCATGCAGCGACTGTAGGTGCGCAGCGCAGGGAGATTGTTCTGAAATCAACCACGTTCGGCTAAATTCTGAGCACCGCATGCTAAGCATCGGTGAAAAAAGGAATGCTCATGCGTCAGATCGACAATGTAGACAAAAAGATTCTGGATTCGCTGCAGGACGACTGCACCGTGCCCGTGGCCGAACTCGCCGCCAACGTCGGCCTGACGGCAACCCCGTGCTGGCGCCGCGTGCAGCGCCTGGAGGAAGACGGCGTGATCCGCAAGAGGGTGGCGCTGCTGGACCCGGGCAAGGTCAACGTCGGCGTGACGGTGTTCGTGACCATCCGCACCAGCCACCACGACATGAAGTGGCTGCGCTCGTTCACGGCGCTGGTGACGGCGATTCCCGAGGTGGTCGAGTTCTACCGCATGTCCGGGCAGGCCGACTACCTGCTGCGCATCGTGGTGCCCGACATTGCCGCCTACGACCGGGTCTACAAGCAGCTCATCAACGGCACCGACCTGTCGGACGTCACGTCCAGCTTCGCGATGGAGCAGATCAAGTACACCACGCGGCTGCCGCTGCACCACGCGGTGGCCTGAGGCTGGCCGGTTCAGCGCAGGCCGCCCACGTACGGCGCGGTGGCGGCCTGCAGCGACGCGGCCGCCGCCTGCAGCAGCGGCTTGCGCTCGGGCAGGCCCATCTGCGCGATGCCCGCTTCCAGCTTGTCGGCCCAGGGCAGCAGTTCGGCGTGGCCGTCCTGCGTGGCCTTCTCGCGGGCGAAGCGCACGATCTCGCGCGCGTAGTCGGCGTTGGTCGCCATCCACTCGGTGTCGGTCACGCGGCCGGTCTTGCGCCGCAGCAGCACATGCAGGTGGGCGGCGATGGCGAACAGGTCGCTGCTGCTCATGGTCTCAGCCCACCTGTTCGTGGTGCAGCGAAACGTCCAGGCCCGCGCGTTCCTCGCTCTCGCGCACCCGCAGCGTGGCGAAGCGCGAGACGATCCACAGCACCACCGCCGTCATGAAGAGGCTGTAGGCCAGCACCGCCACGCAGCCGACGAGCTGGGCCATGAAGCTGGCCTGCACGCCGGAGATGGCAGGGTCCGCCAGCAGGCCGGTGAGCAGCGCGCCCACCAGGCCGCCCACGCCGTGCACGCCGAACACGTCCAGCGAATCGTCCGCGCGCAGGCGGCGCTTGAGGGCCGTGGCGCCCCAGTAGCAGGCCACGCCGGCCACCAGGCCGATCAGCAGCGCCGAGCGCGGCGTGACGAAGCCGGCGGCCGGCGTGATGGCCACCAGGCCGGCGACGACGCCCGAGCACAGGCCCAGCAGCGTGGCGCGCTTGCGCGCCAGCCACTCGGCCGCCATCCAGGCCAGGGCGCCCGAGGCGGCGGCCACGTGCGTGACCAGCAGCGCCAGGCCGGCACGGCCGTCGGCGGTGAGCGCCGAGCCCGCATTGAAGCCGAACCAGCCGACCCACAGCAGGCCGGTGCCCGCCATCGTCAGGCCCAGGTTGAAGGGCACGAAAGGTTCGCGGCCGTAGCCGGTGCGTGGCCCCAGCGCATAGGCGCAGACCAGCGCGGCCGCGCCAGCGTTGATGTGCACCACCGCGCCGCCGGCAAAGTCCAGCACCCCCAGTTGCGCCAGCCAGCCGCCGGGCTCCCACACCCAGTGCGCGATCGGTGCGTACACCAGCAGCAGCCACAGGCCGGCGAAACCCAGCAGGGCACCGAAGTGCATGCGCTCCACCAGAGCGCCCACCACCAGCGCGCAGGTGATGATGGCAAAGGTGAGCTGGAACATGGCGAACACCGCCTCGGGCACGTGCGGTGCGATGTGGCTCACCGCCACCTGGCCCTTCTCGCCCAGGAACTCCATGCCGGCGAAACCCACGCGGCCCAGGCCGCCGACGAAGGCGCCGGCCAGCTCGCCTGGTGTGAACGCCAGCGAATACGCCAGCCCGAACCACAGCACACTGACCAGTGCCGCGATGCCGACCACGCTGGCCATGGTGTTGATCACATTGAAGCGGCGCACCATGCCGCCATAGAACAGGGCGATGCCCGGCAGCGTCATGAGCAAAACCAGTGCGGTGCTCACCATCAGCCACGCGGTGTCGGCCCCCTGCACGTGGCTGGCGTCCACCAACCCGGGTGCGCTCAGCGTGACTTCCGTCACGGCCGGCGCGGCGGCCTCCTGCGCGGCCGCCAGCCCCTGGCCCAGCAGCAGGGCCGGGACGAAGAAAAATGAGCGAAAAAGTGCTCGAAAACGGCAAAGCGAAGCCTGCCGTGCCACGTCACGGTCTTTTTGCATGTAGTCACCTTTCCCAACGAGAGGGCTTTCCGTGGTGCATTTCCTGTGCCAAGGGAGAACCCTTGCAAGGGAAAGCCCGGATGCACGGGGGTGGTGCGAGCCGTTACAGTGCGGGCACTCGCAAGCAGCGCACCGCGCTGGTGACCGCGGGGGACCGAGGAGACAACCGAGTCCAACCACAACCAACGTTCCTGAGCGTCCCCAGAGATGCCTGATTCAAACAACCGACCCGTGTGGGTCGGTTTTTTTTTGGCTGTGCTCGGCGGATGTGTGGTGGTCAACACAATTCCGATTTGTGCCGAAATCGGAAGATTCCCATCCATTTACGGAACGGCTCTTCAGAGGCGGTGTTTTTTCTGTCAGGAAAAATACAAATAAATCAATGACATAGAAGAGATCATCCGTACTTTCCCTGATCTGGTGCACGGTGGCCTGCCATTTGCAAACGGCAACTCGCCTGCCTGTCCGGGGTGGGCCCAGAGCGGACGCGAAGGCCGCCGCCCCCACCAGCCCATGGAGACAACCCACGATGGAAACCTTCTACGAGGTCATGCGCCGCAAAGGCATCTCGCGCCGCAGCTTTCTGAAGTACTGCTCGCTCACGGCCACCTCCCTAGGGCTGGCCCCTTCGTTCGTGCCGCAGATCGCCCACGCCATGGAAAACAAGCCGCGCACGCCGGTGCTGTGGCTGCATGGCCTGGAGTGCACCTGCTGCACGGAGAGCTTCATCCGCAGCGCGCACCCGCTGGCCAAGGACGTGGTGCTCTCCATGATCTCGCTGGACTACGACGACACCCTGATGGCCGCCGCCGGCCACCAGGCCGAGGCCATCCTCGAAGAGATCATGACCAAGTACAAGGGCCAGTACATCCTTGCGGTGGAGGGCAACCCGCCGCTCAATGAGGACGGCATGTTCTGCATCCAGTCGGGCAAGCCCTTCATCGAAAAGCTCAAGCACGTGGCCAAGGACGCCAAGGCCATCATCGCCTGGGGCTCCTGTGCCTCCTGGGGCTGCGTGCAGGCCGCCAAGCCCAACCCGACGCAGGCCACGCCCATCCACAAGGTCATCACCGACAAGCCCATCATCAAGGTGCCGGGCTGCCCGCCCATTCCCGAGGTGATGACGGGCGTGATCACCTACATGCTCACCTTCGACCGCGTGCCCGAGCTGGACCGCCAGGGGCGGCCGAAGATGTTCTACAGCCAGCGCATCCACGACAAGTGCTACCGCCGTCCGCACTTCGACGCCGGCCAGTTCGTCGAGGCCTGGGACGACGAATCCGCGCGCAGGGGCTACTGCCTCTACAAGGTGGGCTGCAAGGGCCCGACGACCTACAACGCCTGCTCCACCGTGCAGTGGAACGAGGGCACCAGCTTCCCGATCAAGGCCGGCCACGGCTGCATTGGCTGCTCCGAGGACGGCTTCTGGGACAAGGGCTCGTTCTACGACCGCCTCACCGATATCCACGCCTTCGGCATCGAGGCCAATGCCGACCAGATCGGCGCCACCGCCGCCGGCGTGGTCGGCGCGGCGGTGGCCGCGCACGCCGCCATCTCGGTGGCCAAGCGGGCGCGCGACAACGCCCGCAAGTCCGACGCGTCCGCACCCGCCAACCACTGACACGACAGAACGAGGAATCACAAGATGGGTGCCTACGAAACTCAAGGTTTCCGCATGGACAACAGCGGCCGGCGCATCGTCGTCGACCCGGTGACCCGCATCGAGGGCCACATGCGCTGCGAGGTCAACCTCGACAGCAACAACGTGATCCGCAACGCCGTCTCCACCGGCACCATGTGGCGCGGGCTGGAGGTGATCCTGAAAGGCCGCGACCCGCGCGACGCCTGGGCCTTCGTCGAGCGCATCTGCGGCGTCTGCACCGGCTGCCATGCGCTGACCTCGGTGCGCGCGGTGGAGGACGCGCTGGGCATCCGCATCCCGCTCAACGCCCACCTGATCCGCGAGATGATGGCCAAGACGCTGCAGGTGCACGACCATGCCGTGCACTTCTACCACCTGCATGCGCTGGACTGGGTGGACGTGGTGTCCTCGCTCAAGGCCGACCCGAAGAAGACCAGCGAGCTGCAGCACCTGGTCTCGCCTTCGCACCCGCTGTCGTCGCCGGGCTATTTCCGCGATGTGCAGAACCGCCTGAAGAAGTTCGTGGAAAGCGGCCAGCTCGGCCCCTTCGCCAACGGCTACTGGGGCTCCAAGGCCTACGTGCTGCCGCCCGAGGCCAACCTCATGGCCGTGACGCACTACCTGGAGGCGCTGGACCTGCAGAAGGAGTGGGTCAAGGTCCACACCATCTTCGGCGGCAAGAACCCGCACCCCAACTACCTGGTGGGCGGCGTGCCCTGCGCCATCAACATCGACGGCGACGGCGCCGCGGGTGCCTCGATCAACATGGAGCGGCTCAACTTCGTGCAGGCCCGCATCCAGGAGATGATCGACTTCAACAACAACGTCTACGTGCCCGACGTGCTGGCCATCGGCACCATCTACAAGCAGGCGGGCTGGCTGTACGGCGGCGGCCTGTCGGCCACCAACGTGGCCGACTACGGCACCTACGAGAAGGTGCCGTACGACCACAGCACGCACCAGCTGCCCGGCGGCGTGATCCTCGGTGGCGACTGGAACAAGATCCACGAGATCGACCCGCGCGACCCCGAGCAGGTGCAGGAGTTCGTGACGCACAGCTGGTACAAGTACGGCGACGAGACCCAGGGCCTGCACCCGTGGGACGGCGTGACCGAGGCGAACTACAAGCCCGAGGGCCCGAACTTCAAGGGCACGCGCACGAAGATCGAGCAGCTCGACGAGTCGGCCAAGTACTCGTGGATCAAGTCGCCACGCTGGCGCGGCCACGCGGTGGAGGTGGGTCCGCTCTCGCGCTACATCCTGGGCTACGCGCACGCCCTGCAGGGCAACAAGTATTGCCAGCGCGTCAAGCAGCAGGTGGACGAATCGGCGGTGGCCATCAACAGCGCCATCCCCAAGGCCCTGGGCCTGCCCGAGACGAAGTACAGCGCCCAGCAATTGCTGCCTACCACCATTGGCCGCACCCTGGCGCGTGCGCTGGAGAGCCAGTACGCCGCCGAGATGATGATGGACGACTTCAAGCAGATGGTCGGCAACATCAAGGCCGGCGACCGCAGCACCGCCAACGTGGAGAAGTGGGACCCGAGCACCTGGCCCAAGGAGGCCAAGGGCGTGGGCACGGTGGCCGCGCCGCGCGGCATGCTGGGCCACTGGATCCGCATCAAGGACGGCAAGATCGAGAACTACCAATGCGTGGTGCCCACCACCTGGAACGGCTCGCCGCGCGACCACAAGGGCCAGATCGGCGCCTTCGAGGCCTCGCTGATGAACACACCCATGGTCAACCCCGAGCAGCCGCTGGAAATCCTGCGCACCCTGCACAGCTTCGACCCCTGCCTGGCCTGCTCCACCCACGTGATGAGCGAAGACGGCCAGGAGATGAGCCGGGTCACGGTGAGATGACACCCCTGCGCCGCTTCGCGGCTTCCCCCCAAGGAGCGACGCACCCTGTGGCCCGGCCAAGCCGGTTCCACGGGTGCCCTGGGCAAGGCACGCGGCGCGTGGCTTCTGTCCGGTCAACGGCATGAACACACAACGAGGAGAACCAAGATGAAGGCACAAACCATCCGCGGCCTGATCGCCGCCACCCTGCTCACCGGCCTGGCCGGTGCCGCGCAGGCCCACACCGGCCACGGCACCAGCAGCCTGTTCGAAGGTCTGGTGCATCCCTTCGGCGCCGACCACCTGCTGGCCATGGTCGCCGTGGGCGTGTGGTCGGTTTCGGCACTGCCGGCCGGCAAGGCCTGGTGGGGCCCTGTAACTTTCCTGGGGGCGTTGATCGTCAGCGCCGCCTTGGGTGCGGCCGGCGTGACGGTGCCTTACCTGGAGCACGCGATCTCGCTGAGCGTGGTGCTGTTCGGCCTGATGCTGATCTTCGCCAGCCGCCGCCTGCCGGTGGCTCTGGGGCTGGGGCTGATCGCCGCCGCTTCGTCGCTGCATGGCCTCGCGCACGGCGCCGAGACGCCCGGGACCGGTTTTGCCGGCTACGCCGCCGGCTTCATGCTGACCACCGCGGCGCTGCATGTCGGAGGGGTCGGCATCGGCCTGGGCATCCGCCGCTGGCTGAGCGAACGCAGTGGCTGGGCGCTGGGTGGCCTGGGCGCGCTGCTGAGCGTGGCCGGTGTGTACCTTTTCGGCCAGCTCGCGGCCTGAGCGCCGCCGCCGGCTTCGACCGATCGATCAACGGGCCGCGCCCAGGAGGTCACCATGTCCACCACGTCCCACCCCATGACCGAGGCCGCCGCCGCCGACGAGCGCGAGCTGCAGCAAGGCCAGAGCATCAAGTCGGTCTACGTGTACGAGGCGCCCGTGCGCATCTGGCATTGGATCAACGCACTGGCCATCACCGTGCTGGCCGTCACCGGCTACTTCATCGGCAAACCGCTGCCCACCATGCCGGGCGAGGCCAGCGCCCACTACCTCATGGGCTACATCCGCTTCGCCCACTTCACCGCCGGCTACCTGCTCGCCGTGGGCATCATCGGGCGCGCCTACTGGGCCCTGGTGGGCAACCACCACGCGCGCGAGCTGTTCTGGGTGCCGGTGTTCCAGAAGGCCTACTGGGCCGAGCTGTTCGCCATGCTGCGCTGGTACGCCTTTCTCTCGCCGCGCCCCGGGCGCTACGTCGGCCACAACCCGCTGGCGCGCATGGCCATGTTCGGCGGCTTTCTCATGCTCACGCTGTTCATGATCGTCACCGGCTTCGCGCTGTACGGCGAAGGCGCGCAGGCCGGCTCCTGGCAGGAGCGCCTGTTCGGCTGGGTGATCCCGCTGTTCGGCCAGAGCCAGGACGTGCACACCTGGCACCGGCTGGGCATGTGGGCGCTGATCCTGTTCGTGATCCTGCACGTCTATGCGGCCATCCGCGAAGACATCATGGGTCGCCAGAGCATCGTGAGCACCATGATTTCGGGACACCGCACGTTTAAGGATTGACCCCCCCCCCGCGCCGCCTTCGGCGTCACCCTCCCAGGGGGGCGGCGCCAGAGGCCCGGCAAAGCCGGTTCCTCGGCACCTCTTGAACAAGGCATTTCGTTCGTTTTGCTTCTTCGCCATGCCTCGCTTCTTGTCACGTTCAACACAGCTTGCCGCATCGGCCCTGCCGCCGGTGGGCGTGCCGCTGCGCGCGCCCCTGCACCCGGGCCGGCTGCTGGCGCGCACGTGTCTGCTGCCGCTGGCGCTGAACCAGAGCGAGGCGGCGCGCCTGCTGGGCATGTCGCGGCGGCGGCTGCATGAGCTGGTGCATGGGCAGCGCGCCATGTCGCCGGACACCGCCATCCGCTGTGCGCGCGTATTCCGCGTGGACGCCGGCTTCTGGCTGGCGCAGCAGGCCGCCTGGGACAGCTTCCACGCCTGGAAGCGCCAGCGCGCGCTGGCGCCTTCTCTCCAACCCTGACTTTTTTTGTGAGAGGTCACGCCATGAACCGCATTGCGCCTGAAACCCCCTGTCACCCCAGGGGTGACAACAGGCCGGCCCGCATCTGCGTGCTGGGCATCGGCAACCTGCTGTGGGCCGACGAGGGCTTTGGCGTGCGCTGCGTGGAAGCGCTGCAGCGGCGCTGGGCTTTCGCGCCGCAGGTGTCGCTGGTCGATGGCGGCACCCAGGGGCTGTACCTGATCCAGCATGTGCAGGAGGCGGATGCGCTGCTGATCTTCGACGCCATCGACTACGGCCTCGCACCCGGCACGCTCAAGCAGGTGCGCGGCGACGAGGTGCCGCGTTTCATGGGTGCGAAAAAGATGAGCCTGCACCAGACCGGTTTCCAGGAGGTGCTCTCGCTGGCCCAGCTCACCGGCAAGTACCCGGAACAGGTGCTGCTCATCGGCTGCCAGCCGCAGGAGCTGGAGGACTATGGCGGCAGCCTGCGCCCCGTGGTCAAGGCCGCGATGGAGCAGGCGCTGGCGCTGGGCGTGGCCGAGATCGAGCGCTGGGGCGGCCAACCCCGGCCGCGCAGCGAACCGCTGAACGCGCGCGAGGCGGTGACGCTGGACGAGCTGGCGCTGGCCGCCTACGAGACGCAGCGCCCCGCGCCCGATGCCGCCTGCCGCGAAGGCGATGAACGCTTCTTCCCTCGGGAGGCCCGCTGACATGTGCATCGGCATGCCCATGCAGGTCGTCGGCGTCGAGCCCGGCCACGCGTTGTGCAAAGGCCGGGGCGAGCGCCGCCGCGTCAACACCGCCCTGGTGGGGGCCGTCGCGCCGGGCGACTGGCTGCTGGTGTTCCTGGGCGACGCGCGCGAGCGCATCGACGCCGCGCGTGCCGCCGAAGTGAACACCGCGCTCGACCTGGTGCTGGGCGCCATGCAGGGCGCCCGCGCGGACACCGATGCGGGCTTCGAACTGCCCTCGCGCATGAGCACCGAGCAACTTCGCCAGCTGGCTGGCTGAACCTTTTCAGGAGACCCCATCACCATGACCACCGATACCCTGATGCGCCCGCTGGCCGTGACCCCGCCCAGCAACGACCCCGCCGCTCCGCTCGTGATGCGCCTGGTGCGCGACTTCGGCGCCACGCTGGTGGACGAGACCGCCGTCGCCGACTGGGCCGCCGGGCCGGGCGACCGCGTGCTGCTGCTGGCCGGCGACGCGGTGCGCTTCCCCGAAGGCCAGGACGTGGCCGCGGTGCTGCCCGAGCTCATGAAGGCCTTCCCCGGGCGCTTCGTGGTGGGCGTGGTGCCGCGCGACAGCGAGGACGTGGTGGCGCGCCGCTATGGCTCGCAGCGCTGGCCCTCGCTGCTGTTCTTCCGCGGCGGCCAGTACGTGACCGCCATCGCCGGCATGCAGGACTGGGACGTGTACCTCCAGGGCGTGGACGCCGCGCTGCGCATGCCACCCTCGCGCCCGCCCACCATCGGCATCCCCGTGGTGAGCGGCAGCGCCGCCAGCAGCGGCGGCGGCAGCAGCAGTGCCGGCTGCCACTGAACGCCACCGAAGCACAAGGACGCACACGCCATGAAAGAATTCCCCATTCCCCTCGTCGCCCTGGGCCCCGGCACGCATGCCGAAGAGGAGTCGCTGGACTACCTGCCCATGCCCAAGGACATGGACACCTACCGCGCGCCCATGCTGCCCGAGCCCGAAGAGCTCGACGGCCTGGACCGCGCGCGCGCCGCGCTGCGGCAGGTGCTGGACCTGCTCGACCGTGGCGCGCACGGGCTGGTGCCGCTGGGCACGCTGGCCTCGCGCGAGACCCAGATCGTCAACCAGGTCCTGGGCGAAGGCGAAGCCAGCGCCATCGTGCAACTCGGCGCTGCCGGGCTGGAGGTGCGGGTGCAGGAGTCGGTGTTCGCCGGGGTCTGGCGCCTCATGACCTGGCGCCGCGAGGCTGGCGGCGAGGCGGTGTGGGTGGACGATGCGATCGAGGTCGGCCCCGTGCCCTCGCTGTTCGCCGCGACGGCCGCCGAAGATGTGTGGGCCGAGGCGCCGCGCTGGCAGGGAGCGCTCCCGCCCAACGTGCAGAACGCGCCGCTGCTGGTGGAGGAGATCCGCGATCAGGTCGTGCGCTGGCAGCCCGGGCAGCCGCCGCACGTGGTCAACCTCACGCTGCTGCCGGTCACGCCGGAAGACATCGGCTTCCTGGACCACCTGCTGGGCACCGGCCGCGTGCTCATGCTCTCGCGCGGGTATGGCAACTGCCGCATCTCCAACACGCGCCTGCCGAACTGCTGGCGCGTGGTGTACTACAACTCCATGGACAAGGTGATCCTCAACACGGTCGAGGTGGTGGACATGCCCGAAGTGGCCATGGCCGCGCCCGAGGACCTGCGCGATTCCCACGACCGCCTGCGCGAGGTCATGGCGTACCTCGAAGGGGCCTGAGCATGGAACCCTTCCAAGGCTTCGAGGGCTCCTACCTCGGCAACCGCGAGGTGCTGCAAGCCGGCTCGCGCCTCGAATGCAAGATCTGCTGGTGGGTCTACGATCCCGCGCTCGGCGACCCGCAGTGGCAGATCCCGCCCGGCACGCCTTTCGCCGACCTGCCGCCGCACTGGCGCTGCCCGAACTGCGACTGCGAGCCTGACCAGTTTTTGGTGGTATGAGACACCCCCCTGCGCCGCTGCGCGGCTTCCCCCCTCCCTGGCGCGCCTGTCGGCGCTTGGAGGGGGGACGATGCCTTGGGCCGGCGGAGCCGGACCCTCGGCATCTCTGGGTTTGCACGCATCGCTTCGCTTTGCTCGCTGGGGTGGTCTGATGGATGAGTTGGCTGTGCGGGTGGGGACTTTGGAGGGCTTTTACCGTTGGGTGCAGGTGGAGCGCATGCGGGGCGTGCCTTTGTTGCATGCGGCGCTGGCGGTGGAGGCGGTGGGTTTTGTGTGGGGGGCGGACGAGGAGGGGGACGCGGTGGCCGAGGGAGTGTTGATCACGCCGTGGTTCATGAGTCTGGTGCGTCTGCCTGCGCGGGTGCTGCCGCATGGTGGGCGGGTGGGTGGCCGGTTCGTGCGCGCGTTTGGCACGGAGCGTTTCGATTTCATTGGCGCGCACGATGAGGCCATCGGTTACCACGAGACCTGTGCGCTGTTTTCGCCCATGGGCGGTTTCACGGACCAGGCCTTGGCGCGCGCGACGGCGCGCGAGGCGCTGGCCTTGACGCGGCCGCAGCCGCAGCCGCAGCAGGCCACGCCGGCGGTGCTGCCGGCGCGGCGGGCGTTTTTCCTGGGCCGAGGTGGGGAGCGGCGGTCATGACCACGACCGGCCAGCAGGACCTCGCCGGGCGCTTGCGCCTGACGCCGGGCGCGCCGCCGCCGCATGGGCTGCAGAGTTCGCGCCAGGACTGGGCGGCGCGCCTGGGCCATGGTGTGCCGGCCACGAGCCTGCCTGGCCTCATGGCCAGCCTGTACAACCTGTGCGGCCATGCGCACCACCTGTGCAGCCAGCTCGCCATCGGGGCCGCGGCGCCGGGTGTGTTGCCCGCCCCCGAGGCGACGGGCGAGCGCCTGCGCCGCGAGACCGCCGTCGAACACATCCGCCGCATCGGCCTGGATTGGCCCCGCCTGCTCTCGCCCAGGCAGGCGCAGGCCGCGACCGCCGCGCTGCGCGAGGCCGCACTGCCGCGCATGCTGCGGCCCGGCGAGGCCAGCGACGACCCCTGGCCCGCGCTGACCGAATGGCTGCGGCATGCGCTGCTGCAGATGCCGCCGGCAGAGTGGCTCGCGGCCTGGGACGCGCAAGGCGCTGCCTGGTTGGCCGGCTGGTGCGAGCGCCACGAAGGCTGGCTGCCCCGGCTGTTGCGCGAGGCGCGCGCGGCCGACCTGGCCGTGCCCGCGCTCGAAGCCGGGCAGGCACTGCGGCCGCACGCCGACGCCGCCAGCCTGTGCATGCTGGGCGCCACGCTCGCCCTCAAGCCGGGTTTCGCGCTGCGCCCGCAATGGAACGGCGCCTGCGCGCACACCGGCCCCTGGACGCGGCTGCGCCAGGCGCGTGCCGAAGCACCCCTCTCGCCCTGGGTGCTGCTGGGCCTGCGCTTGGCCGAACTCGTGCGCCTTTGCCTGCCTGGCGGCGACACCTGGCTGGGCGTGGGAGCGCTGTGCACCGGGCCGCGCCGTGGCCTGGCCTGGGTGGAGATGGCGCGCGGCCTGCTGGTGCACCAGGTCGAGGTCGACCCGGTCAGCGCGCGCGTGCTGGCCTGCCGTGTGGTGGCGCCCACCGAATGGAATTTCCACCCCGGCGGCGCGGTGGCGCAGGCCCTGGCCGGCCTGCCGCCCGATGCCGCGCGCGCCACCGGCCAGGTGCACCTGCTGGTGGCCGCCTTCGACCCTTGCGTGCCGTTCGACATCGGTCGTCTGGACGCGCTCGCCTCGGCCGCGCGGGAGAGTGGCCATGCATGAAGCCAGTCTGGCCGGCGGCGTGCTCCAGCTGGTGGAGGACACGGCCGCGCGCGAGGGCTTTCGGCGCCTGCTGGCGCTGCGGCTGGAGGCGGGCGAGCTGTCGGGCGTGGACGTGCGCGCGCTGCGCTTCGCCCTGGAGGCGCTGGCCCCCGGCACCCTGCTGGAGGGCGCGGCCATCGAGATCGAGCAGCCGCCAGGCCAGGCCTGGTGCCTGGCCTGCAGCCAGACCGTGGCGCATGCGCAGCGCGGCAGCGCCTGCCCTCACTGCGGCGGTTACCAGTTGCAGCCGACCGGCGGCACCGAACTGCGCGTGCTGGACATGCAGGTATCGGATGATTGAAACCACCCCACGAAAGAAGGAGACAGACCATGTGTGTCGTATGCGGATGCAGTGACCACCCGGCGCAGCCGGCGGCCCCACAGGTGAGCCCTGGTGCCAGCGGCGACCTGCACTTTGGCGCGGGGGCGGCGCGCGTCTCGGTGCCGGGCATGAGCCAGGCGCGCGCCATCCAGATCGAGACCGACATCCTGGGCGCGAACAACCGCGTGGCCGTGCGCAACCGCGCGCACTTCCTGGCGCACGGCGTGACCGCGCTCAACCTGGTGTCCAGTCCCGGGTCGGGCAAGACCACGCTGCTGTGCGCCACCATCGAAGCGCTGAAGGCGCACGCGCCAGGCATGACCGTGGCCGTGATCGAAGGCGACCAGCAGACCAGCTTCGACGCCGACCGCATCCGCGCCACCGGCGCGCCCGCGGTGCAGGTCAACACCGGCAAGGGCTGCCACCTGGATGCGCCCATGGTGGCCGCGGCCTTCGCGCAACTGCACACGCACCACGACCACCACCACCATCACGATGACGGGCACAGCCTGCTGTTCATCGAGAACGTGGGCAACCTGGTGTGCCCCGCGATGTGGGACCTGGGCGAGGCCGCGAAGGTGGCCATCCTCTCGGTGACCGAGGGCGAGGACAAGCCGCTCAAGTACCCGGACATGTTCGCCGCCGCCTCGCTCATGGTGCTCAACAAGATCGACCTGCTGCCCCATGTGCGCTTCGACGTCGCGCGCTGCATCGAACTGGCGCGGCGCGTGAACCCGGGCATCGAGGTGATCCAGCTCTCGGCCACCACCGGCGAAGGCATGGCCGCCTGGCTGCACTGGCTGGACCACAGCCTGGGCCATGCCCATACCCATGCGCACGGGCACGGGCACGACGCCGGGCATGGGCATGGCCACGACCACCACCATGGACACGGCCATGAGCACCCCCACGCCTGAGCCGTCGCCGGTGCTGGCGACCGGCGCCTGGCTCAAGAACACCGCCTGCCTGCTCGGCCCCGCCGGGCAGGTGCGCTGGTCGGCGGCGCACGGGGACCTGGGCACGCCCGAGGCCTGTGCCGCGCTGCGCGAATCGGTGCAGGCCCTGCTGCGGCAGGCGCCGGCGGTGCGCGCGGTCGCGCACGACCTGCACCCCGACTTCTTCAGCACGCACCTGGCGGTGGAAATCGCGGCCACGCTGGGCGTGCCGGCCATTGGCGTGCAGCACCACCATGCGCACATCGCCGCCGTGGTGGCCGAGCACGGCATCACCGCGCCGGTGGTCGGGCTGGCGCTCGACGGCGTCGGCCTGGGCACCGACGGCCAGGCCTGGGGCGGCGAGCTGCTGTGGGTGGACGGCGCGCGCTGGCAGCGCCTGGGCCACCTGCGGCCGCTGGCGCTGCCCGGCGGCGACCGCGCCGCGCGCGAGCCCTGGCGCATGGCCGCCAGCGCGCTGCACGCGTTGGGCCGCGGCGCCGAGATCACCCCGCGTTTCGCGCCCGTGGTGGGCGAATCCCTGGCGCGCGGCGTGCAGCAGATGCTGGACAGCGGCCTGCGCTGCCCAGCCACCACCAGCACCGGCCGCTGGTTCGATGCCGCCGCCGCTGCCCTGGGCCTGTGCCTGCACCAGCAGGAGGAAGCCCAGGCCGCGATCGCGCTGGAACAGGCCGCCACGCGCGCCCTGCAGGCGCGCGCGGATCTGCCGCCGCTGCCCGGCGTGCGCTGGAACGCCGATGGCCGGCCGCTCGACCTACGGCCGCTGCTGGCCGCGCTGTTCGACGCGGTGGACGTTGGCGTCGCCGCGGCAGGTTTTCATCTCGCGCTGGCCGACGCGCTGGCCGAGGGCCTGGTCGATGCCGCGCGCCGCCACGGCACGCGGCATGCCGTGCTGGCCGGAGGCTGCTTCTTCAACCGCATCCTGCGCGAGCGCGTGAGCACGCGCGCCACGGCCGCGGGCCTGCAGGTTCACCTGCCGGTGGCCCAGGGCTGCGGCGATGCGGGCTTGGCGCTGGGCCAGGCCTGGGTCGCCGCGCAACAGCTCGCCAGCATCCCCCCCATTCCTGTTCACGAGGAGGCCCTCCCATGTGCCTAGCCATTCCAGCCCTGCTGGTCGAGATACGCGAGGACGCGCAGCAGGGCGTGATCGACCTCGGCGGCATCCGCAAGCCGATCTCCATCGTCCTGGTGCCCGAGGCCCGCGTGGGCGACTACGTCATCGTGCACGTCGGCCATGCCATCGGCGTGCTCGACCCCGACGAGGCGCGGCGCACGCTGGCGCTGTTCGCGCAGATGCAGGCCGCGCCGCAACCCCCCGACAGCGTGGAGGTGCGGGCATGAAATACATCGACGAATTCCGCGACGGCGAGCTGGCCCGCCAGATCGCCGCGCGCATCGCGGCCGAAGCGCGGCCGGACCACAGCTACCGCTTCATGGAGTTCTGTGGCGGCCACACGCACGCCATCAGCCGCTACGGCGTGCTGGAGCTGCTGCCGCCCAACCTGCGCATGATCCACGGCCCTGGCTGCCCGGTGTGCGTGCTGCCCATCGGGCGGCTGGACATGGCCATCGAACTGGCGCTGCGCCATGGCGTGACGCTCTGTACCTACGGCGATACCTTGCGCGTGCCGGCCTCGGACCAGCTCTCACTGACCCGCGCCAAGGCGCGCGGCGGCGACATCCGCATGGTCTACTCCGCCGCCGACGCGCTGCAGATCGCCCGCGAACAACCCGAACGCCAGGTGGTGTTTTTCGCCATCGGCTTCGAGACCACCACGCCGCCCACCGCGCTGGTGATCCGCGACGCGGCGCGCGAAGGCCTGGACAACTTCAGCGTGATGTGCAGCCACGTGCTCACGCCGCCGGCGATCCGCGCCATCCTCGACGGTGCCAGCGAGAGCGAGCGCCGCACGGCCGACATCGAGGGCTTCGTCGGTCCGGCGCACGTGAGCATCGTCATCGGCTCCGACCCGTATGCGAAGTTCGCGCGCGAGTACCGCAAGCCGGTGGTGATCGCCGGCTTCGAGCCGCTGGATGTGCTGCAGGCCATCCTGATGCTGGTGCGCCAGGTCAACGAGGGGCGCGCCGAGGTGGAGAACGAGTTCACCCGCGCCGTCACGCCCGAAGGCAACCGCAACGCGCAGGCCGTGATGGACGACGTGTTCGAGCTGCGCGAGGCGTTCGAGTGGCGCGGCCTGGGCAGCATGCCGCTGTCGGCGCTGCGCATCCGCGAGAAGTACCGCGCCTACGACGCCGAGCACCGCTTCGGCCTGGCCTACCGTGCCGTGCCGGACAACAAGGCCTGCGAATGCGGGGCCATCCTGCGCGGCGTGAAGGCGCCGCGCGACTGCCGCATCTTCGGCACCGTCTGCACGCCCGAGAACCCGGTGGGCTCGTGCATGGTGTCCAGCGAAGGGGCCTGCGCCGCGCACTACACCTATGGCCGTTTCCGCGACATCCCCGTGGTCGCCGCCGAAGCCGAGGAGAGCGCACCATGAGTGGCTATACCCGACCGCTGGACATCCGGCGCGGCCGCATCGACATGGGCCATGGCGCTGGCGGCCGTGCCGCCGCGCAGCTCATCGAGGAGCTGTTCCTGCCCGCGCTGGACAACCCCTTCCTGCGCCAGGGCGACGACGGCACGCGCCTGCCACTGCCGGCCTTCGACGCCGCGCGCGGCCGCCTGGTGATGGCGACCGACGGCCATGTGGTCTCGCCGCTGTTCTTTCCCGGCGGCGACCTGGGCTGCCTCGCGGTGCACGGCACGGTCAACGACGTGGCCATGATGGGCGCGACGCCGCTGTACCTGAGCGCGAGCTTCATCATTGAAGAAGGCTTTCCCCTGGCCGACCTGCAGCGCATCGCCCGCTCCATGGGAGCCGCCGCGCGCGAGGCCGGCGTGCCCGTGGTGGCCGGCGACACCAAGGTGGTGGAGCAGGGCAAGGGCGACGGCGTGTTCATCAGCACCACCGGCGTGGGCGTGGTGCCGCCGGGCCTGGAGATCGGCGGGCGGCTGGCGCGCGCGGGCGACGCCATCCTGCTCTCGGGCACCATCGGCGACCACGGCGTGGCGGTGCTCTCGCAGCGCGAATCGCTGGCTTTCGAGACCACCATCGAAAGCGACACCGCGGCCCTGCACACCCTGGTGGCCGCGCTGCTGGCGGCGGCGCCGGGCGCGGTGCGCGTGCTGCGCGACCCGACCCGTGGCGGCCTGGCCACCACGCTCAACGAAATCGCGCAGCAGTCGGGCGTCGGCATGCGCCTGCAGGAAGCGGCCATTCCCGTGCGCCCGCAGGTGGACGCGGCCTGCGAGCTGCTGGGCCTGGACCCGCTGTACGTGGCCAACGAAGGCAAGCTCATCGCCATCGTCGCGCCCGAGGCGGCCGATGCCGCGCTGGCGGCGCTGCGCGCGCATCCGCTGGGCCGTGAGGCCGCGTGCATCGGCGCCGTCACCGCCGACCCGCACCATTTCGTGCAGATGGACACGCGCTTTGGCGGCCGCCGCGTGGTGGACTGGCTCAGCGGCGAGCAGCTGCCGCGCATCTGCTGAGGTCCCTCCTACAATGCCCCGGAGCCGCGCGAGACCCCTGCCGTGAACCCACCCGCACCGACCGACGCCCTGCCCACCGTGCTGGTGGTGGACGACGAGGTGCGTTCGCAGGACGCGATGCGCCGCACGCTGGACGAGGACTTCACCGTCTTCACCGCCAGCAGCGCCGACGAGGCGCGCGGCCTGCTGGAGCGCCAGCCGGTCAGCGTGATCCTGTGCGACCAGCGCATGCCCGGCATGACCGGTGTGCGTTTCCTCAAGGAAGTGCGCGAGCGCTGGCCCGACGCGGTGCGCATCGTGATCTCCGGCTACACCGACAGCGAGGACATCATCGCCGGCATCAACGAAGCCGGCATCTACCAGTACATCCTCAAGCCCTGGGCGCCCGACCACCTGCTGGACTCGGTGCGCAACGCGGTGGAAGCCCAGGCGCTGCAGCGCCAGACGCGCCGGCTCGACCTGGAACTGCGCACCGCGACGGGCGTGCTGCGCCAGCGCACCGCCACGCAGATCGACCGCGCGCGCGCCAGCTTCGGCTTCGAGCGCATCGTGCGCGCGGACGGCAGCCCGTTGGACGCCGTCTGTGCGCTGGCGCAGCGCGTGGCGCGCTACGACATCGCGGCCCTGGTGCTGGGCGAGTCCGGTACCGGCAAGGAACTGCTGGCGCGCGCCATCCACTACGCCTCGCCGCGCCTGAGCGGGCCCTTCGTGGTCGAGAACTGCGCCGCCATCCCCGAGACGCTGATCGAGTCCGAGCTGTTCGGCCACAAGCGCGGTGCCTTCACCGGCGCCTACGAAGACACGCCCGGCCTGTTCCAGCGCGCCCATGGCGGCACCGTGTTCCTCGACGAGATCGGTGACACCTCGCCGGCCTTCCAGGTCAAGCTGCTGCGCGTGCTGCAGGAGGGCGAGGTGCGGCCGGTGGGCGGCGCGCGGCCGGTGCCGGTGGACGTGCGCGTGCTCGCCGCCACCCACCGGGACCTGGAGCAGCGCGTGCGCGAGGGCCTGTTCCGCGAAGACCTCTACTACCGCATCGCCGGCGTCACCCTCACCGTGCCGCCGCTGCGTGAGCGCGTGGCCGACATCGCGCCCATCGCGCGGCGGCTGGTGCAGGACGTGGCCGCCGAACTCGGCCACCCCGGCGCCAGCCTGCCCGACGAGGCCCTGGCCTGCCTCATGGCCTACCCCTGGCCCGGCAATATCCGCGAACTGCGCAACGAGATCGCGCGCGCGCTCGCGCTGCAGGACGGCCGCGAACTCACCGCCGCCGCGTTCTCCGGCCGCGTGCTGCAAGGCCGTGGCGCGGCCGGCGACGACCTGCGCCCGGCCATACCCCAAAGCGGCACCCTGGCCCAGCGCCTGGACGTGATCGAGGCCATGGTGCTGCGCGAAACCCTGCAGCGCCACCGCTGGAACAAAACCCGCGCCGCGCAGGAACTCGGCTTGTCGCGCGTCGGCCTGCGCGGCAAGATGCAACGTCTGGGACTGGAAAAATGAACACCGCCATCGCCTGCTCATCGCGTGCAACAGCCCTTCGCCGGAGCTTGAGCAGATGAGCACCGTCTGGAACAAAAGCGATCCACCTCAGCCCCCTCGGGGGGCAGCGACCCGCGCAGCGGCGCAGCGTGGGGGTCTCCTGAACGTGTTGTGGCTGCAGTCGGGCGGGTGTGGCGGTTGCAGCATGTCGCTGCTGTGCGCGGACACCACCGACTTCCAGGGCCATCTGCGCGACGGGGGCATCCACCTGCTGTGGCACCCCTCGCTGTCGCTGGCCAGCGGCGACGAGTTGCTGAGCCTGCTGGACGATGTGCTGCAGGGCCGCGTGCAGCTGGACGCGCTGTGCGTGGAGGGCTCGCTGCTGCGCGGCCCGAACGGCACCGGGCGCTTCCACATGCTGGCGGGCACCGGCCTGCCGATGATCGATTGGGTGCGGCGCCTGTCCGCGCGGGCTCGCCATGTGCTGGCCGTGGGCAGTTGCGCGGCCTGGGGCGGCATCACGGCCGGTGGCGACAACCCCACCGATGCCTGCGGCCTGCAGTACGAGGACGACCAGCCCGGCGGTCTGCTGGGTGCGGACTTCCGCTCGGCCAGCGGCCTGCCGGTGATCAACGTGGCCGGCTGTCCCACGCACCCGAGCTGGGTGACCGACACGCTGATGGCCCTGGCCGCCGGGGGCTTCGGCGCCGACGATCTGGACCCCCTGAACCGCCCGCGCTTCTACGCCGACCAGTTGGTGCACCACGGCTGCACGCGCAACGAGTACTACGAGTTCAAGGCCAGTGCGGAGAAGCCCTCCGACCTGGGCTGCATGATGGAGCACATGGGCTGCAAGGGCACCCAGGTGCATGCCGACTGCAACACCCGCCTGTGGAACGGCGAGGGCTCGTGCACGCGTGGCGGCTATGCCTGCATCGCCTGCACGGAGCCCGGCTTCCAGGAGCCCGGTCATCCGTTCCACGAGACCCCCAAGCTCGCGGGCATCCCGATCGGCCTGCCCACCGACATGCCCAAGGCCTGGTTCGTGGCGCTGGCTTCCCTGTCCAAGAGCGCCACGCCCAAGCGGGTGAAGCACAACGCGGTGGCCGACCACCTGGTGGTCAAGCCCGCCGTCCGCAAGACCCGCCTGAAATGACACGCCTGCTCGTTGGCCCTTTCAACCGCGTCGAAGGTGATCTGGAGGTGTCGCTCGACATCGCCGCCGATCGCCGCGTGGCCAGCGCGCAGGTGAACGCCACCATGTACCGTGGCTTCGAGCAGATCCTGCGCGGCAAGGCGCCGCACGATGCGCTGGTCTACGTGCCCCGCATCTGCGGCATCTGCTCGGTTTCGCAGTCGGTGGCCGCCGCGCGGGCGCTGGCCGATCTGGGGGGCGTTGCCATGCCGCCCAACGGCCAGCACGCCACCAACCTCATCCTGGCGACCGAAAACCTGGCCGACCACCTCACCCACTTCTACCTGTTCTTCATGCCGGACTTTGCGCGGCCGGTCTACGCGGCGCACGCCTGGCACGCGGAGGCGCTGCGCCGCTTCGCGCCCGACACGGGCGAACAGGTGCGCGCGGCCACGGCGGCCCGCCAGCGCTGGCTCACGCTGCTGGGCACGCTGGGCGGCAAGTGGCCGCATACCCAGTCGGTCGAGCCCGGCGGCTCCACGCGGCCGATCGACGCCGCCGAGCGCGTGCGCCTGCTCGCTCGCGTGCGCGAGTTCCGCGCCTTCCTGGAGCGGCATCTGTTCGGCGCGCCGCTGGAGGCGGTGGCCGCGATCGGCACGGAAGACGCGCTGTGGGACTGGCATGCGCAGGACCCGCTGGGCGGGGGTGACCTGCGCTTTTTCCTCACGCTGGCGCGTGAGCTCGACCTGGCGCGGCTCGGGCCTGGCCCCGGGCGCTACCTGAGTTACGGCGCCTACGCCCAGCCCGAGGGCGGTTTTGCCTTGCCGGGCGGCGTGTGGCATGCCGACACGGCGTGCCTGCAGGCGGTGGACAGCGCGGCCATCACCGAAGACGCCACCCACGCCTGGCTGGCCGACGAAGGCCGCACGCCGCTGCACCCGCTGGCCGGCCAGACGCGGCCGGATGCGGACAAGGCCGGCGCCTACACCTGGAACAAGGCGCCGCGCCTGGCCGGCGCGGTGGTGGAGACCGGGGCCATCGCCCGCCAGCTCGCCAGCGGCCAGCCGCTCGTGCATGCCGTGGTGGCACGCCACGGCGGCAACGTGCTCACCCGCGTGCTGGCGCGCGTGCTCGAACTCGCGCGCGTGGTGCCCCTGATGGAAGACTGGCTGCGCGCGCTGCGCCCGACGGAAGCTTTCTGCGTGCCGACCGTGCTGCCACAGCAGGGCAGCGGCGTCGGGCTGTCCGAGGCGGCGCGCGGCAGCCTGGGCCACTGGCTGGTGGTGCAGCGCGGCCAGATCGCCAACTACCAGATCGTCGCGCCCACGAGCTGGAATTTTTCACCGCGCGATGCGGCGGGCACGCCCGGCGCGCTGGAGCAGGCGCTGGTGGGCGCACCGGTGCGCGAGGGCGAGCAGACACCCGTCTCGGTCCAGCACATCGTGCGCTCTTTCGACCCTTGCATGGTCTGTACGGTGCATTGAGATGGACACCCCCCTGCGCCGCTGCGCGGCTTCCCCCCTCTCTGGCGCGCCTTCGGCGCTGGGAGGGGGGACGATGCCTTGGGCCGGCGGAGCCGGACCCTTGGCATCTCTGGGTGGGGTGGCTCGCTTCGCTTTGCTCGCTGGGGTGCGTCTTTGCGTGCGCGGGAGGGGTGTGTGAGTACTTCTCGTCCGCGCAGTCCTTTGCCTGCCGTGCCCATGGAGGGCGTGGACGAGTCCACCTGGATGGATGTGATCCAGAAGATGGACGAGGTGTACACCCGGCTGATCGACGACGAGGTGGAGCTGGAGAAGAAGAACGCGGAGCTGGAGCAGTCTCAGCGTTTCATCTTCAGTGTGTTGACCTCGATGTCGGACGTGCTGGTGGTGTGCGATGCGAATGGCCTGATCGAGCAGGCGAACGCGGCGCTGTGCGAGCTGGTGGGGCGGCCCGAGGAGCGGTTGCGGGGCACGCCGCTGCAGGGCCTGCTGGCGGACGCGCAGAGCATCGCGCTGGCGCGTGCGGCGATGGACAAGGCGGATGCGCCGCGCGCGGGCGAGGCGATCGAGCTCAATCTGCTGGACCGCCATGGGCAGGCGGTGTCGGTGGACGCGAACTGCACGCCGCGCATCGGTGGCAATGGCCGGCGCGTGGGCACGGTCTGGGTGGGGCGGCCCACGGCCGAACTCAAGCGCGCCTACCACGAGATGCGCGCCGCGCACGATGCCCTCAAGCGCACCCAGCAGCAGTTGCTGCATTCCGAAAAAATGGCCTCGCTGGGTCAGTTGGTGGCGGGGGTGGCGCACGAACTCAACAACCCCATCAGCTTTGTGCTGGGCAATGTGCATGCGCTGCGCAAGTACTGCGATCGCCTGCAGACCTACATGGCCGCGCTGCACGCGCACGAGCCCGAGCCGGTGCTGCAGGCGCTGCGCCAGCAGTTGCGCATCGAGCACCTGCTGAGTGACCTGCCTTCGTTGATCGAGGGCACGCTGGAGGGCGCGCAGCGCACCGCGGACATCGTGCATGGCCTCAAGCGTTTTTCTGCCATGGACTCCGAGGAGCGTTCGCCGGTGGACCTGGCCGAGGTGATCGAGCGCGCCATCCACTGGGTGCAGAAGGGGCGCGCCGCGCCGGTGGCGGTGCACTGGCAGCCGGCGGAGACCGACGCGCCGCCCTGTGTGGTGATGGGCAGCGCGGGCCAGTTGCAGCAGGTCATGATGAACCTGCTGCAGAACGGTTTCGATGCCGTCGCGCAGAGCGCTTCGCCCCGCATCTGGATCACCGTGCAGCGCACCGGGGACGGCATGGCGCGGGTGAGCCTGCGCGACAACGGCCCCGGCATCGCACCCGAACACCTGCTGCGCATCTTCGACCCCTTCTTCACGACCAAGCCGGTGGGCAAGGGCACGGGCCTGGGCCTGTCGATCAGCTACGGCATCGTCGAGCAGCACGGCGGGCGGTTGAGCGCGCGCAACGCGGCCGAAGGCGGCGCCGAGTTCGTTCTCGAACTTCCTCTGGCCTGAGCGGCGCGGCCAGGCGCCCCGGGCAGGCGACAATGGCGCCCGCATGGAATTGCTGCTCGTCACCGCCGCCTCGCTGTTTGCCGGATTCGTCGACGCCATCGTCGGCGGTGGCGGCCTGATCCTGGTGCCGGCGCTGTTCGCCGTTTTCCCCAACACCCATCCCGCCACCCTGTTCGGGGTGAACAAGGGCGCCTCGGTCTGGGGCACGGCCGCGGCCACGCTGCAGTACGCCCGGCGTGTGCACATGCCCTGGCATGCGCTGCTGCCGGCGGCCGCGCTGGCGTTTGCCGGCTCCATGCTGGGCGCCTGGACCGTGACCGTGATCTCGCCGGACTTCCTGCGCCGCGCACTGCCGCTGATCCTGCTGGGCGTGCTGGCCTATACCCTGGCGCGCAAGGAGCTCGGTCGCCAGCATGCGCCGCGCTTCACCGGCCGGCGCGAGGCGCTGGCGGCGGCGTCGCTGGGGGTCACCATCGGTTTCTACGACGGCTTCTTCGGCCCCGGCACCGGCAGCTTCTTCGTCTTCCTGTTCGTGCGCTGGCTGGGCTACGACTTCCTGCACGCCAGCGCCAGCGCCAAGCTGCTCAACACCGCCTCCAACCTGGCAGCGCTGCTGCTGTTCGCCTGGAAAGGCCATGTCTGGTGGCACTATGTGCTGGCCATGGCGGTGGCCAATGTGGCGGGCAGCCTGCTCGGCACTCGGCTGGCGCTCAAGCACGGCAGCGGTTTCGTGCGCGGTGTGTTCATCCTCGTGGTCTCGGCCCTGATTCTGAAGACCACCTACGACGCCTGGATGAGGGGGGGGTGAGGCACCCCCCTGCGCCGCTGCGCGGCTTCCCCCCTCCGTGGCGCGCCTTCGGCGCTTCGAGGGGGGACGATGCCTTGGGCTGGCGGAGCCGGACCCTCGGCATCTCTGGGCTCGGGCGCCTCGCTTCGCTCGCTGGGGCGTTCGGCTTGGCGGAGTCTGGTCTTCTTCGGCGCTTGTCGGGTGGCGCTGCTTTGTTTGCTGGAGTGTGGATATGGCGCGTGTGTTGAGCGTGCTTGCTGGTGGTGTGCTGGCTGTGCTGGGCGCTGGCGCGGTGCTGTTTCTGATGCAGCGCGACCTGCTCTACGAGCCGCGTCCGGGTTCGCCTGCGCTGGAGGCGCCGATGTTGTTCCTGTCGGTGGATGGGGAGCGCATCGCGGTGAACCACCGTGCGCGCGAGGGTGCGCGGGCGGTGGTCTATTTCGCGGGCAATGGGGAAGATGTCTCTCGGGTGCTGCCCGTGCTGGCCCCGGTGTTTCCCGAGCATGCCCTGTACCTGCTGCACTACCGGGGTTACGGCGGCAGCACCGGCAAGCCCAGTGAGGCGGCGCTGTTTGCCGACGGCCTGGCTGTGTTCGATCGCGCTTTTGCCGAACACCCTGAGGTCACGGTGATCGGGCGCAGCCTGGGCAGTGGCGTGGCTACCTACGTGGCCAGCCGCCGGTCGGTGCAGCGGCTGGTGCTGGTGACGCCGTTCGACAGCATCGAGGCGGTGGTCCAGGGGCGTCGCCCCTACCTGCCGCTGCGCTGGCTGATGCTCGACAAGTACCGGTCCTGGTCCTACGCCGGCGATGTGCGGGCACCCACCACGGTGATCGCGGCCGAACGCGACGACCTGGTGCCGCGCGAGCGCACCGAGGCGCTGTTTCGCCATTTCGCGCCCGGCATCGCCCACTGGGTGGATCTGCCCGGCACCAACCACGACAACATCGTCGACAGCCCGGCCTATGGAGCGGCCCTGACGCTGGCGCGCTGAGGGCGCCGCCGCCCGCGCGTCAGCGGGGTTCGTGAGGGCGGGGTGCCGCCGGCTGCGGCGGGCCCGCCTCGGCCGCCTGGGTGCGCCGCACGATCTGCAGCCAGGTGGGAACGGCGGCGGGTGCAACGGCCGCCGCCGCTGCGGCACCACCCGCACCACCCGCACCACCGGCCGCTTCGGCCGCGGCTGGCAGCCCCGGGGCGCCGGTCGCGATGGCGCCGGCCATCCAGCTTGTCGCCTGGGCCCGGTACCCGATGTCGAGCCGGTGGTCCGGAGCCAGCGGGTCGACGCCGCCGGCCAGCCGCCAGGCCTGCTGCTGCAGGCGCTCTGCCCGCAGAGCCTGCTCCTGCGCACGCGCGGTCAGGACATGCCGGTGAAGCGGGCTGGTCGCCGCCTGCGCCTGCGTGTGCAGGGCGTCGGCCTGCGTGCCCCATACCGCCGCCTGCACGGCTGTCGCGACGGGCAGCGGAATGGGGATGCCGCTGTCGGCGCGGCCGTAGGTGGCGGCCTCGATGCCCAGGGCGTCCGGCGGTGCCGGCACGGCGCCCTGGTCCGCGAGGGTGTCCAGCACGTCGCGCAGGCCATGGAAGTGCGCGGCGTGAACCGCCGTTGCGCCGGCGCGCGTGCGCTCGAGGGGGTCGACGCCATGCTGGCCCAGCATGTCCAGGACCGCCCGCGGGGCGCGGTCGTCAGCGGGTGGCGCCGCTGTGCCAGCGGGCGCCACGGCCCGCTGGTGCTGCCTGGCCGCGGCGGTCGCGGCCGCGCGCAGCGCCAGCAGGCTCGACGCATCCACCGCCTCGGGCGCGCCCGCGCCGGCCACATTGAGCGCACCCAGGTTCATCGCATGCACGGCTCCCTGCACAGGGTCGCGACCTGCATGGTCGGGCAGGGAGAGGTCCGCACCGGCTTCGACCAGCAGGGCCATGGTCGGATCGCTCAGGGAGCTGTTCACCGCGAAATGCGCCGGCGTCTCGCCATGTTCCGTGCGGAGGTTGGGGTTGGCGCCGGCCGCGAGCAGGGCGTGCGTGGCGCCGAGATGGCCCATGTGCACCGCTTGGTGCAGGGCGGTCCAGCCGCGCTGGCTCTGGTGGTCCAGGTCCGCGCCCGCCGCCGCCAGCGCCTGGACGGCATCGACGTGGTCCTTGGCCACCGCCTGGAACACGGAGCCTTCGAGGCCGGCCGCCTCGCGCGTGCTCAGGTCCGCACCATGGCTGGCCAGCAGGTCCACCATGGGGACGTCGCCGTGCATGGCTGCCCCCAGCATCAGCGGGCCTCGCGGGTCGTTGCCCTGGTCCGGGTCCACGCCCGCCGCCAGCAGCATGGCCGTGGCCGTGGTGTTGTGGCGATCGACCGCGTGGCCCGCGGGCGTGGCGAACGGCTCCTGGATGCCGCGCTCGTCCAGCGCCGCGCCGGCCGCCACCAACTCGCCCAGCACCTGGTGCGCACCCACATCCACCGCCCGCAGCACGTGGCCGCCACTGCCCAGGGGCGAGGCATCGGGGTGGGCACCATGGGCGAGCAGCAGCGCGGCGATGCGGGCGTCGTCGCGGGTCGTGGTGTGGTCCAGGGCCCTGAGGCCGTTGAGGGAGGTCTGGTCGGGATGGGCGCCGTGTTCGAGCAGGCATTGCACGATCTCGGGGTCGCCGCGCGCGACCGCATTGTGCAGGGGTTTGGCGCCACGGCCGCAGGCCGCGTCCATGGGCAGCCCGGCGCCGGCAAGCAGGTCGACCGTGGCGACATCCGCGGTGCGCACGGCCCACGAAAGCAGGGATATGTCCTGCGCGTTGCGCAGCAACGCCAGATCCGGATCGCCGCCGTGTTCGCTGAGCAGCCCGTCCAGCGTGGCGGTGTCGCTTTTCTCGATCGCGGCGAACATCGCCTGGGCGGCATGAGGAGGGATCATGGGAGGTCCTTTCAGCGAGAAGCCCGGTGCGTGCGGCGTCAGCGTGGGCTGGGGCCGCTGCCGCCGCCGGCTGGCGTGGTGGCCGTGGGCGGGGTGGCGCCGCCTGCCGGCGCGGCCAGATAGCCTCGCCAGGAGGGCGGCACGTGGCCGGCGGCGGGAGGCGTTCCGGTGACCACCGCGGCCGCGGCACGGGCAGCCGCACGGATGGCCGGAGCCTGCGCGGGGTAGGCTTGCGCGGTGGCTGCGTTGCGGCCGAGCAGGGGCAGCGCGGGCGCCATGTCGGCGCCCAGTTGCTGCAAGGTCTGGAGCGCCGTTGCATGGCTGAAGTGCGCGGCCACCGCGACCGCCGTGGCGCCCCATGCCGTTGCCTCGTCAAGGGGAACGCCCAGGGCGTGCAGCGCCCGCAGCATGGGTCGGCAGTCGGCGATGGCGGCGCGCGGCCTGCGGGCCTCGCGCTCCTGGACGCTGGCCGAGATGGCCTGCTGGGGCAGGCCCTGGCCCAGCAGGCACCCGGGACGGGCCTGTTGGGCGATCTCCAGGGCCCGGGGGCGGCCCAGGCGGGCGGCGAGCTGCAAGGGTGTCATGCCCGTGGCGGGGCTGGGGATGGTCACACTGGCACCGGCTTCGAGCAGCGCGCGCCAGGCGGTCAGGTGCCCGGCCTGCGCGGCCATGTCCAGCGCGGTGACCTGGGTGGTGACCTGGGTGGTGCCCAGGACCTCCAGGTCGGCACCGCCACGCGCCAGCGCATGCACGCAAGGCCCGCTGTCCGCGCTGATGGCGTGGTGCAGTGGCCGCAGGCCGCCCGCGCCGGGTGCGTTCACGTCGGCGCCGACACCGATCAGCGTCTCGGCCATCGGCAGATCGCCCGCGGCGCAGGCGGTGATGAGCGTCCCGTCGCCGCGCAGCGGGGCGGCGTTCGGGTCGACGCCGAGCCCGACCAGTGTGGGCACCACGCGGTGCACGCCATGTGCCACCGCCAGGTGCAGCGGCCTTCTTCCGGTGGCGTCCGGTGTGTCGATGGAGCCGCCATGGGCGGCGATGGTTTCCAGGCATGGCCCATGCCCGTGCCGTGCCGCGAAGTGCGCCGGCGTGTGGCCCATGCCGTCCTCGCTGGGCATGTCCAGGTCATGACCCGATGCCGCGAGCGCGGCGAGGGTCGCGGCCGAACCGCCGCGGGCCGCCAGGTGCACGGCGTGCATGCCGGTGACGTCGGGGACGCCGTTGTCCGTGAGGCCATGCGCCAGCAGGACATCAACCGTCTCGTGGTGCCCCTCGGCGGCCGCGAGCATGAGGAGGCTGCGGTAGGCCAGGGCGTCGCGCAGGGCCTCTGGTGCATGCGAATGCGTCGGGGGCGCGCTTTCCAGCAGGCTGGCGACCCGCGCAGCGTCGCCATCGCGGGTTGCCATGATCAGGGCGGCGCTGTGCTGGTCGGGTGTCATGCGCAGCGGGCGTCTTCGTGCAGGGGTTGGCGCTCGGCAGCGGCCTGCAGCCGGTCGGCCAGATGGTGGAAGCCCCGTTGTCTGGCCGCCTGTGCGCCGGCCATGGCCGACGCCGCGGACCAGGCGCCGACGGCGATCAGGTAGTCCGTGGCGCTGCGGTGTCCCCGGGCTGCCGCGTGCTGCAGCGGTGTGCTGCCGCTGGCGTCCGGCAGGTCCAGGCGGGCACCGGCGGCCTGCAGCGCGCTCAGCAGGTCCACCTGGCCCCAGTGCGCTGCTTGGCCAGCGGGTGTGCGGCCATTGCCGTCGCAGGCGTTGAACAGCAAGGGCCGCTCGGAGGCGGGCAGCACCTGCGCCAGCACGGCGATCGCCGCGGTGCTGTGGCGGCGAACGGCCACGGTGGCCAGGGTGTCGTGTGAGGCGTTGCGCAGGCTGGCCAGGGGCTGGCCCGCGTGGCGGGGGTCCTGGTGCCATGCCATCAGCCCGGAGCGCAGCCGGTGGGCCATGTCCTCGGCGGCCGCTGGCGTGGGGTGCGCGCGCCGGATGGTGTCGAAAAGATCCTGAGCCTGCATGCCGTCGTCCTCTGAGCCGCTGCGGATGAGCGGCCGATTGTCGGCGTGCCTGTTGCGGGAACGGGTGGATGGAACCAGCCGCCGCGCCTGGATACCTGGCGACCGTTTTTCCGTAACCGACCGGCCTCAGGAGGCGCAGCGCAGGGCGTCGATCAGACCGGCGATGTGGCTGACGCCCAGCTTGTCGTAGATCGATCGGATCTGGTTGCGCACCGTGGCCGGCGAGCGCCCCAGGTGTTGCGCGATCGCCTTGTAGGTCCGGCCGCCGGCCACCAGTTCCGCGACGGTGCGCTCGCGCGGCGTGAGGTCGTCCACGCGGCAGCGCATGCGTGCGCGCAGGAACAGCAGGCCTTGCTCCGCGCGCTGCGAGATCACCACCGTGGCGCCCCGGTACAGGGTCTCGCCGCGTTGAAAGGCGCGCAGCGGCGCCTCAGGCAGTTGCCGGCCGCGCCAGCCATGCCATTCGCCGGCGAGCAGCGCCTCGAAGCCGGCGTCCGCGTGGTACAGCACGCCGCGCGGGTCGCAGATGGCGTGGGCGCGGCCGTCGGTGGTCGCGGCGGTCTCCAGGCGGTCCATGTGCGCCAGGCGGTTGAGCGTGAGCGCCTGCATCACGTGGGGGGCGAGCAGGGCGAGCAACTGGTTTTCCTGGGGGGTGCAGCGGGCCTTCTCGCCGGCCCGGAAGAGGCTGATCCAGTGCACGAAACGGGTGCTGGGGTCGAAGTCGCTGGCGATGAAGAAATGGGCCTGCTCGTGGCGCCGCCCGTAGTCGAGCAGCGGAGCCTGCTCAGGGAGGTGGAACCACTCGCGCGCATCGAAACCCATGGCGTTGCGTGGCCGTTCGCCCACCGCCCGGGCCGCCGTGTCCAGGTGCTTGACCGCTTCGTAGTCCGCCAGCATCTGCGGCGACTGGTTGTGCAGGTGGATGGTGTGGATGTCGATGCCCTGTCCGGTCTGGGTGGCCGTGCCCCACATCGATGAATCGAAGGGCAGGGCCTCGCGCACCAGGTCCAGGGTGGCGTCCTGGAAATCGGCCAGGGGAAGCTCGTGGGACAGCCGGTAGAGCTTCAGCAGCAGCGCGCTGAGCTCCTGGGGTTCGGTGAGGCGGCGTTTCATCGGCGGGCAGAGGGCCGCCGTGGGCGCCCCCGGGCGGTGAATCCATGGTGCATCTGCACTATTCTCCTTGCATTCGGGCCTGCCTAGACTGCGGCGGACCTCACCCGACTCTTCTCCGTCCGATCCCATGGCATTGTTTTCCCGGATGTGCCGCGGCGGCGCCCCTGTGCGCCTGGCCGCCTGGCTGTTGCTGTTGTCGTCTTTTGTCTGCCTGCCTGCGCAGGCCCAGCGCCCGGACGCGCCGGCCCTGCCGCAGATCCGCTGGACCGCACCCGAGGCGGCCGTGCCGGTCGAGCTGCGGCGCCTGGACGTGCGTGCGGATATCGCCGGGCGGGCGGTGAACACCCGCATCGAACTGGAGCTGTACAACCCCAACCCACGCGTGCTGGAGGCCGAGTTGCAGTTCCCTTTGCTCGAAGGCCAGTCGGTGACGGGCTTCGCGCTGGACATCGACGGCGAGCTGCGGCCCGCCGTTCCCGTGGAAAAGGCCCGAGGCCGGCAGGTGTTCGAGGACGTCACCCGCGCCCGCGTCGATCCGGCGCTGCTGGAGGCCGTCGGTGGGTCATTCCACCGGCTGCGGGTGTACCCGCTGCCGGCGCAGGGCAGCCGGCGCGTGGTGTTGGAGATCGGCGAAATCGTGGGCGGCCAGGGGGCAGCCACCTGGCGCCTGCCGCTGGCGCAGCAGCCCGCCGGTGCCCGCCTGAACGTGGCGGTCCGCGTGGCCGGTGCGGAGCCTCGCGCGGTGTCGGCGCGGCTGGGTGCGCGGCGCCTGCCGGTGCGCGCTGCGTCCGGTGGCGCGCGCGTGCTGCTGGCCGCCACCGGGCGACAGCCCGGCGGGGAGCTGCGTGTCTCGCTGCCCCCTTCGCGCGGCGCGGTGACCACGGCACAGCGGCTCGATGGCGTGGACTACTTCTACGCCGAGGTGTCGGTGGCGGCGCTGCCGGCGCCCAGGGCCCGTCCTCGGCGCGTGGCGCTGATCTGGGACGCCTCCGGCAGTGGCGAGCGGCGCGACCATGCACGCGAACTGGCCCTGCTCGAAGCCTGGTGGCGCGAACTGGGTGACGTGGAGGTGCTGCTGCAGCCGGTGCGCGACGAGGCCGCACCGCTGGAACGCTTCGAGGTGCGCGCGGGCCACTGGGACGCTCTGCGCGAACGGCTCGCCGCCATGCGTTACGACGGCGCCACCCGCGCCGCCGCCCTGCGCGTGCCCGACGGCGTGGACATGGCGCTGCTGTTCTCCGACGGCCTGGGCAACTGGGGCGGTGGCGCGGCCGCGCGCCTGCCGGTGCAACCGGTGCCGACCTTCGCCGTGACCGCGATGGCCGGTAGCGATGCGAATGCGCTGCGCCGCATGGCCCAGGCCAGCGGCGCCGTGCTGCTGGACCTGCTGTCGCTGGACACGGCGCAGGCGGTGGCGGCGCTGGGGCGGGCGCAGCCCCGGGTGGCCGACGTCAGCGCCGAAGGGGCGCAGGACCTGGAGCTGGCTGCGGACATGCCGGAGCAAGGGCGGGTGGTGGTTGCCGGGCGGCTGACCGCGCCCGAGGCGCGGCTGCGGTTGCGCCTGCAGCCGGCGGACGGGGGTGCGGCCCAGGTGCACACGGTGCGGGTGCTGCGGTCCGACGCCAGCACCGGCGTCGCGGCGTACCGCTGGGCGGCCTTGCGCATGGCGCGGCTGGCGGCCGAGGGCGATGCCCAGCGCGCCGCGGTGCGCCGGCTGGGTCTGCAGTTCCGCCTGCCCAGCCGGGAAACCTCGCTCATCGTGCTGGACACGGTGCAGGACTACGCAAACCACGGCATCGAGCCGCCGGCGGCGCTGCGCGAACCGTGGGTCCGTTTGCGCGCCCTGGCGGACGGCCGCCAGGCGGCCGCGCGCGCCGACCACCTCGAACAGGTGGTGCGGCGGTTCGAGAACAAGGTCCAGTGGTGGGAGAAGGATTTCCCCAAGGACACGCCGCCCCCCAAACCCGCGCGCGCGCCGCTGGTGGGCGCGCCGCCACCGGCGCCGGTGCCTGTTGGCGTGATGTCGGCCGCGCCCGCAGGCGCCAACAACCCGCCCGCCGCCGCGCCGGCGCGCATCCAGTTGCGTCCCTGGCGACCGGACGAGCCGTACGCGCGGCGGCTGCGCGAGGCGCCGCCGGAGTCCCTGGAGGCCATCTACTTCGATGAGCGTCCCTCGCACGCCGGCAGCACCGCGTTCTTCCTCGACGTGGCCGACATCCTGCTTGAGCGCGGCGAGCGCGCGGCGGCCCTGCGCGTGCTCTCCAACCTGGCGGAGATGGCGCTGGAGAACCGCCATGTGCTGCGCATCCTGGCCTACCGCCTGCAGCAGGCGGGCGAGGTGGCGCTGGCGGTGCCGCTGCTGGAGCAGGTGCGCGAGCTCAGTCCTGATGAGCCCCAGTCGTGGCGCGACCTGGGCCTCGCGCTGGCGCGCACCGGCCAGGCGCAGCAGGCGCTGGAGCTGCTCTGGCAGGTGGTCTCGCGCCCCTGGCACGACCGATTCCCGGGTGTCGAGCTGATCGCCCTGGCCGAACTCAACGCCATCGCCGCCCAGGCCCAGGCCGATGGCAGGTCCTTGGACCTGGGCGAGGTCGATCCCCGGCTGCGCCGCAACCTGCCGCTGGACCTGCGTGCCGTGCTGTCCTGGGACGCCGACAACACCGACATCGACCTCTGGGTGATCGACCCGAATGGCGAGCCGGCGTACTTTGGCAACCGTTTGACCTATCAAGGTGGGCGCATGTCTGCCGATTTCACAGGAGGGTATGGACCGGAGGAGTACGCGCTTCGCCGGGCCAAGCCGGGCACTTACACGGTGCGCGCCAAGTTTTTCGGCCACCGCCAGCAGATCGTGGCACCCGCCACCACCGTGATGCTGCGCCTGAGTACCGGCTTTGGCACGCCCGCACAGAAAGACGAAGACGTGGTGCTGCGCCTGTCCGGGCGCGGCGACATGGTCACCGTAGGCACATTCACGGTAGGAGACACCGACAAGCCATGACAGACATCGCCATCAACCTTCGCTCAGCGCTGCGCCGGGCCCGGAGCCAGGGCCTGGTGTTGCTGCTCGCCGGGCTGTGCCTGCTGGGGCCGGCGCCGGCGGGCGCCGAGACGCGCAACATCGTGGCCGAGGGCACCTCCGAGGCCTGCTGGGGCCGTGCGTACGCGGAAAAGATCGCCCGCGTGGCCATGAGCAACGACGCGCACGACGAATGCCGCGCGCTGGGCTCAGGCTGGCGCTATGGCGCGGAGACGTTCGGCGGCTATGTGCAATGCAATCGCTGCGGCAAGTCCGACGAGTTCCGCTGCACCATCAAGCAGGCGGTGCACACCTGCGTGAACATGCAGAAGGAGCAGGAGGAGGCCGCGGCAAAGAAGCGGGCCGAACGCGAGGCGCAGAAACAGGCGGAGAAGGACAAGGCCGATCGGGAGAGGGCCCAGGCCGAACTGCACCGCAAGGAGCAGAAAGACAAAGCAGAACGCGACCGCGCCGAGCGCGAGCGGCTGGCCAAGGAGAAGGCAGACCGCGACCGCATCAAGCAGCAGATGGCCGACCGCGAGAAAGCGGCTAAGGCCGCCGCCGCGCGCGAAGCCGCCCAATCGTCTTCGGGGAACGCTGGCGGCGACCCGCTGGACCGGGCGTTCTCGGAGCGCCGGGGCAAGTCGGGAGGCCAGAAGCCCGCTGCCGGCGCGGGAGACGTGCTGGACGATGCCTTCAACAGCCGCAGGGGCTCCTCGGCGCGCCCGTCGGCGGGCACTGGCGACGTGCTGGACGACGCCATGACGCAGCGCAAGGAGCGCCTGGTCGAGCGCGAACGCCAGGCGGTCCTGGCCGCCCGCACCCAGGCGGCCACGGCGTCTTGCCAGGCCGCGGCCAAGGGGGTGGATGCCTGCCTGCAGTCCGCCTGCGGACGCGAGCCGCCCAGGACGCACTGCACGGACGGCTACTGGGAGTCGGGCACTTGCAACCCCAGCCCGGGTGCCCGCTGTCTTTCGATCGGGCAGTACGTCTGCCGCGCGAACGGGCCCAACCCGGCTTACGGCACATGGCAGAGCTGCACCACCAGCGCGCGTGCGCAATGCGCGTTCTCCGGCACCGTGGAAGACTGCGTTCGCCAGCGCCTGCAGGCCGCGAAGTGAGCCTGCACGAGTCCCTTTCTGACCACCTGTTCACCATGTCACACACCCTGATGCTTCCCTTCCTTCGCCGCTGCGCGGCCGTCTTGTTGCTGGGCCTGTCGGTCACCATGGCCTGGGCCTTGCCACCGCAGATCGAGGCCGACCGCCAGCTCAAGGCGGCCGGCGCCGAGATGAAGCAGGACACCATCGACTGGCAGCGCGCGCTGACCGCCCTGAACGCCGCCGAGGCCACCGGCGTGAAGATGCCCGAGAGCTTTGACTACTACATCGGCCGGGCGCTCAGCGAGACCGGCGATCCCGCCAGCGCGGTGCAGCGCTTCACCCGCTACCTGGAGCGCTATGGCAAGCGCGGCAAGTTCTACGACCTGACGCTGGAACAGCTCAACCTGGCCGAGCGGCGGCAGGCACAGAAGCTGGAGGCCGAACAACGCGCGCGCAAGGCCGAGGAGGAGCGCGTGGCGGCCGAAGCGGCGGCGAAACGCCTGCAGGCAGAAATCGACAGCGCCTGGGAAGTGCGCTACTTCTACTACTGGATCATGGACAACGAGGGCAGCGGCTACTGCTCGACGGTCAGCAGCAGCATCCACCGCGGGGTCAACAGCAAGGCGGTGCGCAAGATCGACTGCGACTGCCGCACGGAGGACGTCAACCACCCGGCCTACCGCGGGCGCACCAACGACGTGTGCCGAGGCAGCTTCGAAATCAACAAGAAGCTGGACAGCTCGGCGGACCTGTCCGAGCAGGGGCGGTCGGGCAAATGGAGCATCAAGTTCCAGAGCTCGCCGTTCAACTACTGAGCCTTTCCATGCGCGGGCGGCTGGTGGCCATGGGACTGTGCAGTGCGCTGTCGGCCTGTGCTGCGCCCCCGACGCCTGACCCGGCGCAACTGGTGTTCTTTCATCCGTTCCGTCCTGGTGTCCTCGGCCAGTGCGAGCACGCGCACCGCCAGGACACCTTCGCGCGCGATGCCCGGCCCGATGCCACCGATCCCGGCAAGGCCTGGGTGGTGAGGCACGCGTTCTCGTTGCGCTGGCCCGGGGGCCTGATCGAGCAGGCCGCGCAGCCGGGCGCGGTGGGTGCCGTGCCTTCGCCGCCGCAGACCGATGTGTGCTTCGCGCTGTGGGTGGATGGACGACCCGTGGTCTCGGGCGCGGTGGTGCCGGAACAGTCCGCCCGGTTGCTGGGGTTTGCGACGCTGGTGCGTCTGCGCGGCGAGCCCGCGCGCTACGAGCTCAGGCCCCGTTTTCCGGGCCACCCGGGTGACCCTATGCCGCCCGAGTGGCAGGGGTTGCGGGGGTGGCGATGAGGCTCTCCTTGTGCGCCTTGTTCTGCTGCCTGGTCGGCTGGGTGCCAGCGGTGGGAGCTTCACCCACGGCGAACGAGTTCGAGCCCTGCCACCGCGCCGCGGCGGCGCACCTGCAGCGCTGCCTGAGCGACGACGGCACCGGCGCGGGCCAGGCCTGCTGGCCACAGGTCAGACGCCGGTATGAGGCCTGCCGCGATGCGGTGGTGCGGTCCCATCAACCCCCCGATGCGGCCCGCCTCAAGGCCCTGCGCGAGGCCTCGCGCCCAGGGTCAGGGCGCTGAAGTCGCTGCTTCCGGTGGCCAGGGCTGCTCGCTGGCCTTGAGCGGCGTGCCAATGGGCGCGCCGGCCTGGCCTTGGCGCACCGCGGCCAGGTCCTGCGGGTTGGGGTACTGGTCCAGCAGCAGGTAGTCGAACACGCGCCGCGCGATGGGTGCTGCGTGCGCCGCGCCAAAGCCCGCGTTTTCCACGATCAGCGCCAGCGCCACGCGCGGCTTGTCCAGCGGCGCGAAGGCGATGTAGAGCGAGTGGTCGCGCTGGTGCTCCTCCAGCCTGCGCGCGTCGTAGCGCTCCTTTTGCCCGATGGTCACGGCCTGCGCGGTGCCGGTCTTGCCGCCGCTGGCGTAGCCGGCACCCGCGAACACGCGCGCCGAGGTGCCTTCGGTGGTCACGGCGGCCATGGCATTGAGCACCGTGCGCACGTGCTCGGGCTTGAAGCCCAGGTCCTCGGGGGGCGGCTCGGGCAGCAGGGTGCGCTTCCGCGTGATCACGTCTTCCGTGGCCATGGTCAGGTGCGGCTTGTACTTGACGCCACCGTTGGCCAGCGTGGCCATGGCATGCGCGAGCTGTAGCACGGTGAAGCTGTTGTAGCCCTGGCCGATGCCGAGCGAGATGGTTTCCCCGGCATACCAGCGCTGCTGCTCGGGCCGCTTGTAGGTGTTGCGCTTCCAGGCCTGGCTGGGCAGCACGCCGCGCACCTCACCACGCAGGTCGATGCCGGTGATCTGGCCGAAGCCCAGCGGCTTCATGAAGTCGTGCATGGCGTCCACGCCCATCTCGTTGGCCAGCGAGTAGTAGTAGACGTTGCTGGACTTGACGATGCTGCGGTGCATGTCCACCAGACCCAGGCCGCCGTCGCCATGGCTGCGGAAACGGTGGTTGCCCAGCGTCCAGGAGCCCGTGTCGTTGATGACGGTGCTGGCGCTGCGCGCGCCCGTCTCCAGCGCCGCCATGGCCATGAAGGGCTTGTAGGTGGACCCGGGCGGGTAGGTACCGCGCAAGGCGCGGTTGAGCAAGGGCTTGTCGATCGACTCGTTGAGCGCGCGCCAGTTCTCCACATCGATACCCTCGACGAACAGGTTCGGGTCGAAAGTGGGCTTGCTCACGAACGCCAGCACCTCACCCGAGCGCGGGTCGATGGCGACCAGGGCGCCGCGCCGGTCGCCGTACATGTCCTCGATCAGCTTCTGCAGCTGGATGTCGACCGACAGCACCACCGTGTTGCCCGGCGTGGCCGGCGTGTGCGCGAGCGAACGCACGGCACGGCCCCCCGCCGACGTTTCCACCCGCTCAAAACCCGTGATGCCGTGCAACTCGCGCTCGTACTGCTGCTCCGCGCCCAGCTTGCCGATGTACTCGGTGCCGCGGTAGTTGGCCTGGTCCTCCTCGGGCCAGTCGGCAATGGTTTCCTTCTCGCGCTGGTTGATGCGCCCGATGTAGCCGATGACGTGGCTGGCGACATCGCCGTTGGGGTATTGGCGCAGCAGCCGCGCACGGACCTCCACGCCCGGGAAACGGTAGCGTTGCGCCGTGAACCGCGCCACCTCCTCGTCGGTCAGCCGCGTGCGCAGCGGCAGCGAATCGAACCGGTGCGACTCCTCCAGCAGCTTGCGGAAACGCCGCACATCACGCGGCGTTACCTCCACCAGCTCGCCCAGGCCCTGGATCGTGGCCTCCAGATCCTCCACGCGCGAGGGAATGATCTCCAGCGTGTAGGCCGAATAGTTGGTGGCCAGAATCCGGCCCTTGCGGTCCACGATCTGGCCCCGGTTCGGCACCACCGGCAACACCGCCGTGCGGTTGCTCTCCGCCTGCGCATCCAGATCGTCGTGGCGGATCACCTGCAGGTACACCATGCGCGCCACGACCAGCCCGAAAGCAAACAGCACCGCCAGCCCGATCAGCAGCACCCGCAGGCGAAACTGCGCCAGGTCGGCCTCGACGTTGCGTATTTCAGTCATGGCATG
>NZ_JAHCKL010000016.1 GCF_026125785.1 Hydrogenophaga sp.
GCGCGGCGGGCGAGGACCTCGAATGCGGGCAGGGTCTTGCCTTCAAGCACCTCCAGGAAAGCCCCGCCGCCGGTGGAGATGTAGCCCACCTCCTTCTCGATGCCGTACTTGGCGATCGCCGCCAGCGTGTCTCCGCCTCCTGCGATGCTGAACGCGCTGCTCTGCGCGATCGCCTGCGCGATCGCCTTCGTCCCGCCCTCGAACGCCGCGAACTCGAACACCCCCACCGGCCCGTTCCACACGATCGTGCCCGCCGCCTTGAGCTGCTCGGCCAGCCGCGCCGCCGTCTGCGGCCCGATGTCCAGGATCAGGTCGTCCGCCGCCACCTCGCTGGCCGCCTTCACCGTGGCCTCCGCGTCCGCCGCGAACGCCTTGGCCGTCACCACGTCCGTCGGTATCGGCACCTGCGCCCCGCGCGCGGCCATCGCATCGATCACCGCGCGCGCCTCGCTCACCAGCTCCGCCTCGGCCAGGCTCTTGCCGATCGGCAGGCCCTCGGCCAGCATGAAGGTGTTGGCAATGCCTCCGCCCACGATGAGCTGGTCCACGTTTTTCGCCAGGCTCTGCAGGATGGTCAGCTTGGTGCTGACCTTGCTGCCCGCCACGATCGCCACCAGCGGCCTCCTCGGATTCGCCAGCGCCTTGGCGATGGCGTCCATCTCGGCGGCCAGCAGCGGGCCGGCGCAGGCGATGGGCGCGGTCTCGGCGATGCCGTAGGTCGTGCCCTCGGCGCGGTGTGCCGTGCCGAAGGCATCGTGCACGAAGATGTCGCACAGCGCGCCCAGCTTCTTCGCCAGCTCCGGGCTGTTCTTCTTCTCGCCCACGTTGAGCCGGCAGTTCTCCAGCAGCACCACCTCGCCCGGGGCCACCGAGAAATCGCCCTCTATCCAGTTGGAGACCAGCCGCACCGGGCGGTCCATGAGCTCGCCCAAGCGCGCGGCCACCGGTGCGAGCGAGTCCTCGGGCTTGAACGCCCCTTCGCTGGGCCGCCCCAGGTGGCTGGTCACCATCACCGCCGCCCCCGCATCCAGCGCCAGGCGGATCGCCGGGATGCTCGCTCGGATGCGCGTGTCCTCGGTGATGCGCCCCGCTTCGTCCTGCGGCACGTTCAGGTCGGCCCGGATGAACACGCGTTGGCCTTTGACGCGGCCCTGGGCACAGAGGTCGGAGAAGCGAATGAAGGAGGAAGACATGGGATGCGGGGTTGGGATCGACAAGGAGGAAGCCCGCATTGTAGGAAACCCCTCGCTCAGCCGGTACGGCAGGGCTGCAGGGCGTCCAGCGCACGCTGGTGGGCCTTCGTCTGCACGTCCATCAGGCCCAGCACCGAGTGGAAGTAGTTGTCGTGCGAGATCGGCTCTGCGGCGCGCTGCCGCAGGCAGGCGGATGAGACGCCGCTGCGCTGCTGCAGGCCCGGCGAAAGCCAGGCGACCATGGGGACCCGGGTTTGCTGCTGCGGCGCCAGCGCATAGGGCACGCCGTGCAGGTAGAGCCCGTTCTCGCCAAGCGATTCGCCATGGTCGGAGACGTAAATCAGGCCAGTGTCGTACTGGCCGGCCTGGGCACGGGTCTTGAGCCACTGGAGCGAGAGGTCGAGGAAGTGGTCGGTGTAGGCGATGGTGTTGTCGTAGGCGTTGACCAGTTGGTCGGCCGGACACTCGGCCAGGTTGTTGCTGGCGCATTCGGGCTGGAAGGGCTTGCGATCGGCCGGCGTGCGCTTGAAGTAGGCCGGCCCGTGGCTGCCCATCTGGTGCATCACCAGCACCACGCCACGCGCACGGCGCGCCGGGTCGAGCGCGGCGATGCGCTCATCCAGCCCTTCCAGCATGGCCGGGTCGAAGCACTCGGAACCATCGCACAGTCCGGCCACCGGGGTGTCACCGGTGCTGGCGTGCGGCACGCGTTCGCACACGCCTTTGCAGCCCGCCTGGTTGTCGATCCAGAGCACGGCCAGGCCGGCACGTTGCAGCACGTCCAGCAGGTTCTCATGCCGCGCCGGCTTGTCCCCGCCTTCCGCACGCGACAGCGGCGAGAACATGCACGGTACCGAGACGAGGGTGTTGGTGCCGCAGGACTGCGCCTGGCTGAAGTTGGCCAGCCCCTCCTCGGCCTGCCAGCGCGCCAGGGCGGGTGTGTTGGCGCGCGCATAGCCATTGAGGCCGAAGTTCTGCGCACGCGCGGTCTCGCCCACCACCAGCAGCAACAGGGGTGGCCGCAGCTGGTGCTGGTAGCTGGCGCCCAGCTTCGCGTCCTCGCCAACCGGCAACAGCGGCTGCACCTGCTGCGGCAACCGATCGCTGGCGACGCGCACGCCCGCGTACACCGCGTTGAGCGGATTGACCATGTAGCGCAAGTCCCGGTGGTTGCGCATGAGCGAGGCCAGATCCTGGTAGCACAGCAGCGCCATGCCCACTGCCAGCGCCAGTCCGCCGAGCGCGCCCAGCAAGTTGCGCCCTGTCTGCGGCAACCAGTGGACGGCGTCAAAGGGGCGGCGCCAGATCCACCACAAAGGGGGGCCGGCCACCAGCAGGAGCGTCACCGGCAGGTGCCAGGACATCAGGTCGCGCACCTCGCGCACGTCGGTATGGACCACGTTGGCCAGCATGGTGGGGTCTATCACCACGCCGTACTGCCACATGAAATGGGTGTTGAAGGCCGTCACCACCACCAGCACGGTGGCACCCACCCGGAAGACGCGCGGCCAGGCCAGCAGGGAAAGCAGCGCCGCAATGCCTCCCACCAGAAGCAGGCCCAGCCCGACCATCAGCACCGGACGGGGCGCAGACCCGGCCAGAGTGCCCACGCGCTGCCACAGCGGCAGGTTGCCCACCGTCGCCAGCCACAGGGCCAGCAGCCAGACCGTGCGCGCGGGGCCCGACAACCACGGGCCGCGCACGGCAACGGCATCGGTGCGCCGGGAGGGTTGACGAAGCAGGAGTTGACCAGGCATGGCTGCGCGAGCAAGGCCGGCACATGCCGGCGCGCGCAGTGTGGGAAGCCCGGATTAAAGCCACCTTAAGGCGCCTACGGCCCAGGCGCGGGCCAGATCATGTTGAAACGGGTCGTCATGGGCGGCTCCCCGGTGTCGCGCTCCAGGCTGGCGCCCAGTTGCTCGGCGATGCGGGTCACCAGGCGCAACCCCAGACCCAGACCGTCCGACGGGCGCGCGGGCGCGGGGACACCAGCCCGCTGGCCATCGTCGCTGACCGAAATGCCTACGCCATCCGCCTGGCGCCACACCGCCACCACCACCTGGGTGCCAGCGGGCGTGTGACGCAGTGCGTTCTCGATCAGGTTGCGCAGAGCCAGCTCGAGCAGCAGAGGCTGGGCCCGCACGATCACCGCCTCCTTCGGCTGCTCCAGCGAAAGCTCGTGCCCGCTGCGGAAGCCGTCTGGCGCATGCAGGGCGACCTGGCGCTCGGCCAGTTCGCCCAGCGCCACGTCGGCCCAGGCCTGCTGGCCCGAGCCATCGGGCCCACCGCGCTGCGCACGCGCCAGGTCCAGCAACTGCGAAAGGATATGGCCTGCGCGCAGCGCGTTGTCTTCGACCTGGCTCAGGCGCGTGGAAGAGGGATCGCTCTGCGCAGCGCGCGCCTGCAGGGCGAGCGCCGCCAACGGCGTGCGCAGTTCGTGAGCCACGTCAGACGCGAATTCGCGTTCGCGCCGGGCACGCATCTGCAAGGAGTCGACCAGGGTGTTGATCGCCGAAACGGTGCTGGAGAACTCCCGGAAACGGTGTCCCTGGTCCAGCCGCTGGCCAGCCAGCACATCCAGACTGGCCACATCGCGGGACAGCCGGTTCAGGGGCCGCAGGCCGCGGCGCAGCGCCCACCACAGCAGCACCGCCACCAGCGGCAGCACCAGCAGCGCCGCGCGCGCCAGCTTGAACGACATGTCCCGCGCGAGGTTGATGCGGTGCCGCATGTCCATCAGCACGGCCACGCGCGCTGGGCCTTCGTCGGCCACGAAGACGCGCCAACGCACCTCGCCGGTGGGCGTGGTCTGCACGCGCTCGGAAAAGCCCAGCGACAGCGGGTAGCGATCCACGTCGAGCGCCTGCGCAAGCTGGTGGGTGTCGGTCACGAGCGCATCACCCTGCCAGCGGATGACGGCCACGTCCTGCACATAGGGGCGCGAACGCCGCTGCCCGATGGGTTCGGGCGCCACCGAGGTCGGCCCGGTAACCACGGGCAACCACAGGCGCGCCACCGCCTCCAGTTGGCCATCCGTCACCTCTTCGGCTTCGTGCTTGCCGGTGTACCAGGCAACCAGGAACAACGTGACCCACACGAGCAGCAAGACGCCGACCACCCAACCCCAGAGGTAGCGCCACAGTGTCGGCAAACGCGCAGAGGATGGATCCGCCGCTCCGGTCACGGGGGCGGCTCCTGTCTCGGCACGAAATAACCGACGCCTCGCACGGTCTTGATGAGCTGATCGCCCAGCTTGCGGCGCAGGTGGTGGATGTGGACCTCGATGGCGTTGCTTTCCAGCGCTTCGCCAAACCCATAGAGCGAGGACTCCAGGCGCGCCTTGGACAGCACCTGAGGCCGTGCCTGCAACAAGGTAAGCAGCAGGGCAAACTCCCGCCCGCCCAGGACCACCGGCTGCCCGGCGCGCAGCACGGTATGGGCGGCGGGATCGACCACCAGATCGCCATGTTCGATCACAGGACTGCTGCGTCCCCCTGCGCGGCGCAGCATGGCGCGCACGCGAGCCAGCAGCTCGCTGGCATCGAATGGTTTGATGATGTAGTCGTCCGCGCCACTGTCCAGGCCGCTGACGCGGTCGCTCACGCCATCTCGCGCGGTCATGATGAGCACCGGCATGTCACGCCTGGGCAGGCTCTGCCGCCCCGACACAGGCATGGGCTGGCGCCGCAACCGCCCCAGCAGATCCAGGCCATCGCCGTCGGGAAGGCCCAGGTCCAGGACCATGAAATCGAAAGGCTCGACCAGCAGCGCGGCCCAGCCGGCCGACAACGTGTCGCAGGCATCCACCGCATAGCCAGCCTCCCTCAGCGAAGCCTGCAGGCCGCTGGAGATGCCGGGGTCGTCTTCCACCACGAGTGCGCGCATGTCCGTTCGGGGTGTTCTTTCGAATGATCGGGTCAGAATGTCTCCGGCTCCATTATGGGCGGGTCTCTTAAGGAAGACTTAACCCGCTGGTCGCACAGTGCCGGCCTCATGCAGACCACATCCTTGCCCCCATCCGTACCATGGCGCGCCCGAGCCGGGTGGAGCGCCGCTTTCGCACTGCCCTTGGCGTGGGATATGAGCGGTCTGGACATGTCCGTGATGCGCCAGATTGGCAGCGCCAGCGGTTTTGCATTGCAGCATGACTGGCTGCTGGAGCGCATCCTTCACGAGGGCATGCGCCAGGCCGCCACGGTGGCCTTCGCCATCCTGTGGCTCTGGGCACTCTGGCCCAAGCGCTGGCGCAGCCGTGACGCGTTGCCGACCCGGGAACGGCTGACGGTGGCCGGCCTGGTGGTGCTGTCCCTGGTGGCCGTCAACCTGATCAAGAACGCCAGCCTCACCAGTTGTCCCTGGGACTGGCGAGCCTTTGGCGGCACGGCCGACCCGGTGGCACATTGGCGACTGGGTGTGCCCGACGGTGGCCCTGGACGCTGCTTTCCTGGTGGCCATGCCTCCAGCGGCTTCGCCTTCTTCGCCATATGCCTGCCGTGGCTCATGCCCCCACAAAGCGCTGGCCAACGGCGCCAGGCCATCGGCCTGCGCTGGCTGGCAGCGGTGCTTCTGGCCGGCTTCGTGGCCGGCGCCGTACAGACCCTGCGCGGCGCCCACCCACCCAGCCACACCCTCTGGACCCTGCTGATCTGCGCCGGAGTCTCGATCACAGGCTGGCGTGCCCTGCACACCTGATCAGCAGCGACCCGCGCAGCGGTGGAGCGTGGGGGCCACCGACCCCGCCGCAGGGCCGTTCCCAAGGCGGGGTCAGCCCCCTCGGGGGGCAGCGACCCGCGCAGCGGCGGAGCGTGGGGGCCTTCCCCTCACCACCCCAACCCCAGCCGCAACGGCAGGTACACCAGCATGCCGGTGACGATGGTGCCCAGCACACCGCGTTTCCAGAAGAACCAGGCCATGCCGGCCGCGGCGGCGAACAGCCGTGCGTCCTGCCAGGTCGGGACCAGCACGCCCTGGGTCGTGACGATCTCGGGAATGACCACCGCAGCGAGCGCCGCGATGGGCGCGTACTGAAGGCCGCGCTGCGCCCACTGCGGCAGTGTCCAGGGTTTGCTGGAGATGAAGAAAAAGCCGCGCGTGATGACGGTGATGCAGCCCAGAGCCACGATGGTGGCCAGGGTCATGGGGTCGATGTCAAGCATGGTGCCCCCCTTCCCCTGGACCGCCGGACCTCAGCTTGTCGATGGTCAGGCAGATGGCCACCGCGCTCGCAATGGCCACCAGGATGTTCAGCTTCAGAGGCAAGGCCCAGGCCGCGACCGCGGCCGCACCCGCCACGCCGGCCGACACGACGCGCAGCCGGGAGGTCGCCAAGGAACACAGCACGCCCAGCAGCGCCAGGATGCCGGCAAAGCCCAGGCCCCAGGACAATGGAATTACGTTGGCCAACGCGATGCCCAGCATGCTGGCGGATATCCACGCCACATAGTTCACCGCGCAATTGCCCATGAGGTAGGCCTGCTGCCGACCGAGTTCATCGGGTGTGCTGCCCACATGCGGATAGCGGCGCGAAAAGAAGACATAGCTCAGATCGCCGGTTACATAGCCGGAGACCAGTCGCTCCCAGCGCGGCAGGTGCATGAGGTAGGGCCGCAGGTGGGCGGAAAAGACCACGAAGCGCAGGTTGACACAGAACGCGGCCGCCAGGATCACCCACATGGGCGTGCCCGACACGATCATGGGAACCGCCGCAAGCTGCGCGCTGCCGGCATAGACGATGAGCGTCATGAGCACGGCTTCCGCGACCGACAGGCCGGACTGCACCATGGCCACGCCGGTCATCAGTGCCCAGGCCGCGATGCCCATGGCCACGTTGCCCTGGTCGCGCACGCCTTCCCAGAATTCGTCACGCACCCAGTGTTCGCGCAGGAAAAACATCAGCCGCCCTCCGCCTCTTGTGGTGGTGCATCGAACACCTGGCCCACCGCCAGACCAAAGCCCCGCAGAAAGTCCGCTGCCGCCAAGCGCTTGCCGCCCGCGCGCTGCAGTTCGGTCAACACCAGCACGCCTTGGCCGGTCTGCACGTGGATCCCGTCTTCGCCCAGAGCCAGCACCTCGCCGGGCTGGGCCATCGGGCCGTCGCCACCGGTGGGTGCCTGCACCTGTGCGGCCCACACCTTGATCGGCTCACCACCCAGCGCGGTGGACGCCCCAGGAAACGGATTGAAGGCACGCACCCGCCGGGCCAGCACGGGCGCCGCGGCCACCCAGTCCAGCGCAGCCTCGGCCTTCTGGATCTTGTGCGCATAGGTCACCCCGTCGGCTGGCTGAGCCTGCGCCTGGAGGCCACCACAGGCGGCCAGTTCGAGGGCCTCGACGATGAGGCGGGCACCCAGGTCGGCCAGGCGGTCGTGCAGGCTGCCCGTGGTGTCGTCGTCCTGGATGGACAGCGCTTCGTGAAGCAGCATGGCCCCGGTGTCCAGGCCCTCGTCCATCTGCATGATGGTCACGCCGGTCCGCGCATCGCCCGCCTCGATGGCCCGGTGAATGGGCGCGGCGCCGCGCCAGCGCGGCAACAGCGAGGCATGGATGTTCAGGCAACCCAGGCCGCGCCCCTGCTGCGTCATCAGCGTCAGCACCCACTGCGGCAGGATCAGGCCATAGGCCGCCACCACCATGGCGTCGGCCTTTGCGGCTTCGATGGCCTCGCGAGCACTGCGCGCATCGTCGGGGTAACGGCCGTCCAGTCGGAGGCTGCGCGGCTGGGCCAGCGTCAGGCCATGCGCCTGAGCAAGCTGCTTGACGGGTGAGGCTTGCAGCTTCATGCCCCGGCCTGCGGGGCGGTCGGGCTGTGTCAGCACCAGCGGCACCTCAAAGCCGGCGGCCAGCAACCGCTGCAGGGCGGCACGCGCGAATTCCGGCGTGCCGGCAAAAACCAGTTTCATGTGAACATTCAATGGAACCCGCCCGGACCCGCAAGCGGGGCGTGGCGGATCAGGAGCGGTCGGGCGGATCCTCGGGCGTGGGCTCGTCGGTGAACATCAGGCGCCGCACCACCCCTTCAGGATCGATGTGCACGTGCACCTGCCGGGGGGAATTCGCCTCCAGGAAACGGTAGGTCCAGACGTCGCCGCGAAAGCTGGCCACGCGTTCGATCAAGGCAGGCCGCCCGAGGTTGCGCAGCACGTCGTCGCGGGTCCAGCGATCGAGCGCGATGTTCTGCTGCAGCCAGTGGATGTCCATTACCTGCTCGACCCGGCGCAGGCGGCCACCCGCGTCGAGATCGAGGTTGTAGACCTGTTGCCCCGCCGGCTGGCGCGAGTACTGCAGGCGCAGGCCGTCGGTCAGCGGGTACACCGCGCTCGGCGCACCGAGGCGTTTTTCGATCTCCGCGCGGGGCGTACCCGGCTCGACGCGCTCCGGCATGCCCGCGCAGCCCGCGAGCAGCGCGGCGACGAGGCCGAGCCACAGCACGCGCAGCACACGGGACGGCAGCGTTCTCATGCGCGCTGCACCTCGCGCTGGGCCTTGACCAGCTTGGTCTTGATGCGCCCCTGCTTGAGCGGTGAAAGGTACTCCACGAAGACCTTGCCCAGCAGGTGGTCCATCTCGTGCTGCATGCACACCGCCAGCATGCCTTCGGCTTCGATCACCCGCTCGTGGCCATCGCCATCGAGCGCACGCACACGCACCGCGATCGAGCGCTCCACGCCGTCATAGATACCGGGCACGGAAAGGCAACCCTCTTCACCCTTGCGTTTCTCGGGGCTGGCCCATTCGATGACCGGGTTGATCAGGACCAACGGCTGATCGCGCGACTCGCTCACATCGATCACGATCACGCGTTCGTGCACGTCGACCTGCGTGGCCGCCAGGCCAATGCCATTGGCGTCGTACATCGTGGCGAACATGCTGGCAATCAGTTCACGGATGCGCGCGTCCACCGCCACCACTGGCCTTGCCACGGTGTGCAGGCGCGGATCGGGGTAGCGCAGGATAGGCAGGATGGGCGGCGGATTCATGGTCGAGATGCGACGGGGCGGGCCTTGGGCAAAAGGGGGTTCCGGGGTCGCCGGGCGACGGCTGGCGGCATGCCGGTGACAGGCGGAAGACGATGTCGCTATTTTCGCCAATTTTGCGACGGGGCGTGAAATGCCACCGCCATAAACATTGCCTAATCAATGGCTTGGGCGCAAAATCAAAAGCGACTTGTCAAGACACGAGCACCGTCGGCAAACGGCTGGCAGCCCCTCCAGGGCCCTGCCAGCGACTCCGGAGGTTGCCGCCCAGGGGCCCCAAATGCCATCGAACACCCGACCGTCCGCCGAATTCCGCGCCCCGAGCGCGCTGGCCTGCTGCACCGCGGTCGCCGCGCTGTTGCTGACCGGCGCTGCATCGGCCCAGAACTACCCCATCACGCCAGCCCAGCGGGCCACCGCCGATCAAGTGGCTCAGAGTGGCGTGCCACTGTCGGAGTTGGCACCCAATGCACCGGACAGCTACACCATCAAGCGCGGAGACACCCTCTGGGCCATTTCCGGCCTGTTCCTCAAGAGTCCGTGGCGCTGGCCCGAACTCTGGGGCATGAACCGCCAGGACATCCAGAATCCGCACCGCATCTACCCAGGTCAGGTGCTGTACCTGGACAAGTCGGGCGGTCGCGCCCGACTGACGACCCGCGCACCGGGCGAGGGAGACACCACCACCGTGCGCGTGAGCCCGCGCACCCGCTACGAGAGCCTGAGCGAGTCGGCCATCCCGCCGGTGTCGCTGCAGGCCATAGAAGCCTTCCTGAGCGAACCGATGATTGTGGACGAGGCCACATTCGCCCGCGCGCCGCGCATCGTCGCCACGCAGGAACACCGCGTGCTGCTCAGCCGTGGCGACCGCGCCTATGCGCGCGCGCTGTCGGGTGATGACATGCAAGGCGAACCGCTCACGGTGGCCGATGGCAAGTCGATCGACTACCGGGTGTTCCGCAACGCCGTTCCGCTGAAGGACCCGACCACCGGCGCCATCCTGGGCTACGAAGCCCAGTACGTGGGCAAGGCCCAGTTGGTGACCAGCGAAACGCGCCGCGACACCACCGACAGCAGCGGCAAGACCCAGAACGAACTGGTGCCCGCCGCGCTCGACGTGTTGCAGGCCAAGGAAGAAATGCGTGTGGGTGATCGCCTGCTGCCCGAGCCGGAGCGCGAGCTGTCGAACTACGTACCGCGCGCACCCGAGACCGCGCAGAGTGGCCAGATCGTCTCCGTCTATGGCAACGCCGTGCGCTACGCGGCGCAGAACCAGGTCGTGACCATCAACCGAGGCCGCGCCCATGGCATCGAGCGCGGGCATGTGCTGGCGCTTCAGCGCGAAAGCGACACACTGACCGACACCACCGACAGCGCCCGTCCGCAGATCCGGCTGCCCGGCGAGCGCAACGGTCTGATGATGGTCTTCCGCACCTTCGACAAGGTGTCCTACGCCATCGTGCTGCAGATCACCGACGGCGTGAAGGTCGGCGACCGTTTCGTCAACCCCTGAAACGGGCATGCTCAGGGAGGAGCTGGCCGCCTGGCTGAGGCTGCTGCTCACGCCAGGCGTGGGCAGCGAAACCGCGCGCAAGCTGCTGGCCGCCTGGGGTTTGCCCCAGGACATCTTCGATCAAGACGTGACCGCCTGGCAGACGGTGGTGGGACCCCACCTCGCGCGCGCGCTCGACACGCCCCCGGCCGACCTTGATGCCACGCTGGATCGCCTGCAGGCATGGCTGGCCGAACATACGCAACGCCATGTCTTGACGCTCGGCGACACGCTCTATCCGCCCGACCTGCTGGAAATGGCCGACCCGCCCTTGATGCTGTACGTGCAGGGCGACGTGCAGGCGCTGCACCACCCGCGGCGCCTGGCCATCGTGGGCAGCCGCAATCCGACACCCCAGGGGGAAGCCCACGCCCGGCAGTTCGCACAGGCCCTGGGTGAAGCGGGCCTCTGCGTGGTCTCCGGACTGGCACTGGGGATCGATGGCGCAGCGCACGAAGGCGCGCTGCTGGCTGGCGCCCCGACGGTCGCGGTGATAGGCACCGGGCTTGACCGCGTGTACCCCAAACGCCACCTGGATCTCGCCCACCGCATCGCCGAGCACGGGGCGATCGTGAGCGAATACCCCTTGGGTACACCGCCACTGGCCGCGAATTTTCCGCAGCGCAACCGCATCATCGCGGGCCTCTCACAAGGCACACTGGTGGTGGAGGCCGCGCTGAAGTCCGGCTCCCTGATCACGGCGCGTCTCGCCGCCGAACAAGGCCGTGAGGTCTTCGCCATCCCGGGCTCCATCCACTCACCGCAAGCGCGTGGCTGCCACGCGCTGATACGACAGGGTGCCAAACTGGTCGAATCGGCGCAGGACATCCTGGAGGATCTGCAGATCGCGCCTCCCCAGACACCCAGCCAAACCGTTGAGGCCAGCAGCGACAACGGTGACCCTCTACTCAACGCCATGGGCTACGACCCCGTCAGCCTCGACGCCTTGCAGGCTCGCACCGGCCTGGACACCCCACACCTGCAGGCCCGCCTGCTGGAACTGGAGCTGCAGGGCGACCTGAGTCGCCTGCCCGGAGGCCTGCTCCAACGCATGGGCAAGGCCTGACCATCCCAGAAGGCCGCCACCCCAAGGCCACCGAGCCAGCGAAGCGAGGCGCCCGACCCAAAGATGCCGAGGGTCCGGCTCCGCCGGCCCAAGGCATCGTCCCCCCTCCCAGCGCCGAAGGCGCGCAAGAGAGGGGGGAAGCCGCGCAGCGGCGCAGGGGGGAGCCCTCAGTTCAACAAACGTTCGGGATTGGCGTCGAGCTTGGCCAGCGCATCGCGGGTGGCCCGCACAGTCAGCGCTTCTTCCTCACTTGGCACCAGCAGGCCGGCCTGCAGATAGGCCGCCACACGGTTGGCCTGCACCAGGAAGCAGCGCCCGCCATTGGTGACGAAGAGGTAAAGCTGCCCCCGTTCGCTGCGCCAGGCGAGCTGCACGCTGTTGAGCTTGCCGTTGTGGTCCAGACCGAACCAGGAGCCGATCTGCAACTCGACGGCCCAGGCCCGCATGGCTTCGGTAGGCTGGCTGCCGCCCTGGTTGATCACTTCGATGTTGCCGGCGTCCACGCCGGTGATCATTTCGATGCTTTCGTTGTCCAGGTCCAGGTCGCCAACGCCGTTGGCGGGCAGGTAGTCCTCGAGATTGGCCAGGCGCTCGGACAGGTTGTCCAGGCTTTCCTGCGAGATCGCCTCGGTGCGCGACATGAAAGCGTCGGCCAGCGTGTCGCTGACCGACTTGATGTGCTGGTCTTGCAGGCCCGGTGGGAAACCCAGCAGCCCCATGCCCTGACGAAGGCGTTGCAGCAGACCCGGCAGTTGCTGAATCACGCGGGCGCGGTCATTGCGGTTGGGCTTGGCACTGGCGGCCCAGAGCAGGTCGGACGCCACCTGCTTGAGGGCGGCGGTCTCTTCGTGGCGGAGACCGTACTTCACGCTGGCCACGGCCAGCACGTCGACCCAGACCTTGAAGAGGAAATCACGCACCTCGTCGCGCACCGGCACCTCGTCGAGCAGCTTGCGCAACTCGATCGTGTACTGCACGGACAGCGTCTCCTTCTGTTCCACCTGCTGGGCCACGCTGACAAACCGGCTGGCCGTGCCCTGCTCGCTGAGGTAGGTGGAGAGAAATTTCTGGAACTCGTCGAGCACGAGCTGAAAGACGCGCCGGCCGGTTTCGGGGTATTGCTCAATGACCTGCACCACGCGCTTGATCTCGGCCTCGAGTGCTGCGGAGCTCACGTTGGACTCGAAGCCCATGACGCACGAGCCCATGCGGTCGATGAGCCGGCGGGCGGGGTGCTGCAGCGCGCTGAAGAACTCGGGCTCCGCCAGCGCCACGCGCAGCACCGGAATCTGCAGACGCGCGAACCACACGCGCACACTGGGCGGAATGCGCTCCTCGGCCAGAATGCTCTGGAACATGAGCGCCACCACCTCGATAGTCGCTTTCTCGGTCGGTGTACTGGCCGCCTGCTTGAGTTCGGCGGTGCGCTGGCGCAGCACATTCGCTGCGCGCTCGACGTGCGCCCCATCCACATAGACGGCGCCCGGACCTGAGCTGCCCGTGATGTAGAGCCCGGCGTTGCCGCTGGCCGCGGCAAAACTCGAGCGTTGCATGGCCTGCTGAAGGGCGGGCGAGGGTGGCATGACATGCGTGGCCTCAAAGTCTCCGCCCACGCGGTCGATGAGCATTCGCTTGAGACGCCCGACCACGCCCTGGGCACGCATGCGCGCTCTGGCCAACGGGGACGTCCCCGTCATCATGCGGGTTTCGTCCTGCACGCCCATGCCCGAAGAATGGGGCCCGCTGCGCCCGGAGCCAGGGAAACCGCTGGCCGAGTTCGGCGCCCCGGTGGAGGTGGCACCGGCAGCGCCTGGCTGGCCTGCCACCGGCCGCATGCCGGGGGGCAGATCCCGCCGCCCGGCCGCCGCAGGCGTGTCCGAGCGTGAACCCGGCACGCGCCGCACCAGGGCCTGCAGGTCGATCTCCTTCATCACCCCGCTGGACACCAGGAATTCGTTCGCGGCCTTGTAGGCTTCATGCAGCTTGGTGGCCAGAATGGGCGATACCGCGTCGTGCACCAGACCCCAGGCCTCGCGGGACATGTGGGCATCCAGCCATTGATCGACCAGGATGCGGGCAATCACGTCCGGCAACAGCACGTCGCCGCGCGGCAGTTCCTGACGACCCTCCAGGTGCTGCACCCGCAGGCGCAGTTCGTTGAGTTCGGTGGAGGAACGGTCCAGAACCTGCATGGCCAGGCGCGATGCCAGGATCTGGTCGTCGATCGCTCCCTCGGCCACGAGTTCCAACTGGCCGGAAACGCTGACCGGATTGCCGGAATTCGAGAAACGAGGCAGCAGGGTGCGCTGCAGGGACTTGCGGCTCTGGTTGAGCCAGGTGGTCTGGTTTTTCTGAAAAGCCGTCCAGGCATCGCGCCGGGCCTGGATCTCACGCGCGGGGCCGGCCTGATCGAGCACGGACGTCAGGCGGGTGTCACAGGCCTTGACGATTTCGGGAAGCGCGCGCCCCACGTGAACCACGAAGAGTTCACGCGCCTGTTTGGCCAGGGATGAGACGTGCTGATCGGGTGGGGACACAATGTGTTCAGTATGACACGAATGGCTTCATGGGCATCCGGTCCGCAGGCCCCCTCGAACCCCCATCGGCCCGGCGTTCGCGCTTAAACGACAGCGCCCGCGTTGGGATCACCCGGATCGCCGCCATCCTTGGTGCCGGAAGTCTTGATCAGGTCCTCGCGCTTGATGCCCAGCCACATGGCCACGGCGGCGCCCACGAACACGGACGAATAAATGCCGAAACAGATGCCGATGGTCAGCGCCAACGAGAAATAGAACAGGGTGGGGCCACCAAAAACGAGCATGGACAGCACCATGGCCTGCGTCGATCCGTGGGTGATGATGGTGCGGCTGATGGTGGATGTGATGGCATGGTCGATCACCTGAGGGGGCGTCATCTTGCGCTGGCGGCGGAAGGTCTCGCGGATCCGGTCAAAGATCACCACCGACTCGTTGACCGAATACCCGAGCACGGCCAGGGTGGCGGCCAGCACCGCAAGCGAGAACTCCCACTGGAAAAAGGCAAAGAAGCCCAGGATGATCACCACGTCGTGCAGGTTGGCGATGATGGCCGAGACCGCGTACTTCCACTCGAAGCGGAGGGCCAGGTAAATCATGATTCCCACGATGACCAAACCAAGCGCCTTCAGACCATTGCTGACCAGTTCCTGCCCCACCTGAGGGCCGACGAATTCCGAGCGGCGCAGTTCCACGGCAGGATTCTGGGCCTTGAGCGCTGCCAGCACAGCCTCGGCCTGCTGGCCGGAAGACTGCCCTTGCATCGCCGGCAGGCGCAGCAGCACGTCGCTGGAGGTGCCGAAGTTCTGGACCGGCACCTCGGTGTAGCCCAGCCCTTCGATCACCTTGCGCACGGCCTCGAGGTCGGCGGGCTGCTCATAGGCGACCTCCATGACGGTACCACCCGTGAACTCCACCGACAGGTGCAGTCCTTTGGTGACCAGGAAAAAGACGGCGGCAACAAAGGTGATGGCCGAGATCGCGTTGAGCACGATCGCGTGCTTCATGAACGGGATGTCGCGGCGGATGCGGAAGAATTCCATGGTAGGTGTCCTTGCTCAGTCGCCCTTGGCGCTGGTAGTGGCCTGGCCTTCAGGGCGCCAGACGGTGCCAATGGAGACGGTCTTGAGCTTCTTCTGCCGGCCGTACCAGAAGTTCACGACGCCGCGCGAGAAGAACACCGAAGAAAACATGCTGGTGACGATGCCCAGGCAATGCACCACCGCAAAACCCCGAACCGGCCCTGAGCCGAAAATCAACAACGCGACGCCGGCAATCAGCGAGGTGACGTTGGAGTCCAGAATGGTCGACCAGGCATGCTCGTACCCGGCGTTGATCGCTGTCTGGGGCGAAGCGCCCCGTCGTAGCTCCTCGCGCACGCGCTCGTTGATGAGCACATTGGAATCAATGGCCATGCCCAGCGCCAGTGCCATGGCCGCGATGCCCGGCAGAGTCAGGGTGGCCTGCAGCATCGAGAGCACCGAGACCAGCAACAGCACGTTGAAAGCCAAGGCCAGGCTGGAGAAAACGCCAAACACGGCGTAGTAGATGCACATGAAGACGACGATCGCCACGAAGCCCCACAGCACGCTTTTGAAGCCCTTGGAGATGTTCTCCGCACCCAGGCTGGGGCCAATGGTGCGTTCTTCGATGATTTCCATGGGCGCAGCCAGCGAGCCGGCACGCAGCAGCAGCGCCGTGTCGGTCGCCTCCACGGAGGTCATGGCACCGGAGATCTGCACGCGACCGCCACCGATCTCGCCACGGATCACGGGCGCGGTCACCACCTCGCCGCGGCCCTTCTCGAACAGGATGATGGCCATGCGCTTGCCCACGTTCTCGCGCGTGATGTCGCGGAAAATGCGCGAGCCCTTGGCGTCCAGGGTCAGGTGCACGGCGGCTTCATGCGTCTGGCTGTCAAAGCCGGCCTGGGCATCGGTGAGGTTCTCGCCGGTCAACAGCACCTCGCGCTTGACGATGACCGCCCGGCCGCCGCGCTCGAGGTAGCGTTCGGAACCGAACGGCACGGGGCCGGTGCCGCGTTCGGCCGCCAGGCCATCGGTGCTTTCATCCACCAGACGCAGCTCCAGCGTTGCGGTGCGGCCCAGGATGTCCTTGGCCTTGGCGGTGTCCTGCACACCGGGCAACTGCACCACGATGCGGTCTATGCCCTGTTGCTGGATCACTGGCTCGGCCACGCCCAGCTCGTTGATGCGGTTGTGCAGCGTGGTGATGTTCTGCTTGAGAGCCTGTTCCTGCACGCGGCGCGCTGCTTCCGGGCTGATGACGCCTTGCAGGCGGAAGTCCGGCGTGGCCGTGAAGACCAGTTCCGGGAACTGCGAGCGAACCAGATCCTGGATGGTGCCCTGCGTCTGGGCGTCACCTGCCCGCACCTCGATGTTCTGCCCACTGCGGCCAATGCCTCCATGGCGCACGCCTTTTTCGCGCAGCAGGGTGCGCAGGTCGGCCGCCAGCACGTCGACACGGCGCTGCAGGGCAGCCGTCATGTCCACCTGCAGCATGAAGTGCACACCGCCCCGCAGATCCAGGCCCAGGTACATGGGCGAGGCACCGAGCGAGGCCAGCCAGGCGGGCGTGCGCGGCAACAGATTGAGCGCGACCACATAGCTGGGTTCGGCCGCGTCAGGGTTGAGCGCCTTCTCCAGCGCGTCGCGCGCCTTGAGTTGGGTGTCCGTGTCGTCGAACCGTACCTTGACCGAGTTCAGGTCCAGTTGCACACGCGAGGTGTCGATGCCCTGAGCCACCAGCGCCCGCTCCACCTGCGTGACGGTGCCGCTGTCGATCCGGACCGTGGAACGCCCCGCCGAGACCTGTACGGCCGGCGATTCGCCAAACAGGTTGGGCAGCGCATAGATCGCGCTGACGATCAGGGCGACCAGGATGATCGCGTACTTCCACAGGGGGTAACGGTTCATGGCGAGGGCCGAATGGCGTGAAATGACGATCCAGTAACGCGGTGCATCCGGCTTTGCCGGGCCACTCGCGTTGCCCCTTGGGGGGTGACGCGCAAGGCGCGGCGCGGGAGTCTTACTTCATGGTGCCCTTGGGGAGCACTTGAACAACCGCAGAACGCTGCATCTGGACCTCCATGCCGTCCCCAAGTTCCACGCCGAGGTACACGTCACCAATCTTGGTCACCCGGCCGAGAAGCCCCCCGGCGGTCGCCACCTCGTCACCCTTGGCCAGGGCTTCGACCATGGCCTTGTGCTCTTTTTGGCGCTTGAGCTGGGGCCGGATCATGACGAAGTAGAGCACCACGAACATCAGGACCAGCGGCAGCAGGCCCATCAGGGTGGACTGGGTGTCGCCACCGGCGGCGGCTTGGGCGTAGGCAGAAGAAATGAACACAGGCGGTCTCCAGGAGATTCAGGGTCACGGGAATGCCGAAGGCCGGGGGCTCCCGAAGGGAGCCGCCGGGCAGCTTGGACTCAACCTGGCATTGTATGCGGCGGTGTTCAGGCGGCCCGAGCCATCGCCGAAGACTCCCCTGAGCGCCGCCAGCGTGCCAGCAGTGCCTCACGCTGGGTGCGCACCGCCGCCAGGTTGCGCTCCTTCACGTGGCCAAAGCCCTTGATCTGCTCGGGCAGGCGGGCGATATCCACCGCCAGAGCATGGTTGAAGGTATTGAGACCGCCGACGAGCTGTTCGATGTCGGCGCGGTACTGGGCGATCAGGGCACGCTCGGTCCGGCGCTCTTCGGTACGGCCGAAGACGTCCAGAGCGGTGCCACGCAGGCCCTTGAGGCGAGCCAGCAGGCGGAACACAGTGAACATGAATGGTCCATAGGGCTGCTTGACCAGTTCGCCGCGCGCGTTCTTCTTCGCCGTGAGCGGTGGCGCCAGATGCACCTTGAGCTTGAAGTCACCTTCGAACTGGCTGGCCAGGCGGGCGTGGAACGCCGGGTCGCTGTGCAGACGCGCAACCTCGTACTCGTCCTTGTAGGCCATGAGTTTGAAGAGGTTGCGCGCCACCGCCTCACTCAGCACCGTCTTGCCCATCGCCGCTTCGATGGTCTGCACCCGCGTGACAAAGCGTTCGTACGCGTCGGCGTAAGCGGCATTCTGGTAACCGGTCAGGAACGCCACTCGACGTGCCACGAGGTCGTCCACCGATTCGCGCTTCCTGAACTGGATCACCTGCTCGCCGCCGCGACTCCAGAGCGCCTCCACGGCCTTGAGGTCGTGCGCGGCACGGCGGCCCCACTCGAAAGCGGCCTTGTTCTTCTCGACCTGCACCGCGTTCAGCTCCATGGCACGCATGAGGGCGTCCTGGCCCAGCGGAATCCAGCCACGCTGCCACGCATAACCCAGCATCATGGGATTGGTGTAGAGGCTGTCGCCCATCAACCGGGTGGCAGCGGTCTCGGCGTCGAAGACACCCACGGCCTCATGGCCCAGGTTGCCGACCAGCGCGTCCACGCAGGCCTGGGCAGGGTTCTGCCAGTCGGGGTTGCGCACGAATGCCGCGGTCGGCGTCGCGTTGGCGTTGAGCGCCACGTGGGTGCGGCCCGCGCGCAGGCGTTGCCAGGTCTCCTTGTGCGCGCTGACGATGGGGTCACAGCCCAGGATCAGGTCCGCCGAGGCCGCCGACACCCGCGTGGTGCGGATATCTTCCTGCCGCGCACCGATGATGACGTGGCTCCAGGTGGCCCCGCCTTTCTGCGCCAGACCCGCCGCGTCCTGGGTCACGATGCCCTTGCCTTCCAAGTGGGCGGCCACGCCCAGCAACTGGCCGATGGTAATGACCCCGGTGCCGCCGACGCCAGCAACGATCACGCCCCAGGGCTCGGCGGCCAGTGTCGGCAGCGTCGGCAGGGGCAGGGCGCCGCCGGTCCACTCGGCCTTGGCGCCCTCTTTCCTGCCCTGCTTGCGCAGTTGTCCGCCCTCCACGGTGACAAAGCTCGGACAGAAGCCTTTGACGCAGGAGAAGTCCTTGTTGCAGGTGCTCTGGTTGATGGTGCGCTTGCGGCCAAATTCGGTCTCCAGCGGCTCCACCGACAGGCAATTCGACTGCACGCCGCAGTCTCCGCAGCCCTCGCAGACCAGTTCGTTGATGACCACGCGCTTGTCCGGCTCGGCCATGGTGCCGCGCTTGCGACGACGACGCTTCTCCGTGGCGCAGGTCTGGTCGTAGATGATGACGGTCGTACCCTTGATTTCGCGGAACTCGCGCTGCACGGCGTCCAGGGTGTCGCGGTGCAGAATGGCGATGCCCTCCGGAAGGCCGTTCACGCCGTCGTACTTCTCCGGTTCATCGGTGACGATGGTGATCTTCACCGCACCTTCGGCACGCATGCTCTGCGCGATCTGCACCACGCTGTGCCCTTCGGGGCGCTCACCCACCTGCTGTCCTCCAGTCATGGCCACGGCGTCGTTGTAGAGGATCTTGTAGGTGATGTTCACACCCGCAGCGATGCTCTGACGGATCGCCAGCAGTCCACTGTGGAAATAGGTGCCGTCGCCCAGGTTGGCGAACATGTGCTGGTCGGTGCTGAAGGGCTGCTGGCCCATCCAGGGCACGCCCTCGCCGCCCATCTGGGTAAAGCCGACGGTGGCGCGGTCCATCCAGATGGTCATGAAATGGCAGCCAATGCCGGCCATGGCCCGCGAACCTTCGGGCACCACGGTGCTGGTGTTGTGCGGACAGCCGGAACAGAACCAGGGCTGGCGCTCTGCGCCGGCCACGCCCTGCGTGAGCAGCGTCTGCAGGGACTGTTCCTGCGCGTTCAGGATGGCGAGTTGCGCATCGATGCGCGCCATCACGTCCTCGGGTACGTGACCCATCTTCTTGAGCCGCTTGGCGATGGCCCGCGCGATGATGGCCGGCGACAGATCGGCGTTGGCGCGCAGCAGCGTGCGCGCACTCGGGTTGGGCATGGACCACTCGCCGCCGCTGAAATCACCCTCGGCCTCCTCGAACTTGCCCAGCACGTTGGGGCGCACGTCAGGGCGCCAGTTGTAGAGCTCTTCCTTGAGCTGGTACTCGATCACCTGGCGCTTTTCCTCGACCACGAGGATCTCGCGCAAACCGGTGGCGAACTCGCGCGTGATCTGCGCCTCCAGCGGCCAGACCACGGCCACCTTGTGCAGGCGCAATCCGATGCGGCGGCAGGTCTCATCGTCGAGACCCAGATCCAGCAGGGCCTGCCGGGTGTCGTTGTACGCCTTGCCGCTGGCGATCACGCCAAAGCGGTCGTTCGGACCCGCGATGACGTTGTGGTTGAGGCGGTTGGCGCGGATGTAGGCCAGGGCGGCGTACCACTTGTGGTCGTACAGGCGCGCCTCCTGGTCCAGTGCGTGGTCCGGCCAGCGGATGTGCACGCCGCCCGGCGGCATCTCGAAGTCCGGGATCACGATGTTCACATGCTCAGGGTCGATCAAGGTGGTCGCACTGGACTCGACGATCTCCTGGATGGTCTTCATGCCGGCCCAGACGCCGCTGAAGCGGCTCATGGCAAATGCGTGCAGCCCCAGATCGAGAATTTCCTGCACCGTGGCGGGGAAGAACACCGGCAGGCCGCATGCCTTGAAGATGTGATCGCTCTGGTGAGCGGCGGTGGAACTCTTGGCAACGTGGTCGTCGCCGGCCACGGCGATCACGCCACCCAGAGGGCTGGTGCCGGCCATGTTGGCGTGCTTGAACACGTCCGAACAGCGGTCCACGCCAGGGCCCTTCCCGTACCAGATCCCGAACACGCCGTCGAAGCGATTGGTGCCCGGGGGCGCAAAGCCCAGTTGCTGCGTGCCCCAGAGTGCGGTCGCCGCCAGTTCCTCGTTCACGCCCGGCTGGAACACGATGTTCTGCGCCTTGAGGTAGGGCGCGGCCTTCTGCAGGGCCTGGTCGTAGCCGCCGAGCGGAGAGCCCCGGTAGCCGCTGATGAAGCCCGCCGTGTTGCGGCCCTGCAGCGCATCGCGCTGACGCTGCAGCATGGGCAGCTTGACCAGGGCCTGCACCCCGCTCATGAAGGCACGCCCATGCTCGAGGGCGTATTTGTCATCCAGCGTGACGGTTTCCAGCGCGCGGCGGATGTGTTCGGGCAGCGGGGCATTCATGGTTCATGTCTCCGGTTTGGGACGGATCGCTTCGTGGGCGCGTCGTGTTCACAAAAAGGGCGTGCGCGCGGGTAGGTGCACACGCCCAGTGTGGCGCACAGTGTATGCCCGGGACGTTGACAGGTGTTTGCTTTTGATGCGCATTTTCCCCATCACAAAGAATAATTCTTTCTAAAATCTCTGGATTATGGAAACACTTGATAAGTTTGACATCGCCATCCTGCAAGAACTGCAAAACGACGGCCGTCTGACCAATGCGGAACTGGCCCAGCGCGTGGGCCTGTCGGCCGCGCCATGCTGGCGTCGGGTGAGGGCGCTGGAAGAAGCGGGCTACATCCGCGGCTACCGCGCCGAGATCGACCGCGAAAAGATCGGCCTGGGTGTGCTGGCCTTCGTGCGGCTCGACGCTGACCGCAACAGCGGCGACGTGGCGCGCAGCCTGGAAAACGCCATCCGCCGTATTCCGGAAGTCGTGGCCTGCCACTACATCAGTGGCTCGGGCACTTTCGAGCTGCAGGTGGTCAGCCGCGACCTCAACCATTTCAGCCAGTTCGCGCGCGAGGTGCTGCTCAACCTCCCGCACGTCAAGGACCTGCACACCAGCTTTTCACTGGGCGAGGTGAAGGCAGGAAGTGCACTTCCGTTGTCCCACCTGTTAAGCGGAAGTTCGAACACGGCAAAAGGTGGCCGAACTTGAGAGGTTTTTGCATCCGCCTGTCCGTGATTTTTAACCGTTGATTAACAAAGTGGCCGTAAGTTGTTGAAATGTGTGCGATTTTTCCGACCCCTAAACTTGCTGGGAAACAGGCCTTTTCGTAACATCACGGCGTCATTCACCGGTGGGCCGTGTACCGGAAAGTGCTCAACCCCTCAATCTGCTCCTCCTGGAAGGAAACGTCGTGAAAAAAGCCCTGCTGCTCTCCTCTGCCCTGGCCATGGCCCTGGCTGCTCCGCTGATGGCTTCGGCCGAATCGCAATTGGTGACCGGCGCCGGCTCGGCCACCGCACGCCTGGATTTCCGTGTGGTCATCCCCCGCGTGCTGTTCCTGGGTGTGGGCACTGGCGCTGCCGGCCTGACCACGAACACCACCATCGACACCGTGACCTTCGACTACACCGGCAACCCGGCTGCCGTCGGCACCGGTGCGGCCGCCAGCACCATCACCGGCAACGTGGTGCCGGTGCGCGTCATCGGCAACAACGGCCAAGTGAGCCTGGTGGCCTCGACCACGGGCGCCTTGACCAACGCCACGGCCGACACCATTCCCTGGTCCGAGATCACCGCCACCACCAGCCTGGCCGCCCTGCCCAGCCCGGTGATTCCCAACACGGGCACCGGCACCGGCAGCAACGTGACGCTGTCTTCCGGCACCAAGATCACCGACCGTTCGGCCAACTGGACCTTCAGCTACGCCAACTCGGGGGTTGTGGCACCCGGTACCTACGGCACCACCAACGGCCGCGTCACCTACACCGCCTCAATGCCCTGAGGCGGGTCGCACCGCCTGCAGCCCCGGCGCCACTGGAGCCGGGGCTTTTTTCACACGGAGCCGCGTGGAAGTGGGTTCCGTGATTTCCGGGGCCTCCATTCGTGAAATTACCCCCTGGAGTTGCTCGCTCCGCAAGCCACAATGCCCCCATGACACGCCGAGCCCCCACTCCCACCCTGCGCCAGTTGGCTGGCGCTTGCCTGGCGGCGCTGTGCCTGGCCGACATGGCGGCGGCACACGCCTGGTCACTGACCATGACGGCGGCCTCGCGCCGGGTGTTTCTGCATGTGGGCAATGGCACGCTGGATGCCACCAATGGCACCGTCAATCTGGTGCAGGTGACCGTGCCAGCCACCGCCATCGGCAACGGCCTGGCACAGGGCATGACCAGCAACAGCACCCAGGCCAACAGCCTGTATGGCGACAACTACGCCACGTGCCCGACGCCGTCCACCCAACTCATGATCGGTGCCTCGTACCGGCGCAGCAACGCATCCAACGGTCCGGCCAGTGCCACTCTGAGCGTCACCTCCCCTCCGAGCCTGAGCAACGCCAGCGGGGACACAATTCCCTTCACCGAAATCAGCTGGACCGTGTCGGCGCCTGGCAGCAGCGTACCCAATGTGATCCCGGCCGGCACCTTCAGCGGCGGAACCCAGACGCTGGCCACCGTGCCGGCAAACACCTACATCGAGAACTGCCACACCTACAGCTACGCGAACAGCGAGGTACGTGCGGCAGGCACCTACAACGGCAGGGTGACGTACACCCTGAGCAGCCCATGATGCCCTGGCGCCGGTTCCTGGCCGCGGCGCTCGCGGCACTCGCTGCGGTGGGCGCGCAAGCCAATCCCCATCGGCTGGACGACTCGCTCAGCCACACGGTGCCGCCCAATGTGCAGATGCAATGGCGCCCGGTGCCGCCTGGCCAGTCCGACGCCGGTGGCATGGAGGCCTGGTTGCGCGTCAATATCCGCATCGACACCCGCGACTGGGTGGGCCGCAGCGGCCGTATCTACATGGTGCTCGCCCGCGACCAGGCGTCCACCATCGAAGCCGTATGGACCTCCCAGGGCCGGCTGCAGGCCGGCCGGCTGCTGTCGGGCGAGCGGGCGCTGGTGTACGCGGGGACCATTGCGGGTACCACGCTGGAGGACCAGCTGCAGGTGCGCCTGCGCTCCGGCGCCGACTGGCAGAGCGCCAGCCGCCGCCTGAATTTCCATTTCGAACTGGACGTGGACTGACAGCACGCATGACCGACCCAACGATGTCCCGCCACGGCCGGTATCTGCGCTCCTGCGGCACGGCCTTTCTGCTCGCGACTCAGGCGGCACTGGCGCAAGCCCAGGGCTTCGCGGCCTACATCACACCACCGCGCTTCGAGGTGCAGGTCGCTCCTGGCCAGAACCTGCGCCAGGTGGTCGAAATCCAGCACGTCGGTTCGCAGAAGGGCCTGTACCGCGTCTACACCAACGACTGGTCGTTTCTGCCGGACAACTCCGTCGCATTCAGCGACGCACTGGCACCCGACAGCTGCCGGCCCTGGGTGGCCGTGGAGCGGCGAGAACTCACCATCGAACCCGGCGCGCGCTACCGGTACCGGTTCGAGATCGCGCCGCCACCGGGGACGCCAGCGCGCGAATGCCGTTTCGCGCTGATGATTGAAGGCCTGGAGCCTGCGCGCCTTCAAGGCGATCTCAACTTCCCCGTCGGGGGCCGCATCGGCGTGATCGTGTATGCCACGGTGGGGGATGCCGCGCCCCGGCTGGACATCGTCGCGCGACGTGTGTCCACCATCAACGGCAAGCCCACCGCTGTCGTCGATGTGCGCAACAGCGGCAACGCCCACGGGCGCCTGGAGGGCTTCGTCAATGGCACCGATGCCAGCGGCGCGCGCCTGGAAATGGCGCCCGCCGACCTGCCCATCCTGCCGGGCGAGACGCGTTCCATCGCCATCGTCCCGCTGGCCGAAGAAGGCAAGCCCGCGCCCGAGGTCCGCTTTCCCTTGACGGTCAAAGGCAACCTGGAATGGGGCAGGAACCGTCTTCCGCTGGACGCGAGTTTCGCCCCATGAGGCGGGAGGCGCCTCTTTCCGTTCGCAGCCTGCTCGCTGTTCTTGGCGCCTCGGCGGTCCTTCAGCCAGTCTGGTCACAGACCGCCGCGCCGGCGGCCCAGGCGGACCAGGGCGCCTACGTGGACCGTGTGATCGACAACCTGCCGCCCGAGCCCGAGGACGATGCATCACCGTATGCCTACGACCGCGAGGGCATGCCACGCTTCCTGCGTCTGGAAACTCGCCTGGGCACGACGCCGTTCGACCCCACGCATCGCGCGCGCATCGGCTATGGCATATACGGGTTGCTGGAAACACCCAACCACGGCACGCTGTCGATAGACGGCACCTACGCCCCGCACGACAGCAGCGGCGCGCTCACGCTGCGCCAGCGCGGCATGCCCTGGGGCGATGGCTGGCTGGCCAACCATGAACTGGGCGTGATCACACCCGCAGCACCCCGCATCACCCGGCTGCCGGCGCGCGTGTTCCTGCCTTCGGCCATCGTGCAAGGCTTGGGTGCCGAGTGGGAAAACCCAGCCCGCGGCCTGCAGCTGCAGGCCAGCACGGGGGAGCCCGGGCGGCTGGATTTTCTGCCCGCCAGCGGTTTCCGCAAACTGCCGGGTACGCGCAGCACCCTGGGCGGTCAATGGAACCTCAACGCGGACGCCGCCAATCCGCTGTCCAGCCAGGGTTGGACCGTCGCTGTACAGCAAGAAAATGCGCGCGGCGTTTCCTATCTGGACACGCCGACCCAGGCCAGCGACTTCGTCAACGCGAATTCGACACTGCTGGCGCTGCGCCATGAAGGCGGCGAGCACCGCATTCAGGGACAGGTGGTGCACACCGAGGCCAGCAATGTGGCTGGCGGCCGCAGTGGTTTCTGGGTGGACGGCGAGTGGGACGATGGCCCCCGCCGCCACGGTGTGGGCGCCTACCGCCTCGAACCCGACCTGAGCTGGGCCAACCTGCCCATGGCCAACGACATCGTGGGCGCCTATGTCCGTTCGAGCTGGCGCACCCGGCAGTGGTCCGCCGAAGGCTCCGTGGACTGGCTGGACTCGGTCAGCGGCCGCAACGCCAGCGGCTATTTCGCCACCGGCTCGGCGCGCTGGCGCCTGAACCGCGACCATACCCTGGGCGCGGGCGCCACCGTGCGCCAATTCAACGGCAACGCCTGGAGCACCTACGGCGACTGGCGCTTCCAGAACGGCTGGGGCACCAGCGGCCTGCGCCTGGAGCTCACACGGGGCGACAACGAGGCCGACGCACGGTGGCTGACCTGGGACCAGGACTGGCGCATGCCGCTCTCCTGGTCGCTCTCCACCAGCCTGGGCGTGGGCGCGTACGACGCCCACAATGGCCAACCCGGCGAGTCGCTGTGGAATGCTGCGGTGAGCCTGGCCATGCCACTGTCCAGTCGGGCCAACCTGCGTGGCAATCTCAATACCGAGCGCAGCAATTCGGGCCAGGCCCGCCACAGCCTCAATCTCGGCGCCGACTGGCGCATCGACCAGCGCTGGAGCCTCGAAGCCAACTACAACCGCTCCACCGGCCGCAGCCGGTTCAACCCCTCGCTCGATCCGCTGGCACCCTTCCTGCCGGTGGTCGTTCCCGCATCGGACCGCTCCTTCTACGCCGTGCTGCGCTACGAGTTCGAGGCAGGCAGCCGCAGTGTTCCTCTGGGCGGCAAGCCTGCCGAAGGCGGTGGCCGCATCGAAGGCACGGTCTACTTCGACGCCAACCGCAGTGGAACGCAGGAAGCCAGCGAAACCGGCGTGCCCAACGTCACCGTCTACCTGGACAACCGGTATGCGGTACGCACCGACAGCCAGGGCCGCTTCGAGTTCCCCTTTGTCGCCGGCGGTCCGCGCACGCTGAGCGTGCGCAACGAAACCCTGCCGCTGCCCTGGTCGGTGGTCAATGACGGTCAGGTCAAGGTGGACGTGCGCGTCCGCGAGAACATTCGCCTGACCATCCCCGTGCAGCGCGCCGAGTAAATGAATAAGAAAAATTCATTGCCATAAGACGGATAGCGTCGATGTGGCCATTTCGGCATAGGCCAACACTCCAGCGCCACCAGACAGGCTGAACAAGGCACGTGCGCCTACAGCACCTGGTCAAGCCCCTCATGCTGCGCTGCGGCGAAACCGCTCAAGTTGCCCGAGGTGCGACCGATACTGGGTCATGCACCCCCTCCAACGCCTCCAGCCTCGCACGCCAGCCCTCCTGCTGGCGACGGTTTTGCTGCTGGCGCCAGTCGCAGGGGGGGCCGAGAGCAGCTTCACCAGCCCGTCGCGCGGCACCAGTGCCTCGCTGGACTTTCGCATCGTCATCCCGCCGGTCATGCAATTGCTGGAGAACAGCCACCCATCCCGGCTGGACCCGGCGCGAGACGGTGCGTTCAGCGCACAACAGAAGCTGGTGGTGGTCTCCAACCTCAAGCGCGGCTTCTGTCTGAGCATGCGCATGGCAGCGCCCGAGGTGGCGGCCTGGCGCTTGCAGACGTCCCAAATCGGTGGCGTCACCTTGAACGAGGTCGCCGACGGGTACCGCCTGTGCACCGCACGGGCAGGGCGCTACACGCTGATGCTGCAGCACGACTTCAGCGCCAGCCCGGGGCAGGCCGCGCAGGCCATGGCCTGGCCGGTACAGACCGATCTGGTCGCGCTCTGACGGCGGTCGCTCGCCTCAGCGCGCCAGTTCCCGGGGCAACAAGGCCCACATCTGCAGCGGCTGCTTGAGAGCCGCCGCCACCGTGTAAGCCTCGTCGCTCCAGCTTCCCCACCCCGTGAAGAGATCAGCGCGCACCGCGCCCACAATGGCGCCACCGGTGTCTTGCGCCATGACGAGGCGCTGCTGGTTCAAAGTGGCGCCCTGCGTCGCCAGCCAGACCGGCGTACCGTAAGGAATGCTCTGTGGATCCACCGCGATGGAGCGTCCCGGGGTCAGCGGTACGCCTTGCGCGCCACGCGGTCCGAAGCGCGCATCGAAGTCGCTCAGCGCCTCTTCGCGGAAGAACACAGTGCGCGGATTGCTCCAGAGCATCTCGTTGAGGCGGCGAGGGTTCTGTGCGGCCCAGGCCTTGATCGCATCCCAGGAGGCTTCGCGGATCGCCCGCTGGTCCAACAGCCAGCGCCCCACGCTTTGGTAAGGATGGCCGTTGTGCGCCGCGAAGGCCACACGCACCTGGCGCAACCGCCCATCGGCCTCGACCAGATTGAGCCGTCCCGACCCCTGGATCTGCAGGATCAGTGCGTCGATGGGGTCGGCGAGCCAGGCAATGGCCCTGCCGCGCAGCGCGGCCTGCGCGGCCGGATGGGTATCGATGTCCTGGCGACTGAACCAGGGTTGGTCGGGCCGCAAGCCAGGTGGTGGACCGTACAGCGGCGTGCGATGCTGCTCGGTGGGCACCCGGCTGGCGTTCATGATGGGTTCGTAGTAGCCGGTCAGCAGCCCCTGCGGCGCCGCACCGTCAGGCTCGGTCACGCGGTAGGGCAGGAAACGGCGCATCACCCAGGCCTGCTGCTCCTGACCGGTGGCGATGGAGAGCTGTCGCACCTCACTGCACAGGCCGGCCTGGCCTGGCGCGGGCCGCTCGCAGCCGCGCACCCAGGCGTTCCAGACTTCGTAGAGCGAGTCCTGGCCCCAACCGGGCAGTTCGCTCCAGCGCACCGGCGTCCAGCGGCTGCGGGCGCGCTGGATCGGGGGCGGCAACACGCTGTCGTCGGGCGGCTGGGCCACCACACCGGGTACCGGTGCGGGCGTGGGCTGGGGGTATGGCGTGGTATCGACCGCGCAGGAGACCAGGCTTCCTACAATCAGCGCTCCCAGGCCAAGGCCGCACAACCACCGCCCAGTCCCCTGGCGGGGCGATTTTTCAGACAGATCCATGACCTTGTTGTTGCTTGAAGCGCTGGGCGCGCTGGTGTTGCTGGTGTTCATCGTTTGGTGGACCATGTTCTCGGGTCGCAAGAAGGGCGAGCTGCCCGACGCGGTGGAGCGCGAAAAGCAGGAGCCCGACGACCGCCGGTCATGACGTGCGCAGCACGTTCGCGAGCTCCACGGCGGACTTCACACCCATCTTGTCGAACACGCGCGAACGGTGTACTTCCACCGTCCGCACGCTGATGTTGAGCTGATCGGCCACCAGCTTGTTGGGCAGACCGGCGATCACGAGATCCATCACGTCGCGCTCGCGCTCGGTGAGGCTGTCGAGCTTCTGCCGCAGTTCGCTCTGCGCCTGGCGCTGCGCCAGCACCTGCGCGGACTGGTTGAGCGCATGTTCCACACGGTCCACCAGGGCGTTGTCGGAAAACGGCTTCTCGCAGAAATCGAAAGCGCCTCGCTTGACCGCATCGACCGCGGTGGGCACGTCCGCGTGACCGGAGAGAAAGATGACCGGCATGCAGGCTATCCAGGGCAGGGCCAGCAGTTGTTCGAACAGGGCCAGGCCGCTCATGCCGGGCATGCGCACGTCCAGCAGCACACAGCACGGCGCCACGGGCGCCTCACGCCAGACCGAGGCCCCCTCCACGAACGCCTCGGCGCTGTCGTACCCCTCGCTGAGCAAGCGGCGCGTACGCAACAGCCAGGCCAGCGCCTCGCGCACACCCGCATCGTCGTCGACGAGGTAGATCTTGGCGTCCGGATGCTGGGTCATGCGCGGATGATAAGTGCCTTCATGCCACCGGCAGCGTGAAGCGGAAGACCGTGCCCCGTGGCATGGCGTCTTCGTGCGTGAGCGCGCCACCGTGCTGCTCGATCACGGTGCGGCACAAGCTCAGTCCCAGGCCCATGCCCTCGGCCCGGGTGGTGAAGAATGGCGTGAACAGCTTTTCCTGAACCTCGTTGCTCAGGCCTTGTCCATGGTCGGTCACCGCGAAGAAAACCCAGGTCTTGCGCGGCCGGTCATCGGGTTCAGGATTGGCATGCGCACGCGCGGGTCCCACTTCCACGCGCAGCACGCGCAGGCCCGATGAGGCTGGCGGATCGCTGGCGGGCATGGCCTGCATGCCGTTGCGCGCGAGGTTGAGCAGCACCTGTTCGACCATGGTGCGGTCGCACAGCACCGGCGGGCATTCGGGCGCGACCACGATTTGCAGCCGGATGTCCTGCTTCTTGGCCTGCAACAGCAGCAAGGGCTGGATGGCGTCGATCAGGCTCTGGGGCGTGACGGCTTCGCGCACCTGTTCCCTGCGTCGCACGAAATCGGCCACACTTTTGATGACGCGGCCTGCGCGTTCCGCCTGTTCGCCGATGCGGCGCATGGCCTGCTGCAGGTCGGTCTGCTGCACCGATCCATGCGACTGCTCCAGCAGATTGAGGGTGCCGCTGGCGTAACTGGAGATGGCCGCGAGGGGCTGATTGAGCTCGTGGCTGAGCAGGGAAGCCATCTCCCCCACCGTGGCCAGCCGGGCGGTGGCCTGCAGGCGCTCCTGCGATGCGCGGTTGAGTTCCTCGACCCGGCGCTGTTCCGTGAGGTCCAGGATGGCACTCATGAAACCGGTCTGCTTGCCCTGGGCGTCGATCAGGGGCGCCTCGATGATCAGCACGGGAAAGCGTGTGCCGTCGGCACGCTGGAACACCGACTCGAAACCTTCCCTGGGCAGAATGCGTCCCGCCAAGCGGACCGCCTGGCGTTGCCGGTACTCGTCCACCAGCTCGGGGGGCCACCAGGGAAACGGCGGCCCCGAACCCACGAGTTGCTCGGCGGGCAGGCCAACCAGTTGGCAGAACGCTGGATTGACATAGGTGATGCGCCCCTCGAGGTCGCGCGCCCGCAGGCCCGTGACCAGCGAGTCCTCCATGGCTTTGCGAAAGGCCAGCGCGTCGGCGACGTCGAGCTCCGCGCGCTGGCGCAGCCGGATGTCGCGCCCAAGCAGAAACAGCACCAGCAGCAAGGCCAGCGAAAGCGCGCCGACCACAGCGGTGAGCACATTGGGGAACAGGCCCCCGGTGCGGCGCGGCGCCTGCAACTGCAGAATCAGTGTGTGCCCCGGCATGTCGAGCACGGTACGCGCGGTGAGCGTGCGGTAAGGGCCGTGGACCATGCTGTAGAGCGCCAGCCGCGTGCCATCGACCTCGTTGAACGTCAGGCCGCGCCCACGCAGCGAGGCGTGGTTGGTCAGTTCGGAGAGGATGCCGACCAGCGAATAGGTGACGACGAGGTAGCCGTCGGCCTGTGCCGCACGAGAGACCGGCAGGCACATCTCCATCAGTTCCACGCCCTGGCCGCCGGCCATGGGCCAGAAGTAGCTGCTGGAGTACGACGGTCCGGAGATGCGGCGCGCGTTCTCGCACGCCAGGCTGACCTCGGCCGGCAGGCTGGCGCGGGTGAGCAGGCTGTAGAGATCACCGATATAGGGTGTGTCACGGGCGGCGATGAGCCGCAGGTTGTTGCTGCGCCACTCGACGCGCGCCATTTCGCGGTGGCGCGCCAGCAGTTCGGCCGCGGGCCCGTCCCAGTTCTCAGGTGCCGGCGACACGCTGTGCAGCGACTGCAGGGTCTGCACGTTGCGCACGAGGTTGCTGCGGATGTCGCTGACCAGGGTCGCCGCCTCCTGCTCCAGCGCGGCTTGGTCGCGGCCTTCTTCGTACTCGGTGGCCAGGAAGACCAGCACCACGAGCAGGATGAGCACCAGCAACAGCAGCGCGCCCCACAGCAGCCAGCGGCGCGAGCGCAGCGCTTCGCGCCAGGAGAAGCGGGGCATGGCGGGCGCGCTCAGAGGCGGCGGTGCTGCAGAGAGGGCAGCTGTTCGCGCACCGTGCGCAGGCGCTCGATGTCCAGGTCGGCCAACACCACGCCGGGCCCCGTGGCATGCATGGCCATCACCTCGCCCCAGGGGTCGATGACCATGCTGTGGCCCCAGGTGCGGCGCCCGTTCTCGTGCACACCGCCCTGTGCGCTGGCAATCACGAAAGCCTGGTTTTCGATGGCACGCGCGCGCAGCAGCACTTCCCAATGCGCCTGGCCGGTGGTGTGGGTAAAGGCGGCGGGTACGAGCAACACGTCGGCGGCGAGCATGCGGTAGAGCTCGCCAAAGCGCAGGTCGTAGCACACGCTCTGGCCGATGCGCCATGTCTGGCCTGCATGGTCGCGGCATTCAAAGACCGTGGGTGTCTCGCCCGCACGCAGCACGGCGGCCTCGTCGTAGCGTTCACGGCCATTGTCGTAACGGAACAGGTGGATCTTGTCGTAGCGGCTGGCGCACTCGCCCCGCGGCCCATAGACCAGGCAGGTGTTGGCCGCGTGGGAAGGGTCGTCGGTGGCCATGGGCAGCGTACCGCCCACGATCCAGAGCTTGAGGTCGCGCGAGGCATCGGCAAGAAAGTCCTGCACCTTGCCCAGCCCGGGCGTCTCTGCCAGCAAGAGCTTGTCCTCGTCCCGAGCCCCCATGAAACAGAAGTACTCGGGCAGAACGGCCAGTTCGGCACCGGCGGCAGCGGCCTGACGCAACAGGCGCAGGGCTTCGCTGAGGTTGGCGTCCAGGCTGATGCCGGAGACCATCTGGATCGAAGCGACTTTCATACAGGTCCATCCTTTCGCTGGGGCAGCCCACGCGCTGCCGTGCCGCGAGCTTACTGCAGCGTGCCCCGCGAGGGGTCACGCGGGGACGTTGGCTCCGGCGAAGGGCGGTCGATGCGCTCGACCTGAGGGTCCGCCCAACTGCCGGTGATCTGGAACTGCTGCGTGGTCGCACTCTGCAGCGGCTGGCGCAGCAGAAACTGCGCCAGGAAGCTGCCGATCCCGATGGCCGGGTTGATGGCGGTGGCGATCAGGGACGCGGTGCCGGCGTTGATTTCCGGCACCACCACCACCTTGATGTCCTGCTGCTCGCGCGCCAGATCGGCACTGCCCTCCATCAGCACCGCCGCGTTGACGCCTTTCATCTGCAGGTTGTTGGTGGAAAGCACGCCCTGCGAGATGCGTGCATCGCCACGCACGAAATCGAAAGCGAAGCCTTCGGAAAACACATCGCGGAAATCGAGCGCCAGCCGCCGGGGCAGGGCCTGCAGGCTGAGCACGCCCAGCAGGCGTGCGACACCGGGGTCGGCCTTGAGAAACTGGCCGCGCTCGAAATCGGCGCGGATCTGGCCGGACAGGCTGGGGTAGTCGATGGACAGGGGTGAGCCGACCCAGCCGATCTGGCCTTCGATGCGCCCCTTGCCTCCGCGCACCACGCCCTCGCGACCGAAACGCGTGAGCAACTGGCCCGAGTCGTCCACGTCCAGGGTGAAATTGAGCACCGTGCGCCGCTGCGCGGGCAGGCCCCCATCGACCTGCGCGCCCAGCGCCGCCCAGTTGCCCGTGGCGCTCAGGCGCGCTTCCGGCACGCCCAGCCGCAGCTTGGTGAGCCGCCACTCCGCCGAACGCGCGGGGCCGCCGCGGTTGAAGGCTTCAATCTCGGCGCGGCCCAGGCGGCGGCCGGCCAGGCTCAGGTCCTCCACCATGATGTCCAGCGCCGGAACGCTGCTGGGCTGGGTGAGCAATTGCTCCACTTCGCTGGCCGCGGCCGGCGCCAGGGTAAGACGCGCCAGCCGCGCATAGATGCTGCCGGCCGAGCCGCTGCCCGACTGGCGGATTTCCACATAGCCATTGAGCTCTTCGGCATCGACATTGGCCCGCCAGTGGGTGCCTTCACGGGACCCGCCCACCACCACGCGGTGGAAGTCTCTCCCCTCGACACGCACCCGGTTGGCACGGAGCGCCAGCGTGGTGGGCAGGTAGGACAGCCCGGCCGAGACCGCCTGCGACGCGGACGCGGTCGCGCCGCGAACGTCCATTCCGGTGCTGCTGCTCAGCGCCCGTTCCCAGGCGTCCAGGTCCACCTGGTCGAACTGTGCCTGCGCGTTCACGCCATCGGCAGGCAGGGCCACCGACGCGCCCTCTTCCGCGCCGATGGTCACGCTGCCGCGCAAGGCCCTGGCCTCGCTGCCGCTGACGTCGCGCTCATAGTGCAAGGCCAGCGCGGGCGCCTGCACGGGGCCCAGCTGAATGGCCAGACGGTCGGTTCGAGCGACCCCATTCGGCGCCACGTCCAGCACCGTGTTGTCGTAGCGCAGCGGCAGACTGGCCTCCGCGCTCTTGCCCAGCGGAGCGGGCAGGCTCAGCGCCATGCCCTGCAGGTTGCTGGCCACCTGCAGCTCCACGGCGCCTCCACGAAAGCCCAGTTGCGCCGTATAGGCCGCGCTCCCACTGGCGCTCTGGAAGAGACGCGAGACGAAGCCCAGACCGGCTTCGCGCAAGGCTTCCGCGCGAACCTCGCCCTGTCCACGAAACTGCACGCGCGCAACGCCACGGGCATCGGGCCGCAGACCTCCGTCAAAGCGGACCTCTCCTCCCAGCAGACGGGCCTGACCGCCACGCACGGCAAACCCGGTTTCGCTGAATGTCAGTGCGCCCTTGGCGCCGCCCAGCAGCGGAGACTCGGGGCTGATCTGCACATCGTTGCCATCGAGCTGCAGGTTGCCGCTCACCTTGGTGGCGGTGGCATCGTGCAGCGGCACTTCCAGTCCGAACCCCACCTGCGCAGCGCCACCGATGCGCGCACGCGCCAGCGCCTGGTCGGTCATGCGGTTGATCGGCGAGCGTTGCACGAACCCCAGCAATTCGCCCGCTGGACCCTGCACCCGGGCGCTGGCCACGAGCACGGAATTGCCCGCGAGGTCGGCAATGCCCACCTCGCCCTGGCTCAGGCGTGCCCCCGGGGCACCGGCCAGGCCGGCCTGGATGCCGGTGACTTTGAAACTGTTGCGGTCCAGCACGAGCTCGCCGGAAACCCCTCGCAAACCTGGCCAGGATGCTTCGCCCGCGGACTGCAGGAACGCGGGTACGTAGTCCATGTCCACCTTGCGCAGCCGTGCCGCGATGCGGAATTCGCCCTGGTCGCCCGGGTCTTCATAAGGTGCCTCCGCCACTTCGCCGCGCACACGGAAATCCACCTGGTCGGACTGGCCACCCAGCACCGCCTCGCGCACATAGCGGCGCGCCTCGGCGGGCATGGTCAGCGGCAGGTAGCGGTGCACGCTGGTGGCGTTCGCACGGGTCAGGCGGGCGGTGAGGTCGAGCACGCCGGGAAAGCGCTGACCGGCCTGTTCGCCCGTGTGCCAGCGCACCTGGGCCGTGCCCTCGGCATCGGCATTGCTCACCCGCACGTTGTCCAGTTGCACCTCGATGCGCTCGCCCTGCACGCGCCAGGCAGCGCTCGCCTCCAGGCGCTGCACCGGCAACTCGGCCTGTTCAAACACGTCGGGCAACTCCAGCACACCGTCCTTGACACTCAGGCGCGCCCGACCGCCCTGGCTGCCTGCCTCAAAGTCCACCGTGGCTCCGCGAATGCCTGGACGACCCGGCAGCGGATAACGGCCCGAAGCGGCCATGCGCCCGCTGGGCTGACCCGCGAACGCCAGGCCCACCACGCGCCCGCTGGCCTGGTAGCTGCCTTGCGCCCATTCGCCAGGGCGCCCCTGCCAGCGCATGGCGAGGTTGCTGACCTCGCCTGCCGGCTGCAACTGCGCCAGCAGCGCGTGCGCGTCGGTGGGCATGGGCAGGCGACTCGCCAGGGCCGCGAGCGCCGTCAGATCCAGGCGCTGGGCTTTGAGCGTCAAGGTCTCGTTCTGGCTGCCCGGCGGGGCTGTACGGCCCAACTGCAGGCTGGCGGCAGGCCAGTTCACGCCTTCCAGGGTGCGGAACCGCAGATCTTCGGTCACAAGGCTGAAGCCATCGTCACCCCAGGTGGCGGCCACGCGCCCCTGCAGGTTGTCAATGCCCAGCACGGGCAGTTCGGGCCCCAGCCGCGTCTGCACCTCGCGCAAGGACAGGTCGGCGGTGAGCCCGGCGAAGCGCCCACGCTCCACATCGGCCCAGACACGCAGCGCACCGTGACCAGACTGCACATCGATGCCCCAGTCCGACAGGTCCACATAGGCGTGCAGGCGTTCGGCATCGATGCGGGCGACATCCGCGTAGACCTCACCGCTCCAATGCTGCCAGGGCGTGCGCCGCTCGCGCGCCTGAAGATCAATCAGGGGCTCGCGCAGCCGACCTCGCAGACTCAAGCGCTCGCCCCATTCGGGTGGCGGGGTGGCGTCGATGCGGAACTGGTGCGTCAGCGCCGTGTTGCGCACCACGAGGTCCACCTTGTCCAGGGCCAGCGTGGGCTGCCTGCGCTGGTCATCCGTCCAGCGCAGCGTGCCCTGCCGGATGACGAACTCGTTCTGCGCAAAGAACCAATCCGCCGCCTGACCGTCCTCGTCCTGCGGCCCTGACAGGTCCAGGCCCGCCACTTCGATGCGCCCTTGCTCGGTGCGCCGCACATCCAGCACCGGCTGGTCAATCACGATCTGTTCGAAGCTGCCGTGCCAAAGCGAACGCACAGAGACGGCTGTGCGAATCAGCGGCAGTTGCAACGCGACCTCGCCGCGCGGGTCAAAGAGCCGCACGTCGCGCAGCTCGAAAGAAGGCATGAGCGGGGGCAGCCAGCCCCTTCCGGAACCGCCGCTCTCGGCGCGGATCTCGCCCACCCGTACCGGAACCCCCACCGCCGAGCTGGCCCAGCGCTCAAGCTCGGGACGCCATTCGCCGATTCGGGGCACAATCCACGCGTGCAGACCGATCCAGGTCAGCACGAAGAGGCCCCAGCCCGCCAGCACCAACCACAGCACGAGCCTCGTCACCAACGAAAGAGTCCGGGCGTTTCGCGTGACGGCAGTGATGGGAGCCGGGCTTTGATTCATGTCCACCGCAAATTATGACGGCCAGCCATTTCACGGGTTCCGAAGCGGAAGTTTCCGGTTTGTCATCAAATGTGAATGCCTGCCCGCCGCTGACGCCTGCTGACCGCCAGGCCGACCACTCCCGCTTCGTCCAGCGCATTCGTCGCCGCTATGCGGACGCGCTCGACTGCCTGCCTGAAGGCGCACCGGTGCGCGCCAGCATGCAGGCCTGTCTGGACCGCCTGCGCGAGCGCGGCCTGCCCGTGCCTGCCGCGCTGCGCGTGCTGCGACAACTCGTGCTCGAGCGCCTGGTGGTGCTGGACTGCGAACAAGGTGCACCGCTGGCCGTGGTGACCCGGGCGGTCACCGAACTGGCCGAGCTGGCGCTCGACGAGGCCTGCGCGCGGGCCTTCGCCGAGCTGGATGAGCGCTATGGCGAACCGCGCCGCGTGGGCAGCGACGGCCGCGAGCGCCGCGCCCAGCTCTGGGTCATCGGCATGGGCAAGCTGGGCGCGCGTGAGCTCAATGTGTCCAGCGACATCGACCTCATCTACATCTACGACCAGGACGGCGAGACCGCTGGCAACGCCGAGGGCCGCAACCGCATCAGCAACCACGAGTACTTCGACAAGGCGGTGCGGCACATCTACAGCACCATTGGCGAGACCACCGAACACGGCAACGTGTTCCGTGTCGATCTGGCGCTGCGGCCCAATGGCAACTCGGGTCCCAGCGCGGTCTCGCTCGGCGCGCTGGAGGAGTACTTCCTCGTGCAAGGCCGCGAATGGGAGCGTTTCGCCTGGCTCAAGAGCCGCGTCATCGCACCCAGCGCCAGTGTGCGCGACGGCAGCGCCAACGCATTGCGCGGCACGGTGCTGCCCTTCGTGTTCCGCCGCTATCTCGACTACGGCGTGTTCGATGCCCTGCGCAGCCTGCACCGCCAGATCCGGGAACATGCCGCCAAGCGCGCCGCCGGCAACCCGGGGCGGGCGAACGACGTCAAGCTCTCACGCGGCGGCATCCGCGAAATCGAATTCACGGTGCAGTTGCTGCAGGTGGTGCGCGGCGGCCAGTTCCCCGAACTGCGCACACGGCCCACGCTGGACGCGCTGCAGCGTCTGTGCAAAGCAGGCCTGATGCCTCAGGCCACGGCCACCGCGCTCGCGCAGGCGTACGAATTCCTGCGCCGGGTCGAGCACCGCATCCAGTACCTGGACGACCAGCAGACCCATGTGATGCCCACGCGCGACGACGACCTGGCCTGGCTCGCCGCCTCGCTGGACTACCCCGACGTCTGCGCCTTCCTCCATGCCCTCGATGCCCACCGCGAACTGGTGGCGCAGGAGTTCGACATCCTGCTCGGTGGTCCGACCAACGTCGGCTGCCATGGCAAGGGCTGCAACACACGCAAGGGCGCCGCTGCGCGCAGCGCGGTGGACGACCTGCAGAGCGTGCTCGCCCAGTTGCCCCCCACTTTCGCGGCCAAGGTGCAGCAGTGGTGCGAGCATCCGCGCGTCCTGGCCCTGCGCGAAGACACCCGCGCACGCCTGGTGCGGCTGGTGCAGCGCACCGGCGCCTGGCTCGACGAAGGCCGCGTGAGCGAGGAAGCGGCCCTTCGCATGGCCGACTGGATCGAGCCTCTGCTGCGCCGCGAGAGCTATCTGGCGCTGTTGCAGGAGCGCCCTTCGGTGCACGAACGCCTGCTGCGCCTGCTGGGAGCGGCCAAATGGCCGGCGCGCTACCTGCTCAAGCACCCAGGCGTGATCGACGAGCTGGCCAGCCAGCAGCTGCTGAACGAGCGCTTCGATGCCGAGCAGTTTGAGTCGGAGCTGCAGACGCGACGCGCCTCCCTGCGCGCCACGGGCGAAGACGATGAGGAAGCCCTGCTCAACCTCATGCGCCGCGCCCACCACGCCGAGGTCTTCCGCACGCTTGCGCGCGACCTCGAGAAGGTGTTGACCGTGGAACAGGTGGCCGACGACCTGTCGGCCCTGGCGGACTCGGTGCTCCGTGTCACTGCCCGCTGGTGCTGGTCCCGCCTGAAGAACCGCCACCGCGACGAACCCAGCTTTGCCATCATTGGTTACGGCAAGCTGGGCGGCAAAGAGCTGGGCTACGGCAGCGACCTGGACATCGTCTTCGTCTACGAAGACGAGCACGAGAACGCAGCGGAGATCTACGCCGCCTTCGTGCGCAAGATGATCAACTGGCTGACCGTCAAGACCGGCGAAGGCGATCTGTTCGAGATCGATACCGCCTTGCGCCCCAACGGCAACTCCGGCCTGCTGGTCACGAGTTTCAACGCCTACGCCAACTACCAGCAACAGCGCGGCAGCAACACCGCATGGACCTGGGAGCACCAGGCGATGACGCGCGCACGCTTCGTGCTCGGCAACGCGGGGCTGGCCGGCCGCTTCGACGCAGTGCGCGAAGCCGTCATCACCGCCGAACGCGATGCCGCGTTGCTGGCCGCCGAGATCACCGCCATGCGCGCCAAGGTGCGCGCTGCACACCCGGTGCGGGGCGAGCGCTTCGACGTCAAGCACAGCCCCGGCGGCATGGTGGATGTGGAGTTCGCCGTGCAATACCTCGTGCTGCTGCATTCCCGGGATCACCCGGAACTGCGGGCCAACACCGGCAACATCAACCTGCTGCGGCGTGCGGAGCAGGCCGGCCTGCTGACGCCCGGCATGGGAGAGGCCGCCGCGCGTGCCTACCGCGAGCTGCGCCAGATCCAGCACCGCGCCCGCCTGGACGAGACGCCCACCCAGGTCGATCCGGAGGTGGTGGCCGAATCCGCTGCCGCGGTGCGCGCGCTCTGGCAGCATGTCCTGGGCCGCGCCGAAGCGAGCCCATCCGTCAAACCCGGCGCATGAAATCCTCCCGCGCCTGGCTGCTCGTGTGCTGCGTGCACGGCGTGGCCAGCATGCTGCTGTGGTGGGCCCGCCCAGACGCGGTCGAAGCCTTGACCTGGCGCGCCGACCACTGGCGCGACCATCTCTGGACACTGTGGACCAGTGCCTGGGTGCACCTGAACACCCCCCATTTGATTGGCAACCAGCTTGCCCTGGGCGCGCTGACCGCCTTCGCGTGGGTAATCCGACCGCCCATGCGCTGTGCCATCGCCTGGCTGCTGGCCTGGCCGCTGACCCAGTTCACGCTGCTGGCGTGGCCACAGATCGGCTATGCCGTCGGGCTCTCCGGCCTGCTGCACGCGGGCGCCATGGTGCTGGCCGTGCAATTGCTGCTCAAGCGCATCCCCATCCGCAAAGCCAGGCGCTGGGGAGGCCTGCTGGCGCTGGGGGTACTGGTGAAAACCGCCCTGGAGCAGCCCTGGTCCTACCCCGTGGTGTGGGACCCGGCGAACGACATGTCGGTGGTGCAGGCCGCCCACCTCAGCGGCGTGGCATGGGGACTGCTGCTGGGCACGGCCCTGGCCTGGCGGCCCGGCGAAGGCTTCAGCCGGCCGCCGGTGCGGGCGTGACCGCGGCTGGCGTGATCGCCTTGCGGAAGCGGTTGAGTTCCTGCACGGTCTTGAAGCTCTGGTCCATGAGCAGGCTCATGTTGTGCAGGATGCGCTCCACGACACGGGTTTCCCACACCGCATCGAAATTGATCTGCTTGTCCAGCCAATGCTCCAGCCACTCCGGGTTGGGCAGACGGCTCTGGATGGTGTCCTTGGGAAACAGGTTCTTGTTCACGTGCAGGTTGGTGGGATGCAAGGCCTGCGCGGTGCGGCGCGCACTGGCCATCAGCACGCCCACCTTGGCAAAGGCCGCCTTGGCCTCGTTGCCGAACTTGCCAATCGCGCGCTTCATGTAGCGAAGGTAGGCGCCCCCGTGACGCGCCTCGTCCTGGCTGAGTGTGCTGTAGATCTGCTTGATCACCGGCTCGGTGTGCCATTCGCTGGCGCGGCGGTACCAGTGGTTGAGGCGGATCTCGCCGCAGAAGTGCAGCATCAGCGTCTCCAGCGGCGGCGCCGGGTCGAACTCGAAACGGATGTCGTGCAGTTCCTGCTCGCTGGGCACCAGGTCGGGTCGAAAACGCCGGAGGTACTCCATCAGCACCAACGAATGCTTCTGCTCTTCAAAGAACCAGATCGACATGAAGGCGGAGAAATCCGAGTCGTCGCGGTTGTCGCGCAGGAACATCTCCGTAGCGGGCAGCGCCGCCCATTCGGTGATGGCGTTCATCTTGATGGTCTGGGCCTGCTCATCGGACAGCGCGGAGGCGTCAAACCGGTCCCAGGGAATGTCCTTGTCCATGTCCCAGCGGACAGATTCGAGTTGCTTGAAGAGTTCAGGGTAAAGCATGCGGGTCTTTCAAAACTGCCCGCATTTTAAGCGGCCCTCAAAAATCTTCTTGAAAATCATCGTGTTGCGCGGGGGAATGGGGTAGCGGATTCAGGGTCCGCGCTCCGGTGGTCGAACGGCTGGGGCTGGCCTGCATCCAAACCGCTGCCCGCCGCGTAGTCCGTGTCAAATGAGTCCACCCTCTTTCAAGGAGCCCTGCCATGATGCCCTTTCCACACCTGCGAGAAACCCTGCGTCGCGGGACCGCCGCCATCCTGCTCGTCTGTGCGGCTACCGCCATCGGCGCGTCAGCCCAGGCTGCGGAGTCCAGTGCCTGTCCAGCCTTGCTCCAGCACCGCTTCGACCGGTTGCAGGACGAAAAACCCCAGTCCCTCTGTCAGTACAGTGGCCAGGTAGTGCTGGTGGTGAACACCGCGAGTTTCTGCGGCTTCACCAAACAGTACGAGGGTCTGGAAGCGCTGCATGCACGCTACAAGGCCCAGGGTCTGGTGGTGCTGGGCTTCCCGTCCAACGACTTCGGCAGTCAGGAGCCGGGCAGCAACCAGGCCATCGCCGAATTCTGCGAGAACACCTTCGGCGTGAAATTCCCGATGTTCAGCAAGACCAGCGTCACCGGGCGCCACACCAATCCCCTGTTCCTCCAACTCGCACAGAGCACCGGTGAGCGGCCTCGCTGGAATTTCCACAAGTACCTGATCGCTCGCGATGGCCAGACGGTCAAAAGCTACGCCAGCGGCGTGGATCCTCAAAACCCCAACTTCATAAAGGATATTGAAAAACTTCTCTCGGCTAAAAAGTGACTGTATAGTCACATTAATACCAACAAGTATGTTTTTGCACCCAAAATGCCAAGCTGCGCACTGTCAAGCTCCGGAAAGCCGACGCCAGACCTCCTGCGCCGGAACTTTTCACAACCGGCGACGCTCTCAGAAAGCAGTCGGGTCGCAAGCCCGGCTGATCGACTCCGTTTTGTACTGCGAAGCCTTTCAGGCTCTTGTGGCCTGACTGAAATCCCGAGGCGCTTCTCCTCCTCCTCCCTCCCTCCCTGGTTCGTTTCGGGGCGCTTCGCAGTCTTTTGTACACCGCCGGCCTCATGCCGGATGGCCAGCCGCTGAGGTCCGCAGCATGTACTCGGACCTGCGCCGGCCGGCCACGGCCCCATCCCCCCAACGTCCCATCCGGGTCGCCATCGTCGGCTCTGGCATAGCCGGCCTGGCGGCGGCCCACACGCTGCAAGGCCTGGCCGACCTGACCCTGTATGAGGCCGGCGACCATTTCGGCGGACACGCACACACGGTCGACATGAGCCTGTCCGACGCACATGGCCGTGCGGTGCAGTTCCCGGTGGACATGGGTTTTCTGGTGCTCAATGAGCGCACCTACCCCAATCTGCAAGGTCTGCTGGCGGCACTGGACGTGCCGCTGGCACCGTCGGACATGTCCTTTTCGGTGCAGGTGCCGGGCGCGGCACGGGATGGCAGCGCATTGGAATGGAGCGGCAGTGATCTCTCCTCCGTGTTCGCGCAGCGACGCAATCTGGCCAACCCGCGTTTCCTGCGCATGCTGGCCGACATCGTGCGCTTCAACCGCCTGACCACCCAGTTGGCGCAGCGCGGTGAAGACCTCGGCGAGCACAGCCCACTGATGCAGCCGCTGGGTGACTTTCTGCGCGCGCACGGCTTCAGCGAGGCGTTTCGCGACTGGTATTTCCTGCCCATGCTGGGTTGCATCTGGAGTTGCCCGACCGACCAGATGCTGGCTTTCCCCGTGGCGACCATGGTGCGCTTCTGCCACAACCACGGGCTGATCCAGATCACCAACCGGCCACAGTGGTTCACGGTGGCAGGCGGCTCGCGCCGCTATGTGCAGAAGATCGTCCAGGGCATAGCCGACCGCAGGCTGTCCACGCCGGTGCGGCAGGTGCTGCGAGACGAGCAGGGCGTGCGCATCGTGACCGAAGGCCTGGTCGAGCGCTTCGATGCGGTGGTACTGGCTTGCCACAGCGACCAAGCGCTGACCGTTCTGGGCAGCGATGCCAGCCAGAACGAACGCGAGGTGCTGGGCGCCATCCGCTACCAGCGCAACCGGGCTGTGCTGCACACCGATGCGAGCGTGCTGCCGGCCAACCCGCGCGCCTGGGCGGCCTGGAACTACGAGGGAGGCTCCAGCAATGCGCGCGTCTGTCTGCACTACCTCATCAACCGGCTGCAACCGCTGCCCGTGTCCCAACCCGTGCTGGTGTCGCTGAATCCGCAGCGCGAGATCTCTGCCGATAAGGTGGTGGCCACCTACGATTGCGAGCACCCGGTGTTTGATCTCGCGGCGATCCGCGCTCAGGCCCGGGTGAATGCCATGCAGGGCCAGCGCCACACCTGGTTTGCGGGGGCCTGGGCAGGCTACGGCTTCCATGAAGACGGGCTCAAGGCGGGCCTGCACGCCGCACGCGCCATCATCGATCGGCATGGTCTGGTGCCGCTGCCCCAAGCAGGCGATGTGCGCCGCGGGGCCCTGCCTGGAGTGTTTGCGTGACAGCGCAAGCGCAGATCGGGTTCGGGCAGGTGCGCCACACGCGCCACCGGCCGCGCCGCAATGCCTTTGTCTATCCGACGTACTTTCTGATGTTGCCCCTGCGCAGTCTGCGAGCCCATGGCGATGGGGCGCTGGTGCGCAACCGGCGCGGCGCGCTGAGCTTCCACGACACCGACCACGGTGATGGGCGATCGGACTGTCTGGCCTGGCTGGAGGCACTGCTGCAGACGCACGGCATCGACGATGCTCAGGGCGAAATCTGGCTGCACACCTACCCTCGCGTCTTGGGCTACGCGTTCAAGCCCGTGAGCTTCTGGTTCTGCCACCGCACCGACGGCTCGCTGCGCGCCGTGCTGGCGGAGGTCAACAACACCTTCGGCGAGCGCCACTGCTATCTGTTGGATGCCCCTCGCTACGGCGTGCCTTGCGAGGCCGACAAGGTCTTCCACGTCTCCCCGTTCTGTCCGGTGCGCGGCCGCTACCGCTTCGTGTTCCTGCGCACCGGAGACAGTGACGGATCGGGTGGGCGCACGGTGGCCCGGGTGGACTACTTCGACGACGACAACTCGGCGCACCCCCTGCTTCACACCAGCGTGAGCGGCGAGTTGCGTGCACTGGATGCGCAGACGCGGCGCCAGGCGCTGTGGTCGCATCCGGCCATGACGCTGGGCGTGGTCGCGCGCATCCACTGGCAGGCGCTGCGCCTGTGGTGGCGGCGCACCCCTTTCTTCCATCAACCACCCGCACCCAGTCGCTTCGTCACCACCGGCACGCCCCAGGTCTCCCCCTTGAACACCACCCCTTCCCGCCAACCATGAACAGCTCCACCGCCACGCCCGGCAGCGCCGCTGCCCTCGCACTGCCGCGCCATGCCCCGGCCGCGGCACGCACCACACTGCGTCTGCTGCAACGCCTGAGCCGCGGCAGTCTGACCCTGCAGTTGCCGGATGGCTCCGTGCAGCGCTTCGGCCAGAGTGAAGGGCCACACGCCAGCCTTCACCTGCACAACTGGCGCGTGTTCGGCGCGGCGCTGAAGTCGGGCGACATCGGCTTTGCCGAGGGCTACATCCAGGGTGACTGGAGCACGCCCAACCTGAGTGCCCTGCTGTCGCTGCTCGTGGCCAACCGGCGCGAAATGGAAGACGTGGTGTACGGCTCCTGGCTCGGTCGGCTGGTCTACCGGCTGCGGCACCTGCTCAACCACAATTCCCGCACCAACAGCCGCCGCAACATCCACGCCCACTATGACCTGGGCAATCCGTTCTATGCGCTGTGGCTGGACGAGACGATGAACTACTCCGCCGCCTGGTTCGAGGCGCCGCAGCAGTCCCTGGTCTCGGCCCAGCACGCCAAGGTGCGCCGCGCCTTGCGCATGGCCGGCGTGCAGGCGGACCACCGGGTGCTGGAAATCGGCTGCGGCTGGGGCGCCCTGGCCGAGAAGGCCACCACCGAATTCGGTGCCAGCGTGGTTGGCGTGACCTTGTCCACCGAGCAGCTCGAATACGCGCAGGCACGCCTGCGCGCGCTGGACCGGGACCACCGCGCGGACCTGCGCCTGCAGGACTACCGGGACATCGAAGATGCGCCGTTCGACGCGATCTGCTCGATCGAAATGATCGAGGCCGTGGGGCGTGCCTATTGGCCTACCTATTTCCAGACCGTGGCCCGGTTGCTCAAACCTGGCGGACGCGCATGCATCCAGAGCATCGTGATCGACGATGCGCATTTCGACCGCTACATACAAGGCACCGATTTCATCCAGCAGTACATCTTCCCCGGTGGCTGCCTGCCTTGCCCACGCGAGTTCCGGGCGCACGCGCAGCGCGCCGGCCTGGAGCTGGTTGATGAGTTCGCCTTCGGCCAGGACTACGCGCGCACACTCGCGGCCTGGCGAGAGCGCTTCCTGCAAGAAAGGGCGCAGGTGCTGCAACTGGGCTTCGACCAGCGGTTCCTGCGCATCTGGGAGTTCTACCTGGCCTACTGCGAGGCGGCGTTCGAGCAACGCAGCATCGACGTGGTGCAGTACACCTTGCGCAAGCCCGCATGATGCCTGCCCGCCAGCCCCAACGCCCGTCCCGGCGTACCGTGCTCGCCTTGGTGCTGGCCGCCGGCGTACCGGCCTGGGCGTCCGAGGCCGGTGACCTGGAGGCTGTACTTCAGGGCCTGCCCCTGGCAGGGCAGACACGGCTGCGCGTCTGGGGTTTCGAGGTCTACGACGCTTACCTCTACGCAGCGCCGGGCTTTGACCTCGCACGCTACGACACACAGCGCTTCGGGCTGGCGCTGAGCTACCTGCGCAGCTTCAAGGGCAGCGATATCGCCGAACGTTCGATCGACGAGATGCGAGGCATGGCCCCGCTGGCAGCGGAACAGGCCGAACGCTGGCTGCAGGCCATGGCACGCCTGTTTCCCGACGTGCGCCGGGGCGATCGCATCACCGGCGTTCACGAACCCGGCCGCGGCGCGCGCTTCTTCCTCAACGGCCAGCGCCTGGGGGAGATTGCGGACGAAGCTTTCTCGCGCCGCTTTTTCTCGATCTGGCTGTCACCGGACACCTCGCAACCCGGCATGCGCCGCGAACTCACCGCCTCGCTGCGGTCCGTCCCATGAAAACGAGCGCCGGTGCCGCTCCCAGCGCAGAGCCCATCGCCGGCTTCGGTGGGCCGGGCGCATGGCGTGATGGGCTGCGCTATGGCCTGCTGGGCATGCCGCTGGCTTTCGTGGCGTTGCCGCTGTACGTGGTGCTGCCCAACCACTATGCCCGCGAGTTCGGCGCGCCACTGGCCCTGCTGGGTGCGGCGCTGCTCGGCGCGCGCCTGATCGATGCGTTGCTCGACCCCTGGATAGGACGCTGGAGCGACCGCCTGATCGCCCGTTCCGTCACCGCCTTGATGGTGGCGACGGGAAGCGCCTCGGTGGTGCTGGCGCTCAGTCTCTGGGGCCTGTTCTTTCCACCCCCCGAGATCCTCGAACGCGGGCAGGGCGGGTTGCTGGCATGGGCTGGTGCGGTGCTGTCCCTGGCCTACACCGCCTACAGCGTGATCGCCGTGTCCCACCAGGCCTGGGGTGCGCGACTGGGTGGCAGCGAAACCCAACGCAGCCGTGTCGTGGCCTGGCGCGAGGGCTTCGCGCTGGCCGGCGTGCTGCTGGCGGCCGTGTTGCCTGGGACACTGGGCATGGGCGCGATGGTCGCGTGCTTCGCGGTGCTGCTGGCGCTGGGCTGGTGGAGCTGGAGCGGATCGCCGGTGCCACCCCGGGCCACGGCCCGCTCTTGCGCGGGCCCCTCTCCTTTGCGCCAGCCGGCTTTCCAACGTCTGCTCGCGGTGTTCGTGCTCAACGGCATCGCCAGCGCCATTCCGGCGACGCTGGTGTTGTTCTTCGCGCAAGACCGGCTGCAGGCACCGGCTTCGTTGGAGCCCGCCTTTCTGGGCACCTACTTTCTCTGCGCCGCACTGTCATTGCCTCTGTGGGTACGCCTGGTGGAACGCTGGGGTCTGGCCCGCACCTGGCTGGCGGGTATGGCGATGGCGGTGGCGGCTTTCGCCTGGACGGCGGGCCTGGGCACCGGCGACGTCCTGCCCTTCCTGCTGGTCTGCGCGGTCTCCGGCGTGGCACTGGGCACCGATCTCGCGCTGCCCGGCGCCATGCTTGCGGGCCTGATCGGTCAGCTGGGCGAACGCGGCCGGCGCGAAGGGGCTTACTTCGGCTGGTGGAACTTCGCCACCAAGATGAACCTGGCGCTCGCCGCCGGGCTGGCACTGCCTCTATTGGCCTGGCTGGGCTATGCACCGGGCGCCAGGGACGCCACCGCGCTCAACACCCTCACGCTCGCCTACTGCCTGTTGCCCTGCCTGCTCAAGCTGGCCGCCGGCGTGACCCTGTATCTGCTGGTAATACGGCCCGAGCGGCTCGTGCGCGCGACGGCGGCCGCTCAAGTTCCAACGAGGTGAAGATGGCACTGCAAAGACGACACATTCTGCTGGCCGCCGGCCTCGCTGGCACCGCGGCCCTCACGGCGGGGTGCGCAAGCCCCACCGTGGCGGACTACGCGGGCGAGAAGCCTGAACTGGACCTGCGCCGCTACTTCAGCGGCACACTCGACGCCTATGGCGTGTTCACCGATCGCGCAGGCCGGGTGGCCAGGCGTTTCACCGTGGTGATGCGCTGCCAGTGGAATGGCGATGACGGCGTGCTCGACGAGGACTTCACCTACAGCGACGGCAGCACGCAAAAGCGGATCTGGCGCATGAAGCACCTGGGCGAGGGCCGCTTCTCAGGCACGGCAGACGATGTGGTGGGCCAGGCCCTGGGTGAGCAGCGGGGCAATGCGTTCCGCTGGACCTATACGCTGCGCCTGCCCGTGGAGGGCACGAGCTATGACGTGCAGTTCGACGACTGGATGTTCCTCATGGACGACCGCGTGATGCTCAACCGCGCGCAGATGAGCAAGTTCGGCGTCCGGCTGGGCGAGGTCACCCTGTCCTTCGTGAAAAGAACCCCTCCATGAACCAGACCCCCCGCGCCTTTGTCGCCGAGCCACCGCGCGCGCATGCGAACCAGAGTTCGCTGTTCGGCCCCATGAATCCACGCATCACGCGCTGGCAAGGTCGTCGCGTCTGGCTCATCGGCGCCTCCAGTGGCATTGGCGAAGCGACCGCGCTGGCCCTGCACGCGCGTGGCGCGCAGGTGCAACTCTCCGCACGGAACACGCAAGCCTTGCAGGCGGTCGCCTCCCGCATGAACGGGCAGGGACAGGTCTGGCCACTGGATGTGACGGATGCGTCGGCCGTACAGCAGGTGGCCAATGCCATCCTGGCGCAAGGCCCGCTGGACCTGGTGCTGTACTGTGCGGGCCACTACCGCGAGATGCGTGCTCAGTCGCTGGATCTGGCCGACCTGCGGCGCCATCTGGACATCAACTACAGCGGCGCGCTGCACCTGATGCACGCGGTGCTGCCCGCCTTGATAGCCCAGGGTCACGGCCACCTGAGCCTGATCAGCAGCGTGGCCGGTTTTCGTGGCCTGCCCAAGGGCCTGGCCTATGGCCCCACGAAAGCCGCGCTCACCCACCTCGCCGAGAACCTCTACATGGACCTGCGCCCTCTCGGGCTGGGTGTGAGCGTGGTGCATCCGGGTTTCGTGCAAACGCCACTGACCGCGCAGAACCGCTTCGAGATGCCTGCGCTGATCGCCCCCGAACAGGCCGCGCAGGCCATGCTCGATGGCTGGGCGCGCGGGGCTTTCGACATCCACTTTCCACGCCGCTTCACCCGCTGGATGAAGCTGCTGCGCCTGCTGCCCTACCGCGCCTACTTTCCGCTGGTGCACCGCTTCACCGGGCTATAAACGCACATGTCCAACCCGCACGCCGTCGACCATCGCCCCGCCATCGACCGGCTGTGTGCGTGGTTCGAGTCGCTCTCTCCTTCGTCGCTGGCCCGTTTGGACGAGTTCTACACCGCCGACGCGCGCTTCAAGGACCCGTTCAACGAGGTGCAGGGGCGGCCCGCGATCGCTCGCATTTTCGAGCACATGTTTCGCAGCCTGCACACACCGCACTTCGTGGTGACGTCCCGCCTGGTCGATGGCCCTCAGTGCTTTCTGGCGTGGGAGTTCCGCTTCCGCTTCAAGAGATTCGACACCTCGACCGAGCAGGTGGTGCGCGGCGGATCGCACCTGCGGCTCGCGGCCGACGGCCGCATCACCGACCACCGGGACTACTGGGATGCCGCCGAAGAACTGTACGAGAAGCTGCCCATGCTGCGCGTGCTGATGCGCTGGCTCAGAAGAAGAGCCGCCACCTGACAGTCCACGAAACCGGAGGTGGCCGCAAAGCCCACCCCGCCTGCAGCCGCGCGCACGCAGCCCGCGAGGCCGTCAGACCGGTTTGCTGTCGATGAAGCTCTGGCGCTGGTTGAGCTTGTCCGCCAGGCGGGCCAGATTGGGATAGGAGGTCCGCCAGTCAATCACTGGAAAACGGAAATCCAGGTACCCCAGCGCACAGCCCACGGCCACGTCGGACAGGCTGAAGTGAATGCCCGAGCAGAACGCCTTGTCCCCCAGACCCTGGCTCATGGATTTGAGCGAGGCCTCCACCTTGCCAAGCTGGCGATCGATCCAGGCCTGGCTGCGCTCCTGCTCGCCGCGACCGGGCCACATGCGCTCCAGCCGCGCGAGGATGGAAGCGTCCAGCAGGCCATCGGCCAGCGCTTCCCAGGTCTTGACCTCGGCGCGCTCACGGCCCTGTGTCGGGATCAGCTTGCCCACGGGCGAGAGGGTGTCGAGGTATTCGACGATGACGCGCGAATCGAACACCGCCTCGCCGCCTTCCATGACCAGGCAGGGCACCTTGCCCAGCGGATTGGACTTGCCGATCTGGGTGTCGGCCGACCATACGTCCTCAGGGATGAACTGGTAGTCCAGTTTCTTCTCGGCCATGACGACACGCACTTTTCGCACGTAGGGGCTGGAGATGGCGCCGATCAGTTTCATGAGGGAGAGGAAGAAGTCGGAAGTCGATGGGACGTGGGAAGACGATTTTAGCCAGCCACCCGCCGCCTTGCGCTGACAACCCCGGTTCGCGTGGCCCACCCTCCTACAATCGCCGGATGCGTCCGACCACCCCACCTCCCTCCGCCTCCGCAGCGCACAACCACGCCTCGCCCAGCGCCATCTCCGCGCTCTCGCCCCTGGATGGCCGCTACGCCGCCCGCCTGGCCCCCTTGCGGCCGTTCATGAGCGAGCAGGGGTACATGCACCGCCGGGTGCAGGTGGAAATCGCCTGGTTCATCGCGCTCTCGGACGCGGGCCTGGCCGAGTTCAAGCCACTGTCGCCCGGCGCGCGCACCTACCTGCTGGGCCTGGTGAAGAACTTCAGCGAAGCCGACGGCCAGGCCATCAAGGAGATCGAGAAGGTCACCAACCACGACGTGAAAGCGGTTGAGTACTGGATCAAGTCGAAGTTCGAGGCGCGCCCGGAGTTGGAGAAAGCCGCCGAGTTCGTGCACTTTGCCTGCACCAGTGAAGACATCAACAACACCAGCCATGCCCTGCAGCTCAAGGGCGGTCGCGACGCCGTGCTGCTGCCGGCACTGGATGCCGTGATCGCCAAGCTGCGCGAGATGGCGCACGCACACGCCGCCGTGCCCATGCTCAGCCGCACGCATGGCCAGACCGCGAGCCCGACGACCGTGGGCAAGGAAATCGCCAATGTGGTGGTGCGCTTGTCGACCGCACGCGAAAAGATCGCCCAGGTGAAGCTTCTGGGCAAGATGAATGGCGCGGTGGGCAACTACAACGCCCACTTGAGCGCCTGGCCAGAGTTCGACTGGGAGGCGTTCAGCCGCAACGTGGTGGAGACACCCGAACCCCTGGGCCTGGGCCTGACCTTCCAGCCCTACAGCATCCAGATCGAACCGCACGACTACATGGCCGAGCTGTTCGACGCCGTGGCCCGGACCAACACCATCCTTGTGGACCTGGCTCGTGATATCTGGGGCTACGTGAGCCTGGGCTATTTCAAGCAACGCCTCAAGGCGGGCGAGATCGGTTCCAGCACCATGCCGCACAAGGTGAATCCGATCGACTTCGAAAACGCCGAAGGCAATCTGGGTCTGTCCAACGCGCTGCTGCGGCATCTCTCGGAAAAGTTGCCGGTCTCGCGCTGGCAGCGTGACCTGACCGACTCCACCGTCCTGCGCAACATGGGCGTGGCATTGGGCTACGCCGTGCTGGCCTACCACTCGCTGGGTGTGGGCCTGGGCAAGCTGGAGATCAACGAGGAGGCCATCGCCGCCGATCTCGACGCGTCCTGGGAAGTGCTGGCCGAACCGATACAGACCGTGATGCGCCGTTATGGCGTCCCGGGGGCCTACGAAAAACTCAAGGAAGTCACGCGCGGCAAGACCGTCACGGCCGAGGCCCTGCACGCCCTCATCCGCACGCTGGAGATTCCCGAGGCCGAGAAGGACCGGCTGCTGGCGATGACGCCCGCCAGCTATGTGGGCAAAGCCACCGAACTGGCCCGCCGCGCTTAGGGTCTGTTCACCCTAAGGCGATGGTGACATCGCCGAAGGCTCCTTGAGCGCCCGCTCGGCATAGCGGTTGAAGCGCCAGGCCCCACCCTCCAGGGTGATGCGCCGCCAGGTGCCTCGCTTCTCGGCAGGGCTCATTTCGGTCCATCGCTGTACTTCGTCGAAGCTGCGCCCGCAACCCTTGCAGATGTCATCGCCCTGGCTGGTGGAACAGATCGCGATGCAGGGTGTGTCCGGGGTGGTCTGGTACCAAGCCAGCCAAGCGTCGCGCGCCTGCGGCGGCAACGAAGCCTCGTCGGCTTCCGTTTCGCGAAAGTACACCATGAGCGCATACACCTCCGCCAAGGCACGGGTCTCCCTTGGCAACGACACACCGTCTGGCGAGGGTGAGCGCTCACGCCAGTGGTTGATGGCCGCTTCGATGTCGGTGATGTGGATGCCGGGCATGGGGAGGGGATGATAGCCACTCTGATCGCCACCTGCGCCATGGCCCTGTGGGAACTGCGTACGCAAGCGCACGGCGCCAACGGCCCGGCCGCCGGTACAATCGCGGCTCTCGAAGGGGAGTAGCTCTCCGTTCCAGCGCGGGTGGCCCTCTGCAGGGCGCCCGCTCCCGAACATCGGACCGTCGTCAGGACGAAGCACCGCACGGTGCTTCCGGTTGTCCGGACGGGTTGACCCGCGTCAGCCCGTCGAGCAAGACCTTTGATGGGCCCACCGTGGGCCGATCAAGGCACGTCTGCCCCCTTCGCCAACGCCAGCGAACGGACCATTCAGCGCCACGGATCGGCCAGCGGCCCGGCCGATTTCGAGTATGTCGGACGGACTACTGGCGGGAGGGCCAGGACTCCATCCGTTGTTGGACAAGCAACCACGAGGAATTTATGGATTTCCTGACATCGCCTGCGTTCTGGGTCGCGCTCGGACAGATCATCATCATCGATATCCTGCTGGGCGGGGACAACGCGGTCGTGATCGCGCTCGCCTGCCGCAAGCTGCCACCCGCGCAGCGCACCAAGGGCATCATCTGGGGGACGGCGGGCGCCATCGTCCTGCGCGTGATCCTCATCGCGTTCGCGATGACGCTGCTCAATGTCCCATTCCTCAAGTTGGTCGGCGCCATCCTGCTGGTGTGGATCGGCGTGAAGCTGCTGGCACCTGAAGAAGACGGCCATGGCGACATCCAGGGCAGCGACCGCCTGCTGGCCGCGATCAAGACCATCATCGTGGCCGACCTCGTCATGAGCGTGGACAACGTGATCGCCATCGCCGGCGCCGCACAGAACGCCGGCGAACACTCCATGCTGCTGGTGATCCTGGGCCTGCTGATCTCCATCCCCATCATCGTCTGGGGCAGCACCCTGGTCATCAAGCTGATGGCCCGCTTCCCCATCATCATCACCCTGGGCGGCATGCTGCTGGGCTGGATCGCTGGCGGCATGCTGGTGACCGACCCCGCCTTCGTCAACCCCGACAAGTGGACCTGGATGCCCAAGCTGGGCACGGTGGACGAAAAAGGCCTGGCCGTGATCTCCACCACGCTGTACTGGACCGCCCACATCGCCGGCGCGCTGCTGGTGCTCGCACTGGGCAAGTGGATCGCTTCGCGCCGTCCGCCGGTGACGCACGAGGTGTGAGAGAAAGAACACCCCCCTGCGCCGCTGCGCGGCTTCCCCCCTCTCTGGCGCGCCTGTCGGCGCTGGGAGGGGGGACGATGCCTTGGGCCGGCGGAGCCGGACCCTCGGCATCTCTGGGCTGAAACGCCTCGCTTCGCTCGCTGGGTGGTTGGGGCTGCGGGGCCGGACCCTTGGCATCTCCGGGCTGAGACGCCTCGCTTCGCTCGCTGGGGTGGCTTGGGCTGGTGGGGCCGGGCCCTCGGCATCTCCGGGCTGAGACGCCTCGCTTCGCTCGCTGGGGTAGCTTGGGCTGGCGGGGCCGGGCCCTCGGCATCTCTGGGCTGAGACGCCTCGCTTCGCTCGCTGGGGTGTCTGCGGACCGTGCGGTCTCGTCCGGTGCTATGCTGGCCGCATGAAACTCATACTGACCTGGCTGCTTGCGGCCTGTGCACTGCTGGCGGTGGCCTACATCTATCCCGGCGTACAGGTGCAGAGCTTCACCTCGGCGCTGATTGCGGCGGCCGTCATCGGTCTCTTCAATGCGGTGTTGCGTCCCATCCTGGTGGTGTTGACGCTGCCGGTCACGCTGGTCACGCTGGGCCTGTTCCTGTTTGTGATCAATGCCCTGCTGTTCTGGGCTGCCGCGAGCGTGCTGGACGGCTTCCACGTCAACGGCTTCCTGGCCGCGCTCCTGGGTTCGCTGATCTACTCCGCGCTGATGCTGGTGGTCAACGCAGCCGTGCGCTCAGTCCTCGCGCGTTGACTCGCGCAGCAGCGCCTCTACCTCGCGGCGACGTGCGTCCACGATGGCCAGTTCCATGCCATCGGTGCGCTGGGCTGCCGGCAAGGCTTGCGCCGCCCTGAAGCGTTCGGCCGCGCCGCTGTAGTCCAGTTGCGCCGCACGCGCCTCGGCCTCCGCGCGAATGGCACGCAAGGTCTGGCCTTGAGACGCCTGCGCGCGCGACATGGTCTGCCAGGCCAGGGCATCGCGGGAATGGGCGGCCACCCAGGTCTGCAGCCGGGCGGCCGCGCGTTCGGGCTGCCCTGTGGCCAAGGCAGCCTGCGCCCCGAGGATGACGCTGGCGCGGGCAGTCCCAGCCAATGACTGGTCGCGCAGTTCGGCGAGCAAGGCCGTCTGCGCCGCGGGCGCAGGGGGCGCTCCGGCGGCTTTGGGTGCCAGCAAAAGCTCGAGCATCAAGGCGTCTGCGGCGGGCCGGCCTTCTGTGCTGACGCTGTTGCGCAGGTTTTGCGCCAGCGTCAGCGCCTGATCGCGCTGTCCAAGGCGGAGTGCCGACAAAGCGGCCGCATAGCGCTCGCCGGGGGTGGCCTGGGCCGCCGAACCTGAAGCGAGCCAGGCACGCATCCGGTCCGGGCCGTTCTCCGACAGGACACGGGCACGCGCAGCCATCAGGCTGTGCAGGGCGCTGCTGGCACCAGCCAGAACGGGACCGCCGGCAACGTCGGGCGAGGGCAAGTCCAGGCGCAGCGGACCATCGGTTCCCCCGGGCGCCCCACCCGGTGCAGCGGCCACGGGACCCGCGTTCGCCGTCTGACGGGGGCCCTGGGGCAGGCGTGCACGCATGTCGGCCATGCGGTCTCCCGTCAGCGGGTGGCTGCGCAGATAGGGGAAAGAGCCGTCGTCGTTGTGGCGGGAGGCCTGCTGCAGGCGCTCGAACATGCTGACGAAGCCGTAGCCGTCGAAGCCGGCACCGGTGAGCACGCCAAAGCCGATGCGGTCCGCCTCGCGCTCCATGTCGCGCGAGAAGTTCAGCTGGGATTGCGCCGCCGCCGCCGTACCGCCAGCGATGGCCGCGCCGGCGGCCTGGGCGTTAGAGCCAGCCGCCAGCGCAGCGAGGATCATGGCGCCCACCATCCATGGGGCCATGCGCTCCTCTCGCGACATCATGCGCGCGATGTGGCGCTGGGAAACATGGCTGAGTTCGTGGGCCAGCACCGAGGCCAGTTCCTCCGGCCGCTCCGTCACCGCGATCAGGCCGAGGTTGACACCAAGGTAGCCGCCGGGCAGCGCAAAGGCGTTGACGCGTCGGTCACGCGAGATCATGAGCTGCCAGGCCAGGCGCTCGGCCAGTTCGGGCGGCACGTCTCCACGGTCACGCGCTGCGCCAAGCAGGGGTTGCCAGATCGACTGCAGGTAGTCGACCAGAACCGGGTCATCGAGGTAGTCGGGGTCGCGGTAGATGTCGCGTGCGATGCGGTCTCCCATGCGGCGCTCGGCCGACAGGGTCATGCCTTGGCCATCGCCAAGGCTGGGGAGAGCGCCACTCGAACTCTGGGCCTGCGATGGGGATGCCGGGCCCAGGGCCATCGACAAGGCCAGCAAGCCGGCGCCGAAGGCGCGTCGACGCCTGAACGGAGAAATGACACGCATCCCCGTATGATGCCGCCAAGTCCGAACGGTTCTGTAAAGCCATCGCAACAAGATCCCATGCCCGATACAAAGACCGCCGCCCTGACCCACTTCGATGCCCAGGGCCAGGCCCATATGGTCGATGTGGCGGCCAAGGCCAGCACCCACCGCGTGGCCGTGGCCGAAGGCCGCATCACCATGCTGGCGGCCACGCTGGTGCTCATCCAGGGCGGCACCGCCAAAAAGGGCGACGTGCTGGGCATCGCGCGCATCGCCGGCATCCAGGCCGCCAAGAAGACCAGTGACCTCATTCCGCTGTGCCACCCCATCGGCCTGACGCGCGTAGCGGTGGATTTCGAGATCGACGCCACGGCGCCTGGCGTGGTCTGCCGCGCCACCACCGAGTGCACCGGCCAGACCGGCGTGGAGATGGAAGCCCTCACCGCCGTCAGCGTGGCGCTGCTCACGGTGTACGACATGTGCAAGGCGGTGGACCGAAGGATGGTGATTTCCGGCGTGCGCCTGCTGGAGAAGCGAGGCGGGAAGAGCGGGGATTTTGTGGCGCCTTGAAGGCGCCCGGCTGCTCACCGCGTCACTTCGCGGCAGCGGCCTTTTGGAGTGCGACCCATTCCTCGTACTGCTTGGGCCAGGCCGCCTTGTAGCGGGCCATGTGGAACTCCACCAGGTCGGACCGGCCCAGCAAGGCGGCCGCTTCGATCACCCGGCGGATGATGCGCGAATCCGGCGCCGTATGGAGCGAGGCCAGCGCGCCTTCGAGCACCAGTTCTGCGTTGTCCGGCTTCAGGTCGGTCACCACGACTTGGGCGATCAACACATGCGTTCGAAACAACCAGGTGTCCTTGGACTTGTTGAACGTGTCATCCCGGTAGCGCTCCAACCGCTGGCTGGCCGGAATGTAGAGCTGGCTGACCTTGAGGTAGTCCCAGGCAACCAGCGACAGTGCCGCAACCAGCACCAGCGAAAGCAAGGCCCGCCCCCTTAGCGACATGCGTGCCTCGCCATTGCCCCGCAGGTCCTTCCTGACCCTGTAGATCTGCCAGGCGGCCAAGGCGGCCATGAGCTGGAAAACCCCGAACCAGAGCGGGTACTCCAGCAGGCTGTGCACGCCCAGCAGAGCGAGCACACCCCAGCACAGCCTTTCGGTCGGATGGCTGGCCTGCCAGGGTTTGAGCCGCCAGAACGCCACTATGGCAAGACCCACCACCGCAACCGCCACAGGAATGCCCATGGTGACCGCCAGGTGCAGAGGCAGGTTGTGGGCGTTGGACAGTTTTTCGCAGAAGCGGTGGCCACCAAAGTCGGTCACGTAGTGCGCGTACAGGAGCTCACCCGGGCCCCAGCCGGTCCAGGGCTTCTGGGCAATGAGGTCCAGCACATTGCCCCATATGTAGCGCCGGCTGTGGCAGGCCATGTCCTGCCCCAGCCGACCAAATATGTTGCGGTCAATGACGATGCCGCGCGTCACCCAGGCCAGCCACGGCAGACCGTTCGCAGCGAGGGCGTACCAGCCCCATGCCAGCGCGATCACCAGTGCCACGCGCTGCCAATGCCTGTGATGCCAGTACAGGAGCAGGCAGGAGATCACCGCCATGTGCAGCATCCCGGTCCGCGACGCCGTGGCAGCCAGCGTGGCCAGCAACAGGCCCGCCATCCAAACCGCATGGCCGGCGCGCAACTGCTGGCGCACCAGCAGTTGCCATACGCACAGCAAGCCGACAGCCAGCAAGGTGGCCAACATGTTGAGCTGGTGCACGTTGGCGGTGACATAGCCAGGTGATGTGGGCGCCACCCAGGGATAGAGCACGTTCTCCAGGTCAAAGTACTGCAGCAAACCCAGCACGGAACTGCCCAGCGCGGCCAGCAGCCAACCCCAAGCCAACGCGGACACGGAGCGCTCGCGCGTGCAGGGCAGCAGCGTGATCAGCAAGGCGCCCACCGTCCAGGCAAACAAGTCCGGCCACATGGCCGACAAAGGACCCCAGAGAAACGGCCAGAACCAGGGGGCGGCGATCAGCAGGCTGCACAAGACCACCCACGCGGTGGCACGCGAAGCCTCCTTGCGGGGTGGCATGGCAGAAGCGGTTGGGGCCGGAGCGTCCATCACCAACCGTCCATGTGCAGGTAGGCCACGGGCTCCCCATCGGCGCGGCGAACCAACACCACCCAGTCGGTCACGTTTTCCCTCACCAGCGGCAGGTAGCCCAGTTGCGTCTCATCGGCTTTCAACCGGGCGAGCGCGGCCTCGATCGGTGCGGAGTCCCGGTTCTTGGCACGCAGGTCCGCCAGGGGACGCAAGGCCTGCTGCACCGCAGGCACCTGCTCCGCATACGGGCGCCAGCGGGAAGGCCGCATGGCGGGATGCAGGCCCTGGGTGGACAGTTGGATGCTGGCCAGGTAGTCGGCATCGCCTGGCCGGGACAAGCGCACGCCGACGACACGCGGCCCGCCCAGGCTCAGCGCACGCAGGCCTTCGGGCGCCTCGCGCAACCGCGCGCGATCGACGTCCAGCGCCTGCACCACGCGAAACCGATCACCCTCGAAGGCCACGAACACCGGCCGCGCCGCCGCCACCTGGCTCAGTCCATAGGCCATGGCGCCCAGTTGGACAAAGACGATCAGCGCCAGATCCACCCGCCATTTGAAACGGGACTTGGCGGGGTCGTACAAGATGAGGGTGAGCACCGGGCCACAGACCACGTCCACCGCCATCAGGATCAGAAACAGGGAACGCCCACCGGTGAGTTCCTGGAAGGGCGCGGGGTACCAGACACCGAACACCAGCCAGGCGACCGCGCTGGCCACCAGCAGGCTCAGACCCAGATGCAAAAGGGCCGCCCTCGCGGCCGACCGAACGCGCACTCTCGACACCATGCGGACACATCTCCCATGCAAAAAAAAGAGCGCCGAAGCGCTCTTTTCAGGCTGTGCCGCAGTTTACTTGCACTCGGCGGGAGCGAAGCGGCCAGGCAGCGTGGCTGCCGTGCCAGGCACGTTTTGCCAGCTGGCGGCGTCGGCACCTTGGGACAGGCAACGCCAAGCCACCGACTCGGCAGGAGGCGTGAAGGCGCCCGTGCCCGTGGGCAGACCACTGCCACCAGGAGCGTTCGGCACCACGTGCAGCGTGCCGCCACCAGCGGCGGCCGTGGTGGTGATGGTGATAGCACCCGTATCCGGCGCAATCACGATGCTGGAAACGTTGCGGGTCGCCGACGGAGCGGTGTAACCCAGCGCGTAGCCGGAAGCATTGGCCGACGGATTCCCCGACGACAGCACATCCTGCACATTGACCTTGGCCGCGGAGGCAGCCACCAGGCCTTCGGAGACGCGGGCACGGACCGTATAGTCCTGGTACGCGGGCAGGGCGACAGCGGCCAGAATGCCGATGATGGCCACCACGATCATCAGTTCGATCAGGGTGAAACCTTTTTGCAGGGAACGCTTCATGGGGGAACTCCTTGGGGGTTGGGTTGGAACACCTGCTTATCAGCAGACCGCGTGCCAACTTGAATTGCCCGGGAATTCGAGGCCTTTTTCACGCTTCAGCGCCGCGATGTGACCTTTTCTGGCGCTGAGCAGCGAAAGCTGCTGACATTTTTTGTCACTCCCCATCCAGGAGACAGGTTTTGTCAGGCGCTCAGAGATCAAAAACCTGGCCTGCGCTGAGCCAGCGGATGTCGTGGCGCGGCGCCTCTGCATGCCGGGGTTCGGCGTCGAAACGGCGAATCTCTTCCATGATCAGACCGGTTTCAGCCGGTTTGGTGTGCGTGATGTAGATCGGGTAAGGCCGGCCCGGCTGGATCTGCGCGAGCTCTTCCGCCAGCATCTGAGGCGCCAGATGCAGGCTGCGCTGCGCCAGCGCCTGCTCCCGGTCGCTGAACGCCGTCTCGATCACCAGCAACGCCACCTTCATCTGGTTCACGCGCTGCCAGAAGGCCGGGTTGCGCCCCGTGTCCCCGCTGAAGACCCAGTGTCCCGAAGGACTGGCGGCGGCGAAGCCCACGGCGGGCACGGTATGCACCGCCGGAAGCACTTCGACAGCCTTGCCGCCGACATGCAGAACCTCGCCCACCACGATGGGCACGAACCGCATCAGCGGCGCGTCGGCGCTGGGAATGGCCGCGAAATCGGGCCAGATGTGGTTGTTGAAAATGTGCTTCTGCAGCGCGACGATGGTGCCGGAGAGTGCGTGCACCTTGAGCGGTGCCGCGCCGACGGCCATGCGTCTTGCCGCCACGGCATCCAGCATCAACGGCAGGGCCGCGACGTGGTCCAGATGGGAATGCGTCAGCAGGACATGGTCGATGCGCGCCATCTCGTCGAGCGTGAGATCGCCGACCCCGGTGCCGGCATCGATCAGCACGTCGTCGTCAAGCAGAAACGAGGTGGTGCGGCAGCCGTGGGAGATGGCGCCAGAACAACCCAGAACGCGGACCCTCATCAGCAGCTTCGACTATGGAACGACCGGTACACCGGCACGTGAATTTCAGACCTGGCCGGCCAGAAGCCAACCGCCTGCGAGAGGCTACCTGCTGAGGGGGCCGCAGGTAAAGGACTTTTTCCTCACTTGCCCCCGCCGTTGCATGCTGCAACAAGCGGAGAAGGGGAAAGCACCTAGTGCTGAACGAACTGCATCTGCGTGCCCGCCAACTCGAGCAGGTCGCCATGCTGCAGATTGACCGCGTCGGTGCCGATGGGATTGCCATTGATGGTCGGCTTGAGAGTCCCTTCCACCAGGGCGACCACATAGCCATGGGGACGGCGGGTGATGGCGGCCACCGCCACACCGGGCTTGCCGATGGTGGTCACCACCTTGACCAGCGGTACCTCCCGCCCGGCCGCAGTGCCCGACATCACCTTGATCGCCGCGCTGCCCAGCGCGGCAGACGGTTCGCTGGAACCGACCACAGCGCCCGCGCTGATCACGGTGGTGCGCTCCACCGAATCGGCCGCGCCTTCGTGGGCGAACTTGATCTTGTACTTGCCGATCTCGATGGTGTCGCCGTTCTGCAGTTGCTGCTTCTTGATCGCCTTGCCGTTGACGTAGGTGCCGTTGGTGCTGTTGAGGTCTTCCAGGAAAACGTCCGTTCCCGACATCTGCATGACCGCATGCTCACCGCTCACGGCGAGGTTGTCGATCACGATGTCGTTGTAGGGGCGACGGCCCAGCGTGGTGCGATCCTTGGTGAGCTGCACTTCCTTGATGACGACACCGTCGATGGAAACGATCATTTTCGGCATGGCCGACTCCTGTGGAACCTGTTAGAAGAATTCTGTAGAACGGTCTGATTCATTTTCCGAGCATGCGCGAGAGCAGCCCCTTGCGCATGGGTCGGGAGCGAGCATACGCCAATATCACGGAAATATTGTCGCGACCACCGCTGTCGTTGGCACCATCCACCAGCGCATGGGCCTTCTCCTCCAGCGTGCCCGCGGTCACGAGGATAGCGGCGATACGCTCGTCGCTCATCATGTCGCTCAGCCCGTCGGAGCAAAACAGGTACAGGTCCTCTTCCTCGATGCGGTATTCGTTGACTTCCAGCAACACCGTATCTTCCACGCCCAAAGCCCGTGTGACCAGATTCTTGTGGGTGGCGTACTGCGCCTGTTCCAGCGAGATCAATCCGGCATCGATCTGCTCCTGCAGCAGGGAGTGATCGCGCGTGATCTGCATGAAATGGCCATCGCGCAAGCGGTAGCAGCGCGAATCGCCCACGTGGCCGATCATGGCGCGCTCACCATGAAACACGCCCATGACCAGGGTGGTGCCCATGCCGGCGTACTGCGGGTTGGAGTTGGCCGCGTTGAAGATGGAGCGGTTGGCGTTGTCGATGCAGATTTCCATCGCGCGCCGCAACTCCCGTGCGCTGGCCTCGTGCCCGCCCTCGGACATCCAGCGGCCCAGCTCGGTCTTGATGAAGGACGTGGCCATGGCACTGGCCACCTCGCCAGCGTTGTAGCCGCCCATGCCGTCGGCCAGCACGGCGATCTGGTTGTCCGGGTCGATGGCGACCGAGTCTTCGTTGTTGTCCCTGATCAGTCCCGGATCGGTCAAACAAAAGTACTCGAAGATCATGTTGTTTGACTTAGGGACGGGCATGGACGCTGTCTGCGCTGGAGAGACTGGGAAAGGATGCCGATGGCGAGCCAACGCACCCGGGCCTTGGCGACAGCAGAGGATGGCCCGGCAAGCTGGTCAGTATATCGGCGCGCGCATGCGCGTTCTGAATGCGGCGCGATGGGGTCTGTAAGGATTCGCTGAAGGTCACGTGTGACATTTTCCGGGTTGATCAGCCTGCGGGTCGCCGCGAACTGCCCGAAGGTCAGCGACATGCGCACCAATGGACGGTCCGGCCAGGCCGGCGCCCTGGGGTGTTTCATTTTGTTTCAGATGGGCCGACAGGATCAAGGCCCCACCGCGGGAATCCTTCTCGAATTGGGCCGTCGGCAAAAAAAAAGGCAACGCAAGCGTTGCCCTTTTCACGCACGGCGTCCGCGCTCAGATCAGCGACTTGAGCAGCTTGCCCATTTCGGAGGGATTGCGCGTCACCTTGAAGCCGCACTCTTCCATGACGGCGAGCTTGGCATCGGCCGTATCGGCGCCACCGCTGATGAGCGCGCCGGCATGGCCCATGCGCTTGCCGGGAGGCGCGGTCACGCCAGCGATGAAGCCGACGATGGGCTTCTTCATGTTCGCCTTGCACCACATGGCGGCCTCGGCCTCGTCGGGCCCGCCGATCTCGCCGATCATGATCACGGCGTCGGTGTCCGGATCGTCGTTGAAGGCCTTCATCACATCAATGTGCTTGAGGCCATTGATGGGGTCGCCACCAATGCCGACCGCGCTGGACTGGCCCAGCCCGATTTCGGTGAGCTGTGCCACCGCTTCATAGGTCAGCGTACCGGAACGCGAGACCACGCCGATGCGGCCCTTGCGGTGAATGTGGCCCGGCATGATGCCGATCTTGATTTCGTCGGGCGTGATGAGGCCGGGGCAGTTCGGGCCCAACAGCAGGGTCTTCTTGCCACCGGCGGCTTCCTTGGCCTTCATCTTGTTGCGCACTTCCAGCATGTCGCGCACGGGGATGCCTTCGGTGATGCAGATCGCCAGGTCCAGGTCGGCTTCCACGGCTTCCCAGATGGCGGCGGCAGCGCCTGCGGGCGGCACGTAGATCACCGAGACGGTCGCTCCGGTCTGCTGCGCGGCTTCCTTGACGGAGGCGTAGATCGGGATGTTGAAGATCGATTCACCGGCCTTCTTGGGGTTCACCCCGGCCACGAAGCAGTTCTTGCCGTTGGCGTATTCCTGGCACTTCTCGGTGTGGAACTGGCCGGTCTTGCCGGTGATGCCTTGGGTGATGACCTTGGTGTCTTTGTTGATGTAGATCGACATGGTGATTTCCTTTCGGCACTCAGGCGGCTTTGACGGCAGCCACCACCTTCTGGGCGGCTTCGGCCATGGTGTCGGCGCTGATGATGGGGAGACCGGACTCGGCCAGCATCTTCTTGCCGAGCTCTTCGTTGGTGCCCTTCATGCGCACCACCAGAGGCACCGACAGGTTCACCGCACGGCAGGCGGTGATCACGCCGGTGGCGATGGTGTCGCACTTCATGATGCCGCCGAAGATGTTGACCAGGATGGCCTTGACCTTGTCGTTCTTGAGCATGATCTTGAACGCTTCGGTCACCTTCTCGGGCGTGGCGCCGCCACCGACGTCGAGGAAGTTGGCCGGCTCGGCGCCAAACAGCTTGATGGTGTCCATGGTGGCCATGGCCAGGCCCGCGCCATTCACGAGGCAACCGATGTTGCCGTCCAGGCTGATGTAGGCCAGATCGAACTTGGAAGCCTCGATCTCGGCGGCATCCTCCTCGTCGAGATCGCGCAGAGCGACGATCTCGGGGTGGCGGAACAGGGCGTTGGAGTCGAAGTTGAACTTTGCGTCCAGCGCGATGATGTTGCCTTTGCCGTCGCGGTTGAGGGGGTTGATCTCGACCAGCGAAGCATCGGTGTCCATGTAGCACTTGTAGAGCTTCTTGCACACATCGATGAACTGGGCTTCGGAGTCGGCCGGCAGCGCAATGCCCTTGGCCAGTTCCTTGGCCTGGGCGTCGGTCAGACCAGTCAGGGGATCGACGAACACCTTGACGATCTTCTCGGGGGTGGCGTGCGCCACCTCTTCGATGTCCATGCCGCCTTCGCTGGAGGCGATGAAGGCCACTTTCTGCGTCGCGCGGTCGGTCACGACGGAGAGGTAGTACTCCTTCTGGATGTCCGCGCCGTCCTCGATGTAGAGACGGCGCACCTTCTGGCCTTCGGGGCCGGTCTGGTGGGTCTTGAGCTGCATGCCCAGGATCTCACCCGAGAGGCGCTTGACGTCGTCGATCGACTTGGCCACCTTCACCCCGCCACCCTTGCCGCGGCCACCCGCATGGATCTGGGCCTTGACGACCCACACCGGGCCGCCGAGTTTCTGGGCGGCTTCCACCGCCTCCTGCACCGTGAACGCCGCGATGCCGCGCGGCACCGGTACACCAAACTGGCGCAGGATTTCCTTGCCTTGGTATTCGTGGATCTTCATGAGGGGGTCTCTCAGGAATGGGTCTAAGGGGGTCGGCCGACGCGCGGGCCGAAGGGGCACTGAAAAACAGTAACCCGGGACTGTATCATGGTGCAACGCACCAAAAGCGCGCACCCGGCGGGCGCCGCCGATGGTGGACATCTCAACTGAATCCAGACTGACAAGGCGGACAGGCCATGGCCAAGGTATTCATCGACGGCGAAGCCGGCACCACGGGGCTGCAGATCCGGGACCGCCTCCAGGGCATGCCCGGCGTGGAAGTGGTGAGCATCGCACCCGAGCGCCGCAAGGATCCGCAGGCCAAGCGGGCGCTGATGGCCCAGGTGGATCTGGTCATTCTGTGCCTGCACGACGACGCGGCACGTGAATCGGTGGCGATGATCGACGGACTGCCCGGCTCGAAGCCGCGCATCATCGACGCCTCCACCGCCCACCGCACAGCGCCGGGATGGGTGTTCGGATTTCCGGAGTTGGGCCCTGGCCAGCGCGAGGCGGTGGTGAAAGCGCAGCGGGTGGCCAACCCAGGCTGCTATGCCACTGGCGCCATTGCCATGTTGCGGCCGCTGGTCGATGCCGGGGCACTGCCCGCTGACCACCCGGTGTGCCTGCCGGCCGTCAGCGGCTACACCGGTGGCGGGCGCACCATGATCGAGGCTTACGAAAAACACGAGGCTCCCGCTTTCGAGCTCTACGCCCTGGGTCTCCAGCACAAGCACCTGCCCGAAATCATGGCCTACAGCGGCCTGCACCGGCGCCCGATCTTCGTGCCCGCGGTGGGCAACTTCGCGCAAGGCATGCTGGTGCAGTTGCCACTGCACCTGGACACCCTGCCAGGCCAGCCCAGCCCGGCGGATCTGCATGCCATCTATGCGAAACACTACGCCGGCAGTGAATGGGTCAGCGCCGAACCGGCCACCGAATCGGGCAAGCTCGATGCACTGGCGCTCAATGACACCAACAAGCTGGAAATCCGCGTGTTCGGCAACCCGCAAGCGCGCCATGCGGTGGTGGTGGCCCGGCTGGACAACCTGGGCAAGGGCGCCAGTGGCGCCGCGGTGCAGAACCTCAAGCTCATGCTCGGGCTGTAAACCGCCCAGCCCCGGGCTTCGTCGAAAGACATGGGGTTCGTTCGTCGTCCCTGCGTGACGCCGAACCCGAGAGGCCCCGCACATGAGCCCTGACCCCACCGCGGCCGAGGCCGTACCCGCCAAGGCCACGCGCCGCGAATGGACCGCGCTGGCGGTGATCGCCCTGCCCTGCCTGGTCTATGCCATGGACCTGACGGTGCTCAACCTGGCCCTGCCCGCGATCAGTGCGGACCTGCAGCCCTCAGCGTCGCAACTGCTGTGGATCATCGACATCTACGGCTTCATGGTGGCTGGCTTTCTGATCACCATGGGTACGCTGGGAGACCAGTTGGGCCGCAAGCGGATGCTGCTGATCGGCGCTGCCGCCTTTGCCGCCGCTTCCGTGGCCGCAGCCATGGCCACCACGGCACCCGCGCTGATCGCGACGCGCGCGCTGCTCGGCATCGCCGGCGCCACGTTGGCACCCTCCACGCTGTCGCTGATCTCCAACATGTTTCGCGACGAGCGGGAGCGCCGCATCGCCATCGGCATCTGGATCTCCAGCTACTCGGTCGGCGGGGCTGTCGGCCCTCTGGTGGGCGGCCTGATCCTGCAGTACTGGGCATGGCCGGCCATCTTCTGGGCCGCCGTTCCGGTGATGGTCTTGTTGCTGCTGGTGGGGCCAGCCCTGTTGCCGGAGTACCGCGACCCCCATGCCAACCGGCTCGACCTCTTGAGCGTGCTGCTGTCCCTGGTCGCGGTGCTGGCCGGCGTTTCGGCACTCAAGCAGCTGGCCGAAGGCCATCTGGGCGGCAGCACCGCGTTGGCCGCGCTGCTGGGACTGCTGGCGGGCACGGCTTTCCTGCGGCGCCAGCGCCGCGTCGCCTATCCGCTGCTGGACCTGCGCCTGTTCGCCCAGCCCCGCTTCACCACGGCGATCACCGCCTATGCGCTGACGTCCTTCGCCATGTTCGGCGTCTACATCTTCATCTCGCAACACCTCCAGCTGGTGCTCGGCCTGTCGCCACTGGTCGCTGGCCTGTGCACCGTGCCCTGGGCGCTCTCCTTCGTTGTCGGCTCCATGGCGACGCCCTGGATCGCGCAGCGGCTGCAGGCCCCGCGCACCATGGTCTCGGGGCTGGCTTTGGCAGCCGTCGGCTTTGGCGCACTGGTGATGGTGGACACCCCGCACGGGCTGCTCTGGCTGATGGGCGGCATGGTGTTGATGGGACTGGGGATGTCGCCGGTCTTCACGCTGGGCAACGACATCGTCATCAGTTCGGCGCCACCCGAACGCGCAGGCGCCGCATCGGCCTTGTCGGAAACGAGCTCGGAGCTTTCGGGCGCGCTGGGCATTGCTGTCTTCGGCAGTCTGGCCACCAGCCTGTACCGCAGCGGCATGCGGGAACTGGCGCCGGCCGACCTGCCTGTGGACGCCGCCCTCGCCGCGTCGACGCTGGGCGGCGCATTCAACGCCGCAAACCATCTGCCCCAGCCGATGGCCCAGGCCTTGCGCCACGCCGCGAGCGCGGCCTTTGTCGACAGCCTTCAGGCTGCTGCGCTGCTGGGCATGGCGATCACCACCGTCAGCGCGCTGCTCGCCTGGCGCCTGCTGCGCGAGCGGCCTCCTGCGTCCGCAGGGACCCGCGCGGGCTGAGGCGGTTTTCAGTCGGCGCCGTCATCGGTCACCGCGGTGCCGCGCACCACGCGACGCACGGTTTCCGCGCCAAAACCCCGGGTCAGGAGAAAGCGCATCTGCCGGGCCTGTTCGACCGCATCGCCCGGTGCCCGGCCGAACTTGCGGCGCCAGACATCGTGGGCACGCGCCAGTTCGGTGTCCTTGAGCGCCGCTACCGCATTGGCCACGGCCTGCGGATCCAGCCCTTTGGCCTGCAGCTCCTGGCGCACCCGGGAGGCGCCGAGCCGAGAAGCGCGGCGATGAAGCACCGAATCGATCACACGTTGCTCGTCGATGAAACCCTTGGACTGCAGCTCGTCCAAGGCACGGGCCAGTTCCCCTGGCTCGGTTTCATGGGGCGCCAGCTTGCGCTGGAGTTCGGCACGCGAATGCTCGCGCGCGGCGAGCAGCTTGAGCGCGCGCCCTTTGAGAGAGATCGAAAAGGAACCCATGGTGGTGACCGCCACCGTTCGGGCGGTGGCTGGAGCGGGTGTCAGGCGGCGTCGGCCTTGCCGGCCTTCTCGGCTTTGTCCGCCTTGCCGCCCTTGACGGGTGTTTGCGGCTCGTCCACCGGCAGCAGCGGCACGCCCAGTTCGGTGCGTACCTTGTTCTCGATCTCGACGCGCAGGTCACTGTTCTCGCGCAGGAACTCGCGCGCATTGTCGCGGCCTTGCCCGATCTTTTCGCCGTTGTAGGCGTACCAGGCTCCGGACTTTTCGATCACCCGGTGCAGCACGCCCAGATCGAGAATCTCGCCCTCGCGGCTGATGCCCTCGCCGAACAGGATGTCGAACTCGGCGGTCTTGAAAGGCGGAGAGACCTTGTTCTTCACCACCTTCACCTTGGTTTCGTTGCCGATGGCGTCCTCGCCCTTCTTGATGGTGCCGGTGCGACGGATGTCCAGGCGCACCGAGGCATAGAACTTGAGCGCGTTGCCGCCGGTGGTGGTCTCGGGGCTGCCGAACATGACGCCGATCTTCATGCGGATCTGGTTGATGAAGATGACCATGCAGTTGGTCTTCTTGATGTGGGCGGTGAGCTTGCGCAGCGCCTGGCTCATCAGCCGCGCCTGCAGGCCGGGCAGCGAGTCGCCCATCTCGCCCTCCAGTTCGGCCTTGGGCGTGAGCGCGGCCACCGAGTCCACCACGATGAGGTCGACCGCGCCAGAGCGCACCAGGCTGTCGACGATCTCCAGCGCCTGCTCGCCGGTGTCGGGCTGGCTGATCAGCATCTCCGGCAGATTCACGCCCAGCTTCTGTGCGTACTGCACGTCCAGCGCATGCTCGGCATCGACGAAGGCGCAGGTACCGCCCAGGCGCTGCATCTCGGCGATCACCTGCAGAGTCAGCGTGGTCTTGCCCGAGGATTCCGGCCCGTAGATCTCGATCACGCGGCCGCGCGGCAGACCTCCGACGCCCAGCGCGATGTCCAACCCCAGCGAACCGGTGGAGACCACCTGGATGTCCTCGATGGCCTCGCCTTCGCCCAGGCGCATGATGGTGCCCTTGCCGAACTGCTTTTCGATCTGGGCCAGAGCGGCCTGCAGGGCCTTGGCTTTTTCGCTGTTGAGGGGGTTGTTCTTGACGGGTGCGTCCATGTCGGGCTCCTGGGCTGTAGGGGTGGTTCGCATGGCCTTTGTGGATACGTACAGGCTGGATGCTTGAACAGCAGTTTACCCACGTATTTCGCCGAAAACGCCGCTTATTTGGTCAGTTTGCCTTACCATACGGCCGATGGCTGATCCACCGAAGGACATCACCCCCCTGCCCGACGACCGCTGGCGCATGGGCCACCTGGGTCGTCTCATGGGGCAGGCGCTGCGGCGCTTCGACGAGCGCGTGCTGCACCTGATGGCCCACGACCCCGACGTGCCGCTGGCGCTGTCCAACCTGGCCGCGCGCGCGCAGATCGGCGCGGCCCACGTGCACATCACCCGCCATCTGGCCCTCAACGGGTCGCGCCTGACCGAGCTGGCCCGGCAGGCCGGCATGAGCAAGCAGGCGATGGGGGACCTGGTGACGCAATGCGAGGCCTGGGGCCTGGTGCGGCGTGAGGCGGACGGACGCGATGCGCGGGCGCGGCGCATCGTCTTCACGGCCACCGGCCTGCTCTGGCTGGACGCCTTCCGGCGCGCTGTGGCGCAGGCAGAAGCCGAGTTCCGCGCCCAGGTCGGCGAAGAGGTGGCCACCGTCGTGGCGCTGGGCCTGGAGGCCTATGGAACTTGACCCAGATCACCCTCTGCGGCGCATGCGGGCCTCTAAAATGAAACGGTCGCAGACGCCTCTGCCGGCGACACGGCCCCCCGGAGACAAGCCATGCGCATCCTCATTGCAGAAGACGACCAGGTCCTGGCCGACGGACTCATGCGCAGCCTGCGCGCAGCCGGCGCGGCGGTGGACCATGTGGCCAGCGGCACCGAAGCCGACGCGGCCCTGCTGACCAACAACGAGTTCGACCTCCTCATTCTCGATCTCGGCCTGCCCAAGCTGCACGGCCTGGAGGTGCTCAAACGTCTGCGCTCGCGCGGTTCGGTGATGCCGGTGCTCATCCTCACCGCGGCCGACAGCGTCGAGGAGCGGGTCAAGGGCCTGGACTACGGCGCCGACGACTACATGGCCAAACCGTTCTCGCTGCAGGAGCTCGAAGCGCGGGTGCGGGCCCTCACGCGCCGCGGCATGGGCGGCACCACCAACACCATCCGCCATGGTCCCCTGGAGTACGACCAGGCCGGCCGCGTGGCGACCATCGACGGCAAGATGGTGGAGCTCTCGGCACGGGAACTGGGGCTGCTGGAGGTGCTGCTGCAACGCGCCGGGCGCCTGGTCAGCAAAGACCAATTGGTGGAGCGGCTGTGCGAATGGGGCGAGGAGGTGAGCAACAACGCCATCGAGGTCTACATCCACCGCCTGCGCAAGAAGATCGAAAAGGGGCCCATCCGCATTGCGACCGTGCGCGGCCTGGGCTACTGCCTTGAAAAAATCAGCGGCTGAAGACCGCGCCTCCGGCGGACCGCTGGCCTTCGTGGAAAACAAGGGCCCCTTCGGTCTGTTCCAGCGTGAGCAGCGCAGTCTGTTCGGCGAGTTGCTGGACTGGATGCTCACGCCGCTGCTGCTGCTGTGGCCGCTGTCGCTGGCGCTGACCTGGTTCGTCGCGCAAGGCATTGCCAGCAAACCTTTCGACCGCGCGCTGGAGTTCAATCTGCAGGCGCTCTCGCGTCTGGTCGTGAACGAGGACAGCCGCATCGTCTTCCACATGGACGAGCAGGCGCGCGATCTGCTGCTGGCGGACTCCGGCGACCTCATCTACTACCAGGTGCTTGATCCGCGCGGCGAACTGGTGAGTGGCGAGATCGACTTCCCCCGGCCGCGCGACGAGGTCCTGCCCGAGCCCGGCCGGGTGCTGCTGCGCGACGACGTGGTGCGCGGCGACGAAGTGCGCGTGGCCTACACCTGGCTGGCGCGCAACGACAGCGAGCGCCTGGTGCTCATGCAGATGGCGGAGACCAAGGGCAAGCGGTCCACGCTGGCCACCGAAATCATCAAGGGCGTGATGGTGCCGCAGTTCGTCATCCTGCCGCTGGCGGTGCTGCTGGTCTGGCTGGCGCTGGTGCGTGGCATACGGCCGCTCAACGACCTGGAGCAGCGCATCCGCGCGCGCAAGCCCGACGACCTCAGCCCCATCGAAGAGTCCTTCGTTCCGCAGGAAGTCGCGCCACTGGTGTCTTCCATCAACGACCTGCTGACCCGCCTGAAGACCTCACTGACGACACAGAAGCGCTTTCTCGCGGACGCGGCGCATCAGCTCAAGACGCCGCTGGCAGGCCTGCGCATGCAGGCCGAGCTGGCGCAGCGCGAGGTGGACCCCGTGGAAATCCGCGGCTCCCTGCAGCAGATCGCGCGCGCCAGCACGCGGGCCACGCACACCGTCAACCAGTTGCTGGCGCTGGCCCGCGCCGAGACCACCGGCCGATCCTTGCCCATTGAACGCATCGCGCTGGCCGACCTCGTGCGCGGCGTGGTGCAGGAGTCGGTGCCGCGCGCACTGGAGCACGGCATAGACCTCGGATTCGAAGGCCCCGACAGCACGCCCGACAACTGCCTGATCGACGGCAACCCCACACTGCTGCACGAGATGGTTCGCAACCTGGTGGACAACGCCATCAACTACTCGGGGCGCGGTGGCATGGTTACGGTGCGCGTGCTGCTGGACCGCTTCAGTGGCGTGCAGGTGCTGCAGGTGGAGGACGACGGCCCGGGCATCCCCGAGAACGAACGCGAGTTCGTGATGCAGCCCTTCTACCGGGCGCTGGGGACGAACGTCGATGGCTCCGGGCTGGGCCTGGCGATCGTGCAGGAAATCGCGCAGCAACACGGCGCCACGGTGTCCATGGAGGACGCCCATCCGGAACGCAGCCAGCGCGGGCTGCGGGCCTCGGTGCGCTTCACGCCCGAGCAGCCGCGCCCCGAGGAATGAGAGGGGGGCTCAGGCCGCTGGCTTGTAGACGTTGAGCTGCAGGCGCTCGCGCTCGATCACGCGGGCCACCGCGGGCAATTCGGCAAAACGCTGGGCCAGGGCCCAGGTCGCGGTCTGGCCGGTGGGGTCGATGCCCGCATAGCCACCCCAGCGCAACAAGGTGAGTGCGTACGCGTCCAGGGCACCAGGCCGTTCGCCCGTGAGCCAGGGCGAGGCCTGGGCCGCCATGGCCTCGATCTCGTCGAGCAGTCCTTTGTAGCTGCGGGCCGCGAACGCGCGGATCGCGGCCTTGGCGGCTTCGTCGTCGGTGAACTTCTCGGGCATGAACACGTGTGTGAACGTCGGGTGCACGGTGTTGTTCATCCAGGCCAGCGTCTGCAGCGCGCGTGCGCGCTGGCCGCCGGAGGCGGGCAGGATGCCGGCCTGCGGCAGCCGGGCGTCCAGGTGCAGCAGGATGGCGACGATCTGGGTGATGACCTGGCCATCGTCCACCAGCACCGGCACCTGGCCACGGGGGTTGACGGCCAGGTACTCAGGGCTGCGCTGTTCGCCCTTGTGCAGCTTGACCATCTGGGGCTCGAACTCGGCGCCGGCCAGCTCCAGCATCGAATGCGGCACGAACGAACAGGCACCGGGGGCGAAATAAAGCTTCAGGCTCATGCGGTAAATCTCCTTGTGAATCAACCCAGGTGCTGGCCCACGATGCCCGCGATCTCGAACATGGTGACCGAGTCCTTGCCGAACACCGGCCGCAGCCTGTCGTCGGCGTTGATGCGGCGCTTGTCCTTGGCATCCTGCAGGCCGTGGGCCTTGATGTAGTCCCACAGTTTCTTGACCACCTCGGGACGGGAAACCGGGCCCTCGCCGATCACGGCGGCCAGCGCGGCGCTGGGCTGCTTGCCCGTGGCGGCCGTGGTCTTGCGCGGCGCCTTCGGTGCCTTGGCGGTCTTGGGCGCCTTGGCCGCCGCCTTCTTGGCCGCCGGGGCCTTTCTGGCCGCGGCCGGCGCGGCAGCCGGCGATTTGCGCGGCGGGAATTTGCTGGCCCGCGGCTCGAACTCGAAATTCACCTTGCCGGCCTCCTTGTCCCAGGCCAGGAAGGCCTTGAAGGCGCGGCGCGTGCGCATGGAGACAAACTTGTCGAGCAGATCGGTCTTGCCGGTGGCCAGCAGCTTGCTCATCTGCTCGCGCGCCACCGGCTGCTGCAGGATGATCTTGCCGCTCTTGAAGTCGCAACTGGGCGTGGGCTGCGCCTGTGTGGGCACCGCCTTTTCGCAGACATAGTTGCTGCCGTGCTCATGCACCGGCGCGCCGCACTTGGGGCACGCGCCCAGCGACTCGCTGCCACTGAAGTCGACCAACTCGCCGGTCTCTTCGCCCGCCTTGTCGTCGCCGAAGTCGAACTCCAGCTTCCAATTGCGGTCCTCGTCGCTGTACTTGAGCACGATCTCCGCCACGAAAGGCCAGCCCGCCTTGGAGCGGAAACCTTCGAGCGGGCCGATGTGCTTGTCGCGCAGCAGCGCCTCGGCCTCCTGCGGCTCGAAGGTGCGGCCCGCCGGTGACTTGCCGAAGGAGAAGCCGCAGCCCTCGCTGCCACCGTCCTGGCCGGTGCAGGCATAGCGCCGGTAGTTCTCCTTGACCACGCCGCCGCAGTTCGGGCAGGGCGTGGCCAGCGTGGCGTAGTTGCCGGGGATGGTGTCGCGGTCGTATTCCTTGGCCTTCTTCACCAGGCGCTCGGTCATGGTGGCGATCTCGCCCATGAAGGCCGCCCGGCTGAGGCGGCCGTGTTCCATCTGCGCGAGCTTGTGCTCCCATTCGCCCGTGAGCTCAGGCTTGGACAACTCCTCCACACCCAGTCCGCGCAACAGCGTCATGAGCTGGAAGGCCTTCGCGGTCGGGATCAGTTCGCGCCCCTCGCGCAGCATGTACTTCTCGGTCAGCAGCCCTTCGATGATGGCCGCGCGCGTGGCTGGCGTGCCCAGGCCTTTCTCCTGCATGGCTTCGCGCAGCTCGTCGTCGTCCACCAGCTTGCCGGCGCCTTCCATGGCGCCGAGCAGCGTGGCTTCGCTGTAGCGCGCAGGCGGGCGGGTCTTGAGGGCGCGCGCTTCGACCGCCTCGGTGCGCACCGTCTCGCCTTCGCGCACCGGCACCAGGTTCTGGCCTTTGTCGCCCTCCTTGGCGCCTTCCACGTCTTCGGCCGCCTCCTTGCCGTACACCGCCATCCAGCCCGGCCTGACCAGCACCTTGCCCTCGGTCTTGAAATGGTGGTTGAGCACCTTGCTGATGCGCGTGGTCACCATGAACTCCGCGCTGGGGAAGAACACCGCGATGAAGCGGCGCACCACCAGGTCGTAGAGCTTCTGTTCGGCGTCGGACAGGCCGTGCGGCGCCTGCAGTGTCGGGATGATGGCGAAGTGGTCGCTGACCTTGCTGTTGTCAAAGACGCGCTTGCTGGGCCGGATGTACTGCTGGTCCAGTGCGGTGCGGGCATGCGGCGCCAGGTGCTTCATGCCACTGCCGGCCAGCATCTCGAACGTCTGCTTCACCGTCGGCAGGTAATCCTCGGGCAGTGCGCGCGAGTCGGTCCGGGGGTAGGTCAGGGCCTTGTGGCGCTCGTACAGGCTCTGCGCGAGCTGCAGCGTGGTCTTGGCGGAAAACCCGAAGCGGCCGTTGGCCTCGCGCTGCAGGCTGGTCAGGTCGTACAGCAGGCCGCTGGCCTGGGTGGTGGGCTTGCTTTCCTCGCTGACGCTGGCGGCCTTGCCACGCACCGCCTCGACGATGGCCAGCGCATCGCGCTGGTCCCAGATGCGGTCGGCGCGCAGATCGGCGTCGGCGTCTTCACCGGCCGGCTTCTTGAAATTCGGATCAAACCACTTGCCCGGGTACTCGCCCGCCTCGGCCAGGAAGCTGGCATGAATCTCCCAATAGTCGCGGGCCTTGTGGGCACGGATCTTTTCCTCGCGCTCGACCACGATGGACAACGTGGGCGTCTGCACCCGGCCGACCGTGGTGAGGAAAAACCCCCCGTCGCGCGAGTTGAAGGCGGTCATGGCGCGCGTGCCGTTGATGCCCACCATCCAGTCGGCTTCGGAGCGGCTGCGCGCCGCATCGGCCAGGCCGCGCATCTGCTGGTCGCTGCGCAGGTTCTCGAAGCCTTCGCGGATGGCCGCCGGTGTCATCGACTGCAGCCACAGGCGCTGCACCGGCTTGCCCAGCGGCTGGTAGGCCCCGTTCTTGAAACCGCCGGCGTACTGCTCGATCAGCCGGAAGATCAGCTCGCCCTCGCGGCCCGCGTCACAGGCATTGACCAGGCGCGCGACATCCTTGCGCTTGACCAGCCTGACCACCGCCGCCAGGCGCGACTTGGTCTTGTCGATCGGCTTGAGCTCGAAATAGGGCGGCAGCACCGGCAGGTGCGCGAAGCTCCATTTGCCTCGCTTGACGTCGAACTGCTCAGGCGCGGCGATCTCCACGAGATGGCCCACCGCCGAGGTGACCACGTACTGGTCGTTCTCGAAATGGTCGTCGTGCTTGTCGAACTTGCCGGCCACCGGCGCGAGCGCACGCACGATGTCCTGGGCCACGGAGGGCTTCTCGGCGATGACCAGCGTCTTGGCGGAACCTTCGGTTTTCATCTCTACAATCGGCTTTCCACGCGCGTGTGCACGCGCACATGGGCACGCGCGCCCACGCGCGCACCTGCATGAAACAACCTTACCAAATTATCCGGCCGTGACGAAAACCCCAGGTTCCGCGAACGCTCCCCGCCCGAAAACACCCCGTGGCAAGGCGCCCGCACCGCAGGCAAACAGCAACGGCCGGCGCATCCAGACGCGGCGCTCGGGCGTGCACGGCAAGGGGGTCTACGCGGTGGCCGATCTGGCCAAAGGCGAGACGGTGATCGAGTACGTGGGCGAGATCATTTCCTGGGAAGAAGCCCTGCGCCGCCACCCGCACGACCCGTCCGACCCCAACCACACCTTCTACTTCCACATCGACGAAGACCATGTGATCGATGCCAAGGTCGGCGGCAATTCGGCGCGCTGGATCAACCACAGCTGCGCGCCGAACTGCGAGGCCGACGTGGAGGACGGACGTGTCTTCATCCGCGCGCTGCGTGACATCAAGCCCGGCGAAGAGCTGTTCTACGACTACGGGCTGGTGATCGACGAACCCTACACACCCAAGCTGAAGGCCGAGTACCCCTGCTGGTGCGGCGCCCGCCAATGCCGCGGCACGCTGCTGGCCCCGAAGCGCGCGGGCAAGGCGTCTCGCCTGGGCTGATGCCCGGCCCCTGGCGGACCTGTGCGGCCCATGTCTGACCTGCTCGCGCACTCGGAAGCCCTGTGGCAGGCCGTGGCACCGCTGCTGCCGGGCTTCACGGTGGAGGTGGTGCCCAGCATCGACTCCACCAACAGCGAACTCATGCGCCGTGCACGCACGGGCCTCATGGAGCCGGTGCTGCTGGCCGCCGAAGAGCAGAGCGCCGGCCGTGGCCGGGTGGGCAAGGCCTGGCACAGCCGCGCTGGTCAATCCCTGACCTTCTCGGTTGGCCTGCCGATGGCGCCACGAAGCTGGTCGGGCCTGTCGCTCGCCGTCGGGGTGAGCCTGGCGCAGAGCCTGCACCCGGACGTGCGCCTGAAGTGGCCCAACGACCTCTGGCTGCACGGCCGCAAGCTGGGCGGCATCCTGGTGGAGACGGCTTCTGCGGGTGGGGCGCAAGCGTCGGCACCCCGCATGGTGGTGGTCGGCGTGGGTCTGAACATCGCCCGACCGGACGCACAGGCGGTGGCCGCACTGCAAGACAGCGGGGCGGCACTGCCGGCCGTCGCGCCTGCCGGCGTGGCCGAGGTGCTGGTCGGCACGACCGCCGGCGAGGTGCTGGCGCGCGTGGCGCCACCGTTGCTGCAGGACCTGCTCGCGTTCGAATCCCAGGGTTTTCCGGCGTTCGCGCAGCGCTTCGCCAGCCGCGACGCGCTGCGGGGGCTGGAAGTCCAGCTGTCGGACGGACAGCGCGGCACGGCTTGCGGGGTCGGCGAAGACGGTGCCCTCCAGATTCTCACCAGCGAAGGCATGCGCGGCATCACCAGCGCGGAAGTGAGCGTGCGCCCATGCTGAAGTGGGCCATCTGGCTGCTGGCGCTGGCCAACGCGGGCTACTTCGCCTGGGGTCACGGCTATCTGCGCGGCCTGGGCCTGGCGCCGCTGGAGCAGCGCGAACCCCAGCGCCTGGACGGACAGGTGCACCCGGAACAACTGCGCCTGCTCAACGGACCCAAGGCCCAGGAGGCACCGGCGCCGACCCCGGCACCTGTCAGCGCGCCAGCGAGCACGGACGCCACCACGCCCGCCGCCGCCGCGGTGGCCACGGGCCCGCAGCCTGCCCCGGCCGTGCCACCCATGCCCGACAACAACGGCCCACGCGCCTGCTGGCAGGCGGGCGGTTTCACCGAAGCGCAGGCCGAGCTGCTGCGCGCGGAACTCAAGCTGCTGGGGCTGCCGGCAGACCGCTGGCAGTTGGTCGAAAGCCGCAGCGCCGGCCGCTGGATCGTCTACATGGGCCGCTACGACAACGAGGCGCAACTCGAACGCAAGAAGGCCGAGTTGCGCGGCATGGGCGTGAGTTTCCGCGACGTCTCGGGCAGCGGCCTGGCGCCGGGCCTGGCGTTGGGTACCTACTCCAGCGAGGCGGCCGCACAGCAGGCGCTGCAGCAGGTGGAACGCAACGGCGTGCGCACCGCCAAGGTCACGCAGGAGCGGGCAGAGTCGGTGAGCTACACGTTGCGCCTGCCCGCCATCACCGCAGCCCAGCGCACGGCGGTGGACGGCCTGGGCGATGCCATGGCGGGCAAGAGCCTGCGCGCCTGTTCCTGAACAGAGACCCTGGCGCCGTTTCAGGCGCGCCGCGCGCTGACCGGAACTGCGTTGCGGCGCTGCGAGGCGATGACCGCCAGCACCCAGGCCCACAAAGCAGCGCCCCAGAGCAGGCGCATGGATCCACCGCCGCCGCCACCCGCAACGGTGGCCGCCGGCATGGCGGCGGTGATGCGCACGGTGTCCTCTCCATGGCGGTTGACGTTGTCCACCACGGTGAGCGAAAAAACATACTCCGCCTCGCTCGCCAAGGTGACCGTGGCGACGGCAGTGTCCGCCGCCGTGATGGCCACCGACGGCCCCGAGACCTGCACCCACTGGTAGGACACGATGCTCGCCCCGGGAATGGCCACGCTGCCACTGCCATCGAGCCGGACCACGGTGCCCGGTTCGACGTCCCCCACCGGTTGAATCACCACCGCCGGACCGGTGGCCAGTTGCACGGCGGTGTGCGCGTCCAGCAGGCCGGCGCCGCAGGTGCTGGTGGTGCAGTTGCACACACCGGCGCCCGCCGGGCCACAGGCCGCGAGTCCACCCAGGCTGACGTGAGGCCGGGCGCCCGCGCGCATGCGCTCGATGAGCTGGCGCGGACTCAACGCCGGGTTGACCGCCAGCATCAGGCTGGCCACGCCCGAGGCTTGCGGCGCGGCAAAGCTGGTGCCTTGTTTGTGGCCATACCCGTTGAGCTGCGGTGTGGTGGTGCCGCTGTTGTCGATGGAGAGCAGCATGGTCGCGTTGCCCCCTTCCACCGAGCCGCCAGGCGCGGCCAGCGACACGCGGCTGCCGAAACTGGAGTAGGAGGCCTTGGCGCCGTCCTTGCGCACGGAGGCCACCGTCATCACGCGCCGGCAGTCTGCCGGGCGAAAGAGGCTGGCGTCGTTGTTGCCAGCGGCCACCACGACCAGTGAGCCGGCGTTGGTGACGGCATCGATGGTGTTCTGGTAGGCCTGCGAACACGGTTGGTCGCCGCCAAAGCTGAGGTTGATCACGCGGGCCGGGTTCGGGTTGCCGGGCACGCCCCAGACCGGCAGGCCCGCCGCCCAACGCAGACCATCCAGCAGGTCCGACACCATGGCGCCGCACTTGCCCGAGACACGCACCGGCAGCAGCCGCGCGTTCCAGTTCAGGCCCGCCACACCCTGCGCGTTCTGGGTGGCGGCGGCAATCTGCCCGGCGATGAAGGTGCCGTGCCAGTTGCTGTCCGACACCTCGCACCCGGCAAAGGTCGGGGTTTGCACTTCCCCGGCGGTGACCCAGTCGCCGGGGTCGCTGGCGTCGGCATCCCGCCCATGGTCATCGTTGGAGATGGACAGGTCGCTGATCATGTCGTAGCCCGCGAGCAGGCGCGGCCCCAGCGCCTGCAACTCCGGGTGATCAAACCGCACGCCGCTGTCCACCACGGCCACCACCACCGAACTGCCGGTGGTGTTGCCCCAGGCCGCAGGCAGGTTCAGCCCCGACAGGTTGCTTCCCCCGTCGGGCGCCTGCAGGTGCCATTGCTGGGAAAACAGAAGGTCGTCGGGCACCACGGCAGCCAGCCGCGGCACCAGCACGTCCGGCTCGACCCAGGCCACATCCGGATGCAGGCGCATGCGGCGCATGGCGCGTTCCAGGGCCTCGCCCCGCAGCGGCCGGTCAAAGCGCATCAGGCTGGCGTTGCCGGCGCCACCGGTACCCGCCAAAGCCACGCCGGCCTCCTGGGCCGCGCGTGCCACGCGCTCACGGTCGCGGCGCGCACCCCGCTCCCATTGCGCACGGCTTCGCTCGCGTTCGGACACCCAAGGGCCGCGGTCGGCGGTGCGCGCCATCTCGGCCGATGGCTCGTTCGCGTCCCGCAAACCGATGATCAGGCCCATGGCCGTCTGAGGGGTACCCGCCTGGGCCGTCGACAGACCAAGGCAGGCCAGCATGGCAAGACTCAGGCTGACGGACAGGAGACGGTTCATGAGGGGCTGCTGCACGCACCGCACGGCATGCATGCAAGGACGGTGTCAAGCGAGGATGGCAATGGCTGGACATTCTGTCACGCGTCCACTGTGCATGGCGCCAAGGAATGCCACTTTTGTGCACTTTCAACGCCCTTGCAACGCCTGCGGCTCAGACGGCGTGAAACGCAGCACGCGGATCCTGGGCCTCGAACCAGTCCAGGACCTCGTCCCACAAGGGCCGCGCACGCGGCCGGAAGCAGCCCATATGGCCCATGGGCGCAAGGCCCAGGCGATAGGAAAGGCCCACCGGTCCGGCAATGCCCCAACAAAAAAGCGACCCGAAGGTCGCTTTTTTTCGGAGCAGTCGAAGCAGGTGCTTACTTGGCGACCACGCGCGCCATTTCGAGGCACTTGTTGGAGTAGCCCCACTCGTTGTCGTACCAGCTCACCACCTTGATGAAGGTCTTGTCCAGCGCAATGCCCGCATCCGCGTCGAAGATCGAGGTCCGTGCATCGCCCCGGAAGTCCGTCGCCACCACCTTGTCTTCCGTGTACCCCAGGATCCCCTTGAGCGCGCCCTCGCTCTGCGCCTTCATCTCCGCCTTGATCTCCTCGTAGCTCGCATCCTTCTCCAGCTCCACCGTCAGGTCCACCACCGACACGTCGCTCGTGGGTACCCGGAAGCTCATGCCCGTGAGTTTCTTGTTCAGCGAAGGAATCACCACCCCCACCGCCTTGGCCGCACCCGTGCTGCTGGGAATGATGTTCTCCAGAATCCCCCGCCCGCCGCGCCAGTCCTTGTTGCTCGGGCCGTCCACCGTCTTCTGCGTGGCCGTGGCCGCGTGCACCGTCGTCATCAGCCCGCGCTTGATGCCCCACTTGTCGTGCAGCACCTTGGCCACCGGCGCCAGGCAGTTGGTCGTGCAGCTGGCGTTGCTGATGATCGCCTCGCCCTTGTAGCTGCCGTGGTTCACCCCGTACACGAACATCGGTGTGTCGTCCTTGCTCGGCGCGGACATGATCACCTTCTTCGCACCGGCCTGCAGGTGCTTCTCGGCGCCAGCCTTGTCCAGGAAGATCCCGGTGGATTCGATCACCACGTCCGCTCCCACCTCGCCCCACTTGAGCGTGGCCGGGTCCTTCTCGGCCGTCAGGCGGATCTTCTTGCCGTTGACGATCAGGTCGCTGCCCTGCACCGACACCTCGCCCTCGAAGCGCCCGTGCACGCTGTCGTACTTGAGCATGTAGGCCAGGTACTCCGGCTCCAG
>NZ_JAHCKL010000017.1 GCF_026125785.1 Hydrogenophaga sp.
GTGATGTTTTGAGTAGTCAGCTCTTTTATCCGTCACTTAGTTCAGAAAACGGTACCGCCACATGCGGCGGGCCTTCCCGCAGGAAGACGCACGACATCCTCCCGCCTCGCAGTCGGACGCAGACCGCGTCGGTTCCCGGGATTCCACAACGGAACTCTGCCGCATCTTCTTCGACTTGGACGCGTCTGAGGTGACGGGGATAAAACGCCTGTCTATTTGTTGAGCGGCACTTCACCGCTCAACCTACCAGGAGATTCAGTGAAAGCAATCATCAACGGTCGTATCTACAACACCGAGACCGCCGACCTCGTCTGCGAAATCAGCCACGGCTGGAAGTCCAACTTCGATTGGCATGAGACTGGGCTTTACCGAACCCCCAAAGGCGCGTTCTTTCTTGCCGGTCAGGGCGGACCTCGTTCGATGTGGGCCAAGCACGACGGGAACTGCAGCAGCAGCGGCAAGGGCCTGCAGGTCATCACTGCTCAGGAAGCACGGAGCTTTATGGAAAAGGCCGGCTGCGATGAGGACACATACGAGGAGTTTGGGCTGCCATTGGTAGAAGGCTGAGCTCGTTGCGAGTGCGAGGCACCCCATCAAGTTGGGTTGCTTCCGCTACCTCCCATGGCGCTGCGCCCGCCTGGCAAGGAACCTGCTGAGTTCCACGAGCGTGGCACCGCCCATGTCAGGCGCGGCGTTCATGCGCGCGACCAGTGCCTCGTCGCTCACCTCGTCACGTGCGAGCATGTACGCCAGTTCATCGGGACAAAACCCTGGCTTTTCAGCGAGCGCTCTCAGCTCTGCGTGCAAGGAAAGTCCGTCGTCGCCCACGGTCGCGGGCTGACCGTGAGCACTCGGCTTTTTGAGGTCCGTACCCATTCGCAGGCTCTACAGGTCTTTGTCCCGTGGCTCCGGGAAGGGACCAGGAGCTGCCGCGACCTTCAAGAGCTGCTCCCTCGACGGGCTGACAGTCCAAGGAGCGGCCACCTCCATCTTCGTGCCGGCGAATGAGATGCGGTCGCCGCCATCCGGCTCCTCCACCACCCCTTTCGCCAAACGCTCGCGCATCATCGCCTCAACAGCTCGCAGCGGTGCGGCCGGCAGCAAGCCGGTGGAGCCGACCGAAAGCCCGCCCGCCTTTGGCTTGCTGGCCGGTGGGGCCTTCTCGTTTGGGAGTTTGGTACTGGCCATCTGCACATACTAGCCAGGCTCGCCCGTTCTCGATAGTCACGCGCTGCTGCGGCTCCTGCGCCTTCAATGCCTGATGCCCCGGTCCTCCCCGGACGAGGTGGGCGTAGGAGCGTTACGGCTCAAGCAGCGGGTCCAAATGCCAGGCCCATCAACGACGCCGCCCCGCATCTATCCATCGCTGCGTCATGCCTCGTGCGAGGTTGTAGCGGGCGCAGTTGTACTGCTCCAGCTGGTCGAGCTCGGTGTTCGCGATGAGGCGCAGCGCCGCGCTGTCAGCGGCATCGACGTGCACATCGGCAAACGCGGCCTCCAGCGTTCGGCCATGGAAGACCACGAACTGCATCAGCTCGTTCAGGGCCTGCCGGTACTTGGTCCGAATCGGGTCGGGCGCTGACAGAGACGCGCGCAGCACGCTGTACTTCTGAATCGAGCGGCGGTAGATGAACTCGAACAAGTCCACCGCCGCAGCCACGTTGCGCTGCTCGTAGACACCGAGCATGGCGGTCGCGTAGTCCGAGCGCTCCACGTCCAAGAATGACAGTGGTGCGCAGTTGTAGAGCATGAGCGGCATGTTGGCGCTTAGACGACTCGTGCGCTTGTTGCCGTCCGCGAAGGGCTGCAGGTAGGCCAGATTGACCCACAGGAAGAAGGCCGCCTCAACGGGATTGCGGATGTTCCGCACCTTGTCGACGATGGCGTTCAGCGTCTCCTCAAGGAGCGTGGGAATGCTGCTGGGGGTGTAGACCGAGCCGTCGATGTTCACCACGCGCCGACGGATGCTGCCGATGTCGCGCGAGTCGCGCAGAAGGTCCCGCATCAGCTTGGCCTGCAGGTCGACGATGACGGGCACGGTGATGCCCTCTGTCGGTACCGCATCGACCATGAACTCGATGGCGCTCTTGTGATTGAGCAGCATCAGGGTGTCCTCGTCGAGTGGGCCGCCCTGTTGGCCGAGCTCGAAGAGTTCCTTGGTGTCCAGCAGGCTCTTGTTGTTGCCCTCGAGGCGCGACGACGACCACGACAGGTCGATGAGCAGCTGCTCGAGCACTTCGCGCGCGTAGGTTCCTGCAGGTTGCTGGTCTTGGCTGCGGCCGGCGTCGTACAAGTCTGTGGCCAATTGCGGCGGCAGCAAGCTGGACTGGTTCGGGATGTAGCTGTTCACGAACCCGCTGTCGTAGCCCACGGGGGCGCGGGTGCCCAAGGGTGCGCGCAGCGCCTCGACTAGGGGCTGTGCAGCCGCCGACCATTGCAGCACCCCAGACCCGGCCTGCGTTTGGGCGCCAGCGGGCAAAGCGCGCAGCACTGCCTCGGCCGCTGCGGTCGCCAGGTAGCGGGTCGAGCGGCCGTCCCCGCGCTTCTCCAGAAAGCCAGCGGCCAGAAGGTCCCGCAAGTCCCGGTTGATGGTGGGCCGGGAGACCTGGAGAGCGTGCTCCAGCGCACTTGGCGCAACCGGCTCCCCCGCTGCCAGGACTCGGCGGAGCAGCTCCTCATGGCGGGGCGACAGTGAGGGAGTTGTCATGTGGCAGCGAACCTTGTCAATCTTGTCATTTGACAAGAAAAGACCTTAATCTTATCTTCTGGCTTGTGTCATGACAAGAAAAAGACGAGATTACCCCCCTGTGATAAGAAAACTCCACCAGGGACCGTCGCTCAACCAATCGATGCGTTGGGAGGCGATGAAGCCTTTCCCGGGTTCAGTGCCGATGTAGGTGATGCAGGTCTGGTACGTGCGGGTGCCGATGAACCACCGCTGAATGCCTGTGCGCATGGCTGTGCGGACCTGCGGGAAACACATCATGGTGGTGGTCGTGATGACCATCATCGTGTGTGTGGGCGTGTTCATGGTCCAGCTCTTCGTGAACATGCTCGTGCTCGTGGGATTCAGCCAGATGGAGCACGACGCCGGCCAACATCAGCGCACCGCCAAGCCATAAGAGCGAACCGCCTCCGCGCTCACCCAGCGCGAAGGCCCCCGCCGCGCCGATGAAGGGCGCAAACGCGAACACCGAGCCGGTGCGGGCAGCGCCAAAGCGGCGTTGGGCCAGCAAGTAAAAGCGCAAGCTGAGGCCGTAGCCGGTGGCACCAACAGCCAGAAGCGCCATGGCAGCGCTCCAGGCGGGCACGGACTCCGACAGCAGCCACGCCAAGGTGAAGGTGGCCAGTGCCCCAAGCGTGGCCTTGACCAGCACGACCTGCCCGGGGTCTCGGTCAGCCACGCCGCGCGAGAGCGTGTTGTCCACGCCCCATGCAGCCGTGGCCAGCAGCACGGCGAGCAGGCCCAGCAGCTGCGCATCACCTTGCAGCCCCTGGTCCAGTGCCAGCAGAACGCCACCCGCCAGCAGCGACAGCATGGCGAACACCACCCGGCGGTCGACCGTTTCGCCGTAGAGGCGCCAGGCCAGCAGCGCGGTGAACACTGCCTCGAGCGTGAGCATCAAGGAGGCCGACGCGCCGCTTGTGTTCTGCAGCCCCCACGCGAGCGCCACGGGCCCCGCCACTGCGCCAAAGAAGGCCATGGCCAGCAGTCGGCCAGCATCGCTGCGCTGCAGGCGGGCCTCGCGCTCGGGCGGGCGCCGCATGAAGAGCGCCGCCAGCGCCGCACCCGCATACAGCAAGCCGGCGGTGGTGAACGCGCCAAGCCCCTTCCCCCACCACTGGACGAAGGGTGTGCTGAGCCCGAAAAGGGCGGCCGCCAGCAGTGCCAGCAGACCGCCCATGAGCACCGGGTTGCTCAACCGGCGCGCCATGGCTTACTGACCGGTGAAGTTGGCCGCGATGAAGTTGCCAGGGTGCGAGAAGAAGATGTAGAGCGTCTGCTTCGACTTGTCGGTGGCGGCCGGGTTGCTGAAGGCGACCTTCCACTCCTTGCCCTTTTTGCCGTCGACCAGCTCGAGCTTCTCGAGTTTGGCTGCCTGCCAGGAGCTCTCGAGCTTGCCGCTCTTGACCAGGGCGGCGCGCCGCTGGTTGGCGCAGTCGGTCACGACGGCTTCGGTGGCGGGCTTCTTGCCGTGGAAGTGGCAGCTGCCGCCTACATCGGCCAGGGCCACAGGGCTGAAAGCAGGCAAAGCCAGGAGGGCGACAGAGAGAAGAATGGATTTCATGAGGGGACTCCGTTGGTACGTTTGAGTGAATGAGGGGGTTCAGATGCCGCTTCGGCTCTTGTCTTCGGTGTTCTCCACGTCCATGTCTTCATGGGCGTGGCGGTGCTCGGCGGCCGGGAAACGGAAGCTGTCGGGGTGGGCGTCGTGCTGGTACCCGTGAAGTTGGGTGAACAGCAGGTACACGCCCCCGTAGAACAGCGCCAGGTTGGCCGCGTAGCTGAACCGCTTGAACGAAGGCCGGTGGCGCCACAGGGCGAGGGCACCCACCATGACCGTCAACGCCGCTATCTGACCCACCTCCACGCCCACGTTGAAGCTGAGGATGCGCCAGAGCATGGCCACCGGGTCATCGCCCAGCGGCAGTTGCTGCAGGCGCGTCGACAGGCCAAAGCCGTGCAACAACCCGAAGATGAAGACGGCCCCCAACAGGTTGGGCGATGCCATCGAGAAGTGCTTCTGAAAGCCGCCGTTGTTGTCGAAGGCCTTGTACATCACGCTCAGCGCGATGATGGCGTCGACCAGGTAGTAGTTCCAGGTGATTTTGAAGTACGTGGCAAAGATGAGGGTGATGCAGTGCCCGATGGTGAACACCGTGACGAACTTCGCCACGTCGCGGAACGTGGTGAGGAAGAACACCACGCCGAACAGGAACAGCAGGTGGTCGTAACCGGTAAGCATGTGCCGCGCACCGAGTTCGACGTAGTGAAGGTAGCCAGCTTCGAGCATGCGCTGCTGGTCCTCGGGTGAGATGCCATGGGCTGCGGCCAGTATGGGCAGGAGCCCCAGCAACAGCACCAGCAGGCGCTTTGGATGAGTGATGTGCATGTTGATTTCGGATAGGGGTTGACCGCTTCGCACGCGGGCAAAGCGGTGGCCTGCGCTGCGCGCAGGCGAACAAGCGGGATGTACTGAGGTAGGCGGCTCGTGCCGCTATCCGGGTCCGTACCCGGTGTCAGGCGCGGGCGCTGGGCGGGCGCAGCAATCCGTCAAGGAAGACGGTGGGAGGCCAGACATCGCGGGCCATTGGCGCCGCATCCGACGGGGCGTCGAATGCCATGGTCGACGTCAACGCATCCAGCGCCGAAGGCTGGAACCCGTCATCGGCATGGAAATGTGGACCGCTGTCTGCGTCGGATGACAGGTGCAGCGAAGCGTCGTCGTGGTGATGGTGGTCACGGTCCTGTTGGTGGACCGTCATGTGCGCAATCTGCTCACCCCTGGCCTCAATAGCGAAGGGCGTCAGCCACGCCATGCTCTGCCAGAGCATGAGCGCAATCAGCAGTAAGGGCCGAAAAGAGAGGCACACGGACTCAAGTATAGGCTTCGCAGGACCGTGGAATTCAGAAACCAGGCACGTTGAATGCTCGTCAGAACCGCGTAGAGGGGGTACTCGGTCGCTGCGAATTACCTCTACACGCTGTTGGCAGCCAAGCTCACCAGACCTAGACTTGCGTGGCCGGAGGGGTCTCGACAGTCAGAGAGCATATGGACGGTGTCGCTGGCGACCGGTGTCTGACGCTAGCTAACTCGGGAAACGGCCCCCTCGACCGTCGCAAGGACCTGAGTGGCGTCCCGCAAGGTTTGCACGAACCCAGACGCGTGCACCGCGTCGACCAAGGTCCGAACTTCCATCTCACTCATGCTCCGGACGAGCGCTGCGACACCGAAGCCTTCAAGCGCTCCTGGGAGGTCTCCAAGCGGGGCTTCTGCCGCCGCGCCGAGCAGGTCCTGCGCCGACGCTTCAGGGGCAACGCCTGGCCGGTCCGACGCACCAACGTCGGCGCACTTTTGCAGCTGTGAGGGAGCGCGAGGCATGTTGCTAGACTAACCGAACAGGGGCGTCTGGAGCCCTCTTCAACCACGCTGAAACGGTGGTGCAAACCGCCCCGGAAACGGCTCTGTCAAGCCCCCATCCTTGACGGCCAGTCGCGGCCACCAACGGCCGCGAAATCTGCGGCAAATCTGCGGCAGCGGAACCGTTTTGAAGGGGGTGGAAACGGATGGAAAAACTTGGAAAGAGCGTGCTAAGCTGTTGATTCTTCTAGGACGCCCTCACCCCTCGAGAGGCTCCTGAAGCCAGAGGGCCGGATTCGGGACGTAGAGGCCGGAGGTTCGAATCCTCTCACCCCGACCAATTTCCTTGCTGCAACGCCCGGTCCGGGATGGACGGTTCGATACAGCACCTCGACGGCAACCGGCTCTTTCCGGCGCGACCTTGATACAACGCCGAATGCGGCAGAAGCCGCAATTTCGGCACAAGTCGCCTCAATTGAGACGGCCAAGTCCTTGATTTACGATAGATTACGGGCTTATGGCGTCTGTCGAATCCGTCGTCCAGGATACCCCGTCCATGGCCTTGCCAGGCCTTGGACGCGCGCTTGTGTCCGCGGGCAAGCTGGGCCAGAAGGCTGCAGAAGATCTTTACCGCAAAGCGCAGAGCGGACGCACCAGCTTTATCGCCGAGCTCACGGGGTCGGGCGCCGTGTCGGCGTCGGATCTGGCGCATACCATGTCGGTGGCCTTCGCAGCCCCTTTGCTGGATCTGGACGCGATTGATGTGCAGCGCCTGCCGGCAGGCCTGCTCGACGCCAAGATCTGCGCCGACTACCGCATCGTCGTTCTGAGCAAACGCAACAACCGCCTGATGGTGGCCACGGCCGACCCGGCGGATCAGCAGGCGGCCGAAAAAATCAAGTTCGCGACCCAGATGGGTGTGGACTGGGTCATCGCCGAGTACGACAAGCTCAGCAAGCTGGTGGAGGCACAGACCACCAGCGTCAACGAGACCATCGACAACATCATCGGCGGCGAGTTCGAGTTCGATGAGGTGGCCACGGACGCTGCGGTGAGCGACGTGACAGACAAGGCGTCTGAAGTCGATGACGCACCGGTGGTCAAGTTCCTGCACAAGATGCTGATCGACGCATTCAACATGCGCGCGTCCGATTTGCACTTCGAGCCGTACGAGCACAACTACCGCGTCCGTTTCCGCATCGATGGGGAACTGCGCGAGATCTCTGCCCCCCCGATCGCCATCAAGGACAAGCTGGCTTCGCGCATCAAGGTGATCTCCCGCATGGACATCTCCGAGAAGCGGGTTCCGCAGGATGGGCGTATGAAGCTCAAGATCGGCCCCGACCGGGTGATCGACTTCCGCGTCAGTACCCTGCCCACCTTGTTCGGCGAGAAGATCGTGATCCGTATTCTCGATCCGAGCAGTGCGAAGCTGGGCATTGATGCACTGGGCTACGAACCCGAGGAGAAGGAAAGGCTGCTGCACGCCGTCAGCCGCCCGTACGGCATGGTGCTGGTCACCGGCCCCACCGGCTCGGGCAAGACCGTCTCGCTCTACACCTGCCTGAATATCCTGAACAAGCCGGGTGTCAACATTTCCACGGCGGAAGATCCGTCGGAAATCAACCTGCCCGGCGTCAACCAGGTGAACGTGAACGAGAAAGCGGGCCTGACCTTTGCAGCGGCGCTCAAGGCTTTCCTGCGTCAGGATCCTGACGTCATCATGGTGGGCGAAATCCGCGACCTTGAGACGGCTGACATTTCGATCAAGGCCGCGCAGACCGGTCACCTGGTGCTGTCTACATTGCACACCAACGACGCGCCGACCACACTCACCCGGATGATGAACATGGGGATCCCCACGTTCAACATCGCCTCCAGCGTGATCCTGATCACCGCGCAACGACTGGCCCGACGCCTGTGCAGCAATTGCAAGGCGCCGCTGGACGTGCCACGCAAGGCTTTGCTGGATGCGGGCTACCAGGCCGAGGAGCTCGATGGCACCTGGACCCCTTACAAACCCGTCGGTTGCTCGGCTTGCAACAACGGCTACAAGGGCCGTGTCGGCATCTATCAGGTCATGCCCATCAGCGAAGAAATCCAGCGCATCATCCTGCGCGGCGGCAGCGCACTGGACATCGCTCAGCAAGCCAGCAAGGAAGGCGTCCGCACCTTGCGCGAGTCGGGATTGCTCAAGGTCAAGCAGGGCATGACTTCGCTGGAAGAAGTGCTCAGCGTGACCAACGAGTGACGCCTGTCGCACACAAGCCCTAGAGGACCACATGGCAACCGCAGTATCCAAGAGCGTCAAGGACATCGTCTTCGAATGGGAAGGCAAGGACCGCAACGGCAAGACGGTGCGGGGCGAGACGCGGGCTGCCGGCGAAAACCAGGTGCTCGCTGCGCTGCGGCGCCAGGGCATCGTGCCGGGCAAGATCAAGAAGCGCCGCATGAGTTCGGGCAAGCGGATCAAGCCCAAGGACATTGCAATCTTCACGCGCCAGCTCGCCACCATGATGAAGGCGGGCGTTCCGCTGCTGCAGGCATTTGACATCGTCGGCCGCGGCAACCCCAATCCCAGCGTGACCAAGCTGCTCAACGACATCCGTACCGATGTCGAGACAGGCACCTCACTCAGCGCAGCGTTCCGCAAGCACCCTCTGTACTTCGACAGCCTGTACTGCAACCTGGTGGAAGCCGGCGAAGCGGCCGGTATCCTGGAGGATCTGTTGGATCGGCTGGCCACCTACATGGAGAAGACGGAGGCGCTGAAGTCCAAGATCAAGTCGGCGCTGATGTACCCGATCGCGGTGATCATCGTCGCCTTCGTGGTGGTCGCCGTGATCATGATCTTCGTGATTCCTTCGTTCAAGCAGGTGTTCACCTCGTTCGGTGCCGACCTGCCGGGCCCCACACTGTTCGTGATCGCCATGAGCGAGTTCTTCACCGAGTACTGGTGGCTCATCTTTGGCGGTCTGGGCGGCGGCATCTATTTCTTCCTGCAAGCCTGGAAACGCAACGAGAAGGTGCAGCGCTTCATGGATCGCCTGCTGCTCAAGCTCCCCATCTTCGGACCGCTGATCGAAAAGTCCGTGGTCGCCCGCTGGACCCGCACGCTGTCCACCATGTTTGCTGCCGGCGTTCCCCTGGTCGAAGCGCTGGATTCGGTCGGCGGTGCATCGGGTAACTCGCTGTACGCGATCGCCACGGAGAAAATCCAGCAGGAGGTCTCCACCGGCACGAGCCTGACCAATGCGATGACCAATGCGAACATCTTCCCATCCATGGTGCTCCAGATGTGCGCCATCGGCGAAGAGTCCGGCTCCATCGACCATATGCTGGGCAAGGCTGCGGACTTCTATGAGGCCGAAGTGGATGACATGGTGGCCGGCATCTCCAGCCTGATGGAGCCGATCATCATCGTGGTGCTGGGCACGGTCATCGGCGGCATCGTGGTCTCCATGTACCTGCCCATCTTCAAGCTGGGCCAGGTGGTTTGATGCCCGTGCTGGGCGCGCCGGCGGCGGCGCTGCTGGGTCTTCTGGGCCTGCTGGTGGGCAGCTTCCTGAATGTGGTCATCCACCGCCTTCCGCGCATGATGGAGGCCCGCTGGGCTGCCGATTGCGCGGAACTGCATTCTCCTTCTGGTGATGCGCATCCCCACGCAGCGCCAACCGAGCCCTACAACCTGATGGTGCCCCGCTCCCGCTGTCCACATTGCGGGCACCAGATCCGCTGGTACGAGAACATCCCGGTGCTCAGCTACCTGGCATTGCGCGGCCGTTGCAGCCAGTGCGCCACGCCCATCAGTGCGCGCTACCCTGCGATCGAACTGGTCACGGCGGCCTTGTTTGCGTGGTGCGGCTGGGCATGGGGCTTGGGATGGAGCGCACTGGCATGGTCCGGTTTTTCGGCCGCGCTGCTGGCCCTGGCTTTCATCGACTGGGACACCACCCTGCTGCCAGACGACATCACACTGCCACTCGTATGGGCAGGCCTGTGTGGCGCAGCGCTGGGTCTCACGGGCGTTTCACTGCGAGACGCGCTCTGGGGTGCCGTAGCGGGTTACCTTGCGCTGTGGCTGGTGTACTGGGGCTTCAAGCTGCTCACTGGCAAAGAAGGCATGGGCTACGGTGACTTCAAGCTGTTTGCAGCCTTGGGGGCCTGGTTCGGCTGGCAGGCCTTGATCCCCGTCATTCTCATGGCTTCGGTTCTCGGCGCGGCAGTGGGCATCGGGATCAAGTTGGCTGGCCGCCTGCGCGAGGGCGGCTATGTCCCTTTCGGCCCTTTCCTGGCCCTGGCCGGTCTCACTACCCTGGTATTCGGTCCCTCGGCCATGCTGGCCGCTGTCGGCCTGTGAGCATGCCATCCAACGCCCCTGCGTCTCTGCGACTCGGCGTAACGGGTGGCATCGGCAGCGGCAAAAGCACCTTGGCCCGCCTGTTGCAGGCAAGCGGTGCCGACCTGATCGACGCCGATGCCATTTCACGAGACAGCACGGCTGCTGGCGGTGCCGCCATCGCGGCCATCAAAGAGGCTTTTGGCGCCGGCTTCATCACCAGCGACGGGGCGCTGGACCGGCAACGCATGCGCGAGCACGTGTTCGCCCACCCACCCGCGCGCAAGCAACTCGAGGCCATCGTTCACCCCTTGGTCAGCACCGAGATCCGGCGCCTGGTCGCGGCCAGCGCATCCCGATGCGTCGTGTTCGACGTTCCATTGCTTGTGGAGTCGCCGCATTGGCGACATCAACTGGACCGTGTGTTGGTGGTCGATTGCACGCCCGAGACACAGATACGGCGCGTGCAACAACGCAGTGGCTGGAGCGTGGAGACCATCGAAGCCGTGATGCGCAACCAGAGCCCGCGCCTGCGGCGCCTGAAGGCCGCCGACCTCGTGGTCTACAACGAGCTGGACGATCTCACGGCTCTGCAGACCATCGCCAGGTCTCTGGCGAACCGGTTCGGGCTATGATGAAGACTTCCCCCGCCGCCCAGCCCAGCGATCCATCGCCGCCGTGATCCTCTACGACTACCCCTTCAACGAACGCATCCGCACCTACCTGCGGCTCGAACAGCTGTTCAGGCGTCTGGTGGAACTGGTGCCCCGCAGCCACCCGCTGGATCACCACTACGCGCTGCAGACCATCTTCGAGATCATGGACGTCGCAGCCCGTGCGGACATGAAATCGGATGTGCTCAAGGACATCGACCGCCAGAAGCAGCAGCTCACGGCCTACCGAGGCAACCCCATGATTGCCGAGGAGGTTCTGGATGGTGTCATACGCCAGTTGGATGACTGTTTTTCCCAGCTCAGCCAGCTCGCGGGCAAGACGGGCCAGTCCCTGACCGAGAACGACTGGCTGATGAGCATCCGCAGTCGCATCGGCATACCCGGTGGTACCTGCGAATTTGACCTCCCTGCCTACTACCACTGGCAACACCAGAGCGTTGAGACCCGGCAAGCCGATCTGCACCGGTGGACGCTGCCGCTATCGCCGCTGGCCGAAGCCATCGTGCTGCTGCTCAAGATGCTGCGCGACTCGGGGTCTGCCCAGAAAGTGGTGGCGCCGGGTGGCCAGTTTCAGCTCAATCTTCCGCAAGGGCGGACGTTCCAACTGCTGCAGTTGCGCATAGACCCCGCCCTGGGGCTCATCCCCGAGATCAGCGGCAACCGGTTGATGCTGTCGGTGCGCCTGATGCGCCATGGGGAAGACGACCGGCTTCATCCCGCGCAGGAAGACGCCGCCTTCGAACTCACCCTGTGTGCGTGAGGCCGTGATGGCGCCTCGCCGTGTGCCGGATGAAGACGTGAAAACCGTGCGTTGCCCCACCTGCGGTGGCGCCAGCGTGTACGCGCCAGACAACCGCTTCAGGCCCTTCTGCGGCGAGCGTTGCCGGCAGATCGACCTGGGCGCCTGGGCTAGCGAGAGCTTCAAGCTGCCCGAAAAGGAAGGCCAGAGCGACCCAGGGTTCGAGCAGAGCTGACTCCCTGTCAGTCCTCCCGTTCCGCGGCCAGCCACTCCAGCACGGGTACCGTTCCGGGCAGCACCGGGGCACGCTGAACCGGCAGGTGCTCCCAACCAAACTGCTGGCCTTCGCGCATCTGCAGTTCACCCTGCCAGTCGTAGACCTTGCAGAAATGCAGGCGGACGAGCGCATGGGGGTAGTCGACGAGCGAATCCTTCCAGGCGTGCGCCGTACCGATGGTCACGCCGATTTCCTCCTGGAGTTCGCGGCGCAAGGCCTGCTCCACCGTCTCGCCAGCCTCCAGCTTGCCACCTGGGAACTCCCAGTAACCCGCGTACACCTTGCCCGGCGGGCGCGAAGTCAGCAGAAACGCGCCTTGCGCATCGATCAGGATCCCGACCGCGACATCGACAACGGGGCGTTGGGCAGGATCGCCTGCGCGGTCGCGCTCGCCATCAACCACCAGCGCAGCGCCGCCGCTCATGCGCCGGTCGCGTGGGATCCGGCGTAGTCCCGGGCAAACTGATAGGCCACGCGGCCACTGCGCGATCCCCGTTCCAGCGCCCAGACCAGGGCCTGCGGCCGGGCAGCGTCAATCTCCGCTGGCCCTACGCCCAGAGACGACAGCCATTGCGCCACGATGGTGAGGTATTCGTCCTGGCTGAATGGGTAAAAACTGACCCAAAGCCCAAAGCGCTCGGAGAGCGAGATCTTCTCCTCTACCACTTCACCCGGATGCACCTCGCCTTCGGGCGTATGGGTGTAGGTCAGGTTTTCCTTCATGTACTCCGGCAGCAGGTGGCGCCGGTTGCTGGTGGCGTAGATCAACACGTTCGGGCTCGCGGCCGACACAGAGCCGTCCAGAATGGACTTGAGCGCCTTGTAACCTGGCTCTCCATCCTCAAAGCTGAGATCGTCACAAAAGACGATGAAGCGCTCCGGGCGCTGAGCCACCACCTCGACGATGTCGGGAAGATCCACCAGATCGGCCTTGTCCACTTCGATCAGGCGCAACCCCGCCGGCGCGTATTCATTGAGGCAGGCCCGCACCAGGGAGGACTTGCCTGTGCCACGCGCACCGGTCAGCAACACATTGTTGGCCGGCAGACCTTTCACAAACTGCTCCGTATTGCGCCGGATCTTGTCCTTCTGGCCATCAACTTCCTTGAGGTCGCCGAGGCGCATGGCGCCCACATGCCGCACGGGCTCCAGCACACCATGGCCACTGCTGCGCTTGCGATAACGCCAAGCAACCGCCTGCGACCAGTCGGGCTCGCTCAATGCCTGGGGCAGCACCGCCTCGATGCGGGCGATGAGTTGCTCGGCTCGCTGCAGCAGGCGCTCGAAGTGTTCGTTCATGTCAAGACCGGTAGTCGGCGTTGATGGTCACGTAGTCGTGGCTGAAGTCGCAGGTCCAGACCGTTTCGCTCGCCTGGCCCCGCCCCAGTCCGATGCGCACCAGGATCTCGGCCTGCTTCATCACGCGCTGTCCGTCTTCTTCACGGTAGTCGGGGTGCCGCCCTCCGGACGTCACCACGTGGACCTCGCCCAGATGCAGGTCGATCCCGCTCACATCCAGATCGTCGATCCCCGCGTAACCCACCGCCGCGAGAATGCGACCGAGGTTGGGATCGCTGGCAAAGAAGGCCGTTTTTACCAGAGGCGAATGCGCCACCGCATACGCCGCCTTGAGGCATTCGCCGGCATCGCGGCCTCCCTCGACCTGAACAGTGATGAACTTGGTCGCACCCTCTCCATCGCGCACGATGGCGTGGGCAAGCTGACGGGCCAGCGGCACCAGCGCCGCCAGCAATGCCTGCCCGGCCGCGCTGTCCAGATCGGTGATGGGCGCATGGCCGGCACGGCCCGTGGCCACCACCACAAACGAGTCATTGGTGCTGGTATCGCCATCCACCGTCACCCGGTTGAACGAAGCATCGGCCAGGCGACGCGCGAGCGCGGCCATCAGCGCGGGATCGACATGGGCATCGGTGGCAAGGAAGCCCAGCATGGTCGCCATGTTCGGGCGAATCATGCCTGCCCCCTTGGCAATGCCCGTAGCGCGTACGGCGTGCCCTTCGATGTCGAAACGCACGCTGCAAGCTTTGGGCAAGGTGTCCGTGGTCATGATGCCCTGCGCTGCGGACAGCCAGTGGTCCCCATGATCGTTCTGCGGCAACGCCGCATCCGACAAGGCCTTGGGCAGACCGGCCAGCAGCCGATCCAGCGGCAAGGGCTCCATGATCACCCCGGTCGAGAAGGGAAGCACCTGTTCGTGGTGCAGTCCCAGCGAGCGCGCCAGCGCGTGGCAGGTCTGGCGCGCAGCGGCCAAGCCGGGCTCCCCGGTACCGGCATTCGCATTGCCGGTGTTGATCACCATGGCCCGAATGGCTTGCCCTGAAGCCAGGTGGTCGCGGCACACCTGCACCGGTGCAGCGGCGTAGCGGTTGCGCGTGAATACAGCACCGACCGCGCAGCCATCGTCCAGCAGAAAGACCGTCAGATCCTTGCGATCGGCCTTGCGGATGCCGGCCTGCGCCACGCCGATGCGCACGCCTGCGATAGGCAGCAGATCCGAAGCCTTGGGGGTTTCAAGTAGAACCGGCATGGGAACTCCGTGGAATATTCGGGGGAGCCGGGTTGGGCTGCACGCCGCCTTCAACGTACCCGGCAGGGGACCTCGGGGCGCTGCTCAGTCCAGCTTGCCGTGGCAGTGCTTGTACTTCTTGCCACTGCCACAGGGGCAGGGGTCGTTGCGACCAACGCGAGGCACCGCGTCTGCGCCAGCGCCCGGAGCCGAAGCGGAGACGCTTTGGGCTTCGCCGGTCTCGGTGGGCGCGGTGTAGGTCACGTTGCCGATCTGCTCCGCGCGCTCCTCCATCTGCTCGGCTGCCTCGGCCACCTGTTCGGCAGATTGCACGCGCACATTCATCAGGATGCGGGTGACGTCGTTCTTCACGCTGTCGAGCAACTGTCCGAACAGCGCGAACGCCTCACGTTTGTATTCCTGCTTGGGCTGCTTCTGCGCATAGCCGCGGAGGTGGATACCCTGGCGAAGATAGTCCAGCGCCGAAAGGTGCTCGCGCCACTGGCTGTCAATGTTCTGCAGCAGCACGACGCGCTCGAACTGGGTGAAGTTTTCCTCACCCACCAGTTGCACCTTGGCGTCGAACGCGGCTTTGGCGGCCGCCAGCACGCGCTCCACGATCTCCTGGACATCGATGGCTTCGGCCTGGGACACCCACGCGGTCACAGGAGCGTCCACCATCCACTCCTCGCGCAGCACACGTTCCAGCGTCGGGAGGTCCCATTGTTCCTCCACACTCTCCTCGGGCACGTACTGGTGCACCAGATCGGTGAAACAGCCATCGCGCAGCGAGTCGATCTGGGCACGCAAGGAGGTCGCATCCAGAATGTCATTGCGCTGCTGGTAGATCACCTTGCGCTGGTCGTTCGACACGTCGTCGTACTCCAGCAACTGTTTGCGGATGTCGAAGTTGCGCGCCTCCACCTTGCGCTGCGCACTCTCGATACTGCGCGTCACGATGCCGGCCTCGATGGCCTCGCCCTCGGGCATCTTCAGGCGGTCCATGATGGCACGCACCCGGTCACCGGCAAAGATCCGCATCAGCGAATCGTCCAGGCTCAGGTAGAAACGCGAAGAACCGGGGTCGCCCTGCCGGCCGGAGCGGCCACGCAACTGGTTGTCGATGCGGCGGGACTCGTGCCGCTCAGTGGCGATGATCCGCAATCCACCCAAGGCCTTGACCTTTTCGTGGTCCTGCTCCCATTGCTCGCGCAACTGAGCCACGCTCGCGGCCTTGGCAGCGTCGTCAAGCGCTGGATCGGCATGCACGGCCTCCACCATCTTCTCCAGGTTGCCACCCAGCACGATGTCGGTCCCGCGACCCGCCATGTTGGTGGCGATGGTGATGGCGCCCGGACGCCCTGCCTGGACAATGATGTCTGCCTCGCGTGCGTGCTGCTTGGCGTTGAGCACCTGGTGCGGCAGCTTCTCGGCCTGCAACAGGTTGGCGATGATCTCGGAGTTTTCGATCGACGACGTACCCACCAGCACGGGTTGCCCGCGCTCGTGGCATTCCCGGATGTCCTCGATGGCAGCGACGTATTTTTCCCGGGTGGTCTTGTAGACGCGGTCGAGTTGGTCAACACGCTTGCTGGGGCGGTTCGGCGGAATCACCACCGTCTCCAGGCCATAGATCTCCTGGAACTCGTAGGCCTCGGTATCGGCGGTACCGGTCATGCCGGAGAGCTTGCTGTAGAGACGGAAATAGTTCTGGAAGGTGATGGACGCCAGGGTCTGGTTCTCCGGCTGGATGGCAACGCCTTCCTTGGCCTCCACCGCCTGGTGCAGGCCATCGCTCCAGCGACGGCCCGCCATGAGGCGGCCGGTGAATTCGTCCACGATGACGATCTCGCCCCCCTGGTTCACATAGTGCTGGTCGCGGTGATAGAGGTGATGCGCCTTGAGCGAGGTCACCAAGTGGTGCAGCAACGCGATGTTGGCCGGGTCGTAGAGTGAAGCCCCCTCAGGCAGCAGACCGGCCTGACTGAGAAGGCGTTCAGCGTTCTCATGCCCCTGCTCGGTAAGGTGGATCGAGTGCGCCTTTTCGTCGACGGTGAAATCGCCCGGTTTGATCACGCCCTCGCCAGTCCGCGGGTCGGCTTCGCCTTCTTGGCGCACCAAATGCGGCACGAGTTGTTTGATCGCGATATAGACCTGGGTCTGGTCTTCGGCCTGTCCGCTGATGATGAGCGGTGTGCGCGCCTCATCGATCAGGATCGAGTCCACCTCATCGACGATGGCGTAGTTCAGGCCGCGCTGCACGCGGTCCGCCGCCTCGTACACCATGTTGTCGCGCAGGTAGTCGAACCCGTACTCGTTGTTGGTGCCATAGGTGATGTCGGAGCGGTACGCCGCCTGCTTCTCCTCGCGCGAGGACATGGGCAGGTTGACCCCCACCGTCAGGCCCAGGAAGTTGTAAAGACGCCCCATCCACTGCGCGTCACGACTGGCCAGGTAATCGTTGACCGTCACCACATGCACGCCATGGCCGGTGAGCGCATTCAGGTACACGGGCAGCGTGGCGGTCAGGGTCTTGCCTTCGCCGGTGCGCATTTCGGCGACCTTGCCCTGGTGCAGCGCGAGTCCCCCCACCAGTTGCACGTCGAAGTGGCGCATCTTCATGACACGCTTGCTGGCCTCGCGCACCACGGCAAAGGCCTCCGGCAGAATGGCCTCCAGCGTCTCGCCCTGTGCCAGCCGCTGCTTGAAAGCATCCGTCTGCCCCCGCAACTCGTCGTCGGCCAGCTTCTCGAACTTGGGCTCCAGCGCATTGATCCGCTCGACCGTCTTGCGGTACGTCTTGAGCAGACGGTCGTTGCGGCTACCAAAGATTTTGGTGAGGAAGTTTGTGGCCATACATGCGGGCCCGCACCGGATACCCTGTTGGAGTTCCAGGCAGGCGATTGAACTGAGGAGGGCTCTTTCGAGCCCGGTAGGACAACGGGAAACTACCCGTGATATGCCGTCAAGTACGGAGCTATCAAGAGCAAAGCCGGCATTTTACCCGGGGGCACAGCCCGCTCAGGGCTTGCGGCTGGCGGGCCCGGGGCCCTTCTGCAGGGCGGCCACGTTTTCTCCGGCCGCCAGGAAGCGCTGCGGATCCTGGGGCACCCCCGAGACCAGCACCTCGAAGTGCAAATGCGGTCCCGTGGAACGGCCGGTGGTCCCGACCTCGGCGATTTTCTGCCCGCGCTTGACGATGTCGCCCTTTTTCACGAACACCTTGGACGAATGGGCATAACGGGTGATCAGGTCGTTGCCATGGTCGATTTCGACCATGTTGCCGTATGCCGGGTGGTAGTCCTGCACCACCACCACGCCGCCTGCCGCCGCCAGTATGGGCGTACCGGTGTCCGCGGGGAAATCGAGCCCCGTGTGCAATGCGGAGCGCCCCGTGAAGGGATCGATGCGGAATCCGAAACGCGAACCGATGGAAACGCCGGAAACCGGTTGTTCAGTCGGCACCATGGTGCGCTGGATCTTCTGGTCAAACAGGCGCGACTCGACCACCGTCAACCAGTCCACGCGAGAGCCGGTGGTCTGATCGATGCGATCCAGCGCGGACGACAACTCGTCCATGCTCAGGTCTCGGCTAGCGACCAGCGTGCCACCCGACCCAGGTGGTGCCTTGAATTCCGTGGCGCTGAGTCCTGCCAGCCCCGCCACGCGCTCTCCCAGTGAATCGATCTGCATCATGCGCGCCTGCATTTCGCCCAGTTTGCGCGCCATCGCATCCAGGTTGGCCCGCATGTAGGCATCCTGGGTGTTGATCTGGTCCTGGTGAACCAGACGCGCCACCGGCGCAAAACCTGGCCAGCCTTGGCGCACGCCTTCCAGGAACACCCAATGGTAGGTGGCGATGGAACTCAGCATCAACAACACGGACGCCATCACGCCAACCCCTACGAGCCTGAGTCCACTGAGATGCAAAGCCCGGCTCTTGGCCAACCAGGCATCCGTGATAATGATGTGCACGTCTTCCACCTTTCCAGGAGCCTAGCGCGTGCCAGGCCTCCGCCAACTGATGTCCACCTCCCCCCATCGTTCGACCATGCTCAGCCTGGAGCAGGCCGTGGGAGAGGCGCCCACACTTTCCGCATTACGGGAGCGCATCCGGGAATCCCGGTGGTGCCTGGATCAGGTGCAACACCTGATTCCCGCCAATCTTCGCCCCCATGTGGTTCCCGGACCCCTGCAGGATCGGGAATGGTGCCTGCTGGTCGCCAGCGCCGCTGCCTCAACCAAGCTGCGGCAATTGCTGCCGGCGCTGCAGAAGGCCTTGGTCGAAAGGGGAGCGCAGGTTAACGCAATCCGCATCAAAGTCCAAACACCGGGGCGATGAGCGAACTCTGCCGGCACCCCGACGGCCATGGCATGGCCATGGTGCCGCTTGTCTGACTCGAACAGACGACCTATCGCTTACAAGGCGATTGCTCTACCAACTGAGCTAAAGCGGCGTCGAGCGCGCGATTTTACTTGACGCGCTTGAGCTGGGGTCGCCCGCCTGGACGGTCCGGCCCCTTGGAGGGCGGCTCGTCATCTTCCAGGCCGGCAGGTGCCTCGCTGGTGACGGCCCTCAAGCCATTGCTCCGCACAGCAGTCTCGTCATCCGCCGAGGCACCCTCCACCTCGGCACCGGCCGCCACCGGGCTGGCTTGCAAAGTTGCAGCCGCCGCAACCGGAGCGGGAAAAGCCATGCCCTGCCCGTTCTCGCGCGCATAGATCGCAATCACATGGCTCACCGGAATCACGATTTCCCGCGCGACACCGCCAAAGCGGGCCTTGAACTCAATGAAGTCGTTCCCCAGCCGCAGCGCGCTGGTGGCCTCCATGCTCACGTTGAGCACGATCTCACCATTCTTGACGAACTCCATGGGCACGCGCACGGAAGCATCGACCTGCACCGCGATATAAGGTGAAAACCCATTGTCGGCACACCACTCGTGCAGCGCCCGGATCAGGTACGGCCGGGTGGAGGGAATGTCCGTTTCGAACACGCTCATGAAGGGGATCGGGCTCGGCTTTTTACTTGCGCATCACCTTCTCGGACGGCGTCAGCGCTTCGATGTAGGCCGGACGAGAGAAGATGCGCTCTGCGTACTTGAGCAACGGTGCGGCGTTCTTGCTCAGCTCGATTCCATAGAAGTCCAGGCGCCACAGCAAGGGCGCGATCGCCACGTCCAGCATGGAGAAGTTGTCGCCCAGCATGAACTTGTTTTTGAGAAACACCGGCGCCAGCTGGGTGAGCCGGTCGCGGATGTGCGAGCGGGCCTTCTCCAACGCCTTCTCGTTACCCTTGCTGGTGCGGGATTCGAGCATGGAAACGTGTGTGAAAAGCTCCTTCTCGAAATTGAGCAGGAACAGGCGAACACGTGCCCGGTCCACGGGATCACCGGGCATCAATTGGGGGTGCGGAAAGCGCTCATCAATGTACTCATTGATGATGTTGGATTCGTACAAGATGAGGTCGCGCTCGACCAGGATAGGCACCTGGCCGTAGGGATTCATCACGCTGATGTCATCGGGCTTGTTGTAGAGGTCCACATCCCGGATCTCGAAATCCATGCCTTTTTCAAACAGCACGAAACGGCAGCGGTGCGAATAGGGGCAGGTGGTACCCGAATACAAGACCATCATGAGGGAGTCTCCTTAAAGCAAAAACAGTGGCTTGCTTCCATGCCCTTCGGGCATCGCAAACCACTGTGGAACGGGCGAACCGGTGCTGGGCACGCCGGTCCGGCCAGCACAATTACTTGACGTCTTTCCAGTACGCCGCATTCAGGCGCCAGGCGACCACCGTGAAAGCCGCCAGGAACAGCAGCACCCAGACCCCGATGCGCACACGGCTGTTCTGAGCGGGCTCTGCCATCCATTGCAGGTAGGCCACCAGATCGCCCACGTTGTTGTCGTACTCGGCCTGGGTCAGGGTACCCGGCTTGACGACGTCCCAACCCTTGACCTGGTGCACCTCATGACCATGGCTCATGACCGTCTCGTAGACGGGGCGGCGCTCGCCCTGCAGTTCCCACAAAGGGTTGGGCATGCCGATGTTGGGGAAGGCCAGGTTGTTCCAGCCCGTGGGCTTGGTGTCATCGCGGTAGTAGGTGCGCAGCAGGGTGTACACGTAGTCTGCACCCGTGCCCGCGCCGCTGGAACGCGAGCGGGCGATCAAGGTGAGATCGGGCGGATTGGCACCGAACCACTGCTTGGCCTGCTTGGGATCGATCGCGGCCTTCATGGTGTCGCCGATCTTGTCGGTCGTGAAGGTCAGGTTCTCGGCGATCTGCTTGTCGTTCAGGCCGATGTCGCGCAGGCGGTTGAACCGCATGAAAGCGGCCGAGTGACAGCTCAGGCAGTAGTTGACGAAGATCTTCGCGCCGTTCTGCAGCGCGGCCATGTCGTTGGTGCGCTTGGGCGCCTTGTCCAGCGGAATGCCGCCACCGGCGGCCAGGGCGGCTCCCGACAGGCCCAGGGCCAGCATGAAGCCCACGAGGATTTTTTTCATTTGCTTGACTCTCCGATTGGCTCTGTGGGATTTCAGTGGGGCTGGAACGTGACACGTTCGGGCACCGGCTTGAATTCGCCGATGCGGCTCCACCAGGGCATCAGGAGGAAGAAGCCGAAGTAGAACAGCGTACCCACCTGGGAAACACGCTCGCCAATCGGCGAAGGCGGCAGAACCCCGAGGTAGCCCAGGATCAGGAAGTTGATGACGAACACCGTGTACAGCCAGAGGTTCCAGCGCGGCCGGTAACGGATCGACTTCACCGGGCTGTTGTCGAGCCAGGGCAGGAAGAACAGGATGATGACGGCACCACCCATGGCGACCACACCCCAGAACTTGGCGTCGATGGACAGCATCATGGCCACCAGCACCACGGCGGCCACCACGATGGCCCCCTTGAGGGCCCCGGACACCTTGGCTTTAAGGGCGCCCAGGATGGCGGCGATCACGACGATCGCAACCAGCGCATACATCATCTCGGTGGTGATGGCGCGCAGCATCGAATAGAACGGCGTGAAGTACCAGACCGGGGCGATGTGCAACGGGGTCACCAGCGGGTCGGCCGGAATGAAGTTGTTGTACTCCAAGAAATAGCCGCCGAATTCGGGCGCGAAGAAGATGATCGCCGAGAAAGCCATCAGGAACACCGAGACGCCCAGGATGTCGTGCACCGTGTAGTAAGGATGGAAGGGAATGCCATCCAGCGGCTTGCCGGACGCGTCCTTCTTGGCCTTGATTTCCACGCCATCGGGGTTGTTGGAACCCACTTCATGGAGCGCAATGATGTGCGCCACCACGAGACCCAGCAGGACCAGAGGCACGGCGATCACGTGGAAGCTGAAGAAGCGGTTGAGCGTGGCGTCGCCCACCACGTAGTCGCCACGGATCAGCAAGGCCAGATCCGGACCGACGAACGGAATGGCGGAAAACAGGTTCACGATCACCTGCGCACCCCAGTAGGACATCTGGCCCCAGGGCAGCAGGTAGCCCATGAAGGCCTCGGCCATCAGGCAGAGGAAGATCGCGCAGCCGAACACCCAGACCAGTTCTCGCGGCTTGCGGTAGCTGCCGTAGATCAGGCCACGGAACATGTGCAGGTAGACCACAACGAAGAAGGCCGAGGCACCGGTGGAGTGCATGTAGCGAATGAGCCAGCCCCATGGCACGTCACGCATGATGTACTCAACGGAGGCGAACGCCATGCCGGCATCCGGCTTGTAGTGCATCACCAGGAAGATACCGGTGACGATCTGGATCACCAGCACCAGCAGCGCCAGCGAACCGAAGAAGTACCAGAAGTTGAAGTTCTTCGGCGCGTAGTACTCGGAAAGATGCTCCTTGTAGAGCTTGGACAGCGGGAACCGGTTGTCGATCCAGTTCAGGGCTTTCTGACCGATCGGTGCGTCAGGGGAAATTTCTTTGAATTCAGCCATGGGGTGCCTTCTTGATCCGTGGTCTGCCAGTGCCGGGGGCTCAGGCCGGTTTCTCTTCGCCCACCAGCAGGGTGGTGTCGGACAGGTAGTAGTGCGGCGGCACCTCGAGATTGTCCGGCGCAGGCTTGTTCTTGAACACGCGACCAGCCACATCGAACGTGGAGCCGTGGCAAGCGCACAGGAACCCACCTCTCCAGTTGTCGGGCAGCGAAGGCTGCGGCCCGGGGGTAAGCTTGTCGCCGGGCGAACACCCGAGGTGGGTGCAAATACCGACGGTCACCAGGTACTCGGGCTTGATCGAGCGGTGGCGATTCTTGGCGTAGGGCGGCGTGGGATAGGTCGTGCGATCGGAATTCGGGTCGGCCAGTTCAGCCTCATCGGCTTCGAGCGAAGCCAGTTGCTCCGGCGTACGGCGCAGGATCCACACGGGCTTGCCCCGCCACTCGACAACGATCTTTTCGCCGGGCTGGATGCGGGAGATGTCCACCTCGACCGCCGCGCCTGCGGCCCGGGCCCGCTCGGAGGGCTGGAAAGTGCTCACGAAGGGAACGGCGACGGCGGCTGCGCCAGCGCCACCCATGGCGCAGGATGTGATCAGCCAGGTTCGGCGGCTGCGATCGACAGACGCGCCTGCGGTTGCTTCACTCATGGGGATCTTTCAATGAGGTACTGGTCGGGACACTAGGGACAACCCGGCATTGTACTGGAGCGATGAGGGTCTTTTCACCCTTGCCAGGGTATTCGACTGGAGTATCCGGGCGCCTGGCTTGCCGGGCGCAGTGCGGCGGCACGATGCAGACGGGCAGCTGGGCGCTGTGTGAGAATCGGCTGCGCCTCGCGAACACAAGAACACCGGCGGCCGCTCGGCCCGCCGACCACTTATTCAACCGACCTCTGGAGGGCCTCATGGGCATGTTGCAGGAATTCAAGGAATTTGCCGTCAAGGGCAATGTGATCGATCTCGCGGTGGGTGTCATCATCGGTGGCGCGTTCGGCAAGATCGTCACGTCAATGGTGGACGACATCATCATGCCCGTCGTGGGCTCCATCTTCGGCAGCCTGGACTTCACCAATCTGTATCTGCCACTGGCCAAGGTGCCGGAAGGCACCGCCCCCACGCTGGCGGCGCTGAAGGCGGCTGGTGTTCCCACCCTGGCCTACGGCAGCTTCATCACGGTGGCCCTGAATTTCACCATCATGGCTTTCATCATTTTCGTGATGGTCAAACAGATCAACCGCCTCAAGCGTGAGGCACCTCCGCCAGCGCCTGCCGCCACCCCAGAAGACATCGTTCTGCTGCGTGAGATCCGCGACAGTCTGAAGAAGTAACCGCGCGGCCCTGTGCCCTGATCAGCCCTGGGCCGCGTCGATCGCGGCCAGCAGGCTGGCTGCGCTGGCCTGGCCGGTTCCAGCCAGGTCGAAAGCCGTGCCGTGATCCGGGCTGGTGCGGATGAAAGGCAGGCCCAGCGTGGTATTGACGCCGTGCTCAAGCCCCAGCAGCTTGACGGGGATGAGGCCTTGGTCGTGGTACATCGCGACCACCACATCGAAGCTGCCCTGCCGGGCCCGCATGAACACCGTATCTGGCGGGTACGGACCACTGGCTTCAATGCCTTCCTGGCGCGCCCGCTCGATGGCAGGCGCGATGACCTCGATCTCCTCAAGGCCAAACAGCCCGCCTTCCCCCGCGTGCGGGTTCAGGCCAGCGACTGCAATGCGTGCGCGGGGCATGCCCCGGCGCTGGAAGTGGGCGTGGGTGATCCGAAGCGTGCCCAGCACGTTGTCCTGAGTCACCGCGTCCAACGCCCGGCGCAAAGCCACGTGGATGCTGACCAGAACGGTACTCAGTCCCGGCGCGCTGAGCATCATGCGCACCGGCATGGCGGCCACGGGCACGCCTCTGTGTTCTGCGGCCAGGGCTTGCAGCAGTTCGGTATGCCCTGGATAGGGCACGCCTGCGGCGGCCAGGGCCTCCTTGTGGATGGGCGCCGTCACCACCGCTCGCGCCTCACCGTGCAGCGCGGCCCGGGCGGCGTAGGCAATGCAGTCCGCCGCAGCCCGCCCAGCCTTCGCGCTCACACGGCCCCAAGCCACAGGCTCCGGCAGGCGGCAAGCCTGCACCACAGCCATGCAGCCGGCCGGCACCCCAGACAGATCGGCCAGCCGCTCGACACCCGCCAACGGGAAGTCAGGAGCGCCTGGCGTCGCAGCGGTGCGGCACACCGCCCGATGCAGGGTGTCCAAGTCTCCAGCCACCACCACCTGGGCCCGCAATGAGGGCCTTTCCCGCAGGGCTTTTGCGATGATTTCCGGGCCAATCCCTGCGGGATCACCCATGCTCAGGACAAGGGGAGGTGCCACGGGGTGCGACATGGGCAGCCTCAGGCGGGGTTGTCGATATCGATGAACACGTGACTCAGGCCCAGTTGGCTGGCCACATGGGCGGCGACGGCTGGCGCGCCGTAGCGCTCCGACGCGTGGTGCCCGCAAGCGATATAGGCCACGCCGCATTCCCTGGCGTAGTGCGCCTGGGGTTCGGATATCTCACCGGTGATGAACACATCCGCCCCTGCCGCGATGGCCGACTCGAAGTACCCCTGGGCGCCTCCGGTGCACAAGGCCACCTCGCCGATCTCGCGCTGCGGGTCTGCGACCAGCGTCACCGGTCGCCCCAGTTGCCGCGCCACATGATCCGCCAGCGCCGCAGCGGTGGTGGGCGCCGTTCGGCCCAGGAAACCGAGGGACTGATCGCCAAACCTGCCGCGCGCGCCGGCATGCGGCACCACCCCCAGTCGCAAGGCGAGTTGTGCGTTGTTGCCCAGATCGGCGTGGGCATCCAGCGGCAGGTGGTAGGCCAGCAGGTTGATGTCATGTGCGAGAAGGCGTGCCAGGCGCTGCCTCATCCAGCCAGTCACCCGTCCGTCCTGCCCTCGCCAGAACAGGCCGTGGTGCACCAGGATGGCGTCGGCTTCCTCGGCGATCGCTGCGTCGATCAGTGCCAGGCTCGCGGTAACGCCACTCACCAACCTGCCCACTTCGTTGCGCCCCTCCACCTGCAGGCCGTTGGGCCCGTAATCCTTGAACTGCGCCGGCTGCAACAGGTCGTCGAAGGCGGTGACGAGGGTGGCACGAGAGACGTGGGACATGGGCCTGAGCGTGAGGTGGTCATCGAGAACGCGAGGACGCCATTCTGACACCCGACCAGTTGGCGCACGGATGCATGAAGCCCGCGGACTCCAGCCCAATTGCAGGACAATACCCCAACCCCCTGTCTACCTTCCAACATGAAACGTCTCTGGCTCCTGTTCGCCCAAACCGTCACCGTGGTGGTGGCCGCCCTGTTCGTGGTCGCCACGCTGCAGCCACAGTGGCTGGACCGCAAGAGCCTCACACCTTCCGTGGTCCCGGTGCTGCAAGCGCCCTCGTCCGCCTCGCCTGGCGATACCCCCGCCATGGGCAGCTTCCGCACCGCCGCCAAGGTGGCCTCGGGTGCTGTGGTGAGCATCAACACCAGCAAGGCGCCGGCCGCCAATCCGCAGAGCAGCGACCCGTGGTTCCGCTTCTTCTTTGGTGACCAGGTGCCCTCGCAGCAGCAAAGTGGCTTGGGCTCGGGCGTGATCGTGAGCCCCGCCGGCTACGTGCTGACCAACAACCACGTCATCGAAGAAGCGGACGAGATCGAGGTCGTGCTCAATGACGGGCGCAAGAGCGTCGCCCAGGTGATCGGCACCGACCCCGAGACGGATCTGGCCATCCTCAAGATCGACTTGACCGAGTTGCCGGTGATTACCCTGGGCAACTCCGATGCGCTCGAGATCGGCGACCAGGTGCTGGCCATCGGCAACCCTTTCGGCGTCGGCCAAACGGTCACCAGCGGCATCGTGAGCGCATTGGGACGCACCCAGCTGGGTATCAACACCTTTGAGAACTTCATTCAGACCGACGCGGCCATCAACCCGGGCAATTCCGGCGGGGCGCTGGTGGACGTCAACGGGCACCTGATGGGCATCAATACCGCGATCTACTCCCGCTCGGGAGGCTCCATGGGCATAGGCTTTGCCATTCCCACATCAACCGCGCGCAGTGTCATGGATGCCATCGTCAAGGAAGGCCAGGTCACGCGCGGCTGGATTGGCGTGGAGCCTCAGGATCTGGGGCCTGAACTGGCCGAGAGTTTCGGCCTCAGGCCGGGAGCCGGCGTGATCATCACCGGCGTGCTGCAGAACGGTCCTGCGGCCCAGGCCGGCATCCGCCCCGGGGACGTGATCACCGCCGTGAACGGGCGCAATGTGACGAATGTGGCGCAGTTGCTCTCGGCCGTTGCCGCACTGCAACCGGGCACCCCTGCCACGCTGGACGTGGTGCGCAAGGAGGGCAAGACCCAGTTGCAGGTCACGCCCGGGCGCCGCAATCTGCCTCGCCAGGCCGCAGCGCGCTGACCGCCAGAGTGTCAGCCGCGCCCCCTCCCTTCAGGAGGCGGCTTCTTCCTTTTCGGCATCCCCTTGGGGCTTGGCGGTGGACTTGACGAACCACTGCGCCCCCCAGATACCCAGTTCATAGAGCAGGCACATGGGCACGGCGAGGGCGAGTTGGGAAATCACGTCGGGCGGCGTGACCACGGCAGCGACGATGAACGCGACCACAATGAAGTAGCCGCGGAACTCCTTGAGCTTCTGCACCGACACCATGTTCATCTTGACCAGCAGCACCACAACGATGGGCACCTGGAACGCCAGACCGAAAGCAAGGTACAGCGACAGGATAGCCTCTACGTAGGACGCGATGTCGGGCGTGGCCGCCACACTGGCAGGCGTGAATTTCTGGATGAAGCCGAACATCTTGTCCAGCACGAAGAACTGGACGAAGGCAATCCCCAGATAGGCCAGCATGCTGCCCAGGATGATGAGCGGAATGGCAAAGCGTTTCTCATGGCTGTAGAGGCCCGGAGCCACGAAAGCCCAGATCTGGTACATCCACCAGGGCAACGACAGCAGCAACGCCGCCATGGCCAACACCTTGATGGGAACAAAGAAGGGTGAGAAAACGCCGACAGCGATCAGTTTGGCGTCCGGTGGCATGTGGGCCCGTATGGGCACCGCAATCATGTCGATCAGCCCGCTGGGGCCGGGCCAGACCGCCAGCACAGCCATGCAGGCCACGAGGCCCACCATGCCGTAGATCAACCGGTCGCGCAGCTCCATGAGGTGCTGCACAAACGGCTGCTCTGTGCCGGCCAGTTCGTCGGCGGGGTCTTTGGGATCGGACATCAGCGAGGAGCAGAAGATGAGCGTGGACGGAAGCGGGCCACTCGGGCAGCACCGGACTGTGTCCGGGTGCGGATACCGGCGCGCGCCTTGAACCACTGCGGCATCGCCTTTTGCTTGACGCGCCAGTTCTTCTTGGGGTGTTTGTAAACGGGTGGGAGAGGGTCAAAGGACCCCACCCCGTGATCGGTAGCAGATGAAGAACCCTCAAGCCCGGCTGTGGCCTCAGACCAAGACTTCTCAAAGTCGTTGGCGCCATCCTGGATGGAGGTCTCCACGTCGCGCGCCGCCTCGGTCACCGAGTCCTTCATCTTTTTGAGCTCTTCGAGCTCCATGGAGCGGTTCACTTCCGCCTTGACGTCCGCTACGTAGCGCTGGGCTTTGCCCAACAACGTGCCCACGGTGCGCGCAACGCGCGGCAGCTTCTCGGGACCGATGACGACCAGCGCCACGGCGCCGATCAGCGCGAGTTTGGAAATACCCAGGTCAATCATGGGGAGGCCATTCAGTGGACAAGGTCAGCGGACCGCGGCCCTGCGCCCGCCTGCCGGAGCCATCAGCTCTTTTGCTTGGCTTCGACGTCGATCGTGTTCTTGTCGCTGCGGGTGTCCTGCGTGACCTGGCCAGCGGGCGTGGCCGTGCCATTGCTCTCGGCGTTCTGACCACCCTCCTTCATACCGTCCTTGAAACCTTTGACGGCACCACCCAGATCGGAGCCGATGTTCTTGAGCTTCTTGGTGCCAAACACCATCACGACGATCAGCAGCACGATCAGCCAGTGCCAGATGGAAAACGTACCCATGAAGATCTCCAGAGAAAAATGAGAGGAAAGCGGGGCGCAATGAAAAGGATTCTAAGCCCGGGCAGGAGTTCAGGCCCTCCACCCGCGCAACGGGACTCATCTGACCGGCGGATCAACCTCGGGCCCAGGGGCGCGGGCCGCCCATCACATGCCAGTGCAGATGGTGCACTTCCTGGCCACCTTCAAGCCCCGTGTTGCACACCATGCGGAATCCCCCTTCGGGATACGGGTTGCAGCCTTCCTGGACCGCCAGGCGAGGCGCCAGCGTCATCAGCCGCCCCATCAGCCGCTCATGCTCCGGCCCGACCTGGGCCATGGACGGGATATGTTCCCGGGGAACCATGAGGAAATGCACAGGTGCCCAGGGGTGAATGTCGTGGAAGACATAGAGGTCGTCGTCCTCATACACCTTGCGGGAAGGAATCTGGCCAGCAATGATCTTGCAGAAGATGCAGTCGGGGTCGTGTCGGCTCATGGTGCGGGTCAGTCGGGCATGGCTTGGCTGGCGTTCATGCGCACCATGCCCTTGACGATGCGGTAGAGGAACCAGAGAGAAATAAGACCCCAGGCGATCCAGCCCGGGAAGAAAAACAGCAGCCACAACGGCGAGGTGACCAGGTACAGCAGCGCCGCCCAGACCACCGTGCGGATGCGCCAGGAGAAATGGCTGGCCTGCCAGGATCCCTCGGCTTCGCCCTTCTTCACGAGGTCGATGATCAGGGCCACGATCAGCAGGGCAGTGCTGGCTTGCGCTCCAGGCAGCACCGCGCCAACGGCCACGATCAAATGGAGGATATAGCTGACCCAGCCCACGGTCTTCAAGGCCTGGGCTTTTTCGCTGTCCATGGATTCGACGTCGATGATGTCGCTCACAGCATGCTCCTTTCAGCGCTCTGGGGACCCTTCGGACGCCTCGCGCGCCCGTACCTTGCGCATGGCCTTTTCTTCCAGGCCGCTCAGGCCTTCGCGTCGCACGAGCTCGGCCACCACGTCGGCCGGACCCAGGTTGTAGTGTGCGAGGGCAATCATGCAATGGAACCAGAGGTCGGCCGTCTCATTGACCAGCTTCTGCCGATCCCCGCCGTGGTCAGCGTCCTTGGCTGCCATGACCGCCTCCGTGGCCTCTTCACCGATCTTCTTGAGAAAGGCCTCGGGGCCCTTGTGCAGCAACCGAGCAACGTAACTTTTGTCCGGGTCGCCGCCATTGGCCGGCTTGCGGCTCTCGATCACGGCGGCCAGTCGGGCCAGGTCATCGGTAGTGGACATGTGGCAGGTCACTTGTAGATGGATTCGGGGTCTTTGAGAACCGGATCGACAGCCGTCCAGCCCCCCTGCTCCAGGCGCTGGTAGAAGCAACTGTGGCGTCCCGTGTGGCAGGCGATGCCAGGCTCATGCCCAAGTTGCGTCACCTTGAGCAGCACCACATCGTTGTCGCAATCGAGCCGGATTTCGTGAACGATTTGCACATGGCCCGACTCCTCACCCTTGAACCATAGCCGGTTCCGCGAGCGGCTGTAGTAGATGGCACGCCCCTGCTCGGCGGTCTTTTGCAGAGCATCACGGTTCATCCAGGCGAACATCAGCACGTCGCCCGTTGCGGCTTCCTGGGCAATCACCGGCACCAGGCCCTGCCCATCCCACTTCACTTCATCGAGCCAGTTCATGCCGGGAATCTACCATGGGCATGCGGCTGAGCGCCCGCGGTCGCTCGCGAAAGCCGGTACGATGAAACGCCAAGCCCGCCCCTCGGCGCCATACCCACAAGGAGACCTCCATGAAAGTCCGCACCGTCCTCCTGATTCTCTTCATCCTTCTGGTCGCTGGCTTCGTGGCCCTGAACTTCGAGCAGATCCTGCAACCCACCGCGCTCAACTTCGGCGTGACGCAGGTGCAGGCTCCCATGGGCCTGATGCTGCTGGGTGCCCTGGCGCTGGCGCTGGTCGTTTTCCTCTCGGCGCTGGTGTACTACCAGACGATGCACCTGATGGAGGTGCGTCGCGTCACGCGCGAAGCCGCCGACCAGCGGGAACTGGCCGACAAGGCGGAGGCTTCGCGCTTCACCGAATTGCGGCAGTACCTGCAGACCGAGCTCCAGGCGGCAGCCCAGCGCGAACGCGAACTGGCCGAGCAATTGCAGCGCAAGGTGGAGCAGTCGCAAAGCCGCCTGACAGAGGTCATTGAACAGACTGGCAACGGTCTGAGCGCAGCCCTGGGGGAACTGGAAGACCGCCTCGAACGCCAGGGATTGCCGCGCGGCGAGCCACGCCTCTGAGCGCGGCCTCAGCGACGAACGGGAATGCCGCGCTCGGCCATGCGAGCCTTGGCCTGACCTACGGTGTATTCACCGTAGTGGAAGATGCTGGCCGCGAGCACGGCATCGGCCCCTCCCTGCTGCACACCATCGGCCAGGTGATCCAGGTTGCCCACACCGCCCGACGCAATGACCGGCACCTCCACCGCATCGGCCACGGCACGGGTCAGCGCCAGGTCGAAACCGGACTTGGTGCCATCGCGATCCATGCTGGTGAGCAGAATCTCCCCGGCCCCGTATTCGGCCATGCGGCGCGCCCAGGCAACGGCATCCAGACCGGTGTTCTTGCGACCACCGTGGCTGTAGACGTCCCAGCCCTCACCCCTGGCCTGCAGGTCTTCGCCCTGCCGTCGCTTGGCGTCGATAGCCACAACGATGCACTGCGCACCGTACTTGTCGGAGGCATCCCGGATGACCTGCGGGTTGGCGATGGCGGCCGAGTTGAAGCTGGTCTTGTCCGCGCCGGCATTGAGCAGGCGGCGCACGTCCTCCACCGTTCGCACCCCACCACCTACGGTCAGCGGGATGAAGACCTGAGAAGCCACAGCCTCGATGATGTGCAAGATCAGGTCGCGCCCATCGGAGGTGGCCGTGATGTCCAGGAAGGTCAGTTCGTCGGCGCCTTGCTCGTTGTAGCGCGCGGCAATTTCCACCGGATCGCCGGCATCGCGCAATTCGACAAAGTTCACGCCTTTGACGACGCGGCCGCCCGTCACGTCCAGGCAGGGGATGATGCGTTTGGCCAGCATGGAGCGGATCAGGCTTCGTCGGTGAAGGCCGTGCCGCCGTTGAGCTCGTCCGCGAGTTGCTGGGCCTGTTCGAAGTTCAGGTCCCCGCTGTAGATGGAGCGACCGCAGATCACGCCCTCCACGCCTTCGTCCTCCACGGCGCACAGCGCGCGGATGTCCTCGAGATTGGACAGTCCGCCCGACGCGATCACGGGGATGGACAGGGCCTGCGCAAGCTTGACGGTCGCGTCGATGTTGATGCCAGAGAGCATGCCGTCACGCCCGATGTCGGTGTAGATGATGGATTCGACGCCGTAGTCCTCGAACTTCTTGCCCAGGTCCACCACCTCGTGGCCGGTGAGTTTGCTCCAACCGTCGGTGGCGACCTTGCCGTCCTTGGCGTCCAGACCAACGATGATGTGACCACCGAAGGCCGTGCAGGCGTCCTGCAGGAAGCCCGGGTTCTTTACTGCGGCGGTGCCGATGATCACGTAGCGCAAGCCTGCATCCAGGTAGCGTTCGATGGTATCGAGGTCACGGATGCCGCCGCCGAGTTGCACATCCACCTCGGCTCCGATCTCCTTGAGGATGGCGCGGATGGCCTGTTCATTCTTGGGCTTGCCGGCGAACGCACCATTCAGATCGACCAGATGCACGCGGCGGGCACCCTTGTCGACCCAACTGCGGGCCATGGCCGCAGGGTCTTCCCCGAAAACCGTGGATTGGTCCATGTCGCCCTGCTTGAGGCGCACGCACTGGCCGTCTTTCAGATCAATGGCAGGAATCAGCAGCATGATGTCGTCGGTGGAGGCAGAAGAGAACTCAGGGGTTCCAGGACAGGAAGTTGCGGTACAGCGCCAGGCCCTGGTCGGCGCTCTTCTCCGGGTGAAACTGGGTAGCGAAAATGTTATCGCGGGCGATGGCTGCGGCAAAGCGGCCGCCATAGTCGGCCTCGCCCGAGACGTGATCCGCACGCACCGGCCGAGCATAGAAGCTGTGCACGAAATAAAAATAGGCGCCTTCCCCAATGCCGGCCCACAGAGGGTGCACCGGGCGCCCCAGCTCGTGGAACACCTGGTTCCAGCCCATCTGCGGCACTTTGAACCGGCTGCCGTCCGGCTGGTGCCGACCTTCGAGCCGGAACCGCACAACCTCCCCCGGTACCAGGCCCAAGCCCTGGGTAGGCCCCTCTTCACTGCGCTCCAGCAACATCTGCATGCCGACGCAGACGCCGAACAGCGGCTTGTTCGCGGCAGCGTGCAGCACCGCGTCCTGCAGCCCGGAAGCGGCGAGTTCGCGCATGCAGTCGCCCATGTGGCCCTGGCCCGGCAACACCACTCGATCGGCGTCGAACACCACCCGCGCATCCGACGTGACAAGGACATCCACGTTCTCGGCGCGCGCCACATGCAGCACTGCCTGCGACACCGAGCGCAGGTTTCCACTGCCGTAGTCCACCACGGCGACTGTCTTGCGTTTCATCGGACGAGAGAACTCAGAGCGAGCCTTTGGTCGAGGGGATCACATCACCCATGCGGGGATCGCGCTCCAGGGCCATGCGCAGCGCACGCGCGAAGGCCTTGAATACGGTTTCGGCCTGATGGTGGGCATTCTCACCATGCAGGTTGTCGATGTGCAGGGTGACGCCAGCGTGGTTGACGAAACCCTGGAAGAACTCGAACGCAAGCTGGGTATCGAAGCCGCCCACCATGCCGCTCTTGAACGGCACCCGCATGTGCAGACCCGGGCGGCCGGAAAAATCGACCACCACACGGGACAGCGCTTCGTCCAGAGGCACGTACGCATGGCCGTAGCGTCGGATGCCCTTCTTGTCGCCCACCGCCTGCGCAAATGCCTGGCCAAGCGTGATGCCCACATCCTCGACGGTATGGTGGCCGTCGATGTGCAGATCCCCCTTGGCCTGAATGTCGAGATCGATCAACCCGTGACGGGCGATCTGGTCGAGCATGTGATCGAAGAAGCCGATGCCTGTCGACAGGCTGGCCTGCCCGGAACCATCGAGGTTGACGCGCACGGCAATCTGCGTTTCCGAGGTATTGCGCTGCACATGGGCCACGCGCGCGGTCGCAGCGGAGGCAGGAGACGTCTGGGTCATAGGGCGTTCTGGAGGGCGCGGATCATCAGGTCGTTTTCAGACGGTGTGCCTACCGTCAGCCGCAGGCATTGGGCCAGCAGTGGGTGCATTTTAGAAACATTCTTCACCAGAATGCCCTGAGCCTTGAGACTGTCAAAGCAGCGCTGGGCATCCGGGACGCGCACCAGCAGCATGTTGGCCTCGCTGGGAAAGGGCTCCACGCCCGGCAGCCTGGCCAGTGCGTCGGCCAACCGCGCGCGCTGCTCACGGATGACGGCCGCCTGCTGAGCGAACACGTTGGCATGCTCCAGGGCGAACAGGGCGCACTCGGCGTTCAGCACGCTCACGTTGTAGGGCGGGCGCAGCTTGTCGATCTCGTTCACCAGCGCCTGGGGACCCATCAAGTAGCCGATACGCACTCCCGCCAGACCGAACTTGGAGAGCGTGCGCATCAGCAGCACATGGGCATTGGCGGCCGGCTGGGCGCGGATCTCGTCGAGCCAACTGCGGCTTGAAAACGGTTGGTAGGCCTCGTCCATCACCACCAGGCCCCCAAAACCGGCGGCCTCCGCGATCAACCGCCGGATGACACCCGCGTCCCAGAGATTGGCCGTAGGGTTGTTGGGGTAGGCGATGTAGGTGATGGCGGGCCGGTGCTCGCGCAACGCGGCGAGCATGGCCGCCTCGTCGAGTTCGAAACGCGGCGTGAGCGGCACGCCCACGAATTGGAGGCCCTGCAACTGCGCACTCATCGCGTACATGACGAAACCCGGCACGGGCGCGAGGATGGTGGCACCCGGCAGGTCGCAGCCCATCGCCAGCAGCGAGATGAGTTCGTCCGAGCCATTGCCCAACATCAGCGCCTGGCCGGCAGGCAGATCCACGTAGCGCGCCAGCGCCTGCCGCAGGTCCTCGATGCGGGCGCCGGGGTAGCGGTGGATCGCCACGCGGCCCAGGCGGGCGCCCAGTTCAGCCTGCAGCCCCGGCGGCAGCTCAAACGGGTTTTCCATCGCATCCAGCTTGACCATGCCGGTCGAGTCCTGGATGGCGTAGGCGTGCATGGACTGCACGTCCTGGCGGATCATCTCGGTCGGGCGACGGCTCATGTAGACCCTCGCATCGGCGGCACCACATCGAGGCGCAATTCGGCTGCACGGGCGTGGGCCTGCAAACCTTCACCGTACGCCATTTCGGCCGCAATCAGGCCCAGCCCCTGGGCTCCGGCCTGACTGACCTCGATCAGGCTGCTGCGCTTCTGGAAGTCGTAAACCCCCAGCGGCGAGGAAAAGCGCGCCGTGCCACTGGTGGGCAGTACGTGGTTGGGGCCGGCGCAGTAATCGCCCAGGCTCTCGCTGGTGAAGGCGCCGAGGAAAATTGCGCCGGCGTGGCGCAACAGCGGTTCCCAGCGGTGCGGATCCTGGCTGGACACTTCCAGGTGTTCCGGCGCGATCCGGTTGCTGATCTCGCACGCTTCTTCCATGCTGCGGGTATGAATGAGCGCACCGCGGTCGTTGAGGCTCTTGGCGATGATGGCGGCGCGCGGCATGCTGGGCAGCAGGCGATCCATTTCGCGCTGCACCGCATCGATATAGCTCGCATCCGGGCACAGCAGAATGCTCTGCGCCAATTCGTCGTGCTCCGCCTGGCTGAAGAGGTCCATGGCCACCCACGCGGCCGGAGCGCTGCCATCGGCCAGCACCAGGATCTCACTCGGGCCGGCGATCATGTCGATGCCTACCGTGCCAAAGACGTGCTTCTTCGCGCTGGCCACATAGGCATTGCCGGGGCCGGTGATCTTGTCCACGCGAGGTACGGTGGCCGTTCCGTACGCCAATGCGGCCACGGCTTGCGCGCCGCCGATGGTGAAGGCCCTGGTGACTCCCGCCACATGGGCAGCCGCCAGCACCAAGTCATTGCGCTCACCTCGCGCGGCAGTGCTGACACCCGTCCCACCGGTGGCCACACTGCCACGCACCGGCGTGGGCACCACCATGACGATGTCCTGCACACCAGCGACATGCGCCGGCACGGCATTCATGATCAGGCTGGACGGGTAGGCGGCCTTGCCGCCGGGCACGTAGATGCCCACGCGATCCAGTGGCGTGACCTTCTGGCCCAGCAGGGTGCCGTCCTCGTCGCGGTAGCTCCAGCTCTCACCGCAGGCCTTCTTCTGCGCCTCGTGGTAGCTGCGCACGCGCTGGGTCGCGGCTTGCAGGGCCTTGCGCTGTGCGTCAGGCAGGCCATCGAATGCGGCCTTGAAGTCGGCCTGGGTCAATTCGAGCCCGGCCGCGCTGCCCACCACCAGCCCGTCGAAACGCGCCGTGTAGTCCAGCACAGCCGCATCGCCGCGCAGGCGCACGTCGGCCAGGATGTCGGCCACGCGTTGCTCGATGGCTCCGTCGGTCTCGGTCGACCAGTGCAAGCGCTGCTGGAAAAGGGTGTCGAAATCGGTTTGCGAGGTCGACAGCCGCAGAGGCTGGGCCTTGAGGCTCATGGCGTCACCCCCGGTTGGATGGCCCCCGCAAAGGCCTCGATCAAGGGGCGAATGACCGCCTGCTTGAGCTTGAGTGAGGCCTGGTTGACCACCAGGCGGGCGCTGATGTCCATGATGCGCTCGACCTCGACCAGGTGGTTCGCCTTGAGGGTGTTGCCGGTGGACACCAGGTCCACGATGGCATCGGCCAGGCCGGTCAGCGGCGCGAGTTCCATGCTGCCGTAGAGCTTGATCAGGTCCACGTGAACGCCCTTGCTGGCGAAGAATTCGCGCGCAATGGAGGTGTACTTGGTCGCCACCTTGAGCCGCGAGCCCTGGCGCACAGCCCAGGCGTAATCAAAGTCCGCCCTCACCGCCACACTGACTCGGCAGCGCGAGATGTTCAGGTCCAGCGGCTGGTACAGCCCGTGTCCACCATGTTCGATCAGGGTGTCCTTGCCCGTCACGCCCAGGTCAGCACCGCCGTACTCCACGTAGGTCGGCACGTCGCTGGCACGCACCAGAACCACGCGCACGCCGGGATGGCTGGTCTCCAGGATGAGTTTGCGTGATTTCTCGGGATCTTCCAGCACCTCGATGCCCGCCGCTCGCAGCAGGGGCAGGGTCTCGTCGAAGATGCGCCCCTTGGAGAGCGCGAGGGTCAGGATGTCGTTCATTTGATTCGCTGGATGTCGGCGCCAATCTTGCGCAGCTTCTCTTCCATCTGGTCGTAGCCACGGTCAAGGTGGTAGATGCGGTCGACGATGGTCTCGCCCTCAGCCACCAGGCCGGCGATGACCAGGCTGGCAGAGGCGCGCAGGTCGGTGGCCATGACCGTGGCGCCTGAGAGGCGCGACACGCCTTCGATGACCGCGACCTTGCCATCGGTCTGGATGCGCGCGCCCAGACGCACGAGTTCGTTGACGTGCATGAACCGGTTCTCGAAGATGGTCTCGGTCACCTTGCTCGCCCCCTCCGAAATGCAATTGAGCGCCATGAACTGCGCCTGCATGTCGGTCGGGAAGCCCGGGTACTCGGTGGTGCGAAAGCTCTGGGCTTTCAGGCGGCCGGAGGCTCTTGCACGGATGAAATCGCCGCCGCCGTCACGGCCGGCCTCGATCTCGACGCCGGCTTCGTGCAGCTTGTCGATGACCGCATCCAGGTGGTCGGCACGGCCGTGCCGCAGCACCACGTCCCCACCGGTGGCGGCCACGGCACACAGGAAGGTGCCGGTTTCGATGCGGTCCGCCACCACCTGATGGGTGCAACCATGCAAACGCTCGACGCCCTGCACATGGATGCGGCTCGTACCGTGCCCCTCGATGCGTGCACCCATCGCGATCAGCATTTCGGCCAGATCACCGATCTCCGGTTCCTGCGCGGCGTTTTCCAGCAGCGTCTCGCCCTCGGCCAGGGCCGCCGCCATGAGGAAATTCTCGGTGCCGGTGACGGTCACCATGTCGGTGGCGATGCGCGCGCCATGCAGGCGCGAGCGGCCCGCGGGCAGCCTGGCGACCATGTAGCCATGTTCGACGACGATCTCGGCGCCCATGGCCTGCATGCCCTTGATGTGCTGGTCCACCGGACGTTGGCCGATGGCACAGCCACCTGGCAAGGACACACGCGCATGGCCGAAGCGCGCAAGCAGCGGCCCGAGCACGAGCACCGACGCCCGCATGGTCTTGACCAGGTCGTACGGTGCCTCGGCCTTGATGGGTCCGGCCGCCTGCAGCAAGATGCCGCCCCGCTCGCCAAGCGTCTCGGTTCTGACACCCATGTTGTCCAGCAACTGGCGCATGGTGGCCACGTCGCGCAGGCGCGGCACGTTGACCAGGTTCACCGGGTCCTCGGTGAGCAGCGCGGCGCAAAGCTCGGGCAGCGCCGCGTTCTTGGCGCCGGATATCTGAACCTCTCCTCGGAGGGGCCGGCCACCGGTGATGCGCAGTTTGTCCATGGAAAAGAGGGTTCCTCAGGGTTGGGCCGCCCACTCGGCGGGCGTATAGGTCTTCATTGACAGGGCATGCACCTGGTCGTTATGGATGCGTTCGCCCAGCGTGGCGTACACCGCCTGGTGCCGGCGGATGGCCCGCAGTCCCTCGAAGGCGGGCGACACGATCACGGCCGCCCAGTGGCGGCCGTCGCCGGTCACTTCGATGTGCTCACACGGCAGGCCGGCGGCGATGATCTGTTGCAGTTCTTCAGAAGTCATTTTCTATCGTGGGCAGTTCGCGGAAAAGGCGGATACGCGCAAGGATGGCGATGGAGACCAGGCTGGGTCAGGCGCCTCAATGCCGGATCTTGTACCCGGTCTTGAGCAGGTGCAAGGCAACCGCGCTCACCACCAGCAGCGCACCGCCCACCAGCCCCAGGCTGATCCAGGGCGACACATCGCTCACGCCGAAGAAGCCATAGCGGAAGCCGTCGATCATGTAGAAGAACGGATTGAGGTGGCTCACACGCTGCCAGAAAGCCGGCAGGGAATGGATGGAGTAGAACACCCCCGAGAGAAAGGTCATGGGCACGATGATGAAGTTCTGGAACGCCGCCATCTGGTCGAATTTTTCCGCCCAGAGTCCCGCGATCAGACCCAGCGACCCCAACAGCGCCGCACCGAGAAACCCGAACACCAGGATCCACAGCGGCGCCACCAGCGACGGCTGAGCGAACCACCAGGTGACCAGCATCACGCCCAACCCCACCGCCAATCCGCGCACGATGGACGAACCCACATAGGCCACGAACCAGGCCCGGTGGGAGAGCGGCGTGAGCAGCAGGAACACGAGGTTGCCCATGATCTTGCTCTGGATCAGCGACGAGGAGCTGTTGGCGAAAGCGTTCTGCAGGACGCTCATCATCACCAGCCCAGGCAACAGGAAGGCGGTGTAGCTCAACGAGCCATACACCTGCACCCGGTTCTCCAGCACATGGCCAAAAATCATGAGGTACAGGATGGCGGTGATCACCGGCGCCGCAACCGTCTGGAAGCCGACCTTCCAGAAACGCAGCACTTCCTTGTAGAACAGGGTCTGCCAGCCGCTCATGCAGGCACCCCGCTTTCCAGCACGGCCGCGCGCGCGCCGGAACCGGTCAGGTCCAGGAACACGTCTTCCAGGTCGGCCTTGCGGATCTCGATGTCCTCAGGCGCCACGCCCGCCTCGCGCAAGCGCGAGAGAATGCGCTCCACGGCCAGGGCATCGTTGGCCGGCAGTTGCACCACACGGCCGGTGATGCGTGCCTGGGTGGCCAGATCCGAGGGCAAGGCCGCATCGGTCTTGAAACGCAGCACGTTGGACGCCGCACGCGCCAGCAGAGCCGAGGTGGATTCCAGCGCCACCACACGCCCCTGCTTGAGCATGGCGATACGCCCGCACAAGGCCTCGGCCTCTTCCAGGTAGTGGGTGGTCAGCAGCACGGTACTGCCCATGCGTCTGTTGAGTCCCGAGACAAACTGCCACAAGGTCTGGCGCAGTTCCACGTCCACGCCTGCGGTGGGCTCATCCAGCACGATAACCGGTGGCTTGTGCACCAGGGCCTGAGCAATCAGCACCCGCCGCTTCATGCCCCCCGAGAGTTGACGCATGTTGGCCCCCGCCTTGTCGCTCAGGCCAAGGCCCTCCAGCAGTTCGTCGATCCAGGCCTCGTTGCGCCGGATGCCAAAGTAGCCGGACTGGATGCGAAGCGTCTCGCGCACGCTGAAGAAGGGGTCGAACACAAGCTCCTGCGGCACCACGCCCAGTTGCCTGCGGGCCTCCTGGTAGTCGACCTGCACATCCTTGCCATGCACCAGAACCCGCCCCGAGCTGGCACGCGCCAGCCCCGCCAGAATGCTGATCAGCGTCGTCTTGCCCGCGCCATTGGGGCCCAGCAGGCCAAAAAACTCGCCGGGCTCGATGTCGAACGACACCGACTGCAGCGCGTGGAAGTCGCCGCGCGGAGTGGAATAGGTTTTGGAAACGTCTTGGAAGGAAACGGCGGACATGCGCGGGGATACCCCATGGTCCGAGCCGCGGCGCAGGACATCTGCGCTGCCACTGGACAACGGGGTATTTTAAGCGGGGGGGCCTTCTCCCCGCCGGCCAGCGGATGCCGCCGGTTCAGACGCTGGCCAGCAACTCGCGCACGCCGTAGAGCGTGGCCAGACTCTCCAGCCGAGGCGGCAAGCCTGTCACCTCCAGGTGACGACCCCCGGCCTGCACGTGGCGGCGCAGTTCCAGCAACACGGCCAACGCGGAGGAGTCGAAGTCACGCAAAGGGGATGCATCCACGAGCACCTGCCCCGCCGGTTGGGCCTGAAGACTGGCCTGCAACTGCAGCAAGGTCGTGCCTGCCTCGTTCAGCGTCAGGCGCTCGGGCAGCACAGTGGAAGGCACGGCTGTCGACGGCATGGCAGCGGATACCAGGTCAGCTGGCCTTGGCCGTGCTGCCAGCATTGCTCTTGTTGCGCTGCGCCAGCGAGGCGATCAAGCCATCGACGCCCTTCGCGCTGATTTCCTGCGCAAACTGCGTGCGGTAGGTTTCCACCAGCCAGACGCCAAGCACGTTGAGGTCGTAGATCTTCCATCCGGAAGACGTCTTTTCCAGTCGGTAGTCAAGCTGGATCGGATCGCCCATGCCCCGCACCTCGGAACGCACCACGACCTCGGTGTCCTCGGGCTTGGAACGCATGGGACGGAAGCTCAAGGTCTGGTCCTTGACCTCGCCCAGGGCGCCAGAGTAGGTACGAACCAGCAAGGTCTTGAACTCGTCCTGCAGCCGCTTCTGCTGTTCAGGTGTGGCCTGGCGCCAGTAGCGCCCCACCGCGGAGGACGTCATGCGCGAGAAGTTCACGTTGGGCATGATCTTGGCGTCTACGAGCGCCATGATGCGGTTGACGTCTCCCGCCTGGATCGCAGGATCGGCCTTGATGGCCGACAGGACCTCGGTGGAGACGCGCTTGACCATGGCATCGGGCGCCTCGTCGTTCGCCAGCACGGGCACCGAGAAGGTGGCGGCGGCAGTGGACATCATCAGGGCGGCAAGCCAGGAGCGGCGTTTCATCATGTGTTTTTCCTTTCGGCCCGGGGGCCTTGCTGCGGACGGTTCAGCGTAAACCAGATGACCAGCCGCCAAGTGAAGGGGTTCCTGCTCAATCGTTTTTATTCGTATCTTTGCTTTCACCCTGCTCGCCATCGCCCAACCAGATGCCCTTGTCAATCATGTCGTCGATCTGGCTCTGGCGGCGGTTGAGGTAGAGGTCACGGGTGAAGCTGTACTTGTCCAGCGCGGCTTCTTCCAGCACGCTGGTGGCCCGCAGCAGTCCGGCACGCGCGTGGACGACGCGCAAGGCGTACAGGGAGTTTCGGGCCGATACGGGTCGAACTTCGTTCATGAGATCGCCCGCGGTATCAACCACCAGCCCCACCGAGTCCCGCGCCGAAGACGGCCCCAGAATGGGCAGCACCAGGTAAGGCCCGGCCGGCACACCCCAGCGCCCCATTGTCTGCCCGAAATCGATGCGGGTACGGGGAATGCCCGCCTCGCTAGCGATGTCCAGCACCCCCCCCAGGCCAAAGAAGGTATTCAGGCCGAAACGCGTGAGGTTCTCGGTGGCTTCTCGCGGACGGAGTTGCAAGGCGGCATTGACGGACGACCACAGGTCGCCCAGATTGCCGAAGAAATTGCCCACACCGGTGCGCACCAGTTGGGGCGTCACCTGCTGGTAGGCGGTGGCCACCGGCTTGAGCACCGCCTCATCGACAGCGTCATTGAACTTGGACACGCCACGGTTCCAAGGTTCGAAAGGATCGCGTGGATTGGCCTCCGGCCCCGTCGCGCAGCCCGCCAGCAGCGACAGCGACAACGCCAGGCTGGTAATTTGGAGGGCCCTGATCGATCGGCCCGCATGGGTGGTTGGCATGGTTTTCCCTTTGGGTGACATACCCATTGCTCTTTTCGCCTGCATTGTCGGCCCGAAGACACGGACACGCGCACGGGTCTGCAAAGTGCCCGCGCCGGTGTCGGGTCTACTTACTCCTTGGCGGGCTCCTTGCTGCTGCCGTCGGCCGCCCGATTGAACAGAAACTGGCTGATCAGGTTTTCCAGCACCACCGCAGATTGGGTCTGGGTAATCACGTCGCCATTCGCGATATTGCGCTCATCTCCACCCGGCTCGATGCCGATGTACTGCTCGCCCAACAGGCCGCTGGTCAGGATTTTGAGCGAACTGTCCTTGGGGAAAGCGTAGCGGGATTGCAAGGCCAATGTCACGTTGGCCTGAAAGGTTTTGTCATCAAACGTAATGGACTCCACACGCCCGACCACCACACCGGCGCTGCGCACCGCCGCCTTGGGCTTGAGGCCGCCGGCGTTGTCGAAGCGCCCCACCACGCGGTAGGTCTGCTCGAAACTCAGGTTGAGCAGATTGGCGGACTGAAGCGCCAGGAACAGGATGGCGGCCGCACCGATCAGGACAAACAGGCCAACCCAGACATCGTTCTTGGAAGTTTGCATTGCGTATCTCCGCAGATATAGGTGAGTGCCTCAGATGCTGAACATCATCGCGGTCAGGACGAAATCCAGCGCCAGCACGCTCAGCGAGGCCACCACCACGGTACGCGTGGTAGCGCGCGAGACGCCTTCGGGCGTGGGCTGAGCCTCATAACCCTGGTGCAGCGCGACAAAGGTGACGGCAAAGCCGAACACCACGCTTTTGATGATGCCGTTGCCCACATCCGCCCAGACATCCACGCCGCCCTGCATCTGGCTCCAGAAGGCCCCGCCATCCAGACCGATGAGCCCCACGCCGACCATCCAGCCGCCCAGCACACCCACTGCACTGAACACGGCAGCCAGCAGAGGCATGGCGATCACCCCGGCCCAGAACCGCGGCGCGAGCACACGACGCACCGGGTCGACGGCCATCATCTCCATGGCGCTGAGTTGCTCGCCAGCTTTCATGAGGCCGATTTCTGCGGTCAACGAGGTACCGGCCCGACCGGCGAACAGAAGGGCCGTGACGACCGGACCCAGTTCGCGCACCAGCGAAAGCGCCACGAGTTGGCCAAGCGCGTCCGTGGCACCAAAGTCCTGCAGGGTGTAGTAACCCTGCAAGCCCAGCACGAAGCCCACGAACAGACCTGAGACGCCGATGATGGCCAGCGAGTGGTTGCCCAGGAAGTGCACCTGATCCCGAACCAGTGCGGGCCGGCGCAGCGCAGCCCCCAACAGCCACAGCAGTTTGAACAGGAGTCGGGTGGCATGGCCGATGCGCGCCAACTGGCAGCGCACGGCATAGCCCACACGGGCTGGATGCAAAGCCTTCATGGACGCCGCCTCTCCAATGGTGAAGCACCGAAGTCTTCTTCCAGTCCGGGCCCTGGGTGGTGAAAACGCACCGGCCCGTCAGGCAAGGCATTGACGAACTGGCGGACAAGCGGATCCTCGCTGTGCCGGACCTCTTCGGGTGTGCCCTGGGCCGCGATCCGGCCATTGGCCAGCACGATCACCTGGTCGGCGATGTGAAAGGTTTCGTCCAGGTCGTGCGAGACGACGATGCTGGTCAGCCCCATGGCATCGTTGAGCTGGCGGATGAGGCGTGCAGCCGTGCCGAGAGATATGGGGTCCAGACCCGCGAAAGGCTCGTCGTACATCACGAGTTCGGGATCCAGCGCGATCGCCCGAGCCAGGGCCACGCGCCGCGCCATGCCGCCGGAGAGCTCGCTGGGCATGAGGTTGCGGGCACCACGCAGGCCCACGGCGTTGAGCTTCATGAGCACGATGTCGCGCACCAGCGCCGCGGGCAGCTTCGTATGCTCGCGCAAGGGAAAGGCCACGTTGTCAAAGACGCTCATGTCGGTGAACAGCGCACCGAACTGGAACAGCATGCCCATGCGGCGGCGCGCACTGTACAGCGCGTCCGGCCCCATCACGGTGACGTCCTTCCCATCAAAGAGCGTCTGCCCGCTCTGTCCGCGGATCTGCCCGCCGATGAGCCGCAGCACCGTGGTCTTGCCGCCGCCGGAAGCGCCCATGAGCGCCGTGACCTTGCCGCGCGGCACGGTCAGCGAGATGTTGTCGAGGATGACGCGCTCGCCGTACCCGAAGGTCAGGTGGCGCAGCTCGACCAGAGGGGTCGTGGTGTCGGTGGGCATCAAACAAAAGCCGGGCAACTTCAAGCCCGGCTTCTGCATGATAAAGGATTCGGCTGGGCGGCGCGCCCGAGGCGCCCGCCTCTACCTCGGTAGGTCGGAATAGCCCATGAGGAACTCATCGACCGCACGGGCGGCCTGCCGGCCTTCTCGAATCGCCCACACCACCAGGCTCTGCCCACGGCGCATGTCGCCCGCCGCGAACACTTTGGGCACGTTGGTGGCGTAACCGCCGGTGAAGTCTGTGCTGGCCTTGGCGTTGCCACGCGCGTCCTTCTCCACGCCAAAGCCTTCCAGCACCGTGGCAACCGGGTTCACGAAACCCATGGCCAGCAGCACCAGGTCGGCCTGGTAGGTCTTCTCCGTGCCCGGAATCTCGACCAGCTTGCCGTCCTTGAACTCGACGTGCACGGTCTTCAGACCCGTCACCTTGCCTTTTTCACCGGTGAATTCCTTGGTCGAAATGGCGAACTCGCGCACGCAGCCTTCTTCGTGGCTGGAACTGGTGCGCAGCTTGAGCGGCCAGTACGGCCACACCAGGGGCTTGTTCTCCTGCTCGGGGGGCTGGGGCATGACCTCGAACTGGGTCACGCTGACCGCGCCATGGCGGTTGCTGGTGCCCACGCAATCGCTGCCGGTGTCGCCGCCACCGATCACGATGACGTGTTTGCCATCGGCACGGATCTGGCCCTTGAGCTTGTCGCCCGCGTTGATCTTGTTCTGCTGAGGCAGGAACTCCATCGCAAAATGAATGCCATCGAGATCCCGCCCGGGCACGGGCAGATCGCGGCTCTGCTCCGCCCCGCCGGTCAGCAGCACGGCGTCGAAGTCCTTCTGCAGGTCTTCAGGCGTCACCGTCTCCTTGGCCCAGTTGGTCACCTTGCTGCCCTTGGGCATCGTCCCCACCAGCACGCCGGTGCGGATCACCACTCCTTCGGCTTCCATCTGCGCTGCGCGGCGATCGATGTGGCTCTTCTCCATCTTGAAGTCCGGGATGCCGTAGCGCAGCAGGCCGCCCACGCGGTCGTTCTTCTCGAACAAGGTCACATCGTGTCCAGCACGCGCAAGCTGTTGAGCAGCCGCCATGCCCGCCGGGCCGGAGCCCACCACCGCCACCTTTTTGCCGGTTTTGTGGCGCGGCGGCTGAGGCTTCACCCAGCCTTCGGCCCAGGCCCGATCGATGATGGCATGCTCGATGGACTTGATGCCCACCGCATCGTCGTTCACGTTCAACGTGCAGGCCGCCTCGCAGGGCGCAGGACAGATTCGGCCGGTGAACTCCGGAAAGTTGTTGGTGCTGTGCAGCACCGTGATGGCGTTCTGCCAGTCGCCCTGGTAGACCAGATCGTTGAAGTCCGGAATGATGTTGTTGACCGGGCAGCCGTTGTTGCAGAACGGCGTGCCGCAGTCCATGCAGCGCGCGGCCTGTTGGCGGGACTGGCCTTCATCCAGGCCGACGACGAATTCCTTGTAGTGCTTCAGGCGTTCCGGCACGGGCTTGTAGCCCTCCTCCAGACGCTCGTACTCCATGAAGCCAGTGACTTTTCCCATGATGCGTTTCCTCGGTTCGTGTTCAGTGCAACTGGCTTACTTGGCCGGCGCCAGGGACTTCTTGGCCGCGCCCTGGGCCTTGGTGGTGGCCGCAGCGGCGGTCTTGCGGGCGTTGATCTCGCCCAACGCGCGACGGTACTCCGTGGGGAAGACTTTGACGAACTTCCCACGCGCCTGCGCCCAGTTGTCCAGCAGCTCGCGCGCGCGCTTGCTTCCCGTCCAGCGGTTGTGCTCTTCCAGCAGCTTCCTGAGCTGCGCCTCGTCGGTCTGGTCGCGGTGCCAGACAGCGCGGTCCATGGTGGCTTCCTGCTCCGCGGCAGGCAACACCTTGTCCAGGCTGACCATCGCCGTGTTGCAGCGCTTGGCGAACTCACCGTCCTCGTCGTAGACGTAGGCCACGCCACCGCTCATGCCGGCCGCGAAGTTCCGGCCAGTCTTGCCCAGCACCACCACGGTACCGCCCGTCATGTACTCGCAACCGTGGTCGCCCGTACCTTCCACGACTGCGGTGGCGCCCGAGAGGCGCACCGCGAAACGCTCACCAGCCACGCCGCTGAAGAAGGCTTCGCCGGTGGTGGCGCCGTACATCACGGTATTGCCCACGATGATGTTGCGCGTGGCTTCACCCCGGAAATCGATGCTGGGCCGCACCACCACACGGCCGCCGGAGAGGCCCTTGCCGGTGTAGTCGTTGGCATCGCCAATCAGGTAGAGCGTGATGCCCCGGGCCAGGAACGCACCAAACGACTGGCCACCCGTACCCTCGAGCTGGATGCGAATGGTGTCGTCCGGCAGCCCCTCGGGATGCAGCTTGGTCAATGCACCCGAGAGCATGGCGCCAACCGAGCGGTTGACATTGCGCGCAACCTCGATGAATTGCACGCGCTCGCCCTTGTCCAGCGCGGCGCGCGACTTCTCGATCAGCACGTTGTCCAGCGCCTTGTGCAGGCCGTGGTCCTGCAGCTCGGTATGCAGGCGCGGCACGTCCGGTGGCACAGCCGGCAGGGCCAGCAGGCGGCCAAAGTCCAGCCCCTTGGCCTTCCAGTGCGCCACACCCTGCTTCATGTCGAGCAGGTCGGCGCGACCGATCAGGTCGTCGAACTTGCGGATGCCCAACTGCGCCATGATCTGGCGCGCCTCTTCGGCGACGAAGAAGAAGTAGTTGACGACATGCTCGGGCTTGCCCGCGAACTTCTTGCGCAGCACCGGGTCCTGCGTGGCCACGCCCACCGGGCAGGTGTTGAGATGGCACTTGCGCATCATGATGCAGCCTTCAACCACCAGTGGTGCGGTGGCGAAGCCGAACTCGTCGGCCCCCAGCAGCGCACCGATGACCACGTCGCGGCCAGTCTTCATCTGACCGTCGGCCTGCACGCGGATGCGACTGCGCAGGCGGTTGAGCACCAGCGTCTGCTGCGTCTCGGCCAGGCCGATTTCCCAGGGACTGCCCGCGTGCTTGATCGACGACCAGGGCGAAGCGCCCGTTCCTCCGTCATGGCCGGCGATCACGACATGGTCGGCCTTGCACTTGGCCACGCCGGCGGCGATAGTGCCCACCCCGATCTCCGACACCAGCTTGACGCTGATGCTGGAATGCGGAGCCACGTTCTTCAGGTCGTGGATGAGCTGGGCCAGGTCCTCGATGGAGTAAATGTCGTGGTGCGGCGGCGGCGAGATCAGGCCGACGCCAGGCACGCTGTGGCGCAGCTTGCCGATGTAGTCGCTCACCTTGCCACCGGGCAACTGGCCACCTTCACCGGGCTTGGCCCCCTGCGCCATCTTGATCTGGATCTGATCGGCGCTCTGCAGGTACTCGGCGGTGACACCAAAGCGGCCAGAAGCCACCTGCTTGATGCGCGAACGCATCGAGTCACCGTCCTTGAGCTCGTAGTCGACCTCGAAGATGTCCTTGCCCAGCAGGTCGGACATGGTCTGTCCCTGCTTGATCGGGATGCCCTTGAGTTCGTTGCGGTAGCGCAGCGCGTCCTCGCCGCCCTCACCGGTATTGCTCTTGCCCCCGATGCGGTTCATGGCCACGGCCAGAGTCGCATGGGCCTCCGTGGAAATCGAGCCCAGCGACATGGCACCAGTGGCAAAGCGCTTGACGATCTCGGCAGCGGGCTCCACCTCGTCGATCGGGATCGCACCCGCCGGGTCGAACTTGAACTCGAACAGCCCGCGCAGCGTCATGTGCCGGCGGCTCTGGTCGTTGATGATCTGCGCGTATTCCTTGTAGGTGTTCCAGCTGTTGGCGCGCGCGCTGTGCTGCAGCTTGGCAATGGCGTCGGGCGTCCACATGTGCTCTTCGCCACGGGTGCGCCAGGCGTACTCGCCGCCGGCATCCAGCATGGTCGCCAGCACCGGGTCGTCACCAAACGCCGCCTTGTGCATGCGAATCGCTTCCTCGGCGATCTCGAACACACCAATGCCACCCACGCGGCTGGCGGTGCCGGTGAAGTACTTGTCGACCGTCTCACTGTTGAGGCCAATGGCCTCGAACAGCTGCGCTCCGCAGTACGACATGTAGGTCGACACGCCCATCTTGGACATGATCTTTGACAGGCCTTTGCCAATCGCCTTGACGTACTGGTAGATCGCCTTGTCGGCGCTCAGGTCACCCGGCAGGTCCTTGTGGATGGCGGTCAGCGTCTCCATCGCCAGGTAGGGGTGAACCGCCTCCGCGCCGTAGCCCGCGAGCACGGCGAAGTGATGCACCTCACGGGCGGTCCCGGTTTCCACCACCAGGCCGGCAGAGGTGCGAAGCCCCTCGCGCACCAGATGCTGATGGATAGCAGACAGGGCCAGCAATGCCGGGATGGCGATACGGGTCGCGCTGATCGCGCGGTCACTGACGATCAGGATGTTCCGACCACCCTTGATCGCATCCACCGCCGATGCGCACAGCGACGCCAACTGGGCTTCCACGCCGGCACGGCCCCAGCTCGCGGGATAGGTGATGTCCAGCGTGTGGCTGCGGAACTTGCCTTGCGTGACGGTCTCGATGTCGCGCAGCTTGGCCATGTCGGTGAAGTCCAGCACCGGCTGGCTCACCTCCAGTCGCATTGGCGGGTTCACCTGATTGATGTCCAGCAGGTTGGGCTTGGGTCCGATGAAAGACACCAGAGACATCACGATCGCCTCGCGGATCGGGTCGATCGGTGGGTTGGTCACCTGCGCGAACAACTGCTTGAAGTAGTTGTAGAGCGGCTTGTTCTTGTCGGAGAGCACGGCCAGCGGGCTGTCATTGCCCATGGAACCGATGCCCTCTTCTCCATTGGCCGCCATCGGGCTCATCAGGAATTTGATGTCTTCCTGGGTGAAGCCAAAAGCCTGCTGGCGGTCCAGCAGTTCCGGACTGACAGCCTCCAGGCCCAATGCCTGCGGCTCCGTGGCGCTGATGCGTTGCTCCTGCGCCGACTCGCCAGCCACCGGCTGCTCCACGTCGTCCAGACGGATGCGCAGGTTGTCGATCCATTGCTTGTAAGGCTTGCTGTTGGCGAGGTTGGCCTTGAGCTCCTCGTCATCGATCATGCGCCCCTGCTCCAGGTCAATCAGGAACATCTTGCCGGGCTGCAGGCGCCACTTGCGCACGATCTTGTTCTCCGGCACGGGCAGCACACCCGACTCCGAGGCCATGATCACGAAATCGTCGTCGGTGATGCAGTAGCGCGAGGGCCGCAGGCCATTGCGGTCCAGCGTGGCTCCGATCTGGCGGCCATCGGTGAACACGATGGAGGCCGGGCCATCCCAGGGCTCCATCATGGCCGCGTGGTATTCGTAGAAGGCCTTGCGGCGCTCATCCATCGTGGTGTGCTGCTCCCAAGGCTCGGGAATCATCATCATCACGGCCTGCGCGAGCGGGTAGCCCGCCATGGTAAGCAGTTCGAGGCAGTTGTCGAAGGTGGCGGTATCGGACTGTCCGGCGAAACTGATGGGATAGAGCTTCTTCAGGTCCTCGCCCAGCACAGGAGAAGACATGACGCCTTCTCGCGCCTTCATCCAGTTGTAGTTGCCCTTGACCGTGTTGATCTCGCCGTTGTGGGCCACATAACGGTAGGGGTGAGCCAGAGGCCATTCCGGGAAGGTGTTGGTGGAAAAGCGCTGGTGCACCAACCCCAGGGCAGAGACACAGCGCTCATCCTCCAGGTCACGGAAGTAGGTGCCCACCTGGTCAGCCAGCAGCAGCCCCTTGTAGACCACCGTGCGGCTGCTCATGCTGACCACGTAGTACTCCTTGCTGTGGGTCAGCTTCAGACGCTGGATCGCGGCACTCGCCGTCTTGCGAATCACGTACAGCTTGCGCTCCAGCGCGTCCTGCACGATCACGTCATTGCCACGGCCGATAAAGACCTGGCGGATCAGCGGCTCCTTCTCACGCACCGTGGGCGACATAGGCATGTCCTTGTTCACCGGCACGTCGCGCCAACCCAACAACACCTGGCCTTCGGCCGCCACGGCGCGCTCCATCTCCTGCTCGCAAGCCAGCCGGCTGGCGTGTTCCTTCGGCATGAAGATCATGCCCACGCCGTACTCACCGGCAGGCGGCAGCGCCACACCCTGGGCGGCCATCTCGGCACGGTACAGCGCGTCGGGAAGTTGAATCAGCAGGCCTGCGCCATCGCCCATGAGCTTGTCAGCCCCCACCGCCCCCCGGTGATCGAGGTTCTCCAGAATCTTCAGGCCCTGCTTGACGATGGCATGGCTCTTTTCGCCCTTGATGTGCGCCACGAACCCCACGCCACAGGCGTCGTGCTCATGGGCCGGGTCATACAGACCCTGTTGCTGGAGTTGCTGCTGCTCGGCTGCCGTGCTGCTCATGGCGCTTCCTTCTCGATTCGTGGGCGTATACAAAAACGGACTGGAAGCTTATGGCATTGCAACAACAATGCCAAGCAATTTAAATGGGGTCAGATTCCAATTAATTCAGATACACAATCTTCGGAAATTAAATGGGGACATATTTAAAGGCTGTGGGATCCTGCCATGAACGCGGCCTCAATCTGCGGGCTCCTGAGGCGCCGAGACAGGGCGCCCCCTGCGGGCCTGAGAAATGCGACGAGGGGTGCGCTTCTGTAGCTCGTCTTTAAAGCCTTCGTCGCCCAGCGCCCAACCCTGCAGCGTGGCGTCCGTAATGGCACGCTCTGAAGGCACGTCCACGCCTGCGCGCACCATTTCGGTGTAGGCGGCTTCGCGTGCAAATGGTGTATTGCCCAGACTCCAGTACAGCGGGTGAGGTGTGATGCGGCGATCCTGCGTCTGGCCTATGAAGTGCCTGTGGCTGGACCAGGGATGCTCCCGCGGCTCCATCACCATGCCCGCCCTCACCGGATTGAGATCCAGGTAGACCATGCAGGCCACGAGGTACCGTTCATCCTGAATCAGCGTGGACCTGTAGCGCCCTTCCCATAGCGTGCCGGTGCGCTGGTGCAGGTCGTTGAAATAGCGCACGTAGCGCCGTCCTACCGCTTGCATCATCAATGGCACACCGTCCTCGGTGTCGGGTGTCAACAACAGGTGAAAGTGGTTGTCCATCAGCACGTAGGCATTGATCGCCACCCGATGCTTGCGCGCATACTCGCCCAGCAATTGCATGAGCCGCTCGCGATCGGCGTCGCCGCGAAAGATGGTTTGGCGGTTGTTGCCCCGTTGAATCACGTGGTGGGTGTATCCGGGCACAGTGAGGCGAGGCAGACGGGCCATGGTAAACCTTCTGAAAATTAGAATCCGACCCCATTTTGCGACCCCATTTTGGAGTCCGAACCGAATTAAACACCAGCGCGCTGTTTCCAGACCGTCTGCAGGCGAACGGCCAGCAACATGCCGACCAGGGAGGACAGGGCTGTCACGGTCCAGGTGAGATGCCAGCCACCGACTTGCGTGGCCACCCAGGCGACTACGGGAGGGCCGAGAAACTGGCCAAGCGCAGAGAACTGCTGCATCCACCCCACGGTCGTCGATACGGTGTCCCGGTCGGGGGCGAGGCTGACCGAGAGGCCGAACAGCGTACCCGGAATCAGGCCACCCACACCCGAGAACACCAGCACCGCGAGGTACTGGCAGACAGGGTAGCCTTGCGCCGCGAACGCCACCACCGAACCCACTCCCATGGCGAGGTAGGCCATGGCAAGGACCAGCCCCGGCTGGGCCCCGCGCGCCAGCCAACGGCCCGCACCGATGTTGCCCGCCATGTTGATGCCTGCCGCCAAAGCGCTGAGCAGGCCCACCGTGCTGTTGCTATAGCCCGCCTGGTGGTAGATGGTCGGCAGAAAGCCCACCACCGCCAGCCACTGCCCCGAATAGACGAAAAACCCCAGCGCCATGAGCCACGGCCCGGGGGCGCGCAGCGTGCGCGCCAGCCGTGGGCCCAAGGACGATGCAGGGCCCGCAGCGGTTTGGCGAGGAACACCTCGTGCGAGCGCCAACGCCGCAAGGAGTGACAGCGCAGCCAGCAAACCCCACAGCCCTCGCCAGCCCAGCAGCGCCAGCAGCGGCACGCCCGCCAGCAAAGCCAAGAAGGTCCCCAGTGGCATGTAGGCACCCCACCAGCCCAGCGAGCGCGCCAGCGTGGGCGCATGGTGCACTTGCAAGCGCAGCAGACCAGGCGCCGGCAGCACGGCCAACAGAAAGCCCATGCCTTCGATCACCCGGGTGGCCAGCAACACACGCACATCCTGCGCCAGCGCGCCCCACGCGCTGCCGAACGCCAGGAGCACCAAGCCAGCGAGCATGACACGGCGAGGTCCGAGCCGGTCGGCCATCGACCCCACCAGCAACCCCAGTGTCATGCCCGCCAACTGAACCAGTGAGAGCAGGAAGCCCGCCTGCACCAGGTTCATGCCCAGGCTGTCGCGCAGCACCGGAATGGCCACCGGCAATTTGCCCACATGCAGCGCGCAGCTCACCCCCGCGAGCACCACCAGGGCCGCCTGCCGGCTTGCAGATTTTTCCCCCGCACCGGTCACGGAAACAGCACGGCGCCAAACAGACGCTCGTGTTCCCGGATGGCGAATCGATCGGTCATGCCCGCAATGTAGTCGGCAACCGCACGCGCCTGGTGCTGGCGACGGCCGTGTGCCTCGGGCAGTTCCTGTGGCTCCGCCAGGTAGCGCTCAAAAAGATCGTTCACGACCTTGCGCGCCCGGCTGGTGGTCTCCATGACCTGCGGATGCCGGTACAGGTTGCGCAGCAGGAAGGTCTTGAGTTGCTGGGTACGGTGGCGCATGTCGTCCGAAAAGGCCACGAGCACCGTGTGCGCACGCACCGCAGCAGTGCTGTCGACGCCGGAGCCGGCAATGCGCGCACGGGTGGTATCGATCACGTCGTACACCTGGTCGCTGAGCATCAGGCGGATGGCCTCGAACAGCAGACGCCGCCCCCCCAGGCGGGGGTGCGCGTCCAGGGCGCGGCGCCGGTAGTGATCGAACAGTTCCACGTCCTCCAACTGCTCCATGGTCAACAGCCCCGACCGTACCCCATCGTCGATGTCATGCGCGTTGTAGGCGATCTCGTCGGCCAGGTTGCACAGTTGAGCCTCCAGCGAGGGCGCACCCCCATGGAGGAAGCGCCACGCAACACCGCCCGGCTCCTGGGCTTCCAGACGCTGGGCATTGGCACGCGAACAATGCTTGAGCACCCCTTCACGTGTCTCGAAACTCAGGTTGAGCCCGTCAAACGCCGGATAGCGTTCTTCCAGTTCGTCCACCACGCGCAGACTCTGCAGGTTGTGCTCGAAACCCCAACCGCTGTCCTCTGAAGCGGCGTCCGGTGTCGGCGAGAGCCGGCGCAGGCAGGCGTGCAGCGCGTCCTGGCCGGCATGGCCGAAAGGCGTGTGGCCGAGGTCGTGCGCCAGGGCAATGGCCTCGACCAGGTCCTCATTGAGGCGCAAGGAGCGCGCAATGCTGCGGCCGAGCTGAGCCACCTCCAGCGAATGCGTCAAACGAGTCCGGAACAGATCCCCCTCGTGGTTGAGGAACACCTGGGTCTTGTAGACCAGGCGGCGAAATGCGGTGGAGTGGATCACCCTGTCCCGGTCGCGTTGGTAAGCGGTACGGGTCGGTGCCTCGGGTTCCGGATGGCGCCGGCCGCGGCTGTGTGCGGGGTCGCTGGCATACGGCGCCAGGCCGGCGACGGGTTGCGCGGCACCGGCGTTGCTCATGGGAACGTTTGCGTGCTGGCCTTGATGACGCGGGCAACGAGTTCGTCAGGAGCCGAACGCACCACGGCGTGCCCGGGCGGATCGATCACCACGAATTTGATGGACCCCGCCTCGGCCTTCTTGTCCACCCGCATCAGCGAAAGATAGCGACCCACGTTGTCCCTCGCGTCCAGGATGGGGGCCACCACAGGAAGACCCGCGCGATGCACCAGAGAGCTCAGGCGGTCGACAAAGGCTTTGTCGACGCCACCGAGCGCCTCTGAAAGCCGCGCGGCCATGACCATGCCGCAGCCCACCGCCTCGCCATGCAACCACTGGCCGTAGCCCATGCCGGCCTCGATCGCGTGGCCAAATGTGTGGCCAAAGTTGAGGATCGCCCGCAGCCCCCCTTCACGCTCGTCCTGTCCGACCACCTTCGCCTTGATCTCGCAACTGCGGTGCACCGCGTGTGCAAGTGCCTGCGGATCCCGCGCCACCAGATCGTCCACGTGGGATTCGATCCAGGCGAAAAAGTCCATATCAGCGATCGGCCCGTATTTGATGACTTCGGCCACACCGGCGCTGAGCTCACGCGCTGGCAATGTCTTCAAGGTATCGAGATCGCAGACCACCCGCAGCGGCTGGTAGAAAGCGCCGATCATGTTCTTGCCCAGCGGATGGTTGATGGCGGTCTTGCCGCCAACAGAGGAGTCCACTTGGGCCAGCAAGGTGGTTGGCACCTGCACGAAGGGCACACCGCGCATGTAGCTGGCGGCAGCAAAGCCCGTCATGTCCCCAACCACGCCACCGCCCAGCGCGAACAACACGGTCTTGCGGTCACAACCCTGTTCCAGCAAGGTGTCGAAGATGCGGTTCAGCGTCTCCCAGTTCTTGTGGGCCTCGCCATCAGGCAGGCTCACGGTATGCACCTTGGCATAACGCGCAGCCAGCGCACCCAACAAGCGCTGCGCGTAGAGCGGCGCTACGGTAGCGTTGGTCACCACCACGGCACTGGTGGCCGAAGGCAAGCCTTCGTAGGTGGCCGGCACGTCCAGCAGGCCGGGGCCTATGGTGATGGCGTAGCTGCGATCGCCCAGGTCGATACGCACCTCACCCGGATGCGAAGCAATGTTCTCTGAAGTCATGGCCGCGAGTGTATGCCCTGCGAGGGCGGCACCACGCGGTCTCAGTGTCCGCCCGCGCCGTGCCCGCCCGGGCGCACGGCGGGCGCTTGCCCGGCCAATTCCAGTTGCATGACGATCATGTTGACCAGTGTTGCCACGGATGGTCGGCCGGTCTCGATGACGAAATGCGCGGTCTGGCGGTACAGCGGATCGCGTGCCTCGAACAGGTCGCGCAAACGCTGCAATGGGTCCTCGACCTGCAGCAGCGGCCGGTTGCGGTCATGGCGCAGACGCCGGAAAACCTCTTCAGGAACCGAACGCAGGTAGACCACTGTGCCGCGGTCGTGGAGATGGGCTCGATTGGCCGGCCGAAGCACAGAGCCACCGCCTGTGGAAACGATGGACGGCGGCCCCTGGGTCAACTCGTCCAGCACGGCCTCTTCCAAATCGCGGAAACGCTCCTCCCCCTCGCGCTCGAAATACTCCCGGATTGAGCAACCCAGGCGCTCCTCGATCACATGGTCGGAGTCGAAGAAAGGAAGCGAGAGGCGCCGGGCGAGTTGCCGCCCGACAGTGGACTTGCCCGATCCCGGGAGCCCGATAAGAAAACTCGATGGAACACTCAATTGATCGCGGAGCGCCCCAATACGCGTGGCGTGATGAAGATCAGAAGCTCAGACTTGTTGGCGATACGTTCACGCGATTTGAACAGATTGCCCACCGCCGGCAGATCCCCCAGCAGCGGCACCTTGTTCACCTGATCGCGCTCCGTCTGCTCGAAGATACCACCGATCACGACAGTCCCCCCATTTTCCACCAGCACCTGCGTCTGGACATGCTTGGTGTTGATGGCGATACCATCCGGCGTCGACTCGCCCCGGCTGTCCTTGTTGATGTTGAGATCCAGGATGATGTTGCCCTCGGGCGTGATCTGCGGCGTGACTTCCAGCTTCAGGTTGGCCTTGCGGAAGGCGATGGCCGTTGCGCCACTGGAGGTGGCGGTCTGGTACGGGAATTCCGTACCCTGCTCGATCAAAGCCTTGACCTGATCGGCGGTAACCACCCGCGGGCTGGACACGATACGGCCCTTGCCATCGGACTCCAAGGCGGAGATCTCCAGGCTCAGGAAACGCGAGGCGTTCGGGCTGAACAGCGAGAGCGCATAAGAGGCAGCCAGAGCGTTGCTGGGATTGGCCGGCAGGCTCACAAAGGGCTGGGAGGTCAGCGTCGGGCCGGTCGAGACCGCGCCATAGGTCGAGCCGAAATTGCCCTGAACCTGATTCCCATTGACCGAACCCACATTGAAGTTGCGCACGCCACCACCCAGTCGCACACCCAGCGACTTGCCGAAGGTGTCATCGGCCTCGACGATGCGCGCCTCGATCATCACCTGGCGGATGGGAATATCCAACTTGGCAATCAGCGACTGGATCTGCTCCAGACGGGACGGAATATCGGTCACGAAGAGCTGATTGGTGCGCGGCTCCGAAATCACGCTGCCGCGTTCGGACAGGATGCGCGCATTCGCAGAGTTGCCCGAAGCACCGCTACCGGTCGACACCAGTTGGGCCGCAATGTCCGCCGCCTTGGCGTAATTCATCTGAAAAGCCTGCGTGCGCAAGGTCTCCAGGCTTTCGATCGAGGCCTTGGATTCCAGCTCCTGCTTTTCACGCGCCGTGATTTCATCCTTGGGCGCGATCCACAGCACATTGCCCGACTTGCGCATGCCCAGGCCTTTGGCCTGCAGGATGATGTCCAGCGCCTGATCCCAGGGCACGTCCTTCAGGCGCAAGGTGACCGAGCCCGTCACCGAGTCGGAAGTCACCACGTTGAAGTTCGTGAAATCGGCAATCACCTGCAGCAGTGAGCGAACCTCGATGTTCTGGAAGTTCAGCGACAGCTTCTCGCCGTTGTAGCCAGGCCCTTGCGTGAGCTTGGAAGAGTCGATCTTCTGCTCACGTACCTCGAGCACGAACTGGTTGTCGCTCTGGTAAGCCGAGTGCTCCCAGTTACCGGTCGGGGTGACCACCATGCGCACACGGTCACCCGTCTGCGTCGTGGTCACGGTCTGCACGGGCGTGCCGAAATCGCTCACATCCAGGCGGCGACGCAGCCCTTCGGGCAACGAGGTCTTGAGGAACTCCACCACCAGGTTCTGGCCTTGCTGGCGGATGTCCACCCCCACCTGGTTGTTGGCCAATTCCACCACCACCCGGCCGGCATTGCCCACGCCCCGACGGAAATCGATGTCGCGCAGCGCTGAGACGTCACGGTTGCGGCTTTCGGCGAAATGGGTGGCCGGCGGAGGCGCGGCCACCGTGACCGGTTGGGAGCGGTCCAGAACCACCAGCAGGGTCTTGCCCTCAATGCGCGTCTGGTAGGAGGCCGTCTGCTTGAGATTGATCACCACGCGGGTGCGGTCACCGGCCTGTACCACGTTGACGGAGCGGATGTTGCCCTCGTTGATCTCGACGGCGTTGCGACCTATCGCGTTGGTCACACCAGGAAAATCCAGCGCGATGCGGGCAGGCGCCTGGATGGTGAACCCGGTAGGCACGGCCGCCAGCGGCTCGACCGTGTTGATCCGGATCACCTCCACCCCGCTCTGCACACCACCGGTGAGCGACTGGATGGCGTTCTGGGCCTGCGCCCACAACGAGACCATCATCATCCCAGCGAAGACAGCCCCCCTGAGCACCCTGCGCTCGACTGCCGCGATTCCCGTCGCCCCGTTTGGCTTGTTCATTTAGAAGCACCTTCTAGTAGCTGCAGCGCCGCCGGGCGCTCGATCCATTCACCTGCCGCGTCCTGCACGATCTCGCGCAGGACCACTTCGGTCTCGCTGATGCGGGTCACGCGCCCGTAGTTCTGTCCCAGGTAGTTGCCGGGGCGAACCTGGTAGAGCAAGTTGTCCACCCGCACCAGCGCCACCAGTTGGCCGTCGCGCGTCAGGCTGCCCACCATGGACATCACGTCCAGCGGATAGGCCTCCAGCGGCTGCTTGCGGCGATTGAGCTCAGGCTCGATCAAGGCCGCATTGGTCACAGGCACCGCCTGGGTCCCGCGCAGCACGCTCGCGAGCTTCTCGCGGTTGAAGGGCGGCGACAGCCGCTCCGCCTCATAGGCTTTGGGCTGGAACTTGGTCGGCTCGGGAATGGGTTGCACCGAAGGCTTGATCGAGTTGCGCTCGTTCTGCATCCACGACTGCAATTCGTCCTGCCCGGACGATGTACAGGCCGCCAGGCTCAGAACCGACGCCAGGACCACGCCCACGCTCATATAACGGGAGATCCGCATCACTTCTTCGCTCCCTGGGCTGCCTTCTGCTGCAGCGCGATTTCTTCCTGGTCCAGGTAACGGAAGGTCTTGGCTACGCAATCCAGCGTCAGCACGCCCTCACGGTCGCGCACCGGTGTCAGCGTCAGGTTGTTGAGCGTCACGATGCGAGAGAGATTGGCGATGTCGGCCGCGAACAGCCCGATGTCGTGGTAGGAACCGGTCACACGCACGGATATCGGCAGCTCGGCGTAGTACTCGCGAACGCTCACCTGCCCCGGCCGGAACAGTTCAAACTGCAGGCTGCGACCCAGACCGGCCTGGTTGATATCCGACAGCAGCGCGTCCATCTCCGCCTTGCTCGGCAGTTGTTTTTCGAGCTGGGTCACGTACTGCTGGACCTGCTCCAACTGCTTCTTGAGCGCATCGAGGTTGACCGCCTGCACCAGCTTCTTGCGGTAGTCCTCGCGCAACTGGACCTCGCGCGCTTTTTCGGCCACCAATTCCTCGTCGGAGGCCTTGAGCCAAAAGAACCAAAGGCCGGCGATGACCGCCGCACAGACCACGACAAAGAGCAGGTTGCGCGGCAGCGCGGGCCATTGCGACGGATCGTTGGGATCAAGACCGGTGAACTGGGCCTTGAGCTTGTCCTGGATTTCCTTGAAATCCACGTTGATGCTGGGTGTTCGTGCCATGTTCCGGAGCCCTGGATCAGACCTTGCCGCCAGCGGCAGGCGCCTTGTTGGCAGCAGCGGGAGCGGGCGCCGTCGTCGACGGGCGCTTGAGCGTGGCCCGGATGGTGAAGTTCGACACCCGCCGCTGGTCGCGGCTGGATACGGCCATGTTGGCGGCGACGATCTCGACCAGCTCCGGACGCACCAGCCAGGTGCTGTTGTTCGACAGGTTGCGCAGCAGCTCGGAAACCCGTTCCTGCGATTGCGCAACGCCCACCAGCATCACGCTCTGGTTGTCCTGGCGCATGCTGTTGAGGTAGATGCCATCAGGCAACTGGGTCGCCAGCTCATCCAGAAGGTAGACCGGCAGGTTCCGGTCGCCCTGCAAGTTCTCCACCGCCGTCTGGCGAGCGCGCAGAGACGCGATCTCACGCTGAAGGGAGGCGATGTCCTTGATCTCCGCGTCCAGGCGCTTGATGTTGGACACGAGAAATTCATTGCGCTCCTGCTGAGCGGCGATCTGCCCCTGGTACCAAGTGAAAATGGCGCCACACACCACACCGCCCAGCAGGGCCGACAGGCCCAGGTGGGTATAGAACTGGTCCTTCTGGCGCTTGCGTGCCGCCTCCCGGTGCGGCAGCAGGTTGATGAGGATCATTGGTAAAACCTCCGCAGGGCCAGGCCCGTCGAAGTCAGGTAGGACGGCGCTTCCCTGGAAATCTTGCGGGCCTGCACGGTGGCACCCATTTCCATCGCGTCAAACGGGTTGATCACCATACAGGCGAAGGAAGTCTGGTGAGTGACCGCCTCGGTAAGGCCCGGCAGCGCGGCACTGCCGCCGGCCAGCAGAATGTGGTCGACCTTGTTGTAGGGCGTGCTGGTGAAGAAGAACTGCAAGGCGCGACCAATTTCCTGCGCCATGCTCTCAATGAACGGGTCCAGCACGGCCAAACGGTAGTCGTCGGGCAGATCCCCTGAGCGCTTCTTGGCCTCGGCTTCGTCCGAAGAAAAACCGTACTGGCGAACAATCAGTTGGGTGAGCTGCGCACCGCCAAAGGCCTGGTCGCGCTCGTACAGCACGTCGTCGTTGCGCATGACCTGCATGCTGGTTGTCAACGCACCCACTTCGAACAGCGCCACCAGCGAATCCACGCCCTGGTTCGGCAAGGTCTCGATCACGCGTCCGGCCGCCATGCGCGATGCATAGGATTCCACGTCCATCACCACCGGCTTGAGCCCAGCCGCTTCGGCAAGGCCCTGGCGATCCGACACCTTCTCTTTGCGGGACGCTGCAATCAGGACCTCGACGTCCCCCACCGAATTCGCGCTGGGGCCGATGACACAGAAGTCAAGACTGACTTCGTCCAGCGAAAAGGGGATGTACTGGTTGGCCTCGGACTCTACCTGGGCCTCGAGCTCCTTGTCCGACAGCCCTCCGGGCAGGATGATCTTCTTGGTGATCACGGCCGACGCCGGCAACGCCAGAGCGACGTTCTTGGTCTTGCTGCCACTCTTGCGAACCAGGCGCCGCACGGCTTCGGCGACTTCATCAAACTTCTCGATGTTGCCGTCGGTGATCCAGCCACGCTCCAGGGGCTCCATGGCACAGCGCTCCAGCACCAGGTCACCGGAACGATTGCGCCCGAGTTCGACCAGCTTGACGCTGGACGAGCTGACATCAATGCCCAGCAAGGGCGCCGGCTCACGGCTGAATAACGATCCCAATGAGATCAAGGTGACCCCCAAAAACAGTGATGACGGATGTCGCCATACTTAAGAATTCACTTGAATGCTAGCAGTAAGCCCCTTGTCCAGCAAAGATTTTTTGCCTTTGCGACAAAGTGAAACGTTGTCAAAAGCATACGCAAACACAGGCTTTTGTGAATTGCGTCATGAGCCGTTTCATCGGCCAATTCACAAGCACTCACAATAAGCCGGACGGTCATCCCGTCGCCGGCGGGCCCGATTTTTATAATCGGGATCCACTGCAACGATCGCCCGCATGCCCAAAAACGACGCTCCTCCGACTCGCTCTTCCGATAAGTCAGTATCGACCGGACGCACGACTCTCTTCTGGGCGGGTCGCTTGGTGGTGGGTCTGGCCGGACTGGCGGCGGCAGGTGTTGCAGGATTGATGATGGCCGTGGCCATCGCACTGGCGGTGGCCTATCCCAATCTGCCGGAGGTCTCCAGCCTGGCGGACTACCGCCCCAAACTGCCCCTGAGGGTGCTGTCCGCCGAGGGTTCGTTGATCGGCGAGTTCGGCGAGGAACGCCGCAACCTGCTCACCTTCGACCAGATCCCGACCGTCATGAAGAACGCGGTACTGGCGATCGAGGACGCCCGCTTCTTCGAGCACAACGGTGTGGATTACCGGGGCATGGTGCGGGCGGCGCTGGCCAACCTGCGCCAGGCCAAGAGCCAGGGCGCATCCACCATCACCATGCAGGTGGCGCGCAACGTCTACCTGTCTGCGGAAAAAAGCTACACCCGCAAGATCTATGAGGTGCTGCTGACCTTCAAGCTGGAGCACATGCTCACCAAGGAGCAGATCCTCGAGATCTACATGAACCAGATCTTTCTGGGCCAACGCGCCTATGGATTCGCCTCCGCCTCGCAGATCTATTTCGGCAAATCGCTCAAGGACGTCACCATAGCGGAGGCCGCGATGCTCGCCGGCCTGCCTCAGGCGCCCTCGGCCTACAACCCGATCAAAAACCCACGCCGCGCCCGCAGCCGCCAGCTTTACATCATCGATCGCATGGTCGAGAACGGCTTCATCACCGCCGCCGAGGCGGAACAGGCCAAGGCCGAGCAGATCAAACTGCGCCCCACCGTCAACCCCGATCGGCCACACACGGAGTTCGTGGCCGAAATGGTCCGCCAGGCCATCGTGGCGCAGTACGGCGATGAGGCCTACACGCGCGGGCTGGTGGTCACGACCACGCTGCGGCTGAAGGAGCAACTGACGGCGTACCGCGCCGTCCGCGCGGGCGTGCTGGACTATGAGCGCCGCCAGTTCTACCGGGGGCCCGAGTTGTTCATCGACCTGCCCAAGGATCCTGCGGCTCGCGAGGAGGCCATCGACGACGCGCTGGCAGATCGCCCGGACAACGACGATCTGCTCTCAGCCGTGGTGCTGGAAGCGGATCCGCGCCGCGTGCTCGCGGTACGCCAGGATGGCGAGCCGTTCGAGATCACCGGAGAGGGTTTGCGTCCAGCGCAATCCGGGCTCTCGGACAAAGCCGGACCCAACATCAAGATCCGTCCGGGCGCCGTGATCCGTGTGGTCCAGACCGGCCCCAAGGCGTGGCGCATCACGCAGTTGCCCGAGGTGGAATCGGCTTTCGTGGCGCTGGACCCGCGCAGTGGCGACATCCATGCCCTGATCGGCGGCTTCGACTTCAACAAGAGCAAGTTCAACCACGTCACGCAGGCATGGCGCCAGCCCGGCTCCAGCTTCAAGCCGTTCATCTACTCGGCCGCCCTGGAGAAAGGCCTGACACCGATGACCGTGGTCAATGACGCCCCTCTGTTCTATTCCGCCAGTGAGACTGGCGGCAAGCCCTGGGAGCCCAAGAACTACGACGGCCAGTTCGAAGGCCCCATGTCGGTGCGCCGCGCGCTGGCCAAGTCCAAGAACATGGTGTCCATCCGCGTGCTGCAGCTCGTGGGCACCCAGAGCGCGCAGGAGTGGGTGACGCGATTTGGATTCGATGCCGACAAGCACCCTCCCTACCTGACGATGGCGCTGGGAGCCGGCTCGGTGACCCCGATGCAGATGGCCTTGGGCTATTCGGTGTTTGCCAATGGCGGCTACCGCATTGCGCCCAACCTGATCACCCAGGTGACCGACCACCGCGGCAAAGTGCTGTTTGAAGCGCCTCCCGCCAAACTGACCGAGGAGCAACGCGTCATCGATGCGCGCAACGCCTTCGTGATGAACAGCCTGCTGCAGGAGGTCACACGCTCGGGTACCGCCGCACGGGCACAGGCCACCTTGAAACGAACCGACCTGTACGGCAAAACGGGCACCACCAACGACGCCGTGGACGCCTGGTTCGTTGGGTACCAGCCCACGCTGGTCGGCGCAGCCTGGGTGGGTTACGACACGCCGCGCAACCTGGGCAGCCGCGAAACAGGCGGTGGACTGAGCCTGCCGATCTGGATCTCCTTCATGTCCGAAGCCCTCAAAGGGGTGGAGGTCATGCCCTACACACCGCCGCCCGGTGTGGTCAACGTCGGTGGCGAGTGGTACTACGAAGAATTCGGGCCCGGACGCGGCGTACACGGCCTGGGCCTGCAGGACCCCTGGCCCGGCTCACCTGCGCCGGCAGTGGAATACGACCCGAACACCAACCAGCCGGTCAAGCCACCCATGGCCAACGAGGACCGGCGCAGCATCCTGGACCTTTTCAGGAACTGAAGTCGAGCGGCTGGGCGGCCTGCTCGGTGGCGAAGCGGGTCAACAGTTCGAAGAATTCTCCGCCGCCCTTGGTATCCATCCAGCGCTGGCCGTCGTGCTTGAAATGGAAGCCGCCCGCGCGCGCTGCCAGCCACACCTCGTGCAGAGGCTTCTGGAGATTGATGATGATCTGACTGCGGTTGGCAAAGGTCATGGTGATCATGCCTCCCACCCTCTGGTTGTCGAGGTCGGCATCGGTGGCGTCGTTGAGGCGGTCACACGCCAACTCAACAGCCCGCAGCAGGGCTTCTGCGCGGTCCTGGTATTCGGTATCGGTCATTACAATGCCTGAATGTCTGGGTCGAAAAGCATTCTAGGCGGGCCTCCGGCCCCTTCGCGCCACATGGCCATGGCAGCGCTCTGCGTGGCAGCGCTCGCCGTCTCGGCCTGCGGGCAGAAGGGCCCGCTGTATCTGCCCGACCCGAACGCACCGGTCAAGGCCAAACCGGCTGCCAAGCCCCCCGCAGAAGCGCCACGCTGACCCTCTTCATCCCGCTCCGCCATCCGCATGACCACCACCACCGGCCTGCCCGCCGTTTCGCTGCCGCCCTACTTCGCCTACCACGGGCAACACCTGCTGGTCGAAGGCGTGCCTCTGCAGAGACTGGCCCGTGAACATGGCACCCCGCTGTTCGTCTACAGCAAGGCCGCCATGCTGTCTGCGCTGACGGCCTATCAGCGGGGCCTGGCCGGTCGCAAACACCTGATCTGCTATGCCATGAAAGCGAACTCCTCGCTGGCCATCCTGCAGACGCTCGTGCGTGCCGGCTGCGGGCTGGACATCGTCTCTGGCGGTGAGCTCGAACGTGCCATGGCCGCCGGCGCCGAGCCTTCCAGGGTGATCTTCTCCGGCGTTGGCAAGACACGCACCGAAATGCGCCAGGCCTTGAAGTTGGGCATTGGCTGTTTCAACGTGGAGAGCCGTGCCGAACTCGACGTGCTGGATGCCGTGGCGCGCGAGATGGGCCTGCGCGCGCCGGTCAGCGTGCGCGTGAATCCCAACGTCGATGCGCAGACGCATCCCTACATATCCACAGGCCTGAAAGGCAACAAGTTCGGCATCGCGCACGAGGATGTGCTGGACACCTACCGCCATGCCGCAGGCTGCGCAGGCCTGCGTGTGGTCGGCATCGACTGCCATATCGGCTCGCAGATCACGCAGGCGGCTCCCTATCTGGACGCCATGGACCGCGTGCTCGACCTGGTGGAAAGCATCGAAGCCGCCGGCATTGCGATTGAACACATCGATTTCGGTGGCGGCCTGGGCATCGACTACCAGGGCGATGCTCCGCCACAGGCCGACCAGCTCTGGAAGCAACTGCTCGCAAAGCTGGACGCGCGTGGCTTTGGCAACCGCACCATCATGATCGAGCCCGGCCGGTCGCTGGTCGGCAACGCGGGCGCCTGCGTGACGGAGGTGCTCTACCGCAAGCCCGGCGAGCACAAGAACTTCCTGATCGTCGATGCGGCCATGAACGACCTGCCCAGGCCCGCTCTCTATGAAGCCTTCCACCGCATCGTGCCGCTGGTACAAGCCGACGGAGATGCGCCCTCCACCACCTGGGACGTGGTAGGCCCGGTGTGTGAAAGCGGCGACTGGATCGGTCGCGACCGCGCGCTCGCGGTGCAGGCAGGCGATCTGCTGGCGGTGCTGTCGGCCGGCGCCTACTGCATGAGCATGGCCAGCAACTACAACACCCGCGGCCGCGCCGCCGAGGTGCTGGTGGACGGTGACAAGGCCTGGCTGATACGGTCGCGAGAATCCGCAGCCGATCAGTTCCGGCTGGAGCGGCCACTGCCCGCGGTGTGAGCCAGCCGGCGCCAGATGCGCCAGCCCAGCAGGGCACCCAACAGCGCGGCGTACACCGCCACCTCAGCAAAGTCGTTCTTGCCGCTGCGCATCCAGAAGAAATGCAATACCGCCAGCACCGCCACCGCATAGACGGCACGGTGCAGCCCTTGCCAGCGCGCAGCACCCAGCCAGCGAATGGCACGGTTGAACGAGGTCAGCGCCAGCGTCAGCAACAACACCCAGGCCAGAAAGCCCACCAGGATGAATGGGCGCTTGGCTATATCGGCCGCAATGTCCGTCGGCACAAACCCCATGTCGAACCAGGCATAGGCCAGCAGATGCAGGCAGGTGTAGGCAAACGTGAACAGCCCCAGCATGCGCCGCAAACGGGCCAATGCAGGCCATCCGGCCGCCACGCGCAAAGGGGTGACCAGCAGGACCAGCACCAGAAAACGGAGGCTCCAGTCACCCAACGAACGGATCAGGGCCTCCGCGGGGTTGGCGCCGAGAGCGTTCGCGAGCGCCGCCCACACCAGCCAGGCCCCTGGAAGGCAGCACAGCAAGCCTGCCAATGGCTTGGCCAGGCGATGCGCCAGCCAGCGGTTGACGCGCGATGCGGCAGGTCGCGCCAGCGGCACGGTGGTGGACCGCATCATGGGCACAGCGATGCAGCCGCTCAGTACAGCTTGCGCAGGTCCATGCCTGCGTACAGCTGTCCCACCTGCTGCTCATAGCCGTTGAACATCAGGGTCGGACGGCGCTTGGCAAACAGGCCTCCGGCCTCACCGATGCGGCGCTCGCTGGCCTGGCTCCAGCGCGGGTGCGCAACCTCTGGGTTGACGTTGGAATAGAACCCATACTCCTGTGGCGCAGCCACATTCCATGCGGTGCGCGGCTCCTTGTCGGTCAAACGGATCTTCACCAGCGACTTGCCACTCTTGAACCCGTATTTCCAAGGCACCACCAGGCGCAAGGGAGCACCGTTCTGATTGGGCAAGACCTCGCCGTACATGCCAAACGCGAGCAGCGTCAGCGGGTGCATGGCCTCGTCCAGGCGCAAACCTTCCACGTAGGGCCAGCCCAGCACGCTGGAGCGCAGGCCGGGCATCTGCTTGGGATCGGCCAGCGTCACGAACTCCACGTACTTGGCACTGCCCAGAGGCTGCACCTGCTTAAGGAGCTCGCTCAGGGAGTAGCCCACCCAGGGAATCACCATCGACCAACCTTCGACGCAGCGCAGCCGGTAGATGCGTTCTTCCATCGGACTGAGCTTGAGCAAGGCATCCAGGTCAAAGTTGCCAGGCTTGTTCACCAGGCCCTCGACGGCCACGGTCCAGGGCCGCGGCTTGAGCGTCTTCGCGTAAGACGCGGGATCGGACTTGTCGGTCCCGAATTCGTAGAAATTGTTGTAGCTCGTCGCGTCCTCGTAGGGCGTCGGCTTCTCCATAGTGCGCGCACCGGCAACACTGGACGCCCGCCCGGCCAGAGGGGTCAGCTTGCCCGGCAGGGAGGGCGCCGTCTGGGCGAACGCCTCGCGGCTGGCCCAGCTTCCTGCCATACCGAACGCGGCCGCGGCCGTGGCGCTGCGCTCCAGCCACTGCCGCCTGTTCAGGTAACTTGAGCGAGGGGTGATCTCGCTGGAGATGGGGTGTTGGAACCCGTTGTCGCCGGAACGGATGATCATGGGAAGGCCCTCGCAAATGAACCCCGCGCAGCCCACGCGGCGCAGTGGCTGAGGTCTGTCGTGGGACAGCGCCGATTCTTACAAAGTTCCGGCCCGGCACCGTGCGGCGCGCGCGTCAGCCCTGACAGACAAAGGGCTTCGAGGCTCAGAGCGTGCCGTAGCTGTGCAAACCCGAAAGGAACATGTTCACCCCCAGGAAGGCGAAGGTGGTGATGGCCAGCCCCACGAGCGCCCACCAGGCCGCCACCGTGCCACGCAGCCCCTTCATGAGGCGCATGTGCAGCCAGGCGGCGTAGTTCAGCCAGACGATCAACGCCCAGGTTTCCTTGGGATCCCAGCTCCAGTACCCACCCCATGCCTCAGCCGCCCAGAGCGCTCCCAGCACGGTGGCAATGGTGAAAAAGGCAAAGCCCACGGCGATCGCCTTGTACATCACATCGTCCAGCAGTTCGAAGCTGGGCAGGCGTTCGGCGATGCGTCGCCGACCCAACAAAATGGATCCGACGATGAGGGCAGAGACACCGAAGTAGATGAACCAGTAGCTACCCCCGTTCTCGGTTGCCGATTGCCGGAACACGATAGGCTCGAAACACAGCACCACGCCGAGCAACCACAGCGGCGCCAGGCGGTACCAGCGGCTCTCGCCTGCGCTCTGCTTGATCAGGTAGGCAAACGCCAGCATGGCTGCAATGGCAAATGTGCCGTAGCCGATGAAGTTGGCAGGCACGTGCAGCTTCATCCACCAACTTTGCAGAGCGGGCACCAGCGGCTGGATTTCATGGGCCTCGCGCACCACGGTGTACCAGAGCAGGAAGCCGACCGCCGCGCTGACCACCAGCATGGAGAACGCACCCATGCCGCGCGTCTTGTACTGGTCTTCGTAGTAGAGGTAGAACGCCGTCGTCATCCAGCAGAACAGCACGAACACCTCGTAGAGGTTGCTCACCGGAATGTGGCCGATGTCGGGGCCGATCTGATGGCTTTCGTACCAGCGCACCATGGTGCCCACCAGCGCCAGCGTCACCGCCACCCAGGCCAGGCGCGAGCCCAGCAGTTCAAACGTATCGCCCGCGCGTTTGAACATGCCTGCCCAATAGAACGCGGTGCTCATGAAGAAGAGCACGCTCATCCAGAGAATGGCCGACTGGCTGGAGATGAAGTACTTGAGCAGGAACACCTGGTCAGCCCGGGCCAGGTCGGCACCACCCGCAGGTGTCTGGTACAGCCAGATGGCCAGCAGCGACAGCGCTGCCACCACCATCGACAGTGCGCGCAGCGGCCGCCAGAACCAGCCCAGCCAGATCACCGAAGGCACGGTGCCCACGAGAATGGCCTTTTCGTAGCCGTCCATGGCTTCGTGGTAGCGCATGAAAGCGAGCACCGCGCCCGCCACCGCCAGCACGGCAAACAACCAGTCCCAGACGCTGCGCCGGGCAAAGTACCCCGGCTGCAGGCCCTGGCCATGGCCTTTCTTGAGTTCAATGGTCCGGGATGCGGTGGCGGTATTCATGGCTGCACCTTCAGCAACTGGGTCTTCAGGAAGTCAAATTCTCGATCGGCGTCCATCGTCTTGCGGTTGGACGACAAGGCCATGCTGGCCTCTGTGGCCTGACCATCGGACGGCGCAAGCCACACCCACAAGCGGCGCTCACGCACATAGAGCATGGCAAAAACGCCCAGGATCAGCAACAGGCAACCCAGGTAGACGATGTTCTGGCCCGGCGCGCGCGCCACCTGGAACACGCTGGCCTGCACGTGCGTGAAATCCTCCAACTGGAAGGTCATGGGCGCAGGGTAGAAGAAGGTATCGCTCAAGCTGATCACGGCCTGCGACATGAAGCGCTGCGTGTCCTCGCTCGGCACCAGACGGGCCAAGCCCGCTCTCTCGCGGCTGAGCTGCATGAGCTCGAACAGCGTGCCATTGAGGATACGCACCAGCACCTCGCTGGCGCGCTCGCGCTCGGCCGCCGGCACATTGCCTTCCAGAAAGGCTGAAACCGCCTGCAAGCCCCCTTTGACGGAGCGCGATGGCGTGCCATTGGCGGCCACCTGCGAAATGGGCACCTGCACCCCTTCCGTCCCCGCGAACAGGTCCAGGGCGCGCGTGGCAGAAGCGGTCAGGGCCTGCGCCAACTCCGGCCGGCCGTCCTCGACCGCCGAAGCGGCATAGCGGCGCACGGCTTCGCGGCGCAGTTGGGAATCGTCCAGCGCGGCGCGCAAACGCACGAAACCATCCAGGCTGTCCTTGTCATCGACCGGAATGCGCAGGTACCGGAAAGGCTCGGACGGTGTCTCACGCAGACCCAGAAGGTAGACGCGCGAGCCATCGAGCTCGATCGGCAACATGTAGTTGTGGTACTCCACCGCCTGGCCTGCCGCGTCGCGCAGCTTGTAGGTGATGCTGGGCCCTACATTGCGCAGGGTTTTCTCCGTCGCCGTCTTGTGACCGGAGCCCAGGCGGCTCTCGATCGAGGTGCGCAGGTCCACCTTGCGCACGTCGGCGCCTGCACCGCTGTTGCTCGCCGCAAAGTTCTCGACGTTGATGACGCGCAGGCTGGTGTACTCCAGCGTGAGCTGGTCCGCCCCGTTGCTCAAGGCGGTCGAGCCGCCGATGTTTCCCTCGACCTCGAAGGCCTTGGTCGGCCCATTCAGTGGCACGGCTTGCAACTTCACGCGCGAACCGCCGTCGTCAAAGCTGGACTGGTAGATATTGACGCCGCGGTAGCTGGCAGGGTGGTTCACCTCGACCCGGGCTTCCTTCTTCTCGCCGGTCTCGTTGTCGTGGATGACGATATCGCTCGCGAACAGCTTGGGCATGCCCGTGTCGTAGTACTCGACGATGAACTTCTTGAGCTCGACCGAGAAAGGCAGGTCCTGCAGCAGCACGCCGGTGGGCTGCGTGAGGATGGCTGTGCCAGCTGTAGTGCCTTCCGTCACCAGCAGATTGCCACGGAAGGTCGGATTGCTGCTGGACAGCCGATGCTGGGCCGGCACGTCGGCGATCAGGCCGCCTCCCGTGAAGGGTGTCTTGCCGTTGAACCACATCTGCGCACGCACCACGAGGTCGCCATCGAGCAAGCCCCCGATGCAGACCAGCACGATGGCGCTGTGCGCCGCCAGATACCCGATCTTGTTGGCCGTACCCGCCTTGGCCGCCACCATCCAGCCCGTGCCAGAAGCCGTCTGACGCGACTGCAGCTTGACCTTCCAGCCCGAGCCCAGCAGTGCCTGGCCGATGCGATGGGCGGCGGCCTCCGGCGCCTCGTTGAGCATCCCTTGCGCACGGTGCGGAAAAGCCTTGAGGCTCTGCTCCCGGATGTTTTCCTTGTAGGCCCTGAAGTCGGCAAAGATCTTGGGCGTGTTGCGCACGATGCACAGGCTGGTGCTCACGACCAGGAAGGCCAGGATCAGCAAGAACCACCAGGCGCTGTAGACCGAATACAAATAGGCGCTGGCAAACACATCGGCCCAGAACGGACCGAACTGGTTGACGTAGTTGATGAAAGGCTCGTGCTGCTTGACCACCGTGCCGATCACGGAAGCGATGCAGATCACCGTCAGCAGGGAGATGGCGAACCGCATCGACGACAGCAGTTCAACCACCTCGCTCAGAAAGCGCGAGCCGGTGCGAAGCTGCAGACCCTGGGTGGAGACTGTCATGTGAAGAGAAGGCAGTGCAGAAAAAAGGGCGCTTCCGGTAACCCTGGAACGCGCCCTGATGTGATGTGGTTTCTGGCTGGCGGTTCAACGCCGGAGCGGTTTATCGCATTGTGCCGTCAAATATTAATGATCGCTTATATCTCTGGCGGGCTGTACGGGCTTGGCCACCCGCCCGGGAGATCAGCGCAAGCCGGCGATGTAGTCGGAGACCGCCTTGATCTCGCGGTCGTTCATCTTGGCGGCCACGCCCGTCATCTGGACGTTGTTCTTGCGCGAACCATCGCGGAAATGCTTGAGCTGGGTCTCGGTGTACTCGGCGTGCTGGCCCGAGAGACGCGGGTACTGGGCCGGAATGCCCGCGCCATTGGGGCTGTGGCAGCCAGCGCAGGCCGCAATCTGGCGATCGGCAATGCCGCCGCGGTAGATGCGCTCACCCAGCTTCACCAGATCTTTGTCGGTGGCGGCTCCGTGCTTGGCCTTCTGGTCGGCCAGCCAGTAGGCGATGTTGCGCATGTCGTCGTCGGACAGCGCAGCGGCGAAGCCCTTCATGACCGCGTTGTCGCGCTTGCCGGACTTGAACTCCTGCAACTGCTTGATGATGTACTCGGGGTGTTGCTGAGCCAGCTTGGGATTGACCGGCGTGGTTGAATTGCCGTCCGCCGCATGGCAGGCCACGCACGCCTGACCGAATACCGCGCTGCCCTTGGCCAGGTCGGGCTTGGCCGACTGCGCCTGGGCGCTGAAAGACAGGACTGCGGCAGCAGCGGCACAGAGAAGGGAGACGGGCAATTTCATGACGGGGCGGGCGTCGGCGCGCGACGTGTTCTGGTTGAGGAAATTCGCGGGATGTCTGGACAAAGCCGATCGATTTTACAATGCCCCACCGGGAAAACCCCCAAATGACCCAACACCCCACTCCAGCCCCCGCCGCCCCGGACAGCCCCGATCCCAAGATGGCCCACGGCTGGCTGCACACAGCCCGCTTCCTGACCACGGCGCCCCAATTGCAGCACCTCCCGCAGTTGGCGGTGCCTGAAGTGGCCTTCGTCGGCCGCTCCAACGCTGGCAAGTCCACCTGCATCAATACGCTGACGCAGCAAAAACGCCTGGCCTTCGCGTCCAAGACCCCTGGACGTACCCAAAGCATCAACCTCTTCGCGCTGGGCAAGCAAGGCGCCACCGACGCAGTCCTTGCCGACCTGCCGGGCTACGGCTACGCGGCGGTCCCCAGGGAGGCCAAACTGCGCTGGCAGCGCGTGATGGGCAACTACCTGCTCACCCGCGAAAACCTGCGTGGCGTGGTGCTGCTGATCGACCCCCGCCTGGGCATGACCGAGCTGGACGAAATCCTTCTCGAAGTCATCCGGCCACGGGTCGAAGAAGGCCTGAAGTTTCTCGTGCTGCTCACCAAGGCGGACAAGCTCAACCACGCCGAAGCGCAAAAAGCGCTGTCGATCGCGCGGCTGCAGTCCGGCGGTGGCGAAGCCCGCCTGTTCTCGGCGCTGAAGAAGCAGGGACTGGACGAGGTCGCTCTGATGCTTTGGCGCTGGACGCATGACGGTAAGGCGGTCCAGGCGGCAGCCGACGCCTCCTCCGAGGAGGCACCGGATCAGTCCCGTCCGTAAAGCGAAGGCTCTCCAGGGGGACGGGTCTTGAAGCGCTTGTGGACCCAGTAGTACTGCTCGCGCATGCCCGCAATCATGCCCTCCAGGCGCCGATTCATGAGCGCGGTGTCGGCCACCGGGTCCCTGCCCGGATAACCGGTCCAGGCCGGCAGCACCTCGACCTCATAGCCGTTCCGCGTCAGTCGGGTCACCACCGGCACGACCTTGGCGCCCGCGAGGCGGGCCAAACGAGGCAGCGTGGGCACGGTCGCCGCGGGCACGCCGTAGAAGGGCACGAACACGGACTCCTCCGGCCCCAGGTCCATGTCCGGCAACAGATACAAGGCTTCGCCCGAACGCAGCGAATGCACAACGGTACGCAGGCCCTGCTGCTTTTCCACCAGCCGTACGGTACCGAAGCGCAGGCGGCCAGCGCGCATCCAGCGGTCCACCTCTTCGTTGATCTGCGACAGGTAGATGCAGGCATAGCGACGCGGCTGCAACAGCGCCAGCGCGGTGCCTCCGGCATCCATGCCGACGAAATGCGGACCCAGCAACAGGGTGGGCTGATCGCTGTGCAACTCGTGCGTGGCCCCCGTCACCTTCAACCGAGCCCGCACCTTGGCTTCGCTGCCCTCCCAGAGCCAGCTCCGGTCCAACCAGGCCTGCGCGAAATACACAAAATGACGGCGTACGGCGCGATGCCGCTCCAGGGTGCTGTCCTCCGGGAAGCACAGTGCCCAGTTGGTGCGGGCAATGCGGCGACGGCGGGATGCCACGGCATGCAGCACCTGGCCCATCACCCAGCCCAGTGCACGCACCCAACTCAAGGGCAGGCACGCCAGTACACGCATGAAACCGAGCCCCAGGCGGTTGCCCCAGCGCTCGAAGAAAGGGGTGGCAGGGGTGGCGGTTGCGTCGATCGGCTTTGATGAGGGCATCGCAGTACGGAAAAAGCGCAGCTCAGGGGCGCGGCGGTGCAACGGTCTCGGCCGACTGCACGGGCGCGGCCTGGCCGGCCGGCTGTTTGTAACGGTCGTACGACCACAGGTATTGCTGCGGGCATTCTCGCACCAGCATTTCCATGGCCTGGTTGATCTGGGTGGCCGCCTGCAAGGCGTCCTGGGACAGCACGCCCACACCGGCGTGCCCGAACGGGCGCACATGCACACGGTAGCCGCGGCCCCAGCTCAGACGCTCACCCCAGATCAGCAGGATCTGCGCCTGTGCCGCATGCACCAGCCGGGCCGAGAGGGTCATGGTGTAGGCGTCGCGCCCGAAGAATGGCGCCCAGACCCCTTGCCCCGCCGGAGGCACCTGGTCCGGCAGCAGGCCGACGGCCTGACCCGCCTTGAGTGCCTTGATGAGTTGCTTGACGCCCGCCAATGTGGTGGGCGCGGTGAACAACCCGGGGCGCGCTCGGGCGCCCGCCACGATGTCCTTGAGCCAGGCCTTGCGTGCGGGTCGGTAGAGCACGGTGGTGGGCTGGCGCTCGCCAAAGCGCTGGGCATAGGCCTGGGCGGCGATCTCGAAGCAGCCCAGGTGCGGCGTCAGGAACAGCACGCCGCGGCCCTGGGTCAGCGCGGCCTCCACATGTTCGGCGCCGTCCCAGTGGATCGCCACCGGCCGGCCCATCCAGAGACGGGGCAGCTCGGCGACCAGCTTGCCCGCCTCGCCCACCGACGCCAGCGCCGCACCGCGTGACAGACCGGCCTGGCGGGCATGGGCAAACAGTCGGCGCCGGTACCGGCCAGAGAAAACAAAGCTCAACCAGCCCAGGCACCAACCCAGCGCATGCAGCAGCGACAGCGGCAGCAGGCTGGCGAAACGGAACAGGAAACGGATCAACAGGGCCAAGGTGGGAGGAGAAAAGAGGGACGCGGCCTTGATCTAGAATGCGCCCATCGCCGAGTTAATGAACTAATTGCGGGGCGATTCACAAATACCGCTAAAGCGTTCGCCGAACTCTGACAGACCGGCAACGCCGCTCAACCTTTCTGGAGTTTATATGGCGAACGATTTCCTCTTCACGTCCGAATCCGTCTCTGAAGGCCATCCCGACAAGGTGGCGGACCAGATTTCCGACGCGATTCTCGACGCGATCTTCGAGCAGGACCCGCGCAGCCGCGTGGCGGCCGAGACGCTCACCAACACCGGTCTCGTGGTGCTGGCCGGCGAGATCACCACCAACGCGCACGTCGACTACATCCAGGTCGCGCGCGACACCATCAAGCGCATCGGCTACGACAACACCGAGTACGGCATCGACCACAAGGGTTGCGCGGTGCTCGTGGCCTACGACAAGCAGAGCAACGACATCGCCCAAGGCGTGGACCATGCCTCGGACGACCACCTCAACACCGGTGCCGGCGACCAGGGCCTGATGTTCGGCTACGCCTGTGACGAGACGCCCGAGCTGATGCCCGCGCCCATCTACTACGCGCACCGCCTGGTGGAACGCCAGGCCCAACTGCGCAAGGACGGCCGCCTGCCGTTCCTGCGGCCGGACGCCAAGAGCCAGGTGACGCTGCGCTACGTGGACGGCCGCCCGCACAGCATCGACACCGTGGTGCTGTCCACCCAGCACAGCCCGGACCAGAGCGAGACCGCGACCAAGCTCAAGGACAGCTTCTACGAAGCCATCCGTGAAGAAATCATCAAGCCGGTGCTGCCCAAGGAGTGGATCACCAAGGACACCAAGTACCTGATCAACCCGACCGGCCGCTTCGTCATCGGCGGCCCGCAAGGCGACTGCGGCCTGACCGGCCGCAAGATCATCGTGGACACCTACGGCGGAGCCTGCCCGCACGGCGGCGGCGCCTTCAGCGGCAAGGACCCCTCCAAGGTGGACCGCTCGGCCGCCTACGCGGCTCGCTACGTCGCCAAGAACATCGTCGCCGCCGGCCTGGCGCGGCAATGCCAGATCCAGGTGGCCTACGCCATCGGTGTGGCCCGTCCGATGAATGTGACGGTTTACACGGAAGGCACCGGCGTGATCCCCGACGAGCAGATTGCCGCCCTGGTCAACGAACATTTCGACCTGCGACCCAAAGGCATCATCCAGATGCTGGATCTGCTGCGCCCGATCTATTCCAAGACCGCCGCCTACGGCCACTTTGGTCGGGAAGAACCCGAATTCACCTGGGAGCGGACCGACCGCGCCGATGCGCTGCGCAAGGCGGCCGGCCTGTAATTTCGTACAGCACCTCTCTCAAAGCCCCGTGGCGCAGGCCTCGGGGCTTTTTTTCCGTCTTCGCGGCGCGGCCGGGCAACCGCCAGTCGTAACAATCTGAATTTTTCGTCGCGGGTTCCGATATGGGAGTACAAGCCATTTTCCGACCTGCACTGTCACGACCTGGAGCCTTGAACCATGGACACCCCTATCTGCCCCGACGGGAAGGACACCGCCGCGCCGGACTGCGAGCGGTTGTTGAAGGAGCGGACACATGCCCTCGAAACGGCCCTGCAGAGTGCCCGGTCTCTGTGCGACCAGGCCTCATGCGGCCTGCTTTCGTTCGACGCCGGCCAGCAGTTCACCCACATCAACCAGACCCTTCTGCACTGGCTGGGCCATGAGCGGCAGGACAGCAGCCTGCCCACCAGCCTGCGGGAACTGGTGGCACCGCGGTGGCGCGAGCAGGTGACGGCACAAGTCGAACAGTTGCGGCTCACGGGTCATGCCGACGCTCTGGAACTGGAACTGGTGCGCCAGGACGGCAGCCTGCTGCAGGCACGCCTGTCCTTCACCCCGGTCTTCGACAGCGAAGGCCAGTTCCAGTTGGGCAATGGCCTGGTCACCGAGGTGATGAAGAACAGTGGCGCTTCCGCCAGGAACGACGCCAGCGAAAGCCTGTTGCGCAGCATCACCAACCGGATCCCGGCCCGGCTCGCCTACTACGACAAGGACCTGATCTGCCGCTTCGCCAACGACGCCCACGCTTCGCGCTACGGCAAGCAGCCGGAGGAGATGGTGGGCTCGCACCTGAGCCAGGTGGTGCGGCCCGAGATCCTGTCGGACATCCTGCCCCGAGTGGCTCAGGCCCTCAGCGGCCAGGCCCAGACCTTCGAGGCCGAGCGCGTGGCAGCAGACGGCACGCGCAATTACTTCGAAGTGCACTACATCCCGGACTTCCAGAATGGGGAGGTGGAGGGCATCTTCATCGAACTGCACGACATCTCCGAGCGCCGCCGGACCGAGGAGTTCGTGCTGCACGCCAACCAAGACCTGGAGGAGCGTGTGCGCGAACGGTCCGCCGAGCTGTTCGCCAGCGAGCAACGCTACCGCCTGATGGTGGACGCCATCCAGGACTACTGCGTCTACTTCGTCGATGAGAACGGCACCGTCACCGAGTGGAGCGAGAGCGCGCAGCGCCTGCATGGTCACACCCATGCGCAGATGGTGGGCAAGTCGTACGAGGTGCTGCTGAGCCCAGACAACGCCGGCGAGGACGAGATCGACCCAGGCCAGGTGCTGCGCCTGGCCAAGGCACATGGCCAGTGGGAGACGCGCGGCTGGCGCCTGCGCGAGGATGGTTCACGCTTCTGGGCGCACACCGTCTTGACGGCACTGCGCAACGAGGTTGGCGAACTGCAGGGCCTGTCCAGCATCACGCGCGACATGACCGCCGCCAAGAGCCTGGAGGACGTGATGAACGACCTCAACCGGGAACTGGAAAAACGCGTGGCCGAGCGCACCCAGCAACTGGTGGCCGCGAACAAGGACCTCGATGTGTTCTCGCACATGGTCTCGCACGACCTGCGCGCGCCGCTGCGGCACATCGCCAGCTTCGTCACGCTGTTGCAGGAGGAACTGGGCGAGAACGCGGACCCGTTGGTGCGCCAGTACCAGAACGCCATCGCCAAAGCGTCCAAGCGCATGAGCCAGATGATCGAAGGCCTGCTCGAGTACGCCCGACTGGGACGGGTGGCCATCGAGTCGCAGCCAGTGCCGCTGGCCCCGCTGCTCGATGGTGTGATCGCTCACCTCAAGCAGGAGAACGCACAGCGCCGCATTGAATGGGTGATAGACAGCGACCTTCCCATCGTCCGTGGCGACGCCATGCTGCTGGCGCAGGCCTGGGGCAATCTGCTGGACAACGCGGTGAAGTACACCCGCACCCGGGACGAGGCCCGCATCGAGGTGGGCTGGAAGGTCAACCCCGTGGGCGGCCGCACGTTCTACATCACCGACAACGGCGTGGGCTTCGACCTGGAGAAGGCGCACAACCTGTTCGTGATGTTCCAGCGCCAGCACCACTCCATGGACTTCGAGGGCACCGGAACGGGCCTGGCCTTGTCCCAGCGCATCATCGAACGCCATGGTGGCCGCATCTGGGCCGAAACCGCGCCAGGCGAAGGCTGCACCTTCTTCTTTACCTTGCCCTTTGATGGCATGGAACCGGAGATGGCGTTCCCGGAATCCGCGATGGCCGAGCTCTCCATGGCCTGAGGCGGTTCGGCGACACCGATAATCGCGAGGGTGAGCCCCACTCCCTCCGCGGCCAGCGTCGCCACCCACCTGTTCTCTCTTCGCGGTCGCACGGCCCTGGTTACTGGCGCCGGGCGCGGCCTGGGGCTGTCCATCGCCTGCGGCCTGGCCGCGCACGGCGCCAGTGTCTGGCTCAACGGCCGGGACCCGGAAGGCCTGCGCGAGGCGCAACAGCAGGTCGCCGATGCGGGTCGCGCCGCAGGCGGGCGAGCGCATGCCCTGCCCTTTGACGTGAGCGACGAAGCCGGCGCCAGCGCCGCCCTCGAGCACCTGCTGGCCCAGGACGGGCGCCTGGACATCCTGGTCAACAACGTCGGCCAGAGGCGGCGCCAGAACCTCGACGCCTTGCCGGCCCAAGCCTTGCGCGACCTGCTGGACAGCAACCTGATCTCCGCCTGGCACCTCAGCCGGGAAGCCGCCACGCCCATGCGCAGCCAGGGTTTCGGTCGCATCATCAACATCACCTCCATCGCCGGGCCGATCGCACGGGCCGGCGACGCCGCCTACACCACCGGCAAAGGCGCGCTGGAGGCCATGACCCGAGCCTTGGCCGCCGAACTCGGCCCGCAGGGCATCAATGTCAATGCCATCGCCCCGGGCTACTTCGCCACCGACACCAACGCAGCCATGGTGGATGACGCAGCCACCACGTCGTGGCTGCGACAGCGCAGCTCGCTCGGGCGCTGGGGGCAGCCCGGCGAGATTGCCGGGGCTGCCGTCTTCCTGGCCTCCCCGGCGGCCAGCTACGTCACCGGCCAGGTGCTGGTGGTCGATGGCGGCTATCTGGCCCACTTCTGACCCCGGGACACGCGCCTCGGCGCATAAAAATTCCAGGTCGCGCTTGAAAACACCCCGGACGGCCCTTATGATTAGCACTCGCTGGACTTGAGTGCTAACACCCAGGTCCAAGTCGAGCGGCGGTCACGCCGCGACGAACAAACCCCATCTGTTTCATAC
>NZ_JAHCKL010000018.1 GCF_026125785.1 Hydrogenophaga sp.
CAAACCCCCTCGTACTCCACGTACCTGGGGGTTTGGGCTTTTTGCAGGGCGGGTTTTCGTCAGTTGTTGTACACGAGACCCTTGTCTCGTCTGAGCGCGTTTGAGCGCTCCAGCTCGAGCAGAAGCTGGTCGAGCCATGTCTGTCCCATGTGACGATCTGTCAGCGCTTCGGTGGGCAGGTGTCGCATGAAGTACGGGGTTTGCAGTACCCAGTCGAGCATGGCCTCTGTGCGGATCTGCTGCCATTCCAACAGTTTGAACTTGACGAGCACCTTCAAGGCGTGACGGCGGTGTTTGTCCGGTTGGGCGACGAACTGCGCCAGCCGGCTGCGAGCTCTGTGCAGCGCGTCCGCGACGTCGTCAAACACACTGCCGTGACCTGGTATCACGATGCGGGGCGCCAGGGCCTCAATCAGGTCGAGCGTGTCTGCGACCTCGTCGAAGGCGGACTCGCCGTCAAGCTCGGGAAAGACGATGCCAAAACCGTTCTGCCAGAGCGCATCGGCCGAGATCAGGATACCCAGCTCAGGTTGAAAGAGCACCACTGCATGAGGGTCGTGGCCTTTTGCGGCGTGGATGTCCCAGTTCCATGTGCCCAATTGGAGGGCTTCACCCGGGACAAGCAGTGCCTTGTAGGAGAAGGGTGGGCAGAACTGCCCGGTCGGCTCAAAGGTGAGGGCGATGGGGTCCCAGTTGGCTACTGCGGGCGCAAGTCCGGGTGGAATCCAGGTTTGCAGATCGGGGTAGATGGCCTGTAAAGCAGCATTGCCTCCGCAGTGATCGCTGTGCAGATGTGTGTTGAGTAGATGGGACAGTGTGCGCTCACCCATTTCGGACTGGACGAGCGTCTTCGTCTGCTGAGCGTGGCTCGCATACCCGGAGTCCACGAGTGCAGAAGGTCCATCGCCCTGAATCAGGACGTTGTTGGACGAGAGCCAGCCGCGCTCAAAAACGGTGATGCCGGCAGACGCCAGCGTATGTGTCAATGTTGTTGTACCGGGGGATCTGCTCGGTTGCATATCGGCCTGGCGTTCAATGGGCGGTCGGCTGACGGAGCGCTCTGCGCAGGATCTTTCCGACGTTGGTCTTGGGAAGTTCGTCCCGGAATTCGATGTGGCGTGGTCGCTTGTAGCCGGTCAGATTCTCCTGGCAGAAGCGCGCAACATCTTCTTCCCGCAGAGACGGGTCCGTGCGTACAACGAACACTTTGACCGCTTCGCCCTGCTTGTCGTCTGCGACGCCGATCGCAGCGCATTCCAGTACCCCCGGACAGAGTGAGATCACGTTCTCCAGTTCGCTGGGGAATACGTTGAAGCCGGACACCAGGATCATGTCCTTCTTTCGGTCGACGATGCGGGTGTAGCCTCTTTCGTCCATGATGCCCAGGTCGCCGGTGCGCATGAAACCGTCTGGAGTGAACGCGCGCGCGGTCTCCTCAGGCTGGTTGTAATACCCACGCATCACGTTCGGTCCCTTGATACAGATCTCCCCTGTCTCGCCCAATGCCAGAGAGCGGCCTTCGTCGTCCTTGATGGCGATGTCGATACCGGGCAGTGGGAGGCCGATGGTGCCGCTGAATGCGGTGGCATTCACAGGGTTGTTGGTGCCGATGGCGCAGGTTTCGCTCATCCCCCAGCCCTCGATCATGGGGCACCCTGTCACGGCCTGCCATTGGCGGGCGGTCCCTTCGGAGGCCGCCATGCCGCCCGCTTGGGACATGGCCAATTGAGAGAAATCGATTTGCCTAAACTGCGGGTTCTGCAGCAGCGCGTTGAACAGGGTGTTGACGGCGGGCAAAAGATGGAACGGCCGCCGCTTCAGGGTTTCGACGAACTTGGGGATGTCGCGTGGATTGGGTATCAGCGTCATGTGGGCCCCCCAGCGGATGCACAGCAAGCTGAGCGTGAGCGCGAAGATGTGATAAAGGGGCAGTGCCGCGATGCCATTGACCTTGCGGAGGTCGCCCACGCGCTGCAACGCGGGGGAAAACCAGGCCTCTGCCTGGAGGGTGGCGGCGATGATGTTGCGATGTGTGAGTACTGCGCCTTTGGACAATCCGGTGGTGCCTCCGGTGTATTGCAGGAACGCCACCGAATCCGGACCATCCTGAGACGGGCGAAGATGCAAGCTGGCACCCTGGGCGAGCGCGTGACGCAGCGAGACGATGGTGCGTTTGCCCTGGGTGCCCTCCAGAGGCAGCTTGTAGGCGGGCACCATTCTGGCCAGATGGCGCACAGCGAAGCTGATCCAGCGTCCGTACCAGAAACCCAGCATGTCCCCCAGACTGGACACGACCACATGCTCCAGCGCCGTCTGGTCGATGACTTCCTGGAGTGTGTGGGCAAAGTTCTCCAGGATGATGATGGCCCGCGCACCGGAATCCCGGAGTTGGTGTTCGAGTTCCCGTGCGGTGTACAGCGGATTGATGTTCACCACGGTGTATCCCGCGCGCACCACTGCCGCCATGGCAACCAGGAACTGCGGCACATTGGGCAGCATGATGGCCACCCGTTCTCCCGGAGGGAGGCCTCTGGCCTGCAGCCAGGCACCGAGCGCGGCGCTGTGGGTATCAAGCTCTCCGTAGCTCATCCAGCGCTCCATGCAGACGCTGACGGGCAGCTTCGCATGTTGCTTGAACGACTCCTCCAACAGCGAGGACAAAGAGCGGTAGCGGTCCGGCGACACATCGTGCGCGACGCCTTCGGGGTATTGGGATAACCAGTGACGGGTCATGGGCGCGGCATTGAAGGGCAACGCGGCCATTCTGGCAAGGCCGCGTGCGTTGGGCCATCGGGGCTGCCCTAGGGCGGTGTCGCGCAAAGCTCACCGGTACGGCGCCGCGTGGCCACTCAGCCCCGGGCCAGTTCCTCGGCCAGCCACTGGCCACACGTCTGAGGTGACTCGTCAAAAAGCACGCTGATCCAGCGCGTCTCCCTTTCCTGGATGGCGTTCAGGAAAGGTTGGGCATCGCCCATCGCAGCAAAGGCGTCGAAGCCTGTTTCCAGGAAATGCTGCAAGGCGTCCAGTCCAGCGGCGCGCGCCGGATTGCGCATCATGCGCAGCGCCAGCCGCAAGGGTTTCATGCGGGTGAGGCGCTGCAGTTCCTGACCCATGTGCTGCACCACCGAGAGCTGCCGCTCGCGCGCGGGACGGTCGCCCGTGGCGCGCCAGCTCAGCGTATAGCGCAATGCGGTGGGCACGGCTTCGCTTTGTGCGAGCCAATGCCGCGCGAGGCTGTGGTCCAGCACCTCCGTCAATGCATGGGTTTCCGCAAGGTCGATGGCCAACTGAGCCACGCTTTCGGGGAACAGCCGTTCGAGCGCGCCGGCGATGCGGCTGAATTGCGCGTCGCGCTCCACGAAATCGTGCACGCCATAGAGCTCATCGAGAAAGAAGCGGGTGGCTGGGGCGTAGGTGGTGTCCCGCAGGAAGTCGGCGTATGTCGCGCGAAAGCGCTGGGCTTGCAGTCGCTTGACGTCATTGACCGCGGCGGCCAGTCCTTCCGCGTGGGCCTCCAGACGCAGTCGCCGCACGCGCTCCAGATGGAAGCGGATTTGTTCGGCGGCGGATGTGGGCGTGCTCATGGAACGGGCAGTGGGTGGAATGCGACGGACCGGTGGGCCCAGTCTAATTGCCTGGCACATCGTCGTGCGATAGTCGGGTTGTGCAAACCCGTTCAACCTCGCCGAAAACATCCGCGCTGGCCCGTCTGCAGCAGGTGCTGGTGGTGACTACCTTGCTGGCCTGCGCGGCATGGCTCCTCTTGTGGTGGCCGCGTTCTCCGTGGTGGGCGCTGGGTGGTGCTTTCGCCCTGCTGGCAGGCTACGCCCTGGCCCTGGCCCTGGAGGTGTTGGCGGCCGCCCGCCTGAACCGCAGCGACCCCACTCCTCAGGCCAGCGGTCTGCAGTGGCTGGGCGCCTGGTGGCAGGAGGTGAAGGCGGCTCCGCAGGTGTTCGCCTGGCGACAACCCTTCCGTTGGGCCGCGCTGCCAGACGATGATGTGCCCGTGGCGGGGGCAGGCCCTGCGGTGGTGTTCATCCACGGATTTGTGTGCAACCGCGGGTTCTGGCATCCCTGGATGCGCCGCCTGCGCCGCCAGGGGGTGCCCTACACCTCCGTGAACCTGGAGCCGGTGTTCGGGCACATCAACGACTATGTGCCTTTGGTGGCGGACGCCGTCCGGCGTGCTCGGGCGCTCACAGGACGTCCGCCTCTGCTGATCTGCCACAGCATGGGTGGTCTGGCGGCGCGGGCATGGCTGACCAGCGAGCCGGGTGTGCCGGTGCATGGTGTGGTCACCATCGGCAGTCCACACCGGGGCACTTGGCTGGGGCGCTTCAGCCGGGTGGCCAATGGCCGCGAGATGCGCATGGCGGGCGACTGGCTGCGCGATCTGCAGGCCCGCGAAGCCGTGCAGCGGCCCGTGAACCCCTACGGCAGGTTCGTGTGCTGGTACGCCAACACCGACAACATCGTGTTTCCCGCTTCCACTGCGACGCTACCGGGGGCCGACAACCGGCTGGTGCGGGGCGCCGCCCACGTCGCAATGGCTTTTCACCCCAGGGTGATGGACGAGTCGCTCGGCATGCTGGCGTCGGCGGGCAGTTCTCCCAGCGAGCGCACGGCCTCGTAGAGCGGCGCAAAGTCAGGCGCCGTCATCTCGAACAGCTGCGCGAAGCTGTCGATGACGAAATACGTGGCCTGGAAATCGTCGATCTTGTAGCGTGTGCGCATGCACCGCAGCAGCTCAAGCGCAATGCGCCGGGGCCGCGGGCTGGTCACGCTGTACCGCAGTTCGCTGGAAGAGCTCAGGATGCCGGCGCCATAGGCGCGCAGGCCATCGGACTGGCGAACCAGGCCGAATTCGATCGTGTACCAGTACAGGCGGGAGAGCCATTCGCCTGCGCCCAGGTCATGCGCCTTCAGACCACCGGCACCATAGCGCTGCACGTAGTCGGCAAAGACGGGGTTGAACAGCAGTGGCACATGGCCGAAGAGGTCGTGGAACACGTCCGGTTCGACGATGTAGTCGAATTCGGCCGGCGTACGGATCCAGTCGGTGACGGGGAAACGGCGGTGGGCGAGCAGGTCAAAGAACGGACGTTCCGGAATCAGTCCGGGGACCGCCACGATTTCCCAGCCGGTGGCTGGCTTCAACCGTTCGTTGATTTCCTCGAACCGAGGAATGCGGTCGCGCACGCCGAGTGAGGGCAGCGCGTCGATGAAGGCATCGCACGCCAGGCCTGGCAGCAAGGCCGACTGGCGTTCGTAGAGACGCCGGTAGGTGTCGTGGTCTGCCTCGGTGTAGGCGGACCAGTTCTGGGCGCAGGTGTAGTCGCTCTGCGCGCGCGAGTAGTCGCCACGCGGTGGCCGCTCGCTGGCGCCATACACGACGGGTTCAACAGCCATCGTCGCCTCGCCGGTCTCAGGACTTCAGCACGCCACGGCGCATCTGGTCGAGCTCCATGGTCTCGAACAAGGCTTTGAAATTGCCCTCGCCAAAGCCCTGGTTGCCCTTGCGCTGGATGAACTCAAAGAAGATCGGGCCGAGCTGGTTCTCGCTGAAGATCTGCAGCAGCAGTTCGCCCGGGTGTCCGTCCACCAGGATGTTGCGCTGTTTCAATCCTTCCAGGTCCTCGCCGTGGTCGGGGATGCGGCGGGGCAGGAGTTCGTAGTAGGTCTCGCTGGTGGTGAGCAGTTTCACGCCAGCCAACTCCAGCGCATCCACCGTGTTGTAGAGATCGACCGAGCCCATGGCAATGTGTTGTATGCCTTCGCCGTGGTAACGGTCCAGGTACTCCTGGATCTGGCCGGCCTTGTCGTTGCCTTCCTCGTTGATCGGTATGCGGATCTTGCCGCAAGGGCTGGTCATGGCCTTGCTCTTGACGCCAGTGGCCTGGCCCTCGATGTCGAAGTAGCGCACCTCGCGGAAGTTGAACAGGCGCTCGTAGAAGCCCGCCCATTCGTCCATGCGTCCACGGTGCACATTGTGTGTGAGGTGGTCGATGTAGGTTAGACCGTGGCCCACGGGGTTGAGCTCCGCGCCAGGCAGCGGCTCGAAGTCCACATCGTAGAAGCCGATGTTGCCGATGTCGCCCGTGCGGGCCCCGTTCTTGCCACGCCAACGGTCGATGAAATAGATGATGGAGTCGCCGATGCCCTTGATGGCAGGTATGTTCAGTTCGCCGGGGCCGGCCGATTGCGCATAGCCCCAGGCACCCAGAGAAATGGCGCGCTCATAGGCGGCCTTGGCGTCTTGCACCCGGAAGGCGATGGCGCACACGCTGGGGCCATGCAGGCGCGCGAAACGCTGGGCGAAGCTGTCGGGCTCGGCGTTGATGATGAAGTTGATTTCGCCTTGGCGGTAGAGCGTCACCGCCTTGTGGCGGTGGCGGGCGATCGCTTTGAATCCCATGCGCTCGAAGAGCGCGCCCATGGCCACGGGATCGGGTGCCGCGTACTCGATGAATTCGAAGCCGTCGGTTCCCATGGGGTTCTCCCACGAGGTGTCGGCGGGCAGTGCGGTCGGTGGCAAAGGCTGGTTCATGGCTGTCTCCGTGGGCGCGGGCCGTTGAGGAAATGCGCCACTGTATCGGCGCAGGTTGTCACGATTTCGGCGTTTTGGGGCGCTCCGTTTGTCGTGATTGCAGGAAAACTGCAAAATGTGGGCCATGCAAGCACTGGACAAGCTCGACCGCCACATCCTTCGCAGCCTGCAGGCCGATGGCCGCGCCACCTATGACCAGATCGCGGAGGCGGTGGGCTTGTCGCCCAGTGCAGTGCTGCGCCGGGTGCGTCGGCTGGAGGATGCCCACGTGATCGATCGCTACGTGGCCCTGGTGCGGCCGGAGTCCGTCGGACTCGGGCTGACGGCCCATGTGTCGGTCCGTCTGGAGAAGCATGCGGGCAGTGGCAAGCGCAGCCCCATGGACCAATTCCGGGCCAGCGTGCTCGGTTGGCCTGAGGTTGTGGAATGCGTGGCGCTCACCGGCGAGATGGACTTCCTGCTCCGCCTGGTGGTGGCCGATATGGCCGCCTACTCGCGTTTCATGATGGACACCTTGCTCAAGCACCCGGCCGTACAGGATTGCAAGACCAGCTTTGTGATGGACCGGGTGAAAAGCACCACGGCACTGCCCCTCTGAGCGCCGCTGGGGTGTCAGCCGTTCCGCCCGTCGGGTTCCCCTCGAATTAGGGGATTTCATCCTTGCTAGCCTAGGGATAACCCTTACATTCGAGCCCATGTTGGATACCCCACGTTGGATCGTGCCGCTGTCGTTCCGGGCGCAGGTCGTGGAACGCTCGCCGGCGGCCTCGTCGGCGAACGACAGCGCGCGCGAGCCGGAGAAGGCTGCGCCACCGGTGCTTGTGCCCATCCGCTCCATCGGCCCCGGGCACCGCGATCGCATCGCCGCCCACCTGCTGGCGCTGGACCCGCAGGACCGCTACCTGCGCTTTGGCTACGCCGCCAACGACGAGCAGATTCGCCGCTACGTGGACGGACTGGACTTCGAGCGCGATGAACTCTTCGGCATCTTCAACCGGAAGCTGGAACTCATCGCCATGGCGCATCTGGCGTTCTCGCTCGATCCTCAGTTCAAGAGTTGCGCGGAGTTCGGTGTCTCGGTGGCGCGCAGCGCGCGCGGCAGGGGCTATGGTGGCCGGCTGTTCGAGCGCGCTGTCGTGCACGCCCGCAATGAGGGGGTGAACATGCTGTTCATCCACGCCTTGTCCGAGAACACCGCCATGTTGCGTATCGCGCGTCGCGCGGGCGCCACCATCGAGCGTGATGGTTCCGAGTCCGAGGCCCACCTTCGCCTGCCGCCCGCGGACTTCGATTCGCGCGTGACAGCGCTTGTGAACGAGCAGGTTGCCCTCACGGACTACCACTTCAAGGCCCAGGCCAAGCAGTTCTGGGGTCTGCTTTCGGTGCTGCAGGACATCCGCCGCGGCGTACGCGACGCGCGCGAGCGAGCGCGCGGCTGAAAGAACCGAGGCCCGGCGCGGGTTGGCGGGGTGATCGCGCTTTGCGTGTTGACACCTGCTTGCGGTATCCTTTCCCCTCGTTTCAATCCCCCTACCTACCTCAGTGGCCGATTCCCCTCCCAGTAGCGGGCCGCAGCGCAGCCTGCGGCATGCCGACAAACGTGGTTTCCTTCAAAAGCTCGCGGAGTTCATTCACCCCGGGCCGGATTCCAAGGACGAGCTGATCGAGACCCTCGCGGAGGCCGAGGACAACGACATCATCAACGCCGAGTCGCGCGTCATGCTCGAAGGCGTGATCCGCATCGCCGACATGACGGCCGGCGACGTGATGGTGGCCTCGCCGCGCATGGACGTGCTGGACATCGACGCGCCGTTCGATGAGCTGCTGCACCTGGTGATCGACACCGCGCATTCCCGCTTTCCGGTGTACGAGGGCGACCGCGAAAACATCATCGGCATCCTGCTGGCCAAGGACCTGCTCAAGCTGCAGCGCGCGCCCGCGCTCAATATCCGTGCCCTGCTGCGCCCCGCCACCTTCGTGCCAGAGACCAAGGGGCTCAACGACCTGCTGCGCGAGTTCCGTGGCAACCGCAACCACCTGGCGATCGTGATCGATGAGTTCGGCCGCGTGGCCGGGCTCATCACCATCGAGGACGTGCTGGAAGAAATCGTCGGCGAGATCGAGGACGAGTTCGACGTCGCTGAGGACGAAGGAGACATCTTCGCTTTGGCCGACAGCACCTGGCGCGTGAGCGGCGACACGCCGATCGAACGCATCAACGAGTCCTTCGGACTGAAGCTGCCCGAAGAGGACTTCGACACCATCGGCGGCATGATCGCCCACGCGATGGGCCACGTGCCCAAGCGGGGCGAGACACATGAGCTCGACGGCCTGCGCTTCGTCGTGCTGCACACCAAGGGCGGTGCGGTGAAGTGGTTCAAGGTAATGCCCCAGCCGGGCGAGGCCTGAGGCCGCTGGCCGCTTGACCGCCATGCGCAGTCTGTTCGGGTCGCTGCACACCCCATCGAGCTTCAACCCGATGAGCCGGCGCCCGCCCGGGCGCAGCGCGCGAGGCAGCGGCTTCTTCTGGTGGCTGGTGTGCGTGCTGGGCGGTGCGCTCCAGGCGGTTTCCATCGCCTGGCCGTTCCAGGGGTGGGCTTTGCCAGGTGCGGTGCCTGGCCAGCCGTCGGGCGGGTGGCAGATCGCTTCGCTCGCCATGCTGGTGCTGGCGTTGCAGTACGCCACCCGTGTGGGGCAGGCCATGTGGCGCGGCTGGGTGTTCGCCACGGTGTGGCTGGCCGGCACTTTCTGGTGGCTGTTTGTCTCGATGCACACCTACGGAGGCCTGCCCGCATGGATGGCCGTGTTGGCGGTGCTCGCGCTGGCCGGTCTGCTGGCGCTCTATTACGCGTTGGCGGTTGGTTTTCTCTGTGCCTGGGCGCCGCTGTCGCGGGTGGCCCAGGCCCTGATGTTCGCCGCGCTCTGGACGCTGGCCGAACTGGCGCGAGGTCATTGGTTCACCGGGTTTCCCTGGGGGGCGGGCGGCTATGCGCAGGCCGATCTCATGACGGCCTGGGCGCCACTGGTGGGCGTCTACGGCATGGGCTTTCTCGCGGCCGTACTCGGCTACACCTTGGCATCGCTGATCTCCGGGGTATGGCGCTGGCTGAGCGCGTGGCTGTCCTCGCCGGTGAACCACCGCGTGGGGCGTGCGGCGCAGGGAGTCGGCATGGTCACCGCTGCGCCCACGGCCCGGGTGCAGGCGCGCACCGTGCCGGGGCTTTCGGAGGGCTGGTGGGGGCTGGTGCGCGGTGTGCCGCTGTGGCTCGCAATGGGTGCCCTGCTGCTGAGCCTGTCCGGCGGGGGGGTGTGGCGTGATCTGGGCCAGCACGGCACCGCATCGACCGGAGAACTGAGGGTCTGGCTGCTGCAGGGCAACGTCCCGCAGGATCAGAAGTTCGAGCCGGGGACGGGCATAGCCCTGGCGCTGGACTGGTATCCCAGGCAGATTGCCGAGGCGGTGGCGCAGCGCCGTGCGACCCCGGTCAGCGGGCCGCAACTGGTGGTGGCTCCGGAGACCGCGGTCCCGCTGCTGCCCTCGCAACTGGGGCCGGACTTCTGGCAGCCGCTGCTGGCCAACCTGGCGGCGCAGCCGGCCGAGGCGGCGGTCGCTGCGCTGGTTGGACTGCCCTTGGGCAGCCTGGAGGAGGGGTACACCAACTCGGTCTGGGGTCTCACGGCCGAGGCCGCCGGCCGCGCGGCGGCGCAGGCCCCGGTGCGGGACGGTGGAATCTACCGTTACGACAAGCACCATCTGGTGCCCTTCGGTGAGTTCATCCCGCCTCTGTTCCGCTGGTTCACCAACCTCATGAACATCCCGTTGGGTGACTTCAACCGTGGCGCATTGCCCCAGCCGGCCTGGAATCTGCACGGACAACGCATCGCGCCCAACATCTGTTACGAGGACTTGTTTGGCGAGGAACTGGCGGCTTCGTTCCGCGACGCGGCTGCCGCCCCCACGGTGCTGGTGAACCTGAGCAACATCGCCTGGTTCGGCGACACCATCGCCATCCAGCAGCATCTGCAGATCTCGCGCCTGCGGGCCATGGAGCTGGGGCGCCCCATGCTGCGCGCCACCAACACCGGGGCCACCGCCGTGATCGATCACCAAGGGCGTGTGACCCACGAATTGCAGCGCCTGACGCGTGCTCGCCTGGAGGCGACGGTGGAAGGTCGCGAGGGTCTCACGCCTTACGCGCGCTGGACAGCGCAGTGGGGATTGATGCCGCTGTGGATAGGCTGCCTGGTGCTGGCGCTGCTGATGGCGTCTCTGCGCGGCCTGCGGCCGCGTGGCGGACGTACGCGCAGGCGCTGAGCGCCCCGTAAAATCCCCTGATCGGGCTGCGGCAAGCGCCGCCGCCTCCCTCATCTCCCTCATACCCTTCTCTGTCCGCCCGGGCCGGGCTCCGGCACTCCCTTGCATGTTGACCTTCCAGCAAATCATTCTGAAACTGCAGTCGTACTGGGACGCCCAGGGCTGCGCGCTGCTGCAGCCTTACGACATGGAGGTGGGCGCTGGCACCAGCCACACCGCCACCTTCCTGCGCGCGCTGGGTCCGGAGCCCTGGAAGGCCGCCTATGTGCAGCCGAGCCGCCGTCCCAAGGACGGCCGCTATGGCGAGAACCCCAACCGGCTTCAGCACTACTACCAGTACCAGGTGGTGCTCAAGCCCGCTCCGTCCAACATCCTGGAGTTGTACCTGGGCAGCCTGGAGGCCCTGGGTTTCGACCTGAAGAAGAACGACATCCGCTTCGTCGAAGACGACTGGGAGAACCCCACCCTTGGGGCCTGGGGCCTGGGCTGGGAGGTGTGGCTCAATGGCATGGAGGTGACACAGTTCACCTATTTCCAGCAGGTCGGGGGCATCGACTGCCGCCCCATCACCGGCGAAATCACTTATGGCCTGGAGCGCCTGGCCATGTACCTGCAGGGTGTGGACAACGTCTACGACCTGAAGTGGACGCAGACCATGAGCTACGGGGACGTCTACCTGCAGAACGAGAAGGAGCAGTCGGCTTACAACTTCGAGCACAGTGACGCCGACTTTCTTTTCACTGCCTTCGGTGCACACGAGAAACAGGCCAGGTACCTGATGGAGCAGCAGCTCGCGCTGCCAGCCTACGAGCAGGTGCTCAAGGCGGCGCACACGTTCAACCTGCTCGATGCCCGTGGCGCCATCAGCGTGACGGAGCGCGCCGCCTACATCGGCCGCATCCGCAACCTCGCGCGCAGCGTGGCGCAGAGCTACTACGAGAGCCGTGAACGGCTGGGTTTCCCCATGGCCCCGCGTGAGTGGGTGGCCCAATTGGCGAAGAAGGCCGCGTGAGACGGGAAGCACCAGAAAAATGACCGCACAGAATCTGCTTGTTGAACTGTTTGTCGAAGAACTTCCGCCCAAGGCGCTGAAGAAGCTGGGCGATGCCTTTGCGGCCGTGCTCGCTGACCAGCTTCGGGCCCAGGGGCTGGCGCCGGCCGATGCGGCCGTGACCGCGTTCGCTTCGCCGCGCCGGCTGGCCGCACACGTGACCGGCGTGCTCGCACGCGCCGCGGACAAGGCTGTTTCGCACAAGCTCATGCCTGTGAGCGTGGGGCTCGGGGCGGACGGAGAGGCCACGCCGGCCTTGCTCAAGCGCCTGGGAGCGCTGGGCGCCGACGCGTCCGCGGTGGCCGGACTGCGCCGCGCACCCGATGGCAAGGCCGAGGCACTGTTCCTCGACAGCATGCAGCAGGGGGTCGATCTCGCCGCCGGTCTGCAGAAGGCGCTGGACGAAGCCATTGCCCGCTTGCCCATCCCGAAGGTGATGAGCTACCAGCTCGAAAGCGACTGCGAACTGCCCGGCTGGACCAGCGTGAATTTCGTGCGGCCCGCGCACGGCCTGGTGGCCCTGCATGGCAACGAGGTGGTGCCGGTCAAGGTGTTGGGGTTGAAGGCGGGCCAAACCACGCAGGGGCACCGCTTCGAAGCAGCGGTGTCCCCCGTGGTGCTCCGCGATGCCGACAGCTACGCGGCGACGTTGTCCAGGGACGGTGCGGTGATCGCGTCCTTCCCGGAGCGCAAGGCCGAGATCGCGCGCCAGCTTGCAGCGGCCGCAGCCAAGGTGGGTGGCGGCTGCCGGCCCATCGAGGACGAGGCCCTGCTGGATGAAGTCACCGCTCTGGTGGAGCGCCCCAACGTGCTGGTCTGCGAGTTCGAGCAGCAGTTTCTGGCGGTGCCCCAGGAATGCCTGATTCTCACCATGAAGGCCAACCAGAAGTATTTCCCGCTGCTGGACGCTCAAGGCCGGCTCACCCACCGCTTCCTCGTGGTGAGCAACATCAGCCCGGCGGATGCCAGTGCGGTCATCGGTGGCAACGAGCGCGTGGTCCGCCCGCGCCTGTCGGACGCCAAGTTCTTCTTCGACCAGGACCGCAAGAAGACGCTGGCCTCGCGCGTGGAGGGTTTGTCCCGGGTGGTCTACCACAACAAGCTGGGCACCCAGGGCGAGCGCGTGGAGCGCGTGCGCGCCATCGCGCGGGCCATTGGTCAGCAACTGGGCGGTGACGTGCTCGCGCAGAGTGCCGACACCGCCGCGCAATTGGCCAAGACCGACCTGCTCACCGACATGGTGGGCGAGTTCCCGGAACTGCAGGGCATCATGGGCGGCTACTACGCGCGCCATGACGGCTTGAGCGAGGACGTGGCCTTTGCCATCGAGGACCATTACAAACCCCGCTTCGCTGGCGACGACCTGCCTCGCAACGCCACGGGCGTGGCGGTGGCGCTGGCCGACAAGCTGGAGACCCTGGTGGGCATGTTCGGCATCGGCAACCTGCCTACCGGCGACAAGGACCCGTTCGCGTTGCGCCGTCATGCGCTGGGCGTGATCCGCATGTTGGTCGAAAAGCAGTTGCCGCTGAGGCTGGACGCGCTGCTGCGCGCGGCCGCGCAGGTGTTCGGAGACAAGATTGCCGATCCCACCGCCGCGCTGTCCGACTTCATCTACGACCGCCTGGCCGGCAGCCTGCGCGAGCAGGGCTACAGCGCCCAGGAAGTCGATGCCGTACTCGCCCTGCGCCCCGAGCCCATGAGCGGCGTGGCCTTGCGTCTGGCGGCTGTCCGCGCCTTTGCTGCGTTGCCCGAGGCGCCTGCGCTGGCCGCGGCCAACAAGCGCATCGGCAACATCCTCAAGAAGTCTGAAGAGGCTGGAGCCGAGGTGGACACGGTCCTGCTCAAGGAACCCGCCGAGCAGGCGCTGCATGCGGCCATGCACGCCAGCGTGCCGGCCGCCAATGCGCGGTTCGATGCCGGCGACTACACCGGCAACCTGCAGAAGCTGGCTGCCTTGCGCGTGCCGGTGGACGCGTTCTTTGACAGCGTGATGGTGAACGCCGACGACCCCGCGCTCAAGGCCAATCGCCTGGCCCTCTTGCGGCAACTGCACGAAGCCATGAACCGCGTGGCCGATCTCTCGCGCCTGGCCTCGTGAACGCACCATGAAGCTCGTCATCCTCGATCGCGATGGCACGCTCAACCGCAGCCGCGACGACTACGTCGCCTCGCCGGATGAGTGGGAAGCGCTGCCAGGTGCGCTGGAGGCGGTGGCGCGGCTCAACCAGGGCGGCTGGCGCGTGGTGCTGGCGACCAACCAGTCGGGCATCGGGCGTGGGTTGTTCGACATGGCCTCGCTCAATGCCATTCACGCCAAGATGCACCGCCAGCTCGCGGCCGTGGGTGCCCGGGTGGAGGCCGTGTTCTTTTGCCCCCATGCGCCCGAGGATGCCTGCCACTGCCGCAAACCCGCACCGGGCCTGTTCGAGCAGATCGGGCAGCGCTTTGGTGCGCCGCTGGCGCAGGTGCCCGCCGCCGGCAACGCCGTGCGGCACGTCGAGGCGGCGGCGCGCGCGGGTTGTCCCACGCACCTGCTGCTGACCGGAAAGTCCGAGCACCTGCGCGGCCGGCTTGGGGCTGCGGGCGCGGCCGATATCCTCGCTCTCGCGCCCAGCTTGCCGCCCGGTGCCCATACGCACGAGGACCTCGGTGCCTTTGCCGACTGGTTGCTCGCCCAGCCGGCGAGCTGAATTCAACCCCCACACTGCCCACATGATCCTGGTCCACCTGCTGCGCTCGATCCTGCACATGCTTTTCATGGCGGTCACCGTCATTCCCTGGGCGCTGGCGGTGCTGATCGCCTCTCCTTTCCTGAGCAGCACGCAGGTCTACTGGATGTGCGCGGGCTGGTTGAAACTGGCGGTGCGCGGCGGCGAATGGATCCTGGGCATCCGCAACCAGGTGATCGGCTTCGAGAACCTGCCGGTGGGCCACACCGCGCCGGCGGTCCTGCTGCTCAAGCACCAGTCCACCTGGGAGACTTTCTGCATGCCCGCGCTGATGCCGCACCCGCTGGCCTACGTGTTCAAGAAGGAACTGCTCTATGTGCCCTTCTTCGGCTGGGCCATGAGTCGCCTGGACATGATCCATATCGACCGCTCCAAGCGGACCCAGGCGTTCAACAAGGTGGTGGAGCAAGGCCGCCGCCTGCTGAGCGAAGGCACCTGGGTGATCATGTTTCCCGAGGGCACGCGCATTCCGCGCGGACAGAAGGGTGTCTACAAGAGCGGCGGCACCCGCCTCGCCGTGGCCACCGGCGCGCCGGTGATTCCGATCGCGGTGACCTCGGCCAAGTGCTGGCCGCGCAAAGCCTTCATCAAGAGGCCCGGAACGGTGGAGTTCTCCATCGGCAAACCCATCGCCAGCGTTGGCCGTGAGCCCGATGAACTGATGCGCGAGGTCGAAAACTGGATCGAAGCGGAGATGCGCCGCCTCGATCCCGAGGCCTACCGCGGCGTCGCCTGAGCCGCAGCAGAGCACCATGCAGCGCTTCGTGCAACTGGCGCTCGATCTCTTCGGCGATCCGACGCCGACGCCGACGCCCGCGCCAGCCGCACCCCCTGCTGTGGCTGCGCCGCCGGCGTTGCCCATGACCCAGGTGTTCTTGCCCGCGACCTGGCACCATCCCCGCGCCAACCGCCACGTGCGGCTGGGCGGGTGCGAGGTGGGCTACGAGTTCCAGCGCGGCAAGCGCCGCACCATCGGCCTGAGCGTCAGCGCGGAAGGTCTCAGCGTGCGCGCGCCACGCTGGACCACTCTGGGCGAGGTGGAGGCGTTGCTGCAGGAGAAATCCCGCTGGGTGATCGAGAAGCTGCAGGACGCGCGTGAGCGCGCCGACGGCATCGCGCAAGCCCGCATCCAATGGGCCGACGGGGTCGAATTCGATTACCTCGGCGTGCGCCTGCGCCTGGTGCTGGACCCGGCACACGCGTTCACCCAGGTGGGCGCCGCGCTGGAGCCCGCCGCCGACACGGATGAGATCGCCACCCTGCGTCTGGGGCTGGCACGCAGCGCTACACCAGCGCAGATACGCGATGCGGCCCAGGCCTGGCTGATGCGCCAGGCGCAGTCTGTGTTTGGGGAGCGCCTGGACCACTTTGCACCGCAGCTCGGTGTGCGCTACACCCGGCTGCGCCTGTCCAGCGCCGGCACGCGCTGGGGCAGCGCGAATGCGGACGGCACGATACGGCTCAACTGGCGTCTCATCCACCTGGGCATGGACATGGTGGACTACGTGGTGGTGCACGAACTCAGCCACCTGCGCCACATGGACCACAGTCCGCGCTTCTGGGACGTGGTGGCCAGCGTGCTTCCCGACCATGCGCAGCGTCGCCGTGCACTGCGGGAGGCGGCGGTGCCGCTGGACGAATGAATGGCAGGTTCGGCACAGCGGGGTGCCGAACCGCGAGGATGAGGGTGTTTCAACTACAAGGGGGGATGCATGGACAAAAGATGGTGGCGATGTGGAGGGATGCTGGCGCTGGCTCTGTCGGCGTTGCTCGGGTGGGTCGCGGATGCCGAGGCCCAGGAGCCCTCCACGCTGAAGGAGATCCAACCGGCTGCCGAGGCCTTTGCGCGTGGTACCTCAGTGCCGGACTGGGTACGCCTGGCACCGCTGCCCGCATTGAGCCCGGACAGGCGGGCGCTGGTTGTGCACCTGGCGGAGACGCAGATGCGTGCTGCGCCCATGGGTGCCTGGCTGGTGCAGCGCGTGGTGCAGACCAATCACGCCAGCACCCTTGGTGCGCTCGGGCAAGTGGCGATTCGCTTCAATCCGGCCTACCAGCGCCTCGCGCTTCACCGGCTGGCCGTTCTTCGCGGGTCCGAGGTCATCGACCACACGGCCACCGCGCCCGTGCGCTTCCTGCAGCGCGAGCTGGGCCTTGAACAAGGTATTTACAGTGGCGTCATCACGGCATCGGTGACGCTGCCCGACATTCGCGTTGGCGATGCCCTGCACCTGGTGTACAGCGTCGAAGGCTCCAATCCCATCATGGGAGCTCGCTACACCGATGGAGCTTCCTGGGAGGAAGATACCCCGGTGCTGCACCGCAGGGTCACGCTGGTGGCGCCTGAGCAGCGTCGGATCCATTGGCGCTGGGTGGGTGACTTGCCGTATGCGAGCGATCCCACGCCGGTCGAACGGGTGGAACGGGGTGAGCGCCATCTGGTGTTCGAAGGCCGTGACATTGCGGCGGTTGAGTTGGAGCCCAACATGCCCGCCTACGTCCGGCCGGTTCGTTGGCTCCAGTTCAGCGAGTACGAACGCTGGGAAGATGTGGGCGAGTGGGCCGCGGATCTGCTGCGCCAATCCGAGCCTCTTCCGCCTGAGCTGGATGGCGTGCTGGCCGGATTGAAGACCCAGGCAGATCAAGCCACACGTGTGGCGGAGGCGTTGCGCTGGGTGCAGGAGAACATTCGCTACCACTCGTTGCTGCTGGGTGAGAGCTCCCACCGCCCCCAGCCGCTGTCGCAGATGCTTCGGGTGCGCTATGGCGACTGCAAGGACAAGTCTGTTCTGCTGGTCAGCATGCTGCGAGCACTGGGTATCGAGGCCGAACCGGCACTGGCCTCACTGCACAGCCGAAAGGGCATGACGCGCATGCTACCCAGTCCGGATGTGTTTGACCACGTCGTGGTGCGGGTGCGCCTCGGGGATACCTTGCATTACATAGACCCAACCCGCTCCCGGCAAGCGGGCCCGATCGAACGCATGGGACAGCATCTTGAGGATGCCGAAGTGCTGGTGGCGCGCGCCGATAGCAAAGGGGCCGAAGTGATCCGCAGTCCCAACCGTGCCCAGCTCTTTCGCAGCAGCCTGAGCGAGCATTTCGAACTTGACTCCTTCGAAAGTGACGGTGTGCTGCAGGCGGAATGGGTACTCAATGGTCTGGATGCCGAAAGCATGCGCGCGGCGATGCCTCGGCTGGACGAGGCTGACCGTCAGCGCTGGGCACGTGCCGGCTACGAGCGGCGCTATCCGGGGCTGGCCATTGAGCAAGGGCCGTCGTTCGTTGATGACGTGGCACTCAATCAGATGCGTGTGGTTACGCGTTACCGCATTCCGCGGCTGGCGCGCCAGATCGATGGCGATTGGGTGATGAACCATGTCGCCGCCAATCTTCAAGGTAGCCTGGTGGTGCCCGAACGCCTGAGCCGTCAGTTTCCGGTGTGGGTTCCCTCTTACCCAGCGACCCACGAGTACGAGGTGCGCATGCGCTGGCCCGAATCTGTGGCCGTGGTCATGGATCCGGTCGTGCGCACGCTGGAGTCGCCCTATTTCCGCGCCCGGACCGAATTCAGCTTCCGCGGGCGCGAAGCTGCGCGCAAAGTGCGGTTCGAGGCACTCGTGCCTGAGATCAAACCAGGCGACCTGCCCAGGCTGATTGAAGATGTCCGCAAGCTTGGCCGCGATATCGGCGGTGTGTTTGTGGTGGAGCGCGGCCAGATCAAGCGTGCTGGCGTGCTAGGCATCGGACAGCAGTCCTTCATGGACAAGATGCGCGAGCAGATGCAGGGAATCGTGCAGGGAACAGACAAGGCCATCGCAGGCGGACGTCTGTCAGGCGAGGACCTGGCCGAAGCGTATTGCGTGCGCGCCGAGGCACGTTCGGACCTGGGCGAGGCAGAGAAGGGGTTGGCCGATGCCGAAGTTGCTGTCGCACGCGTGCCCGAATCGGCGCGTGCCTGGAACTGCCGGGGCAACCTGAACTTCGCCGTGGGCCGTTTCGATGCAGCGGTGAGTGACTACAGTCGGGCGCTGGTCATGGGGCACGACGCGAGCAACAACCACTACCGTCGTGGCATTGCGCGCTTCTACCAAGGCCGGCTCGACCAGGCTGCCGACGATTTCGCGCGGGCCACTGCGTCCCGGGAGGACGAGGGCGATCGTCTGTATGCCCATCTCTGGCACATCTGGACGTTGCGCCAACTTGGACGGGACTTGCCAACCGAACTGCAGGCCGTAGCCCAGGCCCAGCCATCGGGGGCCTGGCCCAGACCCGCGCTGGCTTTGCTGGCTGGTGTTTTGTCGCCTGACGAGCTCATGGCCTCGCTCAGCGCCAAGTCGGGAGATGAGCTGACGATGGCGCTGGTAGAAGCGTGGTTCTATCTCGGTCAATACCACAAGATTGGGGGTGACAAGGCTCAGGCGATCGTCTCTTTCCGCAAGGCGCGCGAACCGGGTGTCACGGTCTACATCGAGCATGTCGCCGCAGGCATGGAACTGCAGCAACTCGAAGGCGCACCCAGGCGCTGAGGTTGGCCTGACACGCGCTCAGGCGGCGAAGGCCGCGGAGAAGCGCCAGACGCCCGCCGTGTCCTTCTCTCTTCGCAACTGGCCGGCGCGCCACAGGCGGTGCAGATGCGCCACCGCTTCGCCCAGGGCGAAGGTGGTCTGGTGCAGGTCGAGGGCTCGTGGGAACAGCACCGGCAGCACGTCGGCGCCACTGCAGGGCTTTTCGCTGCAGGCCTGCATCACCTCGGCCAGGCGGTCCCGGTGGTGGTCCTGGAGTTGGCGGATGCGTTCGTGCAGCCCGGTGAACGGGCGTCCATGGGAGGGCAGCACCAGCGTGTCGACCGGCAGCGGCAGGAATTTTTCCAGCGAATCCAGAAAGAGCGCCAGCGAGTCCGCCTCGGGCTCCTGGTCGTGCACGCTCACGTTGGTCGAGATGCGCGGCAGCACCATGTCGCCGCTGATCAGCACCTGGAGGTCGTCACAGTACAGCGCCATGTGTTCGGGGGCGTGCCCATGGCCGCTGATGCAGCGCCACTGGCGCCCGCCGATGGTCAGTGGCATGCCGTCGAGCAAGCGTTGGAACCGGTCCGGCACCGAGGGCACCAGGCTGGGGTAGTAGCTGGCGCGGCCACGGATGAGGGCCAGGCTGTCCGGGTCGGTCAGGCCGTGCGCGGCGAAGAACTCGGCAGCGAGCTGACCGCCAAAGCCGGTCGTGCTTTGCGAGCCCAGGCGACCCATGGCGTAGTCGGTCGCGCTGATCCACAGGGCGCACTGCCAGCGGCGGCACAACCAGTCCGCCAGTCCGATATGGTCCGGGTGCATGTGGGTCACGATCACGCGCAGGACGGGCAGGCCCCCCAGCTCGTGTTCAAAGAGCGTCTCCCAGTCGGCGCGGGCCTCGTCGCGCGCGATGCAGCAGTCCACCACGGTCCAGCCCTGGCGGCCATCGATCTCGTCGCGCAGCAGCCAGAGGTTGATGTGGTCCAGTGCGAAGGGCAGCGACATGCGGACCCAGCGCACGCCCGGCGCCACCGCCAGCGAGCGGCCACGCTCGGGCAACTGTGTGGCCAAGGGGTAGTGCAGGCGGGCTTCGAGCTGGTCGCGGGAGAGGTTCATGCGGTTCACATTCCGTTAAGATGCCCAAGTGACGTTGACGTAAACGTCAAGACTCAGGGCATTCTAAGGAGCAGCGCCACGTTGCGCTGACAGGCAGTGGACACCGTACGAGGCGACGAGGGCTTTTCAACCCATGGCGACGAACCCGACCTACACCATCAGCGATCTGGCGCGCGAATTCGACCTCACCACGCGCGCCATCCGCTTCTACGAGGACATGGGCCTGCTGCAACCGCAGCGCGAAGGCCCTGGCGGCCGCAACCGGGTCTACACCTCGCGCGACCGCACCCGCCTCAAGCTCACGTTGCGCGCCAAGCGGCTCGGTCTCTCGCTGACGGAGGCGCGCGAGATCATCGACATGTACGACAGCCCGCGCGACACCGGGCCGCAACTGCGCAAGTTTCTGACCGTGCTGGCCGACCACCGCCGGCAGCTCGAGGAGCAGATGGCCGACCTGCTGGCCAATCTGGACGAGGTCAAGACCCACGAGAAGGAAGCCCGATCGCTGCTGGCGCGCATCGACAAGGGTGCGCGGGCGGATCAGAACGGTTAAGCTGGCGCCATGTCCTTGCTCGCCAATACCGTCGTCGGTCTCGTCGCATTGCTGCATGCCTGGTTTCTGGTGCTGGAGATGTTTCTCTGGGACAAACCCGCAGGCATGAAGGCCTTTGGCCAGACACCTCAGTCGGCCGCGGCCACCAAGGTGCTGGCGGCCAACCAGGGGCTCTACAACGGTTTCCTGGCGGCGGGCCTGGTCTGGGGCCTGTGGCTGGGCGCAGAGGGCTTTGCGGTCAAGGTGTTCTTCCTGGCCTGTGTGCTGGTGGCCGGCGTGTATGGGGCTGTCACGGCCAGCCGCAAGATTCTTTTCGTGCAGGCGCTGCCGGCGGCCATTGGCCTGGCGCTGCTCTATCTGGGCCGCTCGGCGGCCTGAACGAGGGCCGGCGTCAGGCCCGCTCGTTGTCCGCGTTGTCCCGCTGCCAGTGCGCCTGGCCTTGACTGGCGTCGGTCAGGCGCGCCACAAACGCATCGACCTGCGATGCGGGCAGTTCCAGGTGCGCGTTCACGCGGTCGCCGTGTTCGATGGCCAGCAGGCGCGCGCCATGGCCGTCCAGCTCGCGGCGCAGCCAGCCTTCCAGGGCGTAGGGCAGTTCGCAGCGCAGGGTGTCCCAGCGGATGAGCGGCAGCCTGTCGGCCTTGAGCAGGGCCTGCGCGACGCAGTCGGTGTAGGCGCGCACCAGGCCGCCTGCGCCCAGCGGTGTTCCCCCGTAGTAGCGCACCACGGTGGCGAGCACCCCGTCCAGGTCCTGGTGGCGCAACACCTCCAGCATGGGGCGCCCGGCGGTGCCACCAGGTTCACCGTCGTCGTTGGCCGCGGAATGGCCGCCCGCCATGAGCGCCCAGCAGACGTGGGTGGCGCCCGGGTACAGGGCCCGCAAAGCGGTGACGCGCTGGGTGGCCTGTGCGCGGCCGGATACCGGCTCCACGCACCCGATGAAACGGCTCTTGCGGATCGTGAGCTCGCTGTGGGCGGCGGCGGCAAGCGTGAAGGGCATGGCGGTCGAGCATAGCCCGAAGACCGGGGCGGGGGATGATCCTGATTGACGTTTACGTAAACGTCAACATAGAATCTCCGGCTATCCGAACGAGGTCCGCTTTGAATCCTGCTGCATTCGAACCCCGCAATCCCGACTACGCCGCCCGCACGCGCGAGAGCTTCGAGCGCCAGGCGGCCATGCGCACCCTGGGCGCGACGTTGGCGCAGGTGCTGCCCGGTCAGGTGGTGATCACCCTGCCATGGTCCGAGCCGCTGACCCAGCAGCACGGCTTTCTGCATGCCGGCATGGTGGCCACGGCGCTGGATTCGGCCTGTGGCTACGCCGGTTTCACGTTGATGCCCGCCGAAGCGGCGGTGCTGACCATTGAATTCAAGATCAACCTGCTGGCGCCGGCCCAGGGCGAACACTTCCGCATGGTGGGCACGGTCATCAAGCCCGGGCGCACCGTCACCGTCTGCGAAGGCCAGGCCTGGGCGATCGACGGTGGGCAGGAGCGGCTCGTGGCGACCATGGGCTGCACGCTCATGGCAGTCATCGGGCGCGAACACATCCAGGGCTGAGTCCGCCGAAGCCCATCTCCCCACTCCCATCACACTGAGGAAGACACCATGACCCCACTGCCCGGCCTCGACTTCCAGCTTGGCGAAGACATCGATGCGCTGCGCGATGCCGTGCGCGAGTTCGCCCAGGCCGAAATCGCTCCGCGTGCCGCCGAGATCGATGCGCGCGACCAGTTTCCCATGGACCTCTGGCCCAAGATGGGTGCGCTGGGCGTGCTGGGCATCACCGTGAGCGAGGAGTTCGGCGGCGCGGACATGGGTTACCTGGCCCACATGATCGCCATGGAGGAGATCAGCCGCGCGAGCGCCTCGGTGGGGCTGTCCTATGGCGCGCACAGCAACCTGTGCGTGAACCAGATCAAGCGCAACGGCAGCGATGCGCAGAAGCGCAAGTACCTGCCACGCCTGATCAGCGGCGAGCATGTGGGGGCGTTGGCCATGAGTGAGCCGGGTGCGGGCTCCGATGTGATCAGCATGAAGCTCAAGGCGGAGGACAAGGGCGGCTACTACCTGCTCAACGGCACCAAGATGTGGATCACCAACGGCCCGGACGCCGACACCATGGTGGTCTACGCCAAGACCGAGCCCGAGATGGGCGCGCGTGGCGTCACCGCCTTCATCGTCGAGAAAGGCATGAAGGGTTTTTCCACCGCGCAGAAGCTGGACAAGCTGGGCATGCGCGGCAGCCACACCGGTGAAATGGTGTTCAACAACGTCGAGGTGCCGGCCGAGAACATTCTGGGTGGCCTGAACAACGGGGCCAAGGTGCTCATGAGCGGACTGGACTACGAGCGCGCCGTGCTGGCGGCCGGTCCCATCGGCATCATGCAGGCGGTGATGGACAACGTGGTGCCCTACATCCACGACCGCAAGCAGTTTGGCCAGAGCATCGGCGAATTCCAGCTGATCCAGGGCAAGGTGGCCGACATGTACACGGTGCTTCAGGCCGGCCGCGCGTTCTGCTACACCATCGGCAAGAACCTGGACCACCTCGGCAGCGAGCACGTGCGCCGCGTGCGCAAGGACTGCGCCTCCGTCATCCTGTGGTGCGCCGAGAAGGCGACCTGGATGGCGGGCGAAGGCATCCAGGTCTTTGGCGGCAATGGGTACATCAACGAGTACCCGCTGGGCCGCCTCTGGCGCGATGCCAAGCTCTATGAAATCGGTGCCGGCACGAGCGAAATCCGCCGCATGCTGATCGGCCGCGAGCTGTTTGCCGAGACGTGCTGAGCGGGCAGGCTGGCTTCCCGTGTGTCTTTGATTCAGCGTCTAAGATCGCCGCATGACGACCTCTCAACTCCAGAACCTCTTTGACGACAACCGCGCGTGGGCGCAGCAGATGGTGCGCGAAAAGCCCACCTTCTTCACCGACCTGCTGGCCCAGCAGAGCCCGCGCTACATGTGGATCGGCTGCTCGGACAGTCGCGTGCCAGCCAACCAGATCACGGGCCTGGCGCCCGGCGAGGTCTTCGTGCACCGCAACGTGGCCAACGTGGTGGTGCCGACCGACCTGAATTGCCTCTCCACCATCCAGTACGCCGTCGACATGCTCAAGGTCGAGCACCTGATGGTGGTGGGCCACTATGGCTGCGGCGGCGTGCAGGCCGCGCTGCGCGATGTGCGCGTGGGCCTGGCGGACAACTGGCTGCGCCACATCAAGGACGTGCGCGACCGCCATGCCGCCCTGCTGGCCGCCACGCCCGAGCAGCACCGCGCCGACGTGCTGTGTGAGCTCAATGCGATCGAACAGGTGGTCAACGTCGCGCAGACCACGGTGGTGCAGGACGCCTGGGCGCGTGGCCAGTCGCTCACCCTGCACGGCTGGGTTTATGGCCTGCGCGACGGCCTGTTGCACGACATGCACATGTCGGTGAATGGCAATGACCAGATCGAATCCATCTACCGCGCGGCCGTCGCCGGCGTGGGATCGGTGCGCCAAAGCTGACACCGGTCCCGGCGTGCCTGCATCCTGCGGTGCGGCGGCGGCATTCTTCAATACCCCGAGTCCGTTTACCCAAGGAGAGCCTTCATGTCACAGGACCCCATCGTCATCGTCGGTGCCGCACGCACCCCCATGGGTTCGTTCCAGAGCGATTTCGCCAGCCTCGCCGCACACGATCTGGGCGGTGCGGCCATCCGTGCCGCGATGCAGCGCAGCGGTGTCGATCCCGCCCAGGTCGACGAGGTGCTGTTCGGCAACTGCCTGATGGCCGGTCAGGGCCAGGCCCCGGCACGCCAGGCGGCGTTCAAGGGCGGCTTGCCCAAGTCGGCTGGCGCGGTCACGCTGTCCAAGATGTGCGGCTCCGGCATGAAGGCCACCATGCTCGCGCACGACATGCTGGCCGCCGGCAGCGCCAGCGTCATGGTGGCGGGCGGCATGGAGAGCATGACCAACGCGCCCTACCTGATGCTGAAAGGCCGCGGCGGCTACCGCATGGGCCACGACCGCATCTTTGACCACATGATGCTCGATGGCCTGGAAGACGCCTACGAGCCGGGCCGCTCCATGGGCACCTTTGGCGAGGATTGCGCGGCCAAGTACAGCTTCACCCGCGAGCAGCAGGACGCCTTCGCCATCGCCTCGGTCACGCGCGCCAAGGCGGCTACCGACAGCGGCGCCTTCGCTGCCGAGATCACGCCCGTGACCGTCAAGGACCGCAGTGGGGAGCGCGTGGTGAGCATCGATGAAGGCCCTGGCAAGGTCAAGCTGGACAAGATCCCCGGCCTCAAGCCCGCCTTCAAGAAGGACGGCACCATCACCGCGGCCTCCAGTTCCTCCATCAACGACGGCGCTGCCGCATTGGTGCTGATGCGCCAGTCCACCGCGCAGAAGCTCGGCGCCCGGCCGCTGGCGCGCATCGTCGCCCACGCCACCCACGCCCAGGAACCCAACTGGTTTGCCACCGCACCGGTGGGCGCCACGCAGAAGCTGCTGGTCAAAACCGGCTGGCAGGTCGCCGACGTGGACCTGTGGGAAATCAACGAAGCCTTCGCCGTGGTGCCCATGGCGCTCATGAAAGAGCTGGACATCCCGCACGAGAAGGTCAATGTCAACGGTGGCGCCTGTGCCCTCGGGCACCCCATCGGCGCCAGCGGTGCGCGCATCCTGGTCACGCTGATCCATGCGCTGCAGGCCCGCGGCGGGCGCAAGGGCGTGGCCACGCTGTGCATCGGTGGCGGCGAAGCCACCGCCATGGCCATCGAACTCGTGTAAGTCGGAACGAGAGCGGCCCATGCTGAACCAGGACCAACTCATGATCCGCGATGCGGTGCGCGCCTTTGCCCAGGAGCAACTGTGGCCAAACGCGGCGCGTTGGGACAAGGAGCACCACTTTCCCAAGGACGTTCATCAGGGGCTGGCCGCGCTGGGCGCTTACGGCATCTGCGTGCCCGAAGCGCTGGGCGGCGCGGGGCTGGACTACCTCACGCTGGCCGTGGTGCTGGAGGAAATCGCTGCCGGCGACGGTGGCACCAGCACGGCGATCTCGGTGACCAACTGCCCGGTCAACGCGATCCTGATGTGCTATGGCCATGCCCGCCAGCAGGAACAGTGGCTGCGCCCGTTGGCGGCGGGACAGATGCTCGGCGTGTTCTGCCTCACCGAGCCGCACGTGGGCAGCGACGCCTCGGCCCTGCGCACCACGGCGGTGAAGCAGGGCGACGTGTACGTGATCAACGGCGTCAAGCAGTTCATCACCAGCGGCAAGAACGGCCACCTCGCCATCGTCATCGCCGTCACCGACAAAGGCGCGGGCAAAAAAGGCATGAGCGCCTTCGTCGTGCCCACCGACACCCCCGGCTACATCGTCGAGCGCCTGGAAGACAAGCTCGGCCAGCACAGCAGCGACACGGCGCAGATCCGCTTCGACAACTGCCGCGTGCCGGCAGAGAACCTCATCGGTGCCGAGGGCGAGGGCTACAGGATCGCGCTCTCCGCGCTGGAAGGCGGGCGCATCGGTATTGCCGCGCAGAGCATCGGCATGGCGCGCAGTGCGCTGGAGTGTGCGCTCACCTATGCCAAGCAGCGCGAGAGCTTTGGGCAACCCATCTTCAACCACCAGGCGGTTGGCTTTCGTCTCGCCGAGATGGCCACGCAGATCGAAGCCGCCCGCGCGCTCACCCACCACGCCGCCACCCTGCGCGACGCCGGCCAGCCCTGTCTCAAGGAAGCCGCCATGGCCAAGCTCTTCGCCAGCGAAATGGCCGAACGCGTGTGCAGCGATGCGATCCAGGTTCACGGCGGCTACGGCTACGTCAACGACTTCCCGGTCGAACGCATCTACCGCGACGTGCGCGTCTGCCAGATCTACGAAGGCACGTCCGACGTGCAGAAAATCATCATCCAGCGGGGGTTGTAGAGACACCCCCCTGCGCCGCTGCGCGGCTTCCCCCCTCTCTGGCGCGCCTTCGGCGCTTGGAGGGGGGACGGCTGCTTGGACCGGCAAAGCCGGATCCTCGCAGCCCTTGGGGGAAGACCTGTCTCCGGCGAGCGCGGTGCAACCCAGAGATGCCGAGGGTCCGGCTCCGCCGGCCCAAGGCATCGTCCCCCCTCCAAGCGCCGAAGGCGCGCCAGAGAGGGGGGAAGCTGCGCAGCGGCGCAGGGGGGAGCTACCATCCACCCATGAACATCATCATCCTGGGCGCCGGGCGTGTGGGCGAGAGTGTGGCGGAGAGCCTGGTTTCCGAGCAGAACGACATCACGGTCATCGACATGGATCCGTTGCGGCTGCGGCTGCTGGAGGACCGACTGGATCTGCGGGGGGTGGTGGGCAATGGCATCCAGCCTTCGGTGCTGCGCGACGCGGGGGCCAAGGACGCGGACATGGTGATCGCCTGCGCCGCCCAGGACGAGACCAACCTGGTGGTGTGCAAGGTGGCCCACGACGTGTTCAATGTGCCCAGCACCATCGCGCGGCTGCGTTCTCCGGAGTTCGTCGAGGGTGATGAGCTCATGGGCAAGAGCGGCTTCGCGGTGGACCATGTGATCTGCCCTGAAGAATCGGTCACGCGCTACATCCACCAGCTCATCAGCTACCCCGAAGCGCTGCAGGTGCTGGAATTCGCCGAGGGGCGAGCCAGTCTGATCGCCATCCGCGCCACACATGGCGGTGCGTTGGTGGGCCACACCATCGGCGAGTTCCGTGAACGTTTTCCCCAGGCCGAGATGCGGGTGGTGGCGATTTACCGGCTCGACACGGAGATGGAGGCCAACCGCCAGACCCGCATTCTGGCGGGGGACGAAGTCTTCGTGCTGGCCGACACCGAGAAGATCCGCTATGTGCTGGGCGCCATCCACAACATCGACAAACCGGTGCGCCGGCTGATGATTGCCGGGGGCGGCAAGGTCGGCCTGCGTCTGGCGCGCAGCCTGGCCGGGCAGTGCGAGGTCAAGCTCATCGAGCGCGACCCCAAGCGCTGCGAGTACCTGGCCAGCCAGTTGCCCTCCAGCACCCTGATCCTGCAGGGCGATGGCGCCGACGAGGACCTGCTGCTGGATGAAAACGTCGGCGAGATGGACATGTTTCTTGCCCTCACCAGCGACGACGAGGACAACATCATGTCGGCCATGCTGGCCAAGCGCATGGGGGCGGGCCGTGTGATGTCGCTGATCAACCGCCGCGCCTATGCCGACATGATGCAGGGCAGCACCATCGACATCGCCATCTCGCCCTCGCAGACCGTCATCGGCGAGCTGCTGACGCACCTTCGGCGCGGCGACGTGGCCGCCGTGCACAGCCTGCGCCGGGGGGCCGCCGAGGCGATAGAGGGCATCGCGCGCGGCGACGTCAAGACCAGCAAGCTGGTCGGGCGGCGGGTGGAAGAGGTCAAGCTGCCCAAGGGCGCGCGCATTGGCGCGATCGTGCGCGGCGAAGGCCGCAGGTCCGAGGTGCTGATGCCGCACCACGACACCCTGATCGAGGCCGATGACCACATCATCCTGTTCATTCCGAACAAGCGCCTGGTGCGCGAGGTCGAGAAGCTGTTCCAGGTGAGTGCCACCTTCTTCGGCTGAACGCCGCCAGGACATCCTCCGTGCTCTTCAGCCTGCTGCCCGTCACCGCGGTCTTTTCACGTGTTCTGCTGGCGTTCTCGCCCGCCTTCCTGGTGCCACTGGCCTGGTCCTGGTTCCACGACGCGCGCCAGCACGCGCTCATCTGGGCCTGCGCATGTGCCTTCACCGCCGTCTGCGGGGTGGCGCTGTGGCGCGGCACGCGCCGTTTCCGGCGCGAGCTGCAGGCGCGCGATGGGTTCCTCCTGGTCAACCTGGTGTGGGTCCTGCTGCCTGCGTTCGCCGCGGTTCCGCTGATGTTCACCGTGCCTGACATCACCTGGACCAAGGCCTACTTCGAGGCCATGAGCGCACTCACCGCCACTGGCGCCACAGCGCTGTCCGGCCTCGACGCTCTGCCGGTGTCGGTCAACATCTGGCGCTGCTTTCTCCAACTGGTCGGCGGCCTGGGCATCATGCTGCTGGTGGTGGCGGTGCTGCCGCTGCTGGGGCTGGGTGGCGTGCAGCTCTACCGGGCCGAGACACCCGGGCCGATGAAAGACACCAAGTTCACGCCGCGCATCGCCGAGACCGCGCGCGGCCTCTGGGGTGTGTATGTCGCGTTCTCGGTGCTTTGCATGCTGGCCTACCGCTGGGCCGGCATGAGCTGGCCAGACGCCTTCATGCACATGTGCACCACCATGGGCCTGGGCGGGTTCTCCTCGCACGACGCGAGCTTCGGCCACTGGGATTCGCGCACCATCGAAGCCGTCGCCACGGTGTTCATGACGCTCGCCGGCGTGAGCTTCATGCGCTACTTCGTTGCGTTGCGCCATCGCACCCTGCGCCCCATCGTCAACGACCGCGAGATACGCACCTATGTCGCGGTGCTCACGGTCTCCATCCTGGTGGTGGCCATCCTGCTGGTGGTGCAGGGCGTGGTGCCCGATGTTGCCGAGGCGCTGCGCACGAGCGCCTTCCATGTGGTCTCGGTCGCCACCACCACCGGGTACGCCTCCGTGGACTATGCGCAGTGGCCGGTGTTCGCGCCGGTGCTGCTCATGTTCCTGGGCTGCTTCGTCTCCTGCGCAGGGTCCACCGGTGGCGGCATCAAGCTGGTGCGCATGGTGCTGCTGATCAAGCAGGCCCGTCGCGAACTGGTGCGCATCATCCATCCGCGCGTGGTCAACCCCGTCACGCTCGGGGGCACGGTCATGCCCGCACCGGTCATGACCGCGGTGATGGGCTACATGCTCATTTACGGCGCGGCCACCATGGGCCTGACCATGGTGCTGCTGTTCACCGGCCTGGACATCGTCACCGCGTTTTCCGCTGTGGTGGCCACGCTCAACAACATCGGTCCCGGCTTGGGGCTGGTCGGTCCAGCCAGCCATTTCGGCGTGCTCGACAGCGTGCAGATCTGGGTGCTGTCCTTCGCCATGCTGCTGGGCCGGCTGGAGCTGCTGGCGGTGCTGGTGCTGTTCACCGGGCAGTTCTGGAGGCGGTAGAGGACACCCCCCTGCGCCGCTGCGCGGCTTCCCCCCTCCGTGGCGCGCCTTCGGCGCTTCGAGGGGGGACGGCACCTCGGGCCGGCGGAGCCGGACCCTCGCTGCCTCTGGGGACTGCGACCTCGCTGCGCGGCCTTGGGGTGAGGGTGTTCTTTGGGCTGACTGGACTCCCGGCATCTCCGGGTTGGGTGCCTCGCTTCGTTGGCTTCAGTTGCGGGCGGGGATGTTGAGGCCGCGTTGGACGGCGGGTCTGGCGTTGAAGGTGTCCAGCGCGCGCTGCAGGTGGGGGAAGTCGGCGAAGCCGACGAGGTCGCCGGCGCCGTAGAAGCCTACGAGGTTGCGCACCCAGGGCCAGGTGGCCATGTCGGCGATGGTGTAGTCCTCGCCCATGAGCCAGTCGCGGCCTTCGAGTCGCTGGTTGAGCACGCCGAGCAGGCGGCGCGATTCGGCGACGTAGCGGTCGCGCGGTCGCTTGTCTTCGTAGGCCTTGCCAGCGAATTTGTGGAAGAAGCCGAGCTGGCCGAACATGGGGCCCACGCCGCCCATCTGGAACATCAGCCATTGCAGCGTCTCGTAGCGGCGCGCGGGGTCCTGGGGCAGGAAGCGGCCGGTCTTCTCGGCCAGGTAGATCAGGATCGCGCCGGACTCGAACAGGGCCAGCGGCTGGCCGCCGGGACCTTCGGGATCGAGGATGGCCGGGATCTTGTTGTTGGGGTTGAGCGAGAGAAAGGCCGGCGACATCTGGTCGTTGGTCTCGAAGCTCACCAGGTGCGGCTCATAGGGCAGGCCGCTCTCCTCCAGCATGATGGACACCTTCACGCCGTTGGGCGTGGGCAGTGAATAGAGCTGCAGGCGGTCGGGATGGGCTGCGGGCCATTTCTGGGTGATGGGGAAGGCGTCGAGAGCGCTCATGTCAATCCTGGGGTGGCGTGGAACAATGCGGCCATTGGACACCGCTCTGCGAAGACCCGCTTTGCGCAGGGACTTCGTGCCCAGGTTACACACGGAGACTTCCATGCCCATCACCAAAGGATTCCGCGCGCTCGTGGACGAAGCCATGGCGCAGATCACCACCTACAGCGTGCCCGAGGTGCGCGAACGCCTGCGGGCGGGTGACCCGAGCCTGCAACTGGTCGACATCCGCGACGTCCGCGAACTCGAGCGCGAGGGCACGGTACCCGGTGCGCTGCACGCGCCCCGCGGCATGCTTGAGTTCTGGGTCGATCCGGCCTCGCCCTATTTCAAGCCGGTGTTCGGCGACGAGAACAAGGAGTTCGTGCTGTTCTGCGGCGCGGGCTGGCGCAGCGCGCTGGCCACCCGCACGCTGCGCGAGATGGGCATGGACAGGGTGGCCCACATCGACGGCGGTTTTGCCGAATGGCTCAAACAGGGCGCACCGACCGAGACGCTGGAACAGCGCAAGGCGAAGAAGACCGGATGAGTTCGCCCCCCTGTCCCTGCGGGCGCGGACCGGCCTATGCGGACTGCTGCGGCCGCTACATCGGCACCGGCGTGCCAGCCCCCGACGCCGAGTCGCTCATGCGGTCGCGCTACACCGCCTTCACGCGTGGCGACGCCGCGCATCTGCTGGCCTCCTGGCACGCCAGCCGGCGCCCTGCCGCGCTGGAACTGGAGCCCGGGGTGAAGTGGCTGGGTCTGGAGGTCAGGCGCCACACGCTGATCGACGACGCACATGCCGAAGTGGAGTTCGTGGCCCGCTCCCGCGTGCAGGGACGGGGCCAGCGCCTGCACGAGCGCAGCCGCTTCGTGCGGGAACAGGGGGAATGGTTCTATGTGGATGGGGAGATGCTGACATGACGAGCCCGGGGTTCGAGGCCGTGCTGTTCGATTGCGATGGTGTGCTGGTGGACAGCGAGCCCATCACCAACGGCGTGCTGCGCGAGGTGCTCAACGAGAGCGGGTGGGCCATCACCCAGGCCGAGTGCATGCGGATCTTCATTGGCAAGGCGGTGCGCGACGAACGCGCCCGCATCGAGGCCGAGACCGGGAAGCCGCTCACCGACGCCTGGATGCAGGCCTTCTACGCGCGGCGCAACGCCCGTCTGCTGGCCGAGCTGCAAGCGGTGCATGGCGTGCAGGAAGCCGTGGCCCTCATCCATCAACAGGTTCAGGGCCGCATCGCCTGCGCCTCGGGTGCCGACCGGCCCAAGGTCGTCATGCAACTGGACCACGTCGGCCTGCTGCCGTACTTCGGCGAGCGCATCTTCAGCGGCCACGACCAGCCGCGTTCCAAGCCCGCGCCCGATGTCTACCTCGCCGCTGCTGCGCACCTCGGCGTGGACCCCGCTCGCTGCCTGGTGGTCGAGGACACCGCCACCGGTGCCCAGGCCGGACTGGCCGCGGGTGCCACGGTGTGGGGCTATTGCCCCGAGGGTCACGGGCGGGCGTTCGAGGGGCTGGGGGTGGCGCGGGTGTTCGGCCACATGGACGAGCTAAGGGGCCTGTTCGCCGCGCCATTCGCCCGGTGAGCGGCCGGTCCAGGCCTTGAACGCCCGGATGAAGCTCTTCTCGTTCTGGAACCCCGTGGCCTGCGCGACCTGCTTGATCGGACGTTTCGTGCGCAGCAGCAGTTCGATGGCGCGCTGGCGGCGCACCTCGTCCTTGAGGGCCTGCAGAGAGGCCCCTTCTTCCTTGAGCTGGCGGTGCAGCGTGCGGGTAGAGACGTTGAGCAGCGTGGCCAGGTCGTCTGCGTTGTGGGTGTCCAGGGGGTGGGCGGCCAAGGTCTGGCGCACGCGCTGCACCAGCAGGCGGTCGCGTCGGTAGGCGCGCACCGTCAGCGGCAGGGCGCGTTGCAGCATCTGGTTCATCGCGGCCTCGTCGCGCTTGATGGGCAGGCTGAGGTAGCGCGCGTCGAAGACGATGGCCGCATGGTCGGCGCGGAAAGTGCAGGGGCCGTCGAACAGCACCTCGTAGGCGTCCACGTGCGGCGGTGGGGCATAGGGGAAATGCGCGGCGCTGAGCGGTATGCGCGAGTCGATGTACCAACTCGCCAGGCCAAGGATGTTGCGCAACACCGAGACCACGCAGAACTCCGTGGCCACGGAGGGGTCGTGCACCGGGCGCAGGGCGATGCGCGCGGTGTCGCCCTCGGACTCGACCGCGAGCGCGATGTCGTCGGTGATCAGGCGGTGGTGTCGGCACCAGCGCCGCAGCGCACGCCCCAGTTGCGGCGCACTCAGCGAGGCGCGCGCCAGCATGCCGTAGCTGCCCCAGGGCAGGGGCCGCTGGAAGCAGCCCAGGCCTTCGTCGTCCAGCTCTTGCATGGCGGCGTAGGAAATGCGCTCCATCTGCCAGGCGGTGATGCGGGCCTGGGGGCGGCGCACCTGCTCGGGCGCGATGCGGGCCTGCGCCAGCGCGCGCGCGGGGTCCAGGCCGCGCCGCTCGTAGGCGGCCACCATGGCGCGGACAAAGGCCATCGGGGTGACGGCGGGCGCGTCGGCGGTGGGCGAGGCGGGGGCTGGCATGAGGGGAGTGTGCCTGATCGGTGGCACGATTTGCAACCAATGTGGCAACCATGCCCCCGTCTGTGCTCCTATGCTTGTGCGCTGGCCGCATCCCACAAAAAGCCTTGCAGGAGACAGCATCCATGAGCACCGCGTCCTCCACCGCGCCGCTGGCGCGCAGCCACAGCGCCGGCCCGACCTCCGTGCCGCTGATCGAACAGACCATCGGCGCGCATTTCGATGCGGTGGTGGCCGCGCAGCCGGAGCACGAGGCCCTGGTCAGCGTGCACCAGGGGCGGCGCTACACCTACCGCGCGCTGCAGCAGGAAGCCAACCGCCTGGCCAGTGCCTTGCTGCGCCTGGGCCTGTCGCCCGGTGACCGGGTGGGCATCTGGTCGCACAACAACGCCGAATGGGTGCTGATGCAACTGGCCACAGCCAAGGCCGGGCTGGTGCTGGTCAACATCAACCCGGCCTACCGCACCAGCGAGGTGGAGTACGCCCTCAACAAGGTGGGCTGCCGTCTGCTGGTGACCATGGCGCGTTTCAAGACCAGCGACTACCTGGGCATGCTGCGCGAACTGGCGCCGGAGTGGGCCACCGGCCAGCCCGGCCGCCTGCAGGCGAAACAGCTGCCGCACCTGCGCACCGTGGTCTGGATCGACGGACCCGGCGATGCCGCGGACCTCGACACCGCAGGCCTGCTGCGCTTCTCCGAGCTGCTGGCCCAGGGCGATGCGGCGGACCCGCGCGTGGCGGGTCTGGCGGGCACGCTGCGCGCCACCGACCCGATCAACATCCAGTTCACCAGCGGCACCACCGGCTTTCCCAAGGGCGCCACGCTGACCCACCGCAACATCCTCAACAACGGCTTCTTCATCGGCGAGTGCATGAAGCTCACGCCGGCCGACCGCCTGTGCATTCCCGTGCCGCTGTACCACTGCTTCGGCATGGTGCTGGGCAATCTGGCCTGTTTCACGCATGGCGCGACCGTGGTCTACCCGAACGACGGCTTCGACCCCCTCACCGTGCTCCAGACCGTGCAGGACGAGCGCTGCACCGGGCTGCATGGCGTGCCGACCATGTTCATCGCCGAGCTGGACCACCCGCGCTTTGCCGAGTTCGACCTCTCCACGCTGCGCACCGGCATCATGGCCGGCTCGCCCTGCCCGATCGAGGTGATGAAGCGCGTGGTCAGCGACATGCACATGCGCGAAGTGACGATTGCCTACGGCATGACCGAGACCAGCCCGGTGAGCTGCCAGAGCAGCACCGACACGCCGCTGGACCGGCGCGTGTCCACGGTGGGCGTGGTGCAGCCGCACCTGGAGGTGAAGGTGATCGACCCCGAGAGCGGCCAGACGGTGGCGCCCGGCGCATCGGGTGAACTGTGCACCCGCGGCTACTCGGTGATGCACGGCTACTGGGACGACGAGGCCAAGACGCGCGAGGCCATCGACGCCGACGGGTGGATGCACACCGGCGACCTCGCAACCATGGACGCCGAAGGCTACGTGAACATCGTCGGCCGCATCAAGGACATGGTGATCCGCGGCGGCGAGAACATCTACCCGCGCGAGATCGAGGAGTTTCTCTACCGCCACCCCGCCGTGCAGGACGTGCAGGTGGTCGGCGTGCCCGACACGCGTTACGGTGAGGAGCTCTGCGCCTGGATCGTCGTCAAGCCGGGACAGACGCTGACAGAGGCCACCGTGCGCGAGTTCTGCCAGGGGCGCATTGCCCACTACAAGGTGCCGCGCCACATCCGCTTCGTCGACGGCTTCCCCATGACCGTGACCGGCAAGATCCAGAAATTCCGCATCCGCGAGGCCATGAAGGAAGAGCTTGGCCTCACGGAGTCCCGTACCGCCTGAACAACCGTTTTGCGAAAGCACGCCGCATGACCGTCATCGAATCCCAGCTCAACGCCCGCTCCGCGGACTTCCAGGCCAACGCCCGTGCCATGCAGGCCATGGTCGACGATCTCAAGGCCCAGATCGCCAAGGCCGCGCTCGGCGGCGGCGAGGCCGCCCGCGCCAAGCACACGGCGCGCGGCAAGCTGCTGCCGCGTGAGCGCGTGCAGATGCTGCTCGACCCGGGCACGCCGTTCCTGGAACTCAGCCCCCTGGCCGCGCTCAACATGTACCCCGACCGCGACGGCACCGACAGCGCGCCCTGCGCTGGCGTGATCGCCGGCATCGGCCGTGTCAGCGGCGTGGACTGCATGATCGTCTGCAACGACGCCACGGTGAAGGGGGGCACCTACTACCCGATGACGGTGAAGAAGCACCTGCGGGCGCAGGAGGTGGCGCAGCAGAACAACCTCACCTGCATCTACCTGGTGGACTCGGGCGGTGCCAACCTGCCCAACCAGGACGACGTGTTCCCCGACCGCGAGCATTTCGGCCGCATCTTCTACAACCAGGCCAACATGAGCGCGCAGGGCATCGCCCAGATCGCCGTCGTCATGGGGTCCTGCACCGCAGGGGGCGCCTACGTCCCCGCGATGAGCGACGAGACCATCATCGTCAAGAACCAGGGGACCATCTTCCTGGGCGGCCCCCCGCTGGTGAAGGCCGCGATTGGCGAAGTGGTGAGCGCGGAAGACCTCGGTGGTGGCGATGTGCACACACGGCTCTCCGGCGTGGCCGATCACCTGGCGCAGAACGATGCCCACGCCATCGCGCTGGCGCGCCAGGCCGTGGCCACGCTCAACCGCCGCAAGCTCGCCACGCAGGCGCTGCGCGAGCCGCGTGCGCCGCTGTACGACCCGGCGAGTGTCTACGGCGTGATCCCGGTCGACACGCGCAAGCCCTACGACGTGCGCGAGATCATCGCCCGCATCGTCGATGGCAGCGAGTTCCACGAGTTCAAGGCGCGCTACGGAGCCACACTGGTCTGCGGCTTCGCCCACATCGAAGGCATGCCCATCGGCATCGTCGCCAACAACGGCGTGCTGTTCTCCGAAAGCGCCCAGAAGGGCGCGCACTTCATCGAGCTGTGCTGCCAGCGCAAGGTGCCGCTGCTGTTCCTGCAGAACATCACCGGCTTCATGGTCGGCCGCAAGTACGAGAACGAGGGCATCGCCCGCCACGGCGCCAAGATGGTCACCGCGGTGGCCACCGCCAGCGTGCCCAAGTTCACCATCATCATCGGCGGCAGCTACGGGGCCGGCAACTACGGTATGTGTGGCCGCGCCTACAGCCCGCGCTTCCTCTGGATGTGGCCCAACGCGCGCATCAGCGTGATGGGCGGTGAGCAGGCGGCCAGTGTGCTGGCCACCGTGCGCCGCGACGGCATCGAGTCCAAGGGCGGCGCCTGGAGTGCCGAGGAAGAGGCCGCGTTCAAGCAGCCGCTGCTGGACCAGTTCGCCCACCAGTCCCACCCCTACTACGCCAGTGCCCGCCTGTGGGACGACGGCGTGATCGACCCCGCCGATACGCGCCGGGTGCTGGGCCTGGCCCTCTCGGCCGCGCTCAACACGCCGATCGGCGAGCCGAAGTTCGGCGTGTTCCGGATGTGACGCCATGCCCGCCACCATCTACGACAACCCCGACCATGAGCTGCTGCGCGAGCAGGTGGCGCGCTTCCTGGCGCGCGAGGTCGAGCCGCATGCGGCCGCCTGGGAGGATGCCGGCATGGTGCCGCGGGAGGTGCTGCGCCGCATGGGCCAGGCGGGCCTGCTCGGCCTGATGTTCGAGGGCGCCTACGGCGGCGGGGACGCCGACGCGTTGACCAACCTGGTGTTTGCCGAGGCCTTGTCGCAATCCACCTTCGCTGGCTTCGTCATCACCGTGCTGGTCCACACCGACATGGCCGGTCCGCACCTGCACCACGCGGGCAGCGCGGCGCAGAAGGCCAGGTACTTGCCGCGCGTGACGGCCGGCGACATGGTCACGGCGGTCGGCATCACCGAACCGGGGGCCGGTTCCGACGTGGCGGGCATCCGCACCAGTGCCAGACAGGAGGGCGACGCCTGGGTGCTCAACGGCACCAAGATGTTCATCACCAACGGCGTGCACGCCGACCTGTACTTCATCGCCGCCAAGACCGGCAGCGCACGCCACGACGTGACCATGTTCATCGTCGAGAAAGGCACGCCCGGTTTCAGCGTGGGCCGCGCGCTGCACAAGACCGGCTGGCTGTCGTCGGACACGGCGGAGCTGGTGCTCGACAACGTGCGCTTGCCTCAGGCGAACGTGCTGGGCGAGGTGGGCAAGGGCTTCTATTCGGTGATGAAGAACTTCCAGACCGAGCGCATCGCGCTCGCCGCCATGGCCGTGGGCCACTGCACCCAGGCGCTGCGGCTGACGCTGGACCATGTGCGCCAGCGCCAGGCCTTCGGCGCCACGCTGTGGGACAAGCAGGCGATCCGCCAGCGCATCGCCATGCTGGACGCCAAGACGCGCGCGGCGCGGCAGTTCATGTACCACTGCGCCTGGAGCGTCACGCAGGGCAAGGACATCGTGCAGGAGGTCTCCATGCTCAAGGCGCTCACCGGCGAACTGGTCAACGAGGTGGTGCAGAACTGCCAGCAGTTTCATGGCGGCATGGGCTTCATCCGCGAGACCGCCATCGAGCGCCTGTGGCGCGACGCGCGGGTGCTGTCCATCGGTGGCGGTGCCACCGAAGTCATGCTCGAAGAAGTGGCCAAGAGGTACTGAAGATGAGTGACGTTCTTGATGTGTCCCGCCCGACGCCACACGTGGCGCGCGTCTGGCTCAACCGACCCGAGGTGCGCAACGCGTTCAACGACGACGTGATTGCCGCGCTCACCGCCACCTTCGAGGCGCTGGCGCAGGACCAGGACCTGCGCGTGGTGGTGCTGGGGGCACACGGCAAGGCCTTCTGCGCGGGCGCCGACCTGAACTGGATGAAGGCCATGGCCGGCTACGACTGGGCGCAGAACCGCGCGGACGCGCAGAAGCTGGCCGACATGCTGTGGACGCTGGACCAGTGCCCGGTGCCGGTGGTCGGCCGCATCCAGGGCGACTGCTACGCCGGTGGCATGGGGCTGGCGGCGGTCTGCGACGTGCTGGTGGCCGCGGACCACGCGACCTTCTGCCTGTCCGAAGCGCGGCTGGGGTTGCTGCCCGCCACCATCAGCCCCTATGTGGCGCGGGCCCTGGGCGTGCAGGCCTCGCGCCGCTACATGGTCACGGCCGAGCGCTTCAGCGCCGCGCAAGCCCACGCCATGGGCATGGTGCACGAGCTCGCCACGGCCGAGACGCTGGATGCCCGGGTGGACGACATCGTCGCCACGCTGGTGAACAACGGGCCGGCCGCGGTGCGCGCCTGCAAGGCCCTGGTGCGCGACGTGGCGGACCAGCCCATCACCGCCGAACTGCGCTCAGAAACCGCGCGCCGCATCGCCGACGTCCGCGCCAGCGACGAGGGCCGCGAAGGCCTGGCCTCGTTCCTGAACAAGCGCGCGCCGAACTGGTTGCCCTGATGGACGCGGCGCTGCAATCCCTGGGAACGCCCGAACTGCTGGCGCTGGCCGCCGCGCTCGGCTGGTCCAGCGGCTTGCGCCTGTACCTGGCGGTGTTCGCCACCGGGCTGGCCGGCTGGCTGGGCTGGATCGACCTGCCGCCGGGCTTGCAGGTGCTTCAGCACCCGGCCCTGCTGGGCGCCAGCGGCTTCATGCTGTTCGTCGAGTTCTTTGCCGACAAGATCCCCTATGTCGACTCGCTCTGGGACATCGTGCACAGCGTGGTGCGCGTGCCCGCCGGAGCCGCGCTGGCCGCCGGAGCGCTCGGCGCCGACAGCGCCACCATGGCCCTGGTGGCCGCGCTCATGGGCGGCACCCTGGCCGCCACCAGCCAGGCCGCCAAGACCAGCACGCGCGCGGCGGTCAATGCTTCGCCGGAGCCGTTCAGCAACCTGGGTGTCAGCCTGCTGGAAGACGGCCTCGTCGTCGGCGCGCTCTGGCTGGCCACGCAGCACCCGCTGCTGTTCGCGGTGCTGCTGGTGTTCATGGTGCTGGCCATGTGGGCCCTCACCTGGTTCCTGTTCCGTTTCCTGCGCGCGGCCTGGCGCCGCGTCTTCCCTGCCTTGCCAAAGGAAAGCTGATGTTCTCCAAGATCCTGATCGCCAACCGTGGCGAAATCGCCTGCCGCGTGGCGGCCACCGCGCGCCGCATGGGCGTGAAGACCGTCGCCGTCTATTCCGACGCCGATGCCCGCGCCAAGCACGTGGCGGCTTGCGACGAAGCGGTGCACATCGGGGGCTCCGCGCCCAAGGACAGTTACCTCCAATGGGAGCGCATCATCGCCGCCGCGCAGGCCACGGGCGCGCAGGCCATCCACCCGGGCTATGGCTTCCTGAGCGAGAACGAGGCCTTCGCCGACGCCTGTGCGAAAGCCGGCCTGGTGTTCATCGGCCCGCCCTCTTCTGCCATCGAGGCCATGGGCCTGAAGGCCGAGTCCAAGCGCCTGATGGAAACGGCCGGCGTGCCCCTGGTGCCCGGCTACCACGGCGCGGACCAGGACCCTGCGCTGCTGCAGCGCGAGGCCGACCGCATCGGTTACCCGGCGCTCATCAAGGCCAGTGCAGGCGGCGGCGGCAAGGGCATGCGCGTGGTGGAGAAGAGCGAAGACTTCGCGGCCGCGCTGGCGAGCTGCCAGCGCGAGGCGCGCAACAGCTTCGGCAGCGACGCGGTGCTGATCGAGAAGTACGTGCAACGCCCGCGCCACATCGAGATCCAGGTGTTCGGCGATGCGCATGGCGAGTGCGTCTACCTGTTCGAGCGCGACTGTTCGGTGCAGCGCCGCCACCAGAAGGTGCTGGAAGAAGCCCCGGCGCCGGGGATGACGCCCGAGCTGCGCGCCCGCATGGGCCAGGCCGCCGTGGCGGCGGCCAAGGCCGTGAACTACGTGGGCGCCGGCACGGTGGAGTTCATCGTCGAGCAACCTCAGGGCTACGACCACCCCGAGGCGATGCGCTTCTACTTCATGGAAATGAACACCCGCCTGCAGGTGGAACACCCGGTCACCGAGGCCATCACCGGGCTGGACCTGGTGGAGTGGCAACTGCGCGTGGCCAGCGGCGAACCCTTGCCCCTGCGGCAGGAGGAACTGCGCATCCAGGGCCATGCCATCGAGGCGCGCATCTGTGCCGAGACGCCGGACAACAACTTTCTGCCAGCCACCGGCACGCTGGCGATCTACCGCAAGCCCGCCTGCACCAGCTTCGAGCGCGGCACGGTGCGCGTGGACGACGGAGTGCGCGAGGGCGACACGATCAGCCCGTTCTACGACTCCATGGTGGCCAAGCTCATCGTGCACGGCGCCACCCGCGCCGAAGCGCTGGCGCGGCTGGATGCTGCCCTGGCCGAGACCCGCATCGTCGGCCTGTCCACCAACGTGCAGTTCCTGCGCCATGTGGCCCATAGCCGGGCCTTTGCGCAGGCGCAGCTGGACACCGCGCTGATCCCGCGCGAGGCCGCGGCGTTGTTCCACCAGGACAAGGTGGGCCTGCCGCTGGCGGTGGCCGCGGCCGTGGCGCAGACGCTGGTGGGCGAGCGCGCCAGCGAGACCGCCGATCCGTTCTCGCGCCGCGACGGCTGGCGTTCGCACGGGCTCACGGTCCGGCGCTTCGACTTCGAGTACCTGGGCCATGCGCAGCAGGCGCAGCTCACCTACCTGCACGACGGCGCACTGCTGCTCGCCGTGGGTGATGTGCAGTCGCCGCTGGTGTTCGATGCGCTGCCCGCCGACAGCGGCACCCGCATGGACCTGCGCTTTGCCGGCCAGCGCCAGACCGTGCAGACCTGGCAGACGCAGGAGACGGTGCACGTGTTCTGCGCGCTGGGCGCCACGCAGATCGTGGAGATCGACGCGCTGGCCCACGCCGGCGAGGCCGCCGCCGAAGGCGGGCGCCTCACGGCGCCCATGCCGGGCAAGGTGGTGTCGTTCGCGGTCAAGGCGGGCGACGCGGTTCGGAAAGGCCAGGCGCTGGCGGTGATGGAGGCGATGAAGATGGAGCACACCATCGCCGCGCCGGCCGATGGCACCGTGGCCGAGCTGCTCTACGCACCCGGGGACCAGGTGGCCGAAGGCGCCGAGCTGCTCAAGCTGCAGACCGCGGCCTGAACGGCTGCGGTAGGCTCGGCGCATGCACGTCCTGTTCTGCTGCGCCGATACCCGCCCCGAACCCTGGCTGGAGGGCCTGCGCGCGGCGCTGCCGGGCGCCACGGTCAGCGAATGGCGTCCCGGCGCACCGCAGGCCGACCATGCGGTGGTATGGTCTCCGCCCCAGCGCTTCCTGGACGAGCAGCCCGCGCTCCAGGCCATGTTCAACATCGGCGCGGGCGTGGACGCGCTGCTGCGCCTGCGGCTGCCGCCGGGCGTGCGCGTGGTGCGCCTGAACGATGCCGGCATGTCGGTGCAGATGGCGGAGTACGTCTGCCACGCGGTGATCCGCCACTTCCGTGAGTTCGCCGCCTACGGCGCCGATGCCCGCGAGGGCCGCTGGACCTTGCGCAAGCCCCGCCCGCGTGCGGACTTTCCCGTCGGCGTGATGGGCCTGGGTGTGCTGGGTGAACGTGTGGCACGGGCATTGCACCTGTTCGAGTTCCCGGTCCATGGCTGGAGCCGCTCGCCGCGCGCGCTCGATGGCGTGGTGTGCCATGCGGGCACCGAGGGTTTCGATGCCTTCCTGGGTGAATGCCGCGTGCTCGTGAACCTGCTGCCGCTGACGCCGCAGACGCAGGACATCCTCAACCGCCGGACGCTCTCGCGCCTGCGCGAGGGCGCCTACCTGGTCAATGTGGCGCGTGGCGCGCACCTGGTGGACGAGGACCTGCTGGCCCTGCTGGACGGTGGCCACATGGCCGGTGCGACGCTGGATGTGTTCCGCACCGAGCCGCTGCCAGCGGAGCATCCCTTCTGGCGTCATCCGAACATCACGGTCACGCCCCACATCTCGGCCCGCACCCTGCGCGATGAGAGCATCGCCCAGATCGCCGGCAAGATCCAGGCGCTGGCGCGCGGCGAGCGCGTGGACGGCGAGGTGGACCCGCAGCGCGGGTATTGAAGAGAAGAAAAAGCGTCAGGCGTTACAGCAGGCGGTGCGGCTCGCCCGCGTGCTGCCGCAAGGCCGCGCGCAGGTCCGCGTCGTCGCGGCCGAAACAGAAATCCGCGAACTCGAACCCCGGTCCGACCGTGGCGCCCACGTAGGCCAGGGGGCCCAGCGGTTCGGCCGCCTGCCACCAGTGGGCCGGCACCACGTGGCGCGGCGCATGGCCGGCGGCGTCCACGGGCGCGAGGTCCACATGCCAGAGGGCCGACAGGTCGGGCGGCACCAGCCACAGGCGCAGCGGGCCGCCCTCCAGCAGGTGCCAGGCCTCGTCCGAGGCCACGCGGTGCCAGGCCGAGAACTGGCCCGCTTCCAGCAGGAAGTCGATGCTGGTCAGTGCGCTGCGCGCCGAGCGACCGTCCGCCGGTTGCACCGCGCGGGGCGAACGGAACAGCTCGCGGAAGTGGCCGCCCTCGGGGTGGGGCTGCAGTTGCAGGGCTTGCCGCAGGGCCTGGGCGCGTTCGGGTGTCATGCGCGGAATCATAGAGGCAGGGAATCCACGGACAAGGCCGCAGGCTGGCACGATTCGATACCCGTTTGGCCGATGCGGTGCCGCCCGATGCGGTACCCTTCCCGGCTTTGGCCACCCGAGTTCCCGCCATGAAGCTCCCCCCCCGTGTCCAGCTCATCGACGTCGGCCCGCGCGACGGCCTGCAGAACGAGAAGCAGCCGGTGCCGGCCGCCGTCAAGATCGAGCTGGTGCAGCGCCTGCAGGCGGCCGGCCTGCGCGAGATCGAGGTCACCAGCTACGTGAGCCCCAAGTGGGTGCCGCAGATGGCCGACAACCACGAGGTCATGGCCGGCATCCACCGCCAGGGCGGCGTGCGCTACTCGGTGCTCACGCCCAACCTCAAGGGCTACGAGGCCGCCGTGGCCGACCGGCCCGACGAGATCGTGGTCTTCGGCGCCGCCAGCGAGGCCTTCAGCCAGAAGAACATCAACTGCTCCATCGCCGAGAGCATCGAGCGCTTCGTGCCCGTGGTGGCGGCGGCGCGTGCCGCCGGCATCCGGGTGCGCGGCGCCATGAGCTGCACCGTGGGCTGTCCCTACGAGGGCGACATCGCCCCCGAACGCGTGGGCTACCTCGCCGGTCTCATGAAGGGCATAGGCGTGCAGCGCGTGGACGTGGCCGACACCATCGGCGTGGGCACGCCGCGCAAGGTGCAGGCCGCCCTGGAGGCCACGCTGGCGCATTTCGGCCTGGACGAGGTCTCGGGCCATTTCCACGACACCTATGGACAGGCCCTGTCCAATACGCTGGCCGCGCTGGAGCTGGGCATCTGGAACTTCCAGTCGTCCGTGGCCGGGCTGGGCGGTTGCCCTTACGCCAAGGGCGCCACCGGCAACGTGGCCACCGAGGACGTGGTCTACCTGCTCAACGGCATGGGGATCGACACCGGCATCGACCTCGACGCCCTGGTCGATGCCGGTGCCTACATCAGTGAACAACTCGGCCGGCCCACCGGCTCCCGCGTCGGTCGCGCGCTGCTGGCCAGGCGCGCCGGCTGAAGCGCAAGGAGACACACATGGCATGGCAAGTCTGGATCGCGTATTTCGTGGCCTCCTGGGCCATCGCGCTCTCGCCCGGTTCCGGGGCGGTGCTGTCGATGACGCATGGCCTGGCCTATGGCGTGAAGAAGACCAGCGTCACCATCGCCGGCCTGCAACTGGGCCTGTCGGTGATCCTGCTGGTGGCCGGGGTGGGCGTGGGCGCGCTGCTGCTCGCCTCGGCAACGGCCTTCACCGTGGTCAAGTTCGCTGGCGCGGGCTACCTGATCTGGCTGGGCCTGCGGCAATGGCGCGCCTCGGTGGCCGAGGGGCCCGCCCCGGCCGGCGCCGATGGCACGCCCGCCCGGCCGCGGATGCCCTCGGCGCGAGAACGCCTCGCCACCGGCTTCCTGACCAACGTGACCAACCCCAAAGGGATCGTTTTCATGGTCGCGGTGCTGCCCCAGTTCATCGACCCGCATAGGCCCCTGTGGCTGCAACTGCTGATCCTGCTGGTCACCACCATCGCGGTGGACCTGATCGTCATGCATGGCTATGCCTTCCTGGCCTCGCGCGCGCAGCGCTGGCTGGCCACGGCCCGGGCACGCCGTGCGCAGAACCGCGTGTTCGGGGGCGTGCTCATGGCCATGGGCGCGAGCCTGCTGATGGTCAAGCGGGCGGCGGCTTGAGTTCATCCTCTCTCAGAGTATGCAATATGCATATTGCATACTCTGAGAGAGGATGGCAAAATGTTGACGCAAATTTGCAATTTGCATATTGCAGAAACATGGCATCAACATCCATCAAGGCCCGGTTGGGCCACGCCCAGTGGTCGCTCAAACCGCAGGATCTTGCCGTGGCGTTCAAACTCGCCAGCCTGGCGGGCTACTGGCCGGGCTATGCAGAACTGGCGCGGGCCATGCACTTGTCTGCCTTCGAGGCGCACGCCTGTGTGTCGCGCTTGGGCGCGGCGCGTCTGCTGACAGAGGTCGGTGCAGGTCCTGTTCTGGTGATGCCGGCGTTCAAGCCGTTGCTGCTGCAGGGTGCTCCCTACTTTTTTCCTCCAGTGAGGGATGGGGTGACCATGGGCTTTCCCACGGCGTACGGGGTCGAGCCACTCAAGTCCAAGGTGCTGTTCGCCGACGAGTTGCCGCCGGTGTGGCCGCATGAAGACGGTGTCACGCGCGGTGTCGGCCTGTTGCCTCTGTACCCCAGGCTGCCGCTGGCCGCCTTGGACGACGCGGAGCTGTACGAATGGCTGGCCCTGTTCGATGCCTTGCGGATTGGTCAGGCGCGCGAGCGCGAGATGGCACGCGGGCTGCTGGAGGAGCGCCTCTCGAAAAGCGGCTCATGATTGACCCGAATCTGGCCATGCTTGAACTGGTGGTCCATGCTCTGGGGCCGGTGTGTCGTGAGGTGGTTTTTGTGGGGGGCTGTGCCACGGGGCTGTTGCTCACGAGGGAACGCCCGGAGCGCATCCGTGTCACCGAAGACGTTGACGTCGTCGCGCATGCACTGACCGCGCAGGAATACCACGCGGTTGAGCAGCGCCTGCGCGCCCGTGGTTTTCGCAACGACTTGAGGCCAGGTGCCCCGATCTGCCGTTGGGTGGTCCGGAATGTGACGGTGGATGTGATGCCCACGGAGAAAGGCATTCTGGGGTTCTCGAACCGGTGGTACCCGCTGGCCATCGCCACCGCGCAAGACCGGATGCTGCCTTCGGGGGGCTCGATCCGCTTGATCTCGGGACCGGCTTTCGTGGCCACCAAGCTGGAGGCGTTCAAGGACCGTGGCCGCGATGCGTCCGGCCAGCCGGACTATCTGGGCAGCCATGACCTGGAAGACATCATCACGGTGGTGGATCGCAGGTCAGAATTGCTGGATGAATGCCGAGTGGCGCCCGATGACCTGCGGCGGTACCTGTCGCAGTCCTTTGCCGTATTGCTGCGCACCCCGGATTTCGTGACCTCACTGGCTGGGCATCTGCCGGGGGACGCTTTCAGCCAGAGGCGGCTTGGCGGGCTGCGGGACACGCTTCAAGCCCTGAGCAACATTTGAGCACTACCATTACTTCCCATGTGCGGCAGCGAACTCCACCCCTTTCCCGAGACCGTGCAGCGCGTGGCGCGTGCCCTGCAGGATGCCGGCCACCCGCATGCGCCCGCGATGCTCGACGACGCGGCGCGCACCGCCCAGCAGGCGGCGGATGCCCTGGGCGTCGCGCTGGGCCAGATCGCCAAGAGCATCATCTTCCGGCGCAAGAGCGACGACGCCGCGGTGCTGGTCATCACCTCCGGGGACCTGCGCGTGGACGAGAAGCGGGTGCAGGCCCTGGTGTGCGGTGACGGCGTGAAGCTGGGCCGCGCGGACGCGGACTTCGTCAAGGCGCGCACCGGGTTTTCCATTGGTGGGGTCTCGCCACTGGCGCATGCCGTGCCACCGGTGGCGCTGATCGACGCCCAGCTCTTCCGTTTTGACGAGATCTGGGCCGCCGCCGGCCACCCCCATGCGGTGTTTCGCCTCACACCAGCGCAGTTGCAGGCGCTGACCGGTGCGCCGGTGCACGACGTCACCGTGCCGCCGCAGGCCTGAAGCCATGAGCGCGCTGCCCCCGCCCGAAGTGACCCTGCGCGCCGCGCGCCGCCGTACCGGCCTGGCGCCGGGCGTGCCCTCGCCCTGCATCTCGGTCTGCCAGATGGACGCCGCCAGCGGCTGGTGCAAGGGGTGCTTTCGCACACTGGAAGAGATCGCCGGCTGGAGCCGCGCCAGCGACGCGGACAAGCTGCTGGTCTGGCAGCAGATCGAAGCCCGGCAGCAAGACGACCGGAGCACCGCCCCATGAACCCGATCCTAGGCAGCGCTCCGTTGCGCGACATCACCTTCCACTACGACCCGGTATCGCCCTACGCCTACCTCGCGTTCGAGCGCCTGCCCGAGGTTCTCTTGGGCCACAGCGTGCAGGTGCACTACAAGCCGGTGCTGTTCGCGGCCCTGCTCAAGTCCCATGGTCAGCTCGGTCCGGCGGAGATCCCGTCAAAGCGCGACTGGACCTACCGCCAGGTGGCCTGGCTGGGACACCACCACGGTGTGCCGCTGGAGATGCCGGCGGCGCACCCCTTCAACCCGCTGGCGCTGCTGCGCCTGGGCCTGGCCTGCGCGACGGACGATGCGCCCGGCGAGACCAGCCGCTACGTGACCGAACAGTTGTTCCACCACGTCTGGCGTGGCGGGCAGGACGCCGCTGACCCCGCGCGGCTGGCCACGCTGCAGGTGGTGCTGCAGGACCACATGGCGCAGCGCGGAAAGGCCTGGCAGGCAGCCGATGGCGAGACGGTGAAGCAGCGTCTTCGCGCCAACACCGACGAAGCCCTGGCGCTGGGCCTGTTTGGTGTGCCCGCCCTCGTGGTGGACGGCCGCATTTTCTGGGGGCAGGATGCCCTGCCCATGCTGCGCGCCTATCTCGATGGCGATGCCTGGTTCCAGAGCGGTGCATGGGAAGCGGTGCCGCACACGCGCATCGGCGTCACCCGGGGCCGTTAAGATGGACCTGCGCCTTACCGGGCGCATGTTTTCTTCCGTTGACGACAACCAGACCAAGGAGATCTGCCATGTTCAAGAAGATCCTTCTGCCCACCGACGGCTCCACCCTCGCCGTGCAGGCCACGCGGACCGCGGTGCAACTGGCCAAGAGCCAGAACGCACAGATCGTGGGGGTGTACGTGATCGACCCGTTTCCCTACATCGGCATCGGCGACGCTTCTGCCGTCGGCCTGCAGGCCTACCTGACCGAAGCCAAGAGCGCCGCCGGCCAGGCCCTGGACGCCGTGCGCCTGGCCTGCGCCGCCGATGGCGTGCCCTTCGCGGGCGACACCATCGAGCGCAACGTGGTGTACGAAGGCATCATCGAAACCGCCGAAGCCGAAGGCTGCGACCTCATCGTCATGGGCTCGCACGGCCGCCAGGGCGTCAAGGCCCTCATTCTGGGCAGCGTGGCGCAGAAGGTGTTGACGCACGCGAAGGTGCCGGTGCTGATCGTGAAGAGTTGACCCCCCCGCGTCGCCTGCGGCGCCACCCCCCCAAGGGGGGGCAACGCCTGCGGCCCGGCAAAGCCGGTTCCTCGGTGTCTCTTGGTTCGGTCATTGCTCTCCGGAGAGGAGGGGCTTCAACTCAGAAACGCCGCGGAACCGGCTTTGCCGGGCCGCAGGCGTTGCCCCCCCTTGGGGGGGTGGCGCCGCAGGCGACGCGGGGGGGGCTTCTCTACCTGCGGAATTTTCCGGATGCGTCGATGATGGAGAGGTCCGCGAAGTCCAGGCCGGTGCGGTTGTTCGGGCCGTAGCTGACGGTCAGGCCGCCGAGGTCGTAGTTGCGCAGGTTCTCCAGAGCGTCGCGCAGTGTCACCGGTGTGGGGTTGGGGCCGGCGCGGCGCAGGCCTTCGGTCAGCACCTTGGCGGCGGCGTAGCCTTCCATCATGGCGGGTGAGACGCCGTCCAGTCCCTTGGCCTTGGCGAAGTCCTGGGCTTCCTTGATCAAGGGGTAGGCCACCGAGCGTTCGTTGGGAAAGACCTGCGTCACGATCACGCCGCGCGCGTGTTCGCCCAGCAGCTTGATGAAGCCTTCGGAGGCGTTGTTGGACAGCGTGACCACCTGCGCGCGCGAGCCCGCCGCGCGCAGCGCTTTCACGGCGTTGGCGGTGTTGCCGGCCGAACCGAACACGATCACGGCCTGGGCGTTGCTGGCCTGGGTGCGCTGGGCGAGCTCGGCGAACTCGGGTTTGTCGCGCGGAAACTTCTCGTGCAGCACCGGTTTCTGCCGGACCTTGTCGAAGCCCTTGAGCGCGCCGGCGGCGGAGTCGGCGCCAAAGGAGTCGTCGGTCTGTAGCATGGCCACGCGCGTGATGCCGATGCTGGCCAGATGCTCGATGGCCTTGGCCGCCTCGCGCTGGTAGGTGGCGCGCACGTTGAAGACCCAGGGGTTGACCGGCTCATGCAGCACCATGGCGCCTGTGCTCGGTCCTACCAGCGGTACCTTGAACTCGGCCAGCAGCGGCAGCAGCGCCTCGCTGTGCGGGGTGCCCCGGTTCAGGAACAGGGCCAGCACTTTTTGCTGGGTGACGAGCTGCCGTGCCACCTCCACCGTGACCTTGGGGTCGAACTTGTCGTCGACCGCCACCAGCTCGATCTTCTGGCCGTTGACGCCACCACGGCCATTGATGGTGTCGAAGTACAGCTTGGCGCCAGCGTGGTTCTCCTTCACACCCGCGGCGACCGACCCCGAGAAGCCGGACGGCATGCCGATGCGCAGTTGCGCATGGGCCGTCGCGCAGGCGAAGGCGAGGACGCAGGACCATCCCAGGACGGTCAGGGTGCGGGTGAGACGCAGGTGGGCCAGTTTCGTCATGGGTCAGGTGTCTCCAGGGGGGCAAGTGCCCGGGCCGCAGCCAGGGCGGGCATTGTGGGTATGGGCAGCGCGGCGGCAAGGCCAGGGAGGGCTCCTTAGAATCTTCGGGTCCTGTTCTGGAGCCCCTGCATGTCCGACGCCATTCTGCCCACCGCCACGTCCACGGCCGCGATTTCAACCGCGGCCGGCGCCGAAGGGGAGGGTGGCCCGACGGAAGGCGGCAGCGGGCTGATCCGCATACGAGGTGCGCGCCAGCACAACCTCAAGAACCTGAACCTGGACATCCGCACCGGCGAACTGACCGTGGTCACCGGGCCCAGCGGTTCGGGCAAGTCCAGCCTGGTGTTCGACACCCTGTTCGCCGAAGGCCAGCGGCGCTATGTGGAGACCTTCAGCGCTTACGCGCGCCAGTTTCTGGACCGCATGGACAAGCCGGCGGTGGACCGGGTGGAGGGGGTTCCGCCCGCCATCGCGATCGACCAGACCAACCCGGTGCGCAGCTCCCGCTCCACCGTGGGCACCATGACGGAACTCAACGACCACCTCAAGCTGCTGTTCGCGCGCGGTGCCGAGCTGTTCGACCGCGAGACCGCGTTGCCGGTGCGGCACGACACGCCCGAGAGCATCCACGCGGAGCTGAGGCGGCGCAGCGAAGCCCAGGGCGATCCGCGCCTGGTGCTCACCTTTCCGGTTGAGCTGCCGGCCGACACCACGGCCGACGAAGTGGCGCAATGGCTGTCGGCCAGTGGCTACACCCGCGTGCAGGCCGAGCGCATCGTGCAGCGCGAGGTGAGCGAAGAGGCCCCGGCCAAAGGCAAAAAGGCGCGGCCCGTGATCGAAGCGGTGAAGGTGCTCGATGTGGTGGCCGATCGCTTCCGCATCGGTGCGGCAGAGCCGGCCCGCGTGGTGGAGGCCATCGAGGTGGGCTTGAAGCGCGGCGCCGGGCGGCTGATGGTGTACGCCATCAAGGACGAGGAAGAGCCTGAGATCTGGCGCTTCTCGACCGGCCTGCACTGCCCGGAGAGCGACATCCGCTACTCGGAGCCCACGCCATCCATGTTCTCGTTCAACTCCGCCGTGGGCGCCTGCGAGACCTGCCGGGGGTTCGGCCGCGTGATCGGGGTGGACTATGGACTGGTGATCCCCAACGACAAGCTGACGTTGCGCGCCGGTGCGATCAAGGTGTTCCAGACGCCTGCATGGAAGGAGTGCCAGGATGACCTGATGCGCCACGCCGAAGCCGCCGGCATTCCGCGCGACACACCCTGGGCCAAGCTCACGCCCGAGCAGCAGGCCTGGGTGAAGAACGGCGCGCCGCAGTGGAACGGCAAATGGAACCAGCACTGGTACGGCGTGGGCCGCTTCTTCGAGTACCTGGAGAGCAAGGCCTACAAGATGCACATCCGCGTGCTGCTGTCCAAGTACCGCAGCTACACCGAGTGCCCGAGCTGCCGGGGCGCGCGTCTCAAGAACGACAGCCTGCTCTGGCGTGTGGGTACCCAGGCCCAGGCGGACGCCGTGTTGGTGCCGGCCCGGCGCGCGCTGCCACCGGGCGTGTCCTGGAGCCGGGCGCAGCTTGAGGCCCTGCCGGGCCTGTGCCTGCACGATCTGATGCTGCTGCCGCTGCACCGCCTGCGCGGCTTCTTCGAGTCCTTGTCGGAAACGCTGGCGCCGTCCGGCGCGGACGCCGCGTCCGCCGGCCAGGCGCAGGCCCTGCGCCTGCTGCTGGACGAAATCAACACCCGCGTGCGCTACCTCTGCGCCGTGGGCATCGGCTACCTGACACTGGACCGGCAGAGCCGCACGCTCAGCGGCGGTGAGGTGCAGCGGATCAACCTCACCACGGCGCTGGGCACCTCGCTGGTCAACACGCTGTTCGTGCTGGACGAGCCCAGCATCGGCCTGCACCCGCGCGACATGGCGCGCATCAACGACGCCATGCTGCGCCTGCGCGATGCCGGCAACACGCTGGTGGTGGTGGAGCACGATCCGGCCGTCATGCTGGCGGCCGACCGCCTGATCGACATGGGCCCAGGCCCCGGCGAGCGCGGTGGGCAGATCGTGTTCGACGGCACGCCCGAGGCCATCCGCTCGGCCGACACGCTGACCGGCGCCTACCTGGGTGCGCGCAAGACCGTGGGCATGGGCTTCAAGCGCATGGTCACCGACAACACGCCGCGCCTCATCCTGGAAGGCGCGCGTGAGCACAACCTGAAGGGCGTGTCGGTGGAATTTCCGCTGCAGCGCCTGGTGGTGGTGACCGGTGTCTCCGGTTCCGGCAAATCGAGCCTGATCCAGGACGTGCTCGCGCCCGCGCTGCTGCGCCACTTTGGCAAGTCCACCGAAAGCCCGGGCGCGCACGACCGCCTGCTCGGCGCGGACCACCTGAGCGAGGTGGTCTTCGTCGACCAGTCTCCGATCGGCAAGACCGCGCGCTCCAACCCGGTGAGCTACGTCGGCGCCTGGGACGCGATCCGCGCGCTGTTCGCCGATGCGCCGCTGGCGCGTCAGCGCGGCTACACGCCAGCCAAGTTCAGCTTCAACAGTGGCGATGGCCGCTGCCCCACCTGCGGCGGCTCGGGCTTCGAGCACGTGGAGATGCAATTCCTCTCCGACGTCTACCTGCGCTGCCCGGACTGCGATGGGCAGCGCTACCGCCCCGAGATCCTGGAGGTGAAGATCACCCGGACACTCCCTGCCCGAGCCGAGTCCAGCCCCGCCCGCGCTGAGTCCAGCCCCGTCCGCGCTGAGTCCAGCCCCGTCCGCGCTGAGTCCAGTCCCGTTCGGGCTGAGCTTGTCGAAGCCCATGCCCACGCGCTAGCGAGCCCTTCAAAAGGTCCGGCCCGCATGGTGAGCATGAACGTGGCCGACGTGCTGGACCTCACCGTGAGCGAAGCCGCCGCGCTGTTTGCCAGCGACCGCGATGTCATCCGCGCGCTGCAGCCCATCGTGGACGTGGGGCTGGAGTACGTGAAGCTGGGCCAGCCCGTGCCGACGCTCTCCGGCGGCGAGGCGCAGCGCCTGAAGCTCGCCGGCTTCCTGGCTGAGGCGGCCCGGACCGCCAGCGCCAGCCGCCAGCCGGTCTCTCGCAAGGGCACGCTGTTCCTGTTCGACGAGCCCACCACCGGCCTGCACTTCGACGACATCGCCAAGCTGATGCGCTCCCTGCGCAAGCTGCTCGACGCGGGCCACTCGCTGATCGTGATCGAACACAACCTGGATGTGATCCGTGCCGCCGACTGGCTGATCGACCTCGGTCCCGAAGGCGGTGACGAGGGAGGCCTGGTGGTGGTCGAGGGGCCGCCCGAAGCGGTCCGCGAACACCCCGCCAGCCACACCGCGCTGGCCCTGCGCGAGTACGCACAGGCCATGGGCGAGGTGCACGAGGTGCGGGAAGCCGGGCATCGGGCGTCGGGCGCCGAGCGGGAGAGCCGGGTGTCTGCTGGCTCGACGCCCCATGCGCAGCGCTCAGCCGCCATACAGATCGTCAACGCCAAGGAGCACAACCTCAAGCACCTGAGCGTGGACATCCCGCGTGGGCGGTTCAACGTCATCTCCGGTGTGAGCGGGTCGGGCAAGTCCACGCTGGCCTTCGATATCCTGTTCAACGAAGGGCAGCGGCGTTACCTGGAGAGCCTGAACGCCTACGCGCGCAGCATCGTGCAGCCGGCGGGCCGACCCGAGGTGGACGCGGTCTATGGCATACCGCCCACGGTGGCGATCGAGCAGCGGCTCTCGCGCGGCGGCCGCAAGAGCACCGTGGGCACCACCACCGAGGTCTGGCACTTTCTGCGCCTGCTGTACGTGAAGCTGGGCACGCAGCACTGCGTGCACGACGGCGCCGCGGTCATGCCGCAGAGCGCCGACAGCATCGCTGCGGCCATCCTTGCCCGCTACAAGGGCGTGCACGTGGGCCTGCTGGCGCCGCTGGTGGTCAACCGCAAAGGCGTCTACACCGAACTGGCCGACTGGGCGCGCCCGCGTGGCTACACGCACCTGCGCGTGGACGGCGAGTTCCTGCCCACCACCGGCTTCCCTCGCATCGACCGCTTCAAGGAGCACACCATCGAACTCCCGGTGGCGGACTTCGTGGTCAGCGCCGACCAGGAGGCGGAACTGCGTCGCCAGCTCGACAAGGCGCTGGACATCGGCAAAGGGGTGGTGCACCTGCTCACGCCACTGGACGGACTGGCGCAAGCGCTGGCCGACGGTGCGTCCACCCGCGACCTCGGCCGCCTGGAGGTGTTCTCCACCACGCGCGCCTGCCCGGTCTGCGCCACCAGCTACCCCGAACTCGACCCGCGCCTGTTCTCCTACAACAGCAAGCACGGCTGGTGTCCTGACTGCGTGGGTACGGGCGTGCGGCTCTCGCGAGAGCAGCGCAAGGCGCTGGACGATTCGGTGCGCGACGACAACGAGCGTGGCCGCGAGCAGAGCTTTGCCGAGCCCGAACTCGACGATGTCGCCGACGAGGTCTGCCCGACCTGCGAGGGCACCCGCCTCAACGCCCAGGCGCGCGCCGTGCGTTTCGGTGGCGTCGGCATCACCGACGTGGCACGCCTGTCGGTGAGCGAGGTGCGTGCTTGGGTGCGGGGGTTGATGAGCCCCCACGCTCCGCCGCTGCGCGGGTCGCTGCCCCCCGAGGGGGCTGACCCCGCCTTGGGGCGGCCCGGCGGCGGGGTCGGTGGCCCCCACGCTCCGCCGCTGCGCGGGTCGCTGCCCCCCGAGGGGGCTGACCCCGTCTTGGGGCGGCCCGGCGGCGGGGTCGGTGGCCCTCACGCTCCGCCGCTGCGCGGGTCGCTGCCCCCCGAGGGGGCTGACCCCGCCTTGGGGCGGCCCGGCGGTGGGGTCGGTGGCTCCCACGCTCCGCCGCTGCGCGGGTCGTTGCTCGCCGAGGGGGCTGTACCGTCCGCGCTGACGGGCCGCGAAGCTGGCATTGCGCGCGACCTGCTGCCCGAGATCGAGAGTCGGCTGGCGTTCCTGGAGGAGGTGGGGTTGAACTACCTGACGCTGGACCGTGGCGCGCCCACGCTCAGCGGCGGCGAGGCGCAGCGCATCCGCCTGGCTGCGCAGTTGGGCAGCAACCTGCAGGGCGTGTGCTACGTGCTGGACGAGCCGACCATCGGCCTGCACGCACGCGACAACGCCATCCTGCTCAATGCGCTGCACAAGCTGGGCGAGCAGGGCAACACCCTGGTGGTGGTCGAGCACGATGAAGACACCATACGGCGCGCCGATCACATCATCGACATCGGCCCCAGCGCGGGCAAACGCGGTGGCCGTGTGGTGGCGCAAGGCACGGTGGACGATCTGGCCGCGACACCGGACTCGGTCACCGGGCGCTACCTGCTGCACGCGATGAAGCATCCCCTGCGGCCGCGCCGCGATGTGCAGGGCGCCAAGGACCTGCCCTGGTTGCAGTTGCGTGGCGCGCGGCTGCACAACCTGGACCGGCTCGATGCCGACGTGCCCTTGCAGCGCCTGGTGGTCATCACCGGCGTGAGCGGCTCGGGCAAGTCCACGCTCGCGCGCGACGTGCTGTTGGCCAATGCGTCCAGCGCCGTGGCGATGCGCGCCACGCAGGCCGGGCGCACCGCCTGGGACAAAGGGCAGCGTCCCGCCTGGATCGGCTGCGAGCGGCTGCTGGGTGCGGAGGTGGTGGACCGTGTGCTCGAAGTCGACCAGACGCCGATCGGCAAGACACCGCGCTCCTGTCCGGCGACCTACATCGGCTTCTGGGACACGGTGCGCAAGCTGTTCGCCGACACGCTGGAGGCCAAGGCGCGTGGCTACGGGCCGGGCCGGTTCAGCTTCAACACCGGCGAGGGCCGCTGCCCGGCCTGCGAGGGCCAGGGCATGCGCACCATCGAGATGAGCTTCCTGCCGGACGTGAAGGTGCCCTGCGAGGTCTGCCACGGCGCGCGCTTCAACCCCGAGACCCTGGCCGTGACCTGGAAAGGCAAGAGCATCGGCGACGTGCTGCAGATGGAGGTGGACGAGGCGGTGGACTTCTTCGCCAGCATGCCTGCCATCAGCCACCCGCTGCAACTGCTCAAGGACGTGGGGCTGGGCTACCTGACGCTGGGCCAGCCCAGCCCCACGCTCTCCGGCGGCGAGGCGCAGCGCATCAAGCTGGTGACCGAGCTGAGCAAGGTGCGCGACGACGTGGGGCGCCGCGGCCAGAAGGCGCCTCACACGCTCTACGTGCTGGACGAACCCACGGTCGGCCTGCACATGGCCGACGTGGAAAAACTGATCCGCGTGCTCCATCGCCTGGTGGATGGCGGCCACAGCGTGGTGGTGATCGAGCACGACCTGGACGTGATGGCCGAGGCCGACTGGATCATCGACCTCGGCCCCGAAGGCGGGGCGGGTGGCGGGCGCATCGTCGCGGCCGCCCCGCCGGACGAGGTGGTGCGGCTGGGCACGCACACCGGGCGTGTGCTGGGACCGGTGCTGAACCGGGTGTGATGCGCACGGACCAGGTCATCCACATCCACCCCGATGCGCCGGCCAAACCGGCCTTGGGCGCACCCTGCAATGGCTGCGGCGTGTGCTGCCTGGCCGAACCCTGCCCGCTGGGGCAGGTCATCTCGCGCCGCCGCCTGGGTGCGTGCGATGCGCTGCGCTGGGACGCCGGGCAGAGCCTCTACCGCTGTGGCGTGCTCAGCGACACGCGGGCGCTGCTGGGGCCGCGCTGGCGCTGGGCCGCGCCTTTGCTGCGCCGTCTGGCGCGGCGTTGGATCGCGGCCGGCAAGGGTTGCGACGCCACGCTGGACGTGCCCGGCTGAGCGCTTCGGCCGTCAGCGGGCGAGCAGCCAGATCACGCCCAGCCCCAGGAGCATCACGGCCCAGATCAGCATGCGCGTGCGCACGCGCAGCAGTTCCACGGCGCTCACCAGGCGCGCGTTCTGTTCCGCCAGTTCGGCCAGCGTCTGGGTCAGTTGCTGCTGAGTCTGCGCCTGCTGGTCGATGAGCTGGCGTGCTTCCACCAGGCGGTTCTTCAGTTCGCCCAGGCTGGGCGGCGCATCGCCCAGGTCCAGCGGGGTGGGCGCCGGGGTGGCGATGGGCGGTGCCTTCTGGCGGTCCAGCAGCTTGCGGGCTGCGCCGAGCACCTTGGGCGCGTGTTCGATCACGTCGCCCCAGGGAATCACTTTCAAGGCGGCCAGCCAGGGGATGGGCATGGGAGTGTCCTTTCGTGTGGGTGGGAGCCGCTTACGCCCGTCGGGTTCCCGCAGATGGGGGCAGCCGCCTCGGTCTCAACAGCCAGCAGCCGAGCCCGGCGATGCCGACCAGCAGCGCCGGGAAACCCACCGCCGGAGCCCACTGCAGTGCCGCTGCGCCCCATGCGGGGGCCAGCACGCCGCCCAGCGTGTAGGACAGCACCAGCACCGCGGTGCTGTTGACCAGGGTGATGCCGGTCTCGCGCGAGCCGATGTCGATCATCGCCAGCGTGTACAGGCAGCCGCCGGCGCCGCCCCAGAGGAAGGCCACGGGGGCGGCCAGCCAGGGCGTGCCTGCCGCGAAGGGAATGGCCAGCGTGGCCAGCAGCGTGATGACCGCGCACGCCCGCAGCAGCCGCAGGCGCGCGCCGCGCGCATCGCCCCAGCGCTGGCGTGGGTGATGGGCCATGCGGTCGGCCAGCATGCCGGCTGGCAGCATCATCAGTGCGCTGCCCAGGCCGCTGGCCGACACCAGCAGGGCGGCGGCGGTGGCGCCCAGGCCCAGTGCCAGGCCGTAGAGCGGCAGGATGGCGGTCAGCCCGCTTTCGAAGAAGCCGCCGACGAAGCCCACCGTCATGATCAGCGGATGCGCGCGCAGCGCATGCCACACGCCTCGAAGCCCGACGCGCGCACTGTGCGCATCGGCCGCATCGGGCAGGCGCGGTATCAGCAGGCTCCAGAGCAGGCCGGCGGCCATGAAGGCCAGCGCGGCCCACAGCGCGGCCGCGCTCTGTGCGCCGACCCAGGCCAGCAACAGTGGGCCGAGCACGAAGGTGGTGCCGACCATGGTTTCGAAGATGCCCACGTAGCGGCCGCGCTGGCCAGGCGGCGAAAACTCCGCCACCACCGCCTCGGCCAGCACCCAGCGCAGGCCCGAGGCCATGCCGCCGGCCAGGTTGAAGACAAACCACAGCGGCAGCCAGGCCGTGAGTGTGAAGCCGGTGGTGGTGAGCACCGGGATCAGCGCGGCCAGCCACAGCGTCGGCCGCCGCCCGATGCGCTGGGTGATGGCCGAGGCGAAGGGCGTCATCAGGAAGACGCCCAGCCAGGCGCTGGCGGCGAACACCCCGGCCAGCGCGGTGGACACACCGTCGGCCTTGAGCCGCAGGATCAGCAGGGGCGTGAGCATGAAGTAGCCCACCAGTTCCAGGAACGTGGAGCCGAAGATGGCGAACAGACCCAGCCGTGCCGGATGGTTCATGCGCGGGTCTCCAGGCGCGCGTCCAACACCGCGCTCACCACTTCGGCAAAGCCCGCGCCCCGCTCGCCGCGCGTCACATACCGGGGCTTGTGGGGCAGGGCGTCCTGGAAACGCGCGATATTGGCCACGCCCACGCTGTGGGGGAAGTGGGCGAACATGCGCGCGTCGTTGGTCGAGTCGCCGACGTAGACCCAATGCGGCAACTCGGCATCGAGGTCGCGGCCCAGGCGCTCGCGCACGATCCAGCGCGCGCCGACCAGCTTGTCGTGGTCGCCGATCCAGCCGTTGATGTGGATGGAGCTCACCGTGGCATGCAGTCCGGCGGCGCGCATGAGCGCCACCACGCGGGCAACGGTGGGCGCGTCCAGGTGGTGGAATTCGCTGTGGTCTATCGCGATGTCGGTCTCCCGTCCGGGACTGTCCTCGGCCAGGCGGGCCTCGGGGATGTCCGCGCGCACCTGGGCCGCCACCGCCTGCAGCCGGGCGAAGTTGGCCGCGCGGGTGGCGGCGTCCTGCAGGTAGGCGCGCGCCAGTCCCCCGCCCGCATCGCGCCAGAGCGCCACCGCGCCGTTCTCGGCCACGATGGCGTCCACCGGCCAAGCCAGCGCAAAAGGCGCGCTCCAGCCTGCGGGTCTGCCGGTGATGGCCATCACCGGCAGACCCGCGGCGCGCAGCCTTTGCAGCGCAGCCAGTGCGGGCGGCGTGATGGCGCCTTCGGTGGTCAGGGTGTCGTCGATGTCGGTCAGCACGCCGTGGATGCGGGCGCGGGCGTCGACGGGCCAGAGGTCTAGGGGCAGCATGTCCATGGGCGTCCGGCAGTTTCTCACAGGCGCGCCCGGGCATTCCTCGGCTAAAATCCCGCCATCCGAGGAGCGTTGCAGCGCCCCACCGGCACCGGCCGGCAGCGGGCGTGAGGCTCGGACCATCCATGCAACGACGCTCATCCACACCTCGTGCGATGAGTCCATTTCGCCCCGAGCTGTGGTTTTCAACCATCTGGAGCGAACAACCATGAATGCACGTCTGAACAACCCCGCGAACACCGACTGCGTGATCGCCGACATCGGCCTGGCCGAGTGGGGCCGCAAAGAGATCAGGATCGCCGAGACCGAGATGCCCGGCCTCATGGCCATCCGCGAGGAATACGCCGCCAAGCAACCGCTCAAGGGTGCGCGCATCACCGGCTCGCTGCACATGACGATCCAGACCGCGGTGCTGATCGAGACCCTGCAGGCGCTGGGCGCACAGGTGCGCTGGGCCTCCTGCAACATCTTCTCCACCCAGGACCACGCGGCAGCCGCCATCGCCGCCGCCGGCACCCCGGTCTTCGCCGTCAAGGGCGAAACCCTGGTGGACTACTGGGACTACACGCACCGCATCTTCGACTTCGGCGCCAAGGGCACGGAAGGCGAGGGCCCGAACATGATCCTGGACGACGGCGGCGATGCGACGCTGCTCATGCACCTGGGCAAGAAGGCAGAGAAGGACGCTTCCGTGCTGGCCAACCCCGGCAGCGAAGAAGAGCGCATCCTGTTTGCCGCGATCAAGGCCAAGCTAGCCGAAGACTCCAGCTGGTACAGCCGCAAGAGCGCACAGATCATCGGCGTGACGGAAGAGACCACCACCGGCGTGCACCGCCTAAAGGAAATGGCCGCCCGGGGCACCCTGATGTTCCGCGCCATCAACGTCAACGACTCGGTGACCAAGAGCAAGTTCGACAACCTCTATGGCTGCCGCGAGTCGCTGGTGGATGGCATCAAGCGCGCCACCGACGTGATGATCGCCGGCAAGGTGGCCGTGGTGGCGGGCTATGGCGACGTGGGCAAGGGGTCGGCCCAGGCGCTGCGCGCGCTCTCGGCCCAGGTCTGGGTGACCGAAATCGATCCCATCAACGCCCTGCAGGCCGCGATGGAGGGCTACCGCGTGGTGACCATGGCGTACGCCGCCGACAAGGCCGACATCTTTGTCACCACCACCGGCAACCGCGACGTCATCACCTACGCCCACATGGCGGCCATGAAGGACCAGAGCATCGTCTGCAACATTGGCCACTTCGACAACGAGATCCAGGTCGCCGAGCTCGAGGCCAAGTGCCAGTGGGAAGAGATCAAGCCGCAGGTCGACCACGTGATCTTCCCGGATGGCAAGCGCATCATCCTGCTGGCCAAGGGACGCCTGGTGAACCTGGGCTGCGGCACCGGCCATCCCAGCTTCGTGATGTCCTCGTCCTTCGCCAACCAGACCATCGCGCAGATCGAACTCTTCACCCACGCCGACAGCTACGACCTGGGCAAGGTCTACGTGCTGCCCAAGCACCTGGACGAGAAAGTGGCGCGGCTGCACCTCAAGAAGGTGGGTGCCCAGCTGACCGAGCTCACCGATGAGCAAGCCGCCTATATCGGTGTGCCGAAGCACGGCCCCTACAAGCCGGACACGTACCGGTATTGATGCGTCGCCCGGCAACCGATGGCCGTCCGGCCTGAGCCTTTCGAAGGCCCCTCAGGTACTTCGCGGGCTCCGTGCGGACGGAACGGGTTGCGTTCGAGTGGTATGCGTGCCGATCAACTTCTCGTGGAGCGGGGCCTGGCGGCCACGCGCTCGCAGGCGCAGCGGCTGATCGCCGCTGGCGTGCGATGGCGCCAGGCCGGTGGGGGCTGGAAGACGGTGGCCAAGAACGGCGACGAGCTTCCGGGCCTGGCGGAACTGGAGCTTCTGGATGCCGCCGAGACCCGCTTTGTCTCGCGTGGCGGCCTCAAGCTCGACGGTGCCCTGGCGCATGTGGGGCTGGACGTGAGCGGACTGCGCGTGCTCGATGTGGGCCAGAGCACCGGTGGCTTCACCGACTGCCTGCTGCAGCACGGCGCGGCGCAGGTGGTGGGTGTGGACGTGGGGCAGGGCCAGTTGCATGCCTCGCTGCGGAACCATCCGAGCGTGGTCTGCATCGAGAAGTGCAATGCGCGCGAGCTGAGCGCACAGGCGCTGCGGGACGCGGGCGGTGCGCCGCCCTTCGATCTGGCGGTGGGCGACCTGTCGTTCATCTCGCAGACGCTGGTGTGGCCGGCCATCGAGCCCTTGCTGGTGCCTGGTGGCCATTTGCTGATGCTGGTCAAGCCGCAGTTCGAGCTGCAGCCCGGGCACATCGGCAAAGGCGGACTGGTCAAGGACCCGGCGAGCCTGGAGCGGGTGCGCGAACGCATCGCCCAGGCCTGCGTGGCACAGGGCCTGGCGCTGCGCGACTATTTTGAAAGCCCGATCACCGGGGGTGACGGCAACCGTGAATTCTTCGTGTTCGCCCAGGTGGGTGAACGCGTCTGACGCAAGGAGCAGCCTGCATGGCACTGCCATTGAGTTTCGAGTTTTTTCCGCCCAAAACGCCCGAGGGCGCCGTCAAGCTGCGCGCCGTGCGGCAGCAGCTCTACATGCTGCGGCCCGAGTTCTGTTCCGTCACCTTCGGCGCTGGCGGCTCCACGCAGGACGGTACCTTGCAGACCGTCACCGAGATCATGGGCGAGGGCTGTCCGGCCGCGCCGCACCTGAGCTGCATTGGCCAGTCGCGCGAGAGCATCCGTGAACGCCTGGCGGCCTACTCGGCGGCGGGCATCCGTCGCATCGTCGCCTTGCGCGGCGACTTGCCCAGCGGCTACGGCGTCGGTGGCGAGTTCCGCTACGCGAGCGACCTCGTGGCCTTCATCCGTGCCGAGACCGGCGAGCGCTTTCACATCGAGGTGGCGGCCTACCCGGAGACCCATCCGCAGGCCCGATCGCCGCAAGCCGACCTGGAGGCCTTCCTGGCCAAGGTTCGTGCGGGCGCGGATTCGGGCATCACGCAGTACTTCTTCAATGCCGACGCCTACGCCCGCTACGTGGACGACCTGCACCGCCTCGGCGTGGACGTGCCCGTGGTGCCCGGCATCATGCCCATCACCAGTTCCACTCAGCTCATGCGCTTTTCCGATGCCTGCGGCGCGGAAATCCCCCGCTGGGTCCGCTTGCGGCTGCAGGCCTTCGGTGACGACACCGAGTCCATCAAGGCCTTCGGGCTGGACGTGGTGAGCGCGCTGTGCGAACGCCTGCGCGCCGCGGGTGCGCCGGGGCTGCACTTCTACACCATGAACCAGAGCGCGGCGACCACCGCGATCGTGCAACGCCTGGGCCTGGCATGAGCCTGCGGCCCGCGCTCACGCTGGCGTTGGCCACCCTGCTCTGGCTGGGTGGTTGCGCCACGCGTGCGCCGGACCTGCCTTCACTGCCGCCGGACGCGCCGCAGCCGACGGGCACCGTGGGCGTCGATGAGATCCAGCGCGGGCTGGCATCCTGGTATGGCGAGACCTTTCATGGGCGGCGCACCGCGAGCGGCGAGGTCTTTGACATGAACGACTTCACCGCCGCGCACAACTCGCTGCCATTTGGCACGCAGGTCCGCGTGCGCCACGCCACCACCGGCCAGGAGGTGGTGGTGCGCATCAATGACCGGGGGCCGCATGTGCGCGGGCGCATCATCGACCTGAGCCGGGCGGCCGCGGCTTCCATCGGCGTGGTGCAAGCTGGCGTGGCGCCGGTGGTGTTGCTGCGCGATTGATGCAGAGCCTTCGCGGGTTGACCTGCGTCAAAGGCCCTTGATCCTGCAGACGGGTTCTGCAGCCGCTTGACCTGGGTCAACGCCCTCGTGTCGCACGGCACCTGTAATGGTCGCGGGAATCTTCCCGTTTCTGGTTGTCAGACGATCATCATGAAAAAACCTCTCATCGCCATCGTTGCCGTGGCATCGCTCTGTGTGGCGGCCTCGGGTGCCGCCCATGCGCAGGACTTCAAGGAGGGCACGCTGCTGGTGCGCGCCCGTGCGGTGCACCTGGACAGTGCCAACAAGGACAGCACCGGACTGGGGCTGGCCATCAACAACAAGACCTTGCCCGAGGTCGACTTCAGCTACTTCTTCAACCGCAACATCGCGGCCGAGCTGATCCTCACCGTGCCGCAGAAGCAGACACTGAGCTCCAATGGCGTCGACATCGGCAGCCTGCGGCATCTGCCGCCGACGCTGACGTTGCAGTACCACTTCGACACCGCGTACGGCATCAAGCCTTACCTGGGCGCGGGCATCAACTACACGCGCTTCAGTTCGGTGAACGTGCTCGGTGGCGCGGCCGACGTGAAGCGCAACAGCTTCGGCCCGGCGTTGCAGGTGGGCGTGGACATTCCGCTGGCCGACAAGCTCTACCTGAACGTCGATCTGAAAAAGGTCTTCATTCAGACCGACGTCAGTGCCGGTGGCACCCAGCTGGGTACCTTCAAGGTCGATCCTTTGCTGCTGAGCGTGGGCCTGGGTTGGCGCTTCTGAGCACGGGGCTGCATCAGCGCTCGTCGTAGCTCACCACCACATGGTCGCTGGTGGGTCTGGCCTGGCAGCTCAGCACGAAACCCTGGCTGGTTTCCCAGGGTTCCAGCGTGAAGTTCTTGTCCATGGCCACCGAGCCCTCCAGCACCTTGGCGCGGCAGGTGCAGCACACACCGCCCCGGCACGACCAGGGCAGGTCCAGGCCGGCGTCCAGCGCCACGTCCAGCACACGTTCGTCGCGGCCCATGCGCAACGCATGCGGCTTGCCGTCGAGCACCACGGTCAGCGCCACTTTGCCGGAAGTGGAGAGCGCCGGGTGGCCGAGTTGCACACGCTCGCGCTGGGCACGTGGCAACGCCTCCAGCGTGGGCGACGTGAAGCGCTCGGCATGGATGCGTTCTGGCTTCAGGCCGGCGCCCAGCAAGGCCGCCTCGGTGGCTTCGATCATGGCCTCGGGGCCGCAGACAAAGACTTCGTCCATGCTGGCCACGGGCAGCAGGGCACCGACGATGGCGCGCACCTTGTCGCCGTCGATGCGGCCTTCGAGCAGGGGCACTTCCTGCGCCTGGCGCGACAGGATGTGAATCAGGGTCAGCCGGTCGCGGAAGCGGTCCTTGAGGTCCTGCAGGGCTTCGTTGAACATCACGCTGGCCATGCGGCGGTTGCCATAGACCAGCGTGAACTTGGCGGTGGGCGACTCCTCCAGCGTGCTGGTCATGATGGAGAGAATGGGGGTGATGCCCGAGCCGGCCGCGAAACCCACGCGGTGCAGGGCGCGCGGCCGGTGCACGGTGAAGCGGCCGTCCGGTGGCATGGCCTGCAGGGTGTCGCCGGCCTTGAGCGTGCCCGCGGCCCAGTTGCTGAAGACGCCGCCCTCCACCGGCCGTATGCCCAGCGTGAGTTCGCCCCGCGTGGTGTAGAGGCTGCGGGCGCTGCTGATCGAATAGCTGCGTCGCACATCCTGGCCGTCGATGCGCGCACGCACGGTGAGGAACTGTCCGGGCTCGAACGCGAAGGCCTCGCGCTGCGCTGGCGGCACCGCCAGCGTGATGGCTACCGCACCCACTGCCTCGGGGTTGACGCGCGCGATCGGGAGCTCGTGGAAGCGGGCGGTGACAGGGCTCATGGTGGGGCTCGCTCAATACGATTTGAAGAGGTCGAAAGGCTCCAGGCAGTCCAGGCAGCGGTACATGGCCTTGCAGGCGGTGGAGCCGAACGGCGAGGTTTCGGTGGTGTGTGTGGAGCCGCACCGTGGGCAGGCCACAGCTTCGCGTGGCGGCTTCCTGCGCGAGAACGTCAGCGGCTGGGGGCCGCCGCGTGGCGGAGGCGCGATGCCGAAGGCGCGCAGCTTCTCACGCGCGGATTCGCTTATCCAGTCCGTGGTCCAGGCCGGCGCGAGCTGCGTGACCACGCGCGCCGCCAGGCCCGAGCGCGCGAGCGCGGCATGCACATCGTCTTCAATCTGCCCCATGGCCGGGCAACCGCTGTAGGTTGGCGTGATGACCACCTCGGTCACGCCATCGGCAGCGGTGCGCACCTCGCGCAGGATGCCGAGTTCTCGCAGGCTCACCACCGGTATCTCCGGATCGCAAAGCGCATCCAGTGTGGTCCAGATGGCGTCGTGCATGGCGCGCATGGCCTTACCAGACGGCCTGCGGGTGCGCGCGTGCCAGGCTTTGCATCTCCGCCAGCAGAAAACCCATGTGCTCCGAGTGCACGCCATGCTTGCCCTGCGTCACGTAGCCGCCGGCTGGCGGGCGCTGCAGGCATGCCTCGGCCAGCGTCTCGTCGACCAGGGCGTCCCAGTCCGGCCGCAGCGCCGCCGTCACGACACCCGAGCCGTTCTGCACCGCCTGCGCCTCGGCCTCGCAGCCTGTCCAGAACTCCTGCGTGCAAGGCAGCAGGTGCGCCAGAGCGGCCTGCGCGCGTTCGTGCGACTGTGCCGTGCCATCGCCCATGCGCACCAGCCAGTCGCCTGCATGGCGCAGGTGGTAGCGCGCCTCCTTGAGCGACTTGGCCGCGATGGCGGCCAGTTGCCTGTCCGACGAGGTTTGCAGCCTTTCCCACCACAGCACCATGAGCGCGCCATAGAGGAAGTTGCGTGTGATCGTGGTGGCGTAGTCGCGGTCGCCGGCCGCGGGGCCCGCCAGCGGGCCGTGGTGGGGCAGTTCCAGCAAGGTGAAGTTGCGGAACTCGGCAACGTCGCGGAAATAGGCCAGCGTGTCTTCCGTCACCGCGCCTTGCGTGCGGGCGCCCTGCAGGTGCGCGAAGCGCCTGGCCAGCGCGGCGTCCGTGTTGATGTTTGACGCCGCGTGCTGATAGAGCAGGCGCGCCTGTCCCAGCAGGTCCAGGCTGTGGTTGGCCAGCGCCAGGTCCTCTTCCAGGATCGGACCATGGCCGCACCATTCGGCGTTGCGCTGACCCAGCACCAGCGCGTTGTCCGCCAGGTGCAGCAGGTAGTCGACAGGGGCGGTGGCTGTGTTCATGCGGCCTTTCCTGGCGTTGAACGTGAAACGCCCTTCGCCAACAAACCTTCCATCACATGTGCCCCACTTTGTCGGGGATCTCGTAGAACGTGGGGTGCCGGTACACCTTGTCCGCCGCCGGGTCGAAGAAGCTGTCCTTGCTGTCGGGTTCGCTGGCCGTGATGCTGCTGGACTGCACCACCCAGATGCTGACGCCTTCCTGCCTGCGGGTGTAGACATCGCGCGCCAGGTGCAGCGCGTGCTGCGCATCGCTGGCGTGCAGGCTGCCGCAGTGCTTGTGCTCCAGTCCCTGTTTGCTGCGAACGAAGACTTCCCACAGCGGCCATTCCTTGAGCGGGGTGTTCATGCGGCCTCCTTCAGGGCGCGTTCCTGCTGCTTGCGGGCATGGGCCAGCGCGGCCTCGCGCACCCAGGCGCCGTCGTTCCAGGCCTTCACGCGCGTGGCCAGCCGCTCCTTGTTGCAGGGACCGTCGCCATTGACCACGGCCCAGAACTCGTCCCAGTCGATCTGGCCGTAGTCGTGGTGACCGCGCGCCTCGTTCCAGCGAAGCTCTGGGTCGGGCAGGGTCACACCCAGCACTTCGGCCTGGGGCACCGTGGCGTCGATGAACTTCTGGCGCAGGTCGTCGTTGGAGATGCGCTTGATTCCCCAGCGCATGCCCTGCACGCTGTTGGGGCTGTCGGCGTCGGGGGGGCCGAACATCGCCAGGCATTTCCACCACCAGCGGTTCACGGCGTCCTGCACCATGGCCCGTTGTTCGGCCGTGCCCTGCATCATGGTCATCAGCGCCTCGAAACCCTGGCGCTGGTGGAAGCTCTCTTCCTTGCAGACGCGGATCATGGCCCGCGCATACGGGCCATAGCTGCAGCGGCACAGCGGAATCTGGTTCATGATCGCCGCGCCGTCCACCAGCCAGCCGATCACGCCCACGTCGGCCCAGGTCAGGGTCGGGTAGTTGAAGATCGAGCTGTACTTGGCGCGGCCGCTGTGCAGCGCGTCGAACATCTGGTCACGGCTGGTGCCCAATGTTTCCGCCGCGCTGTACAGGTACAGGCCGTGGCCGCCCTCGTCCTGCACCTTGGCCACCAGGATCGCCTTGCGCTTGAGGCTGGGCGCGCGCGAAATCCAGTTGCCCTCCGGCAGCATGCCCACGATCTCGCTGTGCGCATGCTGGCTGATCTGGCGCACCAGGGTCTTGCGGTAGGCCTCGGGCATCCAGTCGCGGGGCTCGATCTTGCCGTCGGCGTCGATCACCGTGTCGAAATGGGCCTGCCGCGCGGCATCGGCCGGGTCCTGAGAGGCGGGGACCGCCTTGACCGCGCTGGCCGATGCCCCGTCCGGGACATTGAAAGACTGGGTGTACATGGGGCGTCGTCTCCTCGCGGAAGGCCGCGTCCGAGGCAGTATAGCGAATTAGCCGACCAATCGGTCGGCTAATCGGGGGCAACGAGATCGGGGTTTGTCCGGCCTTCACCACCGTTTGCACATTCGCTTACCCGGCCTTCCGCCGGCGCCCCTAGAGTCTTGTCCATGCCTATCCACGCGTTTCCTCGGCCCTCGCGCTGTTCTCCCGGCCTCATGGCCGCTCTGCTGGCCTGCAGCCTGGTGCTGGCGGCCTGCGGCGGCGGGGGGTCTGACGACAGCACGTCCGCCGCCTCCACGCCGTCGGGCACCATTGGTGCGACGCCGGCCACCGACACCGGGTCGTCGTCAGGGGCGGGTGGAAGCGCCAGCGGCCTGGTGGCGCTCGACGCCAGCACCAGTTGCGGTCTGGCGGACTTCCGCAACAGCCTGCTGCAGCAGATCAATGCCGCTCGGGCCTCGCCGCGCACCTGCGGCACCACCGCCATGCCCGCAGTCGACCCGCTGAACTGGGACGATCGCCTGTTCTCCGCAGCGGCCAAACACTCGCGGGACATGGCGGTCAACAACTATTTCTCCCACACCGGCCTGGATGGCCGCACGCACTCCCAGCGCATTGCCGCCGAGGGCTACGCCTGGTCGTGGACCGGGGAGAACATCGCTGCCGGGCAGCAGACCGTGAGCGCCGTCATGAGTGGCTGGCTGGGCAGCGCCGGCCACTGCGCCAACATCATGCGGGCGGAGTTCCGCGACGTGGCGGTGAGCTGTGTGCAGCAGGCTGGCAGCACCTATGGCCGCTACTGGACCATGGTGTTGGCACGTCCCCAGTAGGCTCCTCAGCCGCCGGATTCCAGGGCCTGGCCCTGGCCCTTGCCCCGGCCCAGGTGGCCGAGCAGTTGCGGCAGCGCTTCGGCCAGTGTGGCCTTGAGCGTATGGGGCGGGTTGATCACGAACATGCCGCTGGCGGTCAGCCCAGGCCGGTCGTCCGGGCCGTCGGCCGGATCGCGGCCTATGGCCAGGGTGGCGTGCAGCCAGGGCCGCTGCGCCTGGTTCGAGAGGGTTTTCAGCCGCCGGGGCAGTTCGTGTGCCTCTGGCCGTGGGATCACCGGGTACCAGACGAGGTAGGTTCCGGTCGGAAACCGCTTCAAGGCGTCTTGCATGCAAGAACTGACCTTGGCGTAGTCGCTCTTGATTTCGTAGCTGGGATCGATGAGCACCAGGGCGCGCTTGGAGCCGGTCGCCGATGGCGGAGGGGGCAGCAAGGGCCGCAGGGCTTCGAAGCCGTCCTGGCGTGCAACAGCGATCTGCCGCCCCGCGCCGAGCTGCTCGATGTTGCCGGCCAGCGTGCGGCTGTCGGTCGGGTGCAACTCGAACAGCTTGAGCCGGTCGCGCGATTCGGTCCGCATCAGTGGGTGCATGACGAACGGCGACCCGGGGTAGACGCGCAGCGTGCCTGAAGGGTTGTAGCTGGCGATCAGGTCCAGGTAGTCGTCAATGGCCGTGGCAGCCGCCGCCGGGGCTTGTCCGTGCGGTCGCAGGGTGGCCATGAGCTTGACCACCCCGTCCCGGGCTTCCGCGCCGGTTTGCGCGTAGTCCCCGTCCAGCCTGTACAGCCCGGCGCCCGCGTGGGTGTCGATCAGCGTGATGCCCGCTTCCTTGCGCATCAAGTGCCGCAGTGTGGCGATCAGGGTGATGTGCTTGAGCACGTCGGCGTGGTTGCCGGCGTGGAATGCATGGCGGTAGCTGAACATCGTCCGATGGTAGCGGGTTGTCGGGCGCGTTCGGTGAGCCTGCGAAATGGCACCGTGCGTGCACCTTGTTCTCGCAACGCTCCATGGAAAGGGATCACATTGCCTGAAGCATCAACAAATGAGTATGAAATACCCATTTGGCGCTTGTTCCATGGAAATATTGAAATGATGTTCCAGTTCGGAACGATAGACTGCAGACATGATTCTGCACTCTCGTACGCCTTCGGAAGGCCTGGCCGACCTGGAGGCCCGGCTGAAACAGGACTTGGCCTGGCTGGGCTTGCCGCCCCGGCCCTGGATGCCGCCAACCCGGGAGGGCGTGCTGGATGTGGCCATCATCGGTGGCGGGCAAGCCGGACTGGCCGCCGCCACCGCGCTGCGCCACGCCGGTATCGCGCCGGTGGTTTTCGATCGGTCTCCGGAAGGTTTCGAAGGGCCTTGGGCCACCACGGCGCGCATGGAAACCTTGCGCTCGCCCAAGGAGCTCACCGGTCCGGCACTGGGTTTGCCCGCCCTGACGTTCCGGGCCTGGTTCGAAGCCCAGTTCGGAGAAGCGGCCTGGCAAGCGCTGGACAAGATCCCGCGCTTGCAATGGATGGACTACCTGCGTTGGTACCGCCGCGTGATGGAGGTGGACGTCCGCAACGAACACCGTCTGGTGGCGATCCAGCCTCGGGCCGATCGCCTGGTGGCGTTGACCATCGAGACGGCCCAGGGTTGCCAGGACTGGCTCGCGCGCCGCGTCGTCCTGGCCACCGGGTTTGCCGGTCTGGGCGGGCCGTCGGTACCGGATTTCGTGACCGGCCTGCCGCCGGACCGATGGGCGCATTCCTCGGACACCATGGACTACCGCCTGCTGGCCGGCCAGCGCGTGGGCGTGGTGGGCGCAAGCGCTTCGGCGATGGACAGCGCGGCCACGGCGCTCGAATGCGGTGCCGCCAGCGTGGACATCCTGATTCGCCGCAAGGACTTTCCCCGCGCCAACAAAGCCAAGGGTGCCGGCAATCCGGGCCTCTCGCACGGACACGTTCAACTGCCCGACGCGTGGAAATGGAAGATCCGCCAGTACATCAACGCCGAGCAGACGCCGCCGCCGCATGGCAGCACCCTGCGCGTCTCGCGCCATGCCAACGCGCGCTTTCACTTCGCTTGCCCCATCCAGGGCGCCCGGCTCGACGGTGGCGCGCTGCAGGTGGACACGGGCAAAGGACGGATCGAACTGGACTTCCTGATCTTCGCCACCGGCTTCCGGGTGGACTGGAACTTTCGCCCCGAGTTCGCCCTGCTGGGCCAGCACCTGAAAGCCTGGCGCGATGTGTACCAGCCGCCGGCCGACAAGCAGGACGCCAGCCTGTCCGAGATGCCTTACCTCGGGCCGGTGTTCGAGTTGCAGGAGCGGGTTCCCGGGACGCTGCCCGGGCTGGACCGCGTGCACTGCTTCTGCTTCCCGGCGCTGCTCACGCACGGCACGGTCGCGGGTGACATTCCCGGCATCAGCATCGTCGCCCGCCGCCTGGCCGACGGCATGGCGGCGCAGTTCTACGCTGAAGACCGCGACTTCCACTTCGCCAACATCCAGTCGTACGCGGAGCCCGAGCTCTATGGGTACGAGTGGACACCCGCCGGCCCGCTGGCCGCGCCTGCTTCGCCTTCCTCCTCGCAACCGTCCATGGAACCTCACACATGACCGACACCTCCACCGCCAACCGCCCTGCTGACCTGATCGACCGTGCCGCCGGGCTCGTGGCGGGCTCCGCCACGCACACGTTGCGGCACCAGCGTGACAAGGTCGTGGCCACCGCGCAGCTCAGTCACGACGCCATGCTGGATCCCTCGCTGACCGACCTGTCCCTGTCGCATCGGTTGCTGGTGGCGCTGTACGCATGCCGGCTCACGCCGTCCCCCGCACTGGCCGGGCACTACCGCGATCGTGCGCTGGACGCTGGCGCGGATCCGGTGCTGGTCTCGCTGGCCGACACCGGGGCCGCTCCACAGGCCTTTGCCGACCCATCGCTGCGCGCCATGATGACGTTCGCCCGCATCCTGACCGAACGGCCCACTGAGGGAGACAAGGCCGCACTCATGCAACTGCCGGCCGCCGGACTGTCCACGCCCAGCACCGTGCTGCTGGCACAGCTCATTGCCTTCATCTCGTACCAGACACGCCTGGTGTCGGGCTTGAAGGCCCTGAAAGCCGCCCAGGAGGACGGTACGCTGGCGGTTTCGCCCATCGCGGATGCGGCACCCGCCGCGGACAAGGTCGGCATCCTGGCCAACGAGCATCTTTCCGTGGGCGCCCTCATCGAGGCGCATGGCTTCACCAACGCGATGCTCAAATGGCGCGCCTGGCTCGACGTCGTGCGGATCGACCAGGCCACGCCCGAACAGCTCGCCGCGCTGGACGCCGCGCACCAGACGGCGAAGACCTCGGACTACTACCTCTTGCTGGCCCACCAGCCGTCCATCCTGCACACGCGTTCCACCGCCTTCAACGCGGTGATGTACGCCCCGCGCGGCCTGCCACGCGCCGAGCGCGAACTGGGTGCGATGGCCGCCTCGCGCATCAATGGCTGCGTGTACTGCTGCTCCGTGCATTCGCGCTTCTTCGAGCAACTGGCCAAGCGCAACGACGTGGTCGCGCAGTTGTTCGAGGACCCCCACACGGCCGGTGCATCCGCGCGCGACCGCGCGATCATCCGCTTCTCGACCGCGCTCACGCTCCAGCCGGGCGAGCTCTCGGCGCAGCACCTGCGCCCCTTGCGCGAAGCCGGGCTCACCGATCTGGAGATTCTCGACCTGGTTCATTCGGTGGCCATGTTCGGCTGGGCCAACCGCCTGATGGCCAACCTGGGCGAACCTTACCTGGCCGAAGCCGCCTGAGCAAAACATCACCCCGTACGACAACCGACAGGAGCTGACGATGAAAAGAATCCGTTGCATGGGCGCCATGCTGACTCTCTGGGCGTGCATGGCGGGCGCGCAAGCGCAGCACACCACGATCGTGGTGCCGGCAGGCGCAGGCGGGCAGGGCGACACGATCACGCGCTATTACGCCGATCGCCTGCAGACGCGTCTGGGCGAGTCTGTGATCGTGGACAACAAGCCCGGGGCTTCCGGGTCCATCGCGGCCTCCATGGTGGCCCGCGCGCCGGCCGATGGCCGGACCCTGTTCATGGCGATGGGTGGTGGCCCGCTCACCATCATGCCTTTCCTGCGCGAGCGCATGCCCTACGACCCTGCGAAAGACCTGGTGCCGGTGGCCATGGTGGCCGACCTCGCGATGGCGATCGCAGTGCGCCAGGACAGCCCCTACCAGACCATCGGCGACCTGCTGCAGGATGCGCGTCAGCGTCCGGGCCAGTTGAGCGTGGCCAATACAGGCGTGGGCTCCATCTCCCACCTGCTGGGTGAGTTGCTGGGCCAGTCCACCGGAACCAGCTTCCTGCACGTGCCCTTCCAGGGCATTACCTCGGCCTTCACCGAGGTGCTCGGTGGCCGCGTGGATGCCTTCACCTCCACCTCCGTCGCGCTCGAGGAACTGGTCAAGGCGGGCAAGCTGCGCGTGCTTGCCACGTTCTCCCAGAACCCGCTGCCCAGCGCAGCCGGTGCGCCCACCGTGGCCCAGGCCTTGAAAGTCGACGGTCTGGCGGTGCCGCTGTGGTTTGGCTTCTTCGCCCCCGCCAAGACGCCTGCGGCCAAGGTGTCGGCCCTGGCCGCTGCCGTGCTCGACATCTGCCGCCAACCCGAGACGCAGCAGCAGTTCAAGGAAATCGTGGCTTGCGCCGGGCCGGCGGATTTCGCCCGGGCCGTTGAACAGGACCGCGAGCGCTGGCGCGAGACCATCCGCAAAGCCAACATCAAGACGCAGTAAGCCTGCCCCTGCGCAGGCGGTTGCGGCCGACCTGCGACCGTCCTGCGTCCCCGTCCCCCGCGTTCTTCCCGCCGGGCGCTCGCCGCCGGCGCGGTTGCGCGTGCCCGCTTTCTCTTCCTCCCCCCTCCCAGAAAGGACGATCCGCGCATGACAACCAGAACCTCCCTCCTGCGACGCCGGTGCCTGCTGAGCCTGGCGGCCGCCATGGCGGCACTGGCAGGCCCAGCGCTCGCGGCCGACGCAGCCTATCCCCAGCGCCCCGTGAAATTCATCGCCCCGGTCCTGGCGGGCGGTGGCACCGACCTGTTCGCTCGCCGGCTGGCCGAACACGTCGGTCCGCTGCTCGGCGGCTCGGTCATCGTCGAGAACATCGCGGGTGCCGGCGGCAACATCGGTACCCAGGCGGTCGTCCGCGCCCCCGCCGATGGCTACACCGTGGCGGTCGGCACGACCGGCACCCTGGTCGTCAACCTGCTCACCGCGGCCCCCGGCGTACCCACGCCCTCGTTCCGCGATCTGGTGCCGGTTGCCATCGTGGGTACCCAGTCTCTGGCCCTGGTGGTGAACAACGACGTGCCCGCGCGCAACGTGGCCGAACTGGTCCGCTACCTGCAGACCGACAGCCGTGAGCACTCCTACGGCACCGTCGGTACCGGCGGGTTCATCCGGCTGACGACCGAGCTGTTCATGGAAAAGGCCGGCAACATCCGGATGACGCCCGTGCCCTACCGGGGTGGGGCCGCTGCCCTGACCGACCTCATGGGCGGCCACATCCAGGTCTATTTCGATGCCATCAGCGGCTCGCTCGCCAACCATCGGGCAGGCAAAGTCCGCATGCTCGGGGTGACGGGGCGCCAGCGCTCGCCGGCCGTGCCCGATCTGCCGACCATCGCCGAGGCGGGCGTGCCCGGTTTCAACGCCGAGACCGCCTACCTCATCGCCGTGCCTCAGAACACCCCGGAGCCGGTGGTGAGCCGGTTGCGCAGTGCCGTCATGAAGGCTTTGCAGGATCCTGCCTACGTCGCCGCCTTGCGCGAGCTCGCCATCGAGCCCGCCCCCCTGGCCGCCCAGACCGACGCCCGGGCCTACCTGGAGGGTGAATACCTCAAATGGAAGCCCATTGCCGAGCGCCTCGACATCCACCGCTGAATTTCGTACAATAGCGGGCTTCGCAGCGATCTGCCTGCTCCGCGGCGAAGCAACCATATCCCACCTAAGAGCGCTCCTCCAGAGAGCGGCCGACCGTGGAAAAGAGCGGCCAAACCACCCTTCGCGAGAAGACTCATGACCAAAACGTTCAGCGCAAAACCCGCTGACGTGAAGCACGAGTGGTTTGTGATTGACGCGACCGACAAGGTCCTCGGACGAGTTGCCAGTGAAGTGGCTCTCCGACTGCGCGGCAAGCACAAGGCCATCTACACGCCTCACGTCGATACCGGCGATTACATCGTCATCATCAACGCAGCCAAACTCCGCGTCACGGGCACCAAGGCCCTGGACAAGGTGTACTACCGCCATTCGGGCTTCCCCGGCGGCATCTATGGCACCAACTTCCGCGACATGCAGGCCAAGCATCCTGGCCGTGCGCTCGAGAAGGCCGTCAAGGGCATGCTGCCCAAGGGTCCGCTCGGCTACGCCATGATCAAGAAGCTCAAGGTGTACGGCGGTGCGGAGCATCCGCACACCGCCCAGCAGCCGCAAGTGCTGGAAATCAACGCCTAAAGGAGCCTCGAGATGATTGGTGAATGGAACAACGGCACTGGCCGTCGCAAATCCAGCGTCGCTCGCGTCTTCCTGAAGAAGGGCAGCGGCAAGATCACGGTCAATGGCAAGGACATCCAGGCCTACTTCGGCCGCGAGACCTCCATCATGATCGCCAAGCAGCCCCTGCTGCTGACCAACCACGCCGAGACCTTTGACATCCAGGTCAACGTGCACGGTGGCGGCGAGTCGGGCCAGGCCGGTGCGGTGCGTCACGGCATCACCCGCGCTCTGATCGACTACGACGCGGCGCTCAAGTCCGAGCTGTCCAACGCCGGCTTCGTTACCCGCGACGCCCGCGAAGTGGAACGTAAGAAGGTCGGCCTGCGCTCCGCACGCCGCCGCAAGCAGTTCAGCAAGCGCTAAGCGCAGCCGGACGCCCACGCAGAAACCGCCTACAAGTCAGACTTGGGGCGGTTTTTGCATTCAGGGCCCTGGTTTCCTTTTCTTGCACTTTGAAAGGTTTGCATGCGTTTTCGCCTGTTGCGCAGACGGCTCACGGTCAGTGCACCGATGGTGTCGGTGCGCAGCAGGCTGCCCTGGCCGCTGCGCTGGCTGCTGGGCGCGGTCATGCTGGGCTTTTCGGCCGCGCTGGCGGTGTGGTCCTTCGAGTTTGGCAAGGACATCGCGGGTCTGGACCGCAACGCGGCGCGCGAGCTTGATCAGTTGCGCCGCGAGGTGCAGGTCCTGCGGAGCGACCTGAAAGAGGCGCAATCGGTGGCCAACACCTCTGAAAGCCTGCTGATCACCGAGCGCAGCACCCAGGAACAGCTGATGCTGCAGATCCGGCAATTGCAGGCCGACAACCAGACCCTGCGCAACGATCTTGGCTTCTTCGAGCGCCTCATCCCAGGCTCGGGTACCGACGCGCTGAGCATTCGGGGCCTGCAGGCCGAGCGGGTCTCGGACACGCAGCTCCGCTGGCAGGTGCTCATGATGCAAGCGAGCAAGAACGCGCCCGATTTCAAGGGGGCCCTGGAGGTCACCTTCGTCGGTACCGTGGCCGGCAAACCCTGGAAAGCCACCCAGGCGCCGACACCTCAGCCGGTCCTGATCAAAGGCTATCTGCGCATGGAAGGCCTGGTGGACGTGCCCGCGCAGGCCGTGGTCAAGAATGTGACCGCCAGAATCCTGCAGGGAGGTTCCGTGCGGTCCATGCAGAGTGCCAATCTCTGAATGCATGCCGCTCGTCGTCGTGCAAGCGGGCATGCCGCCTGACGTGGCTATGCTCTGTCCCTTGGCTTCGCGCGCCTGAGACGGCGCTGTTTTTACCCTTTCGCACCGGCCACCCTGGGTGCGAACATGATCCCCCGGAGGACATCACCATGTTCAACAAGAAGAAGCAGCCGCCCATCAAGAGCCTGATCGCCCAGGGCACCCGCATCGAGGGTCATGTGTATTTCCATGACGGCCTTCGCATCGACGGCGAGGTCGTCGGCGACATACGCGCCAGCGACCAGCAGTCCAGCATCCTGGTGGTCAGCGAAGTGGCCACGGTCACCGGCCAGATCCACGCCGACCACGTCATCATCAATGGCCACGTCAAGGGCCCGGTTCTGGCCTTCGAACTTCTTGAACTGCAGCCCAAGGCCCGCATCGAGGGGGACGTGTCCTACAAGGCGCTGGAAATGCACCAGGGTGCCACCATCAGCGGCCAGCTCAAGCCCATGGCCAGCGTCGACGACAAACCCACACTGAAACTGGCGGCAAACAACAGCTGAGCGCTGCCTGAAGGCGTTTTCCATTAGCATGCCGCCTTGTCCCCGGGTGAACCGCACCCACCTTGATTCCATGGCCGATGGTTCGGCCAACCCCCTACCCCGAGAGGTGATCCATGAGCGCCGTGGCCGAAAACATCCCCACTGAAATGCCCGCACCGCTGATCTTCACGGACAGCGCTGCCGCCAAGGTCGCTGAACTGGTGGCCGAAGAGGGCAACCCCGACCTGAAGCTGCGCGTCTTCGTGCAGGGCGGCGGCTGCTCCGGCTTCCAGTACGGTTTCACCTTCGACGAAGTGGTCAACGACGACGACACCACCATGACGAAGAACGGTGTCTCGCTGCTGATCGATGCCATGAGCTACCAGTACCTGGTGGGCGCCGAGATCGACTACAAGGAAGATCTGGAAGGCGCACAGTTCGTCATCAAGAACCCCAACGCCACCACCACCTGCGGTTGCGGTTCGTCGTTCTCCGCCTGAGGGCGCCACTGCCCGCATAACGACAAAGGGGCCCATGGCCCCTTTGTCGTTGGAGATGCGGCGCTGAGCCGTCGCGTCTATTCCAGCGCAGCGAGATTCAACTCGCGGATCTGCTCGAGACGCTCGACCATGTCGCGTGCCGCGGTCTGAAACGCCGGGCGCAGCTGGGCGGTGATGGGTGGACCGGGTTGGGGCGCGCTGCGCAGCGGATCCACGTGCAGACCGTTGACGTGGAATTCGTAGTGCAGGTGCGGGCCGGTGGCCAGTCCGGTCATGCCCACATAGCCGATGACTTCGCCTTGCTGCACGCGGGTGCCGGCCCTCAGATCCCGCCGGAACCCGGACAGGTGCGCATATACGGTCTGGATGCTGTTGGCGTGGCGCAGGACGATGACGTTGCCGTAGCCTTTCTGGTGCCCGACCGTGGCGGCAACCGCATCCGCCGTGGCACGCACCGGCGTTCCGACCGGCGCGGCGTAGTCGATCCCCTTGTGGGCCCGCCATTTCTGCAGGATCGGATGGAAACGTGCGGTGGTGAAGCCGGACGTGATGCGGGAGAACTCCAGGGGCGACCGCAGGAAGGCACGGCGCATGTTGCGGCCGTCCGGCGTGTAGTAGCTGCCGCGGCCGTTCGGGTCCTCGAAATAGACGGCGCGCAGTACCCGTCCCTGATTGACGAATTCCGCGGCCAGGATCCGACCCGGCCGTACAAATTCGCCGTCAGCCTCCAGGGCTTCGTACATGATGGAGAAGCGGTCGCCGCGCCGCAGGTCCCGGTAGAAGTCCACGTCGCCGGAGAACACCTCGGCCATCTGCACGGCGATGGCATCAGGGATGCCGGCGGCATCGGTGGCACCGAACAGTGAAGTCTGGA